>JAPZUE010000058.1 GCA_027533385.1 Rhizobium sp. | reverse complement strand
CCAGGAGCGTGGCGCTGGCAACGAGATCCAGCTCACCGATGGCATGCTGAAGCTTGCCCAGGTCCAGGACTTTGCCGGTTACCATTTCAAGGGCGAGACCTTCGACTGCGGCGCCAAGGATGGTTTCATCCTCGCCAATGTCGCCTTTGCCATCGAGCGGCCCGACATCAGGCCCATGGTTGAACATCAACTGCGTGGCATTTTGGCGGCGTCACTCTGAAGCCCGCACCTGTCGATCAGCTTTGAACGCTCATCCAGAATTTCCAAGGAAACTCCGGCAGAAGAGAAACATCACATTGCTCCCACCTCTGTCTCATGTGGATAGGGAACCAAAGGCAGATTGGATTGCTCTTGGCTGAAAGTCAGCCTTGAAGCATACGTCCCGACGGGGTGACCCCGTATCGAGTGGGATAGAGGTGCGCGTCATTAGTACCGCGTCAGCAGTCTTGGTCCGCACATAACTACGCCGTGGCTGGCTCCTGCCTCCGCCCCGCTCTCCCAAATCCGCCAGCGTCCATTTGGCCTTCTGCAGGCGGCTTGGTCCATGCCGAAGGTCTGCGGCGCGCTTGGTGTCCTCCAAGGCGAAGTGTCCCCCGTTACCTCATGCACGTTTGCTCCATTTGAAATCGCTGTGCAGTCGGGAGCCTGGTTTCCGCCGGCTACTCGCGGATGTTGTACGCCAGGAAATCATCCCGTCTCTGGGACTCTCTTGCAATGCACAAGTTGCGAAGGTACAGTATTTATATTGTATAAATTAATGGCTTCAATTTGGGCGCGTTGCCGCCATTTTGTCTTAAAGCTGGACAACAGTCGCGGTGTTTGGCGAAGTGTTTGCACCGCAACCTGAGGCAAGGAGACGTGGCATGAGAAAGTCAGTATTAGCTGCACGCTATGCTTGTGTAATGATTGCAATATCTGCCGTTACAGGTTCGCCTGTATTGGCTGCCACGACTGCAGGCGAGAGCAAAGCCGGCCCTTGGGCACTCGTCAAGCTGATCCGTTCCAAGCCTGGAACTGCCGAGCAGGCGGACGCTCTTTCGCGGCTTGAAGGCCTCGCTGCCAAGGACATCGACGCGAAGAGGGCCTTGGCGGATCTGATGCTGTCGGGTCAAGGCGTTGAGAAGAATGTACCCGCTGCCCTCGAACTTTTACAGGAAGCCGGGGATTCTGGGTCAACCGGAGCACTTCGAAAGCTCGCAGCGATCTATCGGGCGGGCCAGCTTGTTCCCGAAGACAAAGCCAAGGCCCTCGATTTGACTAGGAAAGCAGCAGAACTCGGCGATGCTCAGGCGCAGTTCTCACTGTCGGAAGCTTTGCGCAAGGGAGACGGCGTCGAGAAGGACATCGTAAACGCGCTTGTTCTCCTCGAAAAGGCTGCATCTGGTGGCGCAAGCAACGCCCAGCTCAGACTGGCTGAATTGCTACTTGCCGGCAAGGAGGTTGCACGAGATCAAACGCGGGCTTACGCCCTCTTGCATCAGTCTGCGGAAGCAGGAAACCTGGATGCCAAGCTCACCCTCGGTCGTTTCTATCTTCAAGGTGAGGGTGTGCCGATCGACAAGGTTAAGGGCGCAAGTCTTGTTCGCGAAGCAGCCGATGGAGGCAAGGTGAACGCGAGGATCTTGATGGCGCAGTTGGCGATTGCTGGAGACGCTGTCGAACAGGATATAGATGGGGGCCTCGCGACCCTTGAGAGCCTCAGTGCCGAAGGCAGAAATGCGGCGACCGAGGCTCTAAGGGAGCTCTATTCTGGCGGTGGGCCTGTGCCTGCCGACGGTGCTAAGGTCGTCGAATTGACGGTCAAACTTGCCGACGCAGGCGATAATGACGCGATGGTCAAGCTTGGAGAAATCTATCGCGATGGAGTGTTGGTTCCGGTTGATTTGAAGAGGTCTGCAGAATACTTCCGGGCGGCACAAGAAAGCGGTAACTCCAAAGCGTGGCGCCGTGTGGCGGAAGCATCTCTAAGGGGCTTCGGGGAACCACGGGATGCTGAAAAGGCGATTGCCTTCCTCCGCACCGAAGCGGATCAGGGGAACATGGATGCCGCAGTTTTCCTGGGCGACATCCTGTCGAGCGGTGACTACGTCGAAGCCGATTTTGAAGCTGCGCGTGCACAGTATGAAAAGGCGGCGGAGGCTGGCAAAGTCGACGCCATGAAGCAGCTTGCACGTCTCTACCTGAGAGGCGACTTTGGACTGCAGAGCAAACCTCGTGCAATCGAGTACCTGTCTGCCGCCTCGGCATTGGGCGATGGGCAAAGCCAGGTGACCCTGGCGAATGCACATCTGTCGGGTTCGTTTGGCAGGCAGTCTGAGCCCAACAAAGGCCTTAGCATCCTTGAAGATGCGCGCCAAAAGGGTGTTGCTCAGGCCTCGGTTACGTTGGCGGATGTTTATTTCAGGGGTAGAGGCGTGCCTCGTGACCCTGCCAAGGCCGTCCGTATCCTGTCGGAAGAGGCAGATAAGGGAGATGCAGCAGCCGCACGCGCGCTGATTGAAGCCTATCGAATGGGGCGTGGGAAAACCTTCCAGGCGTCTCTCGCCAAGGCCCAGGCTGCGTTTGCCAAGTATTCACCCGTCCTGACTGAAGAGCAAAAAAAACGCGAACAGTTCATGCTGCAGGCGTCTGCCGCACGCTCACTGTCTGATTTTGCAGCTGTAGACCAGCAAATCAGCGTTGCCCCAGTGACGCAACGCAGAGGCTTGATCGAAGCTTTGCGATCAATCAACCCGAATGCCTATGTCTATGTTGTCCAAAGTGGTCTGAAGAAGCTTGGAAGCTATTCAGGGCCGGTCAATGGTTTGCTGACTGCCTCGACGATCTCGGCTATTCGAGCTCTGTGCGAGACTGGCCCATCGGGTGAACGTTGCCGTCTTGGGCCGCTGCACAGTGCCGCAGCTCGTGTGGTTTCTGTCCGCCTGGAGAGCATCTACTGACCCGGCGTAGATCAACATACTTCAGAAAAATCCATGACAATCTATGCAGTATGCTTGTCTCCGGTCGTAATGGCTGTCGGCCTTGCCGCCCGCAAATCAACGGCCGGGACGGGCCCCGCAAGTTTCAACATCAAGTACTTCGGCAAATGAGGGCCCTTTATGACGGCGACAAGCTTGTCACGCGTTACAGCGGTCGCAGGGCAAAACAACAGCCCGTGCAACGGGCAAGGCATGCAGCAAATCACATTCAGACGCCGAAGCAGTCTCTTTTTCGTTCTTGGATGCCCGTAGCCCCGAAGGCTTCGTTGCTCGCGGCGAAAAGACCGACAAGGAAGGGGTGACACGCCGCACCATTATCAGAAAGGAAGGCGCCCGCTAGCTGAGCCCTGAACTAAGCGGAGAAGCCCCTGGATCATGCTTGCCGGGGATAAGCTATCTGGTTGTCCCCGGCGATCGCAACCAACTGCGCATGATTTCCTTTTGTGAACAGGCTGCCGCCTACCCTATTGAAACGAACTGCGTCACGACTTGGCTCCTGTTCTGGAGATGACTGCATTCCGTCCGATGCGTGTCAAACGTTTCTGCTTGAAGCTACCGATCAGAGTTAACTGCTTTGCATGACGTCCAAGTGCTGATATCTTGCTTACTGCTCAGCCGTTTTAGCTATCCCGTCATGCACGAGGGACGCCCACGGTCGGCAAAATGGAACGCGCTTCGTTCCAGCTTTCTTGGAAGTTTCTCTCGATGTATAATTATATATGGAGTAGCGATTTATTAAAAATAGAATTAAAGTCGATATATTTACTTAGTTGGTTGGTTTCCTTTTTCGTCTCTTCAATTCTGACGTTCTGATTGTACAATGTCTCCTTGGAGATTGTTCCGCGTAGAAAGGAAACCTGATGACTTTTTCAGAAAAGCTCGAGGCCGCGTTGGGCTCCCTGAAGTCCGGCCCCGGTAGTGACGATGCTTGGCTGCGGCCACTTGAGGTCGATATGTCGCTCGGTTATGCGGTCAACCTCTTGGTGCGACAGGCTTTGTCGATGGGCTATTCCCGTGACGAAGTGGCGGCAGTTCTTTCCGAGATCGCTTCCAAGCTCGTGAAGGACTCTGACGTCAGCCATTGACTGCCCGTCAGGTGATGCGGGACTTCAGAGCATTCAGTTTCACTTTATGCAAGCACAGCGCGCTGTATCAGGTTTTAGGCCGCTTTGATATCGGTCGTCATAGGTGCTTAAGCCCTGTGCCGGCACATCGCTGCGCGTAGCGCTATTCATTGATCAACTTCCGCCGAAAATCCTGTGACGCAATGGTGAGATATACTCCCGCTTTCATCGAAGTCCGTCTAACATCCTATGCATTCTGATCGAATCAATAGCGCTGCTTTGCTAAGCAGAGCCCCTATTCTGTATTGACGGATTTTGGGTGCGAGCTTTTTGTTTTGATCATGGCGGCGGGACAGCAAATGGCTTCAGCATTTAAAGAGTTTACGCTTGCCCTGGGGCTTCTGGCGAGTGACCCCTCTGCCATTGGGCCGAAACTCGGGCTGACCGGATATGTTTGGCACGTTGCTGATCTCGCGCGATGCGGCCGTAGCAAAGAGGCGGAATGTCTCCTGCTCTCGTCTAAATGGGATTGGAAGAGACCACAGGCCTATACCGTGTCCTGGCTTGGGGGACAGTCAAGCGATGCAATGTTGCTTGGCGTATACCTCGATAATCAGGACCGTAGTGATGACGATCGTGTATGTTTCATGGTGGTCGCGAGAGCAAAGAGCGGAGAAATCCTTGGCGCAGAGTTCTTGAGTTATGAAGTCTTGAGCCGGCATAGCGTTAGGGAGAAGGTAGCGTTGTCGCTCGGCAACAGGGGGAACGCGGTGCGTCTCGAGATCGGTTCGAAGCAGTGCGATGAAACCTATCGCAAGGACATTGACGCGGCGCGCCGCGTTTTGGGCCAGTAACGCTTAGAGGTGGATCAAGCCGAATGTTCGCCTGTCAGTGAGACTATATTCGGTCTAGGCTTGCGGTCACCACAGGGTCTATGCCTGCTGCTTCATGACCGGCGAGCTTCAGAGCGCCGCCGATGATCAACGTCCAGCATGCGACCGAAAACGCTAAGGCGGAAAGGCCAGATTTCATTCGAAATGTCATTTTCGATTCATTCCTTCGGAACGTCCAGGCAAAAAAGATGTTGGTTGTTGCGCAGGCAGCTACGAACGCCTCGTACCGCTGTTTAGGAACGAGGGCGTCGGTACTGCCGCCGACGCCGCTCGAAAAAAGAGGCTGCCGTTGCTGTGTCGATACTTCGCTTATCGTGTCCACTTCAGAGGATTGCCGGTCGACACGCTGACATAGTGGTAACCACTCGCATTACGCTTCACGACCGTGCGGCGAAGATTGTCGAGGACAAAATCACCCTCAGTGGTCTTTACGATGAGTACCGCATGCCCCTCACCCATTCGGGTCCGCACGACGGCAATTCGAAGGGCTGAAGCCGGGATACCTGCGCGGATCAATCTCTGACGCTTGGTCATGACGTAATCGTCACAATCGCCTTTTCTCACGTTGACCGACCAGATGTCGCGCTTCTCACGCGTCGGCTTGATCTCGCGGTTGACGGCAGCATTGATCGCGCGGATCTTCTTCTCAATCTGCGTCGTATAAGTCACGACCTTTGCCTTTGAAGGCTTGCAGTCCTTTGGGTTCTGCAGGCAGAAGAGCTGCATCTGCAACGGCGCGCTGGCACGGGCGCCGCCCGTTTCCAACTGCCTTGCGAAGCCGCCGATCTGGGAGGCTGATGCCTGCGGGGCGGTTCCTGCGCCGACTGCCATGAGAGTGGCCAGTACCATGATCGTCTTCTTTATCATCTCTGTAGTCCCTGTTCGGAGTTCATTGTTGTTCTTCTTCGTCCGGGAAGTCCGTCGATGAGGGCAACATACGAGATGAGTTCCTCAGGCTGCTTTAAGTGAATGCGTAAAATTCTAGCAATTGTTGTTTTTTCGACTCGGCCTGCGAAAAAGTCCCCGAGACGCTCAAAGTAGGGTCAAATGAAAAAGCTGTTCTTTCTGCACTTGCGAACGGCGTGATGCTTTGGTATACGAATTGTAAAGGTAAGGAGTGTTGATATGAAAAAACTACTGGTTGGTGCAGTTGTAATCGCTGGCGCGTTTGCCGGTGCAGCTCATGCGCAGTCTGGGATTGAGGGTGCGGTCGCATCCTGCTCGGTTGCAAACGCTGGGACCGAGGGTATTACCTCTTTCTTGAATGAGGCCCGGATTGCGGGCTCGCTCAATGAAGATTTGATCACTCAGCTCGCTGTCGCTCTTGGTCAGGCTGGTGGAGCTGGCGCCGCTGCGCCCGTTCGTTTGAGCATTTCCGAGTGCCTGGGTGCCGTCGCTGCGGCATCGGTCGATCCGGCTCGTCAGGCTGCAATCCAGCAGATCGCCCAGACTGTGGTTCAGGGCGGTGGTGTTGATACGGCTGCCGTCGGTGGCGTCGGCGCAAGCGCGATCTGAGCCTTGCTCTAAACCGGTTTGAATAAGAGAGGGTGCTGACGCGCCCTCTCTTTGTTTGTGTCGTGGTTCGTGCTTCTGGGCTGGGGTGGGGTGGGTTTTTGATCATATCTAAGGTGCCTTTGTTGGGCGGTGGGTTCGCGCTCTGTCTGTCCGTATATGCGATTGCAAGAGAGATGCCGGTTCTGCAATACGGGGACCAGCAGAGCCTGGCGACTACGATTGCGATCAGAGCTGGGGAGCTGCGTCCAGCTTTTTCGTTCTACGGCCAGAAACGGCTGATGGCGGCGTGCATGCAGGGGATGACAGGATTGTGGGCAGCGCTGGCGACGCCAGAGCAGCGCAAATCTCATGCCGAGCAATGCCTTGGCTATGCAATAACCTATACATCGCACACTTCGTTGGAGCCACTGACCTGGACGGTGGCTGCGCGAGCATCCTTCAGTCTGGGTGATCATGAAGGCCTGAACACGTATCTTGACTACGCTTGGCGTGCGGGACGAAATGAGCAATGGGTGGCAGGCTTGAGGGTGGCACTCGCAGAAGAAGCCAGACCTGTGCTGTCCGAATCCAATCAAAGCAATCATCGTTCCGACTTGGCGCTGATGGTGATGAGCCGATCGGGCATAGCCGCGATTGCAGATCGCTATTGGTCGGACATTGATTTCCGCGAGCGCATAACAGCCATCGTGGAACAGCTGCCGGAAGCCGAGCAGCGCCGTTTCGTAAGCAGTGTCAGGCGGGCAGCCCCGAACTGATCAACCGTCGGACTGAGCGGAATTCGTTTGGCCCGGCCTCGGAAAACTCATCAGGCAAACATGACACGCCCCTTAGTCAATACCATTTGCATGTGGATCGTTGCGGCAACCATTGCAATCACGCCTCTTTTTCTTGGCGGAAACAGACCCCTCGTTTGGCCAATTGTTCTGGCGATCCTGTCAATTGCGCTTGTTTTCAACGCTGCGGTCCTCGTGAAGATCAATGTGGATGCAGCCGTGTCGCTTGATCAATTCAAACTCGAACTGTCTTTGCTGTCGCTGTTTCTGGCATTTGCAGTCTTTCAAATCCTTCCCCTGGGCGTTTTTGGCGATCTGCGAGCATTCGGACTGCCTGATGGACAGACGTTGAGTGTTGCACCAACAGAGTCGCTTCTGGCGCTGATCACCTGGTTGAACGTTCTGATCGTTGCCTATCTCGCCCTGCAGTTTTCCCGAAACGAGCAGCGATCGTTGGAGTTCCTGTCAATCCTCTTCTGGATAGTTGTCCTGCATGCCGCACTGGGTTTCGTTCTGTTCAAGGAGTTTGAAGACTCCACGCTGATTGGCCCCAAATGGGCCTATCTCGGATCCATGACCGGCGCGTTTGTAAACCGCAACACCTTTGCAACGTTTTTGGCAAGCGGCGCGGTCTTGGGTGCTGGATTAATCCTGCGTGACCTTCGGAGTGCCGGCGGTTCATTGTTTGCGGGTTTGACCATCACGAAACTTGCCTTTCACGGCCTCGGCTTGCTCTTGATTCTAGCCGTATTGGTGGGAACGGGGTCGCGAATGGGCTTGTTCGTTGGCATGTTTGGCTTGCTGCTACTGATACTCTTGGTCATGCCGAAGCAGATTGGTACAGGCAGTGTTGTGCTGAAGCTTTTCTCTGTCGTTTTACCGATGATCGCTCTTTTTTTGATGGCATTGTGGGGTTACGGCGGCTTGACCGTAGAGCGATTGGGTTCCGTCGACCGCGATGCCGATGTCCGGCTTGAACTCTATCGTCAAACCTGGGCAATGATCATGAATAGACCCTGGACGGGTTTTGGTGGAGGCTCGTATGAGCTGGCATTCCATCTGTTCCATCAGCCTGGTGTTAGCGTCGATCTTCTTTGGCAGAAGGCGCACAACTCTTATCTCGGGCTGTGGGCAGACTACGGGCTGGTGGTTGGAACTCTTCCCTGGCTTGTACTCCTCCTGATTACCGGAAGACTCTTGAGGGTCTTCAGGTCACGCAATTCGCCAGACTTTGTGGCATCATCGGCTATTGTTGTTGCCGTAATCGCTATGGTTCACGCGTTTGTTGATTTCAGTTTGGAGATCCAGGGCTACGCTCTGCTTTTCGCCGCGATCATAGGCGCCGGTGCAGCCAGGATCGGTGCTGGAGCTCGGCAGGCCTCATGATACACTGGCTCAGGTCAATCTTTGTCAAGCAAGCAAGGGCGTATCCTCGTGTGCGACAGCGTATCACTATGGCGTCCGAAGAATATGCAGCCATCTATGCGATAGGCGATGTACACGGGTGCGTGAACGAACTTCTCTCGCTGGAGAAGAAAATCATTGCAGACGGCCTTCGGATCGACGGACCTAAGTTGATTGTGATGCTTGGGGACTACATTGATCGTGGTCCATCTTCCGCGGCTGTGATAGAGCATCTCCTCACCCCGCTACCGCAGGACTACAGCCGGGTATGTCTCGCGGGCAATCATGACCAGATGTTCCTCGACTTCCTTCAGAAGCCATCTGCGCGATCGCCATGGCTTACGTTGGGTGGTGATGAAACCTTGGCCTCCTATGGGGTATATCTCGATGACGTAAGAGAGCATCCTCTGGCATCTCAGTTACGCGCTCTGGTTCCGCAGGAGCATGTCGATTTCCTGAGACTGCTGCCCGTGATGCTTCGTATCGACAGATATTGTTTTGTCCATGCAGGAGTTGATCCGTCCGCTCCGATCGACGAACAGACTGATGAAGTGCTGACGACGAGTCGCCCACACGAATTCGACTGGACATCTTACAACGGCCGGCTGACGGTTGTGCATGGTCATACACCAGTGCCAGAAGTCACGGTCATCGGTCCACGGATTAACCTTGACATCAAGGTCTATGAATCTGGCCGCCTTGCTGCTTTACGCATCCAAGATGGCAAGCTGACGGTCATTTTCTCCGATTAACCAACAGACAGTTTTTGCATTGCCGAAAAGTACCATACTGATACATCGGCTTGTGTAAATTTTAGAAATGACTGGGAGTTCCAAATGGAGCAAGAGATCGATCTGAAGTCCATCATTGGCCTGTTCAGACGCCAGTTGTGGCTGATGGTTTCGATCGTCGTGACCATTGTCGTGATGACTGGCGGCGTTCTCTATACTCTGACGCCTGAATTCACGGCAACCAACAAAGTGCTTGTCGATCTCTCCAACAAGGATCTCTTGGAGCCGGATGACCGAATGAACGTGTCGGTCAGCGACGCGAATGCAAGGGTAGAGAGTGAAGTCTCCATCCTGCGTTCAGACAACATTTACATGGAGGTCATCCGGCGAGAAAACCTTCTTGCAGATCCGGAGTTCGGTATCAGGCCCGGAAGATTCGATTGGATAAAGTCCTATCTCAATATGAGCATAACGGCGCCGTCGGGGGAAGTTCTCCTCGGCCAGGCTCTTTCGCGGTTTCAGGACGCGGTTACCGTCCGCCGCCAGGGGCTGACTTACATAATCGAGATATCGGTCACATCGAGGGACCCTGCCAAGGCCGCGAAACTGGCGAACTCTATTGCGTCAACCTACATTGATTTGCAGTTGCAGTCCAAGATTTCGCGTACGCTAGCCTCGCGCAACATAATCCAGTCTCAGATTAGCCAGGCAAACAATGCCTTGATAGACAGCGAACGTGGCTTTGATCGATATCTGAGCGAGAATCTCGATCGGATCGAACAACAGTCGGCATCGCCGAGGATTGCGCAGCTGCGCTCGGAGTTTGAACGTATTCGAAACGAGCGGGAACGGGTCAGTGGTCTGGCCCAGGTCGTTGAGCTGAGTCTGAATGCAGGTGATATAGGTGCGCTGACTGCAAATCTGCAGGCAGATGCTATCAGGCAGTTGCAAGAGCGGCAGGAAGAGCTAAACGCCGCCCTTTCCCAGGCAACTGACGGTAGCCAGCGGGCAGTCAACCTCCGCTCCGAACTGGAGCAGATTCAGTCGCAAATTGTTGAGGAGGCTGGCCGTGAATTGACGAAGCTTCAGCAGGAGGTGGCGTCCTTTGACGAACGTGGCAACACGGTACGGACGGAGATGCGCACTGCGATGCTGAACAGCGACCTGCCGCCGGAAGTTCTGACTGAGATCTATTCTCTTCAACAATCCTCCGAAATCGCAAGAAGCCAGTATCAGAATCTGTTACAGCGTCTTCGCGAGCTGGATGTACAGGCGCAATTGCAGGTTGCTGATGCGCGAGTTGTAAACGAAGCCTCCACACCCTCTTCGGCGTCGTTTCCAAACAAGCGTATGATCCTCGCCGTCGCTGCTGCTTTCGCGCTCGGATTGGGCGGTTCAATTGCAGTCCTCCGAGAATTGTTCATCGGAGGTTTCACGTCAGAGGACCAGGTTGAGCAGGTCCTCCGAACGCCACTTGCAACAACCATACCGCGACAGGCTGCATCTTCGAGCCTAGTCAGAATAGGTGTCGCAGATCTGGTATCTTCTGCGCCACTGTCGGTTTTTTCTGAAAGTATTCGCCGCCTTCGCGTGCTCGTAGAGCGACAAAAGGCTGACCTTTCTAAGGAAGGCGACGACCGTAACGGTTTGGTGATAATGGTAACGTCAACCGAACCGAATGAGGGCAAATCGACAACCGCACTCGCACTTGCTCGAACTTTGGCCAGGTCGGGCCGGAAAACTCTTATCATCGACTGTGATCTTCGCAAGCCAAGTCTAAGTAAGTTAACCGGCGTCACTGCAACTCCCTGGTTAAGTGAAGTACTTCGCGGCCAAGAACTGCCCCCTTCCGTTTCAAAGCAAGCCTTGATCGACCCGCTGAGTGATCTGTCGATGATTTTTGGGTCGCGAGTCTCCGATATTGCCACCGATGACTTGCTAATGGGAGACCGATTTAATCAAATTTTACGAACCGCCCGCCGGCACTTTGACTACATCGTCATCGATACGCCGCCGGTTGGAGCCGTTGTGGATGCGCTGTATCTGGCCCGATTTACGGATATTGTCGTGTTTGTGCTGAAGTGGGCAAGTACGCCTCAGAGCATGGCAAAAAAAGCCCTTGCCGCTCTCAAGGAGCAGAGTGGGCCCCAAACGAAGCATGTGCTCGTTCTTAATCAGAAGGAAAAGCCTTCAAGTCGGAAAAGCAGCGCGTACAATGCTTACTATGGTCAGAGCGAATAATTTGCTTACTCAACTCAACGCGTCAGGAGCTTTGCGAGTTGATTGCGCGAAAGACAGATTTCAAACTAATAAGGATGCACGGTGGTGAAGATCTCTGTAATTGGACTCGGCTATGTCGGCACCTCGAACGCTATACTTCTTGCGCAGCACCATGACGTAATTGCATATGACATCTCTGCAGAGCGTGTTGAAAAGTTGAATGCTAAAGTAACTCCTATTGATGACCCGTACGCTGCAGATTACCTCAAAACGAAATCACTTAAACTCCGCGCAACAACGGATTCGAACCTTGCATACTCAAAATCCGATTTTACAATAATTGCCACACCGACCAACTACGATCCAAAGACAAACTTCTTTGATACGTCCTCTGTTGAAGCTGCAATTAAAACATCCCTGGAGTTAAATCATGGCGGGACAATCGTAATAAAATCGACTGTACCTGTCGGTTTCACAGAAAATATGCGTCGCAACATGGGTAGCGACAATATTATCTTCTCGCCCGAATTCCTGCGCGAAGGTCGAGCTCTGTATGACAATTTACACCCTTCACGTATTGTTGTTGGTGACAGAACCTTTAAAGCAAAACAGTTTGCAGAAATACTAAAAGAAGGCGCGATTTCCAAGACGGTAGACACGCTACTGACTGGATCGAATGAAGCAGAGGCTATCAAACTATTTGCAAATACGTATCTTGCCATGCGAGTGGCGTTCTTCAACGAACTTGATACATATTCCGCCAGCCGGATGCTTGATACAAGAGAAATCATTCACGGAGTTTCGCTGGATCCCCGGATTGGAACGCACTACAACAATCCGTCCTTTGGATATGGCGGTTATTGTTTGCCCAAAGACACAAAGCAACTTCTTGCAAACTATGACAAAGTGCCGCAAAATCTGATCCATGCCATAGTTGCATCTAATACCACGCGGAAAGACTTTATCGCGCAAGAGATATTAGCGCGGAATCCGCGAACGGTAGGTGTCTATCGACTTGCCATGAAGGCGGGGTCGGATAACTTTAGGGACTCGTCTATGCAGGGAGTAATGAAGCGACTCCGCGCCAAAGGGATAGACGTTTTAGTGTATGAGCCATTAATTGAAGAGGAAGAGTTTTTCCGTGCGCCGGTGATGAGAGACATAGAATTGTTCAAGGCCAAGTCGGATCTCATAATCGCAAATAGATTCCACGAAGATCTAAGCGACGTTAAAAACAAGGTCTACACTCGTGATGTTTTTGGACAAGATTAGTCTCTGATCGTTGGAAGTTTAAGGAGCATATCGCATTGAACTCGTCTGCTGGAAAAGCCTCGATCCGTGTTATAGCTGTGTCCTCGTCGGGTGGGCACTGGGAGCAGCTGATGCTCCTTAATGACGCATTCGCGGGGACGGATGTGTTCTACATAACGACATTGCACGGATTAGCAGAAAGAAATCACTTAAAGGACGTGTATGTGGTGCGCGATTTCAATCGCCAAACCCCCGTCAATGCGTTGATTTCCGCAGTTCAATTAATGAGAATTGTCTTCAAACTAAGGCCGCATTATGTATTTTCTACAGGGGCCGCACCTGGCCTTATATGCATGTTGTTTGCCAAATTACTCGGAGCTAAAGTAATTTGGATCGACAGCGTAGCGAACGCTGAAAAGCTCTCCATGAGCGGTTCCATGGCTAAGGTTTTTGCAGACGTCCATTTGTCTCAGTGGCCAAAAGTAGCTGAAAAGTTCAAAAGTCGATACGAAGGATCTGTTCTTTGATTTTAGTCACCGTTGGTACGCAGCTGCCCTTTGATAGGCTAGTGAAGTACATGGATACGATCGCGGCCGAAATTGATGAAGAGGTGGTCGCTCAGATCGGAAAAACGACTTACGCTCCTAAGAGCATGCGTTTCTATGAACGCCTTTCTCCCGTCGAATTCGATGAGTTAGGCCGGGCCGCGCGTATAATAGTCAGTCACGCAGGGATAGGGACTATACTCTCAGCAAGAAGGTACGGTAAACCGATAGTAGTCGTTCCGAGGCTAGCGTTGCACGGTGAGCATCGCAATGATCATCAGATCGCCACCTGCGAGCAGCTCATAGGTGTTGCAGGAATTCAAGTTCAAATGGAGCTGGACGGACTAGGCGACAGAATTATGACAGCGGAATACACACAAACGTTCTCGCACGGCGTAAATCAGAGGAAGAAGAATCTTATCGAGTTTCTGAAGAAATACATATCAGTTGAGAATGAAGTCCGGTGAAATGAGAAAAAGAAAAATATTCCTCTTTGCTCGAACTCAGTTCGAAAACGTTGGCGACGCCGTTATCAATAGGGAGCTCGCGTTAGCGCTACGAAAGTTTGGAGCGCTTGATGTATATCTCGGACGATGTCCAACCTATTTTCGCAATGGGATTGCGCTTGACAATGTAGATGGTGTGAACGTTCGCCGATTGTCACTAATGAGTTTGTTGCTCCATGCATTTTTGTCGAGGTTGAATTACGACTCCACTTACATTTTTTTTGCGCCTGGGGGAAAGAAGAGCGAATTAAGCCTGCCTAAATACACAGCAAATCTAATTCTCAACTACGCTATTGCTGCGCTGAGTTTATTTGGGATTCGTTGCGTACTCTTTGGTGTAAGCTACGAGAACCTGGGTAAGCGTCACCAAAAAATATTGAAACAACGTGCCGTTATGCTAGCAGCTCATGTTGTAAGGGACAACATTACGGCTGATTATCTTCGACAATGCGGCGTTAACTACACCGCGGTTGCATCGGATCTAGCTTTCCTGATCCCTCCAGTTTCGAAAACGAGAAGCGAAGCGGGATTTGTTTGCTTTTCGTTCCGTATTGACAACAGCAAATATGATAAGCAGCGCTTTGTCGAATTGGTTAGGCAGATTGCTGTATTCGATCAGCGCAGGATCTTGTTTTTGTGTCAAGTCGTTCGCGACAGAGATTTTATGAGTGATCTTTACAGAAGCTTTGAAGAGAGGATGCCTGGGCGCTGTCTTTACCTGGATATATCTGAACGAGCGCAAGATTATAGAAACGTGTTTGATGGTTGTGATGTCATGTTTTCTAATCGTTTACATGCGTTGTTGCTCTCCGCATCTCGCGGCGTGAAACCGGTTGCGATAACTACGGAGGGGCATGATATGAAGATCAGGGGCATCTATGAATATTTGGGGATGAATGAATTTTTGTTTGATGGTCATATAGAAGACGAAAATCTTCTTCGGCTTCTCTCGTTGAAGTTTCCTGAAACCCTATTGTTGTCGTGGAGCAGATCTGCCCAGCTTATTGAGGATCGGCTTGCGAACGTTTTTAATGCAGAGCGCATAGAATAAGCTCTGCTTGAGAACGTGTCCTGAACTAGGTAGGGCTAAAATATGTCTGGAAGTAGAATGCGTGTTCTGATGGTGGTGCCGAGGCCGCTTTATTCAAAGGCCGGTGGAATGACTAGGGTCGCAGAAAATTACCTGGAAAACACCTTTTTGTCAGAAGCCGGCGTGGACTGTAGTTTCTTTCCTACTCGGACAACCGATAAGCTGATATTGTCCTTACTCTCGCAGCTGTACAGATTTTTGTTGTTCTGTCCGAAGTTGGTAACCGGCGGATTTGATATGGTGCATATTCATGTGGCCCCGGGTGGTTCAACCTGGAGGAAGATGGCCTACGCTGCTGTTGCGCGAATGATGAGGGTGCCTGTCATTCTTCACCTGCATGGATCTGGCTACGACGCTTATTTTCGAACGCAGCATCGATTTTCGCAGTCCTTGATAAGGGCTTTTTATCGTTCTTCCAGAGCTGTTATCGTCCTTGCGGACAATTGGAAGGAGTTTGCTGTTGGTGAGTTGGGAGTTCCACGTCAAAGGGTCCATGTTATTGACAACGGCGTGCCGGATAGCGTGCGCAAAACTGACAGAGATAGTGTATCGGTCCGTTATCTGTTCGTTGGTTCGGTTATTCATCGCAAGGGCATTGATATCCTGATAGAAGCGGCCGCTGCTCTAGACGCGGAGCACGATTGGCAGGTGCTTATCTGTGGCGCGGGTGAGATTGAGAAATATGAATTACTTGCGAGATCGGTAGGTATTGACGACGTCAAGCTTCGATTTTTGGGATGGAAGAACGCTTCTGAAGTAAGTGAATTGCTTTCAACTTCACACGTGTTTGTTCTCCCGTCGCGTGCGGAGAACCAGCCTCTGTCGATAATTGAGGCAATGGCTTCCTCGCTTCCGGTCGTCGCCACAGATGTGGGAGCTGTGGCCAGCCAAGTTGATCACAATGCTACAGGCTTTGTTGTCCCTGCGGATGATGCAAGTGCGTTGGCGACTGCAATGAAGAGATTATTGGTAGACAAAGAGCTACGGGAAAGGATGGGGGCAGCGGGGCGTAAGAAATTTGAGGATAGGTACGAAATCTCCAAGAATGTGTCGCGTTTAGTTGATCTATACCGGTCGATTGTTTAGGATCCTAGCATAGGCAACAAAAAATGAATATCTTGAAGCTTTCGGCTTCCGCTCTGGTTATCCGGGTGTTTGGCACATTTATTATGGCGGCTAACCTCGTGTTTGTGACGCGTAATCTCGCCCTGACCGAAGTGGGTATGTTTGCGCTAACGTCTTCTTTTCTGTTTTTTGGAAAGTATTTGGGGCCGCTTGGTCTTGATCAACTTGCATTGCGAGATCTATCATCAAGTTCGTATGATTATCAGCATCGTCAGACTTTAGAACGTAAGCTACTTGTGAATGTAACGGTGGTTTCGTTTGCAGTCGTGTTCTTTTCTCTCTGCGTAATGATATTGTGGGACATTTATTCTAAGTCCGATTATTTTGAATATTACGCGATTTTCGTATATTGCGCTGTCGTTTATGTATGTAGTGCGTTGGTAGGAGTTTTATGTGGAATCCTAAGGGCACGTGGCAGTGTTATAATTTCTATAGCGGGCGATGCGGTGGTGCCGCAGTTGACGACCCTTTTTATGCTCAGTTACTTTGTGTATTTCTCTAACCTATCAGTGGAAGTGTCGTGTTGCGCTGTCGCAATCGGCGCCGTAATGAGTGTTTTGTTCCAATTCATGCGGTTGAGACGGTATTGGTCTGGTGTGTTTTTTGTGGGGACATCTGATGTAAAGGCCTTTAACGCTCGCGATGCACTGTCTGTTTGGTTCTTTCAATTGCTAAATTTTGGGCAATCACGTTTTCAAATATACTTCGCATCGGCTTTTTTGGGATTTACCTATGTTGCGCTAATCGAGGTGTCTACCAAGGTTGCGCTTGTGCCGACGATGTCAACATGGGCGATAGGTACCGTCATTGGCCCCAAACTCGCGAAACACAGCCGATCTCCAGAGGAGATCTTGAAGTATATAATTTTTTCAGTCGTTTTTGGGGGCGGCGTTTCGCTTACATGCCTCGTTTTATTTTATATATTTGGTAACTACATATTGGTAAACGTATTAGGCAGCGCTTACAATGAGGCTTATTCACCTTCGATTATTCTGCTTTTTGCTGTTCTAGTAAATTCCGTGGGTGGAGTGTTCGCAACTTACCTGGTGATGTCTAAAAGAGAATCCATTGCTTCGTTTTTCACGGGGTTGGGGTTAATCTGTGGAGTGTTGGTAGCACTGGTCAACACCCATTTTGGCTTAGGTGCGACTGGGGTAGCCATCGGTGCAGCGCTTGCCATCGTAGTCCGAGATGTAGGAATTCCGGTGTTCCTTGTTTTCACCAAAGATCCTGTCATCCTTGTGATCCTTCGCAGGGTATCGGAGCTATTGAGGTAATCCTCCCGGCAAATAAGGGGCTTCAAAAGTAGAATTTTCTCAGGCTTGATGCTCGAGGAGATTTTGGTGAAGAAGAGCCGATTTACCGAAGCCCAGATCATGGCTGTGTTGCGCCAAGCGGAAGGCGGAGTCCCCGTATCTGAGCTTTGCCGGGAGGGTAATCCTCCCCGTTTTAACGGGGTTCAGCGGTAGAACTCACGCGGCCATTTTCAGTTTCTTAGCGGGTGTAATGCCGCCAATGCCCATGTTGGCCGTTCGTGGTTATATGTCCAAAGCCATTCCGTGGCGATCTCCTGCACCTCCGTTATGCTGTCAAAAATATACAGATTGAGCCATTCATGCCGAACAGTTCGGTTGTCGCGCTCGACATAGGCGTTCTGCTTAGGCTTGCCGGGCTGGATCTAGAGCGCGTCCACTTTACTCGGGGTCATATCCGCAGGATTTGAAGTAGTTGGCGCATTCTTGCGGCTCGAACAGCGTGACGATGTGGCCGACCTTATTCCATAAGCCCTCGACCGTTCGCTCGGCTTTGGCGCGCAAGA
>JAPZUE010000039.1 GCA_027533385.1 Rhizobium sp. | reverse complement strand
CAGCAAGCACGCGAACACGCAGATCGATAGAGAGAGCCTTTGACATATCCGCCGACCTCCATCGGCAGATAGTTTGAATCAGAACGCGCCTGATTTGCGAAGCCCCGACAGATTCAATCAGTCAGGGAACCGCTCTAAACTTGTTTCAAGATGTTTTATGACGCGCGGTGACCGCTTCTGCCGCAGAGTTTTTTCCCGTCATGCCCCGGTAGACTGCCGGCCGACGACATTGGCCGCGCCCGCATTGTTCAGGATCGCAAAGACGAGTTCTCCGCTGCCCGGAACGATCGATGTCAGTCCGGAGATATTCACCTGATGTGTGACGAGCACCAGAGGCAGCTCCGGCGAATAGGTTGACAGCCATTGCCTCAGCCCTTCTGTCTGCTCCTTTCCGTTCTCCGGCTCGCCGAAAAAGGAGTTCAGCAGGGGCTGCGGTGAAACCGGTCCGAGTTCCATCAGGCGCGCCGTGTCCAGACACCGGCACCATTCGCTGGAATAGACGGATGCCCTCTCGATCCCGTTGTCGCGAAACAGGGCCCCGATCCGTGCGGCCTGGGCCCGTCCCTCTTCGGAGAGATTGCGTTGCGTGCTGCAATCGCCAAGACGCATGCCGACAGGGTCGCCGGTCCCAGGCGCAAGGGCATGGCGTAGAAGAACAAAGGCGCGTCTCGTGCGCAGGGCCTCCCAGGCATCCTCCCCTCTGGCAGGAAAGCCGGAAAACACGAAGAACGAAGTCATGAGAAAGGAGCGTCGCGGGAGCATCGAACCATACCTGGACGTTGATTGAACCGTTCACGCATCCATACGGCAATCCACATCCTCGGGATCAGCGGCGCCACCGCACATGCTTGTGAATGGCTGGCAATCTCACAACCGAACCCGGTGCTAGTGAAACCGGCCGTCTCGGGATCGTAAAGATTGCATTCACCTTTTCCCGGTAAAGCTTTGTTAGCAATCCCCTGAAGCTCCGGGTGTCCGCTTTCGCTTGTGCCCGGCCGGTTAGTTTGAGTCTGTGTGCCATGCGTTCCAAGGTCATCCCTTCGCTCCTCATCGGTTGCCTTGTGCTCAGTGGCTGCAGTGCCCGGACAAATCCTATCGAAGCCCTGCAATTGCGCCCTCAGCCGGCGCAGACGGCCGCAGTGCCGACACCCGCTGTTGCCGTGAACGAGCAAACCGGCGCAATTACGCCTGTTGCTGCTCCGTCCGCTGCCGATCCTCAGGCTCTGGCCTGGGCGGGCAGGACCCCGAACCAGGCACATTTCGATACGCCCCCGATGACGGCAGGCATGCCGGTTCCCGACCAGCGCTCCATGGCCATGCTTGCGCCGCCGATGCCTTCCGCGTTGCCGCAACAGGAACCGTCGGTGCGATCCACCGGCCGCCACCGGGTCTACAACCAGCGTTTCAGTGACGCCAAGCCGATCAATTTCGGCAAGGTGAAACCGAAGCATCACCCCGTTCACGGCGTCGATGTCTCGCGCTGGCAAGGCAACATCGACTGGCAGACCCTGCGAAGCCAGGGCGCCAACTTCGCCTATATCAAGGCGACGGACGGCGGTGATCATCTCGATCCCATGTTTCACACCAACTGGAAGCGGGCCAAGGATGCCGGTCTGAAGCGCGGCGCCTATCACTTCTTCTATTGGTGCCGCGTTGCGTCAGAGCAGGCGGACTGGTTCATTCGCAATGTTCCGCGGGATCCGGATGCCCTGCCGCCGGTCATCGATGTCGAATACAACGGCGAGTCGAGCTGCCGCTTCCGCCTGTCGCCGGAAAAGGCGCGCGAGAAGATGCAGGTCTTCATGGATCGCCTGGAGCAGCACTACGGCAAGCGCCCGGTGATCTACACGGCACCCGATTTCTACAAGGATAACCTGCGCGGCCATTTCCTCGACTATCCCTTCTGGCTGCGTTCGGTGGCTGCCCATCCGTCCAAGGTCTATCCCGGTCGCAAGTGGGTCTTCTGGCAGTATTCCGGTTCCGGCCTTTCCCAGGGCGTGAACGGCAAGATCGACCTCAATGTCTTCTACGGCTCGGTGTCCGACTGGCAGAATTGGGTTGCCGGCAAGAAGAGCTGGGAGCGCGTCGCTGGCCTGCGCTGATAGCGTCTTAGGCATCGGTTTGAATTGCCTCTCCTCGGATACTTGACATGCGCCCTGCATGAAGGCGCTGTCCTGCTGAGCAAAGGGCAATCAGAGCATAAGGTTCTCCCTCCGCCTCAGGCCGAACAATAGGCCCTTCATGCGTTCGGCGATGCAAAGGATCAGCGGTGAACCTCGATGGCGCTCGGGGAACCAGTCTCCGCACCGGACAGATTGGTGTGCGATCGATGTGTTCCCCCCTGCACCCAAGGCACACGTGCATCATGCCTGTCGCGTTTCGGCGCACCGATGGGAGAAGACCTTTGTTCCAGCGGGCTTCATCGCAAGCAGCAGCAAATACAACAATATTTTCTCATATTAGGGATTGCGGCTTGAGGTGGAGATTTCATTAACCTTCAAGCAAGGAATTAACCATAAAGATTGGCAGACACGTCGGAGTGGGACTCGATTTGGAGTTTCCTTCGGGCATGACGCCATCCCGTCGTACCGGTTCTGGTCCGGTCTGTATTTCACATGGAAACAGTTCGACGAACTGACGGACCATGATGCGGGCGGCGACGGGATCTGTATCCCGGCACATCCAGTTTCGCAATTTTGGCTGCAGGGTAGTCGAGCGACGGAAGGTCTGCCGTACCGGTAGGCATTGTGCGGGGCGAATGACGGTTCAGGGGATGTCCACGGAGCGGGCGACGGGATCACAGGCAGGCAGCCTGCGTGACCGACTGCGCTTTGCGGGCCTTGACGAAGCCCAGTGCGCGCTTCTGCGCCAGAACCGACATGGGCTTGCGCAACCCCTCAAGGCCGCCCTTCGCGATCTGTTCCAACGCCTGCAGTCGTCTCCAGACGCTGCGCGTGTCTTCACCAGCGAGCGGCAATATGACCGGCTCCACGACCTTCTCTCGTCCCATTGGGATGTTCTCACCGATGCCCGCTTCGATGCGCTCTATGCCGAGCGTGTGAAGGTCCTCTCCGACAGCGAAAGCCGTATGGGGCTGGATCCGCGCTGGCATGTGGCAGGCCACGCGGTGGTTCTCGAGCATTTGCTGACGAATGTCATCGGCGAGGCGACCGGCTCTGGCCTGCTGCCTTCCAGCCGCCGTCGCCAGCGCGAAGTTTCCGACCTGGTGGCAGCCCTGGTTCGGCTTGTCATGGTCGACGTCGAAATTGCCGTTTCGTTGCGCTTCAACGAACTGCGTCTCAAGCATCACCGTGATCTCGCTGCCCAGCGCGAACAGGACCGCACCGAATTCGAAGGCATCTTTCGTCCGGTCATCGACTCGCTCGCCTCGGGCGACCTGACTGCCCGCACCGGACCAGACGTGCCGGAGGCTTACGCCGACCTTGCCGGCCGCATGAACGAAGCTCTTGAACAGCTTCAGACAGCCTTCCTCTCCTCCGAGGAAAAACTGGCCTTTGCCCGCGAGGCGACGACCCGCATGGCAGACACCGCCCGCAGCTATGCAGGCCGCGCCGAAACGCAATCCGGTGCGCTGGACGAGACAAGCCGCGCACTGCATGAATTGACGACCAGCGTGCGTGAAAGCGCCGGTCATACCAAGCGTGCCGAAGCGACCGTTGCAGCGACCCGGACTTCTGTCGAATCGAGCGGCGAAGTCGTCGGCCAGGCGATCTCCGCCATGGCAGACATCGAAGCCTCTGCCGAGCAGATCGGCCACATCATTGGCGCGATCGACGAGATCGCCTTCCAAACGAATCTTCTCGCCCTCAACGCCGGTATCGAAGCGGCCCGGGCCGGGGACAGCGGCCGTGGCTTTGCCGTGGTGGCGCAGGAAGTCCGGGCCCTGGCCCAGCGCTCCGCAGACGCCGCTCGCGAAATCAAGACGCTTGTTGCGACCACCAAGAACCAGGTCGAAGCGGGTGTGGAAATGGTGGCCAAGACACAGGGTGCGATTGCCGACATTGTTGTCCAGGTGGGCGACATCAGCGGTACCGTTTCCGACATTGCAGCCCGTACGGATCGCCAGGCCAGCGAGCTCGCCGGTATCGCCGGCACAGTCGCCGCCCTCGGCGCCGACATTGGCAACACGGCTGTGGTCGCACGCCAGTCGAGCGAAGGCACCGATGACCTGCACATGGTCATCCTCGAATTGGGCGCAACGATTCGCGAGTTTCATATCGAGCGCCAGACCCGTGCGCCGAAGGCAGCGTCCGGCCGCATCCAGCTGTCCGGCCAGCGCGAACAGGCCGCTCCGGCACCGCTCGCAGCCGCCTTGGTCGAGCATGAGGACATGGACGATGAATCCGCTGACTTCGGCTTTCCGGTCCACATCGCCGGACTTGGAAGATGAGGGGATTGTTTACCACCATGCGCTACACAAGAAAGCTAAGGGCGGGAATTTCGGCGATTTCTCCGGGAGAATGGTTCTCCAGGGACCCTCAGTCGGGTCTGGTTGCCGCAGCCTCGGGACACAAGGAAAGAAGTAATGGCAAGTAAGAAAGGCGAACAGAAGAGTCTGAAGCTGGCCGCAGTGTTGGACCTGAACGAGGCTTCCAATCTCAAGGCCAATATTCTCTCGATGCGTGGTGCTCCTCTGACGATCGACGCGTCCGCCGTCGAGCGTGTCGGCGCGCAGTGCGCGCAGGTCCTGGTGGCCGCCGCCAAGGCCTGGGAAGCCGACAAGCATCCCTTCTCGTACGGAAAGGCCTCCGAGGCTTTTCTCAAAACCCTTCAACTGATTGGCGTGAACATCGATCATCTGCTCGCTAAGGAGATCCGGCAATGAAGAAAAAAGTGCTCACCGTGGATGACTCCAGAACCATTCGAAACATGCTTCTGGTCACCCTCAACAACGCAGGCTTCGAGACCATCCAGGCCGAAGACGGCGTCGAGGGCCTGGAAGTGCTCGAAGAATGCAATCCCGACGTCATCGTGACCGACATCAACATGCCGCGTCTCGACGGCTTCGGCTTCATCGAGGGTGTCCGCAAGAACGAGAAGTATCGTGCGGTTCCGATCCTGGTTCTGACCACGGAAAGCGATGCCGAGAAGAAGAACCGCGCTCGCCAGGCTGGCGCGACGGGCTGGATCGTCAAGCCGTTCGATCCGACCAAGCTGATCGATGCCATTGAGCGTGTAACCGCCTAAGCCGGGAATTTTTCCTATGGATATGAACGAAATCAAAGAGATCTTTTTCCAGGAATGCGAGGAGCAGCTCGCAGAATTGGAATCCGGTCTTCTGAAAATGAACGATGGAGATCGTGATCCGGAGACGGTAAACGCCGTTTTCCGCGCGGTTCACTCCATCAAGGGCGGTGCAGGCGCCTTCGGTCTCGATGACCTCGTTGCCTTCGCACACGTCTTCGAGACGACTCTTGATTGCGTTCGTTCCAACAAGCTGGAGCCCGGCCCGGAAGTCATGAAAGTGATGCTGAAGTCGGCCGACGTTCTGGCCGATCTTGTCAGCGCCTCGCGTGACGGTGGCAGTGTCGACGAAAGCCGCTCAAGCGGACTGGTCAATGAACTGGAAGCGCTGGCAAATGGCGAGATGCCGGCGCCCTCCGCAGCACCGGCGGCCGCTCCCAAGCCGGCTCCCAAGGCCGCGGCCCCTGCACCGGCTCCTGCCCCGGCGGCGGCTCCGACCGACGACAGCGGCTTCCAGCCGATCCCCTTTACCTTCGATGGGTTTGGTGGCGAAGAAGAGGACACCATCGTGCCCTCGACCTTCGAAGTCACCTTCAAGCCGCGCCGCGACCTCTACTCTAAGGGCAATGAAGCAGCACTGCTCCTGCGTGATCTTTCCCGCCTCGGCGAGATGAGCATCAACTGCAACATGGATGATCTGCCGTCGCTCGACGATCTCGATCCGGAAGCCGCCTATTTCCACTGGACGATCCAGATCAAGGCGGAAAAGGGCGAGGAAGGCATCCGTCAGGTCTTCGAATTCGCCGAATGGGATTGCGATCTCGAAGTCAGGCTTCTTGAGACAGAAGCGGCGCAGACCAGCGAAGAGCTGCCGATGATCCCGGTTCCGTTCGACCTGTCGACACTCGACGAAGGTCCGGAAGCCTCGGAAGAGACCCCGGAAGAGACTGTTGCCGCTGCCGTCGAGGCCGCAGAGACCGCCTCCAACGTCATGAAGATGGCCGCCAGCGCCAGCAAGCCGGAGAAGAAGGAATCACCGGCCGCCGCTGCCGCTGCGGCAGCAGCCGCTGCTGCCCAGGCCAACGCTGCCGCTGGCCAGACCATCCGCGTTGATCTCGATCGCGTTGACCGTCTGATCAACCTTGTCGGCGAGCTTGTCATCAACCAGGCGATGCTCTCCCAGAGCGTCATCGAAAACGACAATAACGGTACGTCGTCGATCAACATGGGCCTCGAAGAGCTGCAGCAGCTCACCCGCGAGATCCAGGACTCGGTCATGGCGATCCGCGCGCAGCCGGTAAAGCCGGTCTTCCAGCGCATGTCCCGTATCGTCCGCGAAGTGGCCGACATGGTCGGCAAGTCGATCCGCCTCGTCACGGAAGGTGAAAACACCGAAGTCGACAAGACTGTCATCGACAAGCTGGCCGAGCCGCTGACGCACATGATCCGTAATGCCGTCGACCACGGCATCGAAAGCCCCGAGAACCGTGCGGCCGCCGGCAAGAATCCGGAAGGCACGGTCAAGCTCACCGCAAAGCATCGTTCGGGCCGCATCGTCATCGAACTTGTCGA
Organism: Rhizobium sp.; assembly: GCA_027533385.1. Classification (GTDB taxonomy): domain Bacteria; phylum Pseudomonadota; class Alphaproteobacteria; order Rhizobiales; family Rhizobiaceae; genus Allorhizobium. Next base: position 162,903 of record JAPZUE010000039.1, on the reverse strand, counting down.
CGACGGCGCCGGTATCAACCGCGAACGCGTCCGCCAGAAGGCCATCGACAACGATCTGATCGCAGCCGATGCCAACCTGACGGATGAAGAAATCGACAACCTGATCTTCATGCCGGGCTTCTCCACGGCCGACAAGATCTCGGACATTTCCGGTCGCGGCGTCGGCATGGACGTCGTCAAGCGCTCGATCCAGGCTCTCGGTGGTCGTATCTCGATCACCTCGCGCCCGGGCCAGGGTTCGACCTTCACCATGAGCTTGCCGCTGACGCTGGCCGTTCTCGACGGCATGGTTGTCACGGTCGCCGGTCAGACCCTCGTCGTACCGCTCACGGCCATCGTCGAGACGCTCCAGCCGGAAGCTCAGCACATCCATTCCTTTGGCGCCAACCAGCGCCTCATCTCGATCCGCAACTCCTTCTGCCCGCTCGTGGATGTGGGCCGGATCCTCAACTTCCGTGCGTCTCAGGCCAACCCGATTGAGGGCGTAGCTCTCCTCGTGGAGTCCGAAGGCGGTGGCCAGCGCGCACTGATGGTCGATGCCATCCAGGGTCAGCGTCAGGTCGTCATCAAGTCGCTCGAAGCCAACTACACCCATGTTCCGGGCATTGCAGCAGCAACCATCCTCGGTGATGGTCGCGTCGCTCTCATCCTTGACGTGGATGCCGTCGTCGCCGCCTCGCGTGGTCAGTCCCTCAAACAGGAAATGTCGTTAGCCGTCGCAGGGTAATAGTATGTCGTATGCGGTCAAAAACTTGGTCCAGGGAAGCCGGGAGCTCATCGCCTTCCGTATTGGCGATCAGGAGTTCTGCGTAAACATCATGTCGGTCCGCGAGATCCGGGGCTGGACCCGGGCAACCCCGCTGCCGCATTCCCCGCACTACGTCATGGGGGTGATCAACCTTCGTGGCGCGGTCCTGCCGATCATGGATCTGTCCTTGCGTCTGGGCATGAAGCCCGCCGAACCGACCGCCCGCCACGTCATCATCGTGGCTCAGGTCAAGTCCCGGGTCGTCGGCCTGCTGGTGGATGCCGTATCCGACATCCTCACGGTGACCGATGCCGACATACAACCGACACCGGAGGTCTCCTCCGATCTCGAAAAACAATATGCCCGTGGCATCCTTGCCATCGACAAGCGCATGATCTGCCTGGTCGAGCTTGGTGCACTCTTTAACGAAGCCGCCGAAAGCGAGGCTGCATGACATTTGCAATGAGTCCATCCCGTCAATCGGACGATGAAGTCCTGGCCAGCGGCGAATACCCGCTGACCCGACGGGATCTCAATGAGATTGCTGCCATGATCTATTCGGATGCGGGCATCGCGCTGAACGACAGCAAGGCGTCGCTTGTCTATTCGCGTCTGTCTAAGCATATCCGCAACCTCGGCCTTTCAGGCTTCCGCGCCTATTGTCAGCTCGTCGCGTCGCCGGAAGGCGCAGGCGAGCGTCGCGAGATGCTGTCGCATCTGACGACCAATTTCACCCGCTTCTTCCGTGAAAACCATCATTTCGAGCATCTGCGGGATGAGGTTCTGCCGGAGTTGGTTCAGCGTGCGAAGTCTGGCGGTCGTGTGCGCATCTGGTCTGCGGCAAGTTCTGACGGCCAGGAGCCCTATTCGATCGCGCTGACGGTCTTCCAGGCTTTCCCGAACGTCCTCGATTACGACTTCAAGATCCTCGCGACGGACATCGATCCGAAGATCCTCGCGATCGCCCGTCAGGGTGCCTATGACGAGCAGGCGCTGGAAACCGTGTCGCCTGCCATCCGCAAACAGTGGTTCAAGGAAGTCGAGATCAGCGGTCGCCGGAAGTTTCAGGTCGACGACCGTCTGAAGCGCCTGATCACCTATAACGAGCTCAACCTGATGGCCCAGTGGCCGTTCAAGGGCAAGTTCGACGTGATCTTCTGCCGCAACGTCGTGATTTACTTCGACGAACCGACCCAGATGCGGATCTGGACACGTTTCGCCGATTTGCTGCCGGTTGGCGGTCACCTCTATATCGGCCATTCGGAGCGTGTTTCCGGCGACTCGAAAAACGACTTCGACAACATCGGCATCACGACCTATCGCTATCTCGGCAAGAACGGAGGGCGCAAATAATGGCGGCACCTGCACGCGTTCTCGTCGTTGATGACAGCCCCACCATGCGCGGCCTTATTACCGCTGTGCTGAACCAGGACCCGGATGTCAGCGTCATCGGTCAGGCCGGCGATGCGATGGAAGCTCGCGCGGCGATCAAGCAGCTCAATCCCGATGTCGTCACCCTCGACATCGAGATGCCGAACATGAACGGCCTGGAATTCCTGGAAAAGATCATGAAGCTCCGGCCGATGCCGGTGATCATGGTCTCCACCATGACCCATCGGGGCGCGGAAGCAACGCTGGCCGCGCTCGAAATCGGCGCCTTCGACTGTGTTGCAAAGCCCCAGCCCGGTGACGCCCGCCCCTTCGGCGAGCTGGCCGAAAAGGTGAAGGCCGCGGCGCGCTCGCAGCATCGCCAGAGCATTGTTTCACATGTACAGGCCGCCCCGGTCACGCCTGCGGCAGACTTCCGGGTCGGCCGCAAGATCGTCGCGATCGGTTCATCGACCGGCGGCGTCGAGGCATTGATCGCCGTTCTGCAGAAGTTCCCGCGCAACTGCCCGCCGACGGTGATTACGCAGCATATGCCGCCGACCTTCACGAAGAGCTTCGCCGAGCGCCTCAATCGCCTCTGCGCCCCCGTGGTGGAGGAGGCCACGGATGGTGCACGGCTGGAGATCGGCAAGATCTATCTGGCCCCCGGTGGCGAACGTCACCTTCAGGTGTCGAACGCCTCGGCGCCGTGCTGCCGGCTGGTCGAGCGTCCGCCGGTCAACGGACACCGTCCCTCGGTCGATGTCCTGTTTGACTCCGTTGCCGAGCTTGCGGGCCGCAACGCGGTCGGGGTCATCCTGACGGGGATGGGGCGCGACGGCGCCTCCGGTCTTCTGAAGATGCGTCACGCCGGTGCTCGCACCATCGGTCAAAACGAAAAGACCTGTGTGGTCTATGGGATGCCACGAGTCGCCTATGAGCTGGGCGCTGTCGAGCATCAACTGCCGCTTACCTCCATTGGCGAGGAAATCCTGAAACTCACTGCTGCCCGAAAAGAAGGTATCGAATAATGTCCCTAGCCGAAAAAATCAAAGTTCTGATCGTCGACGATCAGGTCACCAGTCGCCTGCTGCTCAGCGACGCGCTGACCCAGCTCGGCTTCAAGCAGATCACTGCCGCCGGTGACGGCGAGCAGGGCATGAAGATCATGGAGCAGCAGCCCCATCATCTCGTCATTTCGGACTTCAACATGCCGAAGATGGACGGGTTGGGCCTTCTGCAGGCGGTTCGCACCAACCCCAACACCAAGAAGGCGGCCTTCATCATTCTGACTGCGCAGGGCGACCGCGCGCTGGTCCAGAAGGCTGCACAGCTTGGTGCCAACAACGTTCTGGCAAAGCCCTTCACCATTGAGAAGATGAAGGCGGCCATCGAGGCTGTATTCGGAGCACTGAAATGATCGACGACAGTGCAGCAAAGCGCGTCCATATTATCCAAGGGGAGTGGAAAGTCAGCAAGGACCCGAATGTGGTTCTGTCGACCATCCTCGGTTCGTGTGTTGCTGCCTGTATTCGGGATCCGATTGCAGGAGTAGGTGGCATGAACCACTTCCTTCTGCCGGGTTCGGCTGTGCCGGGTGCTGGTGGCGGTGACGCCACCCGCTACGGGGTCCATCTCATGGAGCTTCTCATCAACGGTCTGTTGAAATCGGGCGCCCGCAGGGATCGCCTGGAGGCAAAGATCTTTGGTGGAGCCAAGACGATCGCGACATTCTCGAATGTCGGAGAACAGAACGCGGCCTTCGCCCAGCAGTTCCTGCGCGACGAAGGCATCAAGGTGGTCGGGGCCTCTACGGGCGGAGAACACGGCCGAAAATTGGAATTCTGGCCGGTCAGCGGCCGGGCAAGACAGTATCCGCTCACCGGTGCAGAAACACAGAAGACGGTGGCGCTGGAGCAGCGTCCGGTTCCTGTTTCGAAGCCGGTGGAAACATCAATCGAGTTCTTCTAGTACTGGACATCGGATGCAAAACGAACACTTGGCGGGCAACCCGGAGACACTGGAAGAACTTCCGGAAATCCTCATGCGCATCGTCAGCGAGCTGCACGACGTGGCTTATCTGATCGAGCGTGTGGAACCGCACCTCCTCGAACTCGGTGGCCCGAAGGTCCTCGAGCATCCGGACAGCCTCAAAGTGCTGCAGGGTATCGATCTTGCCGTGCAGAAGGCACGTGGATTGGCGGAATTCGTCGACACAATCACTGCGACCATCCCGAATGATTGGATGATCGACATGACGACGGCGCTGAGCCTCGTCAAGCTTGCCGACATGCAGAAGGCGCTGGGGGCAGGTCTTCGTCATGGGCATTCCCAACCGCTGGTCAAGGCGGCTGGCGACTTCGACTTCTTTTAAGGACATCGGCGGAAAAGGCACCGCAGGTAAGCCGGTTACGTGATTTGCCGAAATGAATTCGGCTTTCCGGCCTCGCGAAACGTTCGCACAAGTTTCGATTTCTATTGTCGCGCCAAGGGCAAAAGCGCCCGGAACCTTCTTGTAGATGGTGCGAGACAGAATGAGTCTGTTAAATCAATTACTTCAGATACCAAAAAATTTCGCGGCGATGGGCCAGGCGAAGCTTATCGCCATGGCGGGCGTCGCCGTTATCTCGTTCGCCATCATCATTGCCGGCGCCCTCTACGTCAACAAACCCTCCTACGAGACCCTTTATGTCGGCCTGGAACCGGTCGATCTGAACCAGATCAGCATCGCACTTGCCGAATCGGGCATCGATTTTGAGACCGGCGCCGACGGCCAGAGCATCAGCGTTCGAGCCGGCCTGACCGGCAAGGCTCGGCTTCTGCTGGCCGAGCGCGGCCTGCCCAACAGTGCCAATGCAGGCTACGAACTTTTCGACAATGTCGGCTCGCTGGGCCTGACCTCGTTCATGCAGGAAGTCACGCGTGTCCGCGCGCTGGAAGGTGAAGTCGCACGCACCATCCAGCAGATCGCCGGCATCGCCGCCGCTCGCGTTCACATCGTCATGCCCGACATCGGCAACTTCCGCCGCGGCGAACAGAAGCCGACTGCATCCGTCATGATCCGCGCCTCGTCGGATGCAGGTCGCAAGGCTGCGGCCTCGATCCGCCAGCTGGTTGCCTCCTCCGTGCCAGGTCTGGACGTGGAGGACGTAACGATCCTGGATTCGACCGGTCAGCTTTTGGCGGCAGGCGACGAATCGGGCGGCGAAGCGACGCGTTCGCTTGGCGTGGTCCAGTCTGTCCAGCGCGAAATCGAGACCAACATCGATAAGGCGTTGGCTCCCTTCCTCGGCATGGACAACTTCCGTTCGAGCGTCACTGCCCAGATCAACACCGACAGCCAGCAGATTCAGGAAACCATCTACGATCCCGAATCGCGCGTCGAGCGCTCCGTGCGCGTCACCAAGGAACAGCAGAAGTCGCTGCAGCGTCAGTCCGACACAGCCGCGACCGTTGAGCAGAACATTCCCCAGGCTGCTCCCGATGCAGGTGGCGCCGGCCCTGAATCGTCCGACGAGCAGGACAAGAAGGAAGAACAGACCAACTACGAGATCAACAGCAAGACGGTCGCAACCGTCAAGAACAGCTTCACGGTCGAGAAGCTCTCTGTTGCTGTTGTCGTCAACCGTGGTCGCATTGCCAAGATGGTCGGTGAGCCTGTCGACCAGGCGAAGATCGACGCCTATCTCGCCGAGATGCAGAAGATCGTCACGTCTGCGGCCGGCCTGGATGTAGACCGCGGCGACGTAGTCACGCTGACAGCCATGGACTTCCTGGAGAACCAGTTGCTGGAAGAGGCTTCGACCGGCCCCGGCTTCATGGAGATCCTGAGCCGCAACATCGGTGGCATCATCAACTCTCTGGCCTTCGTGGCGGTCGCCTTCCTCATCGTCTGGATGGGTATCCGTCCGATGATCCGCACCGCAGGTGGCGGCGGGGCCGATGCGGCACTGGCCGGTGGTATTGGCGAACAGGCAGCCGGTCTCGAACTGCCCGATTTCTCGCCGGCCATTGGCGGCGGTGCGGGCGGCGGCGGCCTCATGGAGGGCTTCGGTTCGGACTTCGGGTTCGACTCGACCGACGACCTGCTCACCATGGACGACGACCCGAATGGCGGCTTCAACCGCCGCGTCAAGGAAGGCCCCGAACGGCGTCTGTCGCGCATGGTGGAAATCTCCGAAGAGCGCGCCGCCAAGATCCTTCGCAAATGGGCTGTGGACAACGCCGCTTGATCTCGAAGAACAAGTCAGTACCGACCGCGCCCGCTGGGCGCGGTTTTGCATTGTAGTCTCATCAAGATACGGGAATGCATCATGCGGCCCGCGCAGGCATGCTTGAGGCTGGCTCTCAATACCGCAAATGCTTGTGACCTTTGCCACTTTATATTTTACAGTGAACATGATTCGTTAGTCCGAGATTGCGGACGTATGTGAGTTGGCTGCGGTCGCACGCGGCGGAAACTGCGATATGCTAGGCTGTCACTTCAAAGGGGCACATTGAATGGATGCCGAGCTGACAACAGAGGGGAATCAGGGGCGCTCTCGCGTTGCCCCTCCGGCTGAGCCTCTGCAGAAGGGCTCATCGTCGAAGGACGCTCTCATCCGAAAGCTTGCCACGCCGGCGCTTTCGGGAGATATGAGCCAGTGCCTTCGTGTGCTCTGTGAGTATGTCGGCGCGTCTCATCACTTGCTTGCCCGCTACGATCTCGTGCAGGAAGAGGGTCTGGACTTCGTCGTTGCTGCCGATTGGCCCTTCGATCTGGTCCGCCGCCTCGAAAGCGAACTGGCAACGAGTTACTCCCAGTCGACCGAGCTGGAGAAATGCCTGTCGGTCCTGCAGCCCAAATATGCCATTCTCCCTGACGACGCCAATGTGCCCGTCGGTACCAGCCGCCAGTATTGTACCGTAACATTGAATGTCGGCCGCACCCGGCTGGCCTTGCTCCTGCTGTTCCCGCAGGACTACGTGTTGTCTCCCGAACGTTTGAGGGAGGTCGGGCTGCTTGCGGCTTATGCGTTGAGCCTTTCGGCCAACAAGGGGCACAAGAGCGACCGGGATTTCGATCTGACCGATCGCGAGCTGGAATGCCTGTTCTGGATCGCCGAAGGCAAGACCAGCGACGAGATCGCGACGATCCTTGGCATCTCTCGCAACACCATCAACAACTACATCACGAGCGTGATGCGCAAGACCGCAACAAAGACCCGCTCGGAAGCCGTCGCCTATGCGGTGCGCAACAATCTCGTCTAAGGAAGCAGGAATGGCCACCAACACCAGACCAGGCGGATCCATCCTTGAAGATGCGACTTGGTCAGGCCAGCGCCCCGTCACATCGCGATCGGACATTTTCCCGAAGCTCGTTTCGCTGCAGAGGTCGCTGAACGCCCGTGGCTTCGCAGCCTTTCGCGTCGCCGGCGCAAGCCTGCCACACAAGCGCCGGCTTGATCCGGAATTCGAGAACTGGAGCAGTGGCTTGGCCAGCGGCCGCGAGGCTTTCGTCGCAGCCTATGGCGAAACCCTGCTGGCCCATATCGAAACCTCGACCCTGCCGGTCCTGTGGAGCGCAGAGGAGAAGACCAGCTTTCTTGATGCCTCGGATTTCACGCCCTTCGGCATCCAGCTGCAGGAGCGTTTGCTGCCCTATTCGGGTATTGCCTTCCCCGTTCGCCTCGGTGCAGTCGGCAATGGCTACGTGGTTTTCCCGACGATCGGCGGCGCCGATTTGCCGGGCGAACTGATCCTGGCGGTCCACAGCCGCTGCTACAAGGTGATGACCGACATCCTGTCGCTCGACGAGCGGCGTGCAGCGCCCTCCGAAACGCTGAGCGAGCGCGAGATTGCCTGCCTGCAGCTGGCGGGCGACGGGCGGATCAGCGAAGAAATCGCCGAGCGGCTGGGCCTGTCGGTACATACAGTCAACGCCTATCTCGGCTCGGCCACGATCAAGCTCGATTCGGTCAACCGCATCCAGGCGATCGCCAAGGCGATCCGCCTTGGCTATATCACCTGAGAGAGCCTTATCCGTAAAGCGGGGACGCCTGTCCCTTGATGAAGCGCGCCTCGTGCAGGCGGTCTTCCAGCATGCGCGTGTTGGCATCCGGATCGCCGGATGTCTCGTGAAACGCGATATGCTTGATGTCGAGCCCGGCATGCTCGTTTGTCAGCGTCAGCTGTGAATAGATCGTGATGCCGCGCGGCTTGATTTCGAGGTCCAGCACCACCTCGGGAGGGCCGCCCCAGTCCAGCCGAAAATCGCCACCGGCGCCGAACACGACGGTGCCCGGATGAAAATAGAGTTCGGCTGCGGAGGAAACGAGGTCAGAGAGATTTCCGTAGAGTTCAAAGCGCAAAAGTGAAATGAGGTCGGCAGCATCAAGAAGGCGCAACTCGCTTGCGACGGGGCTGATAGCCTCTGCCACGATGCGTTCACGCTGATTCGTATAGGAGCACTTCTTCATCGGGCCTAGCGTATCCGTCTTTTGGGGGCCTTGGACGCATAGACTCGGTGAACGAGTTCTGCGACTGCCTTGTAAAATATTGACGGAATGACGCTATCCACCGAGACTTGCGCAAACATGGAGCGCGCGAGCGGTGGATCCTCAAAAATGGGGATATTGTTCTCCCGGGCAATTTCACGGATTTTGAGCGCGACCAGGTCCTGTCCCTTGGCAACGACGACCGGCGCCTCGTTTTCCTCGCGCACATAGCGCAAGGCCACCGCGTAGTGGGTCGGGTTCGTGATGACCAAAGTCGCGCGCGGTACGCTCGCAATCATGCGCCTACGGGCACGGTCGCGGGCAATCGAACGCTGGCGCGCCTTGACGATCGGGTCACCCTGGGCCTGCTTGTACTCTTCCTTGACCTCCTGCTTCGTCATGCGCAGTTGTTCGTACCAGTGGTACCGCGTCCAGAACACGTCAACGACGGAAAGCAGTGCCGTTGCCATCACGACGATAACCATCATCTTGTTCAGGATTTCGGCCATCTTGACGAAGATGACCTGCGGGTCAGAGAACATCGCGTCGATGACGGCGAAGTAATCCCCGCGCAACGCAAACACCATGATGGCCGACACCACCAGGATCTTGAAGATCGACTTGGCGAACTCCACCATGCCCTGCGCGCTGAAAATCCGCTTCCATCCCGCAAAGATCGAGATGCGGTTCATCTGCGGTCTGATCCGCTCCAGCACGAAATAGGGCATGTGCTGGGCCACGTTGGCACTCACGCCGAGCAAGATCAGCATGATCAGCATCGGAGCAAGGAAAACACCCATCTCCCAGGCGAGATGGGTGAACAGGGATACGACATCGACGGCGGTGCCGAGATACCACTGATCGGGCCGTTCAAAGATGTCCTTGAGTGACTGACCGAGCCGCGTCACGGCCCCGGGAAGGAAAAAGACGGCAAACAGATAGAAGCCCAGCGCAGTCGCAAAGAGCGGCGCCTCTCGCGAGGTCGGCACGTTGCCTTTTTCCATAGCATCCCGAAGCTTTTTCTCGGTTGGGTCTTCGGTTTTGCTGTCTTCGTCGTCATCTTCGGCCATGGCCGCTGACATCCCTGGAGGCTGAACCGGAGGGACTTGATGCTGCCCCGGTCAATTGAGCCACATGCAGTGTACCTGCACGGCCACCGGAAAAAGCCGGCCTCGGGAACGTAGACACCCGCCGATCGGGGTTCAATCGGCGGGTGGACAATCCTGATGGTTTTCAACAGAGGCGACCGGTCAAGCGGCCTGTGTGTCGCCGCCTTCGCTGTCCTTGAGCTGGATCTGCCCAGCATTTGCCAGTCGGATGGCTTCCTGGGCGACCGCACGACGGGCGATTGCGATTTCCCGCGGATTGATACCCGCCGTCCCGGCCTGCAGATCCGATTCGATCATGCGGCGCGAACGCGGGCTGATCGATGCCAGCACGCATTCCTTGATCTCCGCGCTGGCGGCACGCAGCGCCATGGTCAGGATTTCGCCGGAGATATCGTTGAGCAGCAGGACGCGGCTGCGCTGCGGCATGACCAGAAGGTCCTCGAAGAGGAAGATCTTCGGCCGAACCTTGTTGACCGATTCCTTGCTGATCGATTCGAGCGACTGCAGAAGCGTATCGACTTCCGGCTTCTCGAGTTCGTTCATCAGTTCTGCCACCTTGGCCGAACCGGTCGAGTTCTTCTCGGCGTCGATTTCGGCGATCAGGTCGTGAACTCGGTTCTCGATGATCTGAGCGGCCTTCGGGCTCACATTCTTCAAGTTGACCGTGCGGTTCATGATGTCGGCGCGACGGCTTTCCGGCAGCTTCAGGAGAACCTTGGCACCGAAGGAAGAGGGCAGCATCGAGAGGATATAGGCAACCGTCTGGGGATGCTCGCGCATCAGGAACTTTGCGATGAAATCCGGATCGGCATCCTGCAGGCGATCCCAGATGGAAGCTTCATAGGTCTGGAACGCCGTGCGACGTCCGAGAAGCCCATCGACTTCCTCGGGCGTCAGGCCCTCCTCGAGAATGCTCTCGATGGCCTTGGCGTTGTCCATGAGGCCCGCACCTTCGGTGAACAGGTCTTCGAATTCGTTGACGAGTTCGGTCAGTTCATCCGGCGGGATCGTGCGCAGCGTCTGTGCCGACGCGATGATCGTCTGCAGCTCCGCCTGCGTGAAGTATTTGAGCAGCTTGCCGGCGACACCCTTTCCCATGGCCAGCAGCACGGCGGCTGCCTTATCGGCCTGGGAAAGCGGTTTTCCGGTTAAAGGTCCGCCAAAATCGTCAAAGTCCATCATGGTCTTTTCCTCTCTGGCCCGTCATGGGTCAGGATGTCTTGGTCGCCATCACTTCAATCAGTTTGACACCAAATCGCGTATCGTCATTCTCGAGGACGGTGATTTCGCCACGCGCGATGCGCCGGCCATTCACCATGATCTCGACGGGCTCGCCGATCTTCTTGTCCAGCGCGATAATGGCGCCTTCCTCGAGATTCATCAGCCCTGAAACCTGCATTTTGCTGGAACCCAGCACGATCTGGACCTCGATCGGGATGTCCATGATCAGGTCGAGATTGGCGCTCAGTCCGCTGCCTGGTTCCTGGTGCGAACCGGACGAGCCACCGAAATCACCGCTGCCGCCGAAATCACTGGATCCGCCGAAATCGCCCGCGCCGCCAAAATCGCCGCCGCCGAGATCGCTGGATCCTCCCAAATCGCCGAGACCGAAGTCATCGCTCGGGGCGGCTGCAGCGCCGCCGCCGAAATCCGATTCGAATGCTGCGAGCGGATCGTCCTTCAGACCGAGATCGGAACCGAAATCACCGAGACCGCCTTCGGCGTCCGCCTTCAGAACGCCACGCAGGTCATCTACGGCCTGGTCGAAGTCCATGTCGCTCGCGCCCGGCATCGACAGCGCGTCGTCATCCTTCGGTGGTGTCTTCTTCGTTGCCATGGATTGATTATTCCTCTTGAAACTTGCCTCAAGCTGCCGTGGGGCGAGCCCCGCTAAACTGCTAGCTCATTAAATGTTTTAAAATTTCATCTTCGCTGCTCACATTGTCCTTCACCCGAACCGTGTAGCGGTCGCCGGCCCGGCCAAATTCGCATCGGTAAAGGTTTTTCCCGTTGGCACTGACATCGACCATCACGTCGCCCTTGTCGCGAAACGCAATGACGTCACCTGCGATCAGGCGCGATACGGTAGAGAGGGTCAGGCTTTCGAGCCGAATGCGGGCTTCTAGCGTGACCTGCGAGCGACGGACCTGCTCTGCGATCTGCTCCTGCCATTCCTTCTTCGACTTGCCAGCCTGGTTCTTCGACTTCGGGATCGTGACCGTGGTCTTCAGAAGCGCCTTCTGGGGGACCACGAGATAGAATTCCGAGGTCACCGTGCCGAGCGTAACGCCAAGCTTGATGGTGACGGCATATTCGTCGACATGGTCCTCGTCCGGCTTCTGACGGTCTTCGGCATTGTGCGCCTTTTCCAGCAGAGGCTCGAAACCGCCGGGGGCATTCACGCCCGACCTCAGCACATTGGCGATCTTGTCGAAGATCATGACGGCAAGGTCGAGTTCGATCTGCGACAGCGGGCGTTCGATCGGCTCCTGGATCGTCTCGGGCAGGGCGCCAAGAAGGTTTTCCATGAGCGTGATGACGAAGCTGTTGCCGCAGGCGAGCACGAAATTCGGCGACCAGTTGCGCAACTGACCGTCGGTCAGCGAGACATTGTTGCCGAGATCGGCGATCAGGTCCGTCATCAGCCCGCTCTCGTGGCCGTTATAGTGGATTTGGATCGTCAGGCCCGTTTCGCTGTGAAAGACATCGGGCAGGAACTCAACATAGAGCTGGCCGAAGTCGGAGCAGAGGCGCTGCAGCGTCTTGGCATCGCCCAGACCGCCAGTCAGCTTGGCGAGAAGGGCGCGGTCCATGCCGGGAGCTTTTTCGGTGATCGTCTCTGTCATGATCAGGCCGCCTTGCTTTCGCCACCGCCGCCGGGGTTCATCATCTCCTGTTCGACAGCGTCGATGGACGGACGCTCATACGAGGAGATGGTCTTGCGGCCATATTCGAGTGCCACCTGCGGAACCGAGCCGTTCATATAGGCAAGCAGCGTCTGCTTCACGATGATGTAGAGGCGATGCTGCTTGGTCCGGACGGCCTTGATCTGCGCGATGATCGGGTTGCACATGCAGTAGGAGAGGAAGATCCCGAGCATGGTGCCGACGAGTGCGGCGCCGATCAGGCCGCCGAGAACTTCCGGCGACTCGTTGATCTTACCCATGGCCTTGATAACGCCGAGAACCGCCGCGACGATACCGATCGCCGGGAAGCTGTCACCCATGGCGGTCATGGCGTGGTACGGCTTCATCTTGTCGTAGTGGATGGTCTCGATTTCTTCATCCATCAACGCCTCGATCTCATGGCTGCGGGCATTGCCGATGATGATCAGACGGACATAGTCACAGATGAAGGCCGTGAGCTCCTTGTTCTTCAAAAGATTGGGAGCCGCAGTGAAGATCGAGGATTCTTCCGGATTGTCGATATGGGCTTCGATCTCGTTGCGCGACTTGGTGCGAAGGTCGCGCATCAGCGAATAGAGGACACCGAGAACGTCGAGATAGTCACGCTCCTTCGGCACCGTCTGCTTGAACGCTTCGCCCATGGCCTTGCCGGTGTCTTTGATGACCTTCATCGGGTTGGCCATGATGAAGCCGCCGATACCGGCACCACCGATGATGACGAGTTCGAACGGCTGGAAAAGGACGTCCAGGTGGCCGCCCATGGCCATGTAGCCGCCGAGAACGCAGCCCAATGTAATGATGAAACCGACAATGATGTTCATTTTTGCCCGCACCCGAACGTTACTATTCACCGTAAGCGATAGAGCTCCTGCCTTGCGTGAGGCTGAATCCCGGCTCCAATTTTAGGCTGCGTAAGGCGCCTGGTTCCCGGGCTTCCCCTCGACAGTTTCGCGCAAGCCTTTTGCCGCAAGAAGAGCAGGTAGAGCGTAGGCTATCCTGCGTTAAATAATGATTTGCTGATATTCTTCACCTGCGGAGGCAAAGCGGTGCAATCCGGTATCTATGTGTCCCTGTCGTCGCAGATGGCCCTCGAGCGCCGTCTTACAACCATCGCCGACAACATGGCCAATGTGAACACCGTTGGCTTCCGCTCGACGGAAGTGAAGTTCGACGAAGTGTTGAGTCGCACCGACAACGAACTCAATGCGAAGATCGCTTTCGTCAGCCAGGGCAATGACTACCTCTCGACCAAGAGCGGTGAACTCATCGAGACGGGCAACGTGCTCGATTTCGCCATCAAGGGCGATGCCTGGTTTGCCATCGACACACCTGTCGGTCAGGTACTGACTCGTGACGGCCGCTTCACCATGACCGATGCCGGCGAGCTGGTCTCCACCCGCGGTTACCCCGTACTCGACGCCGGTGGCGCTCCCATCCAGCTGAATCGGGCTGGCGGTCCGCCGGAAGTCGGAGCGGGTGGTCAGATCATGCAGGACGGTCGTGCTGTTGCGACACTCGGCATTTTCACAGCGGATGTCCGCAACGGCTTCCTCCGCTTCGAAAACAGCGGCGTGACCACCGTCGACAATCCGCAGCCCGTCGTCGACAATCCGGAAATCTCCGTGCTTCAGGGCTATGTCGAGAACTCCAATGTCAACGGCATCGGCGAAATGACCCAGCTGATTCAGGTCAACCGCGCCTTCGAGGCCATCAGCGCTCTGATCAGCTCCAGCGAAAACACGATGAGCGAGGCGATCAAGGTCCTCGGCGGCGGCAACTAAGCCTGAGATCGGATTATCATGAGCGCGCCGACACCCGACGAATTCCCGCTTTCACCAAAGCTTGGACAATTGGCTGCATTGGCGCAGCGCTATTCGAAATCCACCAATTCGGTAACGCAGGGCGGCCACGTCCGCACCATCGCCGCCGGGCACTACACGGTGACGGGGCTCTCCCGCCACGTGCGCCTCGGCGAGTTCGTCGCCCACCGCTCGGCGACGGGCGTCCATCTGGGCGAGGTCGTGCGTGTCGAGCCGGACGTCTGTTATGTCTGCCCGATCGAGCCGGGTGAACCCATCGGCATTCATGATGTCGTGATCCGCAAGGGTGCCTTCCGTGTGGCCCCTGACGACAGCTGGTGCGGTCGAACCATCAACGCGCTGGGGGATCCGATCGACAATGGTCCGGCACTTGCCCCAGGACCGGAACGCCGCCCCATCTCGACCACCGCGCCGCCATCCATGACACGGCGACGTGTCGAGAGCGGTTTCAAGACCGGGGTCCGGGCAATCGACATCTTTTCGCCGCTCTGCCTCGGCCAGCGTCTCGGCATCTTCGCGGGCTCCGGCGTCGGGAAATCAACGCTTCTCTCCATGCTGGCGAGAGCCGATGCCTTCGACAAGGTGGTGATCGCGCTCGTCGGCGAACGCGGTCGCGAAGTGCGCGAATTCATCGAGGATACGCTCGGCGACAACATGGCGAAGTCGATCGCCGTCGTAGCAACGAGTGACGAAAGCCCGATGCTGCGCAAGATGGCGCCATTGACCGCCATCACCATTGCCGAGCACTTCCGCGACAAGGGGCAGAACGTCCTCTTCATCGTCGACAGCGTGACGCGTTTTGCCCACGCCATCCGTGAAGTCGCCACGGCTGCCGGCGAGCCACCGATCGCACGCGGCTATCCGGCGTCGGTCTTCACCGAGCTGCCGCGCCTGCTGGAGCGCGCCGGCCCCGGCGCCGAAGGCTCCGGTACGATCACGGCAATCATCTCCATCCTGGTCGATGGCGACAATCACAATGACCCGATCGCCGACTCCACCCGTGGTATTCTCGACGGCCACATCGTTCTTGATCGTGCACTGGCCGACGAAGGGCGTTACCCGCCGATCAACCCGCTGACCTCCATTTCCCGTCTCGCGCGCAAGGGCTGGACAGCGGAACAGGAGAAGCTGGTGTCGCGCCTCAAGGCGCTGATCCACCGCTTTGAGGAAACACGCGACCTGCGCCTGATCGGCGGTTACCGCAATGGTTCCGATCCCGATCTGGACATGGCGATCAAGCAGGTACCCGTCATCTATGACATTCTGAAGCAGACGCCCGGCGAAAAGCCGGCGCTCGATGCCTATGCCGATCTGGCCAATGCTCTGAAGGCGGCCGCCGGCGGGCAGGGCATGAGACAAAGGGGCTGACCATGACCGATTTCGATGCTGACGAGCCCGTGGCTCCGCTGCGGCCGGTCCTCCATAAGCGTCGGGTGCCGACCATCGACCGCGTTCTGGCCATCACCGGGATCGCGCTCGCCTGTGGTGCGGCGTTCTTTCCCTGGTATGTCTTCTTCAACGAAGAGAAATTCGGAATCCGCGTCGCCGATTGGGAGCGGACGCGAGACCTGCCCGAAGGGCCTGGCAAGGATGTCTTCAGCGTGTCGCCTTTGGCACTCGTTGACCGAGATGATGAAGGCGGCGACGGACAGCCCGCGAATGTCGACCAGATCATCACCGCCACGGTTCCGACGCTCGGCCTTGAGCCCCCGGAGCCACTCGAAACACCCGGCGCCCAGCCATTCCCCGGCAAGAGCGGCTTTCGTCTGCTGCATGTCGCCAACGGACGTGCCCTGATCGAAGACAAGGCCGGCATGTATCTCGTCCGCGTCGGCTCGATTTTGCCGGACAACAGCCGCGTTGCGACCCTCGAACAGCGCGATGGAAAATGGGTGATCGTGACCTCCGCCGGAGACATCGTCCAAAACAATTGAGGCCGCGTGGGGCGGGCAAGTCCCACGCAAGATTACTGGCCTAGGCTCCGATCAGTTATAGACGGAGTGATGTGAATGAATCCCATCCAGTTGTTCGAGCTGGCATCCCGGCAGGCAGAATGGCTCTCGGTACGTCAGCAGGTCGTGGCGACCAATATCGCCAACGCAAACACGCCGAAATATCTGGCCAAGGATATCACGCCCTTCAGCGCAGTCCTCGAAAAGACGGGCACCGTGCAAGGCATGGCCGTGACCCAGCCTGGCCATATGGCCGCCAGTGACTTCACCGATCGCAACATCGCGATAGAGGACGAAGATCTCAACAACGAGATCGGCATCCAGGAATCGGGCAATACCGTCGCCCTGGCGCAAGAGCTTAGAAAAACCGGCGAAAACAAACGCAACCACGAGCTCAATACCTCGCTGGTATCCTCCTTCCATCGCATGATGCTAATGACGGTGAAACGCTGATGACTGATCCATTGCTGGCAACCCTGCGTGTTGCGGGAAGCGGGCTGGAAGCCCAATCGACCCGCCTCCGCATCGTATCGGAAAATATCGCCAACGCTCGCACGACCGGCGACACGCCCGGCGCGGACCCCTATCGCCGCAAGACCGTCACCTTCGGTGCCGAAATCGATCGCGTGAGCGGAGCGCAGACCGTTGAAGTGAAGAAGCTTGGTGTCGACCAGGGCGACTTCATCGAGGAATACGACCCGGGCAATCCGGCGGCTGACGAGCGCGGCATCGTCAAGATGCCGAACGTCAACATTCTGATCGAGATGGCCGACATGCGTGAGTCCAACCGGACCTACGAAGCCAACCTGCAGACGATCAAGCAGACACGAGAAATGATCTCCGCGACAATCGCGCTTCTGAGGGCCTCGCAATGATCGAATCCGTAACCAAGACAAGCGCACTGTCGAGCATCAACGGCCTGGATTCTATCTCCAGCTCCATGTCGACGCGCGGGCTGACCAGCGAAGGTACGACGCCGGGCACCATGACTGGCGAGACCTTCATGGCGGCGCTGACCAACGTCGCAACAGAGGCCGCCAACAACCTCAAGCAGGCCGAGCAGACCTCCTTCGATGGCTTGATGGGCAAGGCGAATACCCGCGAGGTCGTCGACGCCGTCATGCAGGCCGAGCAGTCACTCCAGACGGCGATCGCGTTCCGCGACAAGATCGTCAACGCCTATCTCGAAATCACCAAGATGCAGATCTGACAGGGGTACCGAATCATGAGAGCGCTCGCCATCGCAGCCACGGGTATGGATGCCCAGCAGACCAATCTTGAGGTCATCGCGAACAACATCGCCAACATCAACACGACGGGCTTCAAGCGCGCGCGTGCCGAGTTTTCGGACCTGCTCTACCAGACCGAGCGCGCCCAGGGCGTACCGAACCGGGCCAACCAGGCGATCGTACCGGAAGGCGCCAATATCGGTCTCGGCGTTCAGACGGCGGCTGTCCGTAACATCCATACCCAGGGCCAGCTCACCCAGACAGGCAACGAACTCGACCTCGCCCTGATCGGTCGCGGCTGGTTCCAGATCGAGAGCCCGGATGGGACGACGCTCTACAGCCGCTCCGGTGCGTTCAACATGAACGCCGAAGGCCAGCTGGTCACCATCGACGGCTATCTCGTAACGCCGCAGATCACCATTCCGCAGGATGCGAGTGAGGTCGTCATCAGCAGAACCGGTCAGGTCCAGGCGCGCATCGGCAACGATGCCGACTATACAGACCTCGGACAGCTGACGATCGCCAACTTCGTCAACGAAGCCGGTCTCAAGCCGCTGGGCGACAACCTGTTCGCCGAAACGGCGGCCTCCGGTGCAGCGATTGTCGGTGCGCCGGAAGATCCGGGCTTCGGCTATATCAAGCAGTCCTACCTTGAAGCCTCGAACGTGGATTCAGTGAAGGAAATCACCGACATGATTTCCGCCCAGCGCGCTTACGAGATGAACTCCAAGGTCATCACCACCGCCGACGAGATGGCTCAGATCGTCAGCAAGAACCTCAAGTAAGACAACTGGAGGCAAACATGAGGTTTCGCCGGACATTCGGACTTGCCTTGCGCGCAGCGGCTCTCGCCGCCGCCGCGCTTGGACTTGGCGCCGGTTTTGCACTGGCGCAGAATACGGCCGTGATCCCCAAGCAGGTGATCTATCCCGGCGAAATCATCTCCTCCGAACAGGTCGACGTGGTTGCCGTCACCAATCCGAACCTCGCGGGCGGCTATGCCCGTACCAAGGAGGAGGTGGTTGGCATGGTGGCAAAGCGCACGCTACTGCCCGGCCGCACCATCCCGGTCCACGGATTGCGCGAAGCCTTCGCAGTCAAGCGTGGCAGCAGCGTTCGACTGACATTTACGATCGGCAACATGCTGATCAGCGCAAGCGGAACGCCGCTGACCGACGCATCGGTCGGTGAGGTCGTAAAGGTCCGCAACATCGATTCCGGCGCGATCGTTTCAGGCACGGTCATGGCCGATGGCACGGTACAGGTGATGGCAAAATGAGAATGATGGCACCCATGCGGATTGCGCTTTGCGCGCTGGCGCTGGTCATGGCTCCCCTGCAGCCGGCGATCGGCGCCAATTCGCGCATCAAGGACATTGCCTCGCTCCAGTCGGGACGCGACAACCAGCTGATCGGCTACGGCCTCGTCGTGGGTCTGCAGGGCACCGGCGACAGCTTGCGATCCTCGCCCTTTACCGATCAGTCGATGCGCGCAATGCTGCAGAACCTCGGCATTTCGACCCAGGGCGGGCAATCAAACTCCACCAATGTGGCAGCCGTCATGGTGACCGCCAACCTGCCGCCCTTTGCAAGTCCCGGCAGCCGCATCGATGTGACGGTAAGCTCCCTGGGCGATTCGACGTCGCTGCGTGGCGGGACGCTGGTCATGACTTCGCTGACCGGCGCCGACGGTCAGATCTATGCGGTTGCCCAGGGTGCCGTCGTCGTCTCGGGCGTCAGCGCTCAGGGCGCTGCAGCCAGCGTCCAGGAAGGCATCACCACCTCCGGCCGTGTCCCGACGGGCGCCATTATCGAGAGAGAGCTGCCGTCGAAGTTCAAGGATAGCGTCAATCTGGTTCTGCAGCTTCGCAATCCCGATTTCACCACGTCTCTGCGCATCGCCGATACGATCAACGCGTATGCGGCGGCCAATTACGGCGCACCCATCGCGGAAGCCCGCGACAGCCAGGAAGTCGTTGTCCAGAGGCCCCGCACGGCAGACCTTGCCCGCCTGATGGCGGACATCGAAAATCTTGTGGTGACAACGGACTCGCCGGCGCGTGTTGTCATCAATGAACGCACGGGCACGATCGTCATCGGCGCCGATGTTCGGGTCTCCCGTGTCGCCGTGAGCTACGGAACCCTGACGGTTCAGGTCCAGGAAACCCCGCAGGTCATCCAGCCGGAACCCTTCTCGCGCGGCGAAACGGCGGTCCAGCCACAGACAGATATCTCCATCCGAAGAGAAGGGGATCAGATCGCCATCGTTGATGGCCCGGATCTCAGAACCCTGGTCAGCGGCCTGAACAGCATCGGCGTCAAGCCGGATGGCGTCATCGCGATCCTCCAGGGCATCAAGTCTGCCGGAGCACTGCAAGCGGAGCTCGTCCTGCAATGATGAACATCTCCCTCAATCGTTTGTCCCGAACCGCTCTGCGTAACACCGCGCTGATCGTGGCTATTGCCACGTTGCCGGCTTTCGCCCAGACCGCCGTCGGTCAGCAGCAGGCTGCGGAAAACCCGACCGAGGCCGAAATCCGCCAGTTCTGCACGGGCATTGCCGATGCTGCGAGGGACCAGCGCTACCTGCTGCAGAAGCAGGAGCTCGAAAAGCTCCAGGCGGACGTCGACAGCCGCATTGCCATCTTGGAGCAGCGTCGCGCGGAATATGAGGACTGGCTGACCCGCCGCAACGAATTCATGAAGCAGGCCGAGGGGCAACTGATCGAAATCTACAGCAAGATGGCGCCGGACGCGGCAGCCCCGCAGCTGGAACAGACCAATGTTCTTCTCGCTGCAGCCATCATTATGAAACTGCCCCCCCGCCAGTCGAGCCTCATACTCACCGAGATGAGCCCTGACAGAGCGGCCGAGGTCGCCTCGATCATGTCGAGCGCAGGCGACCCCAATACCTCGAAGGACCCGTCATGATGAAGCGTTATCCGGCACTGCTGGCCGTTCTCCTCCTCGCCGGCTGCCAGAGCCAGACCATCAAGGAAATCGGCAATGCGCCTTCGATGAGCCCGATCGGGTCCGGGCTGCGTTACAGCCAGACGCCGCAGATGGCCATGTATCCGAAGCAGCAGGCGCAGACCGCCAGCGGCTATTCACTATGGAGCGACAGCCAGTCCGCTCTGTTCAAGGATGCGCGCGCGCTGAATGTTGGCGATATCCTGACGGTGAACATCGAGATCAACGACCGCGCTTCGTTCAACAACGAGACGGACCGCAGTCGCGACAATTCGACGGGCCTGACCTGGGGCGCCGAGATTTCGAACTTCCTCGGCTTCTCGACGGAGACCGGAACCACAGGCGATCTATCGACCGACTCCTCGACGAGCTCGACAGGCAGAGGCTCAACCGAACGCTCGGAGCGGCTCAACCTGCTCGTCGCAGCGGTCGTGACAGGGGTCCTCGAAAACGGCAACCTCTTGATCAGCGGTTCGCAGGAAGTGCGCGTCAACCACGAGCTCCGTATCCTGAATGTCGCCGGTATCGTGCGGCCACAGGATGTCAATGCCGACAACCAGATCTCCTACGACCGGATTGCCGAGGCACGCATCTCCTATGGCGGCCGTGGCCGCCTGACGGAAGTGCAGCAGCCGCCGATCGGCCAGCAGGTCGTCGACATCTACTCGCCGTTCTGACGCGAGGGAGGCACGAACATGGAAGAAGGTCAGGAAGGCGAAGTCAAGAAGAAGTCGGGCATCATGGGCCTCGTCATTCCCCTGGTGGTCCTGACTGCCGTCGGCGGTGGCGGCGGCTGGGTGATTGGCAATATGCTCGCCCCGCAGGTCAAGCAGGCCACGGAAGCAGCAACGGCTGCAGAGGAAGCGGCAGCTGGGGCAGAGGGCGGCGAAGCCAAGAAGGAGGAGGAGGGGTTACCCAAGATCTCCACCGAGGCCAATGGCGTGGTGGCCCTTGAGCCGATCACCACCAACCTCGCTTACCCCTCGGAGAACTGGATCCGCCTCGAAGTGGCGCTCATGTTCAACGGCCCGCCGGACGTTCAGATTGCGGAAGCAGTGCATCAGGACATCCTGGCCTATATGCGCACCGTATCGCTGCAGCAGGTCGAGGGACCGCGCGGCTTTCAATATCTCAAGGATGACCTTCAGGAGCGAGTTGACCTCCGCTCGGAAGGCCGCGTATCCAAGGTGATGTTCAGAACTCTCGTGATCGAATGATTCGGTTTCTTCTCATCGTCGCCGTCATGATGATGGCGCCGCAACTGGCTGTGGCCCAGCAGTTGCCGACGGATATCTTCAACACCCCGATCGATGGATCGGTGGCGGAGTGGATCATTCGTACCTTCGGTTTGCTCACGGTGCTATCGATCGCGCCGGGCATTCTGATCATGGTCACGAGCTTCCCGCGTTTCATCATCGCCTTTTCGATTCTGCGCTCCGGGATGGGCCTTGCCACGACGCCCTCCAACATGATCCTGACCAGCATGGCGCTGTTCATGACTTTCTATGTGATGGCGCCAACGATGGATCGCTCCTGGCGGGAAGGCGTGCAGCCTTTGCTGAACAGCCAGATCACCGAGGCGCAGGCTGTTGCCCTGATCGCCGAACCGTTTCGCGATTTCATGACCGCCAACACGCGTGACAAGGACCTCGCCCTGTTTGTCGATATCGCCAACGAGCGTGGCCAGGCCACGATTGTCGATGGCAAGATTGATTACCGGGTGCTGATCCCGGCCTTCATGCTGTCCGAAATCCGCCGCGGTTTTGAGATCGGTTTCCTGATCATCCTGCCCTTCCTGGTCATCGATATGGTGGTGGCCACCATCACCATGGCCATGGGTATGATGATGCTGCCCCCGACATCGATCTCGCTGCCGTTCAAGATCCTGTTCTTCGTCTTGATCGATGGCTGGAACCTGCTTGTTGGCAGCCTCGTTCGATCGTTTGCTTAACGTTCGAGACGTTTCTCCCGCAACCATTATCTCCTTGTTTACCATGGCATCTTTGAAGCCCGGAGGGAGCCCTCCGGGTTAAGGTGTTGGCAATGAATGACTGCGAGTTTGGAACTCGCACGACGGGTCTGGTAGCAACAAAAAAATACCAAATGGCATGATGCCGCACGCTCGTGACCGGTAAGTTTTGTAAGTCCGGTATGTCCCCTCCTGTATCTCGTTTTAAGGGACAAATAGACATGGCCAGCATTCTGACCAACTCCAGCGCGATGTCCGCGCTTTCTACCCTGCGCTCGATTGCTTCCAACATGGAATCGACGCAGAACGCCATCTCGACCGGCATGAAGGTTTCGAAGGCTTCGGACAACGCTGCCTACTGGTCGATTTCGACCGGCATGAAGTCCGACAACATGGCTCTCAGCGCCGTTACCGACGCGCTTGGCGTTGGCGCCGCTAAGGTCGATACGGCTTATGCCGGTATGGAATCGGCAATCGACGTCATGAAGGAAATCAAGGCGAAGGTTGTTGCCGCCAAGGAAGAAGGCGTTGACCGGGCCAAGATCCAGGAAGAAGTCGATCAGCTCAAGGAACAGCTTGAATCGATCGCCAAGAGCTCGTCGTTCAACGGCGAAAACTGGCTCGCAGTTGAAACCGCCGGCGACAAGACGGTCGTTTCGGGCTTCGTTCGCGACGGTTCCGGCAATGTCGGTGTCAAGACGACGACCTACACGCTCGATCAGTCCAATCTGATGTATCGTTTCGACGCCCAGGGCGAAGTGGACGATGCACAGGAATCCATCCTGACCAGCACCGACCAGGTCACTGTCAGTGGTGCAGCGGCTCCCGTAGCTTCGATCAAGATCACCGACCTGGACGTTGAGAACGACGATCTTGATGTCGCTCTCGCTTCTGTCGACCTGGCTCTGGACAAGATGACAAGCGCCGGCGCTGAACTCGGCTCTCTTTCCAAGCGCGTCGACCTCCAGTCTGACTTTGCTGAAAAGCTGTCCGACGCAATCGACAAGGGCGTTGGTCGTCTGGTCGATGCCGACATGAACGAAGAGTCGACCCGCCTCAAGGCCCTGCAGACGCAGCAGCAGCTGGCGATCCAGGCTCTGTCGATCGCCAACAACGACTCGCAGAACATCCTGTCGCTCTTCCGTTAATCGCACAAACCAGCCGGCCCGAAAGGGCCGGCTAGACTATCCCGACGCCGATATGCCTTGGTGGCTGACCAGAGGCGCGCGAAGGGGACGCTTCAACATCCGGAGGCTGACCCGGACAAGAGGCAAGCCAAAGGCCGCGTTCGGAAACGGACGCGGCTTTTGCGTTTTATTAATCATGATCTGCTACGCGCGCGTACGCGCGAAGGTTGCAGAAAAAATCAAAAAAAGCTCGCCAGCGGTGTTCGTTTAGGCCTTCATTAACCTTGATAGTTTTATCTAGGCCTATCGAAGCGGCGAGCTAACGTTTAAATTTCAGCCAGTTAGCAGGCATGATGCTGTGCGCCGTTACCGGTGAGACCGGAATGTCCCTCCTTAGTCAGCCATTCAAGGGGCAAAACAACTATGACGAGCATTCTTACCAATATCGCCGCCATGTCGGCACTCCAGACGCTGCGCTCCATCGGCAGCAGCATGGAAGACACCCAGGGCCGCGTATCCTCCGGCCTGCGCGTCGGTGAAGCTTCCGACAACGCCGCCTATTGGTCGATCGCCACCACCATGCGCTCCGACAATATGGCGCTCTCCGCAGTCTCCGACGCTCTCGGTCTGGGCGCTTCGAAGGTAGACACCGCCTATGCCGGTATGGAATCGGCAATCGAAGTCGTTAAGGAAATCAAGGCAAAGCTGGTTACCGCGACTGAAGAAGGCGTCGACAAGAACAAGGTTCAGGAAGAAATCGCGCAGCTGCAGGAACAGCTGATGTCGATCGCGGAATCTGCATCCTTCGGCGGTGAAAACTGGATCGCCGGCGATGCCGCCGACGTGACCGTCGTGTCGGGCTTTGTCCGAGACGCCAACAATACCGTTTCAGTGAAGACCACGACCTATTCGCTGACAGACACTGCAGACGGCACCCTGCTGTTTGGTGGTGACGGTGCTGGCGGCATCAACGATCAGTCTGGTATTCTCGGCACCGCCGGTGGTGCAACGATCGCCGTTTCGGTGTATGAGCTTGATATCTCGGCATATACCGGCACTGAAATGGCAGAAGCCCTGACCCTGGTCGATGAAGCTCTTGCCGCGATGACCAGCGCAGGTGCTGAGCTTGGCTCGATCTCCATGCGCATCGAACTGCAGGAAGACTTCGCCAACAAGCTCTCCGACTCGCTCGATTCCGGTATCGGTCGTCTCGTCGACGCCGACATGAACGAAGAGTCGACCCGCCTCAAGGCACTGCAGACTCAGCAGCAGCTGGCCGTCCAGTCGCTCTCCATCGCCAATTCTTCTTCGGAAGTCATTCTCTCGCTCTTCCGTTAATTCTGAAGCGATCGAACATCGAAGCCGCCCTCCGGGGCGGCTTTTTGCGTCTTAACGATTTTTTTGTTCCTCCTTAACCATCCGTTAACCATAAGCCCGTTACATGAGGGTCATGTAACGATGAGTTAACCAAGACGAAGAAGTGGTTAAGGGCATTAAGCCGAGTCATCGTTCCCGGAAAGACCGGGATGTCCCCAGAACTAGCCATTTAAGGGACACGACCGTGACCAGCATTTTGACGAATAACGCAGCGATGGCTGCACTCCAGACCCTCCGCTCGCTCGACTCGAAGATGCAGGATACCCAAGCGCGTGTATCCTCCGGTCTCCGTGTCGGTGGAGCTTCCGACAACGCAGCCTACTGGTCGATTGCGACCACCATGCGCTCCGACAACATGGCCCTCTCGACCGTCCAAGATGCCTTGGGCCTCGGCGCAGCCAAGATCGACACGGCCTATGCCGCGATGGAAAGCGCCATCGAGGTGGTCAAGGAAATCAAGGCAAAGGTTGTCGCCGCCACCGAAGAAGGCGTCGACAAGAACAAGATCCAGGAAGAGATCGATCAGCTGCAGCAGCAGCTGCGATCGATCTCCGAGTCGGCCAGCTTCAGCGGCCAGAACTGGGTTGCAACAGGTGCCGACACGGTAACGCAGCCAGAAGACGTCACCGTCGTCTCCGGCTTCATTCGCGACTCGAACGGAAATGTTTCCGTCTCCACCACCTCGTATTCCCTCGACGCCACGACCGTTGATGGTATGACCGTTCTGTTCGGCGGCGATGCCAACGGCCTCATTGACTACAATTCCGGTATCCTGGGTAGCCTGTCGTCGACGTTCGACACCGTAGTCGACTGGGACAATGACGGTGCCACCGGAGCCGGCGCAAACGAGATCGCAGCTGTCTCCATCAATACGCTGAACATCACCAGCTTGACGACGGCAGGCATGCAGGAAGCCCTTTCGTTCGTCGAATTTGGTCTGCAGCAGATGACAAGCGCTGCGGCAGCTTTGGGCTCGATCTCCATGCGCATTGAGATGCAGGAAGACTTCGTTGCAGGTCTCACTGACTCCATCGACAGCGGTGTCGGACGCCTCGTTGACGCCGACATGAACGAGGAATCGACCCGCCTCAAGGCACTGCAGACCCAGCAGCAGCTGGCTGTTCAGGCACTCTCCATCGCCAACACCTCTTCCGAAAACATCCTGACACTCTTCCGTTAGTAGCGGCGCCCTGGCTAGGGGCGACTTCGTCCCGCCCTGACGGTGTCAGATGTGATCGGTGTGAATCCGCGCCTCGCAAGAGGCGCGGATTTTCGTTTGAGCCTTGCGCCAAACTTTTCACAATTTCGTTTCCTCGACAAATGCGCTGGCGAACCCTTGTCAGATACTGCAACCCTTTGTTAACTGCCGCTGTTAACGATTTGTTAACGGTGACGGGGACGGCGTGCACGCGCTGTCTGCATGATGCCCTCCCGTCTTGCCGGCAAGCTGCCGGATGCGCAGTCCTAAACGCTTAGGGGCACCAAGCATGACCAGTATTATGACCAATGCGGCCGCCATGGTGGCGCTGCAGACGCTTCGCTCGATCGATACGAATCTCGAGACGACTCAGCGACGTGTTTCCTCGGGCTATCGTGTGGAAACTGCAGCGGACAATGCCGGCTATTGGTCGATCGCCACGACGATGCGATCGGATAACGCCGCACTCTCGACCGTATCGGACGCGCTGGGCCTTGGCGCGGCGACCGTTGATACCGCTTACACGGCGCTCGACAACGTTGTTGATGTCATGTCCTCCATAAAGGCGAAGCTGGTTGCCGCCAGCGAACCGGGCGTCGACAAGAACAAGATCAACGAGGAAATGACCCAGCTGAAGAACCAGCTGATCTCGGCTGCGCAATCGGCCTCGTTCTCCGGCGAAAACTGGCTTTACAACACGAATGCGGCTGAGCTCGGCACCAAGCAGGTTGTCTCGTCCTTCGTTCGCGGCGCCGACGGCAGCGTCCAGGTCACCACACTTGACTTCGATACCGAAGAATCGGTCCTCATCGATACCGGCGATGCCTCGCGCGGGTTCTTGACCAAAGCGATCGACGCTGATGTGCTGCGCAGCACCGGCACAGGCGCTCGAGAATACTTTCTGCTCGACATGGGAACGCCACCTGCCGGCGCGACCGAGATCACGATCAACACCAACACAACCAAGGATGAACTCGACGACATGATCGCCGTCGTCGATGACGTCATCCAGCAGTTGACCGATGCCGCAGCTACGCTCGGCGCGATCACCTCGCGTATCGAGATGCAGGATAACTTCGTGTCCAACCTGATGGACGTGATCGATAAGGGTATCGGCCGTCTTGTTGATGCCGACATGAACGAGGAATCGACGCGTCTCAAGGCGCTTCAGACCCAGCAGCAGCTTGGTATTCAGGCCCTCTCCATCGCCAATACCAGCGCCGAAAAGCTGCTGACACTCTTCCAGCGTTAAGTTTTGAAACGCCGGATGCTCTGGCATCCGGCGTTTCTGTGCCGTTTTGAAGCAGGCCGTCGCAAACCTCATTCATCTTCGCGCAAGTTTGAACCCTTAGCTTCGGGGAGAGCACGTGGACTTGATACAGGTCCGTGCCGAGTGAACTTCGATCGATCCCGGAAGATGAGAGAACGCGTAGGGATATGCTGATGTTTGATCTTCTTCGCGCGCATGAATGCGCTGGCCGACCCAAATCTTTCGCCGATGGAGGCGATTGCCGATGAGCACGCCTCTGGCCCGATATCTCAAGGATTTCTCCAACGTAGCGCCCCCAGCCCCGCCGCCGCCGGCGTTCGAGATGCCGACGGTGGATGCCTTCGATCTGGATTTTCCCGCTCTGCCGGAGCCGGAAGTGGAAAGCGTTGACGTCGAGGCCGTCAGGCGTGAGGCCTATGCCGAAGGGCATGAGGCCGGCGAAAAAGCGGCGATCGAGCGCTTCGAAGTCGATCGACAAGCGATGGAAATCGCCCATGCCCAGGCCTTGGCCGAACGTGACCAGAAGCTACGGGACGAATTCGCTGCAGTGCTGGGCGTTAAACTGTCCGATGCGATCCAGAAACTGTCACTTGCCGTGAGTGAGCAGGCGGCGATAGCGCTTGCTCCCGTGATTGGTGAAGCCCTGTCTGAGAAAGCCGTCAAGGATCTCGCCGAGGTCCTGCAGGCCGCCATATCGGCGGGAGAGGCCGGGACGATCGAGGTCAAGGGGCCACGTCAGCTGTTCCAGAAGCTGCAGGCAGAGATGCCGGAGCAGGCGAATTTCCTCCGCTTTACTGAGGATGCCGATCTCGACCTGACGGCCGAATTCGGTGACGCCGCGCTCGTCACGCGCATATCCGCCTTCACGGCGAGCCTTAAGAAAGTGCTGGGATGAGCGACGAAAATCACCACCACGGCAAGAGCCAGATCATCATCGTCAAGCGTCGCAAGGGCGACCACGATGGCGCCCATGGTGGCGCCTGGAAGATTGCGTTTGCCGACTTCATGACCGCGATGATGGCCTTCTTCCTCGTCATGTGGCTGGTCAATGCCGCCAACGAGGAGACCAAGGCTTCGGTTGCCAGCTATTTCAATCCGATCCAGCTTTCCGACGAGAAGCCCACCGAGAAGGGCCTCGAAAAGCCGGTTGAAACCAGCGAAGGCGAAGAGAAGAAGGAGCGATCCCAGGTCGACGAAGACCAGGACAAGGTCGGTTCCGCGGCTGCCACCGGTGATGACCAGACGGCATCTTCGGGCGACCAGGCCAATTATTCCGAAGCGGATTTCTTCGAAAACCCGTACTCGGTTCTGGCCGAGATCGCACAGGAAGTCGGTCAGCAGGCAAACGTGAGCGCCAAGGGCGAAGGTGGGGCGGCGGATTCCGGTCCGTCGACCGGCGCCCAGGGCGGCGAGGCCTATCGCGATCCCTTCGATCCCGATTTCTGGACGCAACAGGTTCAAACCGCGAATGGTCCGCCGGGCGAGCCGACCGATGCGCAGACGCCAGCCGAGCAGGCCCAGACCGCCGAACCGCCAGCGACCGAACCCGCCGAACCGGCAACCGAGCCGGAACAGCAGATCGCACTCGTTGTGCCGGGGCAGAGGCCTGAGACGCCCGCAACGCCGAGCGAGGCGATGACCACGGACAAGCCCGAAAACGGTGAGACCGAGCAGACTGAAACCGGCGTTCCCGTGAAGCCGGAAGAACAGCTGGCCGCAACGCCGGAAACGTCCGATGCCGCGCTGCAGGCTCAACTGGCAGCCGCAGACCAGCTCAAGGCTGAGATCGAGAATGCGATCGGGGGTGCGGCGGGCAAACTCGCCGAAGGCCTGCTGGTCACGCCGGCAGAGGGCGGTCTTCTGGTCACGATCAGCGACCAGTCCGATGCCGCCATGTTCAATGTCGGCTCGGCAGTGCCCCGCCGCGAACTGGTGCTGGCTATGGAGAAGCTAGGCCAGATCCTACAGGAAAAGCCAGGACGGATCGTTATCCGCGGCCATACCGATGGTCGCCAGTTCCGGGGGACCGAAAACGACAACTGGCGCCTGTCCATGGCCCGCGCCCACAGTGCCTATTACATGCTCGTTCGTGGGGGCCTGAGCGAAGACCGCATCGAACAGGTTTCCGGCTTCGCCGATCGGCGCCTTCAGGTGCCCGAAGATCCGCTGGCTGATGCCAACCGCCGCATCGAGATCCTCATCGAAGCGGAGCAGGGGTGATCATGGTCATCCGGCGTTTGACCCTCCGAATGCTGCTGTCCGGTCTGATCGTGTTTTCGGTCGGATCGTTTGGCCATGCGCAATCGGTGGATGAAACGCTCGAACCTTATCGCATGTTGCGCTCGCTGCAATTCGTTCAGGATACAGTCGTCCGCGGCGATCATTCGGCAGCTGAGATGCAACGTTTCATGCTTGGCACGATCGATGAGCGGTTGCGTACGGCAGACCCCAAGGTCTTTCAGGATCCGAGAAATGTTGATGCGGCGCTCATCTATGCGATGAGCGGTGGCAACCCCGCGACCCTGGAGTTTCTGGTCGCGCGCGACATTGACGGTAACTTTGACAATCGTGTCAGTGATGCCTTACGCAAATATCTGAGCGGCAAGGGTACACTGATTGCCAAAACCCTCGGCGATGTCGCAACCG
This sequence comes from Rhizobium sp., assembly GCA_027533385.1. Classification (GTDB taxonomy): domain Bacteria; phylum Pseudomonadota; class Alphaproteobacteria; order Rhizobiales; family Rhizobiaceae; genus Allorhizobium. The sequence goes on along the minus strand of JAPZUE010000039.1, from coordinate 132,739 downwards.
AATACAAGAACGAGAAGATTGGTCCCTACCTCGCGCTGGTCGCGGGCAACGTCACGCTCACCACGGATCCGGTCGCCGCGCTCAAGTTTTATGATTGGGCGCGCCTGACGGCGCCAGGCACGATCGTTGAAGAGGCGGCCCTGCGCCGTTCACTTGCTGTCGCGGTTGATGCCAAGAATGTTGAAAAGGCGTCGCTCTACGCCAACGGCTACGCACGACGGTTTCTCTATTCGCCCTATGCCAGCCAGTTCGCCGATCTGTTCGTCCGGTTCGTCGTCGAGCACTATGATGTGCTGAAACCTGACGATATCGAGGCGACCCTGGGCTACATGGACACCGACAGGCGCCGCGAGGTCTATCTTCGTATTGCCCGCGAAGCGGCGATTGCAGGCCGCAAACCCCTGGCAACCATGGCGGCTGAGCAGGCGAAGCTGCTGTCCGGAACCGAAGAAGGCGCCGACGCGCTGGCCAAACTTTACGGCAGCCTGGTCAAGGTACCGACCGAAAACGTCGATGATGCCATGGCGACCCTCATGCAGGTGCCGGAGGAAGCCCTGTCGCCTCGCGACCGCGCCCTGCGGCGGGCAGCCGAAACCGTTGCCAAGGAAGTGCTGCGCAAGCCGGAGCCGGTCCCAGCCACCCAGATGCCACCCGCAGAAGCCTCGGATGACAGCGCATCGGCTGCGCCCGCAGCGATCGATCCGGATCTTCAGGATCCGTTCGCCCAGCCGGCGGCAGCGACCGAGCCTGTTGCGGCTCCTGATGCTGACGTGCAGCCGGCGTCTGCCGATGCCGATGCCGCAGCCCCTGCCGCTCAGCAAGCCGAAATCGACCCGGAGCTGCGGAGTTTCGTGGAGTCCGGCCGTTCGAAGCTCGATGCAATTGACGATCTTCTCAGCAAAGAAGGCCCGTAAGATGATGGACGCACTCTCAGCCCCCAGATTTCCCGTGTCCGACGGCCCGGCGTCGCCGCCTGGATCTGGCCGTATGGACAAGCCAGACGATTCCGGCAGCTTCTCGAATGTGCTGTCGAAGTCGGGTGAGCGAGAGTCCGGAGCGTCCAGACAGGAGCGCGCCGGCGACGAAGCTCTTCCGGATGATATCTCCACTGGAGACCTGATGCGGGAATTGGCCAAGGCACAATCGAAGGCCAAGGGCGCAACGCCCGACGGGAAGGAGCCGCAGGTCGAGATCGAAGGCCTTGATCCGGAGACCAAGGCCCAATTGGCAAAGGCACTGGCGGCGATAAGGGACCGTAAGGAAACGAATGAGGGAAGCGCACTCCCGACAGATGCGACCTCTGAAGAGGCTCCGACTGCGGAGCTTCCCGCCGATGGAAAGATCCCTGATCTTGCCGATGTGCTGCAGCTTCTTGCCGGCGCTCAGACCGAGCCGAAGGAAAAGAATGCGGAAGTCATCAAGGGCGACAAGAATGCCAAGGATGAGCAGAAACTCGTGATCGGGCTTTCTGCCACCACAATCGGCGAGGACGCGGCGGACACGTCGACGTCCGATGACGGTCAGTCCGAGGGTGATCGCGATTTCCGTTTCATCAGGGCCGACGGCAAGGGGCAACCGCTTCTCCTGCGTGGTGAGGCGACACCGGGTTCAGAGCAGTCCGAGCAGAAGGCCGTTGAAACGGTCACGGTGGTCGACAGCCGTCGCTATATTGCACCCGTCTCGACGTCCAATTCTGCATCCATTACCGCCGCGATGTTGGGCGACAATGACTGGCTCTCTGCCATGTCGCCAGGATCTGAGCTTGCCAATGCCGCAGCCCAATCCAGCCAGGGCAAGGTTGTCCATACACTGAAGCTGCAGATGACACCGATCGAGCTCGGCAGTGTCACGGCCACGCTCAGGCTTTCAGGTGAAGAGCTCAGTGTCCAGCTGACGGTCGACAATCCGGCGGCCTATCGCCAGCTCTCCAATGACCAGAGCGACATTCTGAAGGCTCTGCGGGCACAAGGGCTGGTGGTCGATCAGGTCCAGGTGAACATGCAGCTGGCCCCCGCCGATCGGAGCGCAGATTCCGGACAGAATAGCTCCCAGAACCAGCAATCCAGCCAGCAGGCTGGTCAGCAGGCATTCCAGTCCGGAAATCAGGGAGGCAGCGAACGTCAGCAACAGCGTGGTGAGGCCTCTGGCAATACGGTGAGGACGGCGGATGAACGCATGGTGCAAACGACAGAGCTTCCTGCTTCCGGCAATCGCAGCGCTCGCCCTGATCAGCTTTACGTCTGAGGCACAGGCCAGCCTGGGCGCCTGTGAGGGCGCAATCAGCGCTGCTGCCGCCAAATATGGCGTTCCCGAGGGCATTCTCTATTCGGTTGGCCTGACTGAGACTGGCCGTAAGGGAAGCCTCGCGCCCTATGCAATGAACGTTGAGGGAAAGGCCCACTATTTCGACGATCTTGATGAGGCGCTGGAGGCCTTTCAGCGGGCAAGAGAGGGTGGGGCCGTGCTGATTGATGTCGGCTGCATGCAGATCAATCAGCACTTTCACGGCGAGCATTTCAGCTCTGTGGAGGCGATGTTCGACCCCAGGCGAAACGTCGAATATGCGGCACGCTTCCTCAGCGATCTGCATAGCCGTCACGAAACCTGGACGATGGCTGTCGCAAGATACCATGCGGGGCCTAACAACGACCCTGCGCAGAAGCGTTATGTGTGCCGCGTGATCGCCAATTTGGTCGCGACCGGCTATGGAAACTGGACGCCTAATGCGCGACAATTTTGCGGTGAATAACACCCTTGGGTTGTTTGACAGCCACGATTGTGCCGATTTGCGAATTGTGGCGAGACTGCGATAGATCGGTCCTGAGCAAGACCTTGCGCGAAACTTGCGTTAACTTTTCCACCAGAAAATTGTGCCACATAATTCCTTGACCCACTATATATGGTTCAAATCGGCACCAAATGGTTAATCAATCGTTAATTACTATGGTTAAGTTTTCCTAGTTGTTCGTGAATCCCCCGATTCGTACGCATTGTGCATCGAAACACCACACTGATTCGGAGGCGGACGAATGATCGTAGTGGTTGATGAGCGCGAGCTCGTTAAGGACGGATACACATCACTCTTTGGTCGAGAGGGGATTCCCTCGACGGGGTTTGACCCCAGAGAGTTCGGGGAATGGGTCAACACAGCGGCCGATTCCGACATCGCAGCGGTCGAGGCATTCCTCCTCGGTCAGGGCGAAGCAACCCTCGAATTGCCGCGGGCAATACGCGACAGAACCCAGGCCCCGGTGATCGCAGTCAGCGACCAACCTTCCCTGGAAGCGACCCTAGCACTCTTCGATTGCGGCGTCGACGATGTCGTGCGCAAGCCCGTTCATCCCCGGGAGATCCTGGCGCGTGCCGCAGCGATCCGCCGGCGCCTGCGGGCTATCACCAACTTTACCGAGATCGGCCCGATCAAGGTGTTTTCCGACGGCCGCGATCCGGAGATTGCCGGAGACGTATTCCCCCTGCCGCGCCGCGAGCGCCGCATCCTCGAATACTTGGTCGCCAACCGCGGCCGGCGCGTTTCGAAGACCCAGATCTTCAACGCGATTTACGGCATCTTCGACGAGGAAGTCGAAGAGAATGTCGTCGAAAGCCACATTTCGAAGCTGCGCAAGAAGCTTCGCAAGAAGCTCGGTTTCGACCCGGTCGATTCCAAACGCTTCCTCGGCTACTGCATCGACTGGAGCTGATTTCAATTCCCACGGCCGCCCTTGTGCGGCCGTCGTTTTTTCCTCGTTCTGAGATGAAAAAACACCAGGGCCAGTAAGCCAGACAGCTTCACGCAAGGCCCACCTCATACTCTCCAAATTGACTACAAAACGAGGATTTTGACATGAGCCTTTACGGAACCATGCGAACGGGTGTCTCCGGCATGAACGCCCAGTCGAACCGACTGAGCACCGTCGCGGACAACATCGCCAATTCCAGCACCGTCGGCTACAAGAAGGCCTCTGTGCAGTTTTCATCCATGATTTTGCCGACCAGCAATGGCGCCTACAACTCCGGTGGTGTCGAGACCGACGTGCGTTATTCGATCTCCAGCCAGGGTACCTTCAGCTACACGACTTCGGAAACCGACCTGGCGATCAATGGCGACGGCTTCTTCATCGTCAAAGGTGATGACGGAACCCCGTATCTTACCCGCGCAGGTTCATTCGTTTTGCAGGATGACGGAACGCTGAAGAACACCGCAGGCTATACGCTGCAGGGGTACGAATACGATTCGAACGCCGATCCGACGATCGTGGTAAACGGCTTCGACGGCCTTGAGCCGGTTGACCTTTCGGGTTCCGGCATTTCGGCCGTTCGCTCGATGACGGGCACCCTGAACGTCAATCTGCCTAACGCGGCACAGCCTGGCGTTGCCGCAGATATCAAGACGACGTCCTTGAAGGTCTATGACAGCCAGGGAACCAGCCGTCTGATCACGTTCACCTACGAAAAGCTGACCGATAACCAGTGGCAGGTTTCTGCTGTCGAAGCAGACGGTGGTACGCAGGTCGTGGCTCCTGTCGTCCTCGATTTCGATGCTGACGGCAATCTCGTCAATCCGAATCCGCCTGAGCTCACCATCGACCCCTACACCGTAGCGGGTGCGGAAGTCGGCGATCCGGCTGGACCGACCGGTATCACGCTAAACATCGGTAACACCACGCAGCTCGCGTCGTCATTCTCCGTCGAAGAGGGCGAGGTTGACGGAAACGCTGCCTCCAAGGTCAAGGGTTACGAGATCGACGACAAGGGTGTCGTCTCAATCGCCTACGAGAACGGCGATCTTGTGCCGAAATTCCGCGTTGCGCTCGCCAGCGTCCAGAGCCCGGACAACCTCAACCCCGTGGCCGGCAACATGTACACCCAGTCGAACGATTCCGGTGTCGTCATCCTTGGCTATGCCGGCTCCAGCGGCTTCGGCACGATTCTGTCCGGCGCTCTCGAAGACTCCAACGTGGACGTCGCCGAGGAACTCACCGCCATGATCGAATCCCAGCGCAACTACACTGCAAACTCGAAGGTATTCCAGACCGGCTCCGAACTGATGGAAGTCCTGGTCAACCTGAAGAGATAATCGAAAGAGTAGGTTAGTCCTATGTCGCTTGCATCGTCGCTCAACACGGCCAACTCGATATTCCGGAACACGTCGCAGCAGACGTCCGTAATCTCGACGAACATCGCCAACACCGGCAACGAGAACTACGTTCGCCGTGACGCGGTGGTCACGCAGACCGTCTACGGCGCCTCGATGGTGCAGAACGAGCGGTCGCAGCAGATGGCACTGCTGCGACAGATGGCATCCTCGACAGCGCAGCAAAGCGCCCAGGAGACTTTGCTCGACGGACTGACCACGCTCTCCGATGCCCTTGGTGGCAACGACTACGAACTGTCGCCCTCCGCCTATCTCGCAAACCTTCAGAGCAGCCTGCAGTCCTTCGCTGCAGCGCCCGGCGAATATGCGCTTGCCTCAACGGTTGTTACGGACGCAATCGACGTCGTCAACTCGCTCAACAATACGACTGCAACGACCCAGGAAGTCCGCGAAGACGCCGACTCCCAGATGTTCGAGCAGGTACAGTCGCTCAACAAGCTGCTCGCCGAGTTCAAGATCGTCAACGACACGATCGTCCGCCAGACCGCCACAGGTGGCTCTGCCGACGACTATCTCGACCGACGCGACACGCTGCTGAAGGACATTTCCAAGATCGTTGGAGTGTCGGTCAACATGCGCGACAACAGCGACATGGTGCTCTACACCTATGATGGCACCACTCTGTTCGAGACGGATCCGCGCGAAGTCAGCTTCGTTCGCACCTATACCTATGATTCGACCGTCAGCGGCAATGCCATCTACATCGACGGAACCCCTGTAAGGGCAGGCGTCGGCGGCAATACCGATGGTCAGGGTTCGCTCGCTTCGCTGGTGCAGATCCGCGACGTGATTGCCCCGACGTTCCAGACCCAGCTCGATGAAATCGCCCGTGGTCTGATCGAAGCCTTCCAGGAAGTCGATACCGGTGGCGGTAACGAACTGCCGGGCCTCTTCACATGGCCGACCGGCACGATCCCGACGACCGGAACCGTAGAGCCGGGTCTCGCAGCGCTGATCCAGGTCAACCCGGCTGTCCGCTCGGATGCCGGCGGTGATCCCATGCTCATCCGCGACGGCGGTATCAATGGCGCCGCCTATATACAGAATTCCACCAGTTCATCCGGTTTCACCGACCTGATCAACAACTATGTCGATGAGCTCGCGGCGAGTCGCAGCTTCTCTGCGGATGCGGATCTGAAGACGGATGCGAGCGTCCTGGACTTCGCGAGCAACTCGATCGGCTGGCTTGAAGAGCTGCGATCGAATGCGACGACCGCCAACGAAAACAAGCAGGCGCTCTACGAGCGCACCTTCCAGACCTATTCTTCCAAGACGGCGGTCAGCCTCGATGAAGAACTCTCGCTACTGCTCGATGTAGAGCAGTCCTACAAGGCTGCAGCCAAGCTCGTCTCGACGGTCGATGAGATGCTGAGGGCCGTTCTCGAAATGGCGGGGTAACACCTGATGTCGACGTCAAGCGTATCCAACCTTTCAACGCAGACTTCGATGCGACTGACCATTCGTCAGGCGCAGAATGAGCTCCTGAAGTCGCAGCAGGAAGTCAGCACCGGCTTTTATGCCGACATCGGCGCCGAACTCGGCAGCAAGACCTCCACGGTCGTGGATCTGAACCGGGAAAGCCTCCGGCTGAACTCGATGATCAGCAACAATTCGATCGCGACGCAACGTCTGTCGGCCTCTCAGGAGGCCCTGAAGCAGATCGCGACCGCGGCTGAAGAGATGAACAACGCGCTGATCACGATCTCCGGTTCATCCAACATCGACACGATCAACACCACCGTCATGACTGTTGCCAATTCGCTCTCGACGATGACGAGCATGGCGAACCAGACGGCCAATGGTGAATATCTGTTCGCCGGCATCAACACGGATGTAAAGCCGCTCACGGAATACACCGATACATCGCCGGCCAAGGCTGCGTTTGACGCTGCCTTCACCAGCTATTTCGGCTTTGCGCCGACCGACACGGCCAACACCGCAACGATCGCGGCAAGCGGCGCCGTCCCGAGCATGGAAGACTTCATCACTTCGGTGCTGGAACCCATGTACACCGGAGCGGACTGGACCACCAACTGGTCCAGCGCCACGGACCAGGCGATGACGAGCCGGATCACCCAATCCGAGACGGTACAGACATCCGCGTCCGTCAATGAAGACGGCTTCCGCTACTTTGCGCTCTCGGCCATCGTGACCAAGGAGCTGATGACCATCGGCGCGCCTGCCAACGCAGTGACGGTCGCGATCAACAAGGCCATCGATTACACCGGTCGCGCCATCTCGGGCGTCAATGCGACCCGCTCGGAACTTGGTCTTTCCCAGAACCGCGTTGAGAAGGCGGATGCCTCGCTCAAGGTTCAGGTGGATATAATCGAAACAAGCCTGTCGGCTAAGATTGAAGTAGATGCGTACGAAGCTTCGACTCGCGTTAACTCTCTGCTTTCCATGGTGGAAGCATCCTACACCCTGACTGCAAAGATCCAGGCGTTAACACTTGTAAACTACCTTTGATGAGCAAAGGGTGAAATGAACCTGAAGGGCAGCTGAATGTACCAGTTCTCATATGCCGAAATCATGGAGGATGGCGTCGCTGACGCCAAGGAGCGCGAACGTCAGGCCCTTGACCGTTGCATCCAGCTTCTGAGTGCGGCCAGGGACAAACAGGGTTATTCTCGCGAGGCGATCGAGGCATTGTTCTATACCCGTCGGGTGTGGATCCGGCTGATCGAAGATCTGCAGAACCCCGAAAACCAGTTGGGCGACGAAGTCCGCGCCAATCTGATTTCCATCGCCATCTGGATCTTGAAAGAGTGTGAGCGGATTCGAAAACGGGAATCCGAGAACTTCCAGGGCATTATCGACGTGACAACCATCATCAGGGATGGACTTAAATGAAGAGCACTTTGCGCATTTCGCTCAAGTCGGGCGAACGTATTTTTATCAATGGAGCGGTTCTGCGCGTCGACCGCAAGGTTGCCCTCGAGTTCCTGAACGATGTCACCTTTCTGCTTGAGAACCATGTTCTGCAGCCTGAACAGGCGACAACGCCGCTTCGTCAGCTTTATTTCATCGCGCAGATGATGCTGATCAATCCGGAAGGCAAGGACCAGTCGCTTGCGATGTTCCGGAAGTCCGTGATCATGCTGCTGTCCTGCTTTGAAAACGAGGAAATCCTCGCCGAGCTCAAGCGTATCGACGCGATGGTGTCTTCCGGGCGTGCATTTGATGCCTTGAAAGCCATCCGTCAGCTTTATCCGATCGAGGACCGCATCCTGAACAACCAGGAAATGGCGCCGGCCACGATCGAGCAGATCCGCAAGGAGATCGCACCATGGCGGTAGACGCGACATCGTCTGCGACCAACGCGGCGACCGCGGCAGCTGCTGCGGCCCAGAAAGCTGCAGCGGCCTCCAGCAGCAGTTCGGCCAAGACGGCGGCCGAAAAGGCATCGCTCGACTACGACAGCTTCCTGAAGCTCCTGATCGCCCAGATGAAGAATCAGGATCCGACCAATCCCATGGATGCGACCGAGCAGATCTCTCAGCTCGCGACCTTCTCGCAGGTTGAGCAGACGATCCAGACGAACTCGAACCTCGAGACTCTGATCACCGGCAACGCTTTGACGAACGCGTCTTCCTACATCGGCAAGACGATCACCAGTTCGGATGAGAAGACGACCGGAATTGTAGCGTCCGTTCGCGTCTATAGCGATACGATGGTCGCAACGACCACGGATGGCAAGGAAATCCCGATCACCGTTGGTGTTCGCGTTGGTACAAAGCCAACAACCGGGACGACGACCGGCTCATGACATGATAGGCCTTTCGGAGTGGAAGGCATGATTCGCCGCTCCGAAAGGATACCGTCTCATGAATGAGGCAGATGCTCTCGACATTCTTCAGGCAGCCATTTGGACGATCATCATCGCGTCCGGTCCGGCAGTCGCTGCGGGCATGATCATTGGTGTTGTTATCGCCCTGATCCAGGCGCTGACCCAGGTTCAGGAAATGACCCTGACATTCGTGCCGAAGATCCTGGCGATCATGATTACCATCGGCGTATCCGCACCTTTTGTCGGTGCGCAGATCAACCTCTTCACCAATCTCGTCTTTTCGCGAATAGAGTCCGGCTTCTAGCGGCCGTCGTACTGCCATCCTCGCGCAAGCTTCACCGTCTATTTCTCATGGGCAGACTGCCGGAAGCATGGCCTTCCGGATGACTTCTCATGAAGAGATGGAATGGACATGGCGCAACCACCTGCAATCGTAATTCCGAAGGTAGCCCCGAGCGGACGCGACATTGGATTTGCGTTCGGGATCGTAATGATCCTGTGCATCCTATTTCTGCCGATACCGCCCTTCCTTATCGATATCGGTCTCGCCTTTTCGATCGCGCTCTCCGTCTTGATTCTGATGGTTGCGCTCTGGATCCAGCGGCCACTCGATTTCTCGTCCTTCCCGACGATCCTGCTGATCTCGACAATGATCCGTCTGGCGCTGAACATCGCCACGACGCGTGTCATTCTCTCCCATGGTCATGAAGGCCATGATGCTGCCGGTGGCGTTATCGCCGGTTTCTCCAACCTCGTGATGGGCGGCGACTTTGTCATCGGTCTGATCGTCTTCTTGATTCTGATTACCGTCAACTTCATCGTCATCACCAAGGGCGCCACCCGTATCGCGGAAGTCGGCGCCCGCTTCACCTTGGATGCCATCCCCGGCAAACAAATGTCGATCGACGCCGACCTCTCGGCCGGCATCATCGACGAAAAGGAGGCGCAGCACAGGCGCCGGGAACTCGAGCAGGAAAGCTCGTTCTTCGGTGCCATGGACGGTGCGTCGAAATTCGTCCGCGGCGACGCGATCGCAGGTCTGATCATCACCGCGATCAACATCTTCGGCGGCATCATCATCGGTTACTTCCGCCACGACATGGAACTCGGCGAAGCCGCCGACGTCTTCGTCAAGCTCTCCGTCGGTGACGGTATCGTCTCTCAGGTTCCGGCCCTGATCGTTTCGCTGGCCGCCGGCCTTCTGGTGTCGCGTGGTGGCACACCCGGTTCGACCGATCAGGCTGTCGTCGATCAGCTGAGTGGCTATCCCCGGGCACTCTTCGTGTCCGCCGGTCTCATGGGCGCGCTGGCCCTGGTACCCGGTCTGCCCTTCATCCCCTTCGTGGCACTTGGTGGCCTCATGGCCTTCGGCGCATGGTACATTCCCCGCCAGCTGGAGGCTGAAAATCTTCTCAAGCGTGAGCAGGAAGAAAAGAAGGTTATTCAGAATAAGGAAGCCGAGAAGGATTCGGTCAAGTCTGTCCTGAAGACGTCGGAAATCGAACTCGCCCTTGGCAAGCTTGTTTCCACGCGCCTTCTCGGCGCGCACCAGGAGCTGGCCTTCCGCGTTGGCAAGATGCGCAAGAAGTTCGCCAGCCAGTACGGCTTCGTGGTTCCGGAAATCAAGGTGACCGACGACATCGCCATTCCGGAGAAGGCCTATCAGATCCGCATCCACGGCACGACGGTCGCTTCCAACAACCTGCGCGTCGGCGAAGTCCTCGTCGTCACCGGGTCCGGCCGCAAGCCGAATGTGCCGGGCGACGACATCCGCGAACCCGCATTCGGCATGCCGGCGGTCTCGGTTCTGGAGACCTTCACCGAAGAACTGAAGCGCGAGGGCTTCCACCCGATCGACAACGTCTCGGTCGTTCTCACCCATGTCTCGGAAGTCATCCGAAACAACCTGCCGCAGCTTCTGTCCTACAAGGACGTGAAGGTGCTGATCGATCGACTGGACCCCGAATACAAGAAGCTCGCGGACGAAATCTGCTCGTCGCACATGTCCTATTCGGGTCTGCAGGCGGTATTGAAGCTGCTGCTCGCCGAACGCGTCTCGATCCGCAACCTGCATCTGATCCTCGAAGCGGTCGCAGAACTGGCGCCGCATGTCCGCAAGACCGAGCAGATCGTCGAGCATGTGCGCGTCCGCATGGCCCAGCAGCTCTGCGGCGACCTGACCGACAACGGCGTCCTGCGCGTCCTGCGCCTCGGTTCCAAATGGGACCTCGTCTTCCACCAGGCGCTGAAGCGCGACGCAAAGGGCGAAATCGTCGAATTCGACATCGACCCGCGCAGCCTGGAAGAGTTTTCCGAACAGGCGAGCCAGGTTATCCGTGAATTCATGGACCGCGGACTGCCCTTCGTTCTTGTCACATCGCCCGAAACGCGGTCCTATGTGCGCATGATCATCGAACGACTCTTTGCCACCCTGCCGGTTCTCTCCCATGTGGAACTGGCCAAGGGCATCGAGATCAAGATTTTGGGCTCCATCTCATGATTGCTGACCCGCAGGGGACTGTGCTGGTGCTGATTGCGATCTTCTGTCGCATCGGTGCCTGCATCATGACCCTGCCGGGCTTCTCTTCGGCCCGAATCTCGATGACGGTGCGTTTCTTCCTCGCCTTTGCCGTCTCCATGGCCATGACGCCGGTCCTCTTCGATACGATCTATCCGCGTGTTCAGGGAGGAGGGGCGTCTCTGATTGGTGTCATCGTCGGGGAACTGCTGATCGGCATGATGTATGGCCTGGTGCCCCGGTTCTTCGTGCTCGGCCTGCAATTTGCCGGCTCGGCCATTTCAATGGCAATTGGTCTGAACACCCCGGGAGCATCGGACATTCTCGAAGACACTCCCGAAAATCAGATGACCAACCTGATTTCGTTCGGCGGTCTCCTCGTGCTCTTCATGACGGATTTCCACCACGTGGTCTTCCGGGCCCTCGTGGATTCCTACGGCATCATGCCATTGGGTGGCATGCCGGACAGCCAGAAGACGCTGATCACCCTGACGGATACCCTGTCGCAGACCTTCATGCTGATGCTGCGGCTGGCAAGTCCGTTCCTGATCTTCGGTTTGATGTTCAACGTCGCCGTCGGTCTGGTCAACAAGCTCGCGCCGCAGGTGCCGGTCTTCTACATCTCGACGCCCTATCTTCTGATGGGCGGGTTGTTGCTGGTTTATTTCACAATTGCTGCGATGGTCATGCAGTTCGCTCAGTATTTTCCGATGATCTTCAACTTCTGACGAGGATGTCTTGGGACCGCAGAAGAAATCCGACAAGTTGAAGCGCCTGGTCGCCGTCCAGCGTCACATGGAGCGCATGGCCGAAAGCGATCTGGGCATTACCGCCCAGCGCATCGAAGAGAATGCCCGCTCCATGGAAACGGTGATGGAAGCCATCGGCTCTCTTGATCCGCTCCATCGTCTCTTCGCACAGAACTATGCCGACCGTTTCGACCGTCTCTCCAATACCGACAAACAGCTCCACGGTCTCCAGCAGGTTCAGGAGATGAAGCTGATGCGCGAGCGCGCCAAGGGGGATCGTCTGGAAGAGAACATGAAGGACGCGCGCGACCACGAGGAACGCGAGCGCGACGACGACGCCATCTATGATCTGATCGACATCAAGTTTGCCACACCAGCCTCCAGCAAGCTTCAGGAGTGATAGTCGCCTCGAACCCAAATCGAGGACGTCACCGTGGCCATTTCTCCTCCGAGCGATCTGGTACTGGACGTGATCCGCGCCGCCGATCCGGCGCAGGTCGCAGCTGCCCAGGAACAGTTGAAGATCAACCGCGCGAACTTCATGGCGACCAGCCTTGCCGAAAAGGGTGCAGGCTTCAGTGCAACCGTCGACATCCTGAACCGCACGGCCAATGCGGCACGCGTCGAGGCGACGGCAGAACAGCCCGAAGAAGTCGGCAAGCCACCAAAAGTCTATCGCGATTTTGAGGCCGTCTATCTGACCAACTTCGTCCAGAGCATGCTGCCGGACGAGAGTGAGGAAGTCTACGGCAAGGGCAATGCCGGCGAGATGTGGAAGAGCATGATGGCCGAACAACTTGGTACGACCATCGCAGAATCCGGTGGCGTCGGCATTGCCAAGCAAATGTATGATCAGGCGCTCCAGCGCGTGCGCGGCGACGATGAGATCAGCGCCGCAACCGACGAGACCGATCGCGGCCTGGCCATGAGCTGGGTGACCGATCTTGAGCGTCGCACCCTGGGTGCGGGCGCTGATACCGACACCAAAAACTGATCGATTTTCGAAAGACAGGGCAGAATTTCATGGAAGTTGTTTCGAGCGAATATCGTGTGAAGACGGTTCTGAGCCGGCTGGAACGGATCATCGACAATGAAAACGAGCGCATCGGCAAGGATCCCGAATTCGATTTCAAGGTTTCCAACGCGCACAAGAGCCGTTGCCTTTACGAGTTGACGATGCTGTTCCGCGACACCGATCCGCGCGAATTTGCCGTCAACTATGTCGAGCAGCTTCACGTCCTCAAGGAGAAGCTTGCGCTCAACGCCCGTCGCGTCGAGGCACATCTGGCAGCCGTTCGCGCTGTCGCCGACCTCTTGAAGAATGCGGTCCGCGACGCCGATGGTGACGGCACCTATTCTCAGGAACAGTTCCAGTTCAGCGAGTTCTGATGGGCAAGATACTCGGAATCGGCCTTTGGGTCTGCATCGTCACGCTGGGGGCCGTTTATGGCTCGATCTACCTGGCGACAGCCCCTGCCGGCCCGAGCGAGGAAGAGACCCAGCAGGCCGCCCTTGAACTGATCCGCGGAGAGCCGATTACCATTCCCGTCATCGGGAGCGGCGATGTCACCGGATACTTCCTGACGCGCATCTCCTTCATGATGGACAAGGAAAAGGTCAAGGGGCAGGCCCTTCCGACGACCGAACTGCTGACCGACCAGTTGTTTACGCTGCTGGTCGGCAACAAGATGGTCGATATCGCCAATGTCTCCGCCTTCGACGTCAACGCCTTTCGCGAGCAGATCAAGACTGAGATGAACGCGCGGCTGGGTGAGGGCATGGTTGCCCAGGTCCTGATCGAACAGCTGGATTATGTTTCCAAGGAGGCTGCCCGCAAGGCCGCCGATGGTGGCTCGGAGCCGCTGGACACGACAACGGTCGTTGAAGGCGAAAAGGTCGAGGAAAAGCCGGCCTCGTCCGGACACTGACGGCGCACGGGCCGGTATGGTCACCAAAGCCTTGCCATCAGGGCGCAAATTTTCAGACGGCGCTTTACCGGAACTTTAGCCGAGCCTGATAGGTACGGGGAACAGATCCTCGGGACCCGCTCCATGCCAGCAACGTCGTCGTCAGCATTCAAAGACCCGGATGATCTGGGAAGAAAGCCGATGCAAAGCACCGTGCCGGTGCTTCCCATCCTGGATCTGCCCGTGCATGACATGGGTTGGAAGCCGGCGCTCGACCTCCTGGAGGAAAAGCTGCTCTCAGGGCAGGGCCTCACACACATCGCGTTTCTGAATGCCAACAATGCCAATGTGATGATGCGCGACCTCGAGTATCGCCAGGTCTTGGCGCGCTGCCTGGTCTTGCCGGATGGGATCGGCGTCGATATCGCCGCCAAATTCCTCCATGGTGGACGCTTCACGGCCAATTTGAACGGAACGGACTTCGTACCAGCGGCTCTGAGCTTCATCACCAAACCGCTCAGGGTCGGTCTGCTCGGTGCATCGTCCGAGGTGCTTCACGATGCTGCCGCCAACTTCCGTATGCACACCCCCTGGCACGAATTCGTCGAGATCTCGGACGGCTATTTCGATCGCGCCGACCCAAGCTTCATCCTCAAGCGAATAGAGGCCGCCCGCATCGACCTGCTGTTGGTCGCAATGGGGACGCCGCTGCAGGAAAAATGGGTGGACCGCTATCTGACGGCCGATCATGCCCATGTGGTGATCAGTGTCGGCGCGCTGCTCGATTTCGTGTCAGGTCACGTCAAGCGCGCCCCTCACTGGGTCCGGCAGCTGCGATCCGAATGGCTGTTCCGCTTGTGGCTGGAGCCGTCACGCCTCTGGCGTCGCTACGTTCTCGGAATTCCCGTCTTCCTGACCCACGTGCTTCGCCACCGGCTGCGTCAACCGACAACGCCCGCCGTTTGAGGCCGGGCAACAAAATCCTGCCTTGCAATATGCCGCAATTTGACAGCATAGGACGGCGACAGGCAAATGGCGCCTCCGTGTTGGCGCTAGCTTGTTGCGAGTTGAAGACGGGGATTGAGCACAGTGACCACGGTAATCGATGGAAAGGCAGCCGCCGCTTCGGTGATCGAAGCGGTAACCTCAGCAGCAACGACGCTGGAAAGCTCCGGCCATCGCAAGCCAGGTCTCGCGGTCGTCATCGTCGGCAATGACCCGGCAAGCCACGCCTATGTCGGCGCAAAGAGCCGCATGGCCAAGCAGTGCGGTTTCAATTCGATCCAGCACACGCTGCCCGAACAGACATCGCAGGAAGAGCTGATGGCCTTGGTCGCGTCGCTGAATGCCGACCCTGATGTCGACGGCATCCTCGTTCAGCTCCCGCTTCCCAAACATCTGGACAGCGAGCCGGTCATCCAGTCGATCCTTCCGGAAAAGGACGTGGACGGTCTGCACATCGTCAATGCCGGCAAGCTGGCGACCGGTGATCTGAAGACGGGTCTTCTCTCCTGCACGCCGGCCGGTGCCATGATCCTGGTCCGCCAGATCCACGGCAACGACCTCTCGGGTCTCAACGCGCTGGTCATCGGCCGTTCCAATCTCTTCGGCAAGCCCATGGCGCAGCTCCTGCTCAACGCCAATGCCACTGTCACCATCGGCCATTCGCGCAGCCGCGACCTGCCGGAACTCGCCCGTCAGGCGGATATCCTGGTCGCAGCGGTCGGTCGTGCAGAAATGGTGAAGGCTGACTGGCTGAAGCCGGGTGCAACGGTCATCGATGTCGGCATCAACCGTGTGGCAGCACCCGAAAAGGGCGAGGGCAAGTTCAAACTGGTGGGGGATGTCGCCTTCGCCGAGTGCAAGCCGGTGGCCAGGGCCATTTCCCCGGTTCCGGGCGGCGTCGGTCCGATGACGATCGCCATGCTGATGGCCAATACGGTGATCGCCGCCCATCGCCGGGCGGGTATGGCAGCTCCACGCTTCTGATGGGCTGAATTACGGGCAACCGGGTCAGGCCGGAGCCGGCCCGGTAGACGCCCTGACCACGAGCTCCACCTTCCACAATTCCTGCTCCGGCGGCGCTGGCTCCGTCTGGTTGATCATCGCGATCAACCGGTCACCGATCCGTTTTCCGGCGGCCCGCAACGACGAGCGTGTTGTCGTCAGCGGGGTGGAGAAGTTCTCTGGTTTCAGAAGCGGCAGTTCGTCGTCATGGGCAATCAGCGAGATGTCGACGCCGAGCTTCAGGCCGAGCTCGTTCATGGCTCTGACGGCTCCAAGCGCAAGCACCGTACTGGCGCAAAGCACGGCGGTCGGCCGGTCGGGTCCGGAGAGGATCTCCTTCATCCCTCGATAGCCTTGCTCGTCTCCCATGAAGCTGTGTCGCGTGTGGCGCGGGTCGAGCAGCAGGCCTTTCTCTGCCAGCGCCCTTTCGGTACCGAGCCGGCGGCGATGGGCAAAGTCGAGGTCCGCCTGACCATTGAGGAGCGCGATGCGCTTGTGGCCAAGCTGCAGCAGGAAGCGCGTCGCATCGAAGAAGGCGCCCTCATTGTCCACGTCGAGAAAGGGATAGTCGAGATCGATCCCGAAGGATCGGCCATGCACGATGAAGGGCAGGGACAGCGACTTCGCCATCGCAATCCGCGGATCCTTTTCGCGGACATAGGCTAGGTAGTAGCCGTCGACACTGCCACTTGCGACAAGCCAGCGGATCGCCTGTTCCTCGTCCTCGGCCTTTGACGGCATGATGACGAAATGGAAGTCGTGGACAATCGATGCTTCGGCGAGCCCGCTCTGGAATTCGGCAAAATGCATGTCCGAGCTGTGATCGGGGGAAATCGGCATGATCAGGCCGATCGAGCCGGCCTTGCCGGTCGCAAGCCTCTGGGCGGCGCGGTTCGGACGATAGCCGGTTTCCTTCGCGGCCTTCATGACCCGCTGCCGGGTTTCCTCGTTGACCTCCGGATATCCGTTGAGCGCCCGGCTGATCGTCGTCTGCGACAGACCGAGCATCTGAGACAATTCTTTCAGGTTCACTGCGGACTTCCTCTCCTCACCTGGCTGAAGGCCTCCCCCGCCAACGGCCAAAGCGCTTCGAATATGACGCAGAGCCGAGCCTTGCGGCAAGTGGAATCTGACTATCGAAGATGCATTTGCACGAGATCTGGCGGCGCTTTGCGATGAATTGCAGCAACACCATGAAAAGGCCTTGACTCGGGATGGAACCCAATGTGATGAAATAGGGGCCAAAGCGCTTTGAGGAAAACGCGCTGACCTGGGACGATTGGCCGTCCGATGTGATGGGAGGTAAATCACATGAAGAAAATGTTTTTGATGACCGTGGCCGCTGCCGCGCTCGTGGCCGGCTCGGTCGGCGCGCAGGAATTGAAGTTCGCTCCGGGTGCGGATGCCAAGTTCAGCTGGTCGACATTCGAGGAGTTCAAGAAGGCTCATGGCGACCTCAAGGGTCAGACCCTGAAGATCTTCGGCCCCTGGCGCGGTGACGACCAGGTTCTGGTCGAATCCATGCTCGCCTACTTCGAAAACGCGACCGGCGTCGACGTCAGCTACTCGTCCTCGGAGAACTACGAACAGCAGATCGTCATCGACACCCAGGCGGGCAGCCCGCCGGATATCGCGGTTCTGCCGCAGCCTGGTCTGCTCGCCGACCTCGCTTCCAAGGGCTTCCTCGTTCCGCTCGGCACTGAATCCGCCGACTGGATGAAGGCCAACTACGCCGCTGGCGACAGCTGGGTCAGCCTCGGCACCTACAAGGACAAGGCTGGCGCTGAACAGTTCTTCGCCTTCCCCTACAAGGCCGACCTGAAGTCGCTCGTCTGGTACTCGCCGGAAAACTTCGAGGACGCAGGCTACGAAGTGCCGAAGACCATGGAAGAGCTGAAGGCTCTGACCGAGAAGATCGTTGCCGACGGTGGTACGCCGTGGTGCATCGGTCTCGGCTCTGGTGGTGCAACCGGCTGGCCGGCCACCGACTGGGTCGAAGACATGATGCTGCGCACGCAGTCGCCTGACGTCTACGACAAGTGGGTAGCCAACGAGATCAAGTTCAACGATCCCGCCGTTGTCGGCGCAATCGAAGAATTCGGCTGGTTTGCCCGCAACGACAAGTTCGTCGATGGCGGCTCCAAGGCCGTGGCCTCGACCGACTTCCGCGACAGCCCGAAGGGCCTGTTCTCTTCGCCGCCGAAGTGCTTCATGCACCGCCAGGCATCGTTCATCCCGTCCTTCTTCCCGGAAGGCACTGAACTTGGCGTGGATGCGGACTTCTTCTACTTCCCGGCCTATGCCGAGAAGAACCTCGGCACCCCGGTTCTCGGCGCCGGCACCCTTGTCTCGATCACCAAGGACACGCCTGCCGCCCGCGCCTTCATCGAGTGGCTGAAGACCCCGATCGCGCATGAAGTCTGGATGGCACAGTCGGGCTTCCTGACGCCGTTCAAGTCCGCAAAGCCGGAAACCTATGCCAACGACGCGCTGCGCAAGCAGGGCGAGATCCTGACGAACGCGACCACCTTCCGCTTCGACGGTTCCGACCTGATGCCGGGCAAGATCGGCGCTGGCGCATTCTGGACGGGTATGGTTGACTATTCGGGTGGCAAGGCTGCAGCCGACGTCGCAGCCGATATCCAGAAGGCTTGGGACGGCTTGAAGTAAGCACTCCCGAAACGCATGCCGGGCCGCATTCGACAGGATGCGGCCCGGACGTCGATGAAGAAGAAAAATGCATCCGGCGCTTGTTTGTGATCCGGAGCAATCGACAGGGAGGGGACGTCTTTGGAACAGTTACTCTTTGCCTTGCTGACGATCATCGTCGGCGTTGCGGCAGCGATCGGATATTTTTTCGGCTCGAATTACCTGCTGGACCTGATTTTTCCGTCCCGCATCGCCGATACGGAGAAAGCATCGAGAAACCTGAGACGTGCGGCCCTGATCCGCCCATGGCTTTTTCTCGGGCCTGCTTTGGTATCGCTGACAATCTACCTGATCTACCCCCTGTTTTCCTCGGTCCTCTATTCCGTGATGGACCGCAGCGGCGAAAACTACGTCGGCCTCGCGAATTATCGCTGGATGGTCAATGACGCGGAATTCCGCCAGTCGATCTTCAACAACATGCTCTGGCTGATCGTGGTGCCTGCGGCCTCCACCTTCTTCGGCCTGATCATTGCAGCACTCACCGACCGCATCTGGTGGGGCAACATTGCCAAGTCGCTGATCTTTATGCCGATGGCGATCTCTTTCGTCGGCGCATCGGTCATCTGGAAGTTCGTCTACGACTACCGGGATGCCGGCTCCGATCAGATCGGTATCCTCAATGCCATCGTCGTCTATTTTGGCGGCGATCCGCAGATCTGGATTGCGCTGCCCTTCTGGAACAACTTCTTCCTGATGGTGATCCTCATCTGGATCCAGACAGGTTTCGCCATGGTCCTCCTGTCGGCGGCCCTGCGCGGCATTCCGGAAGAGACCATCGAGGCTGCCGTTATCGATGGCGCCAATCCGTGGCAGATCTTCATCAAGATCAAGGTGCCGCAGATCTGGAACACCATTGCGGTGGTCTGGACCACCATCACCATCCTCGTCCTCAAGGTCTTCGACATCGTTCTGGCGATGACCAACGGCCAGTGGCAGAGCCAGGTTCTCGCGAACCTGATGTTCGACTGGATGTTCCGCGGCGGCGGTGACTTTGGCCGTGGCGCGGCGATTGCCGTCGTCATCATGGTCATGGTCATCCCGATCATGATCTGGAACATCCGCAATGCCCGCCGGGAAATGGAAGGACGCTGACATGACGCGCAAGCTTTCTCCGCTGACGATCGTCGTCAACCTCACCGTCCTCGTTCTGGTCGCGGCCTGGACGCTACCGACCGCAGGCCTCCTGATCTCGTCCCTGCGTGACAAGGACCAGATCGTCGCTTCCGGCTGGTGGACGGCACTGTCGTCCTCCACGCGCAACGAGATCTTCCGTGCCCCCGGCCCGGAAGCCCAGGTCCAGGAAAACGGCGTCTACGTCATCAAGGGCAATGTCTTCGAAGGTGGTCCAGGTACCGTCTCGGCCTTCGGTGCGACCAGCCAGCAGCCCTCGGCTTTCGAGGCGGGCGCGACCGCAGATATCCGTGACGGCCAGAAACTGACCGTCCAGGAAAACGGCGACTTCCGCCTGGAATCGCCGACAGCCTTCGAGGGATCGCGCGGTCAGCGTATCTTCTTCACCGCCGAGACGCCGCCGCGCTTCACGCTTGAGAACTACCAGACGGTTCTGACGGCGGAAGGGATCGGCCAGTCCTTCATCAACTCGCTGACGGTTGCAATCCCGTCGACGATCATCCCGATCCTGGTCGCAGCCTTCGCGGCCTATGCGCTCGCCTGGATGAAGTTCCCGGGTCGCTCGATCCTGATCGCCGTGATCGTCGGCCTGCTCGTCGTGCCTCTGCAGATGTCGCTGATCCCGCTTCTGAAGATGTACAACGACGTCGGCGCCTTCTTCGGTGTCCCGGCCAAGGGCTATGTCGGCATCTGGCTTGCCCATATGGGCTTCGGCCTGCCGCTCGCGATCTACTTGCTGCGCAACTACATCGCCGGTCTGCCGCGCGAGATCATGGAATCGGCCCGCGTCGATGGCGCCTCCGATTTCGAGATCTTCATCAAGATCGTCCTGCCGCTCTCTTATCCGGCGCTCGCCTCCTTCGCGATCTTCCAGTTCCTCTGGACCTGGAACGACCTGCTCGTGGCCATGGTCTTCCTCGGTACCGGAAATGACGAACTGGTCCTGACCGGTCGCCTGGTCAACCTGTTGGGCTCGCGCGGCGGCAACTGGGAAATCCTGACGGCATCCGCCTTCATCACCATCATCGTTCCGCTCCTCGTCTTCTTCGGTCTCCAGCGCTACCTCGTCCGGGGTCTGCTGGCTGGCTCGGTCAAGGGTGGTTGAGCGGGGCTTTTCGACACACAGACATGCATGAGGACAAAGAATGAGTTCCACGACGCAATCGACGCTGGTCGCCGACAAGGATTGGTGGCGCGGTGCGGTGATCTATCAGATCTACCCGCGCTCCTACCAGGATTCCAATGGTGACGGTATCGGTGACCTGAAGGGCATCACAGCCCGTCTGGCGCATATCGCCGATCTTGGCGCCGATGCGATCTGGATCTCGCCCTTCTTCACTTCGCCGATGAAGGATTTCGGCTACGACGTCTCGAACTATGTCGACGTCGATCCGATGTTCGGTTCGCTTGCTGATTTCGACGGCCTGA
Source organism: Rhizobium sp. (assembly GCA_027533385.1). Classification (GTDB taxonomy): domain Bacteria; phylum Pseudomonadota; class Alphaproteobacteria; order Rhizobiales; family Rhizobiaceae; genus Allorhizobium. Next base: position 111,345 of record JAPZUE010000039.1, on the reverse strand, counting down.
TCGCCGAAGCCCACCGCCTCGGTATCCGCGTCATGATCGATCTCGTTATGTCGCATTCGTCGGACCAGCATCCCTGGTTCGTCGAAAGCCGGTCGAGCCGCGTTAACCCGAAGGCCGACTGGTATGTCTGGGCCGATTCGAAGCCGGACGGCACGCCGCCGAACAACTGGCTGTCGATCTTCGGTGGTTCCGCCTGGCAGTGGGACCCGACCCGCATGCAGTATTATATGCACAACTTCCTGACCTCGCAGCCGGACATGAACCTGCACAATCCCGAGGTCCAGGACGCATTGCTCGCCGCAACCCGCTTCTGGCTGGAGCGCGGCGTCGACGGCTTCCGCCTCGATACGATCAACTTCTATTTCCACGACAAGGAACTCAGGGACAACCCGCCGCTGGCCCCCGAGCGCCGCAACGCCTCGACGGCACCCGCCGTCAACCCGTACAATTTCCAGGAACACATCTACGACAAGAACCGTCCGGAAAACATCGCCTTCCTGAAACGCTTCCGCGCGCTTCTGGACGAGTATCCGGCAATTGCGGCCGTCGGTGAAGTTGGCGACAGCCAGCGTGGTCTTGAGATCGTCGGCGAATACACCTCCGGCAACGACAAGATGCAGATGTGCTACGCCTTCGAATTCCTGGCGCCGGAACCGCTGACACCGGCCGTCGTCCGCAATACGCAGAACGCCTTCGCCACCGCCGCACCGGAAGGCTGGGCCTGCTGGGCCTTCTCCAACCACGACGTCGTGCGCCATGTCTCTCGCTGGGGCGCCAACGTTCTTGATCGCGACGCCTATGCCAAGATGAGCTCGGCGCTTCTGCTGACCCAGCGCGGTTCGGTCTGCATCTATCAGGGTGAGGAACTCGCGCTCACAGAAGCGGAAATCGCCTTCGAAGATCTGCAGGATCCCTATGGCATCCAGTTCTGGCCGGAATTCAAGGGCCGCGATGGCTGCCGCACGCCGATGGTCTGGGACAGCCATGCCACCCAGGCAGGCTTTTCCACGGCACCCAAGACCTGGTTGCCGATCCCGGTCGAGCATGTGCTTCGCGCGGTCAACACCCAGGTCGGCAGAGAAGAGTCGGTGCTGGAGCATTACCGCCGCTTCCTCGCCTTCCGCCGGCAGTATCCGGCGTTTGCCAAGGGCGATATCGCCTTCCATGACGCTGGCGACGACCAGCTGGTCTATACCCGTGCCTTCGGCAACGAGAAGCTGCTCTGCGTCTTCAACATGAGCGCAGAAGCCACCTCAATCGCCCTACCGGTTGGCGAATGGATCGCGCTCGAAGGCCACGGTTTCGACAGTGCAGTCAACGATAACAAGGTAGAATTGCCGGCCTGGGGCGCCTATTTCGCGCGTCACGCCTGACAGGGGAGGAAAGCATGACGGGTCTGGTTCTCAAGGACATCCGCAAGGCATACGGGCAGGTCAAGGTGCTGCACGGCATCGATCTGGAGATCAAGGAAGGCGAGTTCGTGGTCTTCGTCGGCCCCTCGGGCTGCGGCAAGTCAACGCTCTTGCGCATGATCGCCGGTCTTGAGGACATCACCAGCGGCGAGATGTATATCGACGGCCAGCTCGTCAACGATGTGCCGCCTTCCAAGCGCGGCATCGCCATGGTCTTCCAGTCCTACGCGCTCTATCCGCATATGACGGTCTACGACAACATGGCCTTTGGCATGCGCATCGCGGGCGAAAGCAAGGAAGAGATCGACCGCCGTGTCCGCTCGGCCGCCAACATCCTGCAGCTCGGCCCCTATCTCGACCGCCTGCCGAAGGCGCTGTCGGGTGGTCAGCGCCAGCGTGTGGCGATCGGCCGTGCCATCTGCCGCAACCCCAAGGTCTTCCTCTTCGATGAGCCCTTGTCGAACCTCGATGCGGCGCTGCGTGTTGCAACCCGCATCGAGATCGCCAAGCTCAACGAGCAGATGGCCGACACGACGATGATCTACGTCACCCACGACCAGGTCGAGGCGATGACGCTGGCGGACCGCATTGTCGTTCTCTCGGCCGGTCGCATCGAGCAGGTCGGTCCGCCGCTTGAGCTCTACGAGCGTCCAGCCAACCTCTTCGTCGCGCGCTTCATCGGCTCCCCGGCCATGAATGTCATGCCGGTGACAATCATTGGCACGGGAGATACCACGCGCATCAAGCTGAAGGACGGCTCGGAGGTCAGTGTCGATGTGACGACCGCAGCCTCCGAACAGGGCAAGACCGCAAGCTTCGGCGTGCGTCCTGAAGACCTGGCGATCGCCACCGGCGACGAGTCTCTCTTCGAGGGCGAAGTCGAAATCGTCGAGGCGCTGGGCGAGGTCACGCTGCTTTACGTCAACGGTCCGGTCGAGGAAGAGCCTGTTGTCGTCAAGCTGCCGGGTATCGTGGATGTCAAGAAGGGCCAGAAACTGCGCTTCTCCGCCGACAAGACCAAGCTCCACCTGTTCGACGCGGCAGGCCAGACCTACCGCCGTTGAGCACATTTGATCGATTGCATTAAAGCCCTGTTATCCCTGCCGATAACAGGGCATTTTGCGGCAAGGTATGGCCCCCTTCGCAATACCGACTGTTAAACTGTCACTGCTAGCCTTTTGCCCATAACAACAGACAAAAGACGAGGGCTTAAGCGATGAGAACGGCAGGTGGCGGATCTCATTTCCTGAAGAAGGAGGAATCCTTCATGTACGACCGCGAGAACCGGTTCCGCATGGAGGATACGATGAATGCCGGGCGCCTCGAATACACTGAGAACGGTATGACCCATATGGCGGCACGTCGCTGCGATGTGATCCGGATTTCCATGAGCGGTGCGGTTGTGGCGCTGGTCACTCAGGTCAACCTGCCCAAGCAGTTCTATCTCGACATCCCGGACGCCCGCATCACCAAGGTGGGTGCCGTCCTGATGAAGACCTTTGCCAACAACACCGCCGAGATCCGCTTCCTGCGCCTGCTGACGCAGAAGGAGCTGGACCGCATCTTCGTCTTCTCCACCCATCCGGCCCACAAGGACCGCGTGCTCGACGTCCGCAGCTGGTAATCTCGGACAATCCCCGTTTCAGAAGGCCGGTGTGGCGCAAGCTGCACCGGCCTTCAGCATTTCTGACTGGACTTCGGCACCAGGACCTTCGATCTTCCGGACACATTCAAGGGAGAATATCGAATGACCACTCAGAAGGTAGCCATCGTCACGGCAGGGGGAAGCGGCATGGGGGCAGCGGCAGCGCGCCGGCTTGCCGCCGATGGCTTCAAGGTCGCCATCCTCTCCTCCTCCGGCAAGGGCGAGGCGCTGGCCGCCGAACTCGGCGGCTTCGGGGTGACGGGCTCCAATCAGTCTCCGGAGGAAATCGCGCGTCTCGTTGACGGCACCATGGAGCGCTATGGCCGTATCGATGTTCTCGTCAATAGCGCCGGCCATGGGCCCCGTGCGCCGATCCTGGAGATCACCGATCAGCAGTGGGTGAAGGGCATGGATGTCTACCTGCTCAATGTCATCCGCCCGACGCGCCTCGTGACACCGTTCATGCAGGCCCAAAAATCCGGCGTGATCATCAACATCTCCACCGCCTGGGCTTTCGAGCCGTCCTCGATGTTCCCGACTTCAGCCGTCTTCCGCGCCGGCCTCGCATCCTTCACCAAGATCTTCGCGGACACCTATGCAGCGGAAAACATTCGGATGAACAACATCCTCCCCGGTTGGATCGACAGCCTGCCGGCGACCGAGGAGCGGCGGGATGGCGTGCCGATGAAACGCTACGGCACGAGCGAGGAAATCGCCGCCACGATCGCCTTCCTGGCCTCGGACGGCGCGGCCTACATCACCGGCCAGAACCTCAAGGTCGACGGCGGGTTAACCCGTCACGTCTGAAACTATTTCACGCCGGGCGTTCGGAATGTGACAGAATCCGTCCGGCGTAAACCTCTTGGTTACCAAACTTCTTCATTCTTTAGGGCAGTCGACAGGACGGCATCGCCACAACCCTGTCTCAGTAAGGTCGGCTTCTGCTGCTAGGCGGCCGGTCCCCAGGGTTTTGGTAAGCGAGTTCAAGTATCATGGCGTCCTCGACCCGTAAGGTCACCGGCGGCAATGGCGTCGCCGTTCAAATGATGAAGTCGCGTAGAAAGAAGCGCGGCTCCAGCCTGCCGACGGTCTTGGGCATTGGACTGGCCTGCCTCTTCTGGGGCACAGCGAGCCTCGCCGTCTTCAAGGGGCTTTCATCCTCCACCATCGAAGTATCGCCGATCGCAGGCCACAGCCTGCCGAAACCGGAAATCGCGCTCGTCAAGCCACCGGTGCCGAGCAACGAGCCGGCACGCTCGACCGACTTTGCAGCGATCGAGGACATGCGCGACCGGTTCGCGGAGGCCATCGCCGCGACCGACCATCTCGGATTGCTGATGCTGCCCGCTGCCATGCGTCTGGCAGAGGTGGACAAGTCCGATCGCCTGCTGCTTGCCCGCGTCGAAAGTGTCACGGGCTCTCAGGCCCTGGCCGTGCTGCGCGATGCCATGTTGAAGGTCGAAGCTGGTCGTCAGCAGGCAGCCCTCGCAACGGCCGCCCATGAGCGTCGAAGCGGAATGGATGATGTCGATCCTGTCGTGACCGCTTCCATCGCAAGCGGGACGACGACCGTGTCTCCCGTCGCGCTTGGCTATGCCGCAACGCCAACCGCGTCCGAGACCATGGCCGCAGACGATCCGCGCGAGGAGCCTTTCGAGGAACTGCTGTCGGAACCGGCTACCGAAGATCATGGCGCCCTGCCGGACGATGGCCCGGTTCCCGGTTCAAAACCGCAGGCAAGGCCGCGCGTCGAGCGCGTGCCGGCACCGGAAGCCCCCGTGGCGGCCGAGACGCAGGAAAAGCCGAAGAAGAAGACTTTGCTCAACATGCTTGCCTATGCCAAGCCCGACAATCCGATTACCACGGATGACGGGGCAGGGGGCATCTTCAACCGCAAGAATGGCCTGCCGGGACCGGGCAGCCGGATCGCCGTCTATGTCATCGAGGATGCCGTGGTCCATATGCCGAACGGCGAGAAGCTGCGCGCCCATTCCGGTCGCGGCCACATGCGCGACAATCCGAAATACGTCCATGTCAAGAACATGGGCCCGACGCCGCCCAACGTCTATCGCCTGCGCATGCGGGAAGCCCGCTTCCATGGTGTCGAGGCGATCCGCATGAACCCGGTCGGCGATGCGAAGATGTACAATCGCGACGGCTTCCTGACCCACACCTATCTGCTGCGCCGCCGCGGCGACAGCTCGGGTTGCGTGGTCTTCGAGGACTACAATCGCTTCCTCAACGCCTACAAACGCGGGCATGTACAGACCCTGATCGTGGTGCCCAGCATGCGCGATCTGCCGAAATACATGGCCATGCTCTGACGAAGAGGCCTCCGCGATCAACTCGCGGAGGCCTTTTTGATTCAGGGGGCAGCGCCACGCCGAACAAAGGCGCTAAAGGCTGCAGCTTACATCGCCGGGATCACGGTGATCGACGTGATGGCAGCAGGCGCACCGCTGATCTCGCCGGCCTTGGTCGCCGCACCCGTTTCCAGGTTCACCGTGTAGAGGGTGCTGTCGGCGACCAGCCAGGCTGTGTTCTTGCCATCGGCGCCCGCTTCGATATCGAAGGCATAGGTCTTCGGGCTGCCTTCGATGCCGAGCTTGCCGATCGCCTTCAGAGTACCGTCATTCGGCTTGGTTTGCTGGATCAGCGCGCCGATCGTCGCGTCGATGTTGTACATCGCCGTTTTCTCCGGCTTGCCGACCGAATTGGTATAGGCGGCTGCGACGATGTTCGGGGTTTCGCCCTTGTGCATGTCGCCCTCTTCGAAGACGAGGCTGCCATCGATCGTGACCTCTCCCGTGTCGACATTGACCCGATGATTGGTAGTGCCGGTCATGTAGCGCAGGCGGTCTGCCGCCGGATTGAAGTTGACGATGACGGGTGCGTCCCCGATCGTCAGCGGCTTGTCCATCTTGGCGAGCTCTGTGGCCGCACCGGTTGCCGGGTCGATGGTGACGATCGCGTTCTCTGCAGTCACGCCGACGATCGTCTTGTTGCCTGGACGATAATCGATGCCCACGAGGCGGTCGACGCCGGTGACTTCCATCGACTTTACGGTATCGGCCTTCGCGGTATCGAACATGACGAGGGTCTTGTCGCCTGTGAGGCCGATGACCTGAGCGGCCTGCGCTCCAAAGGCCGTCAGGGCTGTTGCGGCAGCGAGGCTGAGGATACGGATGCTGGTCATGAAAATTCTCCCGGTTGAATGGTGGCGACACCGGTCTGGTGCCTCCTGATCTCACGACACGCGGCCGATGCTGTTTGGATGCAGCCGCTTCAACTTTTTTCTGCATCCGTTTTCCGTTCTGCCGTGTCCTTCCTTCAAAGGAGATCAGGATGGATGGCGTGATGGAGAATGGCGCAGTGACGGAACGGAGCGATGGAGCCCGTTGCAAAACCTGCGCGAAGGCCTACTTCCGAGCCATGACAAGCGAAGGAGCCCGGATGGGGGACGAGCAGGAAAAACTGGCTGCGGCGCTGAAGGCCTGTGCTGCGGGAGACCGCAAGGGGCTGGCGCTGATCTATGAAAGCGAGGCCGCCCGCATGGTGACGGTGGCTGAGCGCATTCTGCGCCGCCATGATCTGGCGGAGGAGATCGTCCAGGAAGCTTTTCTGCAGATCTGGAACAAGGCCTGGCAATACGATCAATCCCGGGGCTCCGCACGCGGCTGGATCTTTTCGATCGTCCGCTCTCGATCGCTGAATGCCCTGCGCGACGGTGGTCGCGAGGACCTGACGGAAACCGACAGCCTGGAGCGCCTGCAGGATGAGGGCGCGGACGCCCTCTATCATGATCTGTTCGATCAGTTGGACACCGCCAGCCGCCTGCGGGCCTGCCTGGACCGACTTGATGGCCTGCGCCGCAAGACCGTGATGATGGCCTATGTCTCCGGCTACAGCCATGGCGAGATCGCGGGTCGCCTGAAGCTACCGCTCGGAACGGCGAAAGCCTGGATACGCCGATCTCTCTCCGCCTTGAGGGAGTGCATGGCATGAGCCCCTGGCAACCCCCCGCCGAACGCGCAGATGCCTACGTCCTCGGTCTGATGGACGAAGACGAGCGCCGCGCGATCGAAGCCGACATGGAAACCGATCAGGAACTCGCCCGCGCAGTCGGTGAAGCGCGCGATCATTTCCTTGAACTGGATCTGGTCGGCCCCACGTCGCCCGTCTCGGCCGATCTCTGGAGCCGGATCGAGACCAGGCTCGGCTCACAGCAGACTGCGATCCGAGAGGCCAGCCCAAGACCTGCTGTCAACGACAACAGGCTTGCCGGGTGGCGCGGCGTCGGGCTTTCGGCCGCCGCCGCTTCGCTTCTGCTCGTCGGTGCGCTGTCGTACACGCTTCTCCAGCGTGCCGAGCCGCAGGTGGTGGCCATCCTGATGAATGCCGAAGGCGAGCCGGTCGTGATGATCGAGGATTTCGGCAACGACACGGCAAAGGTCATCCCGCTCACCGATGTGTCCGTTGCTACGGATCGATCCCTGCAGCTCTGGACACTGCCGTCGCGCGACACGGGTCCCGTCTCGCTCGGCGTCCTGGACGGCTGGCGAACGGCGATGATCGAAGGGCCGGACCTGCCTGGACCGATGGAGGAACAGCTCTACGAAATCACCGTCGAGCCGCTCGGGGGATCGCCAACCGGCAAGCCGACCGGCCCAATCCTCGGCAAGGGCTTTGCAAAGATGCCGAGGCCTTGAACGCATTTGGGGCCACGCTTGCACGCGGCCCCATTGATAAATGATCTGCTCCGCAGGATCAGAAGAAGACGCTCGCGCCCTGATCCGCCGGGCCGGAAATCCGGCGGAAGCTTGCGAACAACTCGCGACCCATGCCGAACTCGTTGTCCTCGAGATTGGTGGTCGCCAGTGGCCGCGCGTTGAATTCGGCAGCGTCGACCAGAACTTCCAGCGTGCCGGCGACCGCATCGATACGGACGATATCGCCATCCTTGATCTTGGCGATCGGCCCGCCGTCCACGGCCTCGGGCGTCACATGGATCGCTGCCGGCACCTTGCCGGAGGCGCCCGACATGCGTCCGTCGGTGACGAGCGCCACCTTGAAGCCGCGGTCCTGGAGAACGCCGAGCGGCGGCGTCAGGCGGTGCAGTTCCGGCATGCCGTTCGCCTTCGGCCCCTGGAAGCGCACGACGGCAACGAAGTCCTTTTCCAGCTTGCCGGCCTTGAAGGCCTCCTGCAGTTCCTGCTGATCGTTGAAGACGATGGCCGGGGCCTCGACGATATGGCGCTCTGGCTTGACTGCCGAGATCTTGATCACGGCCTTCCCCAGATTGCCTGTCAGCATCTTCAACCCGCCATTCGGCTGGAACGGCTTGTCGATCGTCGTCAGCACCTTGGGATCGCCGCTGACCTCTGCTGCGGGTTCGCGAGACACCGTGCCGTCATCGGCGAGCTTCGGATCGATCGTGTAGGCTGCAAGACCCTGGCCATAGACCGTGCGCACGTCGTCATGCAGATAGCCTGCCTTCAGGAGCTGCTTGATCAGGAAGCCCATGCCGCCAGCCGCGTGGAAATGGTTCACATCGGCAAGCCCGTTCGGATAGACGCGAGCGAGCAGTGGCACGATGTCGGAGAGTTCCGAGATATCCTGCCAGGTGAGCTGGATGCCGCCCGCGCGTGCCATGGCGATCAGGTGGATCGTGTGGTTGGTCGAGCCGCCGGTCGCATGCAGGCCGACAACACCGTTGACGATCGAGCGCTCATCGATCATCTCGCCGGCGGGCGTGAACTCGTTGCCAAGGGCGGTGATGGCGAGTGCCCGCTTCGCCGCTTCCTTGGTCAGTGCGTCGCGCAGCGGCGTGCCCGGATTGATGAAGGAGGCACCGGGCAGGTGGAAGCCCATGATCTCCATCAGCATCTGGTTCGAGTTGGCCGTGCCGTAGAAGGTGCAGGTGCCCGGGCCATGATAGGACTTGGATTCCGCTTCGAGCAGTTCGGCGCGGCCAACCTTGCCCTCGGCATAAAGCTGGCGGATGCGCGACTTCTCGTCGTTCGGCAGACCGGAGGTCATGGGACCGGCAGGAACGAAGATCGACGGCAGATGGCCGAAGGTCAGGGCTGCGATCATCAGGCCCGGTACGATCTTGTCGCAGACGCCGAGATAAATGGCCGCGTCGAACATGTTGTGGCTGAGGCCGATGCCGGCTGCCATCGCGATGGCATCACGGGAGAACAGCGACAGCTCCATGCCCGGCTGGCCCTGGGTAACGCCGTCACACATCGCAGGCACGCCGCCTGCGACCTGTGCCACGCCACCGGCTTCGGAGGCCGCCTGACGGATCAGGGCCGGATAGGTCTCGAACGGCTGGTGCGCGGACAGCATGTCGTTATAGGCGGTGATGATGCCGAGGTTCGGCACAACATCGCCTGCAAGCGCTGCCTTGTCCTTGGGGGAACAGACGGCAAAGCCATGGGCGAGGTTGCCGCAAGACAGTGTCGAGCGGTGTACGCCTTTGGAAACCGCCCGGCGTGTCCGGTCGAGATAGGCTTCGCGGGTTGGCTTGGATCGTTCGACGATCCGCTTGGTGATGGCTTCGATACGGCGATCTGCACTCATTGGATATGGCTCCTCATCTGGCGCGGGCGCTGAAGGCGCACATCGCGCAAAGGCCTGTCCGGCCGGGAAACTCGTCATATGCGCATCAGCCTGCCGAACGTCTCCGGCAGGCGGGGCTCTCCCTCAGGGCGCCCAATAGATTTCGGGTGTCGTCTGAGCCCGTTCAAGAACGGCCCGGATCGGCATCTCCTTTTCGTCAGTGCCGGCAAGCGCCTTGTCCAGCACGGCTTTCTTTTCTGCACCTTCGATATGCACGACCAGCAGGCCGGCATCATGAAGAGCGGAGAATGACAGCGTCAGGCGGGCTTCGCCCGCACCTGGCGCTTCCATGGTCATGACGCGGCGCGGCTGCTTCAGATCGAGCGCGGCGTCCAGATGGTCGCCGCCGGGAAAGAACGAGGCGGTGTGCCCGTCCGTGCCCATGCCGAGGATCGCAACGTCGAAGGGTTTAGTCATGCCGGGCACGATGCCGGAAGCCGTCCTTGCAGCCTCCTCGATCGTCGCTTCCGGGCGGTAGAGCGGCACGAACTCGGCCGCTTCAGCCGCTTTTTTCAGGAGATGCGTCTTGACCAGCAGGTGGTTCGAACGCGGATTGTCTTCCGGTACGAAGCGCTCATCCACCAGCGTCACTTTGACCTTCGGCCAGGCGAGCGCGCGCGTTGAAAGAGCCTCGAAGAAGGCCTTGGGCGTCGAGCCGCCGGAGACGGCAAGCGTAGCTTCGCCCCGCGTTCCGATTGCCGAAGCTAGTGCCGAGGCGACGGCATCGGCAAGACCGGCTGCGAGCGCTGCCCCCGTCTCGAATGTCTTCATCTGATGTGCCATCCGTGCCGGCCTCAGTCGTTTTCGTGCCAGGTGCGGCCGTCACGCTCAATGAGCGCGATGGCCTGGCTCGGACCCCAGGTGCCGGACGTGTAGCCTTGAGCCTTCTGGCCGATCTCTTCCCAGGATTTCAGGATCGGATCGCACCAGTTCCATGCCGCCTCGACTTCGTCGCGGCGCATGAACAGCGTCTGGTTGGAGCGGATGACGTCCATCAGCAGGCGCTCATAGGCGTCCGGATTGCGCACGTCAAAGGCCTGGGCAAAGCTCATGTCGAGCGACACATGGCGCAGGCGCATGCCGCCCGGGCCCGGGTCCTTGATCATCAGCCACTGCTTGACCCCTTCGTCCGGCTGCAGGCGGATGACCAGCTTGTTGGCTTCGATACGACCGGCCGCATCGCCGAAGATCGAATGCGGGATCGGCTTGAAGGCGATGACGATCTCGGACATGCGTGTCGCAAGACGCTTGCCGGTGCGCAGGTAGAAGGGAACCCCGGCCCAGCGCCAGTTGTTGATCTCCGCCTTGATCGCCACGAAGGTTTCCGTATCCGACGCCGCTCCCAGTTCCTCCTGGTAGCCGTTGACCGCACCGCCGGCAGAAGCGCCGGCGCGATACTGGCCGCGCACTGTCAGCTTCTCGACATTGGCAGGTGTAATCGGCTTCAGCGAGCGCAGAACCTTGAGCTTCTCGTCGCGCACGCCTTCTGCATCCATCGAGAACGGGGCTTCCATCGCCACGAGGCAGAGGAGCTGCAGGATATGGTTCTGCACCATGTCGCGCAGCGCGCCGGCCTTGTCATAATAGGTGACGCGGCCTTCGAGACCGACGGATTCGGCCACGGTGATCTGCACGTGGTCGATATGGGCGGAATTCCACAGCGGCTCGTAGAGCGCGTTGGCGAAGCGCAGCGCCATCAGGTTCTGCACCGTCTCCTTGCCGAGATAGTGGTCGATGCGAAAGATCTGCTCTTCCTTGAACACCTTGCCGATCGTGTCGTTGAGGATCTGCGCCGAGGCGAGGTCACGGCCGATCGGCTTTTCGACGACGATGCGGGTGGACTTGGTGATCAGCTTGTGGTCGCGGATCTTGTCGGCGATGTCGCCGAAGATCGACGGCGAAACGGCGAGGTAGAAGGCACGAACGATGTCCTTGCCCTGGTCCAGCAGCTTCTTCAGGTCTTCCCAGCCCTGATCCGACTTCGCGTCGACCGAGACGTAGAACACCCGGGCGAGGAATTTCGCGACTTCGCTTTCTTCCAGCTCTTCGGCCTTCAGATGCTCATGCAGGGCATCGAGCGTGAACTTGCGATATTCTTCATTCGTCATCGCCGTGCGCGAAGCGCCGATGATGCGGGTCGGTTCGGTCAGCTGGCCGGCCAGCTGACGGTGAAACAGCGCGGGCAGAAGCTTGCGCTCCGCCAAGTCGCCGGTACCGCCGAAGACGACGTAGTCAAAGGGTTCAACGGGGATGATCTGGCTGCTCATGCGCATCTCTCGTTCGGCAATCTGGTTGGACCGGTTCTAATCTAATCGATTTAAAAAAGCCACCCCGATGGGGTGGAATTTGTCTTTTCATGTCGCGGAAGGGATGAACAAAATGTGTTCTGCGACAATGCAACACACCTCCCGGGCACCGCGCAAGCAGGGTCCGGGAGCGACCTATGGCGCTCTCAGAAGCGGTCGCGCAGTGCGTACCAGGTCAGTGCCAGGAAGAGCAGCGGCTTGCGCAGTTTCGCCCCGCCGGGGAAGGGCGGGATCTTCAATTCCTTGAAGAGATCGAGTTCCCGTGCATTGCCCGCCACCATGTCCGCATACATCTTGCCGGAATAGTTGGAGAGCATCACGCCGTGCCCGGAATAGCCGGCAACCGAGGTCACGCCGGGCATCACATCCCGGGCGAACGGCTTGCGCGGCAGGGTAATCCCGACCGAACCACCCCAGGCATGGGTGATCTCGACATTGCGCAGATCCGGATAGATCTCTGCAATCTGCCGGCGGATATGGCTCGAAATGTCGCGCGGGCTGTCGGCGGTATAAGCCTCGCGCCCGCCAAACAGCAGACGCCCGTCGCGGCTCTTGCGGAAGTAACGCACCACGAACCGGCTGTCCGCCACCGCTTCCGATCCCTTCAGAACCTGCGGAAACCGGTCGAGTGGCGCCGTTGCGCCGATGAAGGATCGGATCGGCATGACATGGGCCGCCGTCACCGGCTCCAGGTTGCCGATATAGGCATTGGTGGCAATCAGCACCCGGTCGGCGGTGATCGTGCCTCTCGGCGTCTCGATCATCGTTTTGCCGCCAGCCTGGCGGATCGCGCTTGCCGGTGTCATTTCATGGACTTTTGCCCCTGCCGCAGCTGCGACCTTGGCAAGGCCGACGAGCAGCTTCAGCGGGTGGATATGTCCGGTTCCGGTATCGCGGACGCCGTAGTGATAGCGCGTCGAGCCCACCCTTTCATGGGTTTCCTCGCGATCCATGAAGGCGACATGCGGATAGCCGTAGCGCACCGCCATGATCTCGGCTTCATGGCGATAGTCCGATTCCCAGCCCCGCTTGTGTGCGACGTTCATCTGGCCCGGGAGATAGTCGATATCGATGCCATGCTGGTCGCAAAAGTCGAGCAGATAGCGCTTGGCGTTCTCCGCCATGTCGAACAGCGCCTTGGAACGCTCGAAGCCGAGTTCTGCTTCCAGTTCTGCCGGCGAGGCGCGCTGCCCGGTGCCGAGCTGGCCGCCATTGCGACCGGAAGCCCCGTCACCGAAGCGGTTGCCCTCAATGAGCACGACGGAGACACCGAGCCGGGCGAGATTGTAGGCGGCTTGCAACCCGGTGAAGCCGCCGCCGATAATCGCGACGTCAGTTGTTACAGAGCCGTCGAGGGCCGGATATTCCGGCCGCTCGCCCACGCTTGCCTGATACCAGGAGATCCCCGGCGCAATCGGGCTTTGCCATGCCATGAGATCGCCTCCCTCACACGTTGAGCAGGAGGAATTCGCGTTCCCACGGGCTGATCACCTGCATGAAGGTTTCGAATTCGCCGCGCTTCACGCCGGCATAAAGCCCCACGAATTCGGCGCCGAACACATCGTTGAAGTCAGGCTCCCCTTCCAGAAGGGCGACGGCTTCGAGCAGGCCGCGCGGCAGGTCGACCGATCCTTCGTTGGCCGATCCTTCCGCCGCAGCCGTCGGTTCGATCTCCTTGATGATCCCGAGATAACCGCAGGCCAGCGAAGCCGCGAGCGCGAGATAGGGATTGGCATCAGAGCTCGGCAGGCGGTTCTCGACACGACGGGCGGCGGCATCCGAAACCGGGACACGGAAGGCCGTGGTGCGGTTGTCGTAGCCCCAGGCATTGTTGACCGGCGCGGCCATATCAGGCGTCAGGCGACGATAGGAGTTCACATAGGGCGCCAGCATTACCAGCGCATTCGGCACATATTTCTGCATGCCGCCGATGAAGTGGAAGAACTCCGGCGATGCCGAGCCGTCAGGCTTCGAGAAGACGTTCTTGCCCGTCTTGATGTCCACCACCGACTGGTGGATGTGCATCGCAGATCCCGGCTGTCCCTGCATCGGCTTGGCCATGAAGGTCGCGTAGATCCCATGCTTCAGCGCCGCCTCGCGGATCGTGCGCTTGAACATGAAGACCTGGTCGGCAAGCTCGATCGGATTGCCGTGGCGCAGGTTGATTTCGAGCTGCGCGGGGCCTTCCTCATGGATCAGGGTGTCGATCTCCAGCCCCTGCTTTTCCGAGAAGTGGTAGATGTCGTCGATCAACTCGTCGAACTCGTTGATCCCGGCAATCGAATAGCCCTGACCACCGACGATCGAACGGCCCGAGCGGCCTTTCGGCGGATGCAGTGGATAGTCCGGGTCATCGTTCATGGCGACCAGGTAGAACTCGATCTCTGGTGCTACGACCGGCTTCCAGCCTTTCTCTTCATAGAGCCGCAGCACGTTCTTCAAGACGTTGCGCGGGGTGTAGGAAACGTTCTCGCCGTCGACATTGACGATGTCGCAGATGACCTGTGCCGTCGGATCGGTCTCCCATGGAACGACGGAAAGCGTCGAAAGATCGGGCACGAGCTTCAGGTCGCTGTCGCGCGGCTCGTAGCGAAAGTTCTCGGTTTCGTCAGGATATTCGCCCGAGATCGTATGGCGATAGAGAGCCGAAGGCAGCGCAAGCGAGGTATTGGAGGTGAATTTCGACGACGGCATCATCTTGCCGCGCGGTACGCCGGCAAGGTCGGGCGTGATGCATTCGATGTCTTCGATGCCACGCGCCCTCAGCCACGTCGCTGCTTCCTTCCAGCTGGAGACGCCGCGCTTTGATCCAGGGTCCGGCGGAACCACCGCTTTTTTGGAGGGCGCGCTCTGGGGTCTCAGCATGGATTTCTTCGCGGGCATGTCTCACCGGTTGGTTGTTGATGATGGACATCATAGCCGGAGTTTGGCCTTTGGCGAGGGGGGACGCGTTGACTTTGATCATAAGTTTGTCGAGACAGACGGCTAATCTCCGGGAGCACAAGTCTATGGCGAGAAAGTTTGACGTCGCGATCATCGGAGCCGGTGCCGCCGGCATGATGGCGGCCTTTACCGCCGGCCGGCGTGGCAAATCCGTCATCGTACTCGATCACGCCAAGGCCCCGGGCGAGAAGATCCGCATCTCTGGCGGCGGTCGCTGCAACTTCACCAACATCCATGCCGGGCCGAAGAATTATCTTTCGCAGAACCCGCATTTCGCCAAGTCGGCGCTCGCCCGCTACACGCCATCAGACTTCATCGCGATGGTCGATCGCCACAAGATTGCCTGGCATGAAAAGACGCTTGGCCAGCTCTTCTGCGACGACAGCGCCAAGGACATCATCCGCATGCTGCTCGAAGAGATGCGCGCGGTGCATGTCGATCTGAGGCTCGCCTGCGAGATTTCGGAGGTCGAGAAGGGGGCCGATGGTTTCCGCCTGTCAACGAGCGAAGGCCCGATTGCCGCTGACAGCCTTGTGGTTGCCTGCGGCGGCAAGTCGATCCCGAAGATGGGTGCCACAGGTTTTGCCTATCGGATAGCCGAGCAGTTCGGTCTGCCGGTCACCGAAACCCGGCCGGCGCTCGTGCCGCTCACCCTGGAGCCGAACCTGCTGGGGGAACTGTCCGAACTGTCAGGTGTTGCTGTCCAAGCCGATGTCGGCCACGGCAAGACGCACTTCCGGGAAGCCTTGCTCTTCACCCACCGGGGCCTCTCCGGTCCCTCCATCCTGCAAATCTCCAGCTACTGGCGGGAAGGGGACGAAATCACCTTGTCGCTCGAGCCGGGCGCTGACTTCGTCGAGCTGCTGAAGGCCGCCAAACGCGAGAACGGTCGCCAACAGGTCCAGACCGTCCTTGCCCAGCATTTGCCCAAGCGCCTCGCTCAATACCTGGCGGAGACTGCAAAACTCGAACGCCCGCTGGCCGACCTGCCAGACAAGGCGCTTCTTGCGCTTGCCGAGCGCATCCGGCGTTGGCCGATCAAGCCGGCCGGCTCCGAAGGCTATCGTACGGCGGAAGTCACGCTGGGAGGCGTCGATACGACTGCGCTCGACAGCCGCACGATGCAGGCGAAAGCCGTGCCTGGGCTCTATTTCATCGGCGAATGCGTCGATGTTACGGGCTGGCTCGGCGGCTATAACTTTCAGTGGGCCTGGGCCTCGGGCCATGCGGTCGGCGAGAGCCTCTGAACTTTCCTCCCGCTCCAGACAAGCTTGCATCGTTAATTCAGGACTTGTTAACATGCGTCGGTCATCCTGCCTGAATGCCGGTGTGACATCCTTCGATGTCGCGACATGAGGTCTGGCCGGCAAAAGGCCCGCAAGGGCATGACCTTCCCTGGCCGCATCAAGGACCGCGCCCATGACCCATGAGACCCGCAAGCCCCGCGCCATTGCCATCGCCGTGACTCGTGCCCATGACGCCGAGCGCGCCCGCATTCGCCATCTCGGCATTGTCTGCCTCTATGCGGCAAGTGCCGTGGCCGCACTTGCCATCGGCCTCCTCGGCTGAAGGGCACTTCCATCCGCTGAACCTGGATGGCCGCCACGCCTCCTGCGGCGTGCCGTCGAACGACAGATTATCGCCCTGCTACCGCCAACCCTCACCGGTGCCACGGCCTTGTCGTGTGACGATTGTTTCGCTTCGGAGACAGCGCTACGCCTCTTAACTCCGTCTTGAGACTTTTACTGCAACTCTTTTCATTGGAGTGGAGTGTAGACAGTGCCGGCAACAGTCGGTGCGGTCTGACTGTTGCAAGGGCAGGCGCAGTGATAGCGCCGTCTTCTTTTGGAGGGACGATTTTGATCGATCAAATTCTTTCGCGCTTTTCGATATCGACGAAGGTAATGGCATTTGTGCTGCCCTTTGTCCTGTCGATCACCGCAGTCGGTCTCATGGGGCTTTACGCCTCTGGTCTCCTGCAGCAGCGCATGGAGATCTCCAACGGAACGATGCGTTCGCTGAACGGCTTCAAGAACGTGACCGCCGCTATGACGCGTTTCCTCGACCAGACGTCGGAAGAGACGCGTGGTGCGGTACTCGGCGAGCTTGCCGCCCAGCAGTCGACGCTGACCCAGAACATCTCCGAAATTGGCTCTGACGGCATGGGCCGCAACTTCCTCGACGAGGCGATCGCCGGCACCACCGCCGTCAATCAGAAGATCGATACGCTCTGGCAGTTGCACGAATCTGAGGTGAAGATCGCCGGCAGCATCCAGGAGCATCTGAAGGGGCTTATGGCCCAGCAGATCCGTGTCTCCGATGAGGCCCAGAAGCTGCAGCGCGCCGTCGTTGCCGGCGAAAATGATGCCAAGGGCGCGCTGAAGGAAGCCGAACGCCTGTCATCGGGTGCCAAGCATCTCGCCGAAGTGACCAAGGGCTTCTTCGCCGCCAGCACGCCTGAAGCCCAGATCCCCTATCTGCAGAAGCAGCTGCCGGAACTGGTCAAGACCCAGCGCAAGATCGCCAATGCCCTGCCGGCCGAAAGCAAGGACATGGGCAAGGCCTTCCAGGCGGCGATCAACGAGATCAAGGAGAAGGTCGCAACCGGCGACATGAGCCCGGAAAACGGCCGCTCGATCGGCTCCATCGTCGCCCGTTTCCGTGGCTTCGAGGAGACCCTGACATCAGGCGCATCCGCCAAGTATTCCGAAGCGGTGCAGAAATTTGCAGCCGTTGAGACCGGTGCCGTTCAGGCCGCCGATGTCCTCGTCGGCAGCCGCACTCTGATCGCTGACGTCTACGACCTGCGCATCATGACCGCGACCTTCCTCAACGTGAAGGACGACAAGACCCGCGAGCCGATCCTGCGCCAGATCAAGCTGATCGGTGACAACCTCGCCGTTCTCGGTGGCAGTATCGCCGACAAGGCCTTCTACGACAGCCTGACGGCTGCCATCACGCCGCTGCTCGCCTCGTTGACGACCGATACAGAAGCTCTCGTCAAGACCAGTGCCGACCGCATTGCAAGCTTCGATGAAGCAAGCCGCACCATGGACGCGATCTGGGCATCGCTCACCTCGTTTGCCGACCTGCAGAAGGATGTCGCCGGCACCGAACGCCAGGAAGCAAACCGCCTGTCGATCGGCACCATGATCGCTGGTGTCGTGCTCGCCGTCATCGGCGGCATCGCACTGGTTCTGACACTGCAGCGGCCCATCACCCGCATCACCGCCACCATGCAGCGCCTCGCCGAGGGCGACCTTGAGGCCGGCATAGCCGGTGACAAGCGTGGCGATGAAATCGGGGCCATGGCCCGGGCGCTCGCCGTCTTCAAGACCAATGCCCGCACCAAGCTCGAGATCGAATCCGAGCGTCAGCGGGAGCAGATGGAGGCCGAAGCCGAGCGTCGCCGCAATGATGAGGAAAAGCAGGCTCTCGACCAGCAGATCGAACATGCCGTCGGCAAGCTGGCCCAGGCTCTGGAGCGTCTCGCCAATGGCGATATCTCCTTCGAGATCGAAGGCCGCTTCCATGGTCGTCTCGAACAGCTGCGCAACGACTTCAACCTGTCGCTTGCCCGCCTGCGTGACACCATGCACCAGATCTCGGGCAATGTTGATCAGATCCAGAACAACGGCCGCCAGATGGCGCAGTCGGCGCTCGACCTCGCTCGCCGCACCGAACAGCAGGCCGCCTCTCTGGAAGAGACCGCTGCTGCCGTTGACGAGATCACGGCCGCCGTTCGCTCGTCCTCCGAGCGTGCCGAAATGGTCAACGGCGTTGTCCGCGAAGCCAAGAAGAATGCCGATGAATCCGCTGTGGTCGTCGGCAGCGCGATCTCGGCCATGGGCCGTATCGAGGAGGCCTCGCGCCAGATCTCCAACATCATCGGTGTCATCGACGAGATCGCCTTCCAGACCAACTTGCTCGCCCTCAATGCGGGCGTGGAAGCCGCTCGCGCCGGCGAAGCCGGCAAGGGCTTTGCCGTCGTTGCCCAGGAGGTCCGCGAACTCGCCCAGCGCTCTGCCGGCGCGGCGAAGGAGATCAAGGCTCTCATCAACCGTTCGGCCGAAGAGGTGGCGAGTGGCTCCACCCATGTCCAGCAGACGGGCACCGTGCTGTCGCGCATTGGTGGCCAGATCGCTGCAATCAGCGACCACATCGAAAAGATCGCCGAAACCAGCCGCGAGCAGTCTGGTGCGCTCCAGGAAGTCAATGGCGCCGTCGGCCGCATGGACCAGATGACTCAGCAGAATGCCGCGATGGTCGAGGAGGCCACGGCAGCCACCCAGGATCTCTCGGCCCAGACGGATGCGCTGCGCGACCTCCTGCAACAGTTCCGCATCGAAGCCGATCGACAGCGTCAGGTCGGGCGCGCAGCCTGATCTCGACAGCCCTGGCATGATCCATGGGTCCGGCTCGTCCGGGCCCATTTTTTATTCCCACACCCCGGACAGCCCTCGATCCTTGCCGTCGAACCATTCGAATCCCCGAAAATTTCAGGATTCGAATGAATTGTGGCGTTCAGTATTTCTTTAGCACTCCAGCCGCAGTGTGGATCAGGCCCAATTTTGGACGCTGTTTTTAAAGTTGAATATTCAAGAGGGACGAAATGTTCATTGATCGTGTGTTGGCGCGTTTCAAGATCCAGACCAAGGTTCTGGTATTCATCCTGCCCTTCGTGATCAGCATTTCGGCTGTCGGTCTGACGGGCCTCTATGCCTCGAGCATGCTGCAGGGGCGGATGGATATCTCCAACACCGTTCTTCAAACCTTGAGCGGCTTCAAGCAGGTCTATGTCGGCATGACGCGGTTCCTGCAGGACACCAACGAGAACACGCGGGCCGCCCTGGAACAGGAACTGGCAACGCAGTCCGCCGCACTGGCTGCCGCAGGTGATGGGCTCGCCGGGCAGGACGGCGAGGAAGAAATCCGCAAGGCCATCGCCGGCACGGCTGCCATCACGGACAAGGCTGCCGCGCTCTGGACGAGCCATCAGCAGGAATTGACCCTGCGTCGGCAGATCGAGAGCAATATCTCCGCGATGATGGATGAGCGAAACAAGCTTCTCGACTACGCCACCACCGTTCGCGACGGCCTTGTGGCCGACGAGGCCAAGGCCAAGGGCCTTCTGCGCGAAGCCGAGCGACTGACACGCGGCGCCAATACGATCTCCAAGATCGTCTCCGACTTCAACAATCTCACGGCGCCGGCCGAGAAGATGGAGTTGATCAAGCGGGAATTCCCGGCGCTCGAAACCGCGGCCGCAGAAGTCAACGAAGCTCTGCCTGTCGATCAGAAGGTTGTCGGATCGGCGATCACGGATAGCCTTGTGCAGATCAAGAAGCAGCTCGATACCGGCGTCTTCAATGACCAGACGATCGGCGTGGTCGATCGTGCTGTTAACATCATGCGTCCCGCCGGCATCAAGCTTCAGGGGGCCTCGACGATGAAGTCGCGTCAGGCAACGCAGGTTTTCGGCTCGCTCGACCAGCCCATGGCCGAGGCGACCGCCTTGCTGGATGCGGCCCGCGTGCTGGTGGAAGTGGTGAATGCCGCCGATTCCCGTGCCGCCCGTCTGCTCGGGCGCCCGACGGAAGAAACCCGTCTGGCCCTTGCCGAAGCGCTTGCCGCCGTCAAGGTTTCCGCCGATGGCCTGTCTGCCAAGGCCCCTGGCTCCGACGACGTGAAGGCACGGATTGCCGCAATCATGCCGCTCATCGCCTCCATCGAGGGTGGAGCCGGCGAGTTGGTCGCCCTGTCGTCCGAGCGTCTGGCCGCCTATCAGGCTGCCGCTGGCGACATCGATTCCATCTGGCAGGAACTCACGCGCTTTGCAGCCCTTCAGCGGGATGCCGCAGGCTCCGCCCGCGACGCGGTCGATCAGATCTCCCTGATGGCGACGCTGCTTGGTGTCCTGATCGCCATCTTCGCCGGGATCGGCCTGGTCGTGACCTTCAAGGGGCCGATCAACCAGATCACCGCCGCGATGCGCCGGCTCGCCTCCGGAGATCTCGAGGCTTCGGTCACGGCAGAAGGTCGGGCTGACGAGATCGGTGAGATGGCCCGTGCGCTGAGTGTGTTCAAGGAAAATGCGATCGCCAAGATCCGTGTCGAAGCGGAAAGCGAGAAGACCCGTGCTGCGGCCGAGGCCGACCGTCTCGCCAATGAGGCCCAGAAGCGTGAAGCGGAACAGCAGGTGGAATTCGCCGTGCGTGCTCTGGCCGAGGGACTGGAGCGCCTGGCCTCCGGCGATGTCTCGACCACGATCGAGACACCCTTCAATGGCGGCCTCGATCGCCTGCGTCTCGATTTCAACCGGTCGCTGACCCGCCTCCAGGATACGATCCGTCAGATCCAGTCGAATGTCGGTGCGATCCAGGGCAATGTCCGCCAGATGGCCCATTCTACCGACGAACTGTCGCGGCGGACCGAGAATCAGGCGGCTTCGCTGGAGGAGACCGCGGCAGCCGTTAGCGAAGTCACGAGCAATGTTCGGGCCGCTGCCGAAAAGGCGCGCGAGGCAAACGGCATTGTACAGATGACCAAGCGGAACGCCGAGACCTCGTCGAAGGTCGTCAACGACGCCGTGACCGCCATGAGCCGCATCGAACAGGCCTCGGGCCAGATCGAGCAGATCATCGACGTCATCGAGGACATCGCCTTCCAGACCAATCTGCTTGCGCTGAATGCCGGTGTCGAGGCCGCCCGCGCCGGTGAAGCCGGCAAGGGTTTCGCCGTGGTGGCGCAGGAAGTTCGCGAACTCGCCCAGCGCTCCGGTCGGGCAGCAAACGAGATCAAGGCACTCATCCATACCTCGGCATCGGAAGTCGGAGCCGGGGCCAAGCTCGTACAGCAGACCGGTGAAGTCCTCGGCACCATCGCCAGCCAGATCACCGAGATCACCGGCCATGTAGAGGCGATCGCCGCCATGAGCCGCGATCAGTCTGTCGCGCTGCAGGAGGTCAACAGTGCTGTTGGGCAGATGGATCAGCTGACGCAGCAGAATGCAGCTATGGTGGAGGAGACCTCGGCAGCATCGCGCATGCTGGCCGATGAAGCGGACCAACTGGTCAGCCTGCTCACGGAATTCCGCGTAGAGGCGGATCGCCAGCGCTTCGGAAGCCGCGCCGCCTGAGGCCAATCGTGGCAGCCGCTGATCTGGCCATGCCCGACTGAAGCGTCGCGGATATCGATTTGCTGTCGGAAAATGGGGTGGCGGATACCGCGGCGGGTAGGCGCCCCAACACCAGCGGCTGAGCACAAACGAAAAACCCCGCACGACGACCGGCACTCCTCCCCAGAGGCGGTCATCGTGCGGGAACCTATCCGGAGGTCAGGCACCGGATGGGGGATAAGGGTGTGGCTCAGGCGGCCTGATGGTTGCCCTGGGTCACGATGACGGGGATCAGGAGATCACCCCAGTTGCCGTCACCGCCATGGTGGCGGGCGGAGCGGACGAGTTCGACTGAAACGCCGGCATCGACGGCCTTCATGATCGAATGGTTGAGACGGTGCAGGTCATTGGCCAGCATGCGGATCATCGCCTGCTGATCGACGCTCATCGCCGAGGACTGTTCTTCGGCACGTTCCTTGACTCGGGTCTGGGGTGTCATGGCATTTCTCCTCTTGATGTCTGGGGTTTTTGAAATCACCTCCCCCTTGAGGGGGAGGTCTTGAGCCTAGCTGCGGGTGGGGGTGAACCTTGCATGATTGCGTTGGTCACCCCACCCCGGCACTGCGTGCCGACCCTCCCCCTCAAGGGGAGGGTGCGATCCTTATTCGGCAGCCGGCTTGAACTGCTCGGTTTCGGTCGATTCCTTCATCGCGGTCGTCGAGGACTGCCCGGCGGTGATGGCGAGCGAGACGGCGTCGAAATAACCGGTGCCGACTTCGCGCTGGTGCTTGGTCGCCGTGTAGCCGTTGACCTCAGCCGCGAATTCCGCCTCCTGCAGCTCCGAATAGGCCGCCATCTGGCGATCCTTGTAACCGCGCGCCAGTTCGAACATGCCGTAGTTCAGCTGGTGGAAGCCGGCGAGCGTGATGAACTGGAACTTGTAGCCCATGGCACCCAGTTCGCGCTGGAACTTGGCGATCGTCGCGTCGTCGAGATGCTTCTTCCAGTTGAAGGAAGGCGAGCAGTTATAGGCGAGCTTCTTGCCCGGATAGACCTTGTGCACGGCTTCGGCGAACTTGCGCGCCTGTTCCAGATCCGGCTTGCCGGTCTCCATCCAGATCATGTCGCAATAGGGTGCATAGGCGATCGCACGGGCGATGCAGGGTTCGATGCCGTTCTTCACCTGGTAGAAGCCTTCCGCCGTGCGGCCCGCATCATAGTCGACGAAGGGCTGGTCGCGCTCGTCGATGTCTGAGGTCAAAAGCTTTGCGGCTTCCGCATCGGTACGGGCAACGATCAGCGTCGGGACACCCATGATGTCGGCGGCCAGACGGGCAGCCGTCAGGTTGCGGATATGGGCCGCCGTCGGGATGAGAACCTTGCCGCCGAGATGGCCGCACTTCTTTTCGGATGCGAGCTGATCCTCGAAGTGAACGCCTGCAGCACCGGCTTCGATGAAGGCCTTCATGATTTCAAAGGCGTTCAACGGTCCGCCGAAACCGGCTTCTGCATCGGCAACGATCGGCGCG
Source organism: Rhizobium sp. (assembly GCA_027533385.1). GTDB lineage: Bacteria > Pseudomonadota > Alphaproteobacteria > Rhizobiales > Rhizobiaceae > Allorhizobium. Next base: position 87,769 of record JAPZUE010000039.1, on the reverse strand, counting down.
AACCAGGTGTCAACAGACAGGCCCTTGCCTTCCTGGGTCTCGATCTGGTCGGCGCGCTGCAGCGTCCGGTTGATGCGCTTGGCAAGCTCCGGTGCGGCATTCGCCGGATAGAGCGACTGGTCGGGATACATCGCGGATGCCGTGTTGGCATCGGCAGCAACCTGCCAGCCGGAGAGATAGATCGCCTTAAGACCGGCGCGGACCATCTGCATGGCCTGGTTGCCGGAGAGCGCGCCGAGCGCGTTGATGAAGGGCTCCTCGTTGATCAGCTTCCAAAGCCGGTTCGCACCCATCTCGGCGAGCGTATACTTGATCTCGATCGAGCCGCGCAGGCGCTTCACGTCGGCTGCAGTATAGGGGCGATCGATGCCGTCGAAACGGCCCTTTGGTGCGTTCGGAACGAGATTGTAAAATTCAGTCATGTCGGATCTCCCTGTTCACTGCTAGAGGCGGATCATGCCGGAACTCCCGGTCCTCTGCTCCACTTCTGATGTGACTATATTTACACCGCACTGCGAAATGCGGCTAGAAAATTCGATAAAACAACGATATGAAAGAGGTTAGGCTGTCTTGTCTTTGACAGGCGTGCCATGTAAAATTGTAAATCTAGTCAAGATTGTCTTGGCGCCGAAGATGGCCAATCTTGTAAAGGAGCTGTAAAATGGCAGAGCGCAAGATTTTTGCCGGCCCTCGCGTCCGCCGTATTCGCAACGGCCTGGGTTTGACCCAGACCGCCATGGCTGAGGCGCTTGAGATCTCGCCGTCCTATCTCAATCTGATCGAGCGCAATCAGCGCCCGTTGACGGTGCAGCTGCTGCTGAAGCTGGCCTCCGTCTACAAGGTCGACCTTGACGAACTGCAGGGCGAGGCCGGCGGCTCGACGAGCCAGTTGCGCGAGGTCTTCGCCGATCCGCTGCTATCAGGCGAGCTTCCCGGAGATCAGGAGCTGATCGAAGTTGCGGAGGCGGCCCCGAATGCGGCAAGCGGCATCGTCAAGCTCTACCGCGCCTATCGTGAGCAGGCCGCGCGGCTTTCCGATCTCGCTGACCTTCTCGCCCGTGAGGGGCATGAAACCTCGCTTTCGGGTGCGCGCCTGCCGATCGACGAGGTGCGCGAAGTCTTCGAACGCCGACCGAACTACTTCGCCAGGCTCGACGAGGCAGCCGAGGTCTTCCATGCCGGTTTGAGCCTTGCGCCGGGTGACGATCTCGCCGTCGCCCTCAAGGGCTGGCTGCGCTCCACCCATGGCATCGTGGTGCGCGCTTTGCCGGTTCAGACGATGCCCTCGCTGCGCAGGCGCTATGACCGCCACTCCATGCGCCTTTTTCTTTCCGAACGGCTGTCGCCCTTCGATCAGCTGCGTGAGGTGGCGATGGAGGTAGTGCTGCTGGCGCTCGGGGAGCATGTGCAGGCGGAGTTGGAGGCGCTCGAGCTGTCGTCCGGCGAGGCGCGTCGCATCGCCCGTTTCGAATTGGCCCGCTATGCCGCCCACGCGCTGATGATGCCCTATGGCGCGTTCCTGTCGGCAGCCATTCGCGCCCGCTATGACATCGACGTTCTGCGCGCCCGCTTCAACGTCTCCTTCGAGCAGGCGGCCAACCGGCTCACCATGTTGCAGCGACCGGGTGCCACCGGCGTTCCCTTTTTCATGATGGAGATCGACAATGCCGGCAATCGTTTCCGTCGGGCTGGCGCGAGCGGCTTTCCCCAGGCGCGTTTCGGCGGCGGCTGTCCCAAGCTGAATGTGCATGCCGCCTTCGCCCAACCGGGCCAGGTTCTGGTTGAGCAGGTCGAAATGCCGGATGGTGCGGCCTTCCTGACCATATCCAGAACCCTGGAGGGGCCGCAGGCGAGTTTCGGCGAACGGATCCGGCGGACCGCGCTGTTGATCGGCTGCGATGCGGCAAGCCGCGATGAGGTCGCCTATTCCGCCGCTCTGCCGGATCGGTCTGTGCCTGCGATTGCCGTAGGGCCGGCCTGCCGACTCTGCGAGCGATCAGGCTGTCTTGCCCGTGCCGAGCCGCCGCTCACCCGTCCGCTCGGGCTCGACGAGATGGTCACCGGACTTTCCGCCTTCGATTTTCAGTGATGGGATGATAGCCGATAACGCATTCGCGACTGCGAAGATTTTCGCTTGTCGCCCGTCCAATTCCTTTCTAGTCTCTTAAAAAAACAACGGGAATGGCATTGGGGGCTCCTCGCTCCCATAGGCTGGAACAGGAGAAAAAATGAAGGCTCTATACATCCGTACGGCGTCGGTGGCCCTGGCGACGATCTTCATCGCATCGGCTGTCCAGGCGCAGGAACGCGTCGTCAACGTCTACAACTGGTCGGACTATATCGACGAAGCGGTGCTTGAAGAATTCACGAAGGAAACCGGCATCAAGGTCGTCTACGACGTCTTCGACTCCAACGAACTTCTCGAAACCAAGCTGCTCGCCGGCGGCTCCGGCTACGATGTCGTCGTCCCGACGGCGCCTTTCCTGGCGCGTCAGATCCAGGCCGGCGTCTTCCAGAAGCTCGATAAGTCGAAGCTGCCGAACCTCTCCAACATGTGGCCCATGGTGAGCGAGCGTCTGGCCAAATACGATCCCGGCAACGAATATGCCGTCAACTACATGTGGGGCACGACCGGCATCGGCTACAATGTCGGCAAGGTCAAGGAAGTGCTCGGCGCCGATTTCAAGGTCGATAGCTGGGATGCGATCTTCAAGCCGGAGAACGCCGAGAAGCTGAAGGCCTGCGGCATCAACATCCTTGATGCCTCGGACGAAACCTTCGCGATCGCCATGAACTATATCGGCAAGAATCCGGACAGCAAGGAAACCGCCGATCTCGAAGCCGGCGGTGAAGTCTTCCAGAAGATCCGCCCGTCGGTCCGGACCTTCAATTCCTCGGCCTATATCGATGATCTTGCCAATGGCGACATCTGCATGACCATCGGCTGGTCGGGCGATATCCTGCAGGCCAAGGCGCGTGCTGAAGAGGCCAAGAATGGTGTCGAGATCAACTATGTGATCCCGAAGGAAGGCACCTACATGTGGTTCGACAACATGGCGATCCCCGCGGATGCCAAGAACGTTGCCGAAGCCCACGAATTCATCAACTTCCTGATGCGTCCTGACGTGATCGCCAAGGCATCCAACTATGTCCAGTATGCCAACGGCAACCTGGCATCCAAGGAACTGCTCGATCCGGCCGTCAAGGACAATCCGGCCGTCTATCCGCCGGAAGACGTCATGGCGAAACTCTTCACCATCTCGCCTTACGGCCCGAGAGAACAACGCGTGCTGAACCGGGTCTGGACACAGATCAAGACCGGTAGCTGATGAAAAGGATCATTCGCCGGGCGCCACAAACGCCCGGCGAATTTCTTATGGACAGGGGCAACAAGAAAAACGGCTGGGTTGGTAATGGCGAAGACACTGGGGCCTGTTAAGCGTAAATTCTCTCCTTGGACCGATCCGGATGCCGTTCCCTTCATCCGCTTCGAAAACGTCACGAAGCGCTTCGGCGATTTCGTCGCGGTCGATAATCTAAGCCTCGATATCTACGAGCGCGAATTCTTCTCCCTGCTAGGCCCTTCGGGCTGCGGCAAGACCACGCTGATGCGCATGCTGGCCGGCTTCGAACAGCCGACCTCGGGCCGCATCCTGCTCCAGGGGCAGGATCTCTCTGGTGTGCCGCCCTACAAGCGTCCGACCAATATGATGTTCCAGTCCTACGCGCTCTTCCCGCATATGACGGTGGAGAAGAACATCGCCTTCGGTCTGGAGCAGGACAATCTGCCGAGGGCGGAGATCGATGCCCGCGTTCAGGAAATGCTGAAGCTGGTCAAGCTCGAACAGTTCGCCAAGCGCAAGCCCAATCAGCTTTCCGGTGGCCAGCGCCAGCGCGTGGCGCTCGCCCGTTCGCTGGCCAAGCGTCCGAAGGTCCTGCTACTCGACGAGCCGCTTGGCGCGCTGGATCGCAAGCTGCGCGAAGAGACGCAGTTCGAACTGATGGATATCCAGACCAAGCTTGGCCTCACCTTCCTGATCGTCACCCATGACCAGGAAGAGGCCATGACCGTGTCTGACCGCATCGCCGTCATGGACAAGGGCATCCTCGTTCAGGTGGCAACGCCGGCCGAAATCTACGAGGCGCCGAACTCGCGTTACGTCGCCGACTTCATCGGTGACATCAACATCCTCGAAGCCAAGGTCGAGGCCAAGGAAACCAATGGTGCAGGTGACCTCGTCCGCATCGACAGCGACGGTGTGAAGATCACGGTGGAACAGGCCTGCGAGGCAAACAAGGGCGACAGCGTTGCCTTTGCCATCCGGCCCGAAAAGGTGCGCATCTCGACCACCCAGCCGGAAGGCAATTCTGCAAACGCGCTGCATGGCGAAGTCTGGGATATCGGCTATCTCGGTGACTTCTCGGTCTTCATCGTCCGTCTCGACGACGGGCGCACGTTCCGTGCCGCCCAGGCCAATGTCTCCCGTCTCGTCGATCGCCCGATCACCTTCGGCGATATGGTCTGGTTGTCCTGGTCGGCGGATGCCGGCCTCGTTCTGACACGCTGAGGGGGGCAACAATCATGGCCAACCCCGTTGTTGCCTCCAAGCCCGGATCAGCCCGCTGGCTGGTCGTGATCATTCCCTATCTATGGATGGCGCTCTTCTTCCTGACGCCGTTCCTGATCATTCTGAAGATCTCGCTGTCCGATACGGCGATCGCCATGCCGCCCTATACGCCCGTGCTGGAAGGCTTCTCGGCAATCGGTGACTTCATCAGCCAGCTCGACTTCGAGAACTACATTTTCCTCACCGAGGACCCGCTTTACGTCAATGCCTACCTGTCGTCGGTGCGGATTGCGCTGATCTCGACCTTTCTCCTGCTGCTGATCGGCTATCCGATGGCGCTTGCCATGGCGCGCGCCTCGGTCACCATCCGCCCGACGCTTGTCATGCTCGTGATCCTGCCCTTCTGGACCTCGTTCCTGATCCGCGTCTATGCCTGGATCGGCATCTTGAAGCCCGAAGGCCTGCTGACCGTTCTGCTGCAATCCGTCGGCCTGATGGACGAGGGCAGTCAGGTCCAGATCTTCCGCACCGAGATCGCGGTCTTCATCGGCATCGTCTATTCCTATCTGCCCTTCATGGTCCTGCCGCTCTATGCGGCACTCGAAAAGATGGACGGCACGCTGCTCGAAGCCGCAAGCGATCTCGGCTGCCCGCCCTGGAAGGCCTTCTGGAAGATCACCTTCCCCCTCTCTATCCCCGGCGTTATCGCCGGCTCGATGATCTGCTTCATTCCGATCACCGGTGAATTCGTCATTCCCGACCTGCTCGGCGGCGCCGATACGCTGATGATCGGCAAGACGCTCTGGACCGAGTTCTTCGGCAACCGCGACTGGCCGCTGGCGTCTGCCGTTGCCGTCCTGCTCCTCCTCATTCTGGTCGTGCCCATCGCGATCTTCCAGAACCAGCAGCAGAAAGTGTGAGGGCGGCCCGATGAAACCTGGAAAGTTCGACGCCACGATCCTCACGCTGAGCTTCGCCTTCCTCTACATCCCGATACTGATCCTGGTGATCTACTCGTTCAACGAGTCGAAGCTGGTGACGGTCTGGGGTGGCTTCTCGCTGAAATGGTATGGCGAGATGTGGAACAATGACGGCCTGATGAGCGCGGCCTGGGTGACCCTTCAGGTCGGTCTTCTGAGTGCCACGCTCGGTACGATCCTTGGCACCCTTGCGGCCCTGACACTGGTTCGCTTCACCCGCTTTCGCGGAAGGCTCCTGTTCTCCGGCATGATCTATGCGCCGCTCGTCATGCCGGAGGTCATTACCGGTCTGTCGCTGCTGCTGCTCTTCGTGGCGGTCGGATTGGATCGAGGCCTGGTGACCGTGGTCATCGCCCATACCACCTTCACCATGTGCTACGTCGCCATCGTCGTGCAGTCGCGGCTCCTGACCTTCGACACCAGTCTTGAGGAGGCGGCCCAGGACCTCGGCTGCCCGCCGGTTAAGACCTTCTTCAAGGTCACCCTGCCGCTCATCCTGCCCGCCGTCATCTCCGGCTGGATGCTCGCCTTCACGCTCTCGCTGGACGATCTCGTGATCGCAAGTTTCACCACCGGTCCCGGTGCCACGACGCTGCCGATCAAGATCTACTCGCAGGTTCGCCTGGGCGTGACGCCCGAGATCAATGCAGTCTGTACCATCCTGATCGGCATCGTGACGATTGGAGTCATCATTGCCTCGATCGGCACCAAGCAGCGTGAATTGCAGCGCCAGCGGGATGAGCATGTCGCTGCACGGGGAAGCGCGGCTTGAGACGCTACAAGGCGGCCCCGCATCAATTGCGGGGCGGCATCAGCAGATAGGTGACAAGCCAAATCGGCAAGATCACCATGGCGCCCATCAGCATTCGCGGAGCGGCCCAGGCGAATGCCGTGATAACGCCAGCGCGAAGCTCCTCGGCGGTCAAACCGAGAAAGTCCAGAACCGCGCGGGGAGTGATGCCGAAGACCGACAGCAGGCTGCCCGCCAGCAGAGACGCCAGAGCCAGTTTCAGAAAACCCGACAGCAACACCTGCACTCGCCGTCTCCCCAGCTGTGATTCGTCTATTCTAGTATTTGAATGATCGAATGGAACAGGTCTTCAGGTGGCGCGTATTCCTTTATCGCGCCGGCAAGCCTGGAAGCGGCACCGGCGAAATCACCGGATCATTCCAGGCTCCGCCAATAAAAAAGCGCAGGGATGGCAGGCTGTCGTTCTGCGTCGTGTTGGCGGTGAGTGCTCCCGTCAGAGCCAGCGCCTGACGGCTATAGGGAATGATGCCTGTCAGGTCCAACCTCTCGTCCTTGCCGACGATCCGCCCCTTCTCCACTTCGGCAGAACCCTCTGAAAATCGCACTGCGATATCGAGACTCCGATACTCGAAACCGTCGTCACCGGCTGCACTCAGCTGGAAATAGGAGCGGTCGGCGGCGAGCCGTCGCAAGCCTTCCGCGCTGAACCGGACGATCTCGCCATTGTCGGACGTGATGATCAGTCGGCCCGACATGGCGTCGATATTGCGCTGCCACCCGGTTCCCACCAGCCTCGCATTGAAGCTTGCCGACCCCACGCCTTTGAGAGAAGGGCCGCCGTCCGGCAGAAGTCGGGAAGTCAGTGCTTCGAGATCGACCCGCTCCATGTTCACGGCCACTTCCGCGCCCTTGTCGAAGCCTTCGCCCGTGCCGCTCAACCGGGCGGAAATCGTGCCGCCTAGAAAGCTGGTGTCACCGATGACGAGGTTCAGCGTGTCGCCGCGACCGATGAGGCTTGCTCCCATCTCGGTGAGCGGGAACGCACCGAAGCCGGCAGTCGCCGCCGACAGACGGATATCGACATCCATCCAATGTGTGAGACTTGGCAGGCGGACGTCGGCACGATCGCCGACCTTGATCGAAAGGGCGTGCAGAAGATCGTCCAACTGCAGGTGTTCAAGCGCGAGCGTGCTGCTCAGCAGCGGTCGATCACCCGGGCGATCGCGCAGCGTCACGATCCCGTCGCCGCGGCTGCCATTGATTTCAAAGTCGAGATCCTCGAAGCGCCATTCATCGGCTGCACGAGTGACTTTCGTTTCGAGAGAAGCCGTTTTCCAGCGCTCCGTACCGGCAAGCCGAAACCCGAGCATGGCGCTGGTCTCTGTCACATCGGGCACGCGAAGACTGACTTCGGTCTCCTGAAGGCTGGCCTTCTGCAAGCTGACCATGCCGTCGATCTCGGCATTGATGCCGGCGACTGTCGCGGACAGTTCCACTGCGCTGAGTGCACCGCCGATCAGCGCCAGCGGCGTCGGCGTCTGCAGGTTGACCGAGACCGAGTGACCGCCGAGGCGAAAGCTACCTTGCCCCGAAAGCGGTGCGGCAAGGCCCCGCCAGTCGATGACCGCATTGACGTCATCGATCAGGACAGAGGCGCCGCTTGCCAGGTCGGTCAGGTTGACTTCGCCATCGACGATCTCGACGGAACCGATCTCTGCCTCGTTCGAGACACGATCAGCCGGCACGCCGCCAGTCTGGGCGACGGCCGCCCGCACAGCGTCACTCAACACGCCTTGATCGCTCCAGTCCAGTCCGCCATCGGCGCCACGCCAGATGCGTATGCGGGGCCGTTCAAGACGGAATGCGCTGAAGTCCGGGCGCCCGGCCAGCGCGGAGATGAGGCCGAACCGGGCGGAGAGACGATCGACTTCGCCGATGACTTCCGCTTGACCGTCGATAGGGCGGCTGACCTTGATGCCGGTCAGCGTGATCTCCGGCTGCGGCCAGAAATGCACATCGGTGACGTCGTCGATCGAAACATCATGGCCGACCCAGGCGGCAATGGACGATGATACTGCCGAGCGGACCACCGAACTGGACACCAGATAGGGCGCGCTGAGACGCAATGCGAGGGAGATCGTGACGGCAGCGGCCGCCAGCAGCAGGGCAAGTTTGATCAACCCGCCGCGCCGGCCGCGTGGCAAGAGAGAGGAGGGGCGTAAGGAGTTGTCGCCACGTCCTGGATTGCGCATGCCTTTTGAATGGTCCTGGAGTTTCGTGAACGTCTGGGCGGATATAGGAAATCGATCGCCAGCGCAAATCTCCGACCATAATCCAAGCCGCTTTCGTCTGTTTATTGCATTGCGGCATGGTATAGGAAGATTGTGCTTACGAGGAGGATCAGCATGACCGGACAGCAAGCCCTTTGGACACCCTCTGAAGCCTTCAAGGCAAAGCAGCCGCTCACCCATTTCATGGCGTGGAGCGCCGAAAGGGTCGGCAGGAGCTTTGTTGATTATGACGAGTTCTACCGCTGGTCCATCGATGATCGGGCCACCTTCTGGTCTCTCGTATGGGACTACTGTGGTGTGCTTGGAGAAAAGGGCGATGTCGCGCTCTCCGACGGCGATGAGATGCTGAAGGCCCGCTTCTTCCCGCAAGCCAAGCTGAACTTCGCAGAAAACCTTCTCGCTCATGCGGGAGACGGGGATGCACTGATCTTCCGTGGCGAAAACAAGGTCTCGGATCGCTGGTCCTGGTCGCGACTGACTGCGACAGTCTCCCGTCTTCAGCAGGCTCTGGCTGCCATGGGCATTGGTGAAGGTGACCGGGTTGCGGCGATGATGCCGAATATGCCGGAAACCATTGCCCTGATGCTGGCGGTCACCTCGCTCGGCGCCATCTGGTCCTCCTGCTCCCCAGATTTCGGCGACCAGGGCGTGTTGGATCGTTTCGGCCAGATCGAGCCGAAGCTCTTTATCGCTTGCGATGGCTACTGGTACAACGGCAAGCGCCAGGACGTGGCAGACAAGATCCTTGCTGTTTCTGCAAAGCTGAATGTCCCGGTCCTCGTCGTACCCTATGCCGGCGACACGCCGGCACTCCTCGGACGTCTGCCGGATGGCCGAAGCTTCGATCAGTTCATTCAGGAGTTTTCCGTCAAGGAGATCGAATACCGTCGGCTGCCCTTCTCCCATCCGATTTACATCCTGTTTTCCTCTGGAACGACCGGCGTTCCGAAATGCATCGTGCACTCCGCCGGCGGCACCCTGCTGCAGCATCTCAAGGAGCATCGCTTCCATTGCGGGCTGGAAGCCGGCGAGCGTCTCTTCTACTTCACCACCTGCGGCTGGATGATGTGGAACTGGTTGGTCTCGGGCCTCACCTGCGGCGCGACGCTTTGCCTCTACGATGGCTCGCCCTTCTACCCGGATGGAAACGTCCTCTTTGACTACGCCGCATCCGAGAAATTCGCGATATTCGGTACCTCGGCCAAGTATATCGATGCTGTCCGCAAAGGCGGCCTTGTCCCGAAGTCCTCCCATGATCTTGCAAGCCTGCGCCTGATGACCTCGACCGGCTCTCCGCTCTCGCCGGAGGGCTTTTCCTTCGTCTACGAAGGCATCAAGGAGGATATTCAGCTTGCCTCGATCTCGGGCGGCACCGACATCGTCTCCTGCTTCGTCCTCGGCAATCCGCTCAAGCCTGTCTGGCGCGGCGAGATTCAGGGGCCGGGTCTCGGTCTTGCCGTCGATGTCTGGGACGACGATGGAAAACCGGTGCGTGGAGAGAAGGGCGAGCTCGTATGCGCCAAGGCTTTTCCCTCCATGCCGGTGATGTTCTGGAACGATCCTGATGGTGCGAAGTACCGCTCCGCCTACTTCGACCGCTTCGACAACACCTGGTGCCATGGCGACTTCGCCGAATGGACCGAGCACGACGGCATCATCATCCATGGCAGGTCGGATGCGACACTCAACCCCGGCGGCGTCCGCATCGGCACAGCCGAGATCTACAATCAGGTCGAGCAGCTGGACGAGGTGGTCGAGGCGATCTGCATCGGTCAGGATTGGGAAGACGATGTCCGCGTCATCCTGTTCGTCCGCCTCGCGCCCGGTCTGATGCTCACGGAAGAACTCGACAAGAAGATCAAGACGCAGATTCGCACCGGCGCTTCGCCGCGCCATGTGCCGGCGAAGATTGTCCAGGTGGAGGATATTCCCCGCACCAAGTCCGGCAAGATCGTCGAACTCGCAGTACGTGAGGTTGTGCATGGACGCCCCGTGAAGAACAAGGAGGCGCTGGCCAATCCGCAGGCACTCGACCTCTTCGCGAACCTGCCGGAACTGCGCAGCTGACGAAAAAGTGTCCCAAAAGACAGCGATTTCGCGGCAATACCTCAAATGTTGGGTACTGGCAGATGCCAGCCGGTAAGGTTCCCTTAACTGGCATTCGGCAAGACTGGCACCAACTTGGAGATGCGCGGTCAGACACGGGAGGCAACAGAATGACGCCTCCGAAAAGCGCCGATCGCCTCATGACTCCGGTTCGACAGCATTGACTTAAGGGCGGCCTCGGCCGCCCTTTTTTTGCTATGAAGGGGCCGTCAGCGCTTCTCGTCGAGGGACCTGGACACAAGGATGACCGGGATCAGACCCGCCGCAATGATGATGATCGCTGCCACCGAGGCGTCTTGCGCCATACCGCGTGAGGCATCTTCGTAAACCAGCGTTGCCAGCGTGTTGAAATTGAAGGGCCTCAGCAAGATCGTCGCGGAAAGTTCCTTGAGCGTCTCGATGAAAACCAGCAGCGCCGCTGTCAGGACCGCAGGTCTCAGATTGGGCAAGAGCACCTGCCGCAGCGTCTGCAGCCCAGAGCGGCCGAGTGTCCGCGCCGCCATGTCGAGATGCGGCGAGAGCTTCTGGAAACCGGCATCGATCGTGCCTTCCGCCATCGTCAGGAAGCGGACGGTATAGGCGTAGACGATCGCAAAGCCGGTGCCGGACAGAAGCAGTCCCGTCGAGAAGCCGAGGTTTTCCCGGAGCCAGCCGTCGAGGGCGTTGTCGAAGCTGGCAAGCGGGATCAGCACGCCGATCCCGAGAACCGTGCCGGGAATGCCGTAGCCCAGCGAAGCCAGCCGACCGGCGCCCCTGGCGAGCCTGGAGCGATCGGTCCGCGCGGCATAGGAAAGGACGAAGGCAAGAAAGACCGTGATCAGGGCGGCAGCCGAAGACACGAGCGTCGAGTTCCACAGCGCATCGATGAGCCGCGGTTCCATGAAGTCTTCGAGACGACGCAGGGCAAAACCTCCGAGCACGAAGACCGGTACCATGAAGCCGACAAGGATCGGGATCAGACAAAAGGTCGTGGCAAGCCAGGCTTTCACACCGGTAAGCCTGAGCCGGATGGCGTCCGGAACGATCGCGGTTGTCTTGTGGCTCGAAAAGCGCTGCTGCCGGCGGGCCATACGTTCGACGATCAGCAGACCGGCAACGATCACCAGCATGACGCAGGCGATCTGGGCCGCACCGGCAAGACTGCCCCGATTGAGCCAGGTGTCGTAGACCGAGAAGGTCAGCGTCTGGACCCCGAGATATTCGACCGCACCGATGTCGTTCAGCGTCTCCATCATCACGAGCGTCAGGCCGATCATGATGGCGGGCCGGGCCATCGGCACCTGGATGCGGGCAAAAACCCTGAACGGGCTAGAGCCCAGGGTGCGGGCGACATCGGCCGCCGCACGACCCTGCATCAGGAACATCGAACGACAGGCGAGATAGACATAAGGATAAAGCACCGCCGACATCACCAGAACGGCGCCGGGCAACGATCGGATATCGAAGAACTCGTAGTCACGCGCAGTGGCAAAGCCGAAAAGCGCCCGGTACGCCGTCTGCACCGGCCCCGTGAAATCCAGAAACTCCCCGAAGGCATAGGCCGCAAGATAAGAGGGGATGGCGAGTGGCAGAACAAGGGCCGGTGACAGGAAGCGCCGTAGCGGAAACTCGCAGGCCGCGACCAGCCAGGCCGTCCCGATCCCGATGATTGCCGTGGCGAGACCGGTGAAGAAGAGAAGCCAGAAGGTGCGGACACCCGCACGGGGGATGACGTTGGTCACCATGTGCTGCCAGTTTTCCGGCTCGGCCGAAAAGCCGATCACGAATATGGCTGCTATCGGCATGAAGACGATGGCGGCTGCCACAAGGGCCGCAGCCGTGGCGGCACCCATGCCTCTTCTGGCGTTCTTGCCTTCGGGCGAAACGGAATGGGCTGTGCCCGTGCGCGGCAATGTGGACAAGCGGTAAAGCCCTTGCGAATGCGGGAATGGCTTTCCTCTAGCCGAAAGCCGCAGCAATGAAAACCGGCCCGACTGTCGCGGATCTGCTCAGCGACGCAATTGCGTGAGACTTTCACCGATCAGCCGCAGTCCGAGCGCCCCGATGACGGCACCCGCCAGCCGGTCGACCCATAGTTTAGCGCCGAGATAGGCCTGTTGGGAGCGCGAGGCCGAAAAGGCGATGGCAACAATGGCGTACCAGCCGGTTTCAATGAGAAAGATCAGGGGCGGCAGCGCTAGAACCACCATGAGCGGCGGGTCCTGCGGCATCAGGGCTGCGAATATGCTGGCATAGACCACGGCGGTCTTGGGGTTGCTGACCTGTGTGACCAAGCCAAGCATCAGAGCACGCGGCGCAGACAGCATGCCCCGTCCATCCGGCGAGCCCACCGAGATCGGCTCACGCGCCCCGCGCCAGATCATCACGCCGAGGTAGAGGAGATAGATCCCGCCGGCGACTTTCAGAACCAGATAGAGCCACTCCACCCGTTCGAGCAGGGCAATGAGACCGGCCAAAGCCAGAACCGCAAACAGCGCCCCGCCAAGCCCCATCCCGACCGCTGCCGAAAGCCCGTGCAGCCGCGTGTTCGCAACCGAAATCCGCGACACCAGCACGAAGCTCGGCCCCGGGCTCATCGCACCGATCGCGATGGCGACTGCAATGCCGAGTAGAATGCTGAAGGTCGCCATGCCGAAATCGCCTCTTTGATCCGTCGTGCTACCGGGCAGGCTATTGCGCGCCCGGTCCCCTGGCAAGTGCAGCATTCGACGGGTTCTGGCAGACCCTCTGGGGCCGCATGGCTGCAGGACGGGAATGATTCCTCACAAGCTGCGCGCTGTCTGCACGGAATCTGCAAATGCGCCCCGCATCTTGTTCCCATGACCTCAACCCGACAGCACTCCTCCTTTCCACCTACCGGCTTGCCGCCCCGCCTTCTCAAGGAGGGTTGGTGGCTGGTCGATGATCCTCCGCATTCTTCACTCGATGACCCCGGCACCGTTCCAGTGTCCGAGTGCCCTATCCACCCACTCAACGAACGCAGGAGCACGACGTGCCGAACAGCATTCCCGATCGTCCACGATTGAAGAGACATTTCGCGCCTCTTTTGCTCGCCCTTCTCGTCATTCTGGCGGATCAGCTGTTTTTCGGCCAGGAGCCGGGGATCAATCGCTTTCTCTTTTGCTTTCTGCTCGTTCCAGCCCTGGTGTTCCTGGGGCGACCATCGAGCCGCGCCAGGGTGCTGCCCTTCGCTGCGCTGGCGATCGCGGCCATGCTTCCGATGATCGAGGCGCCGACCCTCTCCTCTCAGATCGTTGCGGGCGTCGCGGTTACCCTCCTTGCACTGGCTGCAGCAGGCCTCTTGCCAAGGGTGCCGGCGGCCATTCCTGCGGTCCTGGCAAGGCTCATGCTCGCACTACCCGGGCGGGCCATTCAAGGCACCGGCCGTTTGCTGACGGCGCAGACGATCCCGGCGACCGCACGCGGCATTGGGACGGAGTTGCGCTTCTGGATACTGCCGCTTGCCCTCGGCTTGGTCTTCGTCGGTCTGTTTGCCGGCGCCAATCCGCTGATTGAGCGCGCTCTTGCGGCGATCGACCTCGCGGCGCTCCTCTCCTACTTCGATTTCGAGCGCACCCTGTTTTGGCTCTTCACAGCTGGTTTCGTCTGGGTTCTTCTTCGCCCGAGGCTTGCTCGCCGCTGCTGCCGCAGGCGCGGCGAGACCGGCGATCGTTTCTCCAGTCCGTTGCTCTTGAGTGAGCCCGTCCTGCTCAGGGCGCTGGCGCTGTTCAATGTGCTCTTCATGGTCCAGACGTTTCTCGACCTGGCCTATCTCTGGGGAGGCCTCGAGCTGCCGCAGGGAGTGTCCCATGCCCAATACGCGCATCGCGGTGCTTATCCCCTGGTCGTCACCGCGCTGCTTGCCGCCTTTTTTGTTCTGGTGGCAATCCGGCCCGGCGCAGCCGGTGTAACCTCGCGCCTGATCCGGCGCCTGATCTATTTGTGGATCCTTCAGAACATCCTGCTCTGCTTCTCCGCCATCTTGCGGCTCGATCTCTATGTCGAAGCCTATTCGCTGACGGGCATGCGCATCGCCGCCGGTCTCTGGATGCTTCTGGTTGCCGTCGGGCTTGCACTGATCCTGATGCGTATCCTGTGGAACAGGAGGAATGCCTGGCTCTTTGCGACGAACGGGGCAAGCCTGCTGGTCGTGCTGTATGGGGTTGCCGTCATCGACATCCCGGCGTTCGTCGCAAATTACAATGTCGCGCATTCCAGAGACATGGATGGCAGCGGCGAGTGGCTGGATTCTCACTACCTCCGCTCTCTCGGTCCCGCTGCCCTTCCGGCAATCGACGCCTATCTTGCTCAGGCATCGTTTCGCCAAGTTCCTGAATTCAAGCTGGCGCTCGTGAAGGAACTCCGCAGCGACCTTGTCTTCGATTTCCAGATCCGCTCCAAAGATTGGCGCAGCTGGACCTGGCGGTCTCAGAGGCTCGAGAATTATCTCGCAGCCCCTGTTGCGGCGGATTAAGAGCGTAGATGCCCGGTGAGCGACAGGCGTGGGAAGGGGATGGTCACATGCAGCAAATTCTGGTGGTCGATGACGAGCCTCATATCCGTGACGTGATCTGCTTTGCCATCGAACGCGCCGGCATGCGACCAGTGGTGGCCCGTTCTGGCTCGGAGGCCTTGACCGCCTTTCGTCGCGCGCGTCCCGATTTCGTCGTCCTGGATGTCGGCCTGCCTGATATCGACGGCCTGGAGGTCTGCCGGGAGATCCGCAAGACCTCGGCGCTGCCGATCCTTTTCCTCTCGGCCCGCGACGAAGAGATTGACCGCATTTTGGGGCTCGAAATGGGGGGCGACGACTATGTCACCAAGCCGTTCAGTCCGCGCGAACTGATCGCTCGGATCCGGGCGATCCTGAAGCGCAGCGCCCCCGGAGCAGTCGGCACAGACGCCCAGGCAATCCTGGTGGTCGGGACGGTGACATTGGATCGGGCCGGACGTAGCGTGCACGTCGATGGACGGCCCTTGTCGATGACGGCGATGGAGTTCTCCATCCTCGAGGCGCTGATGGCGCGGCCGAACATGGTCTTCACCCGGGAGCAACTCATGCAGGTCGCCTACGGTCCCGGCATGCATGTTGCGGATCGGACCATCGACAGCCATATCCGCAATATCCGCGCCAAGGTGGCGCGCGTTTCGGAGGTTGCCATCGTCACCACGGTCCATGGTGTGGGCTTTCGCTTCAACGCAGGCGAGGGGCGCAGCTGATGCAACGGCTGACGATCCGGTCCAAATGGCGACCGCCGCTCGCGCTCGTTATCTATTCCGTCCTTTTGACGGTGCTGACACTGCCCGTGCTTCTGCTGGCGTGGTTTCGTCCGACGGCCTTCGAGGGAAAGCCCCTTGCCCTGTCGGAGGTCGGGGCCCTCCTGGTGGTCCTCGCCTTCACCCTGGTTATCGGCTTTGTGCTGGTGCGGGCTATCAAGGCGCCGCTTGACGCGCTTGTGGCCCGCAGTCGCGAGATCGCCTCCCATGGTCGCGAGGCCATTCAACCGCTCGAAAACTATGGAACGCGTGAAGTTGCCATGCTCGCCCAGGGGATATTCGATCTCGCCGGCGGCCTTGTTGAGCGTACGGACTATGTGCGCACCTTTGCCGCCCATGTGTCGCATGAGCTGAAATCGCCGCTGACGGCGATCTCAGGGGCTGCGGAACTGCTCAGAGAAGCCGAAGCCGAAGGCGAGCCGATGACCGCTGCCCAACGACGCCTGTTTCTCGACAACATCGTTTCCGACGCCCGCCGTCTCGATCGACTGCTGGTGCGTTTGCGAGAATTGGCCCATGCCGAGACACCTGTTGCAAGCGGATCGACGCCTCTTTCGACCGTCACCTCAACTGTCGCCGATCGCTTTCCCGAGCTTCTCCTTCTCTCGGACGCTGCCGAAACGGCGACCATTCCGCTGCCCTTCGAAGCGGCGGCGATCACCTTGTCCAATCTGGCTGAGAACGCGCTCCAGCATGGCGCATCGCGGTTGCGGATCGCCCTTGCCGAAAAGCCAGGCTACCAGGTCCTGCGCATCGAAGACAACGGTCCGGGCATACCGGCGCGGCACGCAGAAGCAATCTTCCGTCCATTCTTTACGACGCGCGCAGCAGAAGGCGGTACAGGCATGGGCTTGCGGATCGCCGAGGCACTCCTGTCTGTCCACGGCGCATCGATAGCGCTCGACCGGGATCATCAAGGTGGCGCCGCGTTTGAGATCACGCTGCCTCGCGACGTGTGACCCTGCTCTTGGGAGACCTCAGTCGGCCAGTACCCTTGGCGACGGGAAGGTGACCTCGACCAGTGTGCCCTCGTTGGGTGTCGATGAGATTGCAAACTGCGCCCGGTTGGCATCGACCATTGCCTTGGTCAACGGCAGGCCGAGGCCGGTGCCGTCACCACGGTTGCGCGGCGTGCCGGTCGAGACCTGGCGGAACGGCTTCATCGCCTGTTCAAGTTCGCTGCGCGACATGCCGATCCCGGTATCGCGGATCCTAAGCACCACGCTGCCATTGGCCTCATAGGCGGTCGACACGATGATCTGCCCGCCGGAAGGCGTGAAGCGGATGGCGTTGGCGAGGATGTTGAGCACGATCTGCTTGATCGAGCGACCATCGGCAACGACATTCGGCACCGCCTGCGACAGGGCCGTGCGGATGATCACCCGCTGGCTGTTTGCCTGCGGCTGCACGATCGAGACCGCAGCCTGGACCATCTCGTTCAAGCCCACGGAGGAAAAGTCGAGCTCCATTTCGCCGGCCTCGATCTTGGAGATGTCGAGGAGGTCGTTGACGATGTCGAGCACGTGCCGGCCGGACCGCACGATGTCATGGGCATATTCGCCGTAGCGCGGATGACCGACGGGACCGAAATGCTCGTTTGCCATCATGTCGGCGAAACCGATGATCGCGTTAAGCGGAGTGCGGATCTCGTGGCTGACGCGGGCGAGGAAGTCCGTCTTGTGGGCATTGGCGGTTTCAGCGGCACGCTTGGCGTTGCGCAGCTCTTCCTCTGTCCGCTTCCACTGGGTGATGTCGCGGATCACGGCGCAGTAGCCGTTCGAGGAGTTCAGCCTGCCGATCGTCATGAACAGCGGCAGGAAACCGCCCGACGCCTCACGACCGATCACTTCGCGTCCATCATTCAATACACTTGCCACGCCATGGCCCGAGAGCCCGTTCAGATAGTCGAGGATCGACTTCTGGCTCTCATGGGCAAACAGCATGACGAAGGGCTTGCCGCGCGTCTCCATGTCGTCGAAGTTGAAGAGCGCGCTGGCGGCCCGGTTCATCGAACGGATGTCGCCGTCGGAATCGAGGATGACCACACCGTCAGTTGCGGTTTCCAGGATCGAGCGCAGCTCGTCGACTTCGACCTTCAGGCGGGCCAGTTCACCGGCCTGTGGTTGCGGCGCAACCGGCGCCACCAGGACCGGAGCGACGGCTTGAGGTTCGGCAGGCGTTTCCGGACGTGCCGGCGCATCCGGCTTGGCGATCAGCGCCAGCATCAGGGCGCTCGTGTCCTCGAAGCGGACCGATTGCAGTCGCGCCGTGATCGGCAGCAGACGATCGTCAGCGCAGAGTGCCAGCACCTGTCCAGCCTCATCGCCGGGCTCTTCGAGATCGCGACGCTGGATGAGCGTATCGAGACCGCCGGCCTCGTCGAGCTCGGCAAGGGTCTTGTAGCTGGTAAGGCTGAAGAATTCCGGATTGGCATGGATCAGCCGATCGCCGACATGCACCAGCAAGGCGACAGGCATCAGGTCGATGATTTCGGCCGTCAGGCTGCGCTCGCGTTTGCCCGAGGGACGCTCGCCATGCAGGTCCGGCAAAGTGGCTTCGGCCTGAGGCAGAGACGCGGGAGCCTCGGATGCGGCCGTCGGGGTCGCCGGCGTCGACGGCTCCGGTGGTGCTTTGGGGGCAGCAGTCGCGGCCTCGGAGCGCAGGACCGGCGGTTCGGAGGGTGCCAGAGACTGCTCGACCTTTGCCCGCAGTCCGAGCGGATCGAGCTTGCGCGCAATTTCCTGGAAGGCCGCCTGTTCGCCAGGCGTCAGGCTGTCGCGCTGCCGCGCCCGGTGATCCTGCAGCTGTACGACCTTGTCCGGCAGGTTCGGCTTGCGGGGCTCCATGATCCGGAGCACCGGCGGCTCATAGCTGACCGGTCTGGCGGCCGGCTCGTCCCGCGACGCCTCGGGCTCGTCGACCATGATGTCGGTCTGCTCGTCCTCTTCATCGATGAGAGCGTCGAGCGTGTCCTGGCCAGCTTCGGCGATCTGGTCTTCGATGAAGTCTTCCGGCGGATGGCTTTCGCCTTCGCTGAGTTCGGTCAGAAACTCGTCCAGTTCCTCCGCCCTGTCCGGATCGACAGGGATCGCCGCTTCCGGAACGATCTCGTCGGTCGGCTCAGGACGCACGAACGTCATGCCTGTCGCATCGGGATCCTGCTGCGCATCGGCGACGCGGACAATACCGAAGCCACGGAAGCCGTCGAATTCACGGTTGCGGGTGTAGGTCGGCAGCGCTGCAAGATCGACGGGGACGACGAGCGAGGTGCCCTCGACCGGCCAGTAGATCGTCTTGCCGGACCATGTGTCGCGCTTCTTCAGAAGCTCGACGATCTTGCCTTCCGGATCGAGATTGAAGAGGGCGGCGAGATCGGAGAAAGCACCCCCCTGAATGTCCGCAGCACGAGGGCCAACGGCCTGGGCGAACTCCGAGGAGACCTCGGTGAAACGGCCTTCGGCGTCGATCTTCCAAACAAAGCGGGTCGCGCGGCGATCCTGACGGAAGACGAAACTCTGTCCCTCGACGGCTTGTCCCATCGAAACGGAGAGGGGGGCTGCCAGGGGGACGCTTGCAGCCACGGGCGCAACAGATGCCTCCGTCAGATCCTCGGTCGCCTGCTCTTCGGGCAACGGATCTTCATGAAGATCGGCCGTCGGCGCCGGCTCGTCCGGGATCTCGGCTTGTGTCTCTGCAATGGGTTCTTCGATATCAAGCACGGCGGTGTTTTCGTCGCGCTCGTCAAGCGCGTCCGTTTCCGGCTCGATTTCCTCGATGTCACCGATCGCCGCTATCACACTCTCGAAGGGAGCGGCGGGCAAGCGGAGTTCGGGCGATCCAAGGTCCGGCCGCTCGGAAGCCGCTGCCCCATCCTCGAGGGTTTCGAGTTCTATCGTTTCGGCTTCAGGCGCTTCACCGGTTCCGGTATCGACCTCTGCCGCATCCTCGATCGTGTTATCGCCTCGGATTGCCTCGGCCACGGCAACCGGCAGGCTCTCCGATTCTTGCCGGGAAAAGTCGTCGCTCGGGTCCATCTGGCCGAGGATGGTCTCGACCGTAAACAGCAGATAAAGGGCCGGCGCATCGGCAATCTTGCCGATGGCGGCCGGCAGATAGCCACGGCCGGTCGGGATCGGACGCTTGACCAGTCGGTCTGCATCCGCCTCCACCAGATTGATCAGCATGCGCGCGGTCTGCGGCGTGATGTTAAGGCCCGCAAAGCCATCGGAGTGGGCCACGAGCCCGCCTTCACCATCCAGCACGGCCATATGCGTGTCCGGATCGTCGAAGCCGCTCATCAATTCGAGCGCGAGCTGTCGGCCATTGTCCTCGACTCGTTTTAGGGCGGGGACTGCCAGCAGAATCACCGGCTCGCCCTTGCGGATCTCGACAAGTTCCGCCGTGGCCGTCACCGGCACCTTCTGGAAGCCCGAGGGTATCCGCAGCATCAGGCTGCGGCGGTCACCAAGGGCAGACAGCTGTCGTGCCGTGGTCTCGATCTGGCGGAAGGTGATGTCGGTCCGGTTCGGACCTTCCTCCAGGAAGTCATAGATCGAGCCGGCGCCGAAGAAGCGTGCACCCGCACCATTGCACCAGAGAACACGCTCCAGACCCGGCGCAAACAGCACGAGCGCCTCGCCCCGCGCCAGACGCGGTCGGATGAGGTCGTGCACGGCGACATCGATGAAAGGGTATTGAGCGGGCATTCCTGGACCTGTCGCTTCATGGCCTGCGAGCAAATTAACAGATTTTTAATAGCTAGGCAGTGCCTTCGGGTCCAGAAAGTCGGGACCCTTTCAATCGGTAAGGTTAATCCGACAGGATTTTCAACATGCAGAAAATCTAATTGTGCGGCGCACAATGATGTTGCAATGCACAATTATCGGTGTTATATAGGGTTCATGAATGAAACAAAGGGATCGCAGAGATCCCGCGACAAGAGGAAATGCGCCATGAACACCAAGGATATCTTCTCTTTCTCCTCTTTCGATCCCTCGAAGATGCAGGAAAGCTTCCGTGACTTCGCCGAAAAGGGCGCTGCTCAGTCGAAGGAAGCCTATGCCAAGATGAAGTCTGCAACCGAAGAAGCCACCAAGACCGTGGAAGCCACCGTTCAGACCGCCCAGGCCGGCACCGTCGAACTCGGCCTCAAGGCCATCGACGCCATGCGCACCAATGCCGATCTCTCGCTCTCCCACATGGAAGCGCTGCTCGGCGTGAAGTCCATGGCTGAGCTGGTCGAGCTGCAGACCGCCTTCATCCGCAAGCAGGCCGAAGTGACGATCGAACAGGCCAAGGCCATCCAGGAAACTGCCAAGAAGGTTGCCGAAACCGTGACCAAGCCGGGCAAGGAAGCTGCCGAAAAGGTCATGTCTTCGCTGAAGGTCGCCTGATTTTTCAGGTCACAGACAAGATCCTCCCAAGGATAAGGGGCTGGGCGTCGCGCCCGGCCCTTTGCATGAGGCAAGATCCATTTTGCGGTTGCGCAGAAAAGGGCTTGAAAATTTTCCCGGCTCCTCGTATGTGAGCCCCCACGACGTCTTCGACGCTCCGTGTGCGGTTGTAGCTCAGTTGGTTAGAGCGCAGGTTTGTGGCACCTGAGGTCAGTGGTTCAACTCCACTCAACCGTACCACTCTCTCCCAGAACATCATCACGATATGAGTAAGCGGTTGTCCGCGTGTCCGGACGTATTGCGTTGGCGCTATCGATAAAATGCCAGCAATTCCATTAACCCGAATGAAAGGGTCTCGGGATTTGGCGGTTTCCCGGTATGCAGTTTGATGCTCAGATAGATCTTCTTCAACGGAGGTCTCATGGAGCGTCGACACGAGCTGCGTTCGCCTTGCGATATGAGCGCCTTGCTGCTGATGTTCGGCTGCCATTTCCAGACGTCGATTTCCGACTGGAGCCGCACGGGCCTCAGGCTGACCCTGGGCGATGGCCTGCAGCTGGCACAATCGGAAGCCTTCATCCTGCATGGCAGCCGCTTCGGCGTCCTGCATGGTGAAGTGATCTGGTCTCACTCGGGTGAAATTGGTGCCCGCATCAAGAATCCGAAATCAGCCGCGATCACCTTCGGCCTCAACACCGAGATCAGGACGATCATGCCTGCATGACGGTTGAAGATCTGTTTTCGCCACTCATCTCGACGAGCGTAGATAGAACCGCTTGCTGGTATGCCAGGATCTCGACCCGGACCCGATCATCGGGGCAGCCGAGGGCTTTAAGCTCAGAGGCCAGCGATCGGCATTGCGATATCCAGTATTGGTCCGCGCTGGGGCCCTGCAGTCGGTCCAGTGCGATGGCAGCCTGAAGCACCAGATCCTTGCGATGCGTCAGTGGAAAGAAGTTAATCGAACACGGCTTTTGGGCGTAGAGGTCTGCCTGCAAAGTGAGCTCCATCGGTGCAAGGTTTATGCGTCATGCATTTCGACTGCGACACGGTGGGCAACATCAACTTGTGAATTAGAACTTAATAAACATCAAATTTAATTGTCAACTTCGGTTGACAACTATCCCCAGAGATTCAATCAGACGCCGAATTTCAGCGGGTCAGGGATTGCACAGCGGGCAATAGGCCGGATCCGCAACACTTCCCGGGGATCGCTCACGCTTCTCTTCGCCGTCACAGGAAACGCAGGCAAAGACATCATGTCGTGGCAGTGAGGTCGGGCTGCCGCACAGGCTGCAGGGCAGGCCTCGTTCGGTTCGAACCTGTCCCCAGCCGGGATGTCTGCAATGCGGGCAAGGGGTGGAAAGGCGTGCGGCGAGCTGCCCGCCAAGCCTGCCGATCACCTCCATGCGGCGCGGGTTCATGAAGGCGCGCATGTCCGTTTCGATATGCGCCTTGCGTTCCGCCGAGCGCTCTACCGCCGCCGAGATCGCAGCCTCCAGATCGCTCTGGGCACGGATGCCCTTCGCCACCGGCTCGTTCAGCCGTCCGGCAGCCGCGACGATCACCCCTTGTGCCGGAAAGCCTATCCGCTCCAGAAATTCGGCAGCCTCCGCCGTCGATGATGCCTGGCAGTGAGCGAAGACGGGCTCCTCGTCGATCATCATCTCGACGATCTCAAATCCCTGTTCGCGATCGACGAAAAGCAGCATTTCCCGACCGGCCGCGAGGAAGGGAACGGTCGGGTGAGGGCCGTAGGCCCCCTCACTGGCAAGAGCGGCAGAAAGCCCGGTCGCCTCCATGGCGGCCTCCGCTTTCGCCCTCGCGGCGTCCAGCATCGTGCCGGCCCTGGGGCGATCGCGGGTGAAGGTGCCGAACTGGTCGGTATCGAGCCCAACGGGCAGGACAAGCTCGAGGTCCAGGCTGGCAAAGACCGGCCTCAGAACCTGCTCCTTGCCATGCATGGTCGCCATCGCCACCCGCTGTGGCAGGACCACCTCCGACCTTTTGCTGTTATCCTGCATCTCAAACCCCAAAGCGGCTGCGTATTGCCCTGATGCCGCAGCAAAGCCAGTTTGAAAAATTCATTGTTCGGGCGGAACCGTTCCATTTTCTGAAACAGTCGCCGAAACGAGGAACCCCGCCATGCTGACATGACGGGGTTCGCAATACTGCTCTGCGGCAGGCCGTCAGACGCGCGTCACTTCCTTCACCCAGCCATGGGTGTCGGCGACCGAGCCACGCTGGATGCCGGTCAGCAGGTTGCGCAACTTTTCCGTTTCGATGCCGGTGCCGGCATTGCCGATGACGAATTCGCCTCCCGGATGGCGCACGGTACCGATCGCGGCGACGACGGCGGCCGTGCCGCAGGCAAAGGCCTCGCGCAGTCTGCCGCTGCGGGCATCCGCCATCCATTCGTCGAAGGAATAGGGACGCTCGATGACCTTGAGACCGTTTTCATTGGCAAGCTTGATGATCGAGTTGCGGGTGATGCCCGGCAGGATCGTGCCCGAAAGCGGCGGTGTGACGACCGTGTTGTCATCCATGACGAAGAAGACGTTCATGCCGCCCAGCTCTTCGATCCACTTGTGCTCGGCGGCATCCAGGAAAACGACCTGGTCGCAGCCGCGGCTCGACGCTTCCTTCTGGGCGAGCAGGCTGGCCGCATAATTGCCGCCGCACTTGGCCGCGCCCGTACCACCAGGGGCTGCGCGCGTGTAGTGCTCGCTGACCCAAAGCGTGACCGGCTTGCTGCCGCCCTTGAAATAGGGACCTACAGGCGAGGCGATGACGCAGAACACGTATT
The DNA here is from genome assembly GCA_027533385.1 of Rhizobium sp. Lineage (GTDB taxonomy): Bacteria > Pseudomonadota > Alphaproteobacteria > Rhizobiales > Rhizobiaceae > Allorhizobium. The sequence goes on along the minus strand of JAPZUE010000039.1, from coordinate 63,597 downwards.
CGCGCGACGGACGAACGCCAAGGAATGCTTCGCTGGCAAACATGAAGGGACGCAGATAAAGGCTGCCTTCGCCTTCTGGAACCCACTTGGCGTCGATCTTGACCAGTTCCTCGACGGCTTTCAGGAAAAGCTCTTCCGGCACTTCCGGCATCGCCATGCGCTCTGCCGACTTGTTGAAGCGACGGGCATTTTCTTCCGGGCGGAAGAGCGTGATGCGACCGTCTGCACCCTTGTAGGCCTTCATGCCCTCGAAGATTTCCTGGGCATAGTGCAGGACGCTTGCGGCCGGATCGACCTGGAAGGGCTTGCGCGCCGAAACCTCTGGGCTGTGCCAGCCCTTGTCGACATGCCAGTGCACCACCGCCATGTGGTCGGTAAACAGCGTTCCGAAGCCCAGGTTTTCGAAGGCCTTCAGCCGCTCGGCTTCCGGCATGGGCGAGGCATTCGGAACGATCTGGAAGTCGAGGAGTGCGGGATTCGTGGTCATGGAGAGCCTATGCCTGAACTGTTCACGGTTGCGCGGGCCGCGCCGCTGGGTGCGGTCGCGAGCGGTGCCGTCGTTTGTGCGGTTTGATCCGGATTTGTCAACAGAAACCATGCTATCGCGATGCAGCAAAACGCCTGTATCGCAGGGCCGGCAGCGGTTTTACGCCGCCACGAGCTGAAACAGGAACCAGAAGCCGGCCAGCGAAATGGCAGCACCCATCGCCTGCACCAGCCGTCCGCCGCCGATCGGCTTCAGCGCCGCACCGATCGCAATGCCGATCACATGGATGACACCGGTCGAGACGACGAAGCCAACGGTGAAGGCCGCGGGGTCGCTGGCGCGGGGTGCCAGCACCCCATGTGGATAGCCGTGCATCAGGGCGAAGGCGGCAATCAGCACCAGCGCCACCCATTCCGGCGCCTTCCAGGCCGCCGCGATGGCGCCCCCGAGCACGATGACCGAGAGCGCAATTCCGTATTCGATCGGCTGGTCGGGGAGAATGCCCGTCATGCCGATGATGCCGCCCACGCACATGATCATCGGGAAGGTGGCCGGCAACGTCCAGACCGATCTGCCGCCCATCTGCGCACCCCAGAGCCCGACGGCCAGCATGGCGAGCAGATGGTCGAAACCGGCGAGTGGATGGCCGAAGCCCGACCCGAAGCCGCCGAGTGGTCCGTCCATGACATGAGCGTTTGCGGGCAGGGCGAAGAGATAGGCGAGCAGGGCGGCAGGAAGCCCGAGGCGAACGAGAGGCTGGCGCATGGGAATATCCATTGGTGATGCGATCGCCTCAGTCTATCGCGGGCGACGTCAGCAGAAAAGCGTTGCAACAGATCCGCTGGGTCAGCCGAAGATCGCCCGGTCCTGCTCGACGGCATCCTGCAGGAACTGTACCACCGCTCGCACGCGCACCAGTTCACGCGCGCTCTCGTGAAACGTTGTCCAGTAGGCCCGCCGGATCGTGATTTCGGGCAGCACGCGAACCAGGCTTTTGTGCTGGCGCGCGATGTAGCTGTGCAGGATGCCGATGCCCGCACCCGCCAGCACCGCTTCCGTCTGGCCGATCGCCGAAGAGATCTCGAAGCCCGCGTTCCAGTCGCGCATCACCTCGCCGGTAAAATTCAGCGACGGCGTGAAGATCAGGTCCTCGACATAGCCGATCCGCCGATGGGCCTTGAGGTCCTCGGCTGTGGCAGGCAATCCGTTCGTCGCGGCATATTCCCTGGAGGCATAAAGCCCGAGCGTATAGTCGACGAGCTTCGATGAGACCAGCCGCCCCTGATCGGGGCGCTCCAGGGTCACGGCAATATCCGCCTCGCGCTGCGACAGAGAAAACGAGCGCGGGACCGGCACCAGCTGGATCTTCAGTTCCGGATGTCGCTCAATGAGCGCGCCAAGCCTCGAGGCCAGAAAGAACACCCCGAAACCATCGGGCGCCCCAATCCGCACGGTGCCCGCCACCTGCGTATCCGTGCGCCCGAGGCGTGCCTGCACCTCCAGCATCTCGGTTTCCATCCGCTCGGCAGAGGCGAGAAAGGCCTCGCCCTCGGCGGTCAGTTCGCAGCCATTGGTGCGGCGGATGAAGAGCCGCGTCTTCAGGGCTGTCTCCAGGGCCGTCAGTCTTCGGGACAAGGTGGCATGGTTGAGCCCCAGCCGCCGGGAGGCCGCCAGAATCTGGCCCGTGCGCGCGACTGCGAGAAAGATGCGAACGTCATCCCAGTTCATGGCTACCTTGTGTCGATTTTTGCACAACAGATGCGTAAATCATCGCGTTGATTTGTGCAAATCAAAGCGCATACTGCCTCCACAACAATCCAGGAGGAAACCCATGTATCAGGTTGGTCATTTCATTGGCGGCAAGCATGTCGCCGGTACGTCGGGCCGCAAGCAGGCCATCTTCAATCCGGCCACCGGCGAAGTGCAGGGTGAGGTTTCGCTCGCCAGCGCCGAGGAGCTTAATGCAGCGGTTGAGAACGCGAAGGCTGCCCAGGCCAAGTGGGCCGCCACCAATCCGCAGCGCCGCGCCCGCGTCTTCATGAAGTTCGTCCAGCTCCTGAACGACAACATGGACAGCCTGGCCGAGACCCTCTCGCGCGAACACGGCAAGACCATCGAAGACGCCAAGGGCGATATCGTCCGTGGTCTCGAAGTGTGCGAATTCGTCATCGGCATTCCGCATCTGTCGAAGAGCGAGTTCACCGAAGGTGCTGGCCCGAACATTGACATGTATTCGATCCGCCAGGCTGTCGGCATCGGCGCCGGCATCACGCCGTTCAACTTCCCGGCCATGATCCCGATGTGGATGTTTGCCCCGGCAATTGCCTGCGGCAACGCCTTCATCCTGAAGCCCTCCGAGCGTGACCCGTCCGTTCCGATCCGCCTCGCCGAACTGATGATCGAGGCAGGTCTGCCCGCCGGCATCCTCAACGTCGTCAATGGCGACAAGTCGGCCGTCGACGGCATCCTGACCCATCCCGACATTTCGGCCGTCTCCTTCGTCGGCTCCACACCGATCGCCCGTTACGTCTATGGAACGGCTGCGATGAACGGCAAGCGCGCCCAGTGCTTCGGCGGCGCCAAGAACCACATGATCATCATGCCGGATGCCGACCTCGACCAGGCCGCCCAGGCGCTGATGGGTGCCGGCTACGGCTCTGCTGGCGAGCGCTGTATGGCAATCTCGGTTGCCGTTCCGGTCGGTGAAGAAACCGCCAACCGCCTGATCGAAAAGCTGACCCCGATGGTGGAATCCTTGCGCATCGGTCCCTACACCGATGACAAGGCTGACATGGGCCCCGTGGTTACCAAGGAAGCTCAGGCCCGCATCAAGTCGCTGATCGACAGTGGCGTTGCAGCCGGCGCCAAGCTCGTGGTCGATGGCCGCGACTTCAAGCTCCAGGGCTATGAGAACGGCTATTTCGTCGGCGGTTGCCTCTTCGACCACGTCACCCCGGATATGGACATCTACAAGACCGAAATCTTCGGTCCGGTCCTCTCGGTCGTGCGCGCCAAGACTTATGAGGAAGCCCTCGACCTGCCAATGAAGCACGAATACGGCAACGGTGTCGCGATCTACACCCGCGACGGTGATGCCGCCCGTGACTTCGCAAGCCGCATCAACATCGGCATGGTCGGCATCAACGTGCCGATCCCGGTTCCGCTCGCCTACCACTCCTTCGGTGGCTGGAAGTCCTCGTCCTTCGGCGACTTGAACCAGCACGGTACCGATTCGATCAAGTTCTGGACCCGCACCAAGACGGTGACCTCGCGCTGGCCGTCCGGCATCAAGGATGGCGCCGAATTCGTCATGCCGACAATGAAGTAAGCGAACCGAGAGTTCGATCACTTTCGCGCCACCCCCTCGAAAGACGGGGTGGCGTTCTCTTGTCAGTCGGAACCCGGATGCTAGAGCCGTTCATTTTTAAATGGAATCAGTTCTGTTGGCTGAAACGGAGTCGGATGGTCGCCCGGCTGGCGCGCGTCGTATCCACAGTATACGGCCAAGCCAGCCGGGCGATCAGGCGGCCCGTTCCAGCCAACCCGAAGGGCCGGGCATCTTTCCGCCAGGATCATCGGCGATCGTCTCGCCCATACCTTTGGGTATGCGCAGCGTCGATCGTCGCTGCCCTGACGAAAACCTGCTCCGGCAGAACTGCTTCCATTTAAAAATGAACGGCTCTAGCTTGATCGCCGGGGAGGGCTGACGATGCCGAAAAAGAAACTGAATACCGGTGGCTGCCTTTGCGGGGCGATCCGCTTCGAGGCTGATGCGCCGGCCGCCAAGCCACACACCTGTTCCTGCAAAATGTGCCAGCGCCATACGGGAAGCCTCACGGCAACCTGGGTGGAGTTCCCACGCGAAGCCGTCCGCTGGGTCGGCCCCGGCGGTAGTCCGGCCACCTGGCGCTCCTCGGACTTCTCCTCACGCGCCTTCTGTTCGACCTGCGGCTCCTCGCTCGGCGCGATCGATGACCAGCCGACCGTGGCTCTCCTGCTCGGCGCCTTCGATCGCACCAGGGCGGCCGACCTCAAGCCCACCTACCATTCCTACAAGGGCGGACGGCCAAAATGGTGGTGCATCGAGATCCGCGAGGCGTGATGCTCTGTTCCCGAGTGTCCAAGCGCACTTGAGTGCATGACGCTCTCGTGATCAATGTCAGTTATGACGCGGGGGATAGCGTCACACGGTATGATTTCATGAGGGACATTTTTCATGCAACAGGCAGTTTTCGGCCGGGTAGACGCTTTGCGTCGCGGTGAGTTCCGCGGCAGCGCCGGCGAGTATTTCGGCATCTGGATCGTCAACATTCTGCTGACCATCGTCACGCTCGGCGTTTATTCGGCCTGGGCCAAGGTCCGCCGCAACCGCTATTTCTACGGCAACTCCTTCGTCGACGGTCACTCCTTCGACTACCACGCCAAGGGCCTGCAGATCTTCATCGGTCGTGCGATCGTCTTCGGCTACATCATCGCCTACAACGTGCTTCTGACCTTCAGCCCGATCGCTGGCGGCATTCTGGCGCTGCTGATGCTGTTCCTGCTCCCGTGGATCGTGATGCGCAGCCTGCGCTTCAACGCCCGCGTCACGAGCTACCGCAACATCCGCTTCGACTTTGTCGGCAAAACTTGGGGCGCCTTTGTCGCGATCATCTTTGGTGGTTTGATCGCCTTCTTCTCGCTGGGCCTTCTGGCGCCCTTCGCCAGCCGCTGGCTCTATCGCTACATCTTCAACAACCTGCGTTACGGCGACCGCGCCTTCGAGACCGATCCGAAGATCGGTGCGCTTTATCGGGTCTGGCTGCCGGCCTTCCTTCTCATGCTTGTTGGCGCTGCTGTCGGTGGCATGCTCGGTGTTCTCGCCTACTACAGCGCGGTTCACGGTGCCGATACGGCCGCAGATCCGGAACTGAACCTCATTCTCGGTGTCTATGGCGCACTTATCCCCGCGCTCCTGCTATGGGGTGTTGCAGCGATTTTCTATCGCATCGGCGTTCGCAACGTGGTGATGAACGCTGCTCGCTTCGATGGGCGTCACAGCCTGTTCTCGGATCTCGGTCGTCTGCGTTATTTCTGGATCGTCATCTCCAACCTGGTCGTCACCATCCTGACGCTCAGCCTGATGCGGCCTTGGGCCGCGGTCCGTGAGCACCGCTATGTGATCGAGCATTCCGGCATCGTGGTCGATGGCGAGCTGGACGATGTGATATCCTCGATGCAGGCATCGGGTTCGGCCCTGACGGCCGAATATCTTGATCTCGAAGGGTTCGACTTTGGCTTCTGACGACAAGCGCATCGCCTCCGGTCGCTGGCATCCGCCCGGCTCCAGCCGGGCGGAGCCGGCGCTCCTTCTGGGTGCGGGCAAGACCCTCTATGTCAGGCTGGAAGCCGGTGGCGATCCGGTTTCCTTTGGCGATCTGGCGCGGATCGAGGTTTCCAACCGCGTCGGCCGCGTCCCGCGCCGCATCACCTTCGCCGACGGCTCGCTCTTCGAAACCGAAGACAATGATGCCGTCGACACCTGGCTGAAGCGGCATGGCAAGCGCGGTTTCGTCCACGAGCTGGAGCGTTTCCATCCACGCCTGTTTGTCGTCGTCCTGGCGGTCTTTCTGTTTGCCGGGCTGATCTATCGCTACGCCGTGCCCGCCCTCGTGGAAGTCGCCGTGCTGGTGACGCCTCCTGCGGTCACCCAATGGATGGCCAGCGGCACGCTTCTGTCGCTCGACCAGGCCGTTTTCAGCGAGAGCAGATTACCGGACGCCCGCCAGACGGAAATCCGGGCCGCCTTCAATCAGGTCGCGGCATTCTCGGCGCGCGGTGTCTCCGGCTACAATCTCAACTTCCGCCACGGCGGTGTCATCGGTCCCAATGCCTTCGCGCTGCCGGATGGCACGCTCGTCATCACCGACGAGCTCATCGAACTGGCCGAGGGCGACATGGACATGATCGTCGGTGTTCTCGCCCACGAGATTGGCCATGTGGAGGAAGAGCATTCGCTGCGCCAGCTTTATCGCGCCGCCGGCATGGCCGGCCTGATCATGTTGATCGCGGGTGACGTCGGCGCTGCCGGTGAAGACATCCTCACCAATGGGGCGGCACTCATGTCGCTCTCCCATTCACGCGACGCGGAGAACGAAGCGGACCGCATCTCGGTCGAGCTGATGGCGAAGGCCGGGCGCGATCCGCGTGCCATCGGTCGCTTCTTCGCGCGGCTGGAGGAGAAACTCGGCCTGGACGGCGACTCGTCCTTCCTCTCCACCCATCCGGGGACCGCCGAAAGGCGCCAGGCGATCGACGATCACGCCAGGGCGATCGGAGCCGGGGGGAACTGAGGACGCCTGATTCCTAATGCCGTCGATAGGAATGCAGATACAAGAAGGGGCGGTCTTGGACCGCCCCTTCTGCATTGTTGACCTCTAACGCACGTGCTTACTGCGTCGGGCCTTCGTTCAGGCCAACCTTGTCCACCAGTTCCGAGGCAAGCTTACGGTTGGCAGCGATTTCGGCGAGCGGCAGCGGATCGGCCTTGATCGGGCCAAAGCCGGCGACGACATCGGAAACCTTGGCGTTCGGTCCGACCGGATATTCGAAGACCTTCTCGGCATAGAGGGTCTGGGCTTCGTCGGACGCCAGGAATTCCATCAGCTTGACGGCATTGTCCTTGTTCGGAGCGTTCTTGGCCAGTGCCATGCCGGAGATGTTGACATGCGTGCCACGGTCAGCAGCGTTCGGGAACAGAACCTTGACGGCCGCAGCCCAATCCTTCTCTTCCGGATCCTTTTCGTTGGTCGCCATCAGGCCGAGATAATAGGTGTTGGCGAGGCCCAGGTCGCATTCACCGGCATGGATGGCCTTGGCCTGTGCGCGGTCGTTGCCATCCGGCTTCTTGACGAGGTTCTGCTTCAGGCCGGCAAGCCACTTCTCGGTGTATTCGGCGCCGTGTTCAGCGATCATCGAAGCAAAAAGACCGATGTTGTAGGCGTGTTGACCGTCACGCATGCAGATGCGGCCCTTCCACTTCGGATCAGCCAGCTCTTCATAGGTGATCGCGTCTTCCGAGACACGGTCCTTGGAGGCGTAGAGAACGCGGCCACGGGTGGTCAGACCAAACCAGTTGCCCTCGGGATCGCGATATTGCGCGGGGATCTGCTTGTTGATGTCTTCGTCATTGAGCGACTGTGTAACGCCGCCGTCCTTGGCTTCCGTCAGACGGGCAATGTCGATCGTCAGGATCACGTCGGCCGGGGAGTTCGCGCCTTCTGCAGCGATGCGCTCGACCAGGCCCTTGTCGAGGAAGAGCACGTTGGTCTTGATGCCGGTTTCCTTGGTGAATGCGTCCATCAGCGGCTGGATCAGCTCCGGCTGGCGATAGGAATAGATATTGACCTCGCCTTCGGCCACAGCGGCACCGGCCGAAAGGGCCAGAACGGATGCGGTGCCGAGCGCGAGTGTGCGGATGGATGTCATGTTTGAGCCTCCCTTTGGCGGATTGTTGAGGCGCATATTCATGAATTCATATAAGCTGTCAATTGCAGTCGACTTTAATCACGGACACGTGAGTCGAGAACTTGAGTATTTTGGAATTGTTCAAAACTGCAAAAGGCGCTATATAAGCGGCAACAAAACAGAGGAATCGTGCATGCGTTTGACAAAGCAGACAAATTACGCCGTGCGCATGCTGATGTATTGCGCCGCCAACAGCGACCAGCTGAGCCGGATCCCCGAAATCGCCAAGGCCTATGGCGTATCCGAACTCTTCCTTTTCAAGATCCTGCAGCCTTTGAACAAGGCGGGTCTGGTCGAGACCGTCCGTGGCCGCAACGGTGGTGTGCGTCTTGGACGTGCGGCCGACAAGATCACGCTTTTCGATGTCGTGAAGGTCACGGAAGACAGCTTCGCCATGGCGGAATGCTTCGAGGACGATGGTGATGTCGAATGCCCGCTGATCGACAGCTGCGGTCTGAACTCCGCCCTGCGCAAGGCATTGAACGCTTTTTTCGACGTGCTCTCGGAATACACCATCGATGATCTCGTCAAGACGCGTCCGCAGATCAACTTCCTGCTGGGTATCGATGAGCTGCAGCCACGTCGTGTCGCGTCTGCTCCGGCGGCGTGACAATCGACTGTGCGCGATGGACAAGGAACCCGCCGAAAGGCGGGTTTTTTCGTTGCGGAATGAGGGCTTTGCCCCCGTCTTGCTAACTTCCGCTACTCTGCTACGCTTACGTTCACGGCAGTTTAAATCTGCTTAATTAAGGCGTTACAAAAATGGACGCCGCAGTGCAGGTCTCTGGGGGGAGAGCATGTACGATTTTGTCATCATTGGCGGAGGATCGGCGGGTTCGGTTCTGGCCGCAAGGTTGAGCGAGGATCCGTCCGTCACGGTCTGCCTTCTGGAAGCCGGCGGACGGGGTGACAGCGTTTTCGCTCGCGTGCCGATGGCGGCTGCGGCCGTGGTGCCGGGGCATCTGAAAAGTAGCAACTGGCGCTTCGAGACCGTGCCCCAGCCAGGCCTGAACGGACGCCGTGGCTATCAGCCGCGTGGTCGCGGTCTGGGCGGGTCGAGCCTGATCAACGCCATGCTCTATGTCCGTGGTCATGCGAAGGACTACGACGAATGGGCCGCACTGGGCTGCGAGGGGTGGTCCTGGAACGATGTCCTGCCCTGGTTCAGGAAGTCGGAGGACAATATCCGTGGGGCGGATGATCTGCATGGCCGTGGCGGCCCTCTCCAGGTCTGCGACCAGAACTGGATACGCCCCATCAACCAGGCCTTCCTGAAGGCCTGCGAACAAAAGGGCCATCGGCAGAACGACGATTTCAATGGCTCGACGCAGGAGGGGGCAGGCGTCTATCAGGCCACCCAGTTCTGGAACGGCCCAAAGCGCGGCGAGCGCTGCTCGGCGGCAGCGGCCTATCTCCACGACGTGATGACGCGCCGCAATCTGACCGTCATCACCGAGGCGCATGTCTCGCGCATCATCGTCGAGCGGGGTAGGGCGGTTGGTGTGGCCTACCGCTTTGGCAAGGAAGAGCGCATCGTCCGCGCCGGTCGCGAGGTGATACTCTCGGCGGGCGCGCTTCAATCACCGCAGATCCTGATGCTTTCGGGCATCGGTCCTGCCGACCATCTTGCCTCCCTCGGTATTCCCGTCCTGTTGGACCGCGCCGAAGTCGGCAGCAACCTGCAGGACCACCTCGACTACACCATAATCTTCCGCTCGCCGGATACCGACATGTTTGGCCTGGGCATCACGGCAACACGCGACATCCTACGCGCCGCAAACGAGTGGCGCACCGAGCGTATGGGCCACTTGAGGTCCACATGTGCGGAATCCGGCGCGTTCCTGAAGACGGACCCATCCCTTGATCGTCCGGATATCCAGCTGCATTTCCTTGTTGCCATGGTCGACGATCACGTGCGCAAGATGCATTGGGGCCACGGCTATTCCTGCCATGTCTGCGTGCTGCGTCCGCATTCCCGCGGTACGGTTCGCCTCTCAAGCGCCGATCCCTCGGCATCCCCGCTGATCGATCCCGCCTTCCTTTCCGACCCGCGCGACGTCGAAACCCTGCGCAAGGGGGCCCGGATGATGGCCGAGATCATGGGCGCTCCCGCCCTCAACAAGTATCGCGGTGCGGAACTCTATCCGGCCGGTCAGTCCGATGCGGAACTGGATGCCGCCATCCGGGCCCGGGCCGACACCATCTACCATCCTGTCGGCACCTGCCGCATGGGCTCGGACGAGGACGCGGTTGTTGACCCTGCCTTGAGGCTCAACGGCATTGAGGGCCTGCGCGTCGTGGACGCCTCCGTCATGCCGCGCCTGATCGGTGGCAACACCAATGCGCCCGTCATCATGATGGCCGAGAAGATTGCGGCATCGATCCGTGGCGAACTGCGGCCAGCGAAAGAGCGCGGTGTCACCCGTGATGCAGCCAGCAAGAGCGGATTGCATTTCGCCTGAACCTTCCTATTGTCGCGGCCCTTGGATGAGGGGTGGGGAAGAGGAAGAGAATGCCACAGGAGAATATGCCCGTCGCCGCCCGGGCGGTAATCGTCATGGGCGTCAGCGGCTGCGGCAAGTCCTCGGTCGGCGAGGCGCTCGCATCCCGCCTCGGGCTCCCCTTCATCGAAGGCGATGGGCTGCATCCCGAAAGCAATGTCACGAAGATGGCAGCCGGAACGCCGCTGACCGACGAGGATCGCTGGCCGTGGCTGACGTTGATCGGTGCACGTATGGCAGATGCACTGTCGCGCGGCGAGGGGATCGTGGTCTCCTGTTCGGCGCTGAAGAAGATCTATCGCGACCACCTGCGCGTCGCGACCGATGGCCGTCTCTCCTTCGTCTATCTTGAGGGATCGCGGGAACTGCTTAGCCGCCGCATGGGCGCCCGCACCGGCCATTTCATGCCGCTGACGCTGCTCGACAGCCAGCTTGCCACACTCGAAGTGCCGACCGGCGAACCCGGTGTGGTCACTGTCACCATCGATCAGCCGGTCGAGGGCATCGTCGCCGACGCCCTCAAGGGTCTTGGTGCCTGAAGTCTAAGGCTCAGCCTTCGTAGCCCATCAGCGGGCCATAAAGCTCCGGACGACGGTCGCGGAACAGGCCCCAGCTGGCCCGCTGGCGGGCGATGCCGTCGAGATCGAAGGTCGCGGTCAGCACCGTCTCCGTCTCCCGATCGGCGGTCGCAACCATCGCGCCGGTCTGGTCGCAGATGAAGGACGAGCCGTAGAAGGTGAGCGATGTGCCCTTGCGACCATCCTCCTTGCCGATCCGGTTGGAGGCGATGACAGGCATGACGTTTGCCGCTGCGTGGCCCTGCATCACCCGCTGCCAGTGGCCCGAGCTGTCGATGCTTGCATCCTGCGGCTCCGAGCCGATCGCGGTCGGATAGAAGAGCAGTTCGGCCCCCTGCAGCGCCATGGCGCGGGCCGCTTCCGGGAACCACTGGTCCCAGCAGATGCCGACGCCGATCGCCGCATGCCGGGTCTCCCAGACCTCGAAACCGGTGTCGCCGGGCGAGAAGTAGAACTTCTCGGTATAGCCGGGACCATCAGGAATATGGCTCTTGCGATAGATGCCGAGTACGTCGCCGGTGGCATCGACGATGGCCACGCTGTTGAAGAAGGTCTGACCCGCCTTCTCGAAGAAGCTCACGGGAATGACGACGTTAAGCTCTTCCGCCAGTGCCGAGAAGTGCTCGATCAAGGCATTGTCATGCGCAGGCTTGGCGAGATCGAAGAACTCCGCGATCTGGTCCTGGCAGAAATAGGGCGTCTCGAAGAGCTCCTGGATCAGCACGATCTGCGCGCCCTTGGCGGCAGCCTTGCGAACCAGCGCTTCGGCGCGGGCGATGTTACCGGGCAGATCCCAGGAGCAGGCCATCTGCGTGGCGGCGACGGTGATGATGCGGGTCATCTGATCTCTCCTTATACGCCGAGACGGTCACGCAGACCGTAGTACCAGGCACCGAGCGCCGTAAACGGCACGCGGAACATGCGGCCACCGGGGAAGGGGTAGGCCTGCAGCGACGACCAGACATCGAAGCGGCTCATCTGGCCATGCACGGCCTCACCGAGGATCTTGCCGAGCAGATGCGTGGTCGTCACGCCATGGCCGCTGTCGCCATGCGAGAAATAGACCGTGTCAGACAGTTTGCCCATATGCGGAATGCGCGTCAGCGTCAGCGCAAAGTTACCGCTCCAGGCAAAGTCGATCTTCACGTCTTTCAGCTGCGGGAATGTTTTCAGCATGTTCGGCCGGATGACGCCCGTCAGGTTCTTCGGATCCTGGCCGCCATAGCCGATGCCGCCACCATAGAGCAGGCGGTTGTCGGCGGTGCGGCGGTAGTAGTCGAGCACGTAATTGGCATCCTCGACGCAGTAGTTGGATGGCAGCAATTCCTCGATCAGCTTGGCATCGAGCGGTTCCGTGGCCATCACCTGGCTGGAAACCGGCATCATCTTCTCGGTCACCTTCGGCGCGATCCCGGCCATATAGGCATTTCCGCAGACCAGGATATGCTTGGCCCTGACGATACCGCCTTCGGTGCAGACGAAAGGCTGTGGGCCGGTGTCGAGATGCACGACCTTCGAGTTTTCAAAAATCTTGGCACCGAGGCTTTCTGCCGCCGCCGCCTCGCCGAGCACCAGATCGAGCGGGTGGATGTGGCCGCCGTGGCGGTCGATCATGCCGCCGACATAACGGTCGGTCTTGGCATATTTCGCAACCTCGGCCTTGGAGACCATTTCCAGCCCGTCATGGCCATGCTTCATCCAGTGTTCCCGGACACCAGCCATTTCCTTGACCTGCTTGTCGGTAAAGGCAGCGAAGAAACCGCCATTCACGAGATCGCATTCGATCCCGTATTTCGCCACGCGCTCGCGGATGATCCGGCCACCCTCCAGCGACATCTCGCCGAGCTTGTCGGCCTTGTTCTGGCCGTAGCGCCGGGCAATCGTTTCGAGGTCACGGCTATAGCCATTGACGATCTGGCCGCCATTGCGCCCGGACGCGCCGAAGCCGATACGGTCGGCTTCCAGCACGATGACGGCATAGCCCTTTTCGGAAAGCTCGAGTGCCGCAGAAATGCCGGTAAAGCCAGCGCCGATGATGCAGATGTCGGCCGTGTGCTGGCCATCCAGCTTCGGGCGCACGCGCTTGTCGCGGGCAGAGGCTGCGTAATAGGAGGCCGCATGGCCGGGGTTTGGTCCGATCGACTTGGTCATGGCTTCACCTCACACGGTCCGGATATAGGCGTCGTATTCGACGTCGGTCACACGCAGCGAAAACTCCGAGAGTTCCTGCTGCTTGCAGGCGGTATAAAGGCTTCGATACTTCGGTCCGAGCGCCGCATAGGCGAAGCTCGATTTGGCAAAGCGCTGCAGCGCATAGTCCCAGTTGGTCGGCAAAGGCTCGTGGCTGACCGCATGGTCATCGCCGGAGATCGCGCCACCCGGCGAAAGCTTCTCCTTCATGCCGGCAAGCGCCGCCGACAGGATCATCGCCAGAACCAGATAGGGATTGGTATCGGCACCGGCTACGCGGTGTTCGATGCGGGTCGCCGGCTTCGACGCGGTGATAACACGCACCGCAGCCGAGCGGTTGTCGAAGCCCCAGGAGGCGTAGGTCGGCGCATGTTCGGATGGACGCAGGCGACGGTAGGAATTCTGGTGCGGCGCAAAGATCGCCATGCTCTCGCCCATGCTTTCAAGAAGCCCGCCGACGGAATGGAAGAGCGCTTCGGAAGGGCCGTCCTCGCCCACATAGATGTTGCGGCCGTTCTCATCGAGCACGGAAAAATGCACATGCATGCCGCTGCCGGCCTGGGTGCCGTAGGGCTTGGCCATGAAGGTCGCGTCGAGATCATTGGCGCGCGCCACGCCCTTGACGATGCGCTTCAGGAGCACCGCATAGTCGGCAGCCGCGAGCGCATCCGGCACGTGGTTGAGATTGATCTCGTACTGGCCGGGCCCGTTTTCCCGCAGCGTCGTGTCTGCCGGCACCTTCTGTGCGCGGGCGGCAGTCGAAATGCCGTGGAAGACTTCCTCGAAGTCCTGCAGTTCGGAGATAGATAGAACCTGCGTCTGGCCGGTATGCCAGCGACCGTCGCGGGTGTTCGGCGGACGCACCGGGTCGAGCGCCGAGCGCACGGGATCGATCAGGTAGAATTCGAGTTCGGTGGCAACAACAGGCGTCAGCTTTGCGGCCTTGAAGCGCTCCAGCACATTGGCGAGCACCTGACGCGGATCGGCATAGAAGCTTTCGCCTTCCTGGGTGTGCATCTGCAAGAGCACCTGCGCCGTCGGGCGCGACAACCAGGTCACGCGCGACAGCGTGCCGGGAACCGGAAAGCAGATGCCATCCGGATCGCCGGTCCCCTCGGCGAGGCCAGCCGCATTGACGTCACGCCCCCAGACGTCGAGGGCATAGACCGAGCGCGGCATGGCCATGCCCTTGGTCAGCACGTCGATCGCGCGCTCCCGCGGGATCCATTTGCCCCGTGGCACGCCGTTGACGTCAATGACGAAAGCTTCAAGTACTTCAATATCGGGATTTGCCGCGAAGAATTCGCGTGCCTCTTCGGCCATGTCCATGGATCACCGTGTGGCTGATGTCGATCGGGTCGAAACGCGCAAGGGCGCGAGCGGATGCTGGTCCGCTAACGATAGACGCTTTTCGCGTTATGGATCAAACACCGGCGCATGCCACTGTCCGTCTCTTGCTGATCCCCTCGACCGGTCGCGTTCTGGCGACGCATGCTTCAGCCCGGCCTGTTTCCGACGGGAAACAATTTGATCAAATTATGCGAACTGAGTACCACCTCGGCGCCAAAAAGGCTAGCCCCCTGAGAAGGGGGCCAGAAAAGCTTTGTTTTTCAGGGGCGAAAACGCTCAGGCGCCCAGGCCCTGGTGTCGAGGAATGGCTTCTCCCCATCCATCATTTCGGCGATCAGACGGCCGGTGACCGGACCCAGTGTCAAGCCATGATGCGCATGGCCGAAGGCGAACCACATGCCCTCATGGCGCGGCGCCTTGCCGATAACAGGCATCATATCGGGCGTGCAGGGGCGGGCACCCATCCAGGGTTCGGCATCCAGACGCTCGGCCAGCGGAAAGATCTCGCGCGCCACTTTTTCGGCCCGCGCCAGCTGCACCGGAGACTTGGGCGCATCGCGATTGGCGAATTCCGCGCCCGTCGTCAGGCGAATGCCCTTTTCCATCGGCGCGAGGAAATAGCCGCGCTCGGCATCCATCGTCCAGTTGTTGAGGACGGCATTGCCTTCTGGCGCATAATGCATGTGGTAGCCGCGCTTGACGCCGAGCAGGAAGCGGTAGCCGAACTTGCGGGTCACTTCCTCGGACCATGGCCCAAGCGCCAGCACCACATCGTCGCCCTCGACCATGCCGTCATCGGTCTTGACGCGCCAGCCCTTGCCCGAGGCGCCGGTCTGCAGCGACAGGGCATCGCCCTTGACGAAGCGCCCGCCGAGCGACTGGAAATAGGTGAGATAGGCCTGCGTCAGACCATGCGGATTGGTGACCGACCACGGATCGTTCCACTTCAACCCGCCGACGAAATCGCCTCGGATATGCGGCTCTTCCCTGGCAAGCTCCTCGCGGTTCAGCGCGCGGTAGCTGACGCCGTATTCGCGCGCCAGACGCTCTGCCTCGGCGAGCTCCGTGTCGCGTTTGCCGGTGGTGCGGAAGATCTCCATCCAGCCATCCTTGCGGATCAGATGGTCGGCTTTCGCCGCCTGGATCAGGTCCTGGTGCTCCGTGATCGAGTTCTCGATCAGCGGCGCATAGGCGCGCGCAATGGCCTGGTGGCGGCTCTTGTTCGAATGCCACCAGTAGCGCGAAAGGAAAGGCACGAGCTTGAGGATTGCGCTTGCATGATAATGCGCGTCGATCCGGTTGTTGAAGCCGTAGCGGATCAGCATGCTCAGGTCCTGCGGGAAGCCGTAGGGCACGACTCCCTCGCGCTGGATCAGGCCCGCATTGCCGAAGGAGGTTTCCTCGCCGGCCCCCCGGCGATCCACCAGCACCACCGAACGCCCCCGACGGGCGAGATGGATGGCCGTGGAAACGCCGATGATGCCGGCGCCGAGCACGAGGGTGACCTTGGACATGGGAGTTGAATTCCTGCAGGTGGGATTACGCGGGCAAGGATGCATTTCAGCCTGTTGCGGCGCAAACGAAAAATCGCCGCATTTGCCGCAATCCTCAAAATCATTGGCCACCCGCGAATCATGCGATATCTCCCGGCAACGTGACGGCGGTCAGCGAAGGGAATGCGATGCGCCTGCTTATTCTTGGCTGCGCCTGGCTGCTGGTAGGGATCGGCCTCGTCGGCGTCTTCCTTCCGGTGCTGCCGACAACGCCCTTCATGATCCTCGCCGCCGCCCTCTTTGCCCGCTCCTCGCCGCGTTTCGAGCAATGGCTGCTCGATCACCCCCGCTTTGGTCAGCCTCTGATCGACTGGCGCCGCGAACGCGCGATCTCCGGCAAGGCCAAGATCGCCTCGGTTTCGCTGATGGCCGCAAGCTACGGCATCGTGCTCGTCTTCGGGCCGCCACAACTCTGGCTGAAGCTGTTGATCGGCGCGATCCTCGTCGGCTGTGCGGCCTTCGTGCTCAGCCGGCCTGCGCCAGGCCGGTGACGGAGCCCTTCTCCGCTCTCGCCAACAGAGAATGGGCGGCTGACAGTGTCTGAATCTCGCGTGCCGACTGCGGCCGTCCGAACAGATAGCCCTGACCTTCCTCACAGCCCATGGCCGTCAGCATTTCACACTGCAAGGCGTTTTCGATACCTTCGCTGACGACTTTCAGGCCAAGGCCATGGGCCAGCGTCGTGACGGCCTGAATGATGCTTTGGGCAGCGGGATCGCTGACCATGTCGCGGATGAAGGACTGGTCGATCTTGAGCTTGTCGAGTGGGAGCGTGGAGATATAGCTGAGCGACGAGTAACCTGTCCCGAAGTCATCGAGCGCGATGGTTACGCCCAGATCGCGCAGCGCGTCGAGTGTCGTGAAGAGTTCATCCGAGCGCTCGATGAAGATCGACTCGGTGATCTCCACATGCAGCCGGTGCGGCGAAAGTCCGCTGGCAGAGAGTGCGGTGCGGATATCCGACAGCAGATCCCCGCGCAGGAACTGGACCGGAGAAATGTTGACGGCAACGCTGACATGGGCTGGCCATGTCGTTGCCGCCTTGCAGGCCTCGATGAACATGAACTGACCGAGATCGCAGATGAAGCCGTTGGCTTCCGAAATGCCGATGAATTCGGCCGGCGAGATCATTCCGAGTGTCGGGTGCTGCCAGCGCAGAAGCGCCTCCGCGCCGATCAGTCTGCCGGACCGGAGCTCGACCTGCGGCTGGTAAAGCAAGAAGAACTGACCTTGATCGAGTCCCGAGCGCAGCTCGGCTTCGAGCAGACGCGAACGGGCCCTTCGAAGTGCCGATGCGGGGTCATAGGCCCGCCAACCGCTACCGCCCACGCGCTTCGCATCGATCAGCGCCAGTTCCGCCGCCTCTACCCATTTGCCGGGGTCACCCAGATCCAGTGAGCCGCTGCAGGCGCCGATGCGAGCGTTGAGCTCGATCTTGATCCCGTCCACACCGAAGGGTGTTTCAAAGAGCGCAAGCACCCTTTCCGCGCGCTCGCCAAGAGCCTCCGGCGTATCAATGCCGGGGGTCGCTAAACAGAGTACATCGCCTGCAATGCGGGCGGTCAGACCATGGATCCCTGCATGACGCCGAAGCCGTGCCGCCACAGCCTGCAGAACGCCGTCGCCCTTCTCCCGTCCCAGCATCTCGTTCAGATGGCCGAAGCGGTGGAGATCGATGACGAAGATCGAGAATTCCCGGTCAGCCGCCACCATGGCATCGCCGAGACCACGGCGCGTCAAAAGCCCGGTCAGCTCGTCGATGCGGGCCATCTGTTCGAGTTTGGTTTCGTAGAGACGCCGTGCCGTGACATCCCGCAGCGTGATGCAGATGACAAACTTGCCGATCGACGTGAGCCCGCGGCCGTCGCGGGTCTCGAATGGCGAGATCGTAATCACCGCCTCGATATGCCGGCGGCCCTTTTTCCCGGGCAGATCAATCGTCACCTTTTCGCTATGCACGCGGCCAGGTTCGGCACCGTACTTTTCTTCGAGTGCGAGGACGGCATCAACAAGCACCGGTGGCGCGAAACTATCGAGATTCGTCACGGGCGCCACCGCCTGATCGAGGTCCAGCACGTCGCTGGTCGTCTGGCTGGCATCGCGCAGATTGCGCTTCTCGTCGAGAACGATGACAGGGTCGACACTGTCGTTGATGACGCGCTTAAGCACACGACGGATCTCGCGGTTTTCGACCACGGCAATTTCGGCGAGCCAGCCATTGAGACCGACCTTCTCTGCCAGGAGCATGAAGAAGCCGAAGCCCAGCGTCAGCCACAGCGTGGCGGTATGAAACACGAGTGCTTCTTGCTTGTAGAGCAGGAAGGCGATCGCCTCTCCGATCGCGATCAGGGCAGCCGAAGCGGCAATCGGCACCGCCAGCGACAGACGATGGAAGGCAAGTGTGTAGCCCACGATCAAGGCCGCCAACAGCAGACCAATCGGCTCCACCCACAGCGGCTTCAGAATTCGATCCTGCACCAGAGTTTCGGTTGCCAGCACATGCAGCATCGGCCCGCTCAGGATGCCGTAGATCGGCACGGCAAAGAGGTCTTTCAGTTCCGTCGCATAGGCGCCGACCACGACCGACTTGCCTTCGACTGCATTGCGCGGCACGGTGCCCGACAGCACGTCCGCAGCCGAAAACGTCGGAACGGTTTCCGGGCGAATGGAGAAATCGATCTCGAGCTTGCCGGCGCGCGCATCGCTATAGCCCGCGAGCACGGCGGGCGCCGATTGTGTGGGGATGCCGTTGATCAATTCCGTCACGGGGAAGGACCGCATCAATCCGTCGTCATCCAGCGCGACATCGACCAGCGCCAACCAGGCATGGTCGGCAAAGAGCGGCAGCGGCGAAGTCAGCGTCAGGGGATCTGCTGATCTCGCGCCGAATTGTTGACGAAAGATCGGCAGTATGACGCCGCCGCCGGCATCTTCCAGTGCCTGGGCCAGTCGGGCATCGCTCTCGGGGCGAGATGCCGTGCTGAAGTCGATGTCCAGGAAGATGTCGCCGGCACCCGCCGCGACCAGTCTGTCGATCAGGTCGGCATGGACATCCCGCGGCCAGGGCCAGGTCCCGACCTCCGCGAGACTTTTCTTGTCGATCGCGACAAACACAAAGTCACCGCTCGCATTGCGAGGCGCCGCAGCTGCGCGGAATTCGATGAGTTCGTTGTCGAGATGCTGAACAACAGACAAGGATGGCAGAAAAAGCGGGAGCGCCATGATCACGCTGATCATGGCGACCCGAAACGATACCAGGCGAGAAAGCATTGTGCGCATCAGCGCAAATCCATCTGTCATGCGCAGATCAGGGCACGGCCGCGTAAGCGGTCAATCTCAGTCGTCATCATCATCCTGATCTTTGTCCTTGCCCTTGGCCTTGTCTTTGCTGTTTCCGCCAGCATTCCCGTTCCCGTTCCCGTTCCCGCCAGCATTGCTGTTCTCGCTGCCGCCGCCGTTGCCGTTTCCGTTTCCGCCAGCGTTTCCGTTGCCACCCGAGTTTCCGCCAGCGTTCCCGTTCCCGTTGCCGTTGCCGTTGTCGCTGCTGTTACCGTCGGAGCTGCTGCTGCTGTTGGCGCTGCCATTACCGTTTCCGCCCGCGTTGCCGGTCGTTTGGCTCCTGCTGGTAGCATCAGTCGCATCATCGGCCGTCGCCGTTGTGTTGATGACGGCGCCAACGGCAGGGACAACGGCGCGGGAAGGCCCGACACGCGTCACGACCGGCTGCTCCGTAAGGCCTGCGACCGTCATGCCGGATGCGTCCACGCTTGCACCTTGACCGGCGCCCAGATCGCTGCGTTCACCACTGTTGAAACTTGTGACCTGAACCAGACCGCGTTCGACGGCAACGGCGGCATTGGCCCTGCCCACCTTGACCGTGAATTGCGTACCCTTCACCACTGCGGCCAGAAAAGGTGTCTGCACAGTGGTATGCGGACGCTGCCGCTTCTCGATTTCCAGGCTGATTTCGCCGATCTGCTGGACCACCTCGGTCTTGCGGCTGCTATCCCGGCCCTTGGTGATGATCGCGGCCAGCGTGTTGGGTTGAAAGGCAATGCTCTCGCTGCCGCGAACCAGCTGAAGCCGTCCGCGTGGACCCGTCGAGATCCACGCCGTGTTCGGCACCGCCATGCCACGCTTGAGCGGAATCCATGTGCTTTTGTCGAGGGTGTAGGCAACCTGCGTCGTTGTTTTTGCAGCCACCCATGCCTCTCCCGAGGCTGATGCCGCGCCGGCAAGAGAAGTCAGGAACAGACAAAGGACGGCAGAAACGATGAAGCGCATGATGGGTTCTCCCTTGAGAGCCTAATTCAGCATGCCTTCCTTAAGATTCTTCTGAATTTGATAGCGCGGATTTATCAATCGTGTCGTTTCTCTCATTCTTCGGTGAAATTGGATGGGATAATCACACCGCGGCGGCTCAAATGTCCTCGCCGCTTCCCGGTTTCCCGTCATTCACGCCGTAACCTCTTGATCTGCAAAAGCGCCTTTCTAGTGAGCGTTCGGTAAATGCCGTCCTTCCCATGCTTGCCGGCCCCGCTCTGACATCAGTCTTCAAGGATGATGGCCGGGCTTCATTGTAGCCGGCGAAACCGGACGAGTTGCCGCAGTGGTCCGATATGCGCGGCATTACGCAGGTCCGCCTCTGGTCGGCCTGCGTATTGCGCAATGTCAGGCAAAAACAGCCTGCCATCCCGACAGACCAGGCCCGGAGTAACGATGGCATTCCCCGCATTTCCGCTGACCCGTGCAAACGCCCTTGAACGTCTCGATTCATTTCTGCCCGCTGCTGCAGGCGCCTATGCGCGTCTGCGCAACAAGGAAAAGGGACAGGGTCAGCACGAGCACGTATCCCGGCTGTCCGCCGCGTTGCGAAGGCGGGTGGTCAGCGAAGAGGAAGTGGTTTCAGCCGTCTTGGAACGGCATAGTCTTGCAGCGGCGGAGAAGTTCGTCAGCGAAGTCTTCTGGCGCACCTATTGGAAGGGATGGCTTGAGCAACGTCCCGAGGTCTGGGAGCAGTATCTCGGCTCGGTGCAGGAAGCCCGAGACGCATTGGATGCTACGGCGGCACGTAGGGCCCGATACCAGGCAGCGATTGAGGGGCGCACCGGCATAGACTGCTTCGATGCCTGGGTGGCAGAACTGGAGGAGACTGGCTACCTCCACAATTGGGCGCGGATGCAATTCGCGTCGATCTGGATCTTCACCCTTGATCTGCCATGGGAGCTTGGGGCTGCCCATATGGTCGATCGTCTGATCGATGCAGATCCGGCGTCGAACACCTTGTCCTGGCGCTGGGTTGCAGGACTGCACACGGCCGGCAAGGCCTATCTCGCTGATCCCGAGCGCATCCGGTCGATGACCGATGGCCGCTATTCCCCCAAAGGCCTTGCCCGCGCCGCACGCATCCCTTCAGACAGGATTGCAGTCCCGTCGCCGACATCCATCCGGACCGCCGTTCTCCCGGATCCGGTCATCCCCACGCTTCTGCTGGTGACCACGGAGGATCTGTCGATGGAAAACATCGATACAATGCGCAGGCTTCCGGTCAAGGCCATCGCCTTGATCAAAGGCAGAAGCGAATGGGATGAGATCGCGCTTGGCGATGCTCTTTCGCGCCTCGCCGAGATCTGGCCGGAGGCGACCGCCCTCGGAACTGTTGATCCAGACAGGCTTGCGGACACGGCAAGGGCAGCCGGTTGCACACAGATCGCCACAGCCTTCCTGCCTGTCGGGCCAGTCGCCTCGTCAATAGCGCCCTATCGGGCTGACCTTGCCAAATCGGGAGTCGCCTTTTCGGAGAGCTTGCGCGACTGGGACCGCCACGGCTGGCCCCACTGCCGCAAGGGCTTCTTCGCACTGAAGGAAAAGATACCGGCTCTCATTCGAAGTGCGAGGGCCTGACATGCTGTATTTGCGCCGAAAGGATCGCCATGAGCGACCGTGATCGATATCGCCCCGTCCCACAGGGGCGCTTGAGCCGGCTTGCAGCCCTCGGCCAGATCGCTGGCGGGGTCGCCTCTGGCATGGTGGCGGAGGGACTGAGCCGCCTTGCACAGGGTGAAAGGCCGCATCTGCGGGACCTGCTGTTGACGCCTTCCAATGCGCTGAAGGCGGCCGATCAGTTGTCGCGCATGCGCGGCGCTGCCATGAAACTGGGCCAGATGATCTCGCTCGAACCCGGCGAGTTCCTCCCGCCCGAGCTTCAGACAATCTTCGCGCAACTGCGTTCCTCGGCACATTTCATGCCGCCGGGCCAGCTTTCGGCGGCGCTCTCCCATGCCTGGGGTGCGGACTGGCGCCGACATTTCAGTCACTTCGACATGACGCCGATCGCGGCGGCCTCTATCGGCCAGATGCATAGGGGCGTCCTGTCCTCGGGGCGCCGGGTTGCCGTCAAGGTCCAGTATCCGGGTGTCGCACGAAGCATTGATTCCGACATCGACAACGTGGCGACATTCCTGCGTCTGTCGGGCCTTCTTCCCGTGGGTCTCAACATCGCGCCGCATCTGGAGGAAGCAAAACGGCAATTGCGCGAAGAGGCGGACTATCTGCGCGAGGCCGAGGAAATGCGCCGCTTCGGCACATTGCTTGCCGGTGATGATCGGTTTCTGGTGCCGGCCCCGGTGGAGGATCTCCTTCGGCCCACCGTCCTGCCGATGGATTTCGTCGATGGCGATCCGCTCGAGACCCTCACGCACGCATCCGAGGCAGCGCGGAATGCGGCCATGAGCGCCATTTCGGAGCTGGCTCTGCGCGAGCTTTTCCACTTCGGCCATATGCAGACGGACCCGAACTTCGCCAATTATCTCTGGAGACCTTCGGATGGTCGCGTCGCGCTTCTCGATTTTGGCGCCGTTCGGCCTGTGTCCCCGACGAGTGCCGCGGACTACCACGCTTTGCTCAAGGCGACGCTCGCAGGCAGCGTGAAGGAGGTGCGCGAGGCACTGATGGCCATGCAGTATCTGTCCCGCGCCCAGACCGATCGCTATGGTCGCACTTTGGAGGACATGATTCAGATCGTGCTCGACCACGTGCTCAAGGCGCCTGAGGGGCTGGTCGACTTCAGCGACCGTGGCCCGCTAGTCGAGGTGCGACAGCGGGCTCTCCCGATCTTTGCAGATCGTGCACTCTGGGCTCTGCCGTCCCCTGACAAGATGTTCCTGCAGCGCAAGATTACCGGTCTTGCCTTGCTCAGCATGAAGCTTCGTGTGCGTCTGCCACTTTCAAGCATGCTGGCAGACTATGCGTGAGCCTTCATCATTGATGCCCGCTTGAGCCCGCGGGCGGAAGAGAGAGTTCGCATTGGAACCCCGTGCGCTCGTCCGGCAGCTTCACGCTCCTCAAGACCATCGAACCATTCATCTGGGCGATCAGTTTGTCGACAATCGCGAGGCCCAGACCTGAGCCAGGCTTGTTGGTGGAGCCTCGCCGGAAACGGACACGGTAGACATCCAGGTCAGCATCGAGGGGAACCGAAACGGCATTGGTCACCGTGATGCGCCCATCGGCCGTAATGGCGACCGTGATCGGCTGTCCGGCAGTCCCATAGCGGGCTGCGTTTTCCAGGAGGTTGTTGAAGGCGATGGCAAAAGCGTCGGGATCCACCCCTCGAAACAGCGTCGCGAGCCCCGGCGATGGCTGGAGGACGACGGTCGAGGACTGATGGGAACGCTGGAAGCTTTCGACCAGCAGTTTGACCAGGGCGATCAGATCCACGGAGGCGCTGGAGAGGCCTAGACCCGACTCTGCCCGGGAGAGCTGCAGAAGCTTCTCGAGCATCTGCGACAAGCGTCTGAGTGCCTCAAGCACACGATCGGACCGTGATTTGTCACGCGGCTCGGTCAATTGATCCGCGAGCAGTTCCATCTGTGCCAGCGCGCCGGCAAGCGGTGTGCGCAGTTCGTGCGCGCTGTTGGCGGCGAGGTCTCGCTCCGCCTGCAGCGCAAGCTTCAATCGACCGAGAAGCGTATTCACCGAGCTTCTGATCGTGGCGATTTCTGTCGGCAGGCCGTTGAGGTCGATCGGTTCGAGATTGCTTCCGTCACGCGCGCTGATCGCGTCACGCAATTCGGTAACAGGCCGCGTCGCCCGCACCACGACCCAGCGGATCGCGAACATGCCAAGCGGCAGAAGCAGCAGGATCGGCAGCAACAGCGTCAAGGCGCTTTCGAGCGTGGCCTCGCGCCGATGCGCAAGCGAGTCCGCCACCTGTATGAAGAGCGTGTCGCTGACGGTTGCGATGGTGAAGAACCGTCTGCTATCGCCACTCCAGAACCCGGGCGTCAGCGGCGCGGGATAAGGCTCCGTCCCGACATTGTGCGAATGCATGAGCACCCGTCCCGAGGCATCGCGCACCTGATAGGTCAGGTATTCGTCGGCAGCACCCGGATTGAGTGCGGCCACCTGGTTCGGCACGGTGCCGGCGTCACGGCGGAAATAGTCGTCGATCACCAGCGGCGCGAGGCGTTCGGTGGTTTCCTGCAAGGCGCTGTCGAAGACCTCATCGAACTCGGCACGCATCACATGGATGGAGAGCCCGACTGCGATCGTCCAGAACACGGCAAGCAGGATCGACAGGGACAAGACGAGACGTCCTGCAAGGCTTTGGGTCTCAAATCGCATCGCTGGAAATCCTGTAGCCGACACCGCGCACGGTTTCGATGGCATCTTTGCCGAGTTTTCTGCGCAGGCGGCTGACATAGACCTCGACAGTGTTGCTCTCGACCTCCGCCCCGAAGGCATAGAGTGCCTCTTCGATCTGTCCTTTCGAAACGATCGCGCGCTTGCGCGCGATCAACCGGTCGAGCACGGCCCATTCCCGGGATGAAAGCAGAATTTCCTCTCCCTCCCTGCCGGCGATCCGCCGTTCGGAAGGATAGACCGCGATGCCGCCTATGGTCAGATCGGGCAGCTTGTGCGTGCCATAGCGCCGAGACACGGCATGAATGCGGGCCTGCAGCTCGCCCAGATCGACAGGCTTTACAAGATAGTCGTCAGCTCCGGCATTCAATCCGGCGATCCGGTCGGACACCTGGTCATGTGC
The DNA here is from genome assembly GCA_027533385.1 of Rhizobium sp. GTDB lineage: Bacteria > Pseudomonadota > Alphaproteobacteria > Rhizobiales > Rhizobiaceae > Allorhizobium. The sequence continues at coordinate 38,386 of JAPZUE010000039.1, read as the reverse complement.
CGTCATGATGATCACGGGCAAGTCGTCACGGCGGGCGCGCAGAGCCTTCAGGATGTCGAGCCCGCTTCCATCCGGCAGGCGCAGATCGAGAAGCACGAGATCGTAGGCCGCAGCCTTTAGGCTCGCTTCAGCCTCGTCGCGCGTGAGTGCCCAGTCCACGGCATGGCCCTGACGGTCGACATGTGTCCTCACCGCATCGCCCAGCATTTCATCGTCTTCCACCAAGAGCACGCGCATTCCATGACCTCTATCCAAGCGACCGTAATCCCTTGTCGCATCTGAAACTGACAGGCTGCTGAAGCAGCCGCAAGGTTGAATGAACCTGTTCAGGTGGCTGTCAGCTTGATCGCCGATCTTCCTCCTCGTGTCCAAAACAGGAAAGGAGCACATTCCCATGCGTCAGATCATCATCACCCTTGGCCTTGCAGCAGCATTCGGCGGCACCGCTCTCGCCTCGGAAAAATGCAATGTCGCCATGGCCGACTGGCAGCCGCGCGAGACCCTGCAGGCCAAACTCGAAGGCGAAGGCTGGAAGGTCCGCTCGATCAAGACCGAAGATGGTTGCTACGAGGCCTATGCCATCAACGCCAAGGGAGAAAAGGTCGAGGCCTATTTCAACCCGCAGACCCTTGAGTCGGTCGACATGAAGATCGAGGACTGATCCATGGCCTCGACAGTCAAGGTTTGGGATAGTCCGATCAGGCTCTTTCACTGGAGCCTCGCGGGCAGTGTCGCCTTGTGCTGGTTGACCGCGGACGAGTTGCAGAGCCTGCACGAGGTTGCGGGCTATGCGGCCGCCGGTCTGATTGGCCTGCGGCTCGTTCTCGGGCTGGTCGGGACGCATTATGCCCGCTTCAGCCAGTTCATCCGGTCACCAAAGCGGACACTGCTCTATGCCGGCGAGATGCTGCGCCACAAGGAGGCCCGCTACCTCGGCCACAATCCTCTCGGGGCTGCCATGGTCGTTGTGCTGCTCGTCATGGTCGGTGGCATCGCGTTGACCGGTTGGATGCAGACCACCGACGCCTATTGGGGCATCGAATGGGTCGAGGAAACGCATGAGGCCCTGGCGCAATTGCTGCTGGTGGCGATCGCCTTGCATGTGGTCGGTGTGGTCCATGCAAGCCTCCGGCACCACGAGAACCTGGTGCTCGCCATGATCACGGGCCGCAAGCGCGCGCCGACCGCAGGCGACATTCTCTGATCCCCTGCATTCCCTGAAGGAAAAGAAGGGCGCTGCATCTGCGGCGTCCTTTTCGTATTTTGGGCTCTTTTCCCGCGGATGTCCCACAACGCGTGCCGGTAACGGCAGCGTCACATCGAAAGATGAACCGAGAGCGCGTATAAGAGCAGCATGGAATTGGCCAGGATCAGGCAGAAGACGGCGAGCGAGCCGAGATCCTTGGCATGCTTGCCGGTATCAGACACCTCCGGCGAGATGCGGTCGATGATTTCCTCGATCGCCGTGTTGACCGCCTCCATGGCGATCAACAGGAGAAACAGAACGGCTGCCGAAAGCCGGACGGCCATGGTTACATTCATCATCCAGTAAGCCACCAGCAGCCCGGTGCCGGCCAGTACCTCCTGGCGAAAGGCAGCCTCCCTCGCCAGCCGTGTCAGGCCGCCGATCGAATAGCCGGCAGCAGCCCGCAGATGGGCAAACCCGCCCTGCTTTGATGGATCAAATCCGGTGTCGTGGGTCATGAGGAGGCTCCGTTGCGGCAGGCTGCAAAGATGTCCAGCGCGGTGTCATGCACCTGCGTCTTCACCTGCATCAGGCCGAGAACACTGTGGAAGAGGTTGTCATGGGAATGTGGCGCGTCCGCCTTTGCCGCGAGACATGGCTTGTCGATTCCGGTCGACTGTCGCAGGCCAGGGGAGATCCAGACGACGAAGGGAATATGCGTCTGCTCCTTCGGTGCGAACATATAGGGCGCACCATGCAGATAAAGACCGTTTTCGCCGAGCGATTCCCCGTGGTCCGACATGTAGATCATCGCCGTGTCGAGCCGATCGCCATGCGCGTTCAGCTTGTCGATTACTTCCGAAAGGATGTAGTCGGTATAGAGCAGCGCATTGTCATAGGCGTTGGTGATTGTCTCCGGCGTGCAGGTGTCGAAGTCCACGGAGCGGCAGTCCGGCATGAATTTTCGGAATTCCTCCGGAGAGCGGAGGTAATAGGCCGGGCCGTGATTGCCGAGCTGGTGCAGCACCAGGACGGCGTCGCCATCGACTTTGTTCAGCCAGTCGTCGAGACCGTCGACCAGGATTTGGTCGAGGCACTCTCCACCTTTGCAGAACCGCGGATCGTTCGAACTGAAGAAATCGGTTTTCTTGATCCGGTCAGCGACATGTTTGTCGCCGGTATTGTTGTCCCACCACTCGGTCTTGATCCCAGCATGGTTCAGAACATCCATGAGATCCTCGGTGGCAAGCGCCTTGGCATGCGAATAGCTCCTTTGACCGTAAACGGAGAACATGCAGGGCACTGACACGGCAGTCGCCGTCCCGCAGCTCGATGTGTTGTTGAAATAGACGATGTCCCGCTTTGAAAGCTCAGGATTGGTTGCGCGGGCATAGCCGCCGAGCTGGAAATTCTGCGCCCGCGCTGTCTCGCCGACGACCACGACGGTAACGCGCGGTCGACGCTTGGCCGCCGGCAGTGCATCGACGACCTTGGCGTCGGTGGCCAAGGGCTGCAGAACGATCGTCTGTTCGCGCGATTGTCCGACGAGGAAGCTGGCCGCACTGCCGAGGGGAAAGATCGGGTTGAGTGTGCGGAACCAATCTCGGTGTTCCCGGGTGCTGAAGATATAGGTGCCGCTGTTCGAAAGGCCGGCACCGGCAAAGACGAGCAGGCTGGGGACGATGATCGCCAGATTGACCAGGACCTTCCGGAGGATCGGTCGATGGACAACCTCGACCCAGGCGATGAACAGGGAAGGCAGCACCCCGAACAGGATCATGTGAAGAACGAAGGCGCCGGTGATCAGATGACCGGCTTCGGCCTGGTTCGTCTCCATGGCGTTGCGGATCATTTCGGTGTCGATGATCACCCCGAAGCGATCCATGAACCAGGCACCTGCAACGCCGGCCAGCACCATGAAGATCAGGGCGGGCTTGATGAGATACTTGGCCGAGAAGGTGATCGTCAGCGCAATGAAGGCGGCCAGGAGGCCGACGGCAAGCGCTAACAGTCCGAAGCCCTGTCCCTTGAGATAGAGGAAGGATTTGTCCCAGAAGGTCGTGTTCAGGAAAAACAGCAGATAGACCGCAGTGAGTATGCTCAGCCATTCGCTGCGCAGTCGCGGCCTATGGGTCTTCAGTGTTTCGAACAAGGCCACATTCCTTTCGTGCATTGATCCGAAGATCCGATGCACTGAAGAGGAAAGCTGACAGAGACCTGAACGGCGCCTGCAGAAGATAGCGGCAGGCACTTTATGGGCTCTGTCATTTTTGCGGGCGGCACTCACTCGAGCCCCAGCAGAGGAGGACGATATGTCTTCCGACGGGAATTCAAATCTCCTCGGCAACTCAGATGTCGGGATTATCCGGGACGTTCTCCGGAACACCGGTTTCTAATGCGAGGAGCCCATGGGCGATCTGGACCGCACGGCGGCTCGATACGCGATGGAGCTCTACAAACAAGGAACGAGGGAGCCGGATGTCATGATCGCTGCGATCTGCCCGATGCCATGGAGAAGGCTCCTGACCCTTTGCTTTGCAAACAAGACGCGCAGCGACGATGAGCGCCAGGCTTCAACCCGTTCATCGGGCATCATGGTTTGTCGCAGATCGTATGCCCCATATCGTATGCCCCATATCGGTCGGTCTTCTCGACCAGAACGGCTATGGTGCAAGCCTGCGGGAAGAAGGTAATCTGGTCGCTTTCGATCGGGACCAAGCCCGGATCCTCGATATCGCCGGCCGATGCCCAATAGGAACCGGCTGACCTGGTCGGACCTTGCACTCCAGGCCGGAAATCCACCCAGCTATCCGGCCTGGTAGGCCTGCCTGTGCCTGCCGATGGCCCTTTTCGAGCGTCTCGTCGACATCACCCATCTCGGCACAGCTGTCATCATTTCCGGCGCTGCCGCAGACGCCCAGGACTGGACCCATCAAAAGAGGTGCTGCATCCGGGCGCAGTCCTCATCCGCACCGATGCTCCGCTGGCTCCAGACAGGTGCACAGGCAATGATTTCGTGATCATGACATGAGGTTGGGCGGATGCCCTCGCGCTCTCACGCGGTTTCGCAATTTGGTGCCCGTATGGCCGCTGACGCTCGATAGGCCATCGGACGGATACCCCGCCAGAGAAGTGCGTGTGTTTTGGCGGGATATCCTGTCACGCAGGCCCGCAAATCAGCGAACCTTGCAGCACAGTACGGTCTTCAGGCAGCGGCAGCCGGTCGTGACGCATTGCTCAGGCTCGCCCTGTAGCGGATCAGGTCCTCGATCGAAATCAGCGGCAAACCATGCAGTTTGCAGAATTCGACCAGTTCGGGCAGCCGCGCCATTGTTCCGTCGTCATTGGCGACTTCGCAGATGACGCCGGAGGGCTTGGCGCCGATAAGCCGGGCGAGGTCGACGGCGGCTTCCGTATGGCCGGGGCGTCCGAGAACACCTTGGGGATGGGCGCGCAACGGGAAGATATGTCCCGGTCGCGCGAAGTCCTGGGGGGCTGTGGTCGCGTCCATCAGTGCCCGGACGGTCGCCGCCCGGTCGGCAGCCGAAATCCCGGTTGTCGTACCATGGACATAATCAACCGAAACGGTGAAGGCCGTCTTCAGATATTCGGTATTGTTCGGGACCATCAACGGGATATCGAGCGCGTCGAGACGCTCGCCTTCCATGGCTATGCACACCAGGCCGCGCGCATGTTTCATCATGAATGCGATGCTTGCCGGCGTCACATGATCCGAAGCGACGATGATGTCCCCTTCATTCTCCCGGTTCTCGTCGTCGACAACGACAACCATGCCCCCGCGTGCGAGGGCTTCCAATGCGTCTTCAATTTTCGAAAGTGTCATTCCAGTGCCTTTCAAGGGTAACCGAGCAATCGGCCAAACCACGACCTTACGGTCGCCATTCCATCCCTTGGGCGAACACAGCACGCGCGCCTCCCCAGAGCGGGGAGCCGCTTTAGCCGATGCTCTCTTTCATCCGGACTCTAACCGTCGGCTCCGGCATCGCACCGGATCTGCTGCCTTTCACCGAAGTGAAAGCGCTCGCGGGCTCCCGGCAAAACCGGATACCGCCGGTGGGGAATTTCGCCCCGCCCTGAGAACGGTCCTAAGGTAGGGGAGAAGCCACTGGTTTTTCAAGCGGAAACTGAGCAGATGCAGCAAATTCGGGACTGATGTCGCAGGCGCGTAAGCTGAGGTCGTGAAACAAAAAAAGCACGATGCATCGAGCACCGTGCCAGCTTGGGAGTTCCAGAATGACGAGGAGCCGTCACCAGCAGCAGAAGCCGCCGTCGACCAGAAGATCGATGCCCGTGACGAAACTTGCTGCGCCCGAAAGCAGGAAGACGGCGGGGCCGACCATCTCGTCGACCGTTGCCATCCGTTGCATCGGGGTCTGCTCCTCGAAGAGTTTCGTCTGATGAACCATCTCGGGACGCGTGTTCATCGGGGTTGCCGTATAGCCCGGGCTGATCGTGTTGACCCGGATGCCGCGCCCGACCCATTCCATGGCCATGGATTTCGACATGTGAATGACGCCGGCCTTGGACGCATTGTAGTGGCACTGGTTGAGCCCACGATTGACGATCACGCCGGACATCGAGGCGATGTTGACGATCGAACCACGGCCATTCTTCAGCATGGCGCGGGCTTCCGCCTGGCAAGAGAGAAAGACACCCTTCAGGTTGATGTCCATCATCGTCTGGAACTGGCTTTCCTCCATTTCCTCCGCCGGATTGGCATTGGCGATGCCGGCCGCATTGACGGCAAGCGTCAGCGGACCAAGTTCGGCCTCCGTCCGGGAAACAGCGTCGTTAAGAGCGGCGGACTGCGTCACGTCCGCAGCGATCTCGATGCTGCGGCGGCCTGCATCTTTCACGTAGCGCGCGGTCGTTGCCAGGCCGTCATCGGTGCGGCGGTCAAGCAGCGCGACATCTGCCCCGCACTGTGCAAGGCCGATCGCAATCCGCTGACCGATGCCGCTGCCGGCGCCCGTCACCAGAGCGACATTGCCCGAGAGATCGAAGAGTTTCGGGGCGTTCAAATTCATGTCCGGCATGAAAGTTTCTCCTGCAATTCAGATCGTGGCCAGTTCCATCACCGACACGTCATTGGCGTCCGTGCGGTCGAGAATTCCGGCTTGTTTTCCCTGAGCCATTACCATGATCCGGTTGGAGACGCCGAGAACCTCTTCCAGATCCGAGCTGACCACGATGACGGCAATACCCTGGCGGGCGAGTTCCATGATGGTGTCGTAGATCGATGAGCGCGCGCCGACATCGATGCCGCGCGTCGGCTCGTCGAGCACAACAACCTTGGGGTTCCTCGCAAGCCACTTGGCCAGCACGACCTTCTGCTGGTTGCCGCCCGAAAGCTCGCCGGCATTCTGCTCGCCGCGCCCCTTGACCCCGAATTTCTTGATGTAGGTATCAGCAAAGCTGCCGAGCCGTTTCGAGGTGATCCATCCGCCCTTGGAAACCGCGTCGAAATTGGCGTATCCGATGTTTTCTGTGATCGAATGCTCGAGCACCAGCCCTTGCAGTTTGCGGTCTTCCGGAACCAGAACCACGCCGTTGTCGATCGCATCACGCGGACTGCGCGGTGTGATGTCCTTGCCGTCGAGGATGACCTTGCCGCTGGCAATCGGGTCTGCACCGGTGATCGCGCGCACCAGTTCGGTACGCCCGGCCCCGACGAGGCCGGCAATGCCGAAGACTTCCCCGCAGTTCACGGCGAAGTCGATGTTTCGGAAAGTGTTCGAAGGCGAGGAGAGGCCACGCACTTCGAGCATGACCTGATCCTGTGGGGCGGGGACCGCCGGGAACAGGCGGTCCAGCGACCGGCCGACCATGGCCTCGACGATGGTGCGGACCGGGACGTCACCGCGATCGAATTCCTGCACCTTCGAGCCGTCACGCATGACGACGATGCGATCGGCGATCTGCCGGATTTCTTCGAGGCGATGGGAAATGTAGATGATGCCGACACCGTCGGCCTTCAGTCGCTCGATCTGCCTGAACAGAAGCTGTGTCTCTTCGCCGCCCAGTGCGGCCGTCGGCTCGTCAAGAATGAGCAGCTTGGCATTGAGGGTCATCGCCTTGGCGATTTCGATCAATTGCTGCTTGGCCGTCGATAGCCCGTCGACAAGACGGCGGGGCGAAACATCAAGCCCGAGCCGCTGAAGACCGGCATGGGCGCGTTCTTCCATGGCCTGCCGGTCGATGCGTCCGCCCTTGGTCAGATAGCGGCCAACGAAGACGTTCTCGGCGATCGACAATTGCGGCAGGAGTTTCAGCTCCTGGTGGATCATGCCGACACCGGCATCCATGGCAGCGCGTGGCGTTGCAGGTGCGTAAGCGTCGCCAAACCAGGTCATCTGACCTGAGGTCGGCTGAACGGCACCGGAAATGATCCTCGAAAGGGTCGACTTTCCGGCGCCGTTTTCGCCGAGCAGCGCCACGACTTCACCCACTCTCACATCGAGGTCGATGCCGTGCAGGACCTCGAGCGATCCGTAGACCTTGCGGATCTGCCGGAGCGAGAGAATGGGTGGGAGGTCGTTGGCAGTCATGGCGCTGTCTTCCGGGTCGGGATCAGGGATGCTCGGCGACGAACTTCGCGGCATTCTCAGGCGTCGTCAGGAAGCCCGGGAGCAGCTGTTCGGCCGGGAGCTTTTCGCCGGCAGCAAGCTTTATGGCGCTGTCGACGGCGAGGCGCCCGATGCCGCGAACCTGCTGGGTTGCCGTGGCGTCGAAGCCGCCTTCTGCCAGGATCGGCAGGGCCGTGGTGTCGCCGTCGAAGCCGCCGACATAGACGCGCTGCGACACGCCGGAGACCTTGACCGCCTGTGCTGCGCCGAGAGCCAGACCGTCTGCCTGAGCGAAGATCAGCGAGACGTCAGGATGGGCCTGCAGCAGATTCTGACCGATGTTGAGGCCTTCGGCCTGCGACCACTGCTCACTCCACTGCTGAGCCACCAGTTCAACGCCGGCATTTTCGCCGATCGCCTTCATGCAGCCCTTGGTACGCTCGACTTCAGGCGTCGTGCCCTTCTGGCCGTGAATCATGATCATCTTGCCCTTGCCACCGGCGAGACCAATGATGTGCTTGCAGACTTCATAGGCCGACGTTGCGTTGTCGGTGGCGATGAAGGTGTCGCCGGGGGCGTCGTCGGCATTGCGGTCGACGTTGACGACCGGGATGCCCGCTTCCTTGGCAAGGCGCGTCGGAACGGCTGCAGCGGCAGCACCCGCCGGGATGTAGATGAAGGCGTCAATGCCCTGCGTCAGCAGATCCTGAACCTGGCTGACTTGGGTTGCACTGTCGTTCTTGGCGTCGACGGTGATGACCTCGATGCCCTTCTCCTTGGCATAGGCCTCGACGCCGATCTTGATCTGGTTGAAGTAGTCGGCCTGCAGGTTAGAAACGGCGAGCCCGATCTTCTTTACCTCTTCGGCAGATGCGCCGAACGGGCTGAGGGCAGTCGTGGCCAGCGCTGCGGCGGCCAAAAGCATGGTCTTGAGTTTCATGGTAGATCTCCTCCGTTGTTTCGGGACCCCGCTACCATCGCAGGACCGAAGTTTTTGCCTGGCATTTGCCCGGCGGTGAACTGGCGGGCGAACCGCCAAACTGATCGGCAATCGAAGCGTCACTTCCTCTTGATGGCTTCGGCTGCGACTGCGAGCGCGATGACGACTCCGATGACGACGGCCTGCGTGAAGGGCGAGACCCCTAGAAGGTTCAGGCCATTGCGCAGAACGCCGATGATCAGGACGCCGATGATGGTTCCGAGAATGCCGCCCTTGCCGCCGCTCAGGCTCGTGCCGCCGATGACGACGGCTGCGATCGTGTCGAGCTCATAGGAGACGCCGGCCGTTGGCTGGACCGAGTCCAGACGCATTGCAAGCACCACACCCGCCAGACCGGCAAGCAGTCCGGACACGACATAGACGCCGATCGTATAGAGGTTGACATTGATGCCGGCGAGGCGCGCGACTTCCTGATTGCCGCCGATTGCATAAAGCGAGCGACCACCCGAGGTGTACCGCAGATAGATCCAGCCGAGCACGAAGACGACGAGCATTACGGCAACCGTCAACGTCAGGAACCCGCCATAGCGCGTATAGGCGAGCAGGCTGAACCAGGAGGGAAAGCCGACGATCTGCTGGCCGTCGGTAATCATGTTGGCAAGGCCGCGCGCCACCGACATCATCGCCAGCGTGGCGATGAAGGCCGGCACCCCGAGTGCGGTAATCAATATCCCGGATATGGCCCCGGTCGCAGCGGCCACGCCGAGCGCGAGCAGGATCCCGACCGCCAGGGGTAGCCCGACCTGATTGGCCAGATAGCCCATCACCATCATCGTCAGGGCGAGGACGGAACCGACGGCGAGATCGATGCCGCCGATCAGGATCACCATGGTCATGCCGACCGCCATGATGCCGAGAACCGTGATCTGGTCGAGCACGTTGAGAAGGTTGCGTGCCGACATGAATTTGTCAGTGGCAAACGACAGGAAGATGCACAGCAGGATCAGACCGATCAGTGGACCGGTCGTGCCTCTCAATGCCGAGAGAACACTCGCTCCGGCGCCTTGATCCTGGTCTGTCGTGGATATCGACATCCATGCCTCCCATGCTGCCCAGCAATTTGATGCCGGTATAATTATTCATTGCTGTGTGTAAATTCGTACCGCATGGTTCTGGTGGCTGTCAACCGCCCCGTCAGCGGTGTGCTGCAGATTTAATTTGGCCGATCTGGCTTGACAGGGAAACATCTCATGCAATTATATGACGGATGGCATATTTATTCACTATGAGGTTTCCATGCAGCCGAATGATCTCGACCGCATCGCAAGGCAGATACGCCTCCGCGATCTCCAGGCGGTATACGAAGCGGGCGCTGGCCATATCGGCGGAGAAATGTCTGCAATCGACATTTTGACGGCTCTGTATTTTCAGGTTTTGCGCGTATGGCCGGACCAGCCGAAACACCCGGAACGGGATCGTTTCGTGCTGTCCAAGGGGCATGTCGCGTTGGCGCTCTATGTGACGCTTGCAAAGCGCGGCTTCATTCCCGAAGACGAGATCTCGACCTTCCTGAAGCCGCATTCACGGCTGAACGGGCATCCGAACTGCAACAAGGTCCCGGGCGTCGAAACCAATACCGGCCCGCTCGGGCATGGCCTTCCCGTCGCTGTCGGCATGGCAAAGGCAGCAAAGCTGACCGGCGCCGCCTATCGCACCTATGTTCTGACCGGCGACGGTGAGATGCAGGAAGGATCGAACTGGGAGGCGATTTCATCGGCTGCCCAGTTCGGCCTCGACAATCTCACGCTGATCATCGACCACAATCGTTTCCAGCAGGGTGCCGCCTTGAGCGACACCAACAACATGGCGCCCTTCGCATCCAAGCTTCAGGCCTTCGGTTGGGATGTCACGGAGATCAACGGCAATGACATGAGCGAGATCGTCCCGGCGCTTCAGCATCGGTCCGACCGTCCTCACTGCATCGTTGCCCATACCAACAAGGGGCATGGCATCTCCTTCATGCAAGACCGTGTCGATTGGCATCACAAGGTGCCGAACGCCGAACAATACAAAATTGCTCTCGCCGAGCTCTCGGAGGTGCTGTGATGAACGCCGTGACCATGACCGAAAAACTGCATGACTGCCGCGATGCGTTCGTCTCGGTGCTTGAGCGCCTTGGCGCAGAGAACTCGAAAGTCGTGGCCGTGTGCAACGACTCCGTCGGTTCCTCGAAGCTCGGCGGCTTCAAATCGAAATGGCCGGAACGGCTGGTCAATGTCGGGATTGCCGAACAGAACATGGTCGGCGTCGGCGCAGGTCTCGCCAATGGCGGGCTCTTGCCTTTCGTCTGTGGTGCATCCTGCTTCCTGACCGGCCGCTCGCTTGAGCAGGTCAAGGCCGACATTGCCTATTCGAATGCCAATGTGAAGCTCGTCGGCATTTCCTCGGGCATGGCCTATGGCGAACTGGGGCCGACCCATCACTCGATCGAGGATTTTGCCTGGATGCGGGTGCTGCCGAACTTGCCCGTGATCGCACCCTGCGATTCCATCGAGACGGCATCAGCTGTTGAATGGGCGGCCCGCTACGAGGGGCCAGTGTTCCTGCGTCTGTCGCGCGTCGGCGTGCCGGACCTCCTTCCGCAGGGGCACGTCTTCGAGCCAGGCAAGGCCAACCTCTTGCGCGACGGTGACGCTATCACACTGATCGCAAACGGCACGCTGACCCACCGCGCCATGAAGGCCGCCACGATCCTCGCTACCCGCGGCATTGAGGCCCGAGTCCTCAACATGGCGACCGTTCGCCCTATCGATGTCGACAGCGTGGTGGCGGCAGCTCTCGACACCGGCGCCATTCTCACGGCCGAAGAACATTCGATCTATGGTGGCCTCGGCTCCGCGATCGCCGAAGTCGTCGTCGCAGAAGCGCCGGTTCCGATGAAAATCCTTGGCGTTCCCGGTATCTTTGCGCCAACCGGATCTGCGGAGTTCCTGCTCGACGAATTCGGCATGGCGCCGGAGGCCATGGCAAACGCTGCCGAAGAACTGCTGGCGCGCAAGCGCGGGCGCAGCTAACGGCTAATTCTCTTGAGGATGTCGCCGCACCCTGCACGGCGGCATCCGACCGCATTCGGAGCCCGACATGATCACCGCCATTCTCGCCATCGACCAGGGGACCACCAACTCCAAGGCCGTACTCGTTTCGAGCGATGGCATCATCATGGCGCGCGGGTCTTCACCCGTCGGCATCTCGCATCCGCAGCCCGGCTGGGTGGAGCAGGATGCCGACCGTGTCTGGGGCTCGGTGCTGGAGGCGATTGCCGCCTGCCTTGTCAATGCACCACCGGTGTCCATCGCCGGGATCGCGATCTCCAACCAGCGCGAATCCGTGACCATCTGGGACGGCGAAACCGGTGAGCCGCTCGGCCCTGTTGTCAGCTGGCAGTGCCGCCGCAGCGCGCCTGTCTGTGCCGAACTCAATGCTGCCGGGCATTCCGCCCGGGTCGAGGCCCTGACCGGCCTTCCGATCGATCCGATGTTTCCCGGGCCCAAGATGAAATGGCTCCTCGACCGCGCGCCAGGGGGAAGGCCGATCCGGCTTGGCACGATTGACACCTGGCTCATCCACCGCCTGACCGGCGGCCGGGTCCATGCCTGTGATGCGTCGAACGCGGCCCGAAGCCAGCTTCTTGACCTCAACAGGATGGCGTGGAGCGACGAGCTTTCAGCCCTATTCGGCGTGGCCAAGGCTTATCTGCCGGAGGTTCGCGACAGTGCGTCGCGGTTCGGGGAGACCCTTGGTGTCCCGGGTCTTCCCGATGGGATACCGATCGTGGCGGCAATCGGCGACAGCCACGCAGCCCTCTTCGGTCATGGTGCCTTCGAGCCTGGCGACGGAAAGGTCACCTTCGGCACCGGTTCTTCGATCATGACGACCCTTCCGCATTTCATCGCGCCGCAGAACGGCATCACGACGACGATAGCCTGGTCGCTCGGCGGAACGCCGACCTATGCCTTCGAAGGCAATATCCTGGTCTCTGCCGCGTCGTTGCCTTGGATGGTGGAGATCCTTGGTCTCCCGGATGTCCAGGCCCTGGTCGATCTTGCCAAGACCGCAGAGCCGGAGGGGCCGGGCTTCGTGCCGGCCTTTGTCGGTCTCGGCGCCCCCCATTGGCATGCCGATGCACGCGCCCTGTTTTCGGGGATCACGTTCAACACGACACGGGCGCAGATGGCGCGGGCAGTCACCGATTCCATCGCCTTCCAGGTCCATGACGTCTTCAAGGCCATGGTCGCACAGTCCCCGGCGCCGCTAGGTCGCCTCTTCGTTGACGGTGGACCGAGCAAGAATACCTTCCTGATGCAATGCGTCGCGGATACCCTCGACCATCCCGTCATCCAGTGCGATGCCGCCGAAGCCTCCGCACTTGGCGCCGCTTATCTCGCGGGCCTCACTCTCGGTCTCTGGGACAGTCTCGACGCGATCAAGGCCTTGCCGCGCAAGACTGCGACACTCGATGCGAAAGAGAGCGATGTCATCAGGCGTCTGACGACCTGGCAGGATGCAATCTTCCGCTCGACCGCTTCACCGACTTCATCTATGGGTGAATAAAAATTCACCCATCGGAGGGGTTATGGGACGTCTCAACGAGCTTCGACTTATCGCCCGCGTCGCGCAGATGTATCATGCCGAGGGCAAGCGGCAGGCCGAGATTGCCGAGATCATGCATATGTCGCAGGCCACCGTCTCGCGCATGCTGAAACGGGCGGAGATGGAAGGGATCGTTCGCACCACGATCATTCCGCCGCCGGGCACGTTTGCCGATCTGGAAATGGCGCTGCGCGATCGATACGGTCTGACCGAAGCGATCGTCATCGACTGTTCGGAAGATCGCGACGGTGCGATCATGGCCCGCATCGGCGAGGCCGCCGCACACTTCGTTGAAGTCACCCTGCAACAGGATGAGGTGATCGGCGTCTCCAGCTGGAGCCAGACCATCCTGCGCATGGTGGACAACATTCACCCGCTGAAGACGGGCCGTGCCAAATACATCGTCCAGATCCTGGGCGGCATGGGCGAGGCCTCGGTTCAGACGCATGCCACCCAGCTGACCGCAAGGCTTGCGAAACTCACCGGCGGTGAACCGCGTCTGCTGCTCGTCCAGGGCATCACCTCGTCGCGGGAGGCAAAGCTGGTGATGCTGGCTGACCCGGTTGTCCGCGGCACGATGGACCTCTTCGGCCGCCTGACGCTCGCGATCATCGGTATCGGCGCCGTCGAGCCGTCGGAACTGCTGGCGCGCTCCGGCAACGTCTTCTCGCGTCAGGAGATGGCGATGCTGCACGATGCGGGAGCGGTCGGAGAAATCTCGTTCCGCTTTTACGACCGTGACGGCAAACCGGTCGAGACCCCGCTCAACGAGCGCGTCATTGGTATTTCGCTTGAGGACCTGCGCAAGGCCGATCGGGTGATGGCGCTGGCCGGCGGAGAATCGAAGACCGAGGCGATCGCCGGTGCCCTCAGGATGGGCATCATCGACGTCCTCGTGACGGACAAGTTTACGGCGGCCCGTCTGACGGCCTGACGCCTGCCTCCGGGCGGACTGTCGGATCGGCTGCATCAAGGAGGAGTGAGACCATGCAGCGTTTTTCCGGACAGACCGTCTTCGTGACCGGCGGCAACAAGGGCATCGGGCTGGGCATTGCCCGTCGCTTTGGCGAAGAGGGCGCCAAGGTCGCAATTGCGGCGATCGAGCCTGATACGAGGGACGTCGCCTTGCGGCTTGCCGAAGAGACGGGCGCCGAAACACTCGGCCTGCAACTCGATGTCACCGACGCCACAGCCGTACGTGCGGCCTATGCCGAAGCGGAGGGACGTCTGGGCACCCTGAGCATCTCCGTCCAGAATGCCGGGGTCATCACCATCACCAAGGTCGAGGATCTCAGCGAACGAGAATGGGATCTCAATCTCGACGTCAACACCAAGGGCGTTTTCCTCTGCTGCCAGGAGGCCGTGGCACGCTTCCGCGCCAGCGGCACGAAGGGACGCCTGATCAACACGGCATCCGGCCAGGCTCGCCAGGGCTTTATCTACACGCCCCACTATGCCGCATCGAAATTCGGCGTTGTGGGCCTGACCCAGAGCCTTGCCAAGGAGCTCGCCAGAGAAGGCATCACCGTCAACGCCATTTGCCCGGGCATCATCCACACCGAGATGTGGGACTACAATGATCGCGTCTGGGGCAAGATGCTGGGCGATTACGGCCCGGGCGAACTGATGGCCGAATGGGTCGAAGGCATTCCCATGGGCCGCGCCGGAACACCCGCCGAAGTCGGCGCGCTTGTTGCCTTCCTGGCCTCGGCCGATGCGGCTTACATCACCGGGCAGACGATCAATGTCGACGGTGGACTGATCATGTCATGAGGCAACTTCTGCCTTCGACAAGGTGAAGTCCCCGCTGCCATGATCGAAACCGGGTGGACGGCCCGCTTCCGCTGCCGGCGACCGTGAATACGGTCGTCTTGCGCTCACGTCGGACGGACGGGACAGCCGGTGGGACAGCGGCAAACGTGGTCGCATCGGACCATCCGTTCGCCGAACACCCGTCAATCCAACAGCACTTCCATTCTCAGAAACATGCCTGGTTGTAACGGCCGGACGCTGTCATCACTCAGCAGCTTGCAGCATCAGACTGGCGCATAACGCTCGATCGTCAACCTCAGCGACGCCGTGGCCTCCTTGAAACACCGGAAGTGGTTTGATGCCCGGTGGGCTGCAAGCGCGGCTTCGTCTTCAAATTCTTCGATCACCAGAAAACCACCGGCATGCTCGCAGCGCTGCAGAATGTCGAACATTCGGTTTCCGGGTTCTGCGCGGCTCAAGCGCTGCAGATCCTGAAGGGCACTCAGCAGGCGTTCTGCCTCCAGAGGTGCACAGGTGATCCGCAGATGCACCCCAATCGACCGCCGCTGCTGGTTCATGCGCCCCTCCTTTCGCGCAATAAATTTCATGAAGAAAAATATTATGCGGATGTGGTTGACGCAAGCCCGCCACCGCGATATTGATCGCGCCATGCAATAAATTGCTTAAAGCGCTTTTTATTGCAGATGATCACCATCTCTGGGAGGGGAAAAATGCTGAAGTCTCTGAAGGCCGCGACTGCCATCGGCCTGATTGCCGCCGCCGCCATTGCCGGGGCCGTCGCGCCGGCCAACGCCGAAGGAAAGTTTGCCTGCGAGCCGGGCGAAACCTATGTCATGAACGTCATGGTCTCCGGCCATCCCTATTGGGTCCCGGTCTTCGAAGGCTTCAAGCAGGCGGCCAAGGCGCTGGGCTGCGAAGCTGCCTTTACCGGCACGCCGGAATACGACATCACCAAGCAGATCGCCTCCTTCGAGCAGGAAGTGGTGAAGAAGCCGAAGGGCATCCTGCTCCATCCGATGCAGTCGGATCCCTTCATCGAGCCGATCAACCGGGCCATCGACTCCGGCATCTCGGTCACGACCTTTGCGGCAGACTCGCCGAAGTCGAAGCGCACTGCCTATATCACCTCCGACAATGTCGCCGAGGCGAAGTTCGCAGCCGAGGAGATCGTCAAGGCGCTCGGCGGCAAGGGTGAATACGCTGTTCTCGAGAACCCGGGCCAGAGCAACCATGATCTTCGGGTCACGGCACTCATCGACTACATGGAGCGGACGCACCCGGACATGAAGCTGGTCGGCCGCCAGGCGACGAACCAGGATTCCAACGCAGCCTATCAGGCGGTCTCCGCCATGCTGCAGGCCAATCCGAACCTCGGCGCGCTCTGGATCCCCGAAGCCGGCTCTGCGGAAGGTGCGGTTGCTTCCGTGCTCGAAGCCAAGAAGAAGGTCCTGATCCTCCATGCGGACATCACGCCCACCACGCTTGAGCACATCAAGCAGGGCAACATCCACATGTCGATCAACCCCAACCAGGGCATCCAGGGCTTCATGGGCTTCATGAACACCTTCCTTGGCGCTCATCCGGAGCTGATCGATCCGTTCAACGACTACAAGGTCTCCGGCTTCAACCCGATGCAGATCCCGTCGATGGACAATGGCTTTGCGGTCATCACCAAGGCCAACGCCGCATCCTTCGACCTCAACGAATACATGAAGGGCCGCTGAGCGCGACCCGACGTGACCCCGGCGGCGCCTCTTGCGGCGCCGGGGAAGTCGAAGTGATGGAAGGGGAGGGGTGTCATGGCCGAGGTCGTCCTCAGCTTGACAGATGTGCACAAGTCGTTCGGACCGGTCCAGGCCCTGCGCGGCGCCGAGTTCGAACTGCGCCGCGGCGAGATCCACGCGCTGGCGGGCGAAAACGGCGCAGGCAAGTCGACGCTGATGCATATCATCGACGGTATCCTGCAGCCCGACAGCGGCGAGATCCGCCTCGACGGGGCCCCCGTTCGCATCGCTTCGCCGAATGTCGCCAACCGGCTCGGCATCGGCTTCGTCCACCAGGAAATCGCCCTCTGCCCGGAGATCTCGGTCGCCGAAAACATGTTCATGGCCGAAACCGGCAGTAGCCGTACCCTGTTGATGGACTACCGCGCGCTGGTCGTCCGCGCCGGGGAGATCCTCAAGGAAATCGGCGATATCGATCCGAGACGCCGTGCCGGCGATCTCTCTATTTCGCAGCAACAGATCGTCGAGATCGCCAAGGCGCTGACGCTCGACTGCCGCATCCTGATCCTCGACGAGCCGACGGCTGCCCTCACCGAAACCGAAGCGCAGACGCTGTTCAAGATCATGCGTCGCCTCGCCGATCGCGGCATCGCGATCATCTATATTTCCCACCGCATGGCGGAGATCTTCCAGCATTGCGACCGCATTACCATCATGCGCGACGGCTGCCACATCAAGACGGCGGACATCGCGGCGATCACGCCGGAGGATGTCGTCAACAGCATGGTCGGTCGCGTGCTCGACAAGCTCTATCCGCCCAAGCAGGCCCCGGATGCAATGTCCGACGATGTCATCCTCTCGGTGCGCAATCTGACCGAAGGGAGAAGGGTCTCCAATGTCAGCTTCAACTTACGTAAGGGCGAGATCCTCGGCCTGGCCGGTCTGATTGGGGCAGGGCGCAGCGAGATCGTCCGTGCCATCTGCCGGCTGGAAGGAAAGGCCGAGGGAGAGGTGGTGTTGAAGGGCCGGAAGCTCACGCTTCGAGACTATCGCGACAGCATCCGCGAGGGGCTGGTCTATGTATCCGAAGACCGCAAGGGCGACGGCCTGTTTCTCAACATGTCGATCTCGAACAATGTTTCGGCGCTGGACCTCAAGCGGGTCTCGAACCCCTTCGGCTTGATCAATCGGCGTCGGGAGACGGCCAGGGCGGAACAGTTCGGGACGCGGCTCAAGCTGCGCTCCAACGGAGTTGCCGACGCGGTCAACACGCTTAGCGGTGGCAACCAGCAGAAGGTGGCGCTTGCCAGAATGCTGTCGGTCGAGCCCGAAGTGGTCTTTCTCGACGAGCCGACCCGAGGTGTCGATGTCGGCGCCAAGGCAGAGATCCATCGTCAGATCAGGGATCTCGCCAATGAGGGCGTCGGCGTCGTCGTCATCTCGTCCGAACTCCCCGAGCTCATCGGGGTGAGCGACCGGGTGCTGGTGGTGCGCGAGGGGCGCATCACGGGAGAGGTCACCGGTGCCGAGATGACCGAAGAACGGATCATGCATCTTGCATCGATCAGAAGTCAGTTGGCCCAGGGCGATACCTCGCCCGTGGGCGAAGCATGAGGGAGTGGGACAAGATGGCAACGATCGACACACGGCACCACGCAGGCTCGGCCACCGAGCGCCGGGTCCAATGGTGGACACCCGCGATCAAGGCGCGCGAGACGGGCCTGATCGTCATCATCCTGACGCTGTTTACGGTGATGTCCTTCATCTCGCCCTACTTCCTGACGGTTGACAACCTCCGCGCCATGGCCATGGCCTTTGCGGTGGAGAGCATCGTGGTGGTCGGCATGACGATCCTCCTGATCTCGGGCGGCATCGACCTGTCGGTCGGCTCGGTCACGGCGCTCGCCATGGTGGTTGCCGGTTGGCTGTTCCTGAATGGGATCGACCCCTGGGCCGCCGCCGCCTTCGCGATCGCGGTCACCACCTGCATCGGCATGTTCATGGGCTTCCTGACCACGGTGGTTGGTCTGCACCATTTCATCGTTTCGCTCGGCGTCATGGTGATTGCCCGCGGCGTCTGCCTGCTGGCGACGGGTGGTCGACCGCTCGGGCTCTTCTCCCTGCCGCCGGAGTTCAAGTTCATCGGCCAGGGCGCGGTCTACGGCATCCCGCTCGTCATCATCATCTTCGTGGTCGTCGTGGTGTCCTTCGACTTCCTGCTGCGCCGGACGACGGCCTTCCGCAAGGTCTTCTATACCGGTAGCAATCCCAAGGCGGCCGCCTATTCCGGCATCCGCGTCGGTCGCGTGGTCTTCGCCACCACCACGCTCTGCTCTGCGCTCTGCGGCGTGGCCGGCGTCATCTACATGGCCCGCTTCGGCTCCGCCCAGCCCAGTTTCGGCGTCGGCATGGAGTTGAACGTGATCGCGGCAGCCGTCATCGGTGGCGCCAGCCTCTCGGGCGGTGCCGGCACCATCTTCGGTGCGATCCTCGGCGCGGTCCTGCTTTCGGTGGTTTCCAGCTCGCTATCCTTGCTCAACGTGTCGGTTTACTGGCAGGACATCATCAAGGGAAGCATTCTGCTCACCGCCGTGCTGTTCGACCACTACCTGGTCAAGCGCCGCCGCTGAGCAGCCGGGAAGCAACGAGGAGACGACGCGTCATGGTGGACAACAGGGATGAATTCGATCAGCAGCGCCAGATGTATTCGGTCCTCGTCCTGCATTTCATCGAGGGAGTGAAGCAGTCGGAGATCGCCGAGAAGCTCAACCTCTCGCATACGAAGGTGAACCGCATGATCGCCGCCGGCCGCAAGGCGGGCATGGTCAAGATCAGCATCTCCAGCCCTTATCAGCGGCTGGTCGACATGGAAAACGACGTCACCCAGCGCTTCGGCCTGAAGCAGTCGGTGGTCACGCCCACCGTATCGGATAATCCCGAGACGACGCTGCAGATGGTCGGACGTGTTGCGGCCAACCATCTCCTCGAAACGCTTCGGGATGGCGATGTCATCGCCATCACCGGCGGCAAGGCGGTGAGTGCCGTGGTCGAAAACCTGGAAGCCGAGCGTCGTTTCGATGTCCGGGTCGTGCCGCTGACCGGCGGCGTGCAGGGCAAGCACTATACCGACGTCAACCATCTGGCGACGCAACTGGCCGACAAGCTCGGTGGCAGTGCCCAACTCGTCCATGCCCCGCTGTTTGCCGAGGACGATAGGCAGCGCGACCTGCTGATGAATGTCGCCTCGATCCGCGAGGTCTTTGATCTCGCGCGCAAGGCGACCGTGGCCCTCGTCGGCATCGGCTCCGTCCAGGCGCCGGGCTCCGGCTATTACGACCTGTTGCCGGATCCGGCACGCGGTGGCCAGGCGCTTGTTGACGCGGGCATTGCCGGGGAATTCCTGGCGCATCTGATCAAGGCGGATGGTTCGCTCGCCGAGATCGATCTCAATTCGCGGGTCGTGGCACTCGACCCCGCAGACCTTGCCAATTGCCCGACCATCATCGGCGTGGCGGCAGGCAGCCTGAAGGCGGGCCCGGTGGCAGCGACCCTTGCCGGGCGGTTTTTGACCTCGCTCGTGGTGGACGAAGAAATCGCCCGGGCACTCGATACACATGGGGAAGGATGATCCGGTGACGGACCAAGGCATACTCAACAGGCCCATCGGCCGAAGCGGCATTCAGGCATCGGCGGTCGGGCTCGGCACCTGGGCGATCGGCGGCTGGATGTGGGGCGGCACGGACGAGAAACAATCGATCGACGCCATCAAGGCCTCGGTGGATGCCGGCATCTCGCTCATCGATACCGCACCCGCCTATGGCATGGGGCTGGCCGAAACCATTGTTGGCAAGGCGATTGCAGGCCAGCGCGACAAGGTCGTGCTCGTTTCCAAATGCGGTCTCGTCTGGCATGTGGGCGAGGGGACTTACTTCTTCGAGCAGGCTGGCAAGCCGGTTCATCGCTACTTGGGGCCGTCGTCCATTCGCTACGAAGTCGAACAAAGCCTGCGCCGCCTGGGTACCGACTATATCGACCACTATGTCACCCACTGGCAGGATGCGACGACGCCGATTGCCGAGACGGTTGGGGAACTGCTTCGCCTGAAGGAGGAGGGCAAGATCCGTTCGATCGGCGCAAGCAATGTGTCTGAAGCGGATTTCGCCGCCTATCTCGCGACGGGTGCGCTCGATGCGATCCAGGAGGAATACTCCATGGTGAAGCGCGACATAGAGACGAGCTTCGTACCCACATGCATCGACAACGGGGTTTCCATTCTCAGCTATTCGTCGCTGGCGCTCGGCCTGCTCTCGGGCAAGATCGGTCCCGACCGCGTCTTTGCGGATGATGACCAGCGGCATGGCAATCCGCGCTTCAGTTTCAGCAATCGGGAAAAGGTCGCTCGACTGATGGACGTGATCCGCCCGATCGCAGACCAGCACAAGGCATCGGTCGCCCAGGTGGTCATCGCCTGGACGCTCGCCCAGCCGGGCATCACCTTCTCGCTCTGCGGTGCGCGCGACCCCACCCAGGCGATCGAGAATGCCGGTGCCGCACGATTGCGCCTGACCGAACACGAACTGTCGACCATCACGTCCGGCATAAGAGACTATCTGGTCGAACTCGACCGGTAACCACCACAGACCACAACAGAGAATTGGGACGTTGGCCTCAAAACCAGCGAACGGTACTTCCATGTCCACATTCCGCGAGGACGCGCTCAGGCGAATCCGACAGGACGGCGATTTCGATGCCGTCGTGGTCGGCGGCGGCATCAATGGCATCGCCGCCTATCGCGATCTGGCGCTCCAGGGATTGCGCGTGCTTCTGGTGGAGCGGGACGACTTCGCATCCGGCTGCAGTGCCGCTCCCTCACGCATGATCCATGGCGGCCTGCGTTATCTCGAAAATGGCGAATTCAATCTCGTCCGGGAATCCTTGGCTGAACGTGACGCCCTGCTGCGGCTCGCACCCCACATGGTCCACCCTCTCCCGACGACGATCCCGATCCACTCGATCTTCAGCGGTCTTTTCAATGCCGCTGCCACCTTCCTCGGCTCAGCCGGCAAACCGCAGAGCCGTGGGGCGCTCGCGATCAAGGCGGGCCTCTCGCTCTATGATTTTGTCACCCGCAAGAACCGGCTTCTCCCGCGCCACCAGTTCCGCAATGCCCGTAGTACCCGGGCCCTCTGGCCGGCCTTAACGCCTCAAGTCCGCTATTCCGCGACCTATTACGATGCCTGGATTAGCCAGCCAGAGCGCCTCGCGCTCGAACTCGTTCTCGACACACGCCGCGACGCGCCCCAGGCGATGGCCCTGAACTATGCGAAACTCTTGCGGATCGGCGACAGCTATCAGCTTTCGGCGGAGGGCTCGAACGAACTCATCGTCGTTCGTCCTCGCATGATCGTCAATGCCACAGGCGCCTGGATCGATCAGACGATCACAGCGCTCAGCGACGGCGCAGCACCAGCCGAGAAGACGGTGACCGGCACCAAGGGTTCACATCTCATCCTCGCGAATGACACCCTTTATCGGGCCCTGAACGGCCACATGATTTTCTTCGAGAACACTGACAATCGTGTCTGCATCCTCTTCCCCTATCTCGGCCGCGTGCTGGCCGGATCGACGGATATCAAGGTTGACAAGCCGGGCCGGACGCGCTGCGAGCCGGAGGAGCGCGACTACATTCTCGCTGCCATCCGCACCGTCTTTCCGGATCTCGCCATCGCTGCCTCGGATATCGTCTTCAGCTTCAGCGGCATCCGTCCGCTGCCGCGCAGCGATGCGGAATTCACGGGCAAGATCTCGCGCAGCCATGTCATTCACCGGGTCGAGAGCGATCCGCCCCAGCTCTGCATGGTGGGCGGCAAGTGGACGACCTTCCGCGCCTTCGGCGAACAAGTGACCGACGAGGTGCTCGCCTTCCTCGGCCGTCCCCGCATCGCGACGACCGCCGACCGTCCCATCGGTGGCGGCAGGAACTATCCGGCCGATGGCGAGCGGTTGTCGGCGCTGCTCTCCCGCGAGTTTCCGATCGGAAAGGCCCGTGCCGATCACCTGGCATCCACCTATGGATCAAGGGCCTTCGATGTGATGGCCTTCTGCGACGGACACCCGGATGACGTTCCCTTGTCCTCCACAACTGTGATGACGCTCGCCGAAATCCTCTGGCTCATGAGAGGCGAAGACGTTCACCACCTGGCCGACATCGTGCTCCGCCGCACGAGCCTTGCGATCACCGGCCAGATCGATCTCGAAATTCTCGACACCCTGCTGACCGTCATGGCCCGCGAGCTCGCCTGGTCGGGCGAGCAGATGTTGGCGGAGCGGCGGCAACTCATCGATGAACTGGGGACCTATTACGGGGTCTCGGTCGCAATGCTTCAGGACAGATGCAAGGAAAAGGACAAGGCGTCATGATGCGAATTTCAAAGAAGGCACGAATGAACAGGCTGTTTCGCCAGGGCGGCTGCCTCGACGTCGCCATCGATCACGGTGTCTGCAACGAACCGAGCTTCCTGATCGGCCTGGAGGACATGGCAGGCGTGGTCGACAAGCTCGTCGAAGCAGGCCCCGATGCCATCCAGATGGCCTATGGCCAGGCCGATCTGCTGCAGGCAAGACCCGAGCGCGACAAGCCGGCGCTCGTCATGCGCATCGACATGGGCAACCCCTACAATTCCACGCGCCACCGCAGCATGTGGTCGCAACTGCAAAACCATGACGAACCGATCATCGGCGCGCTGGAGATGGATGCGGCTTGTGTCGTCGTCAATCTGTTTATGCTGCCGGACGAGCCGGAACTCTTCCGCCAATGCGTCGAAAACATTTCCCGCGTGCGCGCCGATTGCCACCGTCATGGCATGCCGTTGATGATCGAGCCCTTGGTGATGCTGCCCAACGATATCAGGGGCGGCTATCAGGTGGATGGCGACGCCGAGAAGATCGTCACGCTGGTCCGTTTGGCCTCCGAAATGGGCGCCGATATCATCAAGGCCGATCCGACCAGCGATCCCGAGGACTTTCACAAGGTCGTGGAAGCTGCCCGCTGCCCCGTTCTCGTTCGTGGCGGTGGGCGCGAAGATCTGCGCGTCGTGCTCGCCAAATCAGCGGCCCTGATGGCTCAAGGCGCAAACGGGATGGTCTATGGACGCAACATCTATCAGCATGACAATCCAAAGGCTGTCGTGAAGGCGCTGATGGCGATCATCCACCAGCGCGCCAGCGGCGAACAAGCATGGGATATCTATAACCGTGGCTGAGAAGAACTACATTTTGGGCGTCGATGTCGGAAACACGGTTATCAAGGCCGTGCTTTTCGACACGCAAGGCCATCAGATCGCCCACTGCGCCATCGACGGCCAGTCGAGCTTTCCGGAACCCGGCCATGTCGAGCGTGATCTCTCCGAACTCTGGGAAAACGGCTGCGCGGCGATCCGCGAGGTCATCGCCAGCTCCGGTGTCGATCCGACACGGATCCTTGGGCTCGGATGTGCCGGCCATGGCAATGGCCTCTATCTGCTCGATCGGGCCTTCCAGCCGCTGAAGGGCATCCAGTCGCTGGACAGCCGGGCAGCCGATATCGCGGCAGAGCTCGACCGTGAGAATGGAGACGCATTGCAGGCGCGCTGTCTGCAGCGCCCCTGGCCATCTCAGACCCCGAGCCTTCTCGCCTGGATCAAGCGCCACGCGCCGGAGACCTACGCCAAGATCGGCACCGTCCTGTTCTGCAAGGATTTCATCAACTTCCGCCTGACCGATCGCCTCGCCAA
This sequence comes from Rhizobium sp., assembly GCA_027533385.1. Taxonomy (GTDB): domain Bacteria; phylum Pseudomonadota; class Alphaproteobacteria; order Rhizobiales; family Rhizobiaceae; genus Allorhizobium. Next base: position 13,754 of record JAPZUE010000039.1, on the reverse strand, counting down.
CGATATTTCCGACTTGAGCGGCGCCGGGCTCCTCGCCATGCCGGAGGGCGAACTCGATGCGGCTTTGCTTGGCCTCTACCACCTCGAGGATGCCTTGGCCTTCTTCCCCGAACGCGTCCAGTCCGCAGACATTGTCGGTCGGGTCACCGCAGCGGCGGCCAAGGCAACGGGTCTGGCGCAAGGCACGCCTGTGATCGGTGGCTACTTCGACGTGGTCTCCAGCGCCATGGGGTCAGGCGTCATCCATGCCGGTGAAGCCTCGCTCATCGCAGGGACCTGGAGCATCAACCAGGTCTTTGCCGATGAGCCCGTCATCAGCCCCGACGTCTTCATGGTGACGACCTTCGGCAAGGATCGCTATGTGAACATCGAGTCGAGCGCGACCTCCGCCGCCAATCTCGAATGGTATGTGCATCGCATGCGCGGTGACCATGGCGGCGAGGCCTTCGATCGCTGCAACGAAGAGGTTGGCAAGGTCGTAGCCCGCGCCGACGACCCGTTCTTCCATCCCTTCATCTTCGGCTCACGCCTTGGCGCCGAGTTTCGCGGCGGTTTCTACGGTCTCGCCGGTTGGCATGGCGAAGGCCATATGATCCGGGCGCTTTTCGAAGGCGTCTGCTTCGAGCATCGACGGCATATCGAAGTGCTGCGCCATGCCGGGCTTGCCGTCGACCGCGCGGTGATGTCCGGCGGCGGCTCGCGCAGCCCCCATTGGCCGCAGATGATGGCCGACATCCTGGAGATCCCGCTCACCGTGGCAGAGGCCCGCGAGACGGGTGCTCTGGGGGCGGCGATCGGCGCCACGGTCGCGATCGGCCTGTACGCCTCCTACGAAGAGGCCGTGGCGGCCATGACCCGCTCTGCCAGAGACTTCCAGCCGAATACCGGGTGGACGGAGCATTTTCGCAGGCGATACGGGCTCTACACCGCCCTGACCGACCAGATGCGGGACTTCTGGAGCGCGCTCCGCCTGAAGTCCTAGGTCGGCCCAAGACGACAGACGAACAGAGGCGATCCTGATCGCCAACGAAAGGACAGACCATGCCGGACACGACACGGCTCGATGGCGACTATGACTATGTCATCGTTGGGGCAGGGACGGCAGGCTGCGTGCTCGCCGCCCGCCTGACGGAGGATCCGACGATCCGCGTGCTGCTCCTGGAGGCCGGAGGCTCCGACCGCTATCACTGGGTGCAGATCCCTGTCGGCTATCTCTACTGCATCGGCAACCCGCGCACCGACTGGATGATGCGCACCGCATCCGAACCCGGTCTCAACGGCCGCAGCCTCGCCTATCCGCGCGGCAAGGTGCTCGGCGGCTGCACCTCGGTCAACGGCATGATCTACATGCGCGGCCAGGCAGCCGACTACGACGGCTGGCGCGACCTCGGCAATCCCGGCTGGGGCTGGTCGGATGTGCTGCCCTATTGCCGCAAATCCGAGGACTATCACGGGCCGTCAGGAGACATGCATGCAAAGGGCGGCCCCTGGAAGGTCAGCCGCCAGCGCCTGAAATGGGACATCCTCGAAGCCGTCCAGGAAGGTGCCCGCGAATTCGGCATCGAACCGCGCGCCGACTTCAACGACGGCAACAATGAAGGATCCGGCTTCTTCGATGTCAACCAGCACAAGGGCGTCCGCTGGAACACGGCCCGGGGCTTTCTGAGGCCCGCCCTGAAACGCCCCAACCTGCGCCTGGTCCAGCATGCCCTTGTCGAACGCCTCACCTTTGACGGCAAACGCGTGACCGGCGTCCACTATCGCACGCCGGGAGGCGCTTTCTCCGCAAAGGCGTCAGGCGAAGTGATCCTCGCTGCCGGCGCCATCAACTCGCCGAAGCTCCTGGAACTCTCCGGCATTGGCGATCCCGCTCGTCTCTGGTCGCTCGGCATCGATGTTACCATGGCAAAACCGGCCATTGGCGCGAACCTGCAGGATCATCTGCAGATCCGCACCGTCTTCAAGGTGAAGAACACGGTGACGCTGAACCAGCTGGCCAATTCCTGGCGCGGCAAGATGAAGATCGCCGCCGAATACGCCCTTTTCCGCTCCGGCCCAATGTCGATGGCACCCAGCCAGTTCGGCATGTTCACCCGGTCAGGCCCGGACGAGGACCGGCCCGACATCGAATATCACATCCAGCCGCTCTCCACCGACAAGCTCGGTGACCCGCTGCACCCGTTCCCGGCGATCACCGTCTCGGTCTGCCAGTTGCGCCCGACCAGCGCCGGCACCTGCCACATAACGTCGGCTGATCCGGTCCTGCAGCCGGAGATCCGCCCGAATTACCTCTCGACCGACCATGATCGTTCCGTCGCGATCGCCGCCATCCGCCAGGCAAGACAGGTGATGTCGGCCGCCGCCCTTCGCCCCTTCCAACCCGAGGAGATCCTGCCTGGCTGTGAGTTCCAGGACGACGAAGCCCTGCTGCAAAAGGCCGGCGACATCGCCACCACGATCTTTCACCCCGTCGGCACCTGCCGCATGGGTCCGGACCCTGATGCCGTGGTCGATCCCGCGTTGCGCGTGACCGGCATCCAGGGCCTGCGCGTGGTCGACGCCTCGATCATGCCGCGCATCGTCTCCGGCAACACGGCATCCCCGGTGGTCATGATTGCCGAAAAAGCAGCAGACCTGATCCGGCAGGCGCGAAGGGATCTTTGACGTTTGTCGTCATTCGGCAGCCGCGCCTCGCGGCTGCAAGTCCACCCGGGGGTAAACGCTATGCCCGATGGAGATCAAGGGGCTCTGGCCATCACTGTCCCCTGCGCCCAGGAAAGCCGTCGGCCTGCATCCTTATCTTTTCTTTACTCCCATCCTTGCTCTTCCCAATCGAAGCCTGACCCGAAGCGGACTTAATCCTTCTTCTGTATCAACAGGAGACCCGGACATGTCCGACCTCATCTTTATCGCGCTCGGCGCAGGCACGCTTCTCGTGCTCGCTCTTTATGCCCGCGCGCTTGACCGGCTTTGAGGGGCGCGCAGATGCTTGAACCTCTTTTCGGCCTCGCCGTCGCCATCGCCCTTGGCATCTACCTCGTCGTGACGCTGCTGCGTCCCGAGCGTTTCTGATCGGGAGCAAAGCCATGACAACAGTCGGATGGCTGCAGATCAGCCTTCTCTTCCTCGCCGTTATCATCGTCATCAAACCACTCGGCCTTTACATGGCCCGGGTGTTTTCCGGCGAACGGACCTTTTTGTCCCCCGTGCTCGGCCGCGTCGAGCGTGATCTCTACCGCGTCAGCGGCATCAACCCTGAGAAGGAGCAGAGCTGGCTCGGCTATACCCTTGCCATGCTCGCCTTTTCGCTCGTGGGTTTCCTCGCGCTTTACGCCATGCTGCGGCTGCAGGCCTATCTGCCGCTGAACCCGCAAGGGTTTCCCGGAGTACCGGCAGATCTCGCCTTCAACACGGCGGTTTCCTTCGTCACCAACACCAACTGGCAGAACTATGCCGGTGAGGCGACGATGAGCCATTTCTCACAGATGGCCGGCCTCACCGTGCAGAACTTCCTCTCGGCTGCAACCGGCATGGCGCTCGCCGTTGCCGTCACCCGCGCACTGGCTCGCTCCAAGGTTTCGACGCTCGGCAATTTCTGGGTCGATATGACGAGAGCCACGCTCTACGTGCTGCTGCCGCTCGCCATCGTCGTTGCACTCGCCTTCGTCGCCATGGGCCTGCCCCAGACGCTTGATGCCTCGGTCACGGCCACGACGCTCGAAGGCGCCAATCAGGTGATTTCGCTTGGTCCCGTCGCCTCCCAGGAAGCGATCAAGCAGCTCGGCACCAATGGCGGCGGCTTCTTCAACGTCAATGCCGCGCATCCCTTCGAGAACCCGACCGCCTGGTCAAACTATCTCAACATCTTCGCCATGCTGTCGATCTCGTCCGCCCTCGTCTACACCTTCGGCCAGATGGTCGGAAACCGCCGTCAAGGCTGGGCGCTCATCTCGGCCATGGCGATCCTGCTCATCGCAGGCGTTGCCGTCACCTACTGGGCCGAGGCCCAGGGCAATACGATCCTGACGGCGATCGGCGTCGATCCAGCACTCGGCAACATGGAAGGCAAGGAAGTCCGCTTCGGCCAGGCCATGACAGCACTCTATGCGGCTGTGACCACGGGCCTCTCGAATGGCGGCGTCAATGGCATGCACGGCTCGTTCACGGGCTTGGGCGGTCTGGTGCCGATGTTCCTGATCCAGCTCGGCGAAGTGCTGCCCGGCGGCGTCGGCTCCGGTCTCTACGGCATGCTGGTCTTCGCAATTCTCTCCGTCTTCGTCGCAGGCCTGATGGTCGGGCGCACGCCGGAATTCCTCGGAAAGAAGATCGAGGGACGCGAGATGAAGTTTGCCATGCTCGCCGTGCTCATCCTGCCGCTGGTCATTCTCGGCTTCACATCCGTCTCGGCCATGCTGCCCTTTGCTGTGGCAAGCGTCGGCACGGCTGGCCCGCACGGTCTGTCGGAAATCCTCTATGCCTATACGTCAGCCGCCGGCAACAACGGCTCGGCTTTCGGCGGGCTCACAGGCAACACGGTCTGGTACAACACCACGCTTGGCATCGCCATGCTGCTTGGCCGCTTCGCCTATGTCGTGCCGGTCATGGCAATCGCTGGATCGCTCGCCGCCAAGGTGAAGTCGCCTGCGTCTGCCGGCACCTTCCCGACCGACGGCCCGCTCTTCGTCGGCCTGCTGATCGGCATCATCCTCATTCTCGGCGGCCTGCAATTCCTGCCCGCGCTGGTGCTCGGCCCCATCGTCGAACACTTCGCCATGCTCGCCGGCCAGACCTTCTAAGGAACCACCATGTCAAAAGACCATAAAGCACCAGGTCTTCTCGACCCGTCGATCCTGTTCCCGGCGATCCGCGATGCGTTCGTCAAGCTCGATCCGCGCAAGCTGTTGCGCAACCCGGTCATCTTCGTGACCGAGATTGTCGCCGTCGTCGTGACGATCCTCTTCATCCGCGACCTCGCCTCAAATCCCGGCGAGGCCAGCTTCTCCGGCCAGATCGCCGCCTGGCTTTGGTTCACCGTGCTCTTCGCCACCTTCGCCGAAGCCGTGGCCGAGGGCAGGGGCCGCGCCCAGGCCGACAGCCTGAAGAAGACCAAGTCCGAACTCGTTGCCCGTCGTCTTGCCGCCAACGGCAAGACGGAAACCATCCCGGCCTCCAGCCTCAAGGTCGGCGATATCGTGCTGGTGGCTGCTGGCGAGCTGATCCCCGGCGATGGCGAAGTGATCGAGGGTGTCGCCTCGGTCAACGAAAGCGCCATAACCGGCGAATCCGCCCCCGTCATCCGCGAATCCGGTGGCGACCGCTCGGCGGTGACAGGCGGCACGCAGGTGCTCTCGGACGAGATCAGGATCAAGATCACCGTCCAGCCCGGCTCGTCCTTCGTCGACCGCATGATCGCGCTGATCGAAGGCGCCCAGCGCCAGAAGACGCCGAACGAGATCGCCCTGTCGATCCTGCTCTCGGGCCTGACGCTGATCTTCCTCTTCGTCTGCGTCGCGATCTGGGGCCTTGCCGGCTATTCCGGCACGGTGCTTTCGGTGACGGTGCTGGCAGCCCTTCTCGTCACGCTGATCCCGACCACGATCGGCGGCCTGCTCTCGGCCATCGGCATCGCCGGCATGGACCGTCTGGTGCGTTTCAACGTGATCGCCACGTCGGGCCGCGCGGTAGAAGCCGCAGGCGATGTCGACACGCTGCTCCTCGACAAGACGGGCACGATCACCTTCGGCAACCGCATGGCGAGCGACTTCCTCGCGGCTCCCGGTGTCACAGCCACGGAACTTGCAGAAGCCGCACTCATCGCCTCGCTGTCCGACGAAACGCCCGAGGGCCGCTCGGTCGTGGCGCTCGCCACCGGTGAATTCGGCGTGCCCATGCCGAAGGCCGAGTTCGACGCCGTCATCGGTTTCACCGCCGAAACGCGCCTTTCCGGCGTCGATATCGGTCAGCGCCGCCTGCGCAAGGGCGCCGTCGATGCGGTGCTGAAGTTCGCCGGCCTCACGGATCAGGATGCGCCGGCCGAATTCCGCCGCGCCGTCGATCAGGTCGCCCGAACCGGTGGCACACCGCTCGGTGTTGCCGATGGTGACCGCCTGCTCGGCGTCATCCACCTCAAGGACGTGGTCAAACCCGGCATCAAGGAACGTTTCGCGGCCCTTCGCGCCATGGGCATTCGCACGGTCATGGTCACCGGTGACAACCCGGTCACGGCAGCCGCCATTGCCTCGGAAGCCGGCGTCGATGATTTCCTCGCCCAGGCAACCCCGGAAGACAAGCTCGCCTATATCCGCCGCGAACAGCAGGGCGGCCGCCTGATCGCCATGTGCGGCGACGGCACCAATGATGCGCCGGCGCTTGCCCAGGCGGATGTCGGTGTCGCCATGCAGACCGGCACCCAGGCCGCCCGCGAGGCCGCCAACATGGTGGACCTCGATTCCAGCCCAACCAAGCTCATCGAGATCGTCGAGATCGGTAAGCAGCTCCTGATGACGCGCGGCTCGCTCACGACCTTCTCGATCGCCAATGACGTGGCCAAATACTTCGCCATCATCCCGGCGCTCTTCGTGGCCACTTATCCGGCGCTTGAAGCCCTCAACATAATGGGGCTGACGTCACCACAATCGGCCATCCTGTCTGCCGTCATCTTCAACGCCCTGATCATCGTGGCGCTGATCCCGCTGGCATTGAAAGGCGTGGCTTACCGTCCGTCGGGTGCCGCGGCACTGCTGCGTCGCAACCTTCTGGTCTACGGCGTCGGCGGCCTGATCCTTCCCTTCGCCGGGATCAAGGTCATCGATATCGCCGTCAGCGCTCTCCATCTGGTGTAATCATGCTCAACCATATCAGACCCGCACTCACCCTTGTTGTCGCCATGACCGCACTCACCGGCCTCGCCTATCCGCTGGCGATCAACGGCGTCGCTCAGGCGGTCATGCCTGATGTAGCCAATGGCAGCCTGATCGAACGCGACGGCAAGGTCATCGGCTCAAGCCTGATCGGCCAGGCCTTCAGCTCGGACCGTTACTTCTGGCCGCGCCCATCGGCGACAGGACCGGAGCCCTACAACGCGGCGGCTTCCTCCGGCTCCAACCTCGGCACGACCTCCGTCAAGCTGAAGGATCGTGTGACCGCCGATGTCGCAAGGCTTGCTGCTACCGGCATCGCGCAGCAGGTACCGGGCGATGCCGTCACGACCTCCGGCTCCGGTCTCGACCCGCATATCTCGCCCGCCTTTGCACAAGCGCAGGTCGCGCGCGTGGCGCAGGCGAGAGGGCTCCAACCGGCAGCCGTTGCAACCCTCGTCGAGCAGACAATCGAAAAACCCGATTTCGGCACTGTCGGCGAAGTAAGGGTCAATGTGCTAGAGCTCAACCTGGCCCTCGATGCCCTGAAGATGTGAGTGCGTGAATGGCGGATGACGACCGCAGGGACGACCGGCGTCCCGATCCCGATGCCCTGCTTGCCCTGGCGGATAAGGACCGCCGGGGCAAGCTGACCGTTTTTCTGGGCGCTGCTCCGGGCGTCGGCAAGACCTATGCGATGCTGTCGCGGGCCAAACGCCTGAAGGCCGACGGCGTGGATCTGGTCGTCGGACTGGTGGAGACCCACGGTCGCGGCGAGACGGCAGCACTGCTCGATGGACTTGAGATCCTGCCGCGTCGCAGGGTGGCCCATCGCAGCCGGATGCTCGAGGAATTCGATCTCGACGCCGCGCTTGAGCGGCGTCCCCGCATCATCATCGTCGACGAGCTCGCCCATTCCAACCCGGAAGACAGCCGTCATCCGAAGCGCTATCAGGATATCGAGGAACTGATATCAGCGGGTATCGATGTCTGGACGGCGCTCAACATCCAGCATCTCGAAAGTCTCGCTGATCTCGTCGCCCAGATCACCGGCGTGACCGTACGTGAGCGCGTGCCCGATATTGTGCTCAAACGCGCCGATGAAGTTCTGCTGGTGGATCTCGCCCCATCCGAACTCATCGAGCGGCTGAAGGAGGGCAAGGTCTATCTGCCAGAAAGCGCCAACCGCGCCGTCGATCGCTTCTTCCGCCTCGGCAATCTGACGGCCCTGCGCGAACTGGCGCTGCGCCGCACCGCCGACCGCGTCGACGATCAGATGGTCGATTATCTCAAGCAGAACGCCATCGACGGCCCCTGGGCCACAGGCGAGCGGCTCATCGTCTGCGTCGGCTCGGACCCCCTGTCGGAAAAGGTCGTGCGGGTCGCGAGCCGGCTGGCCTCCGGTCTCAATGCGCCGTGGCTGGTCGTCTCGATCGAGCGGGCCGACCAGGAGGTCGAGACGCCTGAACGCCTGCAACGCATCGAAACCCTCTTCCGTCTGGCCGAACAGCTCGGGGCCGAAACACGCCGCATTATCGGCAATGATTTCGTCGAGGAGATCCTCAAGCTCGCGCGCCGCGAACACGCGACCCAGATCGTCATTGGCACGCGCAAGCGCAGTCGCTGGCAGAAGCTTTTCAGTCGCTCGCTACCGGATGCCCTGTCCCGACGCGCCTCGGGTCTGGGCGTGCATATCGTCACGCCCGACAGCTCGACGGAGGAGATGCGACGCCCCGTCTTGCGCATGCCCAAAGCGACGGCTTTTCGCCAGTCCGCGCTTTCCGCCTTTGGCTTCGTGGCGATCACGGCCATGATCGGCAAGGGCATTGATGTCTTCGTCGAACTGCCGAACATCTCGCTGCTTTTCCTGCTGGCGGTTCTCGGCGCCTCCGTCGTCGGGGGCTACATGGCCGCCTTCCTTGCCGCTGCTTTGTCGGCGTTGGCTTACAATTTCTTCTTCATCGATCCGATCCACACCTTCACGATTGCCGCCCCCCACGAGGTCTTTGCGCTATTCATCTTCTTCGCGGTGGCGATGATTGCGGGCGGTTTTGCGTCACGCATCCGCGAGCAGGCGGAGATCGCGCGGGTGAGGGCCACAGCCCTCCAGTCGCTCTTTGATTTCTCCCGCAAGCTTGCGAGCACGGCCAAGGGCGAGGATGCGATCTGGCTCGCCGTTTCGCAGTTGCAGGCGAGCGTCAGGCGCAAAGTGGTGCTGCTGGTGCCGCGCAAGGGTGACCTTAGCCTTGCCGCGGCCTGGCCGCCGGACACAGAGCTCGACGTGACCGACCTGACGGCCGCCCGCTGGACGCATGACAAGCGCGAGCCCGCCGGTCATGGCACAGGCACCCTGCCGAACAGCCGCTTCGAATTCCGGCCCTTGCTCGGGCCGCACGGCATCGTCGGCGTCTGTGGCATCGAGCATGCCGGAGAAAGGCTCGACCTCAACGCCGAGCGCTCGCTCACCGCCATCCTCGATCAGACGGCAATTGCGCTCGACCGAGCGCGCCTTGCCGACGAAACCGTCGAGCAGGCTGCGAGGCTGGAGGGCGAGCGCTACAGGGAGGCGTTGCTCTCCTCGATCTCCCATGATCTGCGCACCCCGCTCGCAACGATCACCGGCGCCGTCACAGGGTTGCGTCAGCTCGGCGAGCGGATGACGCCTGAGAACCGCGACGATCTTCTTCAATCGATCGAGGAAGAAAGCGGTCGCATGAGCCGCTTCGTCGCCAACCTGCTCGACATGACACGCATCGAGGCAGGCACGCTGAAGCCCAAGCAGGACTGGGTGGATATTGCTGACGTCGTGCAGTCCGCCGTCGAGCGGACGCGCAAACACGCGCCGGGACGCATCATCGAGACCGGAATCGCGGCGGACCTGCCGCTGATCCGGGGCGACAGCGTTCTGATCGGCCAGGTGCTGTTCAACCTTCTGGACAATGCGGTGAAATATGGCGGCGACGAACCGATCAATGTTTACGCCCGCCGCGACGGCAAGGACGTGCTGATCTCGGTCACAGACCATGGCAAAGGCATTCCGCCGGAGGATCTGGACCGGATCTTCGAAAAATTCTATCGCAGGGGAAAGCCGGACGGTCGCGCACCGGGCACCGGGCTTGGCCTTTCCATCGCCCGCGGCTTCGTCGAGGCCATGGGCGGCAAGATCCATGCAGAGAGCCCGGCACTCAAGAAGCGGGGCACGCGCATCGTCATGCGCTTTCCCGGAAGTGAAGAGAGGGGCCAGATCAAGTGAACCAGTCCCGCATCCTGGTCGTCGATGACGAGCCGCAAATCCAGCGCTTCCTGAAACCGTCGCTGACGGCTGCTGGTTACGAAGTGGTCGAAGCTGCAACGGGCGCCGAGGCGCTTAAGGCCGTCGCCACCCAGGCGCCCGATCTCGTCATCCTTGATCTCGGCCTGCCGGACATGGACGGCAAGGAAGTCATCGTCAGCCTGCGCGGCTGGTCGGACATCCCGATCGTCATTCTCTCGGCCAGAGATCGCGAGAGCGAGAAAATCGCGGCACTCGATCTGGGCGCCGACGATTACATCGAGAAGCCATTCGGGATCGGCGAACTCACCGCCCGCATCCGGACCGCACTGAGACATCGAGGTCGCAGAGACGCCATCCCTGCTATCACGGAAATCGATGGCCTGACGATCGATCCCGTCAAACGCCTAGTGTCGCGCGATGGTGAGATGGTGCATTTGACGCCAAAGGAATATGATCTGCTCCTGCTGCTCGCCCGCCATGCCGGGCGGGTCGTCACGCACAGGACATTGCTGACATCCGTCTGGGGCCCCGCCCACGGCGACGACCTGCATTACTTGCGCGTCTTCATCGGCCAGTTGCGCCACAAGATCGAGCGCGATCCGACGCAGCCCCGGATCGTTCGCACGGAACCGGGCGTGGGCTATCGGATGGCGGAGCAGGAGTAAAACCTGCTGTAGGGGACGCGCGCAGCACAATCTGGACGCGGACATGGCTCTTGGCGGCGCCAGTCCTGCGAAACCTATCAAAAGCGGAAACAAGGCCACTCGAACAGTTGCGCAGTGCCTGGCCGGCGACTGTCAACCCATTGAACTTAAATTTCAATTCACGGAGCATTGGCCTGGTTTCCGCTCTCTCCAACGCTCCTCAGTCGATTGCGTCGGTGTAGAGTCCGAGGCAAAAGTGAGATGGCCACCCCCTTATTCGGGTGCCCCTTCAGAAGGCCGCCGCCCGCGGTGATCGCTGTCGGCTACTCCGCGAAGAACCCCTTCACGTCCTGGAAGAATTCTGATCGGCTCTTGCTCTGCAGATAGAACATGTGGCCACCGGGATAAGTGCCGAAATAAAGTCGCTCGCGAGCGCCGCGCGCCCGCGTCGTCTGCTCCAGCGTGTAGCGGGATAGGAAGTAGTTGGTCACGAGGTCCTGGTATCCGTGCACGACCAGCGCTTTCAGATCCGGGTTCTGGGCAAGCGCAATGCCGATATCGTCCGGCGTGCCGATATCTCCGCTGTAATCCCAGGAGGCATTGGTCACGAAGTTGAGCGGGATGTAGGGCCTGTCGCTGGTATAGCCGAGGTCGTTTCGGACGTAGTCCATGAAGGGCGCGAGGAGAACGCCGCTCAACACGGTCAGCGATCGGTCGAGCACGGCGAGGCCGGGCTCCTGTGGGGTGGGGTTGTCGGTCGCCTGTGTCCCGTCATACCGGTCGAGAATGAGACCGCGATCGGACAAGAGGCTGCCGACATAAAGCGTTTCCGGAATGCGCCCGTTGTGAAGCTCGACGAGCCTCGGATCGAGGCCCGTGTAGCGGGCCACCGTATCGAAGAAGATCTTTCGCTCTTCCGGCGTCGAGCGTCCGATTGAGACAAGCCCTGTCAGGAACCCGTTCAGCGTATAGTCTTCGACCGCCTTCATCCCTGCCTCGTCGACCTTCACGTCGTTCAAGCCATGATGGGAGGCGATCGCCGTTTGGGTGGGCAGCAGGGTCATCGGATAGAGGATGGAATAGTTGCCCGCATCGACATCGACCTTGAGGGCAGGGGAGATCAGGATGGCGCGGTTGATGTTGACGGCATAGTTCTCCGCAAGGATCCGCATCAGGGCCGCGACCCTGAGGCCCCCATAACTTTCTCCGGCGATCGCCTTCGGCGAAGCCCAGCGATTGTTCACCGTCAGCCACTTGCGAATGAAGATGGCCATCGAGTTCACGTCCGCCGTCGTGTTGTAATACGGCTTGGGATCGCCCGGCTTGCCGTCTGCGCTCGGCAGCATGCGGCTGTATCCGGTATCGACGGGGTCGATGAAGACGAGATCGGTGAAGACGATCCAGCTTTCCGGATTGTCCTCCAGCCGTGCCGGAACGGCCGGGAATGTGCCGTCTCCAGACGTCTTGATCGTCTTCGGGCCGAGTGCCGACATATGCAGGAAGATGCTCGATCCCCCGGGGCCGCCATTGAACACGAAGGTCACCGGCCGCGTGGCCGGATCGCCCCCCTTCAGGATGTAATCCATGTGGAAGATCTCGGCATCCGGCCGCTCGGGGTCGATGCCGATCTCGAGCATCCCGGCCTTTGCCTCGTAGTCCGGAAGCGCTTCGGCGGCCTGTGACGCAGGCGCTGTACCCAACAATAGGATGAGTGCCAGAACGATCGGCAACGCCCCAATCCCGCCAAACCACCGCTGCATTTTCGATCTCCTCAACTCAGGTCTTTAATGGACCGGATCCGTCACCCAGACCGCCAGGACAGGCGTCTCACCAGGCCCGCACGCGCTTTTCCGGCGCCAGCCATTCCGGATCGCCTGCAGTGATGTCGAATGCGGTATAGAAGTCGTCGACATGTTTGAGTGCGGCCACCGAGCGGTACATGCCGGGTGCGTGCACATCGCTCATGAAGACGCTGCGGATGACCCCGTCGGTTCCCTTCATGCCCCAGAATTGCGCCCAGGCAAGGAAGCAACGCTGCGCCGGCGAGAAGCCGTCGATTTCAACATTTTCCGTCGGGTTTTCGGCGAGATAGTCCTGCAGCGCCGCATAAGCGAGCGTAATGCCCCCGACATCGGCCATGTTCTCCGTAACCGTCAGCGCACCGTTGAGGGTAAGCCCCGGCAGAACTTCATAGGCATTCGCCTGCGCCACGAGCTTTTCGGCTTCTCGTGTAAAGGCAGCCGCATCCTCGGGCCTCCACCAGTCGCGCAGATTGCCATCGGCATCGTATTGCCGACCGCGACTGTCGAAGCCATGGGTCATTTCATGTCCCAGCACGGCGCCGAGCCGGCAGAAGTAGACCGGCGCATCGAGGTCAGCCTCGAAGGCCGGTGGCTGCAGGATGGCGGCAGGAACTTCGAAGCCGTTGATCGATGTGTTGTAGGCCGCATTGATGATGATCGGCAGCGTCGATTGCACATTGGCGAAGGATTCATGCTCGACCGGGTCGTCAAACTTGTCGAGCGACCGCTTCACGTCGAAGGCGATCAGCCGCTGGATATTGCCGATCAGGTCGTCCGGGCGCACCTCCACGCTCGACATGTCGATCAACTTTTCGGGGTAGCCGACCTCGAAGGTGAGTTTCTCCAGCTTGTCCTTCGCCGCCGCCCGTGTGGCCTCCGTCAGCCAGTCCCGGGTCTCGATCCGCGCAAGGAAGGCATCCTTCACGCGTCCGACCATGTCGGCCGATTTGGCCCGCCTCTCATCGTCGAAATGGCGCTCGACATAGAGCTTTGAGACTGGATGGCCGAGAAAGAGCTTCAGCTCGTCTTGTACCCGTTCCTCGCGGGGCGGCAGCTTTTCGACGCCGAGCAGGATCTTCTGCTGTTCGGCGATCACTGGCTCGAAGCGGCTGCCAAGATAGAGCTTGAAGCGGTTGATCAGTTTGACCTTGAGGTAGTCCCGGATGTCTTCGATAGG
>JAPZUE010000105.1 GCA_027533385.1 Rhizobium sp. | reverse complement strand
GTGGGGCTGACGATACCGTGAAGTTCTCCTTCATCGACGAAGCTGCCGTAATCCGCGCGCTTGGCGCTCTCGGTCTGTCGTCGAAGGGCGAAGAGCTCAGCTACGATATCCAGGGCAATGTGCTCTATGGCTTCGACAACGCCACAGGTTCTTCCGGCTATGGCAATGGCGACCGTCCGGTCTTCAAGCTGACGCTGAACGAGAACGGCTCGTACACATTCGAACTGCTCGACCAGCTCGATCATGACAAGCCGCGATCTGGTGCAGACCAGAACTTTGATCTCCAGGACGGCCTGCGCAATGGCGACGTAACCGCCATCAACTTCGGCGCTGTGATCAAGGCCACCGACTTCGACGGCGACAGCGTGTCTCTCGATGGCGCCTTCTCGATCAAGGTTCGCGACGACGTTCCTGAACTGAGCGGCGACGAGGAAGACCGCATCGTTGACGAAGACGATATCTCGACCCTGTCCGACGGTCTGCCCGGCGGTTCGCTCGGGACCTCCCCGGACGACGACAACACGGAAGACGATTCCTACACCGGCAACCCGATCAGCAATACGACCGGTCCGGCTTTCATTTCCGGTTCGCTCGACAAGCTGATCAAGGGTGGTGCTGACGATACCGTGAAGTTCACCTTCATCGCTGAAGCTGCTCTTCGCCAGTCCCTGACCTCGCTCGGCCTGACGTCGAAGGGCGGAAATCTGAGCTTCGACCTTGAGGGCAATGTTCTCTACGGTTTCGTGGATGCCTCTCTGAATGCGGCGCAATTCTTCCAGCCGGAAAACGGCGACCGTCCGGTCTTCAAGCTGACGCTGAGCGAGAACGGCTCGTACACATTCGAACTGCTCGACCAGCTCGATCATGACAAGCCGCGATCTGGTGCAGACGAGAACTTTGATCTCCAGGACGGCCTGCGCAATGGCGACGTAACCGCCATCAACTTCGGCGCTGTGATCAAGGCGACCGACTTCGACGGCGACAGCGTGTCTCTCGATGGCGCCTTCTCGATCAAGGTTCGCGACGATGTGCCGACGGCAGTGGCCCGGAACACAACCGAGACCGTGGTCGTTGATGAAACTGCCGGTCGCCAGAGCGGTGACGACGAGGTGAACGGTTCGCTGTCCGTCTTCAATGGTGTTGATGATCGCGGGTTTGACCCGAACATGGATCCCCAGTTTGCTCGCCAAGCCAACTTTGTGGCTGCTACCATCAATGGCGGCGCGGATGACGATGTCCGGATCGACTGGTCGCTGAAGATCAACGGCGGAAACGGCACGGACTCCGGTCTGAAGACGACCGACGGCAAGACCATCAAGCTGTATGTCGAGGGTGACCTGATCGTTGGTCGCTATGAAGTCGACGGTGATGACGATCGTGGGCATGACCACCGCCGTGGCGGCGGTCGTGATCATGATGATGACGATGATCGTGCAGCCTTTGCAATTCACATCGCGGACGATGGCACGCTTTCGGTCGTGCAGTATGTCTCGATCAAGCATGATGACCCGACGGACCACGACGAGAATGATGACGCGTCCGACGCGTTCAATTCGACGATCCAGCAGACGCTGGCCGGCAAGATCAATGCCGTCCTGACTGTCACCGACTACGACGGCGACAAGGCTGTCAGCGAAGTGGCCGTCGGCAATCGCATCGTCTTCGAAGACGATGGTCCGAGCGTCAACGTGACCGCCGGAAATGACTCGTCTGTTGTTCTGCAGACGCAGGATCATGACACCAAGGGCAATGACACCGACTATTCCTGGAGCAGCGCGCGCTTTGGCGGCGTATTCTCGATTGCCTCGCAGTCTTATGGTGCCGACGGTGCCGGGACCGCAGCCCGCCTGCAGTATGAACTTGGTCTCTACGGTAGCGCCGGCGCGAATTCGGGCCTTTCCAGCGATGGTGCAGCCATTCGTCTGTTCGTGATCGATGGCGTCGTCTACGGCTCGACCGCTACCGGTAACCCGTCTCAGTCCAGCATCAAGAGC
>JAPZUE010000004.1 GCA_027533385.1 Rhizobium sp. | reverse complement strand
CGCCTTGCCGCGGCCGGTCACGAAGACGAAATGCTCGATCCCGGCTTCGATGGCCTCGTCAACCACATACTGGATGACCGGCTTGTCGACGACAGTCAGCATTTCCTTCGGCACAGCCTTGGTAGCAGGCAGAAAACGGGTGCCAAGACCGGCAACGGGAAACACGGCCTTGCGGAGCTTTTTAGTCTGAACCACTCATTCCTCCTCGAGGATCTAATCGATTAGCGCCTTCATAACGCAGTCAAGCCCAGTAACATACAATTGCTTCAAAATGGCAAAGACTAAGGCTGGGTGGACAACGTGGTAAAGGGTTTGTTGACTGAACAGCATTAACCTGTGGTGAACGGCCTTGTTACGGCTGCAAACTTGAGAATGCACGGGAGATGCCCATGAAAAGACACCGCCCCAGCCTGCTCGGCGCCATCGCCTTGACGCTGTCGACAGCGCTCATTCCGCTGGATGCCTTTGCAGATGCCGGTTTCCAGAAGTGGATTCGGGACTTCTACCCCACGGCGGCCAAGGCCGGCATCACGGAGCAGACCTATCGCCAGGCCTTCAAGGGCGTGACGGAGCCGGATCAGTTCGTCCTGGAAAAGGCGGCCTTCCAGCCGGAATTCAAGCACGAGATCTGGGACTACCTCGACAGCCGGGTCAATCCCTACACCGTCAAGATCGGCCAGGAAATGCTGGCCAAGCATGGCCGCCTGCTGACCGCCCTGGAGAATCACTTCGGCGTAGACAAGCATATCCTCCTGGCAATCTGGTCTATGGAATCGAACTACGGCGCAGCGCTCGAGCGTCCGGACCGTCTGCACAATGTACCGCGTTCGCTGGCCACGCTCGCCTATGCCGACAAGAAGCGCGCCAAGTATGCCCGTAGCCAGCTGATTGCGGCTTTGAAGATGCTGCAGAACGGTGATGTCACCAACAAGAACCTGATGGGCTCCTGGGCCGGGGCCATGGGTCATACTCAGTTCATTCCCACAAGCTACCTGCTTTACGGCATCGACGCCGATGGCAATGGCGACAAGGACATCTGGCATTCGATCCCCGATGCGCTGGCGACCGCCGCGAACCTGCTTGCCAAGAACGACTGGCAGACCGGTCGCACCTGGGGCTACGAGATCGTCGTGCCGAAGGGTGGCCACAAATACACCGGCCAGACAAAGACGGTCGCCCAGTGGCAGGCGCTCGGCTTTGCCCGACCGTCCGGCAAGGGCTTCCGCAACGGCAACGAACGGGCCGAACTGAAGATGCTCGGCGGACCGAACGGGCCGGGCTTCCTGATGACCAGAAACTTCTTCGTCATCAAGCGCTACAACGCTGCCGACAGCTATGCGCTCGGCGTCGGCCTGCTCGCCGACGAGATCGCAGGCTATGGCGGCATGCAGCAGCGCTGGCCGCGTCCGGATGGCTCGCTCGACATCAAGGAGAAGTTCGAACTGCAGACCCGGCTGCAGGCGCTCGGCTATTATGACGGCAAGATCGACGGTAACTTCGGCTCCGGCTCGCGTGCTGCGATCACCGCCATCCAGCAGCGTCTCGGCATGTCCGTCGATGGCCAGCCGTCCCGCGTTCTGCTCGACGCGCTGCGCAACTGATCTGCGGGCTGAAGACCCAGCCCTGTTGACTTGCCCCTCGCCGCGATCCAGAAAAAGGGGATCGCGGCGAAGACGTTTCTACACTGTCGCCCTGCGGCCATGGAGTGTGACTTGAAGAGCCCGCGCGGAATCCTTGCCCGCCTCATGACGCTCGGTCTGGCGCTGACCGTTGCCGCGACCGCCTTCATCAGCACGTCCGCCGAAGCCCAGCAGCCGGAACGCCGCCGCACGCTGCTCGACCTGCTGTTCGGCGAACGCCAGCCGACCTACGTTCCGCCCCAGGACGTGCAGCGCCCGCGCGACGGTAAGGTCCGCAAGAAGAACGCTGGCAGCGTGACGACGATCAATACCCGCGCTCCGTCGACACGCGCCGCAGCCGCCCCAGCGCCGCAGCCGAAGCTGGAGAACGCCAAAAAGGTTCTGGTCGTCGGAGACTTCGTCGCAGGCGCTCTCGGCGACGGCCTGAAGACCGCGTTCGAGGATTCACCCGGCGTGGTCGTGGAGACCAGAGCCAATGGCTCTTCCGGCCTCGTGCGCGATGATTTCTATGACTGGCCGGCCCAGCTTCCGGCGCTCGTCGGCGAGGTCAAGCCCAGCGTTCTCGTCATCCAGATCGGCGCCAACGACCGCCAGCAGCTCGTCACCCCGACCGGCCGCCTCGATTTCCGCACCGATCCCTGGTTCAGCGCCTATGGCGAGCGCGTTGCAAGACTGGTGAGCGTTGCCGCAGAAACCCGCGTGCCCGTCATCTGGGTCGGCCTGCCGGCCTTCCGGCCGCAGAACATGACGGCCGATGCGCTGCGCCTGAACACCATCTACCGCGCGAGCATCGAGAAGGTGAACGGCGAATTCGTCGATGTCTGGGAAGGCTTCGTCGATCAGGAAGGCCGCTTCATCGTCACCGGCTCCGACATCAACGGCCAGCCGGTGCGTCTGCGCGGCAATGACGGGATCAATTTCACCGGCCCCGGCAAGCGCAAGCTTGCCTTCTATGTCGAGAAATCGGTGCGCCGCTATCTCGGCGACATGACGAGCCCCGATCTCGTCCGCCTCGACGCCAGCAACCTGCCGGCCCTCGCAAGCCTGCCCCCCTCGGAGAGCAAGGCCATCGTCACGACCCCGCCGATCGACCTCTTCGATCCGGAACTCGATGGTGCCGACGAACTGCTGGGCGGCACGTCCCCGCCCTCCTCCAGTCTCCCCACGCCGCGCGACCAACTGGTCCAGAACGGCCGCCTGCCTGAGCCACCCGTCGGGCGGGTGGACTATGTGAAGCGGCCGGTCCAGCCAGCCGCAGCGACCGCGACGCCCTAGCGTCAACCGGGTCGCCGTGCCTGGAGCCCTGGCGCCGCCGGGATGGGGCTCGACCCCAGCACGTTTCTTATAAAACCCTCCAAAACCAAGGGTTGCTCAAGTCGCATTTGCACGACAGAATACAGGCTATCCTCGCAGGGAAATGACCGCCCTCTCTCAAGATCCGCCGATCCGATGATGACGATCGTCAGGCGCATGGCCCGGACGTTTCCATGGTTTCCGTCTCATCTTTCAACAACACCGCTGCACTCACCTTGCTGAAAGGCGACGCTCATAACAGCGTCAGCAGCTTTATGAACTCCTCCGTTTTCAAGGTGCAATCGGGGGAGATCTTCACTGCAATCTCGACGGCGATGGCGTCCGAGGAACTCCAGAAGGATTTCAAGGAATTTTTCAAACGGGAGATGGATGCCGGCTTCAGGACGAGTGCAGAAGGAATACACCCCGACAACGGCAGGCATAACGCGTTGGTCTATACAATCATGGAGCATCGGACGAAGTTTCCGCCGGAGGAGTTCACAATCCACACCGACCTTCCGAACGGAGCATCCATCACCACCACGATCCCCTCCATCGTCGCCATGAAGGGCGATCTCTTCGCCGCCGATATCGCGAAGAAGCAGGCGGCCTATGACGAAGCCATGGCCCTGCAGAATGCCGAACCGGATCCGGAGCTGGTGAAGATCGGTGCCATGGCCCAGGTGGTCAAGGCGCTGGTTGTCGACGGGCAGAAAACCGACCTGGCACTGCTGCTCGACGAGTCAGAGCGCAATCCGGGACGCGGCTACCAGGAAGAGGACGCCACGGAGACAAGGTAATCGTCCCCGGCCACACCGATGGGCCGAGAGCAGTCATTCAGGTCAACGCCTAACACAAAAGGGGCCGCTCGAAAGCGGCCCCTTGGTCATTTCATGAACAGAACGCGAGTTCACCGCGGCAGTACGCTTTCGCCCATCAGCGCCTCGTCGATGGCACGGGCGGCCTGGCGTCCTTCGCGGATCGCCCAGACGACCAGCGACTGGCCGCGACGGGCGTCGCCGGCAACCCACAGCTTGTCGATCGACGAACGATAGTCCTTGTCGTTGGCAACGACATTGGTCGAGCCACGGCGGTCGGTGTTGAGCTCGAGCTTGCCGTCGAGCTCCTTCAGGACGCTGTCCGTGAACGGGCCGGAGAAGCCGATGGCGATGAAGGCGAGATCGGCCTTGATGATGAACTCGGTGCCGGCGATCGGCTTGCGGCGCTCGTCCACCTGGCAGCACTTCACGCCGGTCAGCACGCCGTCTTCACCGACGAATTCGAGCGTGGCCACCTGGAACTCCCGCACAGCGCCTTCGGCCTGTGAAGACGAGGTGCGCATCTTGGTTGCCCAGAAGGGCCAGACGGCGAGCTTGTCTTCGGTCTGCGGCGGCTGCGGACGTATATCGAGCTGGGTGACCTTGACGGCGCCCTGGCGGAAGGCCGTGCCGACGCAGTCGGACGCCGTATCGCCACCACCGACGACGACGACATGCTTGCCGCCAGCCAGGATCGGATCGGCCGGCCAGCCCGCGCTGTCGATGTTTTCGCGACCGACACGGCGGTTCTGCTGCACGAGATAGGGCATGGCATCATGCACGCCATGCAGTTCGACACCGGGAATGCCGGCCTCGCGCGGGGTTTCCGAACCGCCGCAATAGAGCACGGCATCATAATCATCACGCAGCTTCTCGACGGTGACGTCGACTCCGACATTGACGCCGCAATGGAAGGTGACGTTTTCGCCCTTCATCTGCTCGACGCGGCGATCGATGAAGTTCTTTTCCATCTTGAAGTCCGGGATGCCGTAACGCAGCAACCCGCCGGGCTTGGATTCACGCTCGTAGACATGCACCTCATGGCCGGCGCGGCCGAGCTGCTGGGCAGCGGCGAGACCCGATGGGCCGGAGCCGATGATCGCCACCTTCTTGCCGGTATGGATCGTTGCCGGCTGCGGCACGATGAAGCCGAGCTCATAGGCCTTGTCGGCAATCGCCTGCTCGACGGTCTTGATCGCGACCGGGGTGTCTTCGAGGTTCAGCGTGCAGGCTTCCTCGCAAGGCGCCGGGCAGACGCGACCGGTAAACTCCGGGAAGTTATTCGTCGAGTGGAGGTTGCGGATCGCCTCCTCCCACTTGTTGTTATAGACGAGGTCGTTCCAATCAGGGATCTGGTTGTGCACCGGACAGCCGGTCGGACCATGGCAATAGGGAATGCCGCAATCCATGCAGCGCGCCGCCTGCTTGGTGACCTCGGCATCCGACATGGGGATGGTGAATTCGCGGAAATGGCGGATGCGGTCGGAGGCCGGCTGATACTTCGCCACCTGCCGGTCGATTTCCATGAAACCTGTAACCTTGCCCATGTCTACTTCCCTCAATCTCCGCCGCTATCGCAGCCAGTTCTCGATCTTCAGTCCCGGAACCCGGGAAAACTCGGTTTCATTATTCGTCACGAGCACGGCGTCCAGCGCCAGTGCATGTGCCGCGATCCAAAGGTCGTTTGGACCGATATTCTTGCCCTGCCTCAACGCCAGCCGAACCTCGGCATACCGTTGGTCACTCGGCAGTTGAAGGGGCGCCACATACAGGCGCCGCGTCACCGCTGACACCTTCTGCGACAGCTCTTCGGAGCCGTTCTTCTTAACGCCGTACCAGATCTCACCATGGGTGATGATGCTGATGAAAGCGTTCTCTTCCCCAACATCGAGCAGTCGCTCGAGAACCTTACCGCGTGGGTCCCTCACGATCGCCGAAACGATGTTGGTATCGAGCATGTACCGCATCAGATCTCGACCTCACCAAGCGGCGCCAGATCGTCGTCATTCTCGACGAAATCCTCTCCACTCCAGGCTTCCGCCTGCTTGAGATACTCGATCAGTCCGGCAGTCACTGCCGTCCGCATCAGGATCGAACCATCCGGTTGCCGCACCATGACGGCGCGATCACCTTCAAGATCGAATTCCTTCGGGATGCGGACAGCCCGGCTTCGCCCATTCTTGAAAATGGCGACAGCAATTTCGCCACCTTCCCCCGTGTCCTTCACATGCTCGTTCATGACAGGCTCCCACGCCGTGATATGCCAACAGCATATCACAACATCTGAGGCTGTAGAACTTATTCCGCAGCCACGCCCATGCGCATGCGTTCCATTTCCTCAAGCGCACGGCGGTATTCCACCGGCATGACCTTGCGGAACTTCGGACGATACTCGGCCCAGCTGTCGAGGATCTGCTTGGCACGGTTCGAGCCGGTGTAGTGCAGATGGTTCGAGATCAGCTGATAGAGGCGCTCCTCGTCGTGGCGGGTCATGTCGCCCGATACGTCGACAAGGCCCTTGTGCATGAGGTCGCCGCCGTGATGGTGCAGCTTCTCCAGCATGTCGTCCTCTTCCGGAACCGGCTCGAGTTCGACCATGGCCATGTTGCAGCGCTTGGCGAAATCGCCGCTCTCGTCGAGCACATAGGCGACACCGCCGGACATGCCGGCTGCGAAGTTGCGGCCCGTTTCGCCCAGCACGACGACCACGCCACCCGTCATGTATTCGCAGCCATGGTCACCCACGCCCTCGACGACGGCGATTGCACCCGAGTTGCGCACGGCAAAACGCTCACCCGCCACGCCACGGAAATAGCATTCGCCGGAGATCGCGCCGTAGAGCACGGTGTTGCCGACGATGATCGACTGCTCGGCAACGATCTTGGCGTTTTCCGGCGGGCGCACGATGATGCGGCCACCCGACAGGCCCTTGCCGACATAGTCGTTGCCATCGCCCACGAGATCGAAGGTGATGCCACGCGCGAGGAACGCGCCGAAGGACTGACCGGCAGTGCCGTTCAGCGTGACATGGATCGTATCATCCTTCAGACCCTTGTGGCCGTAGCGCTTGGCGACTTCGCCCGACAGCATGGCGCCAGCCGAACGGTCGACGTTCTTGATGTCGACGTCGAAGACGACGGGCTGCTTGCTTTCGAGCGACGGCATCGCCTTCTCGATCAGCTTGCGGTCGAGAATGTCATCGATCGGATGCTTCTGGCGCTCGGTCCAATAGGTCGCTTCCTTCGGAGCCTCCACCTTGTGGAAGATCTTCGAGAAGTCGAGCCCCTTGGCCTTCCAGTGGGCGAGCATCTCGTCCTTTTCGAGCAATTCGGAAGCACCGATGATCTCATCGAGCTTGCGAACACCAAGCGAGGCGAGGATTTCGCGCACTTCTTCGGCCACGAAGAAGAAGTAGTTGATCACATGCTCGGGCGTGCCCTTGAAGCGCTTGCGCAGCACCGGATCCTGGGTGGCAACGCCAACCGGGCAGGTGTTGAGATGGCACTTGCGCATCATGATGCAGCCGGCAGCGATCAGCGGAGCCGTGGCAAAGCCGAATTCGTCGGCACCGAGCAGCGCGCCGATGATGACGTCACGGCCGGTCTTCAGGCCACCGTCGACCTGCAGCGCGATGCGTGAACGAAGCCCGTTCAGCACCAGCGTCTGCTGTGTTTCGGCAAGACCGATTTCCCAGGGGGAACCGGCATGCTTCAGCGAGGTGAGCGGCGACGCACCCGTGCCGCCGTCGAAGCCGGCAACCGTGATATGGTCTGCGCGTGCCTTGGCGACACCGGCGGCAACCGTACCGACGCCGACTTCAGACACGAGCTTGACCGAGATGTCGGCCACCGGATTGACGTTCTTCAGGTCGTAGATCAGCTGCGCCAGATCTTCGATCGAATAGATGTCATGGTGCGGCGGCGGCGAGATCAGGCCGACACCCGGCGTCGAGTGACGGGTCTTGGCAACCGTCGCATCGACCTTGTGACCGGGCAGCTGACCGCCTTCGCCGGGTTTGGCGCCCTGCGCGACCTTGATCTGCAAGACGTCGGCATTGACGAGATATTCAGTGGTGACACCGAAGCGACCGGAGGCGATCTGCTTGATCGCCGAGCGCTCGGGGTTCATCGAGCCATCCGGCAGCGGCAGGTAACGGTCGCTCTCTTCGCCACCCTCGCCGGTGTTCGACTTACCGCCGATCCGGTTCATGGCAATCGCCAGCGTCGTATGCGCCTCGCGGGAAATCGAGCCGAAGGACATGGCGCCCGTCGAGAAACGCTTGACGATATCGACCGCCGGCTCGACCTCGTCGACCGAGATGGGCTTGCGACCGAGCGCGTCCGCCGACTTGATCTTGAACAGGCCGCGGATGGTGTTCATCCGCAGATTGCTCTCGTTCACCATCTCGGCGAATTCGCGGTAACGATCCTGGCTGTTGCCGCGCACGGCATGCTGCAGCGAGGCGATCGAATCAGGGCTCCAGGCGTGGTTTTCGCCGCGCATGCGATAGGCATATTCGCCACCGATATCGAGCGTACTGGCAAGCACCGGATCCTTGCCGAAGCCCGACATGTGACGCGCGACGGTTTCCTCGGCGATTTCCGTGAGGCCGATGCCTTCGATGGTTGTCGCCGTCCCGAAGAAGTACTTGTCGACCAATTCCGACGAGAGGCCGATCGCGTCGAAGATCTGCGCGCCGCAATAGGACTGATAGGTCGAGATGCCCATCTTGGACATGACCTTGAGGATGCCCTTACCGACAGCCTTGATGTAGCGGTAGACGACTTCGTCTTCCGACACTTCCTTCGGGAATTCGCCATGCTTGTGCATGTCGAGCAGCGTATCGAAGGCGAGATAGGGGTTGATGGCCTCGGCACCGAAGCCCGCGAGACAGCAGAAGTGATGCACTTCGCGCGGCTCGCCCGATTCGACTACGAGGCCGACGGAGGTGCGCAGACCCTTGCGGATCAGGTGATGGTGCACGGCAGCGGTCGCCAGCAGCGCCGGGATCGCGATACGATCGGGGCCGATCTGGCGGTCGGAGAGCACGATGATGTTGTAGCCGCCGCGAACAGCCGCTTCCGCACGCTCGCACAGACGATCGAGCATTTCCGGCATGCCTTCGGCGCCACGCTCCACGTCATAGGTGAAGTCGAGCGTCTTGGTGTCGAACCGGTCTTCCATGTGACCGATGGAGCGGATCTTTTCGAGATCCCCATTGGTCAGGATCGGCTGGCGCACTTCCATGCGCTTGGCGTTCGCCATGCCTTCATGATCGAGGATGTTCGGACGCGGCCCGATGAAGGATACCAGGCTCATGACGAGCTCTTCGCGGATCGGGTCGATCGGCGGGTTGGTGACCTGGGCGAAGTTCTGCTTGAAATAGGTGTAAAGCAGCTTCGACTTTTCCGACATCGCCGAGATCGGTGTATCGGTGCCCATCGAGCCGATCGCTTCCTGGCCCGTCGTCGCCATCGGCGACATCAGGAGCTTGGTGTCTTCGGTCGTGTAGCCAAAGGCCTGCTGGCGATCGAGCAGCGATACGTCGCGACGCAGCGCCCGCGGCTCGACAGGCTTCAGGTCTTCCAGGATCAGCTGGGTGCGATCCAGCCAGTCGCGATAGGGATGGCTCTGAGCAAGCTTCGACTTCACTTCCTCGTCGGAAATGATGCGGCCTTCCTGCATGTCGATCAGCAGCATCTTGCCCGGCTGCAGACGCCACTTCTTGACGATCTTCTCTTCCGGAACCGGCAGCGTGCCGGCCTCGGAGGCGAGGATCACACGATCGTCGTCAGTGACGAGATAGCGCGCCGGACGCAGGCCGTTGCGGTCAAGCGTAGCACCAATCTGGCGACCATCGGTAAAGCAGACGGCGGCCGGACCGTCCCACGGCTCCATCAGGGCAGCATGATATTCGTAGAAAGCCTTCCGCTCCGGCGTCATCAGCTGGTTGCCGGCCCAGGCTTCCGGGATCAGCATCATCACCGCATGCGCCAGCGAGTAGCCACCCTGGACGAGGAATTCCAGCGCGTTGTCGAAGCAGGCGGTGTCCGACTGACCTTCATAGGAGATCGGCCAGAGCTTGGAGATGTCGTCGCCGAAGAGCGGCGAGGAGACGGACGCCTGACGCGCTGCCATCCAGTTGACATTGCCACGCAGCGTGTTGATTTCGCCGTTATGGGCAACCATGCGGTAGGGATGCGCGAGCTTCCAGGACGGGAACGTGTTGGTCGAGAAGCGCTGATGCACGAGGGCAACGGCAGACTCGAAGCGCGGATCGGCGAGATCCTTGTAGTAAGCGCCGACCTGATAGGCGAGGAACATGCCCTTGTAGACGATCGTCGAGGACGACAGGGACACCGGATAGAAGCCGGTTTCCTGACCGCCATACTGATCATAGATGCGGTTCGAGATCACCTTGCGCAGCAGGAACAGGCGACGCTCGAACGCCTGCTGGGTCGCGGCATCGCGGCCGGCACCGATGAAGACCTGGATCTGGCGCGGCTCGGTCGCGGCAATCTCGGGCGCCTTGGACAGCGACGAGTTGTCGACCGGCACATCGCGATAGCCGATCAGATGCTGGCCTTCGGACTGACAGACTTCGGCAATGACCTGCTTGAAATGCGCGATCTGCTCTTCGTCCTGCGGAAAGAAGAAGTGCCCGACGGCATATTCGCCCGCCTTGGGAAGCGTAATCCCCTGGGCCGCCATTTCCTCGCGGAAGAAGCGGTCCGGGATCTGCACCAGAATGCCTGCACCGTCGCCCATCAGCGGATCGGCACCGACGGCGCCGCGATGGGTGAGATTTTCGAGAATGAACAAACCGTCCTTGACGATCTGGTGCGACTTCTGGCCCTTCATATGGGCGATGAAGCCGACGCCGCAGGCGTCATGTTCGTTGCGGGGATCATAAAGACCCTGTTTCGGAGGCAGACCGGCGCGCGACGTCGCCACATCGGCGATCTTCTCCGCACTGGCGGACCGGATGATCTCTTCGGATGACGGAACCTTCGTCATGACCTTTACCTCCGTTTGAGCCGGACTGACCGGACTGTTTGGACCCGCTTCCGGCGCCGATGGGCGCCAGCGACGGCCCAGCCACCCCTATACGGATCGCTTGACCATCCCATGGCGCCCGAAAACTTGTCGCCTTCGAAACTGGAATTAGGTCAACTAATCTGACCTAATTTCAGCTGTTCCTATGACAGAAAGTAAACGATCATGCAAGCGTTGCACCAGAAAATTAACGGAGCAAAGGACGAGAAATTACGACGATCAAGGCATCGGAGAAATTTAATTACGCCACGCCATTATTTTGTTTCGGCTTCTTGCCAACTCACCACCTTAAGCGCTGCGCAATGCCGGTCCGCATTGATAGTGAGGCTGAAAGAGTTACAGTCCTCTCACCCGCCTTTGCCTCAGGAATAATCCCATGCACTTTGCTTCCGACAACTGGTCCGGCGCTCACCCGAGGATCGCCGAAAATCTCACCCGCCATGCCCAGGGCTTTGCCCCGGCCTATGGTACGAGCGACCTGGACAAGGCGGTCGAAGAGCGGTTCTCAGAGATCTTCGAGCGCCAGGTATCGGTCTTCTTCGTCGCAACCGGCACGGCCGCCAATTCGCTCGCGCTGGCAAGCGTGGCCAAAGCCGGCGGCGTGAGTTTCTGTCACGCCGATGCCCACGTCAACGCGGATGAAGGCGGCGCGCCGGAATTCCTGACCGGCGGAACAAGGCTCTTCGGCGTCGAGGGAGCCGAAGGCAGGATCGACCCGAAGGCGCTCGAAGCCGCCATCTCGCGCTTCGAACCCGCCTCGCCCCATCATGGCCGCGCCCAGGCAGTCACCGTCACCCAGGCGACCGAAGTCGGCACCGTCTATTCGCTCGATGAACTCGACGCGATCGCCGCCATCGCCAAGGCCCGCAACCTGCCGCTCCATATGGATGGCGCCCGTTTCGCGAATGCGCTTGTGGCGCTGGGCGCAAGCCCGGCCGAGATGACCTGGAAGCGCGGGATCGACATGCTGTCCTTCGGCGGCACGAAGAATGGGTGCTGGTGCGCCGAGGCGATCGTCTTCTTCGATCCGAACATGGCAGCCGACATGCCCTTTATCCGCAAGCGCTCCGCCCAACTCTTCTCCAAGAGCCGCTTCATCGCTGCCCAGCTCGAAGCCTATCTCGACGGCGATCTCTGGCTCGACCTCGCGCGCCACGCGAATGCCATGGCCGATCGCCTGCGTGACGGCCTTGCCACAAAGAACACGGCGCGCCTCGCCTGGGACACCACGGCCAACGAAGTCTTCGTCGTCATCGAGAAGTCGTCAGCTGACCGTGCGCGAGAAAAAGGCGCGCGTTTTCACCCCTGGCAGCCACCGCAGGGCTGGCAGCCCTTGCCAGGTGAAAATGAAACCCTAATTCGCCTCGTAACAAGCTTCGCGACGACGGAAGATGAAGTCGATCAATTCATAGAAGTCGTTTGACGACGCCGTTTCTTACAGTCGAAACGCGCAGGTTTTCTACAAAAAACCTTGATTTTTCAAAGCCGCAACTCCTCGCCATGATGCACCTGCCAGCCCCGACGAGGGCTGGTTTCAAACCCCGTCACCCACCGAGGATAAGCATCATGAGCAAGACAACCATCAACACCGCAGCGCTGGCCGCCGCCGTCACCATGGCAATCGGCAGCGCCGCCCTTCTGTCGGGTCCGGCCGTCGCCCAGGAAAAGGAAAAGTGCTTCGGCGTTTCCATGGCCGGCAAGAACGACTGCGCCGCAGGCCCCGGCACCACCTGCGCCGGCACATCCAAGGTCGACTACCAGGGCAACGCCTGGACCTATGTCGCCAAGGGCACCTGCACGACCATGGCACTGCCCGATGGCCGCATGGGCTCGCTTGAAGCCCTCGACCGCGACCTCCCCAAGGCCTGAGCCGTCACGGCATCTGCGGAATGGTCGCAGATGCCGCCCCCTTCCCCAATCTTTCATCAACAACACAAGGAGCAGGCCATGCGCGCCCGCATCCAGGCAGACCCATTGCGTCCGGAAACCCGCAGCGACAAGGTCGCGCGGCATCTGCCGCCTCGTGCCGGCGCCGGCTTCAAGCCACAGCATGCCGATGCCATCCTGGCCGATGATTTCCGCATCGGCTTCCTGGAGGTACATGCCGAAAACTACATGGGCGCCGGCGGCCATCCGCATCGCATGCTCACCCGCATGCGCGAGGATTTCCCGCTTTCGATCCACGGCGTAGGACTTTCGATCGGCAGCCCGGCGGGCCTCGATCCGGAACACCTCGCCCGCCTGAAGACGGTCGTCGACCGCTACCAGCCGGATGAGGTGTCCGAGCATCTCGCCTGGTCGACCCATGACGGCCATTTCTTCAACGACCTGCTGCCGGTCCCCTATGACGAGGCGACGCTGGCGCGCGTCTGCGACCACATTGACCAGGTGCAGGAGGCCCTTGGCCGCCGCATCCTGCTCGAAAACCCCTCCACCTATCTCGGCTTTAGAGCCTCGACGATGTCGGAGACGGATTTCATCCGGTCGATTGCCCGTCGCACCGGCTGCGGCCTTCTGCTCGACATCAACAATGTCCATGTCTCCGCCACCAATCACGGCTATGCCGCCCTGGACTATCTCACCGACTTCCCGCTCCTCTGCGTGGCCGAGATCCACCTCGCCGGCCATGCCGAAGACATGGACGATGCCGGTCTGCCACTCCTCATCGACAGCCATGACCGCCCGGTCAACGATCTCGTCTGGGACCTCTACGAACACGTCATCGACAAGCTCGACCCGCTCCCGACCCTGATCGAATGGGACAATGATGTGCCGGATTGGCCCGTCTTGAAGCGCGAGGCGCAGCGCGCAGACGCGATCCTGGATCGGCATGCCAGCTTTGCCGCAGGTCTTCGCCATGCGTCTTGATCCCGTCGCAAACGGCGCCTTCGCCGAAGCCCTGCTCATGCCGGATATGCCCCCGCCGACTGGGCTGACCGGCCGCGACGGGAGCAGCCCGGCGCGCCGTTTTGCCGTCTACCGCAACAATGTCACCGTTTCACTGATCGATGCCATGGCGTCGATCTTCCCGACCGTTCACAACCTCGTCGGCGAAGACTTCTTCCGGGCGATGGCGAGGCTGTACGTGACCGCACATCCGCCAACCTCGCCTCTGCTCTTCACCTATGGCGAGGACTTTCCGGCATTCCTTGAGAATTTCCCACCGGCAGCGGACCTTCCTTTCCTTGCCGACGTGGCCAGGGTCGAACGCCTGTGGCTCGAAGCCTTCCATGCGGCGGACGCAGCACCGTTCGATCCATCCGCCCTCTCCAGGGTTCCGGCCGAGGATCTGGGCGCTGTCCGCTTCCAGCCTCATCCGGCAACCCGCATCGCCCGCCTCAGCCACGCCGCCGGGACAATCACGCGCAATGACCGGGCAGGCGTTTCGCTGGAGGGTATCAACCCGATGGCGCCGGAAACCGTGCTCGTCACGCGGCCCGCCTTCGACGCGAAAATCGAAATCCTGCCCAAAGCTGGTGCGGGCTTTTTCGAGGCGCTGCTGGCCGGAAAGACGCTGGGCGAGGCCTGCCTCGCCGCCAGCGAGGAGAATGCCGATATCCCCACCCTCATCAGTCTCACCCTTACCTCCGGCGCCTTCACCGCCATCGATCTGCATCAGGAAAGCGACAGACCATGACATCAGCCATCTCGCTCATCGAGTTCTATCGCCGCACGGTGCGTCAGATGGAGGCAATTCTGGCCCCCTGGTTCCTCGGGCTTTTGGCTCGGCTCGTCTTTCTCGCGGTGCTCGTGCCCTACTACCTCAATTCGGCGCTCACCAAATTCGACGGCCCCTTCGCGATCGCCGACAGCGCCTATTACCAGATCGCCCTTCCCGCCGTGGAAGCAGCCGGCGGTGACGTCTCGGCAGTCTCCTTCTTCCCCTGGGGGCTCATGGTCTTCTTCGGTTCCTATGGCGAGATCATCCTGCCGCTGCTGATCGTGGCGGGTCTCTTCACCCGCATCGCCGCCCTTGGCATGATCGGCTTCATCATCGCGCAGACCCTCACCGACATTCTTGTCCACAACGTCGATGCAACGACGATCGGCGCGCTCTTCGATCGTTTCCCCGACAGCGTCATCCTCGACCAGCGGCTCCTGTGGATCTTCCCGCTCGCCTATCTCGCAGTGAAAGGCGCGGGGCTGCTGTCGATGGACAAGCTGCTTTGTACGATCTGGACGCGGCGCATGGCGGCAGACAAAAAAAGCGGCCAGCTTTCGCCGACCGCCTGACTGGGAGCTCGTGGAGCGCAGCTGCGCTTAGTTCACATGCGCCTCGATCGCCTTGGGGGCCGTGCCGACGGGCTCGGCGGCGATCGCAATCCGGCGCGGCTTCATGGCTTCCGGAATGTTGCGCAGGAGATCGATGTGCAACAGGCCGTTCTTCAGCGAAGCGGCGGTCACTTCCACATGGTCGGCAAGCTGGAAGCGGCGCTCGAAGGCGCGCTTGGCAATGCCACGATAGAGGAATTCGCTCTGCTCGGCCTTCTCGTCTTCGGCCTTCTCACCCTTGACGGTCAGCACATGCGCATGCGCCTCGATCGAAAGCTCGGTTTCGTCGAAGCCGGCAACGGCCATGGTGATGCGGTACAGGTTCTCGCCGGTGCGTTCGATATTGTAGGGCGGATAGCTCTGGGCCTGCTCCGGCTGACCGAGGCTGTCCAGCATGGTGAACAGGCGATCGAAACCGACGGTGGAGCGGTAGAGCGGGGAAAAATCGACGTGACGCATGGTGTCCTCCTTGAAGCGACGTTGGCGTTTTCTTCGGGCCGTCGGCATCCCGCTTGGGGCGATGCTGGCGGCGTTTCACGGACCCGTTTGGCGTCCGCATACCCGATGTGGGAAATGCTTTTCGCGAATTCAAGATCATCCCAATCCCGGCCAGACTGGCGCGATGAACTGTCGGTGAACGCCCGGTTCAAGCCGTATTCAACCGGCCCTCGCTAGGGTTCATCGCATCGGTTGTCTCGACCGACCGGGCCGGAGATATCGTCCCTTCCACTTCGGCCGGACTTCGCCGGAACCGCAGCTCTCCGTTTGCGGTTCCGGCTTTTTTCTTTGACTTCCGCCGGGCCTGCATCCTATCCCGGAGAAACCCGATGCGCTTTCAACCGACAGGCAGTTGCAGGCATGGATGCCATTCTTCACGCGACCCCAGGCAACCCGATCCCCGGCACACCCTTGGTCGGATTTTTCGAGGGCCATCGCGGCGTGCGGCTCCGCTATGCAGTCTTCCGGTCGCACGCACCGAAGACACTGGGCACGATCGTTCTGCTCCACGGCCGCAATGAGACGATCGAGAAGTATTTTGAAACAATCCGCGAGCTGAACGAGCGCGGTTTCTGGGTTGCGACCTACGACTTCCGCGGCCAGGGCGGCTCCGAACGACTGTTGAAGGATCCCCGCCCGGGCTATGTCGCCCGGTTCGACGATTATATCCGCGACCTCGAAATCTTCCTCGAGCAGATCGTCCTGCCGGATACGCGCCTGCCCTTTTTCCTGGTCGCCCATTCGACCGGCGGCCTGATCGCTCTGAAGGCAGCACCGCGCCTTGCCAATCGAATCGAGCGCATGGTTCTGGCCGCACCTTTTGTCGGGCTCGGAGGGCAGAGAACATCGCCTGAAAACATCCGCCGGCTCTCCATGCTGGCAAACTTTACCGGCTTTGGCCGCGTCACACTCAACAAGGATGAACCGCTGAAACCCTTCGAGGGCAATCCGCTGACATCGGACGCGCTGCGCTTTGCCCGCAATCAGCGCATCCTCATGGATCATCCGGACCTGGCGCTGGGACCGCCCACCGCGCGCTGGATCTACGAAAGCCAGAAGGCCATCGACGCCATCCGACGTCCCGGGCATCTTGCCTCGATCACGGTGCCGACGGTCATTATCGCGCCTGGCAACGATCCGATCGTGCCGTTTCACTATCAGGAATCGCTCGCCCAGTATTTCCGTGCCGGACAGCTGGTACCGGTCCCGGGTGCACGCCATGAGATATTCCAGGAGCAGGACCGCTATCGCAAGCAGGCACTCGCAGCCCTCTTCGCCTTCATCCCGGACGGCGAACCGGAAGAGACCGATCCCATGGCCGAGACGAACGCACCGACACTGGAAGCGTAACGACCGCTCTCAGCCTCGCTTCAGCATCTCCATGGCCTCGGCATGCACAGCCCTGGAACCCGCCGCGATGATCGAACCGCCGGCTTCCGGACGACCACCGTCCCAGGTGGTGATCACACCACCGGCCTGTTCGATGATCGGGATCAGCGCGCCGACATCATAGGGCTTGAGCACCGTCTCGATGACCAGGTCGACATGGCCAGCCGCCAGCAGGCAATAGGCATAGCAGTCGACGCCGTAGCGGAACAGCTTCACCTTGTCCTGCACCGCCTGGAAGCGCTCGACTTCCCAGTCCTTGAAGAGATGCGGCGAGGTGGTGAAGAGGATCGCGTTTTCGAGGCTGCCGCAGTCGCGGACCTCGTTCTGCCGTTCGCCATCGGGGCCGAAATACCAGGAGCGCTCGCCATCGGCGTAATAACGCTCACCGGTGAAAGGCTGCTCCATCAGGCCCATGACCGAGCGGCCCTTTTCCTGAAAGCCGATCAGCGTGCCCCAGACGGGAACGCCGGAGATGAAGGCGCGCGTGCCATCGATCGGATCGATGACCCAGAGCTGATCGCTGTCCATGCGGATGTTTTCATGCTCTTCGCCGAGAATGCCATGCGTCGGGAACTCCGCTTCGATCAGCTGTCGGATGGCGATCTCGGCCGCCTGATCGCCTTCGGTGACCGGGTCGAAGCCGGCCTTTTCCTTGTTGACGACGGACAGGCCGGAGCGAAAGCGGGGAAGCGTCTCGGCCTTGGCGGCATCGGCAAGGCGGAAGAAGAAATCACGATCAGGGCGCATGAGAAAATCCGTCGTCTGGAGGGTGCGTCCGTCTTAGAGCCGTTCATTTCTAAATGGAAGCAGTTCTGCCGGAGCAGGTTTTCGTCAGGGCAGCGACGATCGGCGCTGCGCATACCGAAAGGTATGGGCGAGACGATCGCCGCTGATCCTGGCGGAAAGATGCCCGGCCCTTTGGCTTGGCTGGAACGGTTCTAAAGCCAGTCGCGACGAAAGAAAACCGGAGAACTGAAGACACGCCACCGTGGAAGGTTCGGAGCCCTGCCAAACGCAGAATTGCGTAAATTTTGGCCTTGCTCAAAAATGCACCAAAACGCCGCTTGACAATGGTGCGATGCAGCATGTAACGTCCGATTTACAGTCTTCTGACTGTAAATACCCTCCTTGGGTGTTTCCTCCCTAGACTTAGCCGCGCCAAGAGCGCGGTTTTTTTTGCCCGCACACGGCGGACATCAAGTCGAGATGGGTCTGCTGGGAAGATTACTCGGCGGCCAGCGCACGATCGCCGGCATAATCGGCCACATAGTCAGCCATCTGTTCCATGAACACAGCGATGGAACCGGCCAGCGCATGGAAATCGGATCGCTTTTCCAGCGTTGTTTCATCGATGTAGAGCGACCTGTTGATCTCGATCTGCAGGGCATGCAGCCCCCGCGCCGGACGACCATAATGCTCGGTGATGAAGCCGCCGGCATAGGGCTTGTTGCGCACGGCCGTGAAGCCGAGATCCTCGAGAAACTGCAGGGCCGCCTGGCTGAGCTCGGCGGATGCACTCGTGCCGTAACGGTCGCCGACGATGAAGTCGGGCTTCAGGCCGCTGCCGGCAACCCGGATATTGCCCGGCATCGAATGGCAATCGATCAGCACGCCGAAGCCGAACATGGCATGCGTCCGCGCGATCAGCCGTCTTAGGCAGGCGTGATAGGGCTTGTAGCAGCTTTCGATCCGCTCCATGGCAACCGCAAGCGGCATGCGCCGTTCATAGATTTCCATGTTCTCGGCAACAATGCGCGGGATTGTCCCCAGCCCGCCGGCGACGCGCGCCGAATTGCTGTTGGCAAACGGCGGCAGCGGATCGGAGAACATCCGGGGATCGAGCTCATAGGGCTCCCGATTGACGTCGACATAGGCGCGCGGGAAATGCGCAACCAGGAGCGGCGCACCGTAATCGGGTGCGGCCGAAAACAGCTCGTCGACATAGTGATCTTCCGATCGGCGAATCGAGATATCGTCGAGTCGCGACTCATCGAGGAAGGCCGAAGGATATCGACGACCGCTATGTGGGGAATTGTAGACAAAGGGAATGGTCTGGGTCGCGGGCTCTCGAACCTCGAACAGGTCGAATTCGTTGGTCATCCGCTTCCCCGGCCCTCTTCTTTACCAAGTCACAAACTTGTTGTGTTCGCCATGTTGCCAGTCGACCGGTGCAAAGTCCATACTCCCGGAAATGGCGGAGCAGGCTCACTTTTTCGTTGTTCACCGGTTCTTTACTGAGCCCAACCTAAAGTGAGCGGCTGCGAGCTTCCCTATGCAATCGAGTACAGCGGTCCCCAAATGACTCAGAAAATCCTTCTCGCCGAAGATGACAACGACATGCGCCGGTTCCTGGTGAAGGCGCTGGAAAAGGCGGGGTATAAAGTATCCTCCTTCGACAACGGCGCCTCAGCCTATGACCGTCTGCGCGAAGAGCCCTTCTCCCTTCTCCTGACCGACATCGTGATGCCGGAAATGGACGGCATCGAGTTGGCGCGCCGCGCCACGGAACTCGATCCGGACCTCAAGGTCATGTTCATCACCGGCTTTGCCGCCGTCGCGCTGAACGCCGATTCGAAGGCTCCGAAGGACGCCAAGGTCCTCTCCAAGCCTTTCCACCTTCGCGATCTCGTCGACGAAGTGAACAAACTCCTTGCCGCATAAGGCTTGGCCGAGGGATCGGAAAAATCTCTTCATAAAACTGCAAAATGCCTATTGACGGGCGAAGCGGTTTTGTGGTCTTAAGCCGCTCATCGGATGGGCGTGTAGCTCAGCGGGAGAGCACTACGTTGACATCGTAGGGGTCACAGGTTCAATCCCTGTCACGCCCACCATTCGAATTCTTTCAAGGGCTTGCCGGAAACGGCGAGCCCTTTTTGGTTTCTGGTTTTCGCTCTATCTTGATACGCGAATCAATTTGCATTTTCTCGCTGACAGCCACTCCTTGGGCATCGGGCCAAGATTGGAAGAAGTCGCGACTTTGATTTCCATGTAGTATGATTGCCTGAGGGCAATCGAGGACCGCGTCACCGCAATGGCAGATACCGCGTTCGATGCACTAATTGAAATTGCAGATAGATATTGCGGTCCCATCGGCGTTGGCCGAGATCTTATAATTTCTCTTTTCAACGAGCGCTCCGATTGGGCGTTCATTATCCAGATAGACGCGCTGAACGAGACGGCCTGTCGGGACATTATCTCACGGAACCTCGCACTAGATGGCATCGAACCAGCAAGCGAGGAGGAAATCTCTTCATTCGTTTCGGCTCTCAGCTATCAGGGCCGAGCGTCGATAATACGTCTTTTGACGATGACGGGAGTTCCTCGCGAGCACATCGATTTCGTGGAGGCGGTTAGGACGATCCGAAATACATTCGCGCACGACATCAGGTCTGTCTCACGCAGCTTGATGGAAGTGGTAGGGGAGCGAAGCGACAAGAGGCGTGTCTTGAAAATCCTCTCCTACATCAACCAGTTTGACGAAGATGAGTTGACGGAGAACTTCACTGTAGATCCCGGTATGCTTCGCTTTGTAATCCTTCAACAATGCCTGACCTTTCTGTATCTCATCCACATAAACCTTCGCGATCGCGAGGAAGGAGCAAAACTCGCTGGCGAAGAGATCGGTTAGGCGCACGCACACTGGAAAGGGTTGATTGGGAATGCCCAATAAATTGGATGATAAAACCAACCCCGAATGGACGGCATCGGATTTCGCCCGCGCCCGACCGGGATCGAAACTGCCAGAGGAATTGCGCGCTTTCTTTCCGAAAACACGCGGCACTCAGAAGGCGCCGACAAAGATCCCCGTCTCGATCCGCCTCTCGCCCGAGGTCGTTGATCACTTCCGGGCAACAGGCCCAGGCTGGCAGAAGCGGATCGACGACATCCTGAAAAAGGCGGTGGGTCTCTGAGACCTCACCCCTTCACCACCGCCACATCCTCGCCTGCATAAACGACCACATAGCCGCCCTGCGGCTTCAGCGCCCGCGCTTTGGCCTCAAGCCAGCCCAGATAAGCCGCCTCCCGCCAGATCGCGCCGGCCTCCGGCTCGACCAGCACCGTCAGCTGCGGCCCCTGCGCATACATCATCATGCCACTCACCCTCGGCTCCCATTCGGGTCCGAGCGTCGCATCCGTGCGCCATAGACAGAAGAAGTCCCGACAGGTCGCGGGCCTGACATCATAGGCGTCACAGCCACCACCGGCGAGACAGTGGCGACAGGGCTGGTTGGCCGGTTTGTCGAATTCGGCGATATCGGGAAGGATGCAGCAGAGCGAACAGGTTCCACAGTCGCGGCCCGGCACCAGCGCCGGACCGGCTTCTGCTTCTCTTCGCCCGCCAACAGCCGTCACGTCAGGCCGCCGGGCCAATCGTGACCACAATCGGCGTGAGCCCCTCGACAGCACCCGCCAGGCGATCGCCCGGCTGCAGCGCGCCGACGCCGGAGGGCGTGCCGGTGAAGATCAGGTCGCCGGGTGTCAGGTGATAATAGCGCGACAGATGGCTGATCATCTCCGGCACTGTCCAGACCATTTCGTTGAGATGGCCCTCCTGGCGCAGGCTGCCGTTGACAAGGAGCGAGATGCGCTGTGCGTCAGGCGCGAATTCGGAGGCAGGCGTGATCGGGCCGATGACGGCAGACTCTTCAAACGCCTTTGAGATATCCCAGGGACGCTGCTTTTCCTTCATCGCGTTCTGCAGATCACGCCGTGTCATGTCGAGCCCGACGGCATAGCCGAACACGGACTTCATCGCCTCTTCGGTCGACACCCGAAAAGCCGGCGCGCCGATCGCAATCACAAGTTCGATCTCGTGATGATAATCCTCGGTGCCCGGCGGATAGGCGATCGTGCAGCCCTCGATGACGAGACCGGTCGGCGGCTTGGTGAAATAGAAGGGCGCAACCCGGTCGACCGTATTGCCAAGCTCGGCGGCATGGGCGGCGTAGTTTCGCCCGACGCAGAAGATGCGATGGATCGGGAAGCCCTCCTGCAGGCCCAGAACAGGAATGAGCGGGGCGGTCGGAATGGAAAACAGCGGGCGGATCTTGGACAAGGATGCTCTCTCTTCTGACTATGACGAACCGGCATGCGGGTGATGGCAGCATAGCGATGTCGCAAGGACAGTGCATCCGCGATGTTCAACCCGCATCCTCCATCGACGGGCTTGGAACATCAGCCCAAACATGTAACAAAACCGCCGCAACCGCGTTCAACAGCGTATGCGGCACCACGGTCGCACCGAATTCGGCCGGGACGGAAACGCCCCGGCAAGACATCGAAAGGCAGATAAACATGAGCAACAAGATCGTGCCGGTCATCATGGCCGGCGGCAAGGGAACGCGGCTTTGGCCGCTGTCGCGCGCAGCCGCTGCGAAGCAGTTCATCCGCTTCCTCGGCGAAGAAACCTTGCTGCAGAAGACGCTCGCCCGCGTCTCCGACAAGACGATCTATGAAGCCCCTGTCATCGTGACCAATGAGGATTTCCGGTTCCTCGTCGCCGAACAGGCCCGCGAGATCGGTATCGCGCTCGACGGCATCATTCTGGAGCCCGAGGCACGCAACACGGCAGCCGCCGTGGCTGCTGCAGCCGTCATCGTCGGTGAGCGCCATGGTAGCGACACGCTGATCCAGATCCTGCCCTCCGACCACGAGATCACCGTCGACGATATCTACCGCGGCTGCGTGGAAAAGGCTGCCCAGGCTGCCCGGAACGGCAAGATCGTCACCTTCGGCATCACGCCGACCGAACCCGCGACCGGCTATGGCTATATCGAGATCGGCGACGACCTCGGCAATGGTGTGCACAAGGTCTCGCGTTTCGTCGAAAAGCCCAAGGCAGACGTCGCTGAAAAGATGCTGGCGAGCGGTAATTATGCCTGGAACTCCGGCATGTTCGTCTTCTCCGCCGGCCAGATGATTGCAGAACTTCAGGCGCTCGCCCCCGAAGTGCTTGCCGCCGTCGAACAGTCGGTCGAGGGTGCCAAGGGCGATCTCGACTTTACCCGACTTGATGGGACAAGCTTTGGCCGCAGCCCCAGCATCTCCATCGACTATGCCGTCATGGAAAAGACGCCGAATGCAGCGGTTGTCCCCTCCCCGATCACCTGGTCGGATCTCGGCAGCTGGGATGCGATCTGGAAGCTTGCCGGCGGTGACGAGAACGGCAATGTCGTCAGCGGCAATGCGACCGTCTCCGACACCACCAATTCGCTCGTCATGTCGCGCAACGCCCATCTCGCGGTCCAGGGCATGGAAGGTGTTGCCGTCGTCGCCTCGGAAGATGCCGTATATGTCGGCCGCCTCGACCGGGCCCAGGATGTCGGCAACCTCGTGAAGCTGCTCGCCGCCAACAAGGACACGGCGCATCTCACCGAAAACCACCCGACGGCGCTGCGCCCCTGGGGTGGCTATACCTCGATCCTCAACGGCGACCGCTTCCAGGTGAAGCGCCTCTTCGTCCATCCGGAAAAGAAGCTCTCGCTGCAGAAGCATCACCACCGCGCCGAACACTGGGTCTGCGTCAGGGGAACGGCGGAAGTGACGATCGACGACACGGTCACCGTGCTGCACGAGAACCAGTCGATCTACATCCCGCAGGGCTCAGTCCATCGCCTCGCCAATCCGGGCAAGATCCGGCTTGAAGTCATCGAGGTCCAGACTGGCTCCTATCTCGGCGAGGACGATATCATCCGCCTGGTGGACGAATTCGGGCGAAGCTGATTTTCATCCAAATCGAAACCGGTTGGCCCGGCGGTTTCCACCGTCCGGGCCGCTTGCTTTATGGCGCTGCATTGCACAAGATCGATGCAAGCCGGAAAAAGCGGCAGGGCGAACAGCGAAGCGGTAACGAATGTCAATCAAGGCAAGCATTTATCATCTCACCCATTACAAATACGACAATCCGGTCCGCCTTGGGCCGCAGATCATCCGGCTGAAGCCCGCTGCCCATTCGCGCACCAAGGTTCTCTCGCACTCCCTCAAGGTCACGCCCGAGAACCATTTCGTCAATCTGCAGCAGGATCCCTACGGCAACTATCTCGCCCGTTTCGTCTTCCCCGACCCGGTGACCGAGTTCAAGATCGAGGTCGATCTCGTCGCCGACATGACGGTCTACAATCCCTTCGACTTCTTCACCGAGGAAGAAGCGGTCAAATGGCCCTTCGACTATCCGGCCGACATCCGCGAAGACCTGAAGATCTACATGACGCCGGAGCCCGCCGATCCGGCTCTGGAAGCCTTCGTCAAGACGATCGACAAGACGCCCGGCCAGGGCACGGTCGACATGGTCGTGGGCTTGAATGCCCGCCTTCAGCAGCAAATCGGCTACGTTATCCGCATGGAACCGGGCGTCCAGACGCCCGAGGAGACGCTGACCTCGGCCCGTGGCTCCTGCCGCGATTCGAGCTGGCTGCTCGTGCAGATCCTCCGCCATCTCGGGTTTGCCGCCCGCTTCGTCTCCGGTTACCTGATCCAGCTCACCCCGGACCTGAAGGCGCTGGACGGCCCCTCCGGCACCGAGGTCGATTTTACCGACCTGCATGCCTGGGCCGAGGTCTATATCCCCGGTGCCGGCTGGATCGGCCTTGATCCCACCTCCGGCCTGCTGACAGGCGAGAGCCATATCCCGCTGGCCGCAACCCCGCACTACCGCAATGCTGCACCCATCTCGGGGGGCTATTTCGGCCAGGCGAACACTGAATTCGCCTTCGACATGCAGGTGAAGCGCGTTGCCGAACATCCGCGCATCACCAAGCCCTTCTCCGATGACAGCTGGGACGCGCTCAACCGCCTCGGGCACCAGGTGGATTCCGAGCTGCAGGCCCGCGACATCAGGCTCACCATGGGCGGTGAGCCGACTTTCGTCTCGATCGATGACTTCCAGTCGGACGAGTGGAACACGGCGGCCGTCGGCCCGACCAAGCGCGACAAGGCCGACCAGTTGATCCGCCGCCTGCGCGAGCGCTTCGCCCCGGGCGGCTTCCTGCATTACGGCCAGGGCAAATGGTATCCCGGCGAAAGCCTGCCCCGCTGGACCTTCTCGCTCTACTGGCGCCGCGACGGCAAGCCGGTCTGGCGCAATCCCGACCTGATCGCCGTCGAGAACCGGAGATACAGCGTAGGCCATGACGATGCCGCCCGGCTGTTACAGGCGATCGCAACCGAGCTCGATATCCCCAGCGAAAACGTCGCCCCCGCCTTCGAGGATCCTGCCGAATGGATCATCAAGGAAGCGAGCTTGCCGGAAAACGTCGACCCGGCCAATTCGAAGCTCAAGGACCCGGAAGAGCGCAACCGCATCGCCAAGGTCTTCGGCAACGGGCTCACCAATCCCGCCGGCTATGTCTTGCCAGTCCAGGCCTGGCAGGGTCGCTCAAGCGGACGCAAATGGGTCAGCGAGAAGTGGCGCACGCGCCGCGGACGGCTTTATCTGGTGCCGGGCGACAGCCCCGTTGGCTTTCGCCTGCCGCTGAATTCGCTGCCCTATATCTCGCCGTCCTGGTATCCCTATATCAACCCGGTCGATCCGACAGTGGAGAAGCCGCCGCTGCCGGATTTTTCGACCGACAAGGGGCGCGCCATGCCGGAGCATTCGCTGAAAAGCGAAACCGGCCAGCAGGTGCAGATGGGCCAGTCCTATGAGGAAATCGGCGGACGCGTGCGCACCGCAATTTCCGTCGAGGTGCGCGACGGCCGCGTCTGCGTCTTCATGCCACCCACCGAAGCGCTGGAAGACTATCTCGATCTCATCGCCTCCGCCGAACGGGCTGCCGAAAGCCTCAATTTGCCTGTCCATATCGAGGGCTATACACCGCCGCATGACGAACGCTTGAATGTCATCCGCGTCGCGCCCGATCCGGGCGTCATAGAGGTCAACATCCATCCGGCCTATGACTGGGAGGATTGCGTCGCCACCACCACGGCGATCTACGAGGAAGCGCGCCTTTGCCGCCTCGGCGCCGACAAGTTCATGATCGATGGCCGTCACTGCGGCACCGGTGGCGGCAACCACGTTGTCGTCGGCGGCGCCACCCCGAACGACAGCCCCTTCCTGCGCCGCCCGGACCTGCTGAAGAGCCTGGTCCTGCACTGGCAGCGCCACCCGTCGCTCTCCTATCTCTTCTCGGGTCTGTTCATCGGCCCGACGAGCCAGGCACCCCGTTTCGACGAAGCACGCCACGATTCGCTTTATGAGCTCGAAATCGCGCTCGCCCAGATCCCTCTGCCGAACCAGGGCCAGCTGCCGCCTTTGCCCTGGCTGGTCGATCGCCTGTTCCGCAACCTGCTCGTCGACGTCACCGGCAACACCCACCGCTCGGAAATCTGCATCGACAAGCTTTTCTCGCCGGATGGTCCGACGGGCCGCCTTGGCCTGGTTGAATTCCGCGGCTTTGAGATGCCGCCGAATGCCCGCATGTCGCTCGCCCAGCAGCTTTTGATCCGCGCGCTGATTGCCCGCTTCTGGAAGAACCCGATCGGCGGCTCATTCGTCCGCTGGGGCACGAGCCTGCATGACCGCTTCATGCTGCCGCATTACATCTGGCAGGATTTCCTCGAAGTGCTGGCGGATCTTCGCCAGAACGGCTTTGACTTCAAGCCGGAATGGTTTGCGGCCCAGCTCGAATTCCGATTCCCCTTCTATGGCGAGGTCGAATACGAAGCGTCGAAGCTCGAACTGCGCGGCGCGCTGGAGCCCTGGCACGTCATGGGCGAACAGGGGGCGATCGGCGGAACGGTGCGGTATGTGGACTCGTCCGTCGAACGTTTGCAGGTGAAGCTGGAAACGGCCAATCCCGATCGCTTCACCGTGGCCTGCAATGGCCGCGCCGTGCCGCTGCGCAAGACGGATGTCAACGGCATTGCCGTCGCCGGCGTTCGCTACAAGGCCTGGCAGCCGGCATCGGGCCTGCATCCGGTTCTACCCGTCAACACACCGCTAACATTCGACATCTATGATACATGGTCCGGCCGCTCGATCGGAGGCTGCGTCTACCACGTCGCCCATCCCGGCGGCCGGAATTACGATACTTTCCCTGTGAATGGGAATGAAGCGGAAGCCCGCCGGCTTGCACGTTTCGAGCCATGGGGCCATACAGCCGGCTCCTATCCCCTATGGCCAGAGACGGTGTCGCCGGAATTCCCGCACACTTTGGACCTGAGAAGACCGCAAGGTATCTGATTGATGGCACAGAAGACGGCAGCGGAGCTTTCCCCGCCAGACGCGCCGAAGAGCGAGGCCCGCACGGCCGGCTATCGCGCGCTGCCGGGCGCTGCCGACGAGATGATCGACAACATGGGCAATGTCCGGCCCGTCTGGCAGGCCCTTTTCTCGGCGATCGACACCATGCCCGAAGAGGATCTGCACGAGCGGTTTGCCCGTGCCGATCGTTATCTGCGGGATGCCGGCGTCTTCTACCGCGCCTATGGATCAGGCGGTTCAAGCGAGCGGGCCTGGCCCTTCTCGCATATTCCGGTGATGATTTCGGAAGCCGAATGGCAGGTCTTGGCAGATGGCCTCGTGCAGCGCGCCAATCTTCTCGAAGCCGTCGTTGCCGACATCTACTCGGAAAACCGGCTGGTGCAGGAGGGTTTCCTTCCACCGCAGCTGATTGCGTCCAATCCGGAATTCCTGCGCCCGCTCGTCGGCATCAAGCCGGCCGGCGGTCACTACCTGCATTTCTGTTCCTTCGAAATCGGGCGCGGGCCCGATGGCAGCTGGTGGGTTCTCGCTGACCGGACGCAGGCCCCCTCGGGTGCAGGCTTTGCGCTGGAAAACCGCGTTGCGACCGCGCGCGCCTTCTCCGACATCTATGCGGAGACGCATGTCCACCGGCTCGCCTCCTTCTTCGGGGCCTTCCGCAAGGCGCTGCAGGCCCGCACCCGCAGCACGGACGAGCGCATCGCCGTCTTGTCACCGGGCCCCGCCAACGAAACCTATTTCGAACACGCCTATATCGCCCGCTATCTCGGCATCATGCTGCTGGAGGGCGAAGACCTGACCATCGTCAACGGCAAGGTCATGGTCCGCACCGTGGCTGGCCTGAAACCCGTCAGCGTTCTCTGGCGCCGCCTGGATGCCGCCTTTGCCGACCCGCTGGAACTCGACCAGAACTCCTATATCGGCACGCCAGGAATGGTGCAGGCTCTGCGCAACGGCGCCGTCACCTTCGTCAACGCGCTCGGCTCCGGCATTCTTGAAACCCGTGCGCTGCTCGCCTTCATGCCCACGCTTTCCCGCCATCTGCTGGGCGAGGAACTGAAGCTTCCCTCGATCGCCACCTGGTGGTGCGGCCAGAAGGCCGAGCGCGACCATGTGGCAGCCCATCTCGACCGCATGGTCATCGGCTCTGCTTTCTCGCGCCTGCCCTTCTTCGACGATGGCGGACGCTCGGTCATGGGATCGCGCTACAAGGACCCGCAGGGCCGGACAACCGCCGAATGGCTGGAATCGGAAGCCGGCAATCTCGTCGGGCAGGAAGTCGTGACGCTCTCGACGACGCCGGCCATGGTCGACGGCAAGCTGACACCACGCCCGATGTCGCTGCGCGTGTTCGCCGCCCGTACCCAGAACGGCTGGCAGATCATGCCGGGCGGCTTTGCCCGGATCGGCAGTGGCTCGGACGTATCCGCCATCGCCATGCAATCCGGCGGCAGCGCCGCCGATGTCTGGATCGTCTCCGACAAGCCGGTTGACCGGACCTCGCTGCTGCCGGCGGAAGAGACCTTCACCCGCAATATGCCAGGCAGCCTGCCGAGCCGTGCGGCCGACAACCTCTTCTGGCTGGGACGCTACATCGAACGCGCCGAAGGCGTTTTGCGCATCCTGCGCGCCTGGCATGCGCGCTATGCCGAAAGCGCCAATCCCGACCAGCCGCTGCTCGCCTTCGTCAGCGAATACCTCTCGGACATCGATGTCGATACCAAATCCGGCGTGCCGGAAAGCCTGCTGCGCAATATCGACAGCGCCGTTTATTCGGCGAGCAACATCCGCGACCGCTTCTCGCCGGACGGCTGGCTTGCGCTGAACGACCTGTCGAAGACAGCCAAGCGTTTCCACGAAAAGGTCAAGCCAGGCGACGATGCCGCCCATGCGATGACGATCCTCTTGCGCAAACTCGCGGGCTTC
The DNA here is from genome assembly GCA_027533385.1 of Rhizobium sp. GTDB lineage: Bacteria > Pseudomonadota > Alphaproteobacteria > Rhizobiales > Rhizobiaceae > Allorhizobium. Next base: position 407,569 of record JAPZUE010000004.1, on the reverse strand, counting down.
GCCGGTCTCGTGCATGAAAACATGTATCGCTTCACCGGCTGGCGCTTCCTGACCATTGGGCGCCTTCTCGAGCGCGGCCTGCACATGACGCGTCTGCTCGGCCACATGACAGGCCCCGACGCGCCCGACGGCTCGCTCGATATGCTGCTCGAAATCGGCGACAACGTCATGACCCACCGCCGTCGCTACAATGTTTCGACGGCGCGGCTGACCGTCACCGACCTCTTGGCACTCGATCCGCTCAACCCGCGCTCGATCCTCTTCCAGCTGAACGAGATCCGCATCGAGGTCGAGCAACTGCCGAACGCCATGGTTAACGGCCAGATGTCGAGCCTCTTCCGCGAGGCCATGCGCCTGCATTCGGGCTTGGCTGTCATGACGCCGGAAACGATGAGCGCCGACGTCTACACCAATCTGGAACGGGAACTGGAGAGGCTCTCCGACATTCTCGCCCAAACCTATCTGAGCTGACGCGATGCTCTACGACCTCTCGCTTCACATCGGCTACCATTACGAGGTCCCGGCATCCGGCGCCCATCACATGCTGCGGCTCCTGCCGCTCTCCCTGCCCGATCGACAGCGGCTGATCGCCGGCGCGATCACTGTGACGCCGGAGCCGGACGAGATCTCCACATTCAGCGATTTCTTCCGCCACCCGACCAGCCATGCCATCCTGCGCGCGCCGCATGAGAAGCTGGACATAAGGATGCAGGCGCGCGTCATGGTGCAGGCCCAGCCGCTGGCTGCGGATTTCTCACCGCTGTTGGATCGTCTGCCCCAGGAGATCGCCGAGACCTGGTCGCTCGACGCCGAATCCCCGCATCACTTCATTGGCACAAGCCCGCGCCTTCCCCGGGACAAGGCGATCGCTGCCTATGTCCGCGACATGCTGAAGCCCAGCATGACGGTTCGCCAGATTGCCGAGACGCTGTGCAGCCGCATTCACAAGGACTTCAAATACGACGCCGAGGCAACGACGGTCGATACCACGCCGGCGGAGGCCTTCGAAAAGAAGCGTGGCGTGTGCCAAGATTTCAGCCATGTGATGATCGTGGCGCTGCGCAGCCTCGGCATCCCCGCCGGCTATGTCAGTGGCTTTCTGCGCACGATCCCGCCTCCGGGCAAGGAACGGCTGGAAGGGGCTGACGCTATGCATGCCTGGGTCCGGGTCTGGTGCGGCAAGCTCACCGGCTGGATGGAACTCGACCCGACCAATGACATCATCGCCGGAACGGACCATATCGTAGTCGGCTATGGGCGGGACTATGCCGATGTCGCCCCGGTGATCGGGGTTCTGAAAAGCTATGGATCGCATCAGACGGCCCAGGCTGTGGATGTCATCCCGGTCAAACAATAGCTCGCATTACTGATAATTTTACCAATTGCTTTAAAGCGAATGAAATGGGTCTGGGGATAAAACCGTCCAAATGCTGATTTTTGGATGGACATGATGACTACCCCAGACAGCCGTTCCACCTCCTTCTTATCTCGCCTCTGGCGAGACCGTGCCGGCAATTTTGGCATTGCAACGGCCATCATCCTGCCAGTCACGGCAGCAACCGCCGGCATCGCGATCGACTTCAATCAGATGGTGCAGGTACGCCATGCCCTGCAGGACTCAGCCGACTCGGCCGTTCTCTCCGCCGCGAACGCATTGGCAAAGGACAAGACCATGTCGGATGCCGAGGCGCTCGACATGGCCCGCAAGTTCATGAAGGCGCAGTTCTACAATGTCGTCCCGGGCGCCAAGACCAGCGAAACCACCGAAGGAGAGCTGGCACCTGTCGATCCGCTTGAGGCGGCGATTGGAACTGTCGTCCGCAACAAGAGCCAGTCCGGCAATACCTATGACGTCACCCTGACAACCCAGATCGACGTCCCCACAAACGGGATGACGGCGCTTCTTGGCTGGGACAAGATGACGGTGGGGGTGACGGCGACGGCCCGCGCCACCAGCGAGAGCAAGAACGCAATGTCGATGTATCTTGTTCTCGACCGCTCCGGTTCCATGGCCTGGGATACCACGACGGTCAATGCGGCCCAGCCGACCAAATGCGCCAACTCGCGATGCACGAGAACGACGACCAATTACGTCGTGAAGATCGACGCGCTCAAGCTTGCGGTGGCCAACCTGACGACGCAACTCGACACGGCGGATCCCGAGGATCGTTATGTCCGCACGGCGGCCGTTTCCTATGAAGCAAGGATGCATACGCCCGTCGGCTTCAACTGGGGCACCTCGCACACATTGAGCTATGTCCAGGCGCTGGTCGCAAATGGCGGCACCGATTCGTCTGACGCGATGGACCGCGCTTACAAGGACATCATCAAGACGAGCGAAGACACGGCCCACAAAAACAAGAACGGCCAGGAGCCCAGCAGGTTCATCCTCTTCATGACCGACGGTGACAACAATCAGTCCATCGCAGATACGGAAACGCTGGCCACCTGCACGGCTGCCAAGAGGAGCGGAGTCCAGATCTTTACGGTCGCCTTCATGGCGCCGAGCAAGGGCCAGGCGCTGCTGCGGGCCTGCGCCTCCAGTCCCTCGAACTATTACGATGCACAGGATGCGGCAGAACTTGTCGCCGCGTTCAAGGAAATCGGTGACAAGGCTGTCGAAGCGTCGACCCGCCTGACCAACTAACACGATCAAATCGATTTAGTTTTTGCGAACAATGAGGCCGCCATCATCGCGATGGCGGCCTTATCATTTGATCATGTTTCGAAGATAAAATAATCAGATCAGTCACTTGTCGGAATTGTAGGTCCAGTGAACAAAATTGGCTCTAGAGCCCGCCGCCTGTTGCAACTGTTTCATTTCGATGCGTAAACTGACATCAGAGGGGCCGGCGCCGGCAATCGCTTCGGAGCTGCCCGGAAGAACGTTCAACGCCAGGCGGACCGATGATCAAGACTCCCCACAAAGTCGACCTTCCCCTTCCCAAGCGCGAAGTTTCCGATCCGGAATCCTTGGCCGCCGAGATCATGGAGAAGCTGACTTACAGCATCGGCAAGGACGCGAAGGTCGCGACCCCGCATGACTGGCTGACGGCAACCATCCTTGTGGTGCGCGACCGCATCATCGACAAATGGATGGAATCGACCCGCACCACCTACATGAACAACGGCAAGCGGGTCTATTATCTATCGCTTGAGTTCCTCATCGGCCGCCTGCTGCGCGACGCCATGTCGAACCTCGGCCTGATCGACGACATCCGCCAGGCGCTCTCCTCGCTCTCCGTCGAGTTAGACGTCATTGCCGGCCTGGAGCCCGATGCAGCACTCGGCAATGGTGGTCTGGGACGTCTGGCCGCCTGCTTCATGGAGAGCATGGCGACCGTCAACATCCCGGCCTATGGCTACGGCATCCGCTACGTTCACGGCCTCTTCCGCCAGCAGATGGCCGAGGGCTGGCAGGTCGAACTGCCGGAAAGCTGGCTCGCCCATGGCAACCCCTGGGAATTCGAGCGCCGTGAGAGCTCCTACGAAGTCGGCTTCGGCGGCACGGTCGAGACCGTCGACGGGCCCGACGGCGAGCCGCGTTACGTCTGGAAACAGGGCGAGCGCGTCATTGCCACCGCCTATGACACGCCCGCCGTTGGCTGGCGTGGCGAACGCGTCAACACCCTGCGCCTGTGGTCGGCCCAGCCGATCGACCCGATCCTGCTCGACGCCTTCAACGCTGGCGACCACATCGGCGCGCTGCGCGAGAGCAACAAGGCGGAATCCCTGACCCGCGTTCTCTACCCGGCGGACGCCACGCCTGCCGGTCAGGAGCTGCGCCTGCGCCAGGAATTCTTCTTCTGTTCGGCCTCGCTGCAGGACATCGTCCGTCGTCATCTTCAGCAGGGCAACTCGCTCGCCCAGCTGCCGGAAAAGGTGGCGATCCAGCTCAACGACACCCACCCGGCCGTCTCCGTCGCCGAACTGATGCGCCTGCTGGTCGATGTGCACGGCGTTGCCCTCGACGAGGCATGGGAGATCACCCGCAACACCTTCTCCTACACCAACCACACGCTGCTGCCGGAGGCGCTGGAAAGCTGGCCTGTCCCGCTCTTCGAACGCCTGCTTCCCCGCCACATGCAGCTCGTCTACGCAATCAACGCCAAGGTGCTGCTCGACGCCCGCAAGAACCGCGGCTTCAACGACCACGAGATCCGCCAGATTTCGCTGATCGACGAAAGCGGCGATCGCCGTGTGCGCATGGGCAATCTCGCCTTCATGGGCTCGCACTCGATCAACGGCGTCTCGGCACTGCATACCGAGCTGATGAAGGAGACGGTGTTTGCCGATCTCCACAAGCTTTACCCGACCCGCATCAACAACAAGACGAACGGCATTACCCCGCGCCGCTGGCTGATGCAGTGCAATCCGGCACTCACCGATCTGATCAAGGAAGCCATCGGACCAGAATTCCTGGATGATGCGACGAAGCTCAAGGGCCTCGACGCCTTTGCCGACGACGCAGCCTTCCAGCAGAAATTCGCGGCGGTGAAATTTGCCAACAAGCAGAAACTCGCCGGCCTCGTTGCCAGCCGCATGGGCATCAAGCTTGATCCGCATGCGATGTTCGACATCCAGATCAAGCGCATTCATGAATACAAGCGCCAGCTTCTGAACATCATCGAGACAGTCGCATTGTTCGACCAGATCCGCTCGCATCCCGAGCGGGACTGGGTGCCGCGCGTCAAGCTCTTCGCCGGAAAGGCGGCGCCGAGCTACCACAACGCCAAGCTGATCATCAAACTGGCGAACGACGTCGCCCGCGTGATCAACACCGACCCCTCGGTGCGCGGTCTGCTGAAGGTCGTCTTCGTCCCGAACTACAACGTCTCGCTGGCCGAAGTCATGGTGCCGGCCGCCGACCTGTCGGAACAGATTTCCACCGCCGGCATGGAAGCCTCCGGAACCGGGAACATGAAGTTCGCGTTGAACGGAGCATTGACCATTGGAACGCTTGACGGCGCCAATGTCGAAATGCGCGATCATGTGGGCGAAGAGAACATCGTGATCTTTGGAATGACCGCCGACGAGGTCGGTCGCGTGCGCGCCGAGGGGCATAATCCCCGCGCCGCTATCGACGCCTCGCGCGAGCTGCAGCAGGCCCTTGCGGCGATTGCCTCGGGCGTCTTCTCGCCTGATGACCGCGACCGCTATGCCGGCCTGATGCAGGGCATCTACCAGCATGACTGGTTCATGGTCGCCGCCGATTTCGATGCCTATGCCAAGGCCCAGCGTCAGGTGGACGACATCTGGAACGACAAGACGGGCTGGTACTCCAAGACCATTCGCAACACTGCGCGCATGGGCTGGTTCTCTTCGGACCGTACCATCAGACAGTATAACGCGGATATCTGGAGAGCTTGATGGCCAAATCACCGAAGAGGAGCGGTGACGAAGCGAAGCCGGATACACCGCCGGCAGCAGAAATCGAGGCCATCATCCAGGGCACCCATGGCGATCCCTTCGCCTTTCTCGGCGTCCACGAAGCAGGGAGCGGCCATGTCGCACGCTGCTTCATCCCGGGTGCCGAGACGGTCTCTGCCTATAATCTCGCCGGAGACCAGATCGGCGAACTCGTGCGCCACCATGACGCCGGTTTCTTTTCCGGGCCCGTGAAGCTCGTCGGCGTCCTGCCGGTTCGCTACCGCGCCACGCGCGGCGATGCCGAATGGACGGTCACCGACCCCTACAGCTTCTGGCCGATCCTCGGCCCAATGGATGACTATTTCATCCGCGAAGGCTCGCATCTGCGTCTCTTCGACAAGCTGGGCGCCCATCCCTTGAAGCATCAGGGCGTCGACGGCTTCCACTTCGCCGTCTGGGCCCCGAATGCGCGGCGCGTTTCCGTCGTCGGCGACTTCAACGACTGGGACGGTCGCCGGCATGTCATGCGGCTGCGCCGTGACACCGGAATCTGGGAAATCTTCGCACCCGATGTCCGCGCCGGCGCCACCTACAAGTTCGAGATCGTTGGACCGCATGGCGAACTCCAGCCGCTGAAGGCAGACCCTTTTGCCCGCCGCGCCGAGATGCGACCGAAAAATGCCTCCGTCACCACGCCGGAACTCGAACAAGTCTGGGAAGACGAAGCGCATCGCAAGCACTGGGCCAGCATCGACCAGCGGCGGCAGCCGATCTCGATCTACGAGGTGCATGCCGGCTCCTGGCAGCGTCGCGACGATGGCTCCATGCTGTCCTGGGACGAAATGGCCGCGCGCCTGATCCCCTACTGCGTCGACATGGGCTTCACCCATATCGAATTCCTGCCCGTCACCGAGCACCCCTACGACCCCTCCTGGGGCTACCAGACGACGGGCCTCTATGCGCCCAGCGCCCGCTTCGGCGAACCGGAGGGGTTTGCCCGCTTCGTCAACGGCTGCCACAAGGTGGGCTTAAGCGTCATTCTCGACTGGGTGCCGGCACATTTCCCGACGGATGCCCACGGGCTTCGCAACTTCGATGGCACGGCGCTCTATGAACACGCCGACCCGCGTCAGGGTTTCCATCCGGACTGGAACACGGCGATCTACAATTTCGGCCGGCTGGAAGTCCTGTCCTACCTGATCAACAACGCGCTGTACTGGGCCGAGAAGTTCCACCTCGATGGCCTGCGCGTCGATGCGGTCGCGTCAATGCTCTATCTCGATTATTCCCGCAAGGAAGGCGAGTGGATCCCGAACGAGTATGGTGGACGCGAGAATCTGGAGGCGGTGCGCTTCCTCCAGCAGATGAACCACCATGTCTATGGCAGCCATCCCGGCATCATGACGATTGCCGAAGAAAGTACCTCCTGGCCCAAGGTCTCACAGCCGGTCCACGAGGGCGGTCTCGGCTTCGGCTTCAAGTGGAACATGGGCTTCATGCACGACACCCTGAGCTATTTCGCCCGGGATCCGATCTACAGGAAGTATCACCATCAGGAACTGACCTTCGGCCTGCTCTATGCCTTCTCGGAAAACTTCGTCCTGCCGATCTCCCACGACGAGGTCGTGCACGGCAAAGGCTCGATGATCGCCAAGATGCCCGGCGACGACTGGCAGAAATTCGCCAATCTTCGCGCCTACTACGGCATGATGTGGGGCCATCCCGGCAAGAAGCTGCTTTTCATGGGCCAGGAATTTGCCCAATGGGGAGAATGGTCGGAAGCCCGCTCGCTCGACTGGAACCTGCTCGATTATGCACCGCATGAAGGCATGCGCCGCCTGGTCCGCGACCTCAACTTCACCTATCGCTCCAAGCCGGCTCTGCATGCCCGCGACTGCGAGGGCGAAGGTTTCGAGTGGATCGTATCCGAGGATCAGGACAATTCGGTCTTCGCCTGGCTGCGCAAGGCGCCGGGGGAAAAGCCGATCGTCGTCATCTGCAACCTCACACCGGCTTATCACGAAAGATACGAATTGAGCTTGCCTGCGGCCGGCCGTTGGCGTGAGATACTGAATACGGATGCCGAAATCTATGGTGGTAGCGGCAAGGGTAACGGTGGTCGCGTGGAGGCGCATGCCACGGGAAGCGGATGGGCGAAAGCAGGGCTGACGCTCCCGCCGCTGGCCGTGATCATGCTGGAATTAGAACAGTAAGGGGAGGAAAGATATGACCGAAAAAACCGCAAGGAGCCTGTCGCGTGATGCCATGGCCTATGTTCTGGCTGGTGGCCGCGGCAGCCGCCTGAAGGAACTGACGGACAGGCGCGCCAAGCCCGCCGTCTATTTCGGCGGCAAGGCCCGCATCATCGATTTTGCCCTCTCCAATGCGCTGAATTCCGGTATCCGCCGTATCGGTGTGGCCACCCAGTACAAGGCCCATTCGCTGATCCGCCACCTGCAGCTCGGCTGGAACTTCTTCCGCCCCGAGCGCAACGAGAGCTTCGACATCCTGCCGGCCTCGCAGCGTGTGTCCGAAACCCAGTGGTATGAAGGCACGGCCGACGCCGTCTATCAGAACGCAGACATCATCGAATCCTATGCCCCGGAATACATGGTCATCCTCGCCGGCGACCACATCTACAAGATGGACTACGAGCTGATGCTGCAGCAGCACGTCAACTCGGGTGCGGACGTCACCATCGGCTGCTTGGAAGTGCCGCGCATGGAGGCGACCGGCTTCGGGGTCATGCATGTCGACGCCACCGACCGGATCATCGATTTCGTCGAAAAGCCGGCCGATCCGCCGGGCATTCCCGGCAACGAAGGCTTTGCGCTGGCCTCCATGGGCATCTACGTCTTCCAGACGAAATATCTGATGGAACTGCTGCGCCGCGATGCCGCCGACCCGGACTCGAGCCGCGACTTCGGCAAGGACATCATCCCCTATGTCGTGAAGAACGGCAAAGCCGTCGCCCATCGCTTCGCCCAATCCTGCGTCCGCTCCGACTTTGAGCGTGAGCCCTACTGGCGTGACGTCGGCACGATCGATGCCTATTGGCAGGCCAATATCGACCTGACCGATATCGTCCCGGAGCTGGACCTCTACGACAAGTCCTGGCCGATCTGGACCTATTCCGAGATCACTCCGCCCGCCAAGTTCGTCCACGACGATGAAGGCCGCCGCGGTTCGGCAATCTCCTCGCTCGTGTCTGGCGACTGCATCATCTCCGGTTCCGCCCTCTACAAGAGCCTGCTGTTCACCGGCGTGCGCGCCAATTCCTATTCCCGCCTTGAAGGCGCCGTCGTCCTACCGAAGGTGCAGATCGGCCGTCATGCGCGTCTCACAAATGTCGTGATAGACCATGGCGTGGTGATCCCGGAGGGGCTGATCGTTGGCGAGGATCCGGAAATGGATGCCAAGCGCTTCCGCCGCAGCGAAAACGGGATTTGCCTCATCACACAGTCGATGATCGACAAACTGGGTTAGCCAATCCGATGAAGGTCCTTTCGGTCGCCTCCGAACTCTATCCGCTGATCAAGACCGGAGGCCTCGCCGACGTTGCGGGTGCGCTTCCCATCGCGCTCGCCGCCCATGGCGTCGAGACGAAGACGCTCATTCCCGGCTATCCGGCGGTCATGAAAGCGGTCAAGAAGCCGAAGAAACTGCACGAGTTTGAGGACGTTCTTGACGAGCGGGCGACCCTGCTCGAGGCCAGCCATGAGGGCCTCGACCTTCTCATTCTGGACTGCCCCCAGCTCTACGAGCGCTCGGGCGGTCCCTATCTCGACACCCATGGCCGCGACTATCCCGACAACTGGAAGCGCTTTGCGGTGCTGTCAAAGGTCGGTGCAGAAATCGCAGCTGGCGTGCTTGCGGGCTTCAAGCCGGATCTCGTGCATGTGCACGACTGGCAGGCAGCGCTCGTGCCGGTCTACATGCGCTATGCGGAAAAGCCCGAGATCCCGAGCCTGATCACAATCCACAACATCGCCTTCCAGGGCCAGTTCGGCGCAACGCTCTTCCCCTATCTCGGCCTGCCGGGCCACGCCTGGCACGAAGCGCTCGAATACTACGGCACCATCAGCTACCTGAAGAGCGGCCTCGTCACCGCCCACGCACTCTCCACCGTCAGCCCCTCCTATGCCGAGGAAATCCTGACAGCCGAATTCGGCATGGGGCTCGATGGCGTGATCGCCAGCCGTTCAGCCGATCTCTACGGCATCGTCAATGGCATCGACGCCGATGTCTGGAACCCGGCCTCCGACCCTCTGCTGACCAGCCACTATTCCGGCACGGCGCTGAAGAAGCGCGATGGCAACCGGGCTGCCCTTGTTGAACGTTTCGGTTTCGATGGTGGCGACGGTCCGATCTTCTGCGTCATCTCGCGCCTCACCTGGCAAAAGGGCCTCGATCTGGTGCCCGAGGTGATCGACGAGATCATCAGTGCGGGCGGAAGGCTGGCGATCCTCGGATCCGGCGACAGCGACATCGAGGCAGCCCTACAGAACGCAGCGGCCCACCACCGAGGCCGGGTTGGCATGGTGCTCGGCTATGACGAGAAACTCTCGCATGTGATGCAGGCCGGCTCCGACGTCATCCTAGTCCCCTCACGCTTTGAACCCTGCGGCCTGACCCAGCTCTACGCGCTGCGTTATGGCTGCGTTCCGCTCGTCGCCCGGACCGGAGGCCTGGCCGACACCATCGTCGACGCCAATGAAGCGGCTGTCGCTGCCGGTGTCGCGACGGGCGTGCAGTTCGCGCCCGTCACGGCCGATGCCTTCCGCCGCGCCATCCGCCGCACGCTCCGCCTCTACAGTGACCAGCGTCTCTGGTCGCAGATGCAGAAGCAGGGCATGAAGTCCGACGTCTCCTGGAACCGGAGCGCCGCGACCTATGCCGAACTTTATCAACGCCTCGTCTCGAAAGGCCAGTAATCGATGATCTCGACCGTCTCCACGAAACCCTATGCGGACCAGAAGCCCGGTACATCGGGACTGCGCAAGAAGGTTCCGGTGTTCCAGCAGGAGAACTATGCGGAGAACTTCATTCAGGCGATCTTCGACAGCCTGGAAGGCTTTGAAGGCCAGACGCTGGTCATCGGCGGTGACGGCCGCTACTACAACCGCGAAGTCATCCAGAAGGCGCTGAAAATGGCCGCCGCCAATGGCTTCGGCAAGGTCATGGTCGGCAAGGGTGGCATTCTGTCGACGCCGGCAGCCTCGCATGTCATCCGCAAATACCATGCCTTTGGCGGCATCGTGCTCTCGGCCAGCCACAATCCCGGCGGCCCGACCGAAGACTTCGGCATCAAATACAATATCGGCAATGGCGGCCCGGCACCGGAGAAGATCACCGACGCGATCTTTGCCCGCACCAAGGTCATCGACAGCTACAAGATCGCCGACGTCGCCGACATCGACCTCGACACGGTGGGCAGCTTCGATCTCGCCGGCATGACCGTAGAGGTCATCGATCCGGTCACCGACTATGCCGACCTGATGGAAACGCTCTTCGACTTCCCGGCCATTCGATCGCTGATCTCTGGCGGCTTCCGCGTGGTGATCGATTCGATGAGCGCCGTCACCGGCCCCTATGCCGTCGAGATCCTCGAAAAGCGCCTCGGCGCGCCCGCCGGTTCCGTGCGCAACGAAGTCCCCCTGCCCGATTTCGGCCACCACCATCCCGATCCGAACCTGGTGCATGCCAAGGAGCTCTATGACGACGTCATGAGCGCCGATGGCCCGGACTTCGGTGCGGCCTCCGATGGCGACGGCGACCGCAACATGGTCGTCGGCAAGGGCATGTTCGTCACGCCTTCCGACAGCCTGGCGATGATCGCCGCCAACGCCACCTGCGCCCCCGGCTACAAGAACGGCATCGCAGGCATCGCCCGCTCGATGCCGACAAGTGCCGCCGCCGACCGCGTCGCCGAAAAGCTCGGCATCGGCATGTTTGAGACACCGACCGGCTGGAAATTCTTCGGCAACCTGATGGATGCCGGCAAGGTCACGGTCTGCGGCGAGGAAAGCTTCGGCACCGGCTCCGACCATGTGCGCGAGAAAGACGGCCTCTGGGCCGTGCTCTTCTGGCTCAACATCGTCGCCGCCCGCAAGCAGAGCGTGAAGCAGATCGTGGAAAGCCACTGGGCCGAATACGGCCGCAACTACTATTCCCGCCACGATTACGAAGGCGTCGATACGGACAATGCCAACGCCCTGGTCACCGCTCTGCGCGCCAAGCTCGACAGCCTGCCCGGCACCAAGATCAACGGCCTGACCGTGACGGCGGCCGACGACTTCGCCTATCACGACCCGATCGATCACTCCGTCTCGAAGAACCAGGGCATCCGCATCCTCTTCGAAGGCGGCAGCCGCATCGTCTTCCGCCTCTCGGGCACCGGCACCTCGGGCGCGACGCTGCGCCTCTATGTCGAACGCTACGAGCCCGACGCCAGCCGCCACGGCATCGAGACGCAGGAAGCGCTTGCCGACCTGATCGCGGCAGCGGAAGAGGTGGCCGAGATCAAGCGCTACACGGGCATGAACGAGCCAACGGTCATCACCTGATCCCATAGAGGCCCTCTCTCACATCTTGAAACCCCGGTGTCCTCGACGCCGGGGTTTTTCTGTGACTGCGGCACGACCCCAATTGACTCCCACATCATATCCACTATTCTGGATATATGGATGAAAAATCGACGATCGCGGCACTCGCCGCCCTGGCCCAGCCAACCCGGCTGCAGACCTTCCGCCTGCTGGTGGCGCATGAGCCCGATGGTGTGCCCGCCGGCGAGCTCGCGCGTCTGATCGGCGTGCCGCAGAACACCATGTCAGCGCATCTGTCGACACTGTCCCAAGCTGGCCTCGTTTCAGGCGAGCGCCAGAGCCGATCGATCATCTACCGCGCCGATCTCGATCGCTTCCGCGCGGTTGCTCTTTATCTTCTGAAAGATTGCTGCGGCGGCAATGCCAGCCTTTGCCAGCCGCTAATCGATGATCTCGCTTGCTGCAGCCCAACACTCCAACCGACCCGCCCCAATTGAGAGACCCGGCCATGTCCGACAAGATCTACAACGTGCTCTTCCTCTGCACCGGCAATTCCGCTCGCTCGATCATTGCCGAAGCACTGCTCAACCGGCTCGGCCAGGGCAAGTTCAAGGCCTACTCGGCCGGATCCCAGCCTAAAGGTGAGGTCCATCCCTATACGTTGCAACTGCTGAAGGGCATGAACTACGACACCAGCTTCGCCCGTTCGAAGAACTGGGACGAGTTTGCAGCCCCAGGCGCGCCACAGCTCGATTTCGTCTTCACCGTCTGCGACAACGCCGCCGCCGAAGCCTGCCCCATCTGGCCCGGCCAGCCGATGACCGCCCATTGGGGCGTGCCGGATCCCGCCGCCGCCGAAGGGACAGATAGCGAGAAGCACTTTGCCTTTGCAGAGGCCTATCGCATGCTGAACAACCGCATCTCGATCTTTGTCAGCCTGCCGATGTTGAGCCTCGACAAGCTCTCGCTGCAGAAGCGTCTCGAAGATATCGGCCGTTCAACGCCGACGGCTGGTTGACCATCATGACCGACCTCCCCCGCCGCCTCACAGCCGAAGCCCTCGGCACAGCCATCCTGGTCGCCACCGTCGTCGGCTCCGGCATCATGGCCGATCGTCTGTCCGACGATGTCGCCGTGTCCCTGCTCGGCAATACCATCCCGACCGGCGCCATCCTCTTCGTGCTGATCACGATCCTGGGTCCGATCTCGGGTGCCCATTTCAACCCGGCCGTCACCCTCGTCTTTGCCCTGCGCAAGGAGCTGCAGGCCTCGGCAGTGCTGCCTTACATGCTCGCCCAGATCCTCGGCGGCATATCAGGCACGCTCATCGCCCATGTGATGTTCGAGCTGCCGATCTTCCAGATCTCGGAGACGGTTCGCACGGGATCGGCGCAATGGAGCGCAGAGGCGGTCGCGACCTTTGGTCTGCTGCTGACCATCCTCGGCGGCCTGCGCTTCCGGCCAAAGACCATCCCCATGCTGGTCGGGCTCTATATCACGGCGGCCTACTGGTTCACCGCATCGACCTCTTTCGCCAACCCGGCCGTGGCGATTGCCCGAAGCCTGACCAACACCTTTGCCGGCATCCGCCCGATCGACCTTACCGGCTTCATCCTCGCCCAGCTGGCCGGCGCCCTGATCGCCGCCGCCCTCGCCGCCTGGCTCTTTGCCGAGAGCCGCAACACACATCCCCCTGTCGCCTCCGAAGGAACCGACCGTCCATGAACGTCACCATCTATCACAACCCGGCCTGCGGCACCTCGCGCAACACGCTCGACCTCATCCGCCATGCCGGCATCGAGCCCACGGTCATCGAATATCTGAAGACCCCGCCGAGCAAGGAAGATCTGGCAAAGATGATCGCCGCTTCAGGTCTCTCGGTCAGAGAGGCAATCCGCGAAAAGGGCACGCCCTATGAGGAACTCGGCCTTGCCGATCCCGCCCTCTCGGACGACCAGTTGCTCGACGCCATGATCGCAACGCCGATCCTGATCAATCGCCCCCTCGTCGTCACCGAGATGGGCACGCGCCTCTGCCGCCCGTCCGAAGTGGTGCTCGACATCCTTCCCGCCGACGCCTTCACCTCCGCCTTCGTCAAGGAAGACGGCGAGGCCGTGCTCGATGTGGAGGGCAAGCGCATTGTCTGACAGCGAGCCTGATCATGCGAACGATCTGCCCGCAGCCGATCTCGATTACCTGCGGCTGCCGGATCTGGAGGCGCTGCGCCGGCCCTTCTCGACGCACAAGCCGCGCATCCTGATCCTCTATGGCTCCGTCCGGCAGGTTTCGTTCAGCCGCCTGCTCGCGATGGAAGCCAAGCGCCTGCTGGAGCATTTCGGCGCCGATGTCAGGGTTTTCGATCCCTCCGGCCTGCCGCTCCCCGACGATGCGCCGGTGAGCCACCCCAAGGTGCAGGAACTGCGCGACCTCTCCGCGTGGTCCGAAGGCCAGGTCTGGGTGAGCCCCGAGCGCCACGGCACGCTGACGGGCATCATGAAGGCGCAGATCGACTGGATTCCCTTGTCCGTCGGCGCCATCCGTCCGACCCAGGGCAAGACGCTCGCCGTCATGCAGGTCTCCGGCGGCTCGCAGTCGTTCAACGCCGTCAATGCCATGCGCCTGCTCGGCCGCTGGATGCGGATGATTACCATCCCCAACCAGTCCTCCGTCGCCAAGGCGTACCAGGAATTCGACGGCAATGGCCGGATGAAGCCCTCGTCCTATTACGAGCGCGTCGTCGATGTCTGCGAGGAACTGGTAAAGTTCACGCTTCTGACCCGCGACATCTCCGACTACCTCACCGATCGCTACAGCGAACGCAAGGAAGCGGCGGTGAAATCGGTGAACCTCGCGGTCATGTAAGCGCAACCGCTCTGGCCGAGGATAGCCCGCCTGCTATTGTTCCCTCTGAGGCGAGCGAATCACACGGACCGCGAGGCGACCCATGACCATGCCTAAGCTCGGAGCTATCATCGGCAAGACGGGTGCCGATATCCGCCTGTGGTCACATCATGCAAGCCTCGTAGAGCTCTGCCTCTTCGATGGCAGTGGCGAGACCGAACTCGCCCGCCTCTCGATGACACGTGGGGAAGGCGACGTGCACCACGTTTTCGTCGAGGGGATGAAGGAAGGCGCCCGCTACGGCTTCCGCATCCACGGCCCCTATGATCCGGCCGAAGGCCATTGGTACGATCCGTCCAAGCTGCTGGTCGACCCCTATGCGACCGAACTCGACCGCCCCTTCGTCTATGATGTCCGGCTCGGCCAGTTCGGCATCGACACCGCCACCCTGATGCCGAAGGCGATCCTGAAGGCCCACAAGCCGGTAAGGCCCATGATGCCGCTCGGCGAGCGCAGCGGCTTCATCTATGAGGTCAACGTCAAGGCGCTGACCATGCTGCATCCGGATGTGCCCGAGGCTCAACGCGGCACGCTCGCAGCCCTCGCCCACCCCGCCATCCTCGCCCATCTCAGGCGCATCGGCGTCGACATGGTCGAACTCATGCCGATCACCGCCTGGATCGATGAACGGCATCTGCCACCCCTCGGCCTCACCAACAGCTGGGGTTACAATCCCGTCGCGATGATGGCGCTTGACCCGCGCCTCGTGCCGGGCGGCGTGAAGGAACTGCGCGACACGGTCGCTGCCCTGCATGCCGAGGGCATCGGCGTCATCCTCGACCTCGTTTTCAATCACACGGGCGAAAGCGATGTGCACGGCACGACGCTTTCCATGCGCGGCATCGACAACCGCTCGCTCTTCCGCCATGTGGCGGATGATCCCGGCACGCTGGTCAACGACACCGGCTGCGGCAATACGCTGGCCTGCGACCATCCCTTTATCCGCCAGCTGATCGTCGATACGCTCCGCCACTTCGTTCTCTCAGCTGGTGTCGATGGTTTCCGCTTCGACCTCGCCCCGATCATGGGCCGTCACTGGGACGGCTTTCATCAAGACGCGCCGACGCTCAGGGCCATCCTCGAGGACGAGGTGCTGGAGGATCGCATCCTGATCGCCGAACCCTGGGACATCGGGCTCGGCGGTTACCAGCTCGGCCGCTTCCCGCCCGCTTTCCTCGAATGGAACGACCGCGCCCGCGACACCTTCCGCCGCCACTGGCGGGGCGACGCCTGGACGACAGGCGATCTTGCAACCGCGCTTGCCGGCTCCGCCGATCTCTTCGCCCATGACGGCCACGGCCAGACCCGCAGCGTCAACTTCATCGCCGCCCATGACGGCTTTTCGCTCTACGACCTCGTTTCCTTTGAGCACAAACACAACGAGGCGAATGGCGAGGAAAACCGCGACGGTCACAACGAGAACCATTCCTGGAACAACGGCGTCGAGGGTGAAACGTCCGACAAGGCGATCCTGAAGAAGCGTCGGCAGGATGTCGAAGCCCTGCTGTCGACGCTATTTGCCAGCCGCGGCGCGGTGATGCTGACGGCAGGCGACGAGTTCGGCCGCACGCAACGCGGCAACAACAATGCCTATTGCCAGGACAATGCCCTCACCTGGCTCGATTGGTCCGGGGCAGACGAGGAGCTGATCGAAACCACCGCCCGGCTTGCCGCCATGCGCCAGCGTTTCTCCTGCTTCATGGATACGAGTGTGCTGACCGGCGACGGCGATGTCAGCTGGCTGAACACCGATGGCCTGCCCATGACGGTCGCCGACTGGGAAACGCCCGACCTCGGCGCCTTTACCATGATGCTCGCGTCCATCGACCGCGAGACGGGCAAGGACTGCCATGTTGCCGTGCTCTTCAATCGATCACCCGAACCGAAGGACTTCGCGCTCCCCGCGCACGACAAGCGCAAATGGCGCCGCCTTGAGACCGGCCGAAGCGCCGCCAAGTTGACGGTGAAGGCACGCAGTGTCGATTTCTGGATCGAAACTTGAGTTTTTCCCCACCAGTGACGTTAGCCTCTTCCTCACGACATAAAGCGGCTGTAGCCTGCGGGAATTATTGAAGGATCGGGTTCTTTTCATGCCGCAAGAGATTTCGCTCAAGGACGTGCCGGGCCTCGTTGGAACCATTGTCGGCGTATCCGACTGGATCACCGTCGACCAGCCGATGATCGACGCCTTTGCCGGCGCCACCATGGACCACCAGTTTATTCACACCGACCCCGTCCGCGCGGCCGCCGAAACACCCTTCGGCGGCACGATCGCCCACGGCTTTCTGACGCTCTCGCTGCTGTCGGCGATGAACTACAACTGCCTGCCGAAGATCCGCGAGCAGACCATGGGCATCAACTACGGCTTCGAGAAGGTCCGCTTCATGTCGCCGGTGCGCACGGGCAAGCGCATTCGCGGCTCCTTCAAGCTCGCCGAAGCCCGCTTTCGCGGCGCCGGCATGCTGATGAACACCTATGAGGTAACCGTCGAGATCGAGGACGAGCGCAAGGCCGCCCTGACCGCCGACTGGATCACCATTTCCCAGTTCGACCCGAAGGATCGCCCGGAAGGCGTCTGACACGAAAGGCGCCTCAGACCATGAGCGACGACCGCAGCGAACTGATCCGCCAGAGTTTCCTGCGACAGGCGAAAGCCTGCAACGATCTCGGCTCCCCCTTCACCGCCCGCCTCTGCACGCTGGCGGCAGGGCGGCTGACCGCCGAAACATCGGTCGGCGCCATGATCCTCGACTGGCCGGGCAATCCAGACGGCACCGGCGATGCACTCGCCCTCAGGCTCGCCGGCACGCTGCATGCCCTGGTCCGATCCGGCCAGGACCCAGCACTTGCAGGCGTCTACCCGCCGCATGCCTTCGATGACGACACGCTCTGGGCCGCCGTGGAAGCTGCCATGCGCCGCGACGAAGCCTTCATGCTGGAGCGCCTGAAATCCGCTCCGCAGACCAACGAGGTGCGCCGTTCCTCCGCCCTGCTCCCCGGCTTCCTGACCATCGCCGCGCTGACCGGCAAGCCGCTGATCCTCTCGGAAGTCGGTGGCAGCGCCGGGCTGAACCTGCAATGGGACCGCTACAGCTACCAACTGGGAAACTTCCGCTGGGGTAAGACCTCCGCCGTCGAACTCGCCCCACGCTGGGAAGGCCCGCCGCCACCACAAGCCGCAATCGTGATCGCTGAGCGCGCCGGCTGCGACCTAAACCCGCTCGACCCGGCCTCTGAAGACGACCGCCTGCGGCTCTTCTCCTATATCTGGGCCGACCAGCAGGACCGCCTCGACCGCACGGCAGCAGCCCTTGAAATGGCGACCGAGAGCGGCCTGAAGGTGGAAAAGGCCGACGCCATCGACTGGCTGCGAAACCGTCTGGCAACGCCGCGCTCAGGCATGACGCATGTGATCTACCACACCATCGCCTGGCAATATCTGCCACCGGCATTGAAGGCCGAAGGCGAGGCCCTGATCGCCGATGCGGGTGCCCGCGCGACGCCAGACTCACCGCTTGCCCGCCTGCAGCTTGAGGGTGACGGCAAACCGGAAGGGGCCGCAATCCTGCTCACGCTGTGGCCCTCAGGGGAGACCCGCGAGATCGGCCGGGCGGATTTTCATGGGCGCTGGGTAAAGTGGGTGGGATGGGAAGGTTCAGCCATCGATCAAGCCAGACGTCGCGAGATCTAGTTCACGTTCAACGGGCAAGCGTCTCCTGCCTTACACACTTACTTTCAAGAGACTCTAGAATCACGAGAGCGAAGGCAACCGGAAGAGGGGCAGCTAACAGATGATATTCAAGTATATTCTGCTATTCGTCCTGGGCACCTACAGCTTGTCGGAGATATATCGACAGGCATACGAGCTCTACTTCTACTGGAAAACCGCGTGGGACTTCAGCGTCGATAGCCGATATTCGCAGACAACCTACAACTCAGATGGTCCACAAACAGAATACATCCAAACGAATAGACATCGCGTACTGCTTGGGAGGCCAGCACTGATACTTGGGGGAGTATGGTCATTTCTTGCGACTTTACTCTTGTTTTAATTGGCGAGCCGAACGCACGAATACGTCAGACATAGCGTCTTGCAGTCTCAGGCGACTGGCTGAGCGACAGCACGAACGCGAGTATGTCTCGAAGGTCGTCAAACGCAACGAAGCGAAAACGTACCTTAGCTCGCCACACGTCCTGGCACCCGTTGCGCCTCAGCCATCATCTCGTCGAGCGCGGCAACCAGCTCTTCCATACTGATGTCAGGACGAGGGTCATCTATCGATCGGCGCACCCGCAGACGGATCGCCTCGAGACGTTGATCAGGATCATCCGCAGATTGGTGCCAGGCTTCAATTGCATCAAGCACGGCCTCATCCAGGGAGACAAAACCGCCGGACTTGACTAGATCCTCGAGAGCCTTCAGGGCCTCAGTGCCTAAGGATTTCATCGACGCTGACCTCCTTGCTCCGGTGTGCTGGCCACTACAGTAACATCCGGACGAGACCGAAGCGAGATCAGCACACTAACACAAAAAAGGCCGGGTCACCCCGGCCTCCTCAAACTCCTGTACGAACACCCGCCCCTCAGAGCGAGGCATCCTCCGCGCCCTCGGCGAGCATGCCAAACGCATACTCCGCAAAGGACCGCCAGCACTCGACCCGAAACGTCTCTTCCTCGACGCGGTAGAGGATGATCTCGATCTTGCCGAAGACGGTGCGCGTCACGGCACCGACCGGGAAGGCGGCGAGCGACAGGTCGAGTGGGCAGGCAGCGTTCAGCGTATCGGCAGCGGCCGGTCCCGAGACGATGATCGCTGTGTTGCGGTGGGAGATGTCGGTCGCCGAATGAACCACGCCGGAGGCGGCGCAGTCGGCCATCAGCTCTGCGCCCTTCTCGTCGATCAGGAACCATTCGTCCGGACCGATCCAGAAGGCCGTGCGGCCCTTGGCAGAGGCGGACGTCTTCGGCTTTGTCGGCAGCTTCAGGCCAAGCGTCTTGGAGAGGCCTGCGACGGCATCGGCGCCGGCGCGCAGCGACACGCGGGTCGCGGGAAGGGCCGGGGTGAGGCGCACCTTGGCGCTGCCGCCATGGAAGCCGGCAAGAACGGTCTTGCGCTCTGCAACAGACATATCAGCCATGGATGCGGCCTCCTTCCTTGTCAACGAACACCATGTCGGTCACTTCGACCGCGATGGTCTTGTCCTTCATCGGCACGTAAAGCGTCTCGCCCATGCGCGCGCGGCCACCGGCCACCATGGCGATCGCAATCGAGCGCCCGAGGTTTTCCGACCAGTAGGACGAGGTCACGTGGCCGAGCATGGTCATCGGCTTCGGCTGGTTCGGATTGGCGACGATCTGCGCGCCCTCTTCCAGCACTTCGTTCGGATCCTTGGTGAAGATGCCAACCAGCTGCTTGCGGCCTTCCTTGACGAGGTCAGGCCGCTTCATGCCGCGAATGCCGACAAAGTCGGTCTTCTTCTTCGAAACCGCCCAGGAGAGGCCGGCATCGTCAGCCGTCAGCGTGCCGTCGGTATCCTGACCGACGATGATATAACCCTTCTCGGCGCGCAGCACGTGCATGGTCTCGGTGCCATAGAGGCAAGCACCAAGTGATTGCGCGCGTTCCCAGATCTGGCGGAAGACATCAGCGCCGAAATCGGCGGGAACATTGACTTCGAAACCGAGCTCACCGGTGAACGACACGCGGAAGAGCCGTGTCGGCACGCCTGCGAACTTGCCCTCGGCCACGCTCATATGCGGGAAGGCCTCGTTCGAGATGTCGATTCCCTCGACGAAGGGCGCGATGATATCGCGCGCCTTCGGACCCTGGACGGCAATGACCGCCCATTGTTCGGTGGTCGAGGTCAGCCAGACCTTCAGATGCGGGAATTCCGTCTGCAGATAGTCTTCCATGTGGTGCATGACGCGCGGCGCACCGCCCGTCGTGGTCGTCACGTGGAAGCGATCCTCGGCGAGACGCCCGACGACGCCATCGTCATAGATGAAGCCGTCTTCGCGCGTCATGATGCCGTAACGCGCCTTGCCCGGCTTCAGCGTGTCCCAGGCATTGGTGTACATCAGGTTCAGGAACTCGGCGGCATCAGGACCGACGACTTCGATCTTGCCGAGCGTTGAGGCATTGAACACGCCGGCGGCATCGCGCACCGTCTTGCATTCGCGGTTGACGGCGGCATGCATGTCTTCGCCGGGCTTCGGGTAATACCAGGCGCGCTTCCAGTTGCCGACGTCTTCATAAACGGCGCCCTGGCTGACTTCATAGGCATGCATCGGCGTCTTGCGCACGGGATCAAACAGCGCATCGCGCGAATGGTTGATCAGTGTGCCGAAGGTGACAGGCGTATAGGGCGCGCGGAAGGTGGTGAGACCGACCTGCGGGATCTCCTTGCCGAGCACTTCCGCCGCAATGGCAAGGCCATGCATGTTGGAGAGCTTGCCCTGGTCGGATGCCATGCCGTTCGTGGTGAAGCGCTTGATATGCTCGATCGAATGCATGCCTTCGCGCACGGCCAGACGAATGTCCTTGGCACAGACATCGTGCTGGAAATCGACAAAGGCCTTGACGTTGTCCTCGCGGCCAGCCCCTTCGGCAGCACCGATCATGCCGCCGGTCCAGGCATGGGCATTGGCGCCGGACAGCGAGATGGCTGGCGTCTCGGTCGCACCCGCAGCCTTGGCCGAGGAGAGACCGGCAGCGGTCGCCTCGTCGAGCAGCGCCTGCAGGTCGTCGGTGCCGTTGCAGCCGCCGACAGAGACGCAATCCTGCACATAGACATCAGGCAGGAAGCGCTGGTTGGCAGCATCGAACTTCAGCTTGCCGCGCGACTGCGAGAACATATGCACGGAGGGCGTCCAGCCGGCGCACATCAGCAGCGCATCGACCTCGATCTTGCGGCTCGCGCCACCACCATTGCGGCGAACGGTGATGGTGCGGACACGCAGGCGACCGGATGTATCGACGACGCCATGGCCGGTCAGCACTTCGATCCCGAGCGCACGCGCCTGGGCGAGAACGCCCTCGCCTGGCTTTTCGCGCGCATCGACGATGACGGGCACCGAGACGCCCGCCTTCTTCAGATCGATCGCCGCCTCATAGGCCGAGTCATGCGCCGTATAGACGCCGACCTTGGCACCGACAGCGACACCGAAATGGTTGAGATAGGTGCGGCCGGCAGAGGCCAGCATGATGCCCGGACGGTCATTGTTGGCGAAGACCATATGACGCTCGATCGCGCCGCTGGCGATGATCACGCGCTTGGCACGCACCTGCCACAACCGCTCGCGCGGCTGGTTCTTCGACGGCTTGGCCACATGATCGGTGACGCGTTCAACCAGCGCCACGTAATTGTGGTTGTGATAGCCGAAGGCCGTCGTGCGGGAGAGCACGGTGACATTGGACATGGCCTTCAGCTTGGCGACGGTCGCTTGCGCCCAGTCCCAACCGCTCTGGCCGTCGACGGTCGCACCCGTGTCGAAGTGGAAGGCGCCGCCCATCTCCGGCTGTTCGTCAACGATCATCACCCGCACGCCCGTCTGGGCGGCAGCCAGTGCCGAGGCGAGACCAGCGACACCACCACCGATCACCAGCACGTCGCAATGGGCGTAGCGGTTGGCGTAATGATCCGGATCGGCTTCCTTCGGGGCATGGCCGAGACCGGCGGCGCGACGAATGAAGGGCTCATAGATCTGGTGCCAGGCAGCCTTCGGCCACATGAAGGTCTTGTAGTAGAAGCCGGCAGCGAAGAAGGGCGACAGCAGATTGTTGACCTCGCCGATGTTGAGCGACAGCGACGGCCAGCGGTTCTGCGTCTCGATCTTCATCCCGTCGAAGACTTCCTGCACGGTCGCCCGCACATTCGGTTGGCGGCGCGCGGCGTCACGCGAAACATCGAGCAGCGCATTCGGCTCTTCCGGACCAGCGGTCAGGATGCCGCGCGGACGGTGATACTTGAACGAACGACCGGCCAGATGCATGCCGTTGGCGATCATGGCAGACGCAACGGTATCGCCTTCGTAAGCTGTCAGCGTGCGGCCATCGATGGTGAAGCGGGCGGTCAGCGCCGGCGTCAGGCGGCCCTTGCCGGGAATACGGTTGGCAGCGCTCATGCCTTTTCTCCCTTCGATGCAGACGGGGCAACCAATGTTGCGGGATCGGGCATGGGTTCACCGGCCTTGTAGGTCAGCAGGATCTTGTCGGAGATCGTGTCGCGGGCCGCGTTGAAGAAGCGACCGCAGCCATGGATATGGCGCCAGCGTTCGAAAATCAGGCCCTTCGGGTTGTCGCGCAGGAAGAAGTATTCGGCGAATTCCTCGTCCGTGATCGACGCGATGTCGGCAGGACGCGCGATATGCGCTTCACCGGCGGCGCGAAACTCGAGCTCTGCGCGCTCTTCTTCGCAATAGGGGCATTTGATGACCAGCATGATGGACGATCCCTAAAATCAGTGCGCCACGGCAGCGGCGGCTGCCTCGTCGATGAGGCGGCCGGTGCGGAACCGGTCGAGCGTCAGGCCCTGAGCCAGCCGGTGCGGCTCGCCCTTGGCGATGAGATGAGCAAAGAGGTTTGCAGACCCCGGCGTCGCCTTGAAACCGCCCGTACCCCAGCCGGCATTGACAAAGAGGTTCGGAACCGGCGTGACGCTCTGGATCGGCGAACGGTCGGCGGTGTTGTCGGTGATCCCGCCCCACTGGCGCATCATCTTCACGCGACGGAACATCGGGAAGAGCTCGCAGATGGCATCCAGCGTATGCGTGATGATCTGCATGCCGCCGGTCTGGCTGTAGGAATTATACTGGTCGGTGCCGGCACCGATCACCAGCTCGCCCTTGTCGGACTGCGAGATATAGGCATGCACGGTGTTCGACATGACCACGCAGGGGAAGATCGGCTTCAGCGGCTCGGAGACGAGCGCCTGCAGCGGCGTCGAATGTACCGGCAAGCGCACGCCCGCCATGCCCATGACGACGGAGGAATGACCGGCAGCCGAGACGCCGACCTTCTTCGCGCCGATGAAGCCCTTGGTCGTATCAACGCCGGTGACTTCACCATTCGGGCCGCGGCGGATGCCGGTCACTTCGCAATTCTGGATGATGTGCACGCCGCGATCAGACGCTGCACGCGCATAGCCCCAGGCGACAGCATCGTGACGCGCCGTGCCGCCGCGACGCTGCAGCGCTGCCCCATTGATCGGGTAGCGAGCGGTCTTCGAGATATCGAGCGGCGGGCAAAACGCCTTGGCCTGCTCCGGCGTCAGCCACTCATTGTCGATGCCATAGAGATTGTTGGCATTCACATGCCGCTTGAAGGACTGCATGTCATGCACATTATGCGACAGCATCATCACGCCGCGCGGCGAATACATGACATTGTAGTTGAGGTCCTGGCTGAGGCCCTCCCAGAGCTTCAGCGAATGCTCGTAAATGTCCATGCTCTCTTCATAGAGATAGTTGGACCGGATGATCGTCGTGTTTCGCCCGGTATTGCCACCGCCGAGCCAGCCCTTCTCGATCACCGCGACATTGGTGATGCCGTGTTCCTTGGCGAGATAATAGGCAGCACCGAGGCCATGGCCACCGGCACCGATGATGATGACGTCATAGGACTGCCGCGGCTCGGGAGAGACCCATTGAGCCTCCCATCCCTTGTGGGCACGCATGGCCTCACGGACAACGGCAAAGACCGAATATTTGCGCATTCGCCTTAAACTCCTGTGGTTCAGGCATGTGGGTAGGATGATACAGGTCGCAGATCAACCCAGGACATGACGTCCGTTTTGCGACGCAATGTCATCCGTCTTTCGACACCTTCGATGAAGCACGGGTTATGGCGCAAAATTATTGATCGGACGCCTTGCACCATATGGACTTCACGGGGGTCTTCTGGTATTTCGCAGCCTAATCGCCGGACTCACGGGCCGCGCGAAACCATATGCTATTTCCGTCTATGTGACCTGCATCGACGGAAGATCCAACTCTAAGAACCAAAGGAACGGGATAAACGTGCAGGTACTAGTCCGCGACAACAACGTTGACCAGGCGCTCCGCGCTCTCAAGAAGAAAATGCAGCGCGAAGGTATCTTCCGCGAAATGAAGATGCGTGATTTCTTCGAAAAGCCGTCTGAGAAGCGTGCACGCGAAAAGGCTGAGGCTGTCCGTCGCGTCCGCAAGCTGGCGCGCAAGAAGATGCAGCGCGAAGGCCTGCTGCCGGCTGCACGCGGTCGCTGATCTGCCCCGATTTGGGCGTTTTCCTATGAAATGAGGGCGGGGGCGAAACGAATCGCCGCCGCTCTTTTGATATGCAACACAAACTTGCGCTGTCTGACGCCTACGAGGGGTTCTGGCGGCCGCCGGATGATGCGCCTCATGACGAAAACCTCCGTGCTTTTCCCCGCCTCCCACGCTTCGCGCTTGCCGCGCCTGGCGACTGCGGCAGCCCTGCTCGTCACACTCACCTTGGCTAGCTGCGCCACGACAACGGAAACCACGGATGTCATTCGTCTCGACCGCGCCCAGGGCTCCGACGAAAACATTGCCTCGCTGACCGCCGTGATCCAGGCCAACCCGCGCGATCCGGAAGGCTATAACGTCCGCGGTTCGGCCTATGGCCGCGCCGGCCAGTTCAAGCAGGCGCTGGATGATTTCAACACCGCCCTGCAGCTGAACCCGCAATTCTTCCAGGCTTACGCCAACCGCGCCCTCGTCTATCGCAACATGGGCAAGCCGGTTGAAGCCGCCGCCGACTACAACATGGCGCTGAAGATCAACCCGAACTACGACGTCGCCTATATCGGCCGTGGCAATATCTATCGCCAGGCCGGCCGCATCGACGAGGCCTTCGGCGATTTCAACCGCGCGATCCAGCTCGACACGACCGATGGTCGCGCCTACCACAATCGCGGCCTGATCTATCAGCTGCGCGGCGATCACGCCAAGGCGATCGAAGATTTCTCGAAGGCGATCTCGCTCTCGCCGCGCGCACCGGAGCCCTATAACGGTCGCGGCGTTTCCTACGTGGCGCTGAACGACGACGACAACGCCTTTGCCGACTTCAACCTCGCAATCGAGCTGAACAACAACATCGCCGAAAGCTGGGCCAACCAGGCGCTCATCTACGAGCGCCGCGGCGACAAGGCCCGGGCCGCAAAGTCCTACGCGCATGCGCTGCGCCTCGACCCGAAATACGAGCCGGCCAAGCAGGGTCTGGCGCGGACGCGGGCAACGACGAGCTGAGCCTCGACACAGATTTGATCCGATGGGAACGGCGGGGCAACCCGCCGTTTTTTTTGTTGCGAGCCCGGTGCGCACAAGCGAAAAGGGCGGCCCGTTTCCGGACCGCCCTTTTCTTGACGTCGTGTTGCGCGTCGATCAGCGCATGATGAAAACACCGGCGATCGACAGGATGATCCAGATGAAGAAGCCGCCGATCAGGCCAGCGCCGCCGAAGAAACCGGCCGCCATGGCGATCATCAGAGCGACCAGAATGGCCGTGCCATACTTGGTGCCGGCGATGAAGAAGTCGTAGGTCTTCTCATGTTCCTTGTAGTCCATCGAAGCACCGGTTTCGACCGGACCGGAATGATGTTCGCTCATGTTCGATCTCCCAAATCTTAAGCCTTGCGGCACCACGGCAGAATCACATCTGAGACGGCTGCGGGCTGAATTCTTGTCTTTTCCCGCATACACAAACGTCGCGCCAAGCGCAATCGCATCCGCTTGTCGTGGTCAATAATCCCGTCCGGCGACCGCCCCCGTCACCTTTCCCGCTGCCACCAGACGCGCCGAAGGCAGGATCGTCAGAGGCGTCGTCGACAAGCCCCCCTCCCCGCGCCCGAACATCAACCGACGTTCATACACACCGGAATCGAAGAAGGGATAGCGGCTCAGGAGCTTTGACCCTGTTTTGTGTGTGTTGGTGGCCATCAGCGTCAGCTCTAGACCGTAGATCTCGGTCATGCGTCGCTCGACGACAGTCTCAGCGTAGAAGACTCGCTTGTAGAAGGCTGCATGATGCGGGCGCACATGCTGCAGTACGCGGTCGGCCTTGAAATAGGCAACAGCGACGATGCTTGGTCGAAGGGTGATATAGGGCAGGATTGGAAGCTCGCTTGCCACCTCCGGATCGACCGCAAAGCGTGCCGGATCGATCAGTGTTAGCCCTGCCTTGAGATAGGCATCCATGACGTCCGGGAAGACGCCAGCCGATTGCGAAAGCGGATGCTCCGGCGCCACGTGGTGGAGTCTGATCGTACTGACCAATTCCTCGAAATAATATATCCCGAACACATAGGCATGCCTGTCGAAATCGGCATCATCAATCATGCTGGGGGTGGCAACCGGCAGTACATTTGCCGCCTTGTAGGCCTTGTAACGCAGCAACTCGATCTCTTCGAGATCCTCATGCGTCTCAATCCGGCGGTACTCGATAAAGTCCAGATACCGCATCAAGCGTTCTGAAAAACCTTCTAGTTCCATATCTAGCGCCCATCCCGGTTGTCACCGATCGCTATGGGGTACCACCAATCATTCTACGCCGCTCCCCTCAATATTAACAAGATATTAAAGTGCGATCCATCAAGGTTAACGGTTACAAATGAGACCGCATCCCGGTGCGGACAGAAACGGGTTTCGGGCATAGCTCGGTTGAATGGGGATTGGTGGCGTCAGGCGACGCCGGCCTGTCCGCTGATACCGTTGATTTCCGCCTCTTCCGAAAGCTCCGCGACGGCATGCGCGGCAATCGGCATGGAAAAGACGTAGCCTTGAATCAGATCGGCGCAGTGGTGCTTCTTGATCAGAGACAGCTGCTCCCCGGTCTCCACACCCTCGATCACAATACCGATATCAAGCCCCCGGGTGAGGCTGACCATACCGCGCAGCAGCTTCAGTCGCCTTGCGTTTTCTCCGATGTCACGGACGAAGGAGCGGTCGATCTTCACGACATCGACCGGCAACTTGTCGAGATAGCTGAGGCTCGAAAACCCGGTGCCGAAGTCATCGATGGAAATGGTGATACCTAGCGTCCGCAGGCGCTCCAGAACCGCACGCGCGGCGGAAAGCTCTTCGATCAGGCTGCTCTCGGTCACTTCGAGATGCAAGCGGCTGGCCGAGAGACCGGTCTCAAGGAGAATCCACTGGACCGTCTCTGGCAGATCACCGTGTCGCAGGTCATGGACGGACAGATTGACCGACACGCCGATAGCCTCGGGCCATGTCCGGCAGTCGGTGCAGGCCTGGCGCAAAATCTGCTGCGTAATCTCGGTGACGATGCCCATCTCCTCGGCGATCTGAATGAAGATGTTTGGCGCAATCGCCCCCTTGTCGGGATGATGCCATCGGGCAAGCGCCTCGCAACAGGCAAGCTTGCGACCGTCAGGGGTGAACATCGGTTGGTAGACGACGGAAATGCCGCGACTGGTGACCGCAGCCCGCAGATCCGCCTTCAGACGCTGACGTTCGAGATAACGTGCATCCATCTCCTTGGCGAAGAGGGTAAAGCTGCCGCGACTGCGAGCCTTGGATTCGAACTGAGCGATATCCAGTTTGACAAGCCAGTCATCCATGTCGAAATCGGCACTGTCAACGATGGCCGCACCTGCCGAGAAAACCACCGGAATCCGCACCCCGTCCACGTCGTATTCTGCAGCGGCGGCGGCGTGCAGGCCCCGCATATCCGCCTCCAGTTCCTCACGGTCCTCGACATTGGGAAAGAAGCAGATGAAGTGATCCCCCACCTGTCGAGCGACGACCGCTTTACCGACGGCAAGCTCCGTCAGCCGGGCAGCAATGGCGACCAGCAGCCTGTCGCCGGTCAGATAACCCCTGACGTCGTTGACATGCTTGAAATCAGCCACGTCGAGGATCATCAGGCCAACGGTTGCACCAAACTCGCCCGGGCGTTCGAGACGCTCGCGGACCAGTTCGGTGAAATAGGCACGCTGTGGAAGACCGGTGAGACTGTCGTAACGTGCCATGTGCAGGATCTTGCGGTCCGCCCGCACCCTGGCCGTCACATCCTCGAAGATCAGAACGACACCGCCCTCGTCTCTCCGCTTCGCCGAGAATTCCAGCACCAGGTCCTCGGAGAAATGCATGGTGGCGCGGCGGGAAAGACCCTGCGTGAGCTGGGCCAGCTGCTTCTGCAGCAGGTTCGGCATCGATCCATCCAAGAAGGTGTAGCGCACGCCGTAGCGCAGTACGACGTCGAGATCGCAGCCCACCAGACGACTGCGGTCGCCGAGATGCAGCAATTCGCAGGCCTTTCGATTGACCACCTCGATCCGGTTGTTCGGATCGAGCATCAAGAGACCATGGGTCATGTTCGTCAGAGCCGTATCGAAGCGATCGGCAATCTTCGCCATCTCACGGGAAGCAATGACATTCTCGTACAGGAACTCGCGCACGCCGTTCGCCATGGAGCGGACGGTCAGACCAAAGGGCACCAGCATCAAGGACAGCAGGGCCTTGAAGATGTCCTGCGCGAGAAGACTGCCGATCACCATCGGCGTGCAGCAGGCGAGCGTTTGCAGATCAACGGCCAGCCGGGAGCCATAGTTGCGCCCCACGACGGAAACCATGGAAGCCATGGCGACGGAAATGCAGGCGAGTTCGGCAAAGGTATCTTCGAAGGCCAGCATGGCATAGCCGCTGCCAATCCCGAGGATCGCAGCAGTCGACGCACCACCGAGAACATAGCGCCGCTCCCAGGCCGCGATGTCCTGACGTGTAAGCTTGGCCTTGTCCTCGCGGTCGAAGAGAAAGAAGGAATGCAGCCGGAAGGAAAAGACGAGGACGAAACAGGCGCAGAGCACGAGGTAGAAGGACGCGCCGGTCTGCACATAGACGGCCACGAAGGTGAGGATGTGGACAACCATGCCGGTGAACAGCGTGAAGCGGTTGTCGAACAACGAACTGACGAACGACAGATACACATCCGTGGGCACCTCACGGCCATGTCCCTTGTCGGACCTCATGATGTGCCCTCCCGGTGAGGTTGGACGCGAAACCTCAATAGTCAAATGCTGTCTCTTCCAATCCCGGTGCCCGATAAAACAGAGGGCAAAAATTCATGATCTAAAACGTCACAGTATCGCGCCTAGCGAAGCAACCGCTAAAATGCACTGCTTCGATGCGGGACGCAAATGCAGATGCGAGAACCTGTTAAGGCCGGGCTACTGCATCGATTAAAATGCCCTGCATTCACGCAACCGACCCGTGCAGACATCCTTTGCATGCGATGACTTCCCGGTCATCCAATCAACTTTGGTGGAAGTTCGCTGACCGCGCAAACTGACCGGTTGCACGCCCCAAATGCCCATGCTCTAAGCTTCACTCAACAATATGAAGGGGAGAGAGGTTCTATGCAGCTTCTATTGACAATCGCGCGAGCGATTGACGCTACCAATATCCTTGTCGGGAAGACTGTGGGATGGCTTCTGTTGGTCGCCGTCATCATCAGCTCCGGCAACGCGATCATCCGTAAGGCGTTCGATACCTCGTCGAATGCCTGGCTGGAAGTCCAGTGGTACCTGTTCGGCGCAGTCTTCATGCTGGCTGCGGCTTACACATTGCAGCGCAACGAGCATGTGCGCATCGACGTTCTTGCCGGCAAGCTCCAGAAGCGCACACGCGACTGGATCGACCTGCTTGGCCACATCTTCTTCCTTCTGCCATTCTGCCTGATGATGACCTATCTCGCAGTGCCTTTCTTCTGGCGTTCTTTTGCCTCTGGCGAGGTCTCCTCGAATGCCGGCGGCCTGATCATCTGGCCAGCCAAGGGTGCCATTCTCCTCGGCTTCGTGCTTCTGACCTTCCAGGCCTTCTCCGAGATCATCAAGCGCTCCGCAATCATCCGGGGCGAACTGGAGGATACCGCTGGCGGCGGCCATGGATCTGCGGCCCCTGCCGACGAGACGAAGGAGGGCAACCATGCTTGATCTTTTCGCGCACAACCTGGCCCCCATCATGTTCATCGTTGTGATGAGCCTGCTGCTGCTGGGCTATCCTGTTGCCTTCACCCTGGCCGCCGGGGGCATGTACTTCTTCGTCTTCGGCGTCGAACTGAGCTACATCTCGCCCGAGATCCGGCTGTCATGGCCGTTGGCCCAGGCCAATATGAACCGTGTCTTCGACATCATGCGCAACGACACGCTCCTGGCGATCCCGTTCTTCACCTTCATGGGATTGATCCTCGAACGGTCACGCATGGCCGAAGACCTTCTCGACACGGTTGGACAGCTGTTCGGAACGGTTCGTGGTGGCCTGGCATTCGCAGTCGTCATCGTTGGTGCGCTTCTCGCAGCAACCACGGGCGTCGTCGCGGCATCGGTCATCGCCATGGGCCTGATCTCGCTGCCGATCATGATGCGCTACAACTACAATCCCGGCCTGGCGGCCGGCACGATCGCGGCGTCAGGGACGCTCGCGCAGATCGTTCCCCCGTCGCTGGTTCTGATCGTCATGGCCGACCAGCTGGGTCGTTCCGTGGGCGACATGTATGTCGGCGCAATTCTGCCGGCCATGATCCTCATCGGCATGTACTGCCTCTACATCTTTGTCGTGACGCTGATCAAGCCGGAATGGGCACCTGCCCTGCCGCCCGAGGCGCGTCCGCTCGGCAGTGGCGGAAAATCGCTCTACATCATCATGTTGGCTGCGGTCGCACTCTACACCCTGGCCTATTACTTCGTGTTCACGGAGTTGCGCTACGAGACCCGCGTGGTGTGGTCCGCCGTGTTGGCAACCGTCGTACCCTACCTGTTTGCCGTGGCAAACCGCCAGATGAAACTCGGCTTGCTGTCGAAGATGGCAGAGCAGGTCGTCATCGTTCTCATTCCGCCGCTGGCGCTGATCTTCCTCGTCCTCGGCACCATCTTCCTCGGTATCGCCACACCCACAGAGGGTGGCGCCATGGGTGCGGCTGGTGCACTGATCCTGGCGGCTGCCAAGGGGCGATTGAACTACACGACCCTGTCGCAGGCGCTCGACTCGACCGCGAAGCTCGCGACCTTCGTCATGTTCATCCTGATAGGTGCCCGCGTCTTCGCATTGACCTTCTACGGCATCTCGGGAGATATCTGGGTCAAAGACCTTATGCTCGCCCTGCCGGGTGGCCAGACAGGCTTCCTGATCGTCGTCACGATCATCGTCTTCATCCTCGGCTGCTTCCTGGACTTTTTCGAGATCGCCTTCGTTCTCGTACCGCTCCTGGTGCCGGTGGCCGAACATCTGGGCATCGATCTGATCTGGTTCGGCGTCTTGATCGGCTTCAACCTGCAGGTCGGCTTCCTGACACCGCCCTTCGGCTTCGCCCTGTTCTATCTGCGATCGGTTGCTCCGATCAAAGCCTGGTATGACAAGCCGACGGACCGGATGATACCGCCGATCACCACGGCGTCCATCTATCTGGGCACATTCCCCTACATCGTGCTCAACGTGATCATGCTTGGATTGCTGATCGCCTTCCCGGGACTCGTCACGCACTACAAGACGGAAGCCCCCGTGATGAACCAGACGGACATCAACCAGCAGATCAACAATATCGGTGGGTCTGGCCTGAGCCTGCCGGGCATGAGCCTCGATGGCGCACCCTCGTTCGGGCTTCCGGGACCGTCGGACGGCATGCCGGCAATGCCGAATTTCGGCACGCCCGCAACACCGCCGGCCACCCCGCCGGCACCTTGAGGACGTGTCCCGCATGGGCGAGGCCGGCTCTAGACCGCGCTTCTCCCGAGCCTCTGAACCACAACACTGAACCCGGCGGAAACGCCGGGTTTTTCTTTGGGCCGCCGTCGCGACCGGATTGAAAGCACGTGGACGCAAAGAAAGAGGGCCCCGGGACGGATCGTCCCGGGGCCCTCTCTCAGATGGTCTGAAACGAAAAGCTTAGAGCTTGCCGCCCCGCTGCTGCAGCATCATGAAGGTGTCGAAGCTGTATTCCGACAGCTGGAACCAGAGATAGCCGTCACCGCGATAGCCCATGTAGGAGTCATGCAGCTTCTTGAACTGCGGGTTCTCGGCGCTGATCTGGCCATAGACCTTGGTTGCAGCGTCGAAGCAGGCTTCCAGGATCTCGCGGCTATAGGGACGAAGCTGAGTGCCCTCGGCAACGAGCTTCTTCAGAGCAGCCGGGTTCAAGGTGTCGTAGCGCGCCATCATCACGCCGTTGGCGAGCGCCGAAGCATTCTTGATGATGCCCTTGTAGTTGTTCGGCAGCTCGTTCCACTTGTCGAGGTTGATCATGTTCATCAGCGTCACGCCGCCTTCCCACCAGCCGGGATAGTAGCAGAACGGAGCAACCTTGTTGAAGCCGAGCTTCGCGTCGTCGTAAGGACCGACGAATTCCGCGCCGTCGATGGTGCCGCGTTCAAGCGCAGCGTAGATGTCACCGCCCGGGATGTTCTGCGGGACGACACCGAGTTCGGAAATGATACGTCCGCCGAAGCCACCGATACGGAACTTCAGGCCCTGCAGGTCGGCGACGGTGTTGATTTCCTTGCGGAACCAGCCGCCCATCTGCGCGCCGGTGTTACCAGCCGGGAACGAGATCATGTTGTTGGCAGCATAGAATTCGTTGAGCAGATCAAGACCGCCGCCCTCATAGAGCCAGCCATTGGTCATGCGCTGGTTCAGGCCGAACGGAACGCCCGTGCCGAATGCCCAGGACGGATCCTTGCCGAAGAAGTAGTAGGACGCGGTGTGCGCCATTTCGATCGTACCGTCGCGAACGGCGTCTGCGCCTTCCAGCGCGCCAACGATTTCGCCAGCGCCGAAGACCTGGATCTGGAAATTGCCGTCGGTTGCTTCGTTGACCGCTGCGGCGAAGACTTCAGCAGCGCCATAGATGGTGTCGAGCGCCTTCGGGAAGCCCGACGAGCAGCGCCAGGTGATTTTCGGAGAACTCTGCGCGATGGCCGGTGCTGCAAGCACTGTGGACGCTGCCACACCTGCACCTGCCACGCTGGCCTTCTTGATAAATGAACGACGATCCATGAACTACCTCCCAAGTGTTGCCCCGCCGGCGGGCATCGACGGCCCCTCCCGGCAGCGATGCGCGAGCTAACCATTTTGTCCAAAGCGTTTCAAGCGCTTGGGCGCTATTCTTTTGGATGAGAGCTTTCACTTGAACGTGCCTTTTGCAATCCATCGGCGCTGTTAGCGCGAACATGAAGATTGCCTGCAACCAAACCGGTCGACACTTCCCAGTGATGGTGTTCAGGGCAGCATCAGCAACGCCAGATCGGCATCGGGGATGTCGGTCACCTCATACGAGAAGTGCTGACCGCGAATCAGTGTGAGGAGCGTTGTCCCTGCCGGATCGCTGATCGTTACGCTGCCATCTTCGTTCTGGGTCCAGGTGGTTGCCCGAGTCAGGCTCGGCCAGACCTGCTCGCAGTCGGGCGGCGCAAAGAAATCGCGGCTTCGGCTGGTGAGCGCGGCACCGCGTTCGACAAGGCAGACGGTCTTGCGCTTGAAGTTCGACACCGAGAATATCGCCGGCGGTGAAACGGAGCCCGCATGCAGATGTGGTGAAAGCGGGGGTGGCGCGGTCGTGGCCGCTGGAATGGTGCCGAGCACGATCGGATCGTGCGCCATGCGATCCGGAACCTGCGGCGCGGCCCAGAACGCGAGCCCGGCAGCCGACACACCGGCACATGAAACTGCGGTCATCACAATGATGAGAGAGGCCTTCATCGGAGCACCCTTCTGCTCGAACCCCAGGTCGCAAAAGGATGAACCGCGAAACTTGCCGAAGGCTGAACTGCCGAATCAGGTGTTCGGATAGGGCGTTTCCGGAACGGGCGTGAGCGGCCGTCCCTTCTCGAACCAGCTGACGATGTTGTCGACGACGAGATCGGCCATGGCGTTGCGCGTCGGGACGGAGGCCGAGGCGACATGCGGAATGAGCGAAACATTGGGCAGGTCGATCAATGCCTGCGGCACGCGCGGCTCGTCTGCAAACACATCGAGGCCAGCAGCCGCGATCGTGCCGTTCTGGAGCGCTGCAATCAGCGCCGGCTCGTCGACCGTCGAACCACGACCGACATTGATGAGAACACCGTTGGGTCCAAGTGCGGCAAGCACCTCGGCATTGATCGAGCCCTGGGTCTCCGGCGTCGACGGAACGATCGAGATCAGAATATCGACCGCCCGTGCCAACCCCACCAGCGTGTCATGATGGGCAAAGCCGACATCGGCGCGGGGCCGCCGCGTATGGTAGGCGATATCGACCTTGAACGGCACGAGACGCTGTGCGATCTCCAGGCCGATCCGGCCGAGCCCGTGAATGCCAACCTTGCGCCCCTTGAGGGACAAGGGAGAGAGCGGAAATGCGCCCTCCGTCTCCCATCGCCCGTCCCGCAGATAGCGCTCGGCGAAGTGAAAGCGCCTGATCGTATTGAGAAGCAGGGCGATCGTGGTGTCGGCAACCTCGTCATTCAACACATCGGGCGTATTGGTTACGATGATGCCGCGCGCGGCAGCAGCCCGCACGTCGACGCCGTCATAACCGACACCGAAACTGCCGATGACCTCGAGCTTCGGCAGACGTTCGATCAGCGCTGCTGGAAAACGGCCCGAGACGGCTGCCCCCCTCACCTGATGCAATTGCTCGCTGGCTACCTCGGCAGCGGTCGCATCCGTTGTTTCGAGAAGCTCGAACCGATCGGCAATACGCTCGCGAACCCGCAGATGAATGCGCCCGGGAATGAGCACGAGCGGACGATCGGACATGACGGCCTCCTTGCATGCGTGGATTGGGCGCGACCGGCAGAAATCCGGCGAAGGTTCAGCGACGGTTCGGACCAGTCGATTGACGAATACGCATCTCTGGTTTGATCAGGTGAATGCCGTCCGGTTCATGGCTGCCGGCAAGCTTGTCGAGAAGTGCCCGTGCCGCCAGCCGCCCGACCTCCGCCTGACCGTTCCAGACGGTGGTCAGCGACGGCGTCGCAATCGAGGCTTCCTCGAGATCGTCATAGCCGGTGACCGAAATATCCTGGCCGGGGATAAGCCCGGCACGGGCAATACCGTTCATCAGACCGATGGCGACGAGATCGTTCCAGCAGACGGCCGCCGTCGGCTTTTGCGGCAGAGACAGGAAATTGACGGCGGCTTCGAAGCCACCCTGCTTCGTGCGCGGCCCGGGAATGCGAAGGCCCGGATCGACTTCGATCCCCGCCTTGCGCAACGCATTGACATAGCCCTGATAGCGGTCGCGTCCCGTCGACGTCTGATCGGTGCCGCCGATCATGGCGATGGAGCGATGGCCGAGGCCGATCAGATGATTGGTGGCAAGCGAGATCCCGTAGCTGTCGTCACCGCGATAGATCGGAACATCCAGCCCATCCATGGAGCGAGCGATGAAGATGGCCGGCATGCCGTTGTTCTCGGCCAACAGGACGTCTTCCGGCGGCGTGCCGATGGCCGGTGACATGATCACACCGTCACCACCCAATTGCAGCAGCGTCTCGATGAACATCCGCTGCTTGTCGACGCTGTCATAATGGTTGGAAAGGATGAAGGTGTGGCGGCTGCGGTCGAGTTCAGTTTCGATCGCCTTGAGGATTTCCCCGTAGAACGGGTTCATGATGTCATGCACGACGACGCCGATGATCCCGGATCGGGATGTCCGAAGGCTGGCCGCGCGGCGGTTGTAGATGTAGCCGAGAGCGCGCGCCTGCTCCTTGATCTTCTCCCGCGTATCGACCGCAACCAGCGGGCTGTCACGCAGGGCAAGCGAAATGGTCGCCGTGGAAAGACCAAGCGTTTCCGCAATGGTCGAAAGCTTTACCTTCTGTGCCACGTTTCCTCCCTCGCAGCAGACCGGTGGGCGCTCGACCGCCCTTAAAAGATTTAATTAAACAATTTAATCCGTGATTTCAATCGTCGTCATCATCCGCCTGATCGGCGGAGCGGACCACAGTTTGGCCGGAAAGATTGCCTTCGATGATGGTCAGCAGCTTGACCAGCGTCTTCAGCTCCTTGCCGGAAAGGCCCTGGATGGCATGGGTCTCGCAGGCCGATGTGGCCTCGGCGATGCGCGCGACGCTGCCGCGTCCCTCATCCGTCAGATAGACCTTGGTCAGGCGACCGTCACGGTCATCGGTTCGACGCATGACGAACCCCTGCGCCTCCATACGCCCGATGGTTCGTGTCATCGTCGGGGCTTTCACACCGAGCTGATGGGCCAGCGCTCCGGGCGTCTGACCGTCCTCCTGGGCAAGCAGCTGCACCACGCCATCCTGTCCGGGATAAAGCCCACTTTCGGCAAGACCGTGCGACAAACGCGTGCGCATGGCACGAGCGGCCTGGATGACGGCGCTGCTCAACACGCCGGAAGCCGGTGGCTCCTTCTTCTTGCCCTTCTTCTTTTCACTGCGGTCCTTGTCGGCCTTGTCCTTTTTCGCCATGACTCTCCCCGGTCGACAAACGCTGCGGCCCCCACTGCAATCCGCCGCGATGGCCGCCATGCATAACGAAGATCAGAAGGTTAGACCAGATGGCGAAGCCAGCCCCATGGTTCGCGGACAATGATCCGACGCTTGCCGCCGATGAGCGGGCGGCTTGGATTGCCGTTCTCCCGCTTGGCGCCCACGAGCAGCACGGCCCTCACCTGCCCTTCGAGACCGATACGATCATCGCCGAAGGGATCATGCGCCGTGTCGCCAATGCCCTGCCGGCGCATTTGCCGGTCACCATTCTGCCGGTCGAACCCGTCGGTTATTCGATCGAGCACATGGATGTCGCAGGCAGCCGGACGCTCACCTATGACGAGGCAGTCATCCGTTGGCTCGGGATTGCCGAAGTTCTGCATCGACAGGGCATCCGCAAGCTCGTGCTGCTCAATGCCCATGGCGGCAACTCCCCCCTGCTGACCATTGTCGCAACCGAAGCGCGGGTGCGCTTCGACATGCTGGTCGTCGCCACAAGCTGGACCCGCTTCGGTCAACCGGAAGGCTGGATCTCGCCAGAAGACAAGGCCATCGACATCCACGGCGGCGACATCGAGACATCGGTCATGCTGGCACTGGCGCCAGACCGGGTCGACATGACAAGAGCGCGGGCGTTCCCCTCGCGCCAGTCGGAGTTTGCCATGCGCTACAGACACCTGCGTGCCTATGGTCCACATGCCTTCGGCTGGAAGATGTCTGATCTCAACCCTGACGGCGTCGCCGGGAATGCGGCGGTGGCGACGGCAGAGAGGGGTGAAGCCTTGCTCAAACATGCCGTCAACGGCCTGCTCGAATTGATCGACGACGTGCATAACTTCGATGTTGCAACAATGACGAGAGCTTGAAGGCTCTTCAGAGAAGGCGCATATTGATCGACAGAAATCGCGAGGAGAAAGCATGCGCGTTTCCATGGAGCAAGCAGGCGAACGGTTCGAAGAACTCGTGGAGCGAGCCGAACGCGGAGAGCCCGTGATCATTACCCGCGATGGGCAGGATGCTGTCGCCTTGCGACCGGCAGAGCCGGTCGAGATACGGCCAACTCTCTCGCTAGAGGAAAGACGGCAAATCTTGAAGGAGATACGGGAACGCGCCGCACAGATGCCCGACCCTTACCCGGACGAAACGGCAGCGAGAAGCCAAGACTTCCTGTATGACGAGAACGGCCTGCCCAAGTGATAGTGGTCGACACCTCGGCGCTGATGGCGGTCCTCAAGCGGGAGACGGCAGTCGATGCGTGCGAGGCCATTCTCTCTGATGGATCACAACGCCTGTTGATGTCTGCTGCCACGGTGACGGAAGCCCATATCGTCGCTGCACGCAATCAGCGGCTCGCGGAAATGAAGATGCTCATGACAGCATCAATCACCGAGATCATCCCTTTGACAGCCGCACGCGCAGAACGCGCCGCGGCAGCCTACCAACGCTTCGGCAAAGGCTTCCACTCTGCCGCCCTCAATTTCGGCGACTGCTTTTCCTATGCCACGGCAGAGGAGTTTGACTGCCCGCTACTCTTCGTCGGAGACGACTTCACGCGCACAGATATCCGCTCGGCACTGGCCCGTGCCTGACACGTACGAAAGCCTTTGAACTGACGCGCCGGAACCCCTATATGGGGTAATACCATTACAGCCGCATCGCCCGGCGCCCCCTGACATCAGAGGCATTCATGACCGAAGCAACCGCGAAACCGACACCCGTTACCGTGCTCACCGGCTATCTCGGCGCCGGCAAGACGACGCTCTTGAACCGCATTCTCTCCGAGAACCACGGCAAGAAATACGCGGTCATCGTCAACGAGTTTGGTGAGATCGGCATCGACAACGACCTGATCGTCGAGTCGGATGAAGAAATCTACGAAATGAACAATGGCTGCGTCTGCTGCACGGTCCGCGGCGACCTGATCCGCGTCGTCGAGGGCCTAATGCGCCGTCCCGGTCGCTTCGACGGCATCATCGTCGAAACCACGGGCCTGGCCGATCCGGTCCCGGTCGCCCAAACCTTCTTCATGGATGACGACGTGCGTTCGAAGACCGAACTCGACGCGGTCGTGGCACTTGTTGACGCCAAGCACCTGCCGCTGCGCCTCAAGGACAGCCGAGAAGCCGAGGACCAGATCGCCTTCGCCGATGTCGTCGTCATCAACAAGACCGACCTCGTCAGCCATGACGAGCTGCACCGCATCGAAGACATCGTCCGTGCGATCAACCCCTCGGCACGCATCTATTCGACGACCCGCTCGGGCGTCGACCTGACCAAGGTTCTGGATCAGGGCGCCTTCAACCTGGAGCGCGCGCTGGAGAACGATCCGCACTTCCTCGACCATGACGACCCGGACCATGTCTGCGGCCCGGATTGCGACCACGATCATCATCACCACGGTCATGACCATCACCACCATGATCACGACCACGATCACCATCATGGCCATGATCACCACCATCATCACGACCACGCCCCCTCGCCGATCCATGACGTGACGGTGACCTCGGTGTCGCTGCGCGGCGGCGAGATGAACCCGGACCGCTTCTTCCCCTGGATCCAGAAGGTCACGCAGACGCAAGGCCCGAACATCCTGCGCCTCAAGGGCATCATCGCATTCAAGGGCGACGAGGAGCGTTATGTCGTCCAGGGCGTTCACATGATCGTCGAGGGCGACCACCAGCGTCCGTGGAAGGATGGCGAGAAGCGTGAGAGCCGTCTCGTCTTCATCGGCCGGGAACTCGACCGCGAAAAGCTCGAAGCGAGCTTCAAGGCCTGCGAAGCCACCGCCTGACGGGGCGCTTCGGCGCCCTCTTTTTCTGAAGTCTGCCTGAAAGAAAGCCTGCACCAATGCCCACCGTTGCGCCGCTCGATATCGAAGGTCACGTTGTCTCGACCCACTTTCTCGGTGACATCCCGGTCTTCGCCGCCGCAAGCGGTGCAATCCATCGTCTGGACGGCGGAGAGAAGGTCACCGAAGCCAATGCCGGCCTGCTGACCTGCGTCAAGGATCCGGCAAACCAGACGCTGATCACCGGGGGCGAAGACGGACGTGTGCTGCGCATCGCCCATGACGGGACGATCACCGAACTCGCCAATGTCCCACGGAAGTGGATCACGGTCGTCGCGCCTGGACCGCAGGGGGCCGTAGCCTATGCCTATGCCAAGTCGACCTTCGTGCGCCTTTCCGACGGCACGACCAAGGAATTTGCCGAGGAGCGCACCGTCGAAGCCGTCGACTTCGCACCGAAAGGCCTGCGCATCGCGGTTGCTCGCTATAACGGCGTCACCCTGCATTGGGTCGGAACGGCAGGTGCAGCTGTCGATCTCGACTGGAAGGGAGCCCATACCGGCGTCACCTTCTCGCCGGACGGCCGCTTCGTCGTGACCATGATGCAGGAAAGCGCCCTGCATGGCTGGAAGCTTGACGGCAAGGCATCCGAAACGCGCCATATGCGGATGACCGGCTACCCGGCGAAAGTGAAATCGCTGTCCTGGTCGCCGAAGGGCAAGTGGCTTGCCTCATCAGGTGCACCGGCGGCGATTGTCTGGCCCTTCTCCGGCAAGGACGGCCCCATGGGCAAGGCACCGCTGGAACTCGGCACGCGGTCCAACATCCTGGTCACCCAGGTTGCCTTCCATCCGGCCGAAGAGGTGCTTGCCATCGGCTTCATCGACGGCATGATCCTGGCGGTGCGGATTGCCGACGGCAAGGAGGCGCTTTTGCGCCGTCCTGGCAAGGGTGCAATCACGTCTCTGGCCTGGAGCAGCACCGGCAAGCTCCTCGCTTTCGCCTCAGAGGCAGGCGACTGCGGCGTGGTCGACATCACCGGCTGATTGACAAAAGCCAGTCTGAGAGCGCTTTGGTTGCGTGTATTCGCGCAAATCGTCGCGCCATGCGTTAAATACTGCAAAAATTTGCAGTATCGCGTTCACCAATTGCTCACCTTAACCATGCGGTAGTAATTGCCTCCCTAATTTGGGGGAGGACGAGCGAGAGACAAAACAGCCGCGTCTCGTCTGCACTGGGAATAATTCCTCCGCAGCCTATCAATATTTCCACCTTAACCATGGCACCCCGCCGAGGCGCCGACGCATGCGCTTGCCCGGCGGACGGATTGCGAACGGACACAACATGAACCTCAACCTGAAAATCGTGGTGACAGCAGCGGGTCTTGCTCTTGCCACCGGCATCGTCGCCGTTGCTGGTGTCGGTGCCCAGACGCTGCAGACGCTCAAGGTCAATGGACCGATCTACAAAGAGATTGTCGACGGAAAAGACCTGATCGCCGATATTCTTCCGCCACCGCTTTACCTGATTGAATCCTATGCGCTCGCCAATGAAATTGTCGTTCATCCGGAGACGGCGGAGAGCAACATTCCCCGCTTCGATGTCCTCAACAAGCTCTATGACGACCGGCGCGAATACTGGAAAAGCTCGACTCTTCCCGACAACCTGCGCGCCAAGCTCTATGATGAAGTCATCGCCAAGGGCGACCGTTACTGGAGCACGCTGCAAAACGAACTGAAGCCTGCTCTTTCGGCTGGCGATGCAAGCGCTATCACTCCCGTGCTGTCCAAGCTCAAGACGGAGTTCCATGACCATGAGACATCGGTCAACGAACTCGTGACCATGGCCAGCACCTATCTGGTCGATCGCGAGGCCTTTGCGGCAGGGGAATCGTCCAGACAGGAAGCGCTGCTTTTATCTCTGGGGCTTCTTCTCATCACCACCGCGC
Organism: Rhizobium sp.; assembly: GCA_027533385.1. GTDB lineage: Bacteria > Pseudomonadota > Alphaproteobacteria > Rhizobiales > Rhizobiaceae > Allorhizobium. The sequence continues at coordinate 365,569 of JAPZUE010000004.1, read as the reverse complement.
TCGGCAGCGTCTACTTCATCCACCGCCGCGCCCTGAAGCCGCTCGGCGAGATCACCAGCTTCATGACGAATATGGCAACCGGTGACTTTACCGCCGCCGTACCCCACGCAAACCGCAAAGACGAGATCGGACACATCGCGGCAGCCGTCGAGGTGTTTCGCCAGGCGGGTCTCGAAAACCAGCGCCTGCAGAGGGAGACAGAGGCGGCGCGCGCCGAAGTCGACCGCGAGCGGGCTCTGCGTGACCAGGACCGCATCATCGAAGCGGAAGCCCTTCGTTTTGTGATCGAGGCACTGGGCGCCGGCCTGCACCGTCTTGCAGACTGCAACATTCGAATGACCCTGGATGATGCCTTCGATTCACGCTTCGAGCCGCTGCGCCAGGACTTCAACCATTCGATCGCGACATTCCAGGCGACGCTGGAAAAGGTCATGGAAGAGACCCGCCGCCTGTTGGACAACAGCCAGGAAATGCGCGAGGCATCGACCAACCTCGCACACCGCACCGAGCAACAGGCCGCAGCCCTGGAGCAGACATCCTCGGCGCTGGAAGAAGTCACGGCGACGGTCCGGGCATCGGCCGAGCGCACCAGCGATACGCGAGAGCTGGTCCGGGAAGCAAAGAACTGTGCACTGGTTTCCGGTGACGTGGTTCGCTCCGCCGTTTCGGCCATGGAGCGGATCGAATCCGCCTCCTCGGAGATCGGCCAGATCATTGGCGTGATCGATGAGATCGCGTTCCAGACCAATCTGCTGGCCCTGAACGCTGGCGTCGAAGCGGCGCGCGCCGGTGACGCCGGCAAGGGTTTTGCGGTTGTCGCCCAGGAAGTACGCGAACTGGCACAGCGCTCTGCAAACGCTGCACGCGACATCAAGGGTCTGATCCAGAAGTCGAGCGTGGAAGTGTCTTCCGGTGTTCAGCTGGTCGGTGAAACGGGCGAGGCACTGACCCAGATCGGCGACTTCGTCAGCCGCATCGACACCAATGTGGATGCGATCGCAACCGCTGCCCGAGAACAAGCCATCGGCCTGCAGGAAATCGGCGCGGCAATCACCAGCATCGACCAGATGACGCAGCAGAATGCGGCCATGGTCGAGGAAACCACCGCGATCAGCCATACGCTCGCCGAAGGCGCCGTGCAGCTGACGACACTGGTCAACCGTTTCCAGCTCAACCGTCGCAATGAAATTCGCGCCGGCGGCGGCCACGTCATCGACCATCGCGCGGCCTGAGCCGAACGAGCCTCTCCAACGAAAACGCCCGGCCCTCTGCAATGAGGACCGGGCGTTTTTTGCTTTGATCCGCCGGATCAGAACTTCACAGCAAGACCGACATTGACCGTGTGCTGGTTGAAATCGACGTTACGGCCGCCGATGTCACCATCGCCGAAGTCGTTGTAGCGATACTCAACGCGGGTCAACATGCGGTCGGTGAGAGCGTAGTCAACGCCACCGCCGACGGTCCAGCCGTGCAGCGTGTCATCGCCGCCGGGACCTTCGAGGTTCGTACCGGTGTAACCGCCGGCCGCGAACAGCAGAGCTCGGTCCATGGCATAACCGATGCGGGCCCGTGTCGACCAGTTCAGGCCGGTTTCGAAGTCACCGACGCCGGCGACGGTTTCTTCGTTCCAATCATAGTTGAGGTCGCCTTCCAGGCCGACAACCAGCTGATTGCCGAGATCCCAGTTGTAGCCGACGAAGCCACCGAAGCGCGCGCCGTCGAAGCTCTCGCTCCCTGCTCCGGCAACATCAGCGTCGCCCCAGCCGTAACCGGTCAGGATACCTGCGTAGCCGCCTGTCCAGGAAAACTGCGGCGCGGTTTCGACAACCGCCGGCGGCTCTGCCGGCGCATCCATGATGGCGTCAGCCGCGAAGACCGAGGTCGAGGCCGCCAGAACGGCGGCAGATCCGAGAAGGATGCTTTTGATCATGTGTTTCACTCCTGTGTTACAAGACCGCTTATATCGCCATTTCTGGTAAATGTATGTGATGATTATACAACATAACTATCAAAACCAGTTCGGCGTCTGTGTTCCCGCCCGCACGCGCGATTTTCGCGCCGGACCCGTTGCAACAAGCAATGACACGACAAATGGTTCCTCGGTATGGCCGAAAAAAGGAGAGAGTTTGTCAGGAATGCGTGAGGAGCGCGTGAGGCTGCCGCAGAGCATCCGACCCGGGCCACCCGCGACAGCGCGGCCTCACCGAAGAGTAATCAATCGCTTAGGACCAAGAACCGCGATATGGCACCAGGATCGGTAAGTCGGGGCAGCGATAGAATAGCGGCCCCATATCTGATTCTTGCAACCGAAACGGAAAGGGCCCGGCGCGACGAAATCGCGACCGGGCCCTTCAGCTGGTATCCGGGAGCCCTCGATCAGGCTGCGCGACGCGAACCCGTCGGCTGCGACAGCTTGCGACCGGACGCGACCACCATGCCGGCGGCTCCTTCGAGCCAGCCGGGCACGAGTTCCAGCGCCAGGAAGCGGTCACGTGCAAACGGACCCGGCATCACCAGATGCTGCGTCTTGTCCGCGAAGAAGCCGAAACGCTCGTAATAGGGGGCGTCACCCACGAGGAGCACGGCGCCATGGCCACGCTTCTTCGCTTCGGTCAGCGCAGCCCGCATCAACGCGCCGCCGATCCCCTTGCCTTCATGCGCCTGGTCAACCGCAAGCGGGCCGAGCAGCAGAGCCTCGATGAGGCCACCCTCGCGGCTCACACCCGCCTCGATATTCCAGAGGCGCACCGTACCGATCACATGGCCATCGCGGTCGCGCGCAACGAGAGCGAGCCCCTCGGCCGGGATCCGGTTGCGACGGATCTTCTCCGACGACTTCTTGCGGCGATCCTTGCCCATGGCGCGGTCGAGCAGCGCCTCGCGGGCGACGACGTCGGCCGGCGTTTCATGATCGATGACAAATGCAGGCGCCGGCGCAAAAAGCGCGCGCATGCTGGTCAGAACAGCGGCCATGTCGGCCTCCTATCCCAAGCGATGATGATGATTGTGAAGGTCCGCGCCGGTTGGCCGGCGCGGGAGACGTCAGATGACGTAGGACTTCAGCGGCTCGAAGCCGTTGAACGCCACCGCCGAATAGGTGGTGGTGTAGGCGCCGGTGCCCTCGATCAGAACCTCGTCGCCGATCGAAAGCGAGATCGGCAGCGGATACATGTTCTTCTCGTAGAGCACGTCGGCCGAATCGCAGGTCGGACCGGCGAGCACGCAGGGCGCCATGTCATCGGCGTCACGGACGGTGCGGATCGGGTAACGGATCGCCTCGTCCATGGTTTCGGCCAGACCGCCGAATTTGCCGATGTCGAGGAACACCCAGCGGTGTTCGTCATTGTCGGACTTCCTGGAGATCAGCACGACTTCCGCCTTGATCACACCGGCATTGCCGACCATGCCGCGGCCCGGCTCGATGATGGTTTGCGGGATATCATTGCCGAAGTGCTTCTTCAGCGACGCATTGATCGCCTGACCATAGGCCTCTGCCGACGGGATGTCGCGCAGATACTTGGTCGGGAAACCACCACCCATGTTGACCATCTTCAGAACGATGCCCTGCTTGGCCAGCGAGTTGAACACGCGCTTGGCATCGGCAAGAGCACCATCCCAGGCATCGACCTTGGTCATCTGCGAGCCGACATGGAAGGACACGCCGAAGGACTCCAGGCCCAGCTGGTGGGCATAGACGAGCACGTCGACGGCCATCTGCGGCACGCAGCCGAACTTGCGCGACAGTGGCCATTCGGCGCCTTCGCCATCGGTCAGCACGCGGCAGAACACGCGGGCGCCGGGAGCGGCACGCGCGATCTTCTCGACTTCCTCATGGCTGTCGACGGCATAGAGGTTGACACCGAGTGCAAAGGCACGGGCGATGTCGCGCTCCTTCTTGATGGTGTTGCCAAAGGAGATGCGATCGGCGGTGGCACCGGCATCGAGAACCATCTGGATTTCGGCAACGGAAGCGCAGTCGAAGTTCGAACCGAGCGAGGCCAGGAGCTGGAGGATCTCCGGCGCCGGGTTCGCCTTGACTGCGTAGTAGATGGCGCTGTCCGGCAGTGCATGACGGAAGGCACCGAAATTGTCGCGCACGACGTCGAGGTCGACCACGAGGCAGGGACCTTCGGGACGTCGGGTGTTGATGAAGTCGAGGATGCGTGCAGTGGTCATCGATGTAACCTTCCAAATTCCAGCGATATCCGAAGCGGCCAGGCTTCGGATGGACAAAGGACGGCGAGACATCGCTCGAAACCAGTCGGTGGAGACACCGGTACCGTACGAACGCTCGACGCGCGAAACGATGGATGAACGCACTCTTGCCCGAGCGCATAAATCCGCTTTGTCTGCCATGGATTGGAGGGAGACCCTACCGCACTTCCGGCAATGATGGTGTGCCTCTTCAGTACCCCGGCTGATGGAAAGCCGGCAGAGAACCAGAAAGGCCCGCACCGTCGTTGCTTCAAGATGTCCTCGCATTTCCCGGTTGGCCGGAATAGCGACTGGAGGGGTTAGTTCCAGGTACCTTACCGATGACCTCACCTTAGGGATAAATCCCAGTTCGAGGGTCGGCGGACACCCACAGGCACGTGCGACTTTGGGCAAGCAGGGAGATAAGAAAAGTGTCCGTCATAATCAAGAGAATTTTTGCACCCCGGACCAAGTTTTTTCGCAAGTCATGCGGCGCCTATTGAACGAAGCAGACGCTTTGTTCACAATCCGGAAACTTGAGAAGGGAATGGGGGCAATTATGGACACGCTGACACGCATCAGGGCCTTCATCGATGTGGTGGAAGCGGAAGGCTTCTCTGCCGCCGCCCGCAAGACCGGACGCTCCAAGGCACTTTTGTCCAAATATGTCAGGGAGTTGGAAGACGAGCTCGGGGCTCTTCTGCTCAACCGCACCACCCGCCAGTTCTCCCTCACCGAGGCCGGCCACACCTATTATCGGACCGCAGCCGACATCCTGAAGGAGATCGACAACCTTGCCGATCTCGTTCGCGAGAACAATGCCGATCTCAAGGGCAAGCTGAAGGTCACCGTGCCGCGCACCTTTATCGATGCGGATGTCGGCCAGTCGCTGATTGATTTCGCCAAGGAAAATCCGCAGCTCTCGCTCGAAATCGTCGCAGAAGACCGCTTCGTCGACCTGATCGAGGAGGGTTTTGATCTCGGCATCCGCATCACCAAGCTCGATGATTCGGGCATGATCGCCCGCAAGCTCTCGGATTTCCGGGTCTATGCTTGCGCGACGCCGGCCTTCATTGCCGAGAACGGCCCGCTCATCCACCCTAGCGAACTGTCGCGCATCCCGTTTCTGATCGACACCAATTCCCGCTCCCACAACAGCCTGCGCTTCCTGGAGCCGGATGGCGATATGATCTCCGTCAGCGTCTCCGGCCCGATCGAGGTCAACAGTCCGCAGGCGACCTTGCGGGCGGCCCGCGCCAGCATGGGCGTGGCGATGATCCCCGACTTCATCGCCCGCCCCTATCTCGCCTCCGGCGAACTCGTCTCGCTGTTTGATGACTTCATCGCCAAGGATCGCGGCATCTATGCCGTCTATCCGCACCGCCGCTACCTGCCGGCCAAGGTCCGCGCTTTCGTTGACTACCTTCACGCATGGTTCAAGCGCTATTCGTAACGGCTGGAGATGCAGCGGGTCCCACTTTTGTCCCAATCATCGGACAGGGAGGGAGCCAAGCCGGAATTCGGGAAGGGTTATCCAAGCATGCTGAAACGCCTCGGTTACTGGGCGACCGCAGCGGTCGTCGCATTCGCGACGCCGGCGCTCTCCCATCCGCACGTTTTTGCCGAAGCACGGGTGGAAATCGTCGCGGCCGATGACGGCACGCTGAAGGAGCTGCGCAATGTCTGGCGCTTCGACGACATCTTCTCCTCGAGTGTCCTCATGGACTTCGACAAGAACAGCGACCTGAAGCTCGACCACAGCGAATTGACCGACATCGCCAATACCATCCGCGATTCGCTTGGCGACTACAGCTACTTCACGTTCGTCACCCGGGACGGTGCATCGAGCGAGATCGGCCGACCGGACGTTTTCAACGTCGACTTCAAGGACAACCAGCTCCTCGTCTTCTTCATCGCCAAGCCCAAGACCCCCGTGAAGGTAGGCGGACGCATGACCTTCGGCATCTACGATCCGACCCTCTATACCGCAATCGACTTTGCGAAAGACGAGGACATGGTATTGGAGGGCGAGGCCTTCTCCGCCTGCACGCAAAAGGTCGTGCGCCCCGACCCGGATGAGGTCATCGCGCAAAACCAGCTCAACCTGACGGAAGCCTTCTTCAGCGACCCCACGGGCAACGACATGGGCAAGCTCTTTGCCACCCGCATGGAGGTCACATGCTGAGACCTGCCCGTTCAGCAAGCACCGCAAGGTTTGCCGCGCTGGCCGTCTCCCTCGTGCTGTTCGCCGGCATCGCCCATGCGGCCTCGCCTTTGGGTATAGGAACAGCCGAGCCGAGCTATCAGCCGGCAAGCGGCCCCTTCGCCGAGCTTCTGATCTGGATCAACGCCCATCAGCAAGCCTTCTACCGCTCCCTGACGACCGCCTTGAAGGCCATGCGCGAGGATCCCTGGAGCCTTGCGACGCTGGTTGGCCTGTCCTTTGTCTATGGCGTCTTCCACGCCGCCGGCCCAGGCCACGGCAAGGCGGTGATTTCGTCCTACCTGCTTGCCAACGAAATAGAGCTTCGCCGCGGGATCCTCGTCTCCTTCGTCTCCGCCTTCCTCCAGGGCCTGGTCGCGATTGCCGTGGTCGGCACTGCCTATCTCGTGCTGCGCGGCACCTCGATCAGCATGACGGATGCAACGCGCACGCTGGAGATCGCAAGCTATGCGATGATCATAGCCTTTGGCCTGTGGCTGCTCGTGCGCAAGCTCAGAGCATCCTTCGCCCATGCCACTCCTGCCGCAGCCGCGACGACGGGAGGCCTATTCGATGGCGCCGATAGCGCCGCAGGCGGTAGCGTCACGGCCTCGCTGTTTGCGGGCCCCGCCGAAACCAGCGCCCGTCCCGAAGCCAGCGGCTCCCGCTTCCGCGCCATGGCCGTGTCCCATGACCACGACGCCCTCGCCCCGGGATCGGTCTGCCATGAATGCGGGATCGCCCATCTGCCCGATCCGAGCCTGGTCGGCGGCAGCGTCTTCAGCCTCCGGGATGCCTGGTCGGCGGTCATTGCGGTCGGCATGCGCCCGTGTTCCGGCGCGCTTTTGGTGATGACCTTTGCGCTCCTCAATGGCCTGCTGCTCGGCGGCGTCTTGTCCGTTTTCGCCATGGCGCTCGGGACCGCGATCACGGTGTCGGCTCTCGCAAGCCTTGCCGTCGGCGCCAAGGGCATTGCACTGAAGCTGTCAGGTCCGGGCTCCCGCCGGGCCGGACTGGTCGCCAGTTCCATCGAGGTGGCAGCAGCCCTCATGCTGATCCTGCTAGGTGCGCTGTTGCTCGCAGCCGGCCTCAGCGCCTGAGAGCCTCAGCTCTCGTCGCTTCCATGGCTGCGCTGATAGCGCGAGCGAAGCCACAGGATCAGGAACATCGCCATCAGCGCCAGGGCGCCGACCAATGCGCCGAGTTCCGGCGAATAGCGACCGAGCCAGAGAACGACCGTCGGAACGACCAGCATCAGGCCGAAGATCACCGCGACCACCGCTGCGGCCTGCGCTGCCGGGGACCGGGCGGATGCCGGAGCCCCTTCCTTGCGTGCCACCTTCTTGGGTTCCGGCAACAGGCTGAAGGCATAGACGACCACGCCGATCGCCACGCACAGCCCGACAGACCAGGCAACGGTGACGCTCTTGAAGCTCGCATAGGCGAGAGCGGCCACGGCCAGAGCCGTGCCGACATAGAGAATGATGCTGAAGATGTTCGGCTTCACGGTTTGCTTTCCTATCATGTCTCTCTGGCCGCGAGCTCGGCCCGCAGGTCTTCCAGCCGGCGCAGCTGGCGACCGGATGCGTCGAAATTCACAGGTGCCAGCCAAGCCTCGAAAGCAGCCCGGATCAGCGGCCACTCGCTGTCAATCATCGAGAACCAGGCGGTATCGCGATTGCGGCCCTTGGACAGCATGTGCTGGCGAAACACACCCTCGAAGCTGAATCCGTAGCGCTTCGCCGTCACCTTGCTCGGCTCATTCTCGTTGTGGCACTTCCACTCGTAGCGGCGATAGCCGAGATCGTCGAAGACGTGCCGGGCCAGCAGATAATGCGCCTCGGTCGCAAGCGGCGAGCGGCTCATATCAGGGCCGTGCGCCACACCACCCACCTCGACCACGCCATTGAACGGATCAGGCCGCATGTAATTCGCCACACCGACGACCTTGTCCGTCGCCTTGTCACGCATGACTTCCGTGACCCAGCCGCCCTTCTGTACGCCCGTCAGCCAGGCGTCGAAATCCTCGATGCCCCCGAAATCGGGCTGCGTGAAATAGGCAAGCAGCGGGTTGATCCCCTCCATGCCGCCAAGGCCATCCCAGAGGGCCTTCAGATGCGCGGAGCGATCATAGGGCTCGATCACGACGAAACGGCCCTCCAGCCTGACGGGTTGGGGAGCCGGACATCCCTTGAAGGTGGACAGGTCACGCATGATGAAGCCTCGGGCCGATCGATCGTCCGAGGCTTAGGCCAGAGATCAGGCAAAGGCAACCATCGGCATGGACACCGCACCGGACCCGATGCCGCAGCTTGGCGTCACAGACTGACCTTGGCGGCCGCAACGGTCGCCTCGATGTGATCGACCAGGGCGTCGGGAAGACCAAGGCGACCGGCCAGCATGTCGAGATAGCCGCGCTCGGTGCGCGTATCCGGCTCGATGGTCAGACGCGAAGCAGTGTAGATCTCGACCTTCTGCTCTTCGGTCTTGGCCGAGGCGACGAGCGCATCGAGATCGATCGGCTTGGCAAGCTCGGCCTCGATAAAGGCTTCAGCCTCGGCACCAAGGCCCGACAGATGGACCTTGTCCATGATCCGCGAGCGCTCCTGCACGTCGATGTGACCGTCGGCCTTGGCAGCCGCGATCATCGCACGCACCAGCGACAGGGCGAAATCATTGGAAACGGCCTGCGGTTCTGCGCTGAAGGGCGAGTCCTTTGGCGGCGGCAGGAGCTCTGGCAGGGATTGCGTCGGTTCAGGCTTCTGACCCGCCTGATAATTCTTGTAGGCCTGATAGCCGAGACCAGCAATCACGGCGAGACCGCCAAGCTTCAGCGCGCTGCCGCCGATCGAACGACCGGTCTTCGTGCCGAGCAGCACGGCCGCCAGCGCACCGGTCTTCAACGGATTGTTCTTGGCGAGCCCCATCAGATCGGTGCCCTTCTGGCCGAGCGATCCGGCGGCTCCGGGCATCTGCGATCCGAGGAATTGATCCAGCAGCTTCTTGGCGTCGAACATCGCGGTCTCCTTGTTGAAACAGTCGCTCCCTAGATAGGAAGCGACTGTGACATTACAAACAGTCCGGTCAGCGATTGACGCAGATATTAGCCCTTGAGCGCTGCGGCTTCGCTGGCAAGCTTGGTGATACCGGCCCAGTCACCGGCGGACACCAGCTCCTTCGGCGCAACCCAGGACCCGCCGACGCAAACGACGTTCGGCAGCGACAGGTAGTCCATGGCGTTCTTCAGCGAGATGCCGCCGGTCGGGCAGAACAGCGTACCGGCGAGCGGCGACGACAGTGCCTTGAGATAGGCGGCACCGCCGGCCTGCTCGGCCGGGAAGAACTTCAAGACCTTGTAGCCCTCTTCGCGCAGCGCCATGACCTCCGATGCCGTTGCGGCACCCGGCAGCAGCGGAATGTCGGAGTCGCGCGCGACATCAAGCAATTCCTGCGTCGTGCCCGGGCTGACGATGAACTGCGAGCCGGCATCGACGGCAGCGGCATAATGGGCGGCGTTCAGGATCGTGCCGGCACCGACCACGGCGCCTTCGACTTCCTGGGCAACGAGGCGGACGGCTTCGAGTGCCGCATCGGTGCGTAGCGTGATCTCGATCGCCTTCAATCCGCCTGCGACAAGAGCACGCGCCAGAGGCACGGCCGTCTTGGCGTCCTCGACGATCAAAACCGGCACGACCGGCTGAAGCTTCAGGGTGGAGAGGAGCTTTTCGGTTTTGTCGCCCATGGCAGGACCCTCTTTTTAAAACGATTAGATCGGCATTTCCCTAACCCGCATGGGCCAGGATGTCGAGCCCGACAGGTAGCACGGAATCTTTCCGGTTTCCTAATAGCGGCCGCTCCGCTATGGTTCGCTCGCGTAATATTTCGGAGCGTGAGCGTATGGCGAAGGAAATCGAACGCAAGTTTCTCGTCCGGACCGATGGCTGGAAAAAGGCCGTTACCTCCGAAACCCGCATCCGGCAGGCCTATATTGCGGCCGAGCCCGACCGGTCGGTTCGCATTCGCACCCGCAACGATGAGACGGCCCAGCTGACCATCAAGTTCGGCAAGGGCATGCTGACGCGCGACGAGTTCGAATACCCGATCTCCCACGACGACGCGCTGGAAATGCTCGAATTCGCCATCGGCAACGTCATCGAGAAGACCCGCTACACTGTCGATTTCGAAGGCTTCACCTGGGAGGTGGATGTCTTCGAGGGTGTCTATCGCGGACTGGTGACCGCCGAAGTCGAGATGGCCTCAGAAGAGGACGCCCCTGCCCTGCCGACCTGGCTCGGCCGCGAAGTCACCGGCGACAAGCGTTATTCCAATCAGGTCCTCGCCACCGAGCGCATGCGACCGGAGCTGGTGCATGCCATATCGCATTAGGCCCGACCGCCAACTGCTCGCCGAGGTTCGATCGGTGGCCCGCAGCGAGCTCGAAAAGGCGATCGAAATCCTGCAAGCAAAGCCCGAGGGGCTTCATCCTGCGATCCATGCGGCCCGCAAGAAATTCAAGCGCCTGCGCAATCTCTATAGATTGGTGGCAGCCGGCGACAAGTCCTTCCGCCGCCAGGAGAATGCGCGGCTGAGAGACATCGCACGCAGCCTGTCGCGCATCCGTGATGCCACAGCACTGATCGAAACCATCGAGCATCTGGCCGATCATGCCGTCACCGATGATGAAAGCGTCTCACTCGCAGCCACCCGCGAGGTGCTGACGCGCCGCCGCGACGAAATTGCTGCCGGCGAAAGCGACCTCGAAGCCAAGGTATCCGATGCGATCGAAGCGTGCCAGGCGGCCATCCTCGCACTCGACGATCTGACACTCCCGTCGAAACCGGGCCATGCGGCACGGCTGATCGCGAAGGGCTGGCGCAAGGGCCTCGAACAGGCGCATGAGGCGCTGGAAAGCTGCGAGGGCGAAGGTCACGGCGAGGCCTATCACGACCTGCGCAAGGCCGCCCAGGCCTATTGGATGAACCTCTCGCTTTTGCGCGACCTCTGGCCAAGCGCCTTAGATGCCAAACGCAGTGACGCAAAGACGCTGGTCGAGCTGCTCGGCCATGAACACGATCTGACGGTGCTCACCACCCTTCTCGACCACGAACCAGACCTGTTCGGCGACGGCGAAGGCCAGTCATTCCTGCTGGCCATCATCATCCGCCGCCAGATGGCGCTTCGCCGCGAGGCGCTAACACTGGCCGATATGGTGTTTGCCGACGCCGCAAAAGACGAGGCAAGCATTATCGAGACGCTGTGGCTGAGAGCATCGGCCTAGCGCATATTGCGCTAGGCGAGAAGATCGCGACACGGTTTAGACCCCGATCTGCACCTGCCGGTCGCAGGTCTTCTCGATCAGCGCCGCATCGTGGCTGACCAGCAGCACCGCGCAGTTGCGCTCCCGCGCCAGCTCCGTCAGGAGGTCGATGGTTTCCTGCTGGGTAATGAGGTCGAGGCGCGAAGTTGGCTCGTCGGCGAAGAGGAAGAGCGGGTCAAGGAGCAGCACCCGCAGCAATGCGAAACGCTGCAACTCGCCGCCGGAGACCTCCGTCGGCAGGCGCGTGAGAAGCACGGGGGCGAGGCGCAGCCGCTCCATCAGGGGCTGGACGCGCGTTCCATCAAGCCGATGCAACCGCACCAGATCGGCAATAGCCTCCCCGAGCGTGATCTTCTGCGGGAAGGCCGAGGGCGGATCCTGGTAGAGCTTCTGATAGCGAACGGGCTTCGCCTGCGGCAGGCGGGTCACCTCACCCGCATCGGCCTTCAGAAGCCCGAGGAGCACGTCGCCAAGCGAGCTCTTGCCCGAGCCGCTCGGGCCGGTAATGCCGACGATCTCGCCCGGTCGGAGCGACAGGTCCTGGCCTGCGAACAGAAGCTTGCCGCCTCTGCTCTTCCTGATCCCTGACGCGACCAGGATCGGGTCGACATCCTCGACAACGGCCGAAACCCGTTCGGCCCAGTTCTCCGGCTCCGCCGCAATCAGACGACGGGTATAGTCATGCGAGGGCGAAGACAGAACCTCGACCGCCTCGCCCGTCTCGATGATCTTGCCTTCCAGCATCACGGCGAGATCGCCACCCATCTGCCGGGCCAGCGCGAGATCATGAGTGATGACGAGGACCGTACCGCCCGCCTCGACCTCCTGCATCAGAAGTGCAATCACCTCGTCGCGTCTGCTGACATCGAGCCCCTTGGTCGGTTCGTCGGCGATGATGATACGCGCACCGCCGGCCCGGGCGGCGGCAAAGGCGACGCGTTGCGCCATGCCACCGGAGAGCTGTCCGGGAAGCTTCGCCTCGGCATCGAGCACGCCCAGCGCTTCGAGATCGGTCCGAGCGGCAGAGATGGCCTCGTCTTCGTCGAGACGTCCGAGATAACGATGCCCCTCGGCCACCTGCTCGAGCGCCACCATGGTGGGGTCAAGCGCCAGCCACGGCTCCTGCGGCAGAACCCCGACCTTGCGGCCCCAGAGCGGCCGAAACCGCTTCGGCTCGGCAAGCGGCAGGACCTGCCCGTCGATGGTCACCGAACCAGTGGCCGTCAGCCCCTCCGGCAAAATCCCGATGATCGCCTGAGCGAGCAGGCTCTTGCCCGAGCCGGTTTCGCCGAGGATGGTGAAGGGTCGCCCGGCTTTCAGGGAGAAGGAGACGGGCGAGACGATCTCGCCGCTTGCCGCAGAAACGGAGGCGGCTTCGACGGAAAGAAGAGTGGTCATGGCTTGTCCTTTCCGCCGATCAGCTGCAGCGCCAGCACCATCAGGAAAATCACGGCAATCGGCTGCAACAGCGCATGCGGCGCTTCCTGATAATAGGGCAGCAACTCGATCATCATCGCGCCGAGCTCCGGTGTCGGCGGGCGGACGCCGACACTGACGAAGCCGAGCGCTGCAATCGCCATGATCGCGGACGCAGCACCGTAAGCGGCCACCGTCAAAATCATCGGCGCCAGTTCCGGCCAGAGATGCCGGCGCAGGATATAGGCCGGACCGAAGCCAAGCAGACGCGAGGCTTCGACCGCCGGCGACATCAGCAAAGGCCGCGCCATTGCCCGCGTCAGGCGGAAATACTCGACCCACAGCACCAGCGAAATGCCGATATAGAGCATGGCCGGATTATCTGGCACGATCGCCGTCAGCATCAGCACCAGAAGCAGCCCCGGCAGCGCGAGGAAGGCTTCCGACACCGCACCCACGGCGCGATCGGCAAAACCGCCGCGCCAGGCGGCGAGAACCCCGAGCAACACGCCGGGGATCATCGCGGTGAAGACGGAGAGCAGTGCCAGCCCGAGCGACAGGCGAAGGGCACCCGCGAGCCGCGCCTGCATCGAGCGGCCGAGATGATCGTAACCGAACCAGTCGGCAGCACTCGGCCCCTGCAGGCTGAAGCGCAGCGTCTGCTTCAGCGGATCGGTCCCGCCGATCACGAGCGGCAGGAAGGCAAAGGCCAGCAAACCGCCAAGGATCGCCGCACCAGCGAGCCAGCGCATGGGCCAGCGTGCCGGGCGCGGCGCCACATAATCGAGTGTCGTCATGCGCTGCGCCTCCTCGGATCAATGCCATGGCAGAAGAGATCGACCAGCGCGTTGAGCGCGACGAACATCAGCCCCATGACGAGTGCCGTTCCCTGGATCATCGGCACATCGCGGCCGAAGATCGCATGCACCAGGGCATGACCGATGCCCGGCCAGGCAAACAGCGTCTCGACCACCACGACGCCTTCGACGAGATAGACAAACTGCACGCCGAGATAGGTGACGATGGGAACCGCGACATTGCGCAATCCGTGCCGCGTAAAAACCTGCCATTCCGACAGGCCCTTCGTCCGACCGAAGGCGTAGTAGGGCGACCGCGACACGGCAACCATCGCATCGCGCGCCACCCGGTTGGACACCGCCGCCAGTCCGAGCGCCAGCGTCAACGCAGGCAGGATGAGATGTGTGCCATGGGTGTGACCGGCCGCCGGAAGCAGATTAAGCGTGATGCCGAAGACGATGATCAGGATGAGACCGACGACGAATTGCGGCAGTGCGCGCAAGGCTGTTGACACCAGCATCAATGTGCGGTCGAGCACACCGCCGGGCCTCAAACCCGCGAGAATGCCGAGCGGCGGACCGATGAACAGCGACAGCACAATGGCGGCCAGCGCCAGCTCGATCGTATGGCCGAGCTGCATGCCGATTTCCTCGATGACCGGCTTGCCGGTGACCAGCGACGTTCCGAGATCGAAGCGCAGGAGGTCGGCCATCCAGTCGAAGAGTGCCAGGATGGCCGGTTTGGCGAGATCGAGTTCGGCGGCCACCTTGGCAGCGGCCGCGCTGTCGACGACATCATAGCCATAGCGGCCGGCAGCAATCCGGTAGGCAAGATCGCCCGGAAGCGACCTTGTCATCACAAAGCAGATGAGACCCACCATGAAGGCCACCAGAGCCGCCTGGATCAGGCGGTTCAGGATCGCCCTGGTCATTTCGCCCACCGCATGGTTTCAAGACCAAAGGTTCGCTCGAACGGGTCGATCGTCGCCCCCTCCAGCTTCGGCGAGAAGGCCACCGTCTGCTGGTACCAGGCGATCGGAATGACCGGCAGATCGGCCTGAATGGCGGCCACGGCCTGATGGCGCAGCGCCTCGCCTTCAGCGGGGTCCGTGACGCGGGTCAGATCATCCAGCGCCTTTTCGAAGCCGGCATTCGTCCAGTTCATCGCGCCCCAGTCACCGCCACCAGGGCCGTAGTCGGAGAGCATGGTGCCGATCGGGTCCGGAACCAGCGCGAAGTTGCGCGCCATCAGCGCAAGTTCCAGCGAACCGTCCTGATGCTTGGCCGGGATCTCGGAGGAATTGGTTGAGTTGATCGTCAGTGCAACGCCGATTTCCTTCAGCTGGTCCTGCAGGACAGCGGCAATCAACGGCAGTTCCGGGCGATCGGGATAGGTGGTCAGCGTCAGCGCGAACGGCTTGCCGTCCTTCTCCAGGATGCCGTCGGCACCAGGCGCCCAGCCGAGCTCGGCCAGCAGCGCCTTGGCCTTCTCAGGGTCGTAGCCGAGCGGTGCCAGATCGGCATCATGCCAGATCTTCAGGCTCGGCGGGAAGAGCTGCGTGGCCGCTGCCGGGTAACGCAGGATCGCAACCGCAAGCCCTTCGCGGTCGATGGCAAGGCTCAGCGCCTCGCGTGCCTTCACATCGGCGAGGAAGGGATGGCCGGCATTGACCTTCAGGAGCACGCTGCGCGGGATCGATACGGACTGCAGCACGACCTTGTCGCTCTTGGCGAGACGCGTGCGGCTCGCCGGATCAAGGTTGAAGACATAGTCGGCGTCACCGCTCTCGGCCATCAGCGCGCGGGTCTCCGCACGGCTGACCGAGAGATAGGTCGCCTTCTCGATCTCGGGCTTCTGGCCCCAATAATCCTCGAAACGTTCAACGGCGAGGCTCTGCGGCGCCTCAAGCTTGGTGAGCTTGAACGGACCCGTGCCGATGATCGCCTTGACCTCGGCACCCTCATAGGCAGCCGGCGCCAGGATCTGGGCGCGGTTTTCGGCGAGAAAGGCCAAGAGCGGCACAAAGGGCTTCGACAGCGAGACGACGACCGCCCCCTCGCCCTCTGCCTTGATCTCGGTGATCGGCGCCTTGCTGAGCAAGCCAGCCTTGCCCTTGGCGATATTGAGTGCGGACGCCACCGCTTCTGCCGTCAGCGCTGTACCGTCCTGGAACTTGACACCCGGCTGCAGCTCGAAGCGCCAGGTCAGACCGTCCTCGCTGACCGACCAGCTCTTTGCCAGCGCCGGAACCGGATTGCCGTCCCTGTCGGCTTCGACCAGCGTCTCGACGATCCGCATGCGCAGGAAGATGTCGCCGGACTTCGCCGGATCGAGGCCGGTGATCTCGAACGGTGCAACGATGTCGACCACACCGTCGGTCGCCATGACGGGGGTGGCACCGGCCAGCATGGCGAGGAAGGAGGCAGCGATGATATTCTTGAACATTAGCGTCACCTATAATGTTATAAAGTTACATCGATCTAGCCAAACCGTGGGAGGCTGTCCAGTGCTGCGGTGCAGGAAACCACAACTCGCGTCGCCACTTGACGAATTTCAAACTTGCATCGAACGGAGGAAATCCGTTGCGCCACAGGGGCCGAGGCGGTATTTCGCAAGGCCATGACAGAACACATGACCGCCCCCCGCCCCGAGACAAGCGGCGCCTTTTGCGTCGCCGCCCTCTATCACTTTGCCAAGTTTCCGCGCTTCGAGAGTTTTCAGGAGCCTCTGGAAGCACTGTGCAAGGCCGAAGGCGTAAAGGGCACGCTGCTCCTCGCCCATGAAGGCATCAACGGCACGATCGCCGGCTCCGACGCCGCGATTGCCAAGGTTCTGGCCTACATCCGCAGCCAGCCGGAATTCGCAAGCCTTGAGCACAAGGAAAGCCGGGCCTCCAAGATGCCCTTCCTTCGCATGAAGGTACGGCTGAAGAAGGAAATCGTCACCATGGGCGTCGAGGACATCGACCCCAACGAGATCGTCGGCACCTATGTCGATCCGAAGGACTGGAACGATCTGATCTCCGATCCCGAGACCATCGTCATCGACACCCGCAACGACTATGAGACGGCGATCGGCATCTTCCGCGGCGCCGTTGACCCCAACACCAAGACGTTTCGCGAGTTTCCAGACTGGGTGAAGAACAATCCCGGCCTGCACAACAAGCCGAAAATCGCCATGTATTGCACCGGCGGAATCCGTTGCGAGAAGGCGACAGCCTTCATGAAGCAACAGGGCTTTGACGAGGTCTACCACCTGAAGGGCGGCATCCTGAAATATCTGGAGGAAGTGCCGGAAGAAGAGAGCCTCTGGGACGGTGCCTGCTTCGTCTTCGACGAGCGCGTCTCGGTCACCCATGGCCTGAAAGAGGGCAACCACAAGCTCTGCCACGCCTGCCGCAACCCGATCACGGCCGAGGAACTGACCCATCCGCATTACGAGGAAGGCGTCTCCTGCAGCCATTGCTACGAGAGCCGCACCGAAGCCGACAGGGATCGCTACCGCCAGCGCCAGCTGCAGATCGCACTCGCCAGGAAGCGCGGCGAGCGGCACATCGGCGGCTGATAGCAGATCTCTGCAATCAGGGCCCGAACCGGGTTATCAGACCAAGAGGCCGCCATCACGGCTCGCCGCGAAAGCAAGCTCTGCCGCCTTGGCGCGCAATTCCATAGGCCGCAGCATGAAGGCGGCAATCTCCTCCGGCGACTGCGGACGGCCGAACAGATAGCCCTGCAACTGGTCGCAGCCGGCAATCCGCAGGATGACGGCCTGCTGCTCGGTCTCGACGCCCTCGGCTGTAACCGGGATCCCGAGCGAGCGCGCCAGCGCCACGGTCGCCTGCAGCATTTCCACGGCCCGATGCCCGCGATCCAGCGACTGGACTAGCGACCGATCGATCTTCATGCGGTCGAAGCCGAACTGCCGGAGGTAGCCGACACTTGAAAAACCCGCGCCAAAATCATCGAGCGCGATCCTGAGACCGAGATTGCGCAGCCGCTCCATGGCAAGCCGTGCCCGGTCTGGGCTCTGGATGAAATAGGTCTCCGTCATTTCCAGAACGACACGCGCGGGCTCGACCTGGGCCTCGGCAAAGGTCGCAGCGACATGATCAACGAAGGACGGATCCCTGAACTGACCCGGTGAGACATTCACCGAGAGCTTGAGGTCCGGCCATTCGGCAAGCTGGCGAAGAGCCCGACGGAGCACGCAGAGCCCGAGCTGATCGATCAGACCGCTCGATTCGGCAATCGGAATGAAGACGTCGGGCGAGACCGGGCCATATCCCTGGCGGGTCCAGCGTGCCAGGGCCTCGACACTGACGAGCTGGAACGTCTTCGCATCCACCACTGGCTGGTAAACGACATCGATCTCGCCCCGGCCAATAGCGGCCCTGAGATCGATCTCCATCTGGTTGCGGCTTTCCCGCTCCTCGTCCATCCGGGGATCATAGACAGTCCAGCGTCCGCGTCCGCCATCCTTGGACGAATACATGGCCATATCGGCCCGCCGCGTCAGTTCGCCGCCTTCCACCAGACCGCCTTCCGAAACGCAGATCCCGATGCTGCAGCCGACAACGACGGTGCGTTCCCCCAGCAGCACGGGTTCATCGAAGAAAGCGATGATCGAACTGGCCAGCGCCAGAGCGCGCTCCTGAGCATCCTTGCCGGAGAGCACGATTCCGAACTCGTCACCACCGATCCGGGCAAGACCCGACCCGTCGCCGACAAGCACCGCAAGGCCAGCCGCCACAGCACGGATCAATCTGTCACCGGTCGCATGACCATAGGCGTCATTAACCTCCTTGAACCCGTCGAGATCGAGATACAGAAGGACGACATCGTCGTTCATCTCGCGGCCGCGCCGCACCCGGTCTTCCAGAAGCTGGGTCAGGCCAACCCGGTTCAGAAGTCCGCTCAGGCGATCGGTCTGGGCGAGCTTGATGGCATTCGCCTCATCGGCGCGCACCCGGCGCATCTCGGCATTGCCGATGACAACGAGAAGAACAGCATAGATTGTCACGATGATGAGGGCCGCCTTGATCAGCGGTGCCACCTGTTGGCGGCTTTGGTCACCCGGCGCCCGCGGGGTCCAGGCCAGCGCCGCGATGGCATCGCCGGACGGAGCGACAATGGCAACAGATGTGTCATGCGAGACCGGTGGCACGAGGGAGAGGCCGGGCAGCACGTATGCTTCCGACAGGCGTTCGACGGTCAGCGGCGTGAGGTGCCGAATGAAGGCCAGGTAGACGTAGTTTTCCGGCGGCTGATCGATGTCGCCGGACTTGGGCCGGATCAACGACACACCTGCCGAACCGATTCCCTTCTGAGTGCGGATGAAACCAAGCGCCTGCGGCTCGCGCCCGCTCTCACCGGACCGCACCTTTTCGAAAAGCCCTATCAAAGATGGTGTCAGATAGCCCTTCGGATATCCCTCAATGGGCTGGCCGTCCGAATAGGCCATCATCGGGCGTCCCGCATCATCCAGCACGATGGCCACGTCGAACAGGTCGCTATCGAAGGTCATGTCGCCGAAATTGCTGACCATCCAGGCCATGTCCTTGTGGACATAGGCATTCGTGGCAGCATCGTCCCAGACGGTATAGTCGGTGAGCGTCGCCCCCAGCTGATGTTCGAAGGTCTGGATGGCGCCGACAAGCGTCTGGCGCGAGCGTTCCTCATCCAGGTGATTGGCATAACTCGCGACCCGATCGAGCGCCGCCAGGACGATCGAGGCTACCATCATCGCCATGGTTGCGAAGACAACGAGCAACGCCGCAATCACCACCCGGCGGGTAGCAAGTGGCCGAAGCCGTCTGTCGAAAAGGTGAAGCCGCATACGAGTTACCCAAGGCTGAAGCCCACCTTGTACCATAATGTGTTCAATTTGACTTAACACTCTGAACAACATGAACAATATCTATTATACCAAGGATCGATAAGCGCCCACGAAAAAGGGCTCCGGTTGCCCGGAGCCCTGGCGGTCGGCCTGGAGGTGCCGACGCTCATCCGCCCATGATCAGGCGACGACGGAGACGAACTGCTCCTTCGGGCGGCGGACCTTCTTCAGGTTGGCCAGCCAGTCGCCTTCCTGCGCACGATAGCCAAGCGGCAGGATCGTGACCGAACGCAGGCCCTTTTCCTTCAGGCCAAGGATTTCGTCGAGCTTGACCGGGTCAAAACCTTCCATCGGGGTTGCATCGACGCCCTCGAAGGCGGCCTGTGCGACCGACATACCGAAACCGATATAGGCCTGACGCGCGGCATGCTCGAAATTCACCTGGGCGTCGCGCTGCGGATAGCTGTTGAGCAGCATCTGGCGATAGTTTTCGAAGCCTTCATTGGTGAAGCCGCGCTCTTCGTTGACGAGGTCGAACATGTGGTTGATGCGCTCGGGCGTGTAATTGTCCCAGGCAGCGAAGACGAGCAGGTGCGAACCTTCGGTGACCTGGGCCTGGTTCCAGGCGATTTCCTGGATCTTGGCGCGCACGTCCTTGTTGGTGACGACGATGACTTCGAAGGGCTGCAGGCCGCTGGAGGTCGGAGCCAGGCGAGCAGCTTCGACGATACGCTCGACCTTGTCCTCGGACACGACCTTGGAGGGGTCCATCTTCTTGGTGGCATAACGCCAGTTCAGCTTTTCAATAAGTGCGGACATGGTCTCGCTCCTGGTTGGACCCGCCGGGGCGCCTTGGGAGTTGGCACGGACGACGACGTCTGGTATCAATTCGTAACCAGGCCTAGATATGGAACCGGAGAATTTGTGCAAGAAGGCACATTTTTGATACCAGGTTACACCGATGAAACGATGGAAACCGTCATGTGCGACAACTATGATCCGACCAAGTGCCAGACCGTCAGTGAAATGCTGGCGAGACTCGGTGATAAGTGGACGGTTCTGGTGATCATGATGCTCGGCGACGGTCCGCAGCGCTTCTCCGATCTAAAGCGCTCGGTCGTCGGAATCTCGCAGCGCATGCTGACATTGACGCTGCGTTCACTGGAGCGCGACGGCATTGTCGAACGCACCGTGCACCCGACAGTCCCGCCGAAAGTGGAATATGCGCTGACCGATCTTGGCCGCTCTTTCGGTGAGCCGATCCGCGCACTCGGCGGCTGGGTCTTCACCCATCACGACCGCATCCAGACGGCCCGTGCGGACTTCGACCGCCGCAACGAGGTCGACGCCGGCAACAAACTGGTCAAGCTTGGCTGAGCAGGAGCATGGGAGCCGGAGCCCCCTGCCCGGTCAATCCGCTTTGAAGTTACCCTTAGGGAATTCGAGAGCCAGATCGCGATACCACTTGCCGCTCTTCTTGATGGTACGGACCTGCGTGTCGTAATCGACATGCACGAGGCCGAAGCGCATCCTGTAGCCTTCCGCCCATTCGAAATTGTCCATCAGCGACCAGGCGAAATAGCCCTGCATCGGATAGCCCTCGGCGATCAGGTCGGCGACCTTGTCGAGATGTTCGGCATAGTAATCCAGCCGCGGCTGGTCTTCGACCTCACCACCCTCGACCTCCATGTTGTAGCAGGCGCCGTTCTCGGTGATGTAGCAGGGGGGCAGATCGTAGCGGGCATAGAGCCGCTCGACGAGCGATTTCAGAGCCGGCGCATAGACCTCCCAGCCGATATCGGTCTTGACCTTGGAGACCGGCGGCGCGCCCACCGTGGCCGGGAATTCGGCACCCGGCGTCGGATCATCGGCCACGCGCATCGGCGTGTAATAGTTGAGCCCCCACCAGTCGAGTTTCTGGCTGATGATGGCCAGATCCCCCTCCTCGATTTTCGGCATGCGATGACCGAGCGCCGCGAGAAACTCTGCCGGATACGCGCCCTTGAACACCGGATCGAAGAAGACGCCATTGTGGAACTGATGCGCCCGCTCGGCAGCAGCGCGGTCTTCAGCGCTGTCCGAACCCGGCAGCGTCTCATGCGCGTTCAGCACCAGCCCGACCGGGACATTCGGCGCGATTTCGCGGATCGCCTGAACCGACAGACCATGCGCAAGGTTGGTATAATGCAGCGCATGAAGGGCCGCATCCATGCTCTTTTCACCCGGCGCATGCACGCCGTAGAGATGGCTGAGCCAGACCGAGCACCAGGGCTCGTTGAAGGTTGCGACAGCATCCAGCCGGTCGCCGAGGCGCTCCATCACCACGCGCGTGTAGCGCTGGAAGGCCTGCGCCGTGGAGCGCGCCGTCCAGCCACCATCGCCCATGAGGGCCAGCGGCAGATCCCAATGGTAGAGGGTCGCATAGGCCTTGATGCCGCGCGCCTTCAGCCCGTCGACCAGTTTGTCGTAGAAATCGAGACCCTTCTCGTTGATCGGTCCGGTGCCCTCGGGAATGATGCGCGGCCAGGCAATAGAGAAGCGATAGCCGGTGACGCCCATGTCCTTGATCAGGTCAAGATCGCTTTCCCACCTGTTATAGTGATCGCAGGCCATGTCGCCATTGTGCCGCCCGAACACGCGACCCGGCATGTTGGAAAACGCATCCCAGATAGACGGCTTGCGGCCATCCGCCTTCGACGCCCCTTCGATCTGGAAGGAAGCGGTGGCGACACCGAACAGGAAATCACCGGGGAAACGCGAGGCGAGAGCCTTGGGATCGATCATCAAACACATCCTTCGTCATATCAGGGCGGAACGGCTGCCACTGGTCAGTCAAAAGCGATTTAGAGCAATCGCGCGACGCGGTGAAGACGGCAGAAACAAAAAACTGCAACGTTGCAGGAAATCCACCCTCCCCTTGAGGAGGAGGGTCGGACCGAAGGTCCGGGGTGGGGTGATCGCCCGCGTGACCTCCTCTCCAAGGGGGAGAGGATCGCCGAGCGAAGCGGAGGCGAGGTGAGGGGGCCGGCTGACAAGGCGTTTGCCGCATGGCCTTGCGCTTCGCGCCCCACCCCTCATCCGGCGCTTTGCACCACCCGCAATTCTCTGCCATGCCGGCAGCGCTATACGGGACCTGTTGCCGAGCTCACCCTTTAATCGCAAACCTTTTCGCACAGTGCACGGCCCGCATCCGTCCAACGACCGAATACTCGGCCAGACACAACTGTCTCCATAAATCCAAGCTCAGAGAGAGCGGCGATCGCATGTTCGCCCGCGCTCATTGCAAGGCTATCCACAAGGCCGTCCGGATGCTCTTCCAAGTACTGCATCACCATTAAGGCCAATGCGCCGATGGCAGGATTCTCTCGGTCTTCCCTTGGCATACGTGCCTCATATCCACTTTCGAAGGCCCCTAGTCCTACAAGCTCTGTTCACCCAGGATAACAGGCGCCCCATCACCCCAAACGAGGGAAGTAGGACTACACCTTCACCCAACCACCATTCTTCTTCCCCGACTCGATGCAAGCCTCAACAAACGCCACACCCTTCACGCCATCATCCACCGTCGGATAGATCACGGCCGGATCGACAGCAGCACCCGACTTCGCTGCATTGATGGCGGCAGCGGCTTCCGTATAGATCGTCGCAAAGGCTTCAAGATACCCCTCCGGATGCCCCGACGGAATACGCGTCACCCGCGCCGCAGCCGAATTCGCCCCTGCCCCGCCGCGCGTGATCAACTGCTTCGGCTCGCCGAGACGGGTGAACCAGAGATAGTTGGGATCGGCCTGCGTCCATTCGATGCCGGCCTTGGTTCCGTAGATGCGAACCTTCAGCCCGTTCTCGTTGCCGGTCGCGACCTGGCTGCACCACAAAAGACCCTTTGCCCCACCCTTGAAGCGCAGCATCACATGGGCATTGTCATCGAGACGGCGTCCTTCGACGAACGTGTGCACATCGGCTGCCAGCTCATCCAGTTCGAGGCCCGAAATGAACGAGCCGAGATTATAGGCATGCGTGCCGATGTCGCCGGTCGAACCACCCGCACCCGACTGCTTCGGGTCGGTGCGCCAGGCGGCCTGCTTCTGGCCGGTCTGCTCGATCGGCTCGGCCAGCCAGTCCTGCGGATACTCCATCTGCACCAGACGAAGATCGCCAAGTTCGCCGGAGCGCACGAGCTCGCGCGCATGCCGCACCATCGGATAGCCGGTGTAATTGTGGGTCAGGATGAACAGCGCCTTCGCCTTGTCGGCAACCGCCTTCAGCGCCTTGGCATCTTCGAGGTTGGAGGTCAGCGGCTTGTCGCAGATGACATGGATGCCGCGCTCCAGAAAGGCCTTGGCCGCCGGGAAATGCACATGGTTCGGCGTGACGATCGATACAGCCTCGATACCATCGGGACGCGCCGCTTCCTTCTCCGCCATCTCTTCGTAAGAGCCGTAGCAGCGCTCCGGATCAAGCCCGAGTTCGCGGCCGGAGGCCACCGACTTTTCCGGTGTCGAGGATAGCGCACCGGCGACAAGGTCATATTGATCGTCAAGCCGCGCTGCCATGCGATGCACCGCACCGATAAAGGCTCCGGCACCGCCGCCAACCATGCCCAGACGGATCTTCGGGGTCCGCTCGCCCGACTTGCTCGCTTCGATCGCCATATGCTTCCTCCTTGAAACGCGGTGTCTGGAGTTCGCTCTCCAGATCCGTTAGACTGGCATCCTTAGAGAAGGATGCCCTGACAGTGAACATCTGAGATCCGCCTCTTCTGAGGCAAGGCATTTCAAACCGGCGTCAGCGATCAACGCGACATCCGATGCATGCTTTTCTGAAGGATCTCGACCATGCCTTTTCTCGACCCGAGACAACCCTATCCCATCACGCTTGCCGACGGCACGCCCTATCGCGAGACCGTCCAGCTCGCTGCCGTCATCGACCATCCCCGGATGGAGATCGGCGACTTCAGCTACTTCACCCATTCCGGCACGGCAGAAGAGACGGCAGCGGCACTCGCGCCCTATCTCTACCCCTTCAGCGAGGAAAGGCTGGTGATCGGCCGCTTTGTGCAGATCGCCCGCGAGGCGATCGTCATCACCAGCTCGGCCAATCATGCCATGTCGGGCGTGACGACCTATCCTTTCCGTATCTTCAGCCCTGACACCATCGACGGCTACCAGGATCTACCCTACCGGGACACCGTGATCGGCCACGATGTCTGGATCGGCCATGGTGCCACCATCATGCCCGGGGTCACGATCGGCCCGGGTGCCATCATCGCCGCACGCGCCGTGGTCACCCGCGATGTACCGCCCTACGCCATCGTCGGCGGAAATCCCGCGACCCTGATCCGCAAACGCTTCACGGATGATGCGATCGAGGATCTCCTGACGCTTGCCTGGTGGGACTGGCCGCTCGACAGGATCGAACAAGCCCTGCCCCATCTCGAGAGCGGCGATATCGCCGCCCTCAAGGCCGTTTAGTCTCAGAGGCCCAGCATCCGGCGATTGGCCGCATCGTCGGCCCCGCCGGATGCGAAGTCGTCGAAGGCCTTTTCGGTCACCCGGATGATATGCGCCCGAACAAACTCGGCCCCTTCACGGGCGCCGTCTTCCGGATGCTTCAGCGCGCATTCCCATTCGACAACGGCCCAGCCGTCGAAATCATTCGCCGCCATCTTCGAGAAGATCGCGCCGAAATCGACCTGGCCGTCGCCGAGCGAGCGGAAGCGCCCGGCGCGGTTCACCCAGCCCTGATAGCCGCCATAGACGCCCTGCCGGCCGGTCGGGTTGAACTCCGCGTCCTTGACGTGGAACATCTTGATCCGGTCCTTGTAGATGTCGATGTTGTCGAGATAGTCGAGGCACTGCAGCACATAGTGCGACGGGTCATAGAGCATGTTGGCGCGGGAATGGTTCTTCACCCGCTCGAGGAACATCTCGAAGGTCACGCCGTCATGCAGGTCTTCGCCCGGATGGATTTCGTAGCAGACGTCGACGCCCTGCTCCTCGGCATAGTCGAGGATCGGCAGCCAGCGGCGGGCCAGTTCGTCAAAGGCGGTTTCAACCAGACCCGCCGGACGCTGCGGCCAGGGATAGATATAGGGCCAGGCCAGCGCGCCGGAGAAGGTCGCATGCGCCTTGATGCCGAGATTGCGAGAGGCCTTCAGCGCATACTTCACCTGCTGCACGGCCCATTCCTGCCGCGCCTTGGAATTACCGCGCACTTCGGGTGCAGCAAAGCCATCGAAAGCCTCGTCATAGGCCGGATGCACGGCCACCAGCTGGCCCTGCAAATGGGTGGAGAGCTCGGTGATCTCGATACCGTTTTCCCGGGCGACACCGGCAAGCTCGTCGCAATAATCCTTGGATTCGGCCGCCTTCTTAAGGTCCATCAACTGGCCGGCCCAGGTGGGAACCTGCACGCCGACATAGCCCTTGTCGGCCGCCCATTTGGTAATCCCATCCCAGGTATTGAACGGCGCGGCATCGCCGGCAAACTGGCCGAGAAAGATCGCCGGCCCCTTGATCGTCTTCATGAATTCTCCTCCCTGAGACTTCCTGCAACGTTTCCGTAAACGGTTACAGGAGATGGATTTTCGTTACAACCTGAATGATGCAGGCATTCCAGCATCTGCCCGGGAAAACCCGGGCAGAGCAATCGCGGCAGGAACGGGGGATCAGAACGGCGAATCCGGGAAGTAGTAATTCTTCGCGTTCTCAGGCGTGATCAGCGTCGCGTCGAGCGTATAGGTGCCGTGGACGGGAACCGCGTCGTAGATAGCGGCAGCCGTCAGCTCCATGGCAGTCCCCACCATCGACGGCGGATAGAGAACATTGACCGGAACCATCTTGTCACCGTCCATAACCTTCTTGATCATGTCCTTGGAACCGGCACCGCCGATGATGTACTGGATGTCGGTGCGGCCAGCCTGTTCGATCGCCTGGAGCACGCCGACGGCCATGTCGTCATCCTGGCACCAGACCACGTCGATCTTCGGATATTTGGTCAGATAGTCCTGCATCACCTTGAAGGCATCGTCGCGGTTCCAGTTGCCGAACTGGCGGTCGAGAACCTTGACGTTCGAGCCGGCAATGCCCTTGTCGAAACCGTCCTGGCGTTGCTGATCGATCGGGATCGGCATGCCGCGGATGACGACGACTTCGGCATCGGGCGTGTTTTCGGCGATGTATTTGCCGGCCACTTCGCCGAGTGCCGGATTGTTGCCGGCCACATAGAGGTCACGGACGCTGTTGTCATTGACCGAAGGCGCGCGGTCGACGAGAGCGACGAACTTGCCGCTATCCTTGATCTGGCGGATGGCGTTGACAAGCGGATCGGGATCGGTCGGCAGGATGACGAGGGCATCGATGCCCTGGGTCGCCAGATCCTGCACGGCATTGGCCTGGCTGGACGGATCCGCAGAGGTCTTGACGACGACGGTGAGACCCGGATGACGCTCCATCAGCTGCTTGGCGATGCGTTCGGCATGATAGATGACGCCGGATGTCCAGCCATGCGTGGCAGCCGGGATGGAGACGCCGATTGTTTTTGCATCCTGGGCCTGCGCTGCGCCGAAGATCGAGACAAGTGCGGTCATGGCGAATGCCACGCCCAATAATTTCTTTTGCATTGGTTTCCTCCCAAAGTGACAAAGGGTCGACTGAAGAACGGACCGGGCGACCCTCCTGCGCCCGACCGTTTCTCTACGCCTTGCGCGCCAGCGACCGCTGGACGAGCATCGCGATGATGATGATCGTGCCCTGGATGGCGCCGATCAGATATTCGGAGATGAAGTTCGACAGCAGCATGATGTTGCCGACGAGTTCGAGGATGAAGGCGCCGCAAATCGTGCCCCAGACACGGCCAGCTCCGCCCTTCAGCGCCGTGCCACCAATGACGACGGCGGTGATCGCCTGCAGCTCCCAGAGAATGCCCGTGGTCGCCGAGGTCGAACCGAGACGCGGCACGTAGAGCAGCACCGCAATCGCCACGCACAGCCCCTGGATGACGAAGGCAATAGTGCGAACGCGGTCGACAGCGATGCCGGAATAGCGGGCCACATCGCGGTTGGAGCCGACGGCAACGACATGGCGGCCATAACGCGTGCGATAGAGGATGACGGCGGCAATCGCGGTGACCACCAGAATGACGACAATCGGCACGGGCACACCGAGGATCGAGCCGAAATAAACCGGCCGATAGACCTCCTGCTGCACCGGATCGCGCAAGGTGATTGCGCCGCCTTGGGAGAGCCAGGTGGTCAGGCCGCGATAGATGCCCATCGTGCCAAGCGTGGCGATGAAGGGCTCAATCTTGCCGACCGTGGTGATCAGCCCGTTCAACAACCCGCAGAGCGAACCGATGATCACGGCAAGTGCCATGGCCGCCGCGATCATCAGGCCGGGATCGGCAATCGCGCCGGAATTCATGAACAGGATCATCAGGCTGGCGACAAAGGCCACCATCGAACCAACAGAGAGATCAAGGTCCCCCGACGAGATGACGAAGGTCGCACCAACGGCGATGATCGCGATGAAGGCCGAACGCGTCGCGACATTGGCGAGGTTGGTCAGGCCGATGAAATTCGGGTTCACCAGGGCGCCGACGATCAGCAGGATCAGCAGCGCGGCAAAGGGTGCGACCGCCCGCAGGTCGATATCGCGCCAGGTGCGGCGGCCACGAACGGGGGCAGCTTTATCAATTTCGGCAGTCATGGTCTTCCCGTCTCCTCCCGCGCGCCTTCTGTTGAAGGTCGCGCACCCCAAAGTCTTCGTTTTCAAGCCCGGTCTTGCCGCCAGGCGTTGCACTGCATCAGCTCGCCATCTGCCGTTTCAGGCCGGCGGCGTAGCGCATGATCGTCTGTTCGTTGATGTCGTCGCCTTCGAGCAGACCGACCATCCGGCCCTCCCGCATCACGGCAACCCGCGTGCAGAGCCCGATCACCTCGGGCATCTCAGATGAAATGACGATGATCGAGCGCCCTTCGCGGGCGAGCGCGGCAATAAAGTGATAGATCTGCTGCTTGGTGCCGACATCAATGCCGCGCGTCGGCTCGTCGATGATGATCACGTCAGGCTCGACTTCCATGATCTTGGCGAGCAGGAGCTTCTGCTGGTTGCCACCGGACATGCGCCCGACCCGCACCTTCTCGTCGCGCACACGGATATCGAAACGCCGCTTGGCACGCGCCATGGCCTTCGCCTCGCTGCCGGGGTCGAGGTAACCGTGACGCACATGATTGTCCATCGACTGCAGCGTCAGGTTCGCGGTCATGCCCTCGCCGAGCAACAACCCCTTGCCCTTGCGATCCTTGGTCATATAGGCGAGCCCGCGCCGGTTCGCCTCGCGAAAATCCTGTTGGTCAAGCAGGGCGCCCTTGAGCCTCACCTCGCCGGACAGTCGCGGTCGGAGACCGGTCACGGCTTCCATCAGCTCGGTCCGACCCGACCCGATCAGGCCGGAAAAGCCGAGAACCTCGCCGCGTTTCAGGTCGAAACTGGCATTCTTGACGAAGCCCGTCGTCAGATCCTTGACCGACAGCACGATTTCCTCGTCGACATCAGGCTCGTGCTTGTTGGGATAAAGGCTCGACAACTCGCGCCCGACCATCAACTGGGCAATCGCCTCGCCATCGAGCGCAGAGGTCGGCGCGGTCTTCACCCACTGGCCATCACGAAGCACGGTGACGCGGTCTGTCAGCTCCATGACCTCGTCGAGCTTATGGCTGACGAAGACGAAACTTGTGCCCCGGGCCCGCAACTTGCGCACCTGATCGAACAGCACCTCCGTTTCATCGCGGGAGAGAACCGCCGTCGGCTCATCCATGAAGACAATGCGCGCCTTGCGGCTGATCGCCTTGGCGATCTCGACCATCTGCTTGTCGGCGACGGCGAGCGAACTGATCAGCGCATTCTCGTCGATCCTGGACCCCAGCTGATCGAGCACGCGCCGCGTCTCCGCGCGCATCATCTTGCGGTCGAGCATGCCGAAACGCGTCACCTCGCGACCGAGAAAGAGGCTTTCGGTGACGGTCAGATGGTCTGCGAGATTGAATTCCTGATGGATCAAGACGATGCCGAGCGCTTCGGCAGCGCCATTGGCCGGCAGCGTCACCGGCTCGCCGTCGAGCAGGATGCGCCCGGCAGTCGCCTGCTCGAAGCCCGAAAGGATCTTGACGAGCGTCGACTTGCCCGCGCCGTTCTCGCCCATCAGCGCATGAACCTCGCCCGGCATCACGTCGAAATCGACGCTGAACAGCACCTGTACGTCGCCAAATGATTTCGAGATACGCTCCGCCACGAGCACGGGTGCCCGCGCTTCGCCCCCAACCGATGTCATGCAATCCTCCCGGCGGCTCCCGACCGCTCTGCCATCTTGTGTAAACCTTTACATGGCCGATGTAAAGGTTTACATCATCACATCAGGCTGACAATTTGTTCCGTATCGGCTTTCGCAGTCGCAGCAGTGAATGTAAGGTCTCCAACGATTCCAGACGGATAGGGGATGAAGCCGCGTGCCGCAACAAGCACCAGCGACGATTGAGGACGTGGCACGCATCGCGGAAGTGTCGATCGCGACGGTGAGCCGCGCCATCCACACCCCGGACAAAGTCGCCAAATCGACCCGCCAACGCGTCAACCAGGCCATCGCCATCACCGGCTATACGACCAATGCCATGGCGCGCTCGCTGCGCATGGGCCGGTCGAACATGATCCTGATCCTCGCCCCTGACATCGGCGATCCGAACTTCTCATCGACCCTCATTGGCCTCGAAAACGAGGCCCGCGCGCATGGCTTTGGCGTCCTCATCGGCCATACCCAGAACGACCCGGAGCGTGGGCTGGAATATCTGAAATTCTTAAGCTCCGGCCAGGCGACGGGCCTCGTGCTGTTCACCGGCCACGAGCCCTTCGGCCATCAGGTCGTCGGCCAGCGCCTCCCGCCGTCCGTCGCCGTCTTTGAACCGGTCTTCGGCTCGAAGATCTCCTATGTCGGCGTTGACGATGTCGCCGGCGCCCGCAAGGCCGCCGAACATCTTCTCGCCGCCGGCCACCGCTCCATCGCCTTCATCGGCGACAGCAAGACAAGGCTCGGCCACCAGCGCCGCCGCCAGGGTTTCGACATCGCGCTCGACGCCGCCCGCATTCCACCGGGGAGCCGCTTCGTGCTGGAAGGCGAAGGCACGATCGAAAGCGGTCGCCTCGCCGTCGAGCAACTCTTCATGCGCGACACGCTGCCCACAGCCTTCATGTGCGTCAACGACGCCACCGCCGTCGGCGTGATCAACGGCCTCAACGCCCGTGGCTACGACCTGCCGCACGACTTCTCCGTCATCGGCTTCGACGACGTGCCCCAGGCAACTTACGTGAACCCGGCACTGACCACCATCCGCCAGCCCCGCACCGCCATCGGCCGCCAGGCTATGTCGCTCTTGATCAAATCGCTCTCCGACCGCCCGACGGAGCGCCAGGAAATCCTGCTGATGCCGGACCTCATCGTGCGCGGCTCGGTGACGGGACCGGCGAAACGGTGAAGGCCCCTATTGGATCTGCACGTGGATGTGGTCGTCATGACGCGCCGCACGACACCCCTGGAAGCGTACCGCCGGAGCAGCAAGGCCAAGTGAGTTGGTAAGATGCGGCTCAAGGAAAACTTTCTCCACACCATACTCGACAACACCTGTCTTGGAGAGCCAGGACACGGCTTCCCGCATGCGCTCTGGCTCAATCCCATAGGAGGGGAAGAACGGCTGGAGCCACGCCAGGTCCCATCGGGTTGTCAGCCAGTCGTTACGGCCGGCACATGGCTGCTCGTCCGCCGGCGACGGCTGCTCGAAGGCGAAATAGCCGATGGGTGAACGGGTCACCCCATTCAGGAAGCGGCCCGTTCCGTCACGGTAATAGAAGGCAAGATCCAGCTTTCTCCCGTCTGCATGGGACAGATGCGGCAACAGCGGAAATCCGTCAATGAACGGAAAGTTGGCATCGAGAGCCAAGGTCACCGTACCGGGGAAGCGGACATCCATATGCTCCGCGAGCGCCTCTGCCATCCGAAGCATGTCCGGGGTCACGTAATTGCGGTTGAGGGCGCAGTAGATTGGTGATCGGACCACGAGATGATCCGCGGGCTTAGCAAAACACGATAGCGGCACGCGACCGAAATGAGGGGCAATGACTGTGGCGGCATAGGCCGTGCCGACATACAGGACAAGAAAGAGACAGAGTCTTGCAATCCGCCCCTTGAGCCGCAATGTTCTGGCGACACCCAGCGTCAACAGATAGGCAAGCCCTCCGACTTGCGTCAGCACAGTCAGCAGCAGGAACAGAAAAACACGAATCGTCGTCTTGGCCATTGAAATAGCGAGCGAATGAAATCCTGGCGAGACTGGGGCAAGGCCGTGCGAATTGCAACAGTCACTGCGCAGCCGCTCCTCGCCCCTTGGCCCCGCAAGCCGCCACCTCTATGCTGGTGGTTCACTGATCGTATCGGAATACCCCCATGAGTGTCGCCTTCACCAAGGAAGAGAGTTCGGAAACCGCAGCAGAAACCCATCTGCCGGATCGCCCGATTTCGCCCCATCCGAACCTCGTGACGGCGGAAGGCTTGAAGCGTCTCGAAGCCCAGGCGGAAGAGGCACGCGCCGCCTATCTCGCGGCACAGGCGATAGAGGACATCAACGAACGCCGCCGCCAGTCGGCGGTACCCTATCGCGATCTCAAATACCTGACGGAGCGCATCCGCACCGCCCAGGTCATCCCGCCCCCAGAGAGCAATGCCGTGGTCGCCTTCGGCAGCCGTGTCACCTTCGAGCGCGACGATGGTCGCGTCCAGACCTACCGCATCGTCGGCGAGGATGAGGCCGACCCGAAGACGGGTTCGATTTCCTTCGTCTCGCCGGTCGCAAGCCGCCTGAAGGGCAGGTCCGTGGGTGATGTCGTGACAGTGGGCGATCAGGAATTGGAGATCACGGCAATCGGGTAAGGGCTGTCGAGCGACGCCTTTGCCGCCGTCTTCCTCGGGCGCAGTCCCGAGGATCTACTGCCGTCTGCCGTGCATTCGGCCCTTACGGTGCGCGGAGACGTGCGCCCTCCTCAACCGTCCACACCGCGACCACCCTTGGCAGATCCTCGGGACAAGCCCGAGGATGACGGCGGCACAGGAATCCGAAAGACCGGGACGCTTGCGCGCCCCGGCCTCCAAACGCACTCAAAGCGTCGAAATCAAACGTAGCGGTTGACCACGTTTTCCAGGAGTTCCTGCTTGCCGGAAACCGGCTGCGGGTTGACGTTCTGGGCTTCGACGCGCGCGGCGATCGCATCGAGGCTTTCCTCGCCACGCAGCATCTTCTGGTTCTCCGGCTTGTCCCAGCCGGCGTAACGCGCGCTGAGCGGTCCCGACAGGGCCTTGTCCTCGATCATCTTGGCGGCGGCCTTCAGACCGCGGGCGCAGCAGTCCATGCCGCCGATATGGCCGATCAGCAGGTCTTCGGCATCGAGGGACTGGCGGCGCAGCTTGGCGTCGAAGTTGGTGCCACCGGTGGTGAAGCCGCCGCCGGAGAGAACCTGGTAATAGGCGAGTGCCATTTCCGGCACATTGTTCGGGAACTGGTCGGTATCCCAGCCGGACTGGTAGTCGTTGCGGTTCATGTCGATCGAGCCGAAAATCCCCAGAGCGTTTGCCAGCGCCAGTTCGTGCTCGAAGGAATGGCCGGCAAGGATCGCATGGCCCTGCTCGATATTCACCTTCACTTCCTTCTCGAGGCCATAGGCCTTGAGGAAGCCATAGACGGTCGCGACGTCGTAGTCGTACTGGTGCTTCGATGGCTCCTGCGGCTTCGGCTCGATCAGGATGGCGCCCTTGAAGCCGATCTTGTGCTTGTACTCAACAACGAGGTTGAGGAAGCGGCCGAGCTGGTCCAGTTCATTCTTGAGGTCGGTGTTGAGCAGCGTCTCGTAACCTTCGCGGCCACCCCACAGCACGTAGTTCTCGCCGCCCAGGCGCTGGGTCGCGTCCATGCAGGTCTTCACGGTTGCAGCAGCAAAGGCAAAGACATCCGGATCGGGATTGGTGGCAGCGCCCGACATGTAGCGGCGATGCGAGAACATGTTCGCCGTGCCCCAGAGAAGCTTGACGCCGGTCTCGGCCTGCTTCTTGGCGAAGTAGTCGACGATCTCGTTCAGGTTCTTCGTGTTCTCGGCAAAGCTGTTGCCCTCAGGGCGAACATCCGCATCGTGGAAGCAGTAATAGGGCGTGCCGAGCAGCTGGAAGAATTCGAAGGCAACGTCTGCCTTCAGCTTGGCCGCATCCATCGTGTCCTTGAACCACGGACGCTCGAAAGTATTGCCGCCGAACGGATCGGTGCCCGGCCAGACGAAGGTGTGCCAATAGGCAATCGCAAAGCGCAGATGGTCTTCCATGCGCTTGCCGAGAACCACTTCGTCCGGATTGTAGTGGCGGAAGGCCAGCGGATTGGTGCTGTCAGGGCCCTCATATTTGATCTTCTGGATATTGCCGAAAAAGCCTGTGCTCATGGGTAGTCCTCCTTGGTGTGTTGTGACCACCCTCCCCTTGAGGGGGAGGGTCGGACCGTTAGGTCCGGGGTGGGGTGATGGTGGGGTTCACCCCCACCCGCTGCTTGCGCAGCGACCTCCCCCCTCAAGGGGGAGGTGGAAGTTCAAATCCCCCGGATCGCCGGATAAAGCGCCCGGTAGCGGCCATAGGCTGCCTCGTAAGCAGAGCTCAGCGCCTTGACCGGTTCCACCGTCTCCGCCGTCTGCGGCGCTGTGCAGACCGAGAGCGGATCAGCCCCGGTTGCCGCGATCAGGCCGAGGCGGGCGGCGCCGAAGGCCGCGCCGAAATCGCCGTCGGCGGGAATATCGACGGGCATGTCGAGCGCGGTTGCGATCGAGGACAGCCAGTAACGCGAGCGCGAGCCGCCGCCGATGGCCGTCACCCGCGAGATCTTCGTGCCCGCAGACTTCAGGGCTTCGAGACTGTCACGGATGGCAAAGGTGACGCCTTCCAGCACCGCCTGGGTCAGCACGACACGGTCGCTCTCATGGCCGAGGCCGATAAAGGCGCCGCGGATCTTCGCATCATTATGCGGTGTCCGCTCACCCGAGAGATAGGGCAGGAAGGTGACTCCGGTCGGTGCCTTCAGAACATCACCCAATTCGCCGGTGAGATCGCCCGCCGATTTGCCGGTGACCGTCGAATGCCAGTTGAGCGCGTCGGTTGCCGAGAGGATGACACCCATCTGGTGCCAGGTCTTGGGCAGCGCATGGCAGAAGGCATGCACGGCGCTTTCCGGCTTCGGCAGATAGGAAGCGTTGGCCGCAAACAACACGCCCGACGTGCCGAGCGACACAAAGGCCTGGCCTTCGGCCACCGTGCCCATGCCGCAGGCAGAGGCGGCATTGTCGCCTGCCCCACCCGCCACGACGACGTTCGAGCCTAGGCCCCACTTTTCAGCCAGTTCGGCGCGCAAGGTGCCGGCGCGATCTGTGCCTTCGACAAGGCCCGGCATCTGCTCGACGGTCAGACCGGTGGCCTCCAGCAGCTCGCTCGACCAGGCGCGCTTGCCCGTATCGAGCCAGCTGGTGCCAGCCGAATCCGACATGTCGGAGAGATATTCGCCCGTCAGCCAGAGCCGCAGGAAATCCTTGGGCAAGAGCACCTTGGCGACCTTGGCGAAGGTATCCGGCTCGTTGTTCTTCACCCAGGCGAGCTTCGGCGCGGTAAAGCCCGGGAAGACGATATTGCCGGTCAGCGCCCGGAAGCGCGGGTCTGCATCCAGCGCAGCGGCTTCCGCATGGCTGCGCGTATCGTTCCAGAGGATGCAGGGGCGGAGCACCCGGTCCTTGGCGTCGATGAGCGTTGCGCCATGCATATGGCCGGAAAGACCGATGCCTTTGACGGCGGCGAGTTCCTTCGGATGCGAGGCCTTCAGTGCCGCAACCGCCTCTTCCGTCGCCCTCAGCCAGTCGCCGGGCGCCTGCTCCGACCAGCCGGGATGCGGACGCTGGACGGTGAGACCCGCGTGACCAACACCGATCACCCGCTGCTGATCGTCGATCAGCATGGCCTTCACGCTCGATGTCCCGAGATCCAATCCGAGATACATGGATAACCTCCCATTGCTCTGCCTCTCAGGGCAGATTGTCCTTCAAGAATATGTCGATACGAATGCGCTCCTGGGCAGCGACAACAGGCAACCCATCGGCCTTCGCCTTCAAAACGCGGATGGCGCTGCGCACCTCATGGCCGGCATCCTGGTTGAGCACCGCGTCGATCAGCCCCGATTGCAACGCGCCGCGCGTCGTTTCCGTCAGCTCGTGGGCGATGACCACGGGACGGCGCTCGGCGGCGAGGCGCTCCAGCGCCCGCACAAGTCCGCGATTGCCGGCACCCAGGCTGTAGAGTGCCACGATATCGTCACGGTCGGAAAACAGCGAAGAGACCAGCTGCTCGACGGCGACAGGATCATCGCGCCCCTCCAGCACCGGAAGAAGGCCGAGTTCCGGGAAATCGGCACTCATTGCAGCGGCAAAGGCCTCGCAGCGTTCGCGGTGGTCTCGCACCAGCATCGAGCCGGCGAGCACCGCCACCTTCCCCCGGCGACAGCCCGCAAAGCGCCCCAGCAGGCTGGCAGCCGTTCGCCCCGCAGCGGCATTGTCGATCCCGGCATAGTGGTCATGGGAAACGCCCGAAAGATCGGAAACAAGCGTCACCAGCGGAATGCCGGCAGCGATGACGTGCTCGGCAGCTGCGGCGACCTCGGGCGCATCGACGGCCACGAAGGCAATGCCGGCCGGCGCTTCGGCAGCCGCCGCATAAAGCGCCTCGGCCAGCGCCTTGGCATCAAAGGCCGGCACATCGACGATCCGGATGGCGATCCGCTCGACGCTGGCGCGCTCGGTGGCCTCATCGAGCGCAAGCCGCAGGCCCCGCATGAAGGAATTGTCGTTCGAGGGAATGATGAAGGTCAGCGGATAGACGCGCCCCTTGGCAAGGTTTGCAGCCGCCACATCGCGGACGAAACCGAGCTCGCTGACAGCCTGATCGACCTTTTCGCGGGTGCGCGCGCTGACCCCCGGCCGCCGGTTCAAGACCCGGTCGACGGTGGCAAGGCTGACGCCTGCACGGCTCGCAATGTCATGGACAGTCGGCTTCATTCTCTCCTCCGGCGCCTCTCCTACACCAGAGTCTGAGGTACGTAAATCAGAAATCTGATGTACGTACCTCTTTTTCTCGAAAAAAGAAGACCGCCTCACCATGTGAGGCGGCCTCAAGCCCTGGAGATCAAGGGAGAGCCTGAACCCGCAAGCTTATGCGAGCATGGAGCCCCGGACCACGCGTCAGTGACCGGCGCCCTCCGGTGCTGCGCCCTGGGGTTTCTTCAGGAGCAGCACCATGAAGACGAGAATTGCAAATAGCACCGTCAGCCCCATGAAGACGTCCATGAAGGAGAGAAGCCAGGCCTGCTGGGTGACGACACCCGAAAGCTTCTTCACCGCAACCGCCGTACCGTCGAGGCCATAGCTGTCATAGTTGGCGCCGACGCTGGCGAGCCAGTCGAGTGCCGCCTGGTTGCCCCAGGAAAGCTGCTCGGAAAGCCGCGCATAGTGGTCGTCCGAACGCTGCGTAAGCATCGTGTTGATAATCGCAAGGCCAACAGCACCACCGAGGTTGCGGGTCAGATTGAACAGGCCAGACGCATTCTTGATGCGATCCGGCGGCAGCGTACCGAGCGCCAGGTTGTTGATCGGCACCATGCAAAGCATCAGCGAACAGCCACGCAGGATCTGCGGCACGAGCAGCTCGTAGAAATCCCAGTCCGCCGTGATCCCGGTCATCAGGTAGGTCCCGAGCGCAAAGCCGGAGAAACCGATCATCATCACGCGGGGATCGAGCTTGTTCGACAGAGCGCCAGCCACGGGCGCGGTGAAGAACATCGCCGCACCGGAGACGAACATGGTCTCGCCGATCATCAGCGAGTCGTAGCCTCTGATACGCCCGAGATAGAGCGGGTAAAGATAGGTAAGACCATAGAGGCCGACACCCATGACGAAGGAGAAGAGCGAGCCGAAGGCGAAGTTGGCATTGGAGAAGGCCCTAAGATCGACCACGGGCAGCTCGACCTTGAAGACCCGCCAGAAGAAGATCGCACCGCCGATGACCATGGCAACCGTGCCCATGACGATATGATGGTCGTTGAACCAGTCCTTGTTGTTGCCCTCTTCGAGCACGAACTCCATCGTGCCGAGGAAGACCGCCATGGAGGCAAGCCCCCACCAGTCGAACTTCTTGAGAAGCTTCAGATCCGGCTTGTCGAAATCGATCAGGCTCCAGGCCGCAGCAGCCACCAGAATACCGGGCACGACATTGATCAGGAACAGCCAGTGCCAGGACATGGCGTGGCTGAGATAACCGCCGATCGTCGGACCGATGGTCGGCGCAAGCGTCGCAACAAGGCCGACCATGGGCGAGACGATATTGCGTTTCGACGGCGGGAAAATGGTGAAGGCCGCAGCAAACACCGAGGGGATCATACCGCCGCCGATGAAGCCCTGAATGGCGCGGTAGACGATCATCTGCTCGATGTTCGTGGCCGTGGCGCAGAGCGCGCTGGCGAGCGTGAAGCCGGCGGCACAGAAGGTGAAGAGCACCCGTGTCGACACGATGCGCGCCAGAACGCCCGACAGCGGGATCATGATCACCTCGGCGATCAGATAGGATGTCTGCACCCAGGCGATTTCATCGGAGCCGGCCCCCAGGCCCGCCTGGATCTCGGCGAGCGACGCCGAGACGATCTGGATATCGAGGATCGACATGAACATCCCGAACACCATCGCCAGGAAGGCGAAGACCCGTCGGGGATCCATGCGCTCCTCGGCAGGTGCCGAGGGCGCAATGGCTGTTGAGGTGATTGCGGCCATGACACGGCCCTTTCGATAACGTCAGCCGGTTAGAGCAGGTCCAGCAAAAGTGCGTCAGCGGTTTTGCGTCCGGACTGCGTAAAAACAAATAGATAGAGCATTTCAGGTGATCCCGTTTTCACCGGAAATGCTCTAGATTACTTCGCGGCAAGCGCCTGGCCTTCGGGGGCCGTGCGGGTGTCGACGTCGACGATGACGCTGAGGCCGGCGCGCAGATGGCCACCGGCGAGCGCTTCCTTGGGCAGCGCGATCCTGACGGGCACGCGCTGAACGACCTTGGTGAAGTTGCCGGTGGCGTTTTCCGCCGGCAGCATGGAGAAGATGGCGCCGGAAGCCGGAGCGATCGACGTCACCGTGCCTTCGAGCGGATCGTCGCCATAGGCATCCACGTGGATCGAAACCTTGGAGCCAGGCACCAGATGGGCGATCTGCGTTTCCTTGAAATTCGCCTCGATATAAAGCTCACTGGTCGGCACCAGAGCGGCCAGCCGCTTGCCGGCCGAAACCAGGTCACCCGATTGCACCGAGAGATTGCCGATCACACCATCATAGGGGGCCTTGAGCACGGTGAAATCCAGGTCCCGCTTGGCCTTGGCCACGACCTGATCCTGAACCTTCACGGCATTCACGGCCTCTTCGCGCTGCGCTTTCAGGATGGAAAGATTGGCCTCGGCGGAATCCACCGCAGCCTGGCCGGCCACGAGATTGGCGCGGGCCTGATCAAGCGCCACCTTGGCGTTGTCGAGATCGGCAGCTGTGCCCACACTCTTGGCGGCAAGCTCGCCGGCACGATTTGCCGTAATCTCGGCACCACGAACGGCCGCTTCCAGCGAACCAAGCTGCGCCTTGGCCTGGGCCACACTGGCCTGACCACCGACAATCTGGGCATCGATGCGGTTGACCGCCAGTTCGGAGCTCTGCTTGCCGGCAACGGCCTGGTCATAGGCGATCTGGTAATCACCACCATCCAGGGTGACCAGCGGATCACCCGCATGGACGACCTGGTTGTCGGTCACGTTGACCTTGGCGACATAACCGGAAACCTTGGGCGAGATGATCGCGATATCACCTTCGATATAGGCATCTTCCGTCGACA
The DNA here is from genome assembly GCA_027533385.1 of Rhizobium sp. GTDB lineage: Bacteria > Pseudomonadota > Alphaproteobacteria > Rhizobiales > Rhizobiaceae > Allorhizobium. The sequence continues at coordinate 325,781 of JAPZUE010000004.1, read as the reverse complement.
CCATGAAACGGCCATCGGTCCACCACTGGTAACCGTACCAGGCGCCGCCCGCGAGCAGCACTGCAAGGATCGCCGGCAGCACGGGGCTGCGGCGCTTGGGCTTGGCAACGGCAGCTTCTGGCGCCGGATGGGGCTCCCCTGCATCCGTATCAATGGCAGGCGCGGCCTCATTCCGGTCGACTGGAGTTGAATTGGAACGAAGGGCGGTGGATCTTTGCGTCGCTGACATGGCACGAACCGGGGGATTGGTTGAAATTGCTCGAACTGAACCGTTCGGTTCGATTGACATAGAGCGTTTTTTCATCCATATCAAGGGCAAGAACGAGCTTACGAGCAGCCGACGCTCGGTTACGTTAATTTTTCTTTGGTATGGCCATGTCGAATCAAGTCCAGGAAACTGCCATGACACCCCCTTGCTACCCTGTCGCCGGGGTTGGCCGCTTTGCTGCCGGGGCGGATCCTGTCAAGCGCGGGCAAATCCTTGACGGAGCCAAGCGGGTCTTCATGAAGCTTGGCTACGACGCAGCGAGCATGAACGACGTCACCCGTGAGGCCGGCGTCTCGAAGGGCACCATCTACGTTTATTTCCAGAGCAAGGAAGATTTGTTCGGCGCTCTGGTCGAGCGGGAAAAAAGCGAATTCGACGCGGCGATCCAGCAAATTCTCGCCGAGAGCAAAACAGCGGATGAAGGCTTGAGGCGCTATGCGCTCGCTTATGCGCATTTCATTCTCGACACGGAAATGATCCCAACCATGCGCATCCTGCTGGGTGTGCTGGATCGCATGCCGACACTCTGTCAGCGCTTCTTTGCCTCGTCCCCGACCAACATCAAGGCGCTTTTGCAAGACTACATTGCAGCAGCACATGAGAAGGGCGAGCTTGAGGTTGAAGACACCGAGCTCGCAGCACGACAGTTTATCGACATGTGTGCGGCCGGCTACTTCAAGAAGCGCCTGTTCAACGACATACCGGTGCGCCCCGACGATGAGGAGATCGCCCGCGTCGTCGATTCCGGCCTGCGCATGTTCATGAACTTCTACGGCCCGAAGAACGCCGAACACAGCGGCTGATCGTGGACGGAACTTTGTTCCGCCGCTTGGAGTTTATACATCCCATACACGAGCTTGCAGATCGCGATCCCCGGGACATGTCTCATGTCCTGGGCCCTCCCTCCGTTTTGATCAGCACGGAAGTCAAGAATGCAGGACATCATCCGTCTCCTCCAGGACAAGAAGCCTGGATCGTACAGCTGATGAGGCCGGTCTTCGAACTGTTTGCCCACGGCTTCTCGCAAAGGGACTTGGAGCGCGAACAGCATCGAAAGCCGAAGACCGCGACGCATTGAGCTCGGGCCGCGCACGCTTCGAAAAGACAGAAAGGCTGGGCACCGTTATAGGCCTTTATTGCTGTCGAGCAGAATGGCTGGGAACCGTTCGGCCCTTGCCAGACTTCCAGCAAGCTCCTACGCCTTCCTCATCAGCCAGCATCATGCCGGAGAACCATGACCTACGAGCAGATCCTCGCCTTCGGCATTATCGCCCTCATGATGGCCGCCTTCCTGTGGGAAAGGATCCGCTATGACGTGGTCGCGTGCAGCGCACTGGTCGCGGCCGTCGCCGTTGGCCTGGTTCCGGCGGGTGAAGCATTCTCGGGATTTTCGGACGATATCGTCATCATCGTCGGCAGCGCGCTTGTGGTCAGCGCCGGTGTGGCACGCTCGGGTGTCGTCGATCTGGCCATCAAGCGCTTCTTTCCCGCCCTCACCTCCCTGCATGGCCAGATGCTGTTGCTGCTGGTGACCGTGACCGTACTCTCCGCCTTCATCAAGAACATCGGCGCGCTGGCGATCATGATGCCCGTGGCCTTCCAGTTCGCCCGGCGCTCCAACGTCCCGCCCTCGGTCTTTCTGATGCCCATGGCGTTTTCCGCCCTGCTCGGCGGTCTCATGACGCAGATCGGCACCTCTCCCAACATTGCAGTCTCGCGCCTGCGCGAAGAACTGACCGGCGAGAGCTTCACCATGTTCGACTTCACGCCTGTCGGCGCCACACTTGCCGTGGCCGGCATCATCTTTCTGATTTTCTTCTACTGGCTGGTCCCACGTCGCGAAAACCAGAACCCTTCGCTGCAGGAGGCGCTTGAAGCCTCGAGCTTTGCCACCGAGGCGATGATCACCCGCCAGTCGCCCTTCGTCGGCAAGACGCTGCACCACCTGCTGCAGACGTCCCATGGCGAGGTCACCGCCAGCGCCATTTTGCGCGGCCACACCCGTTTGTCCCCCTTCCCGGATGTGCTGCTGCACGAGGAGGACACGCTTCTCCTCGAAGGCCCGTCAGAGGCTTTGGACCGCATCGTCTCCCAGGGCAATCTCAGCCTGTCCGGCAACACGGAGGGCGACCGCAAGAAGCGCGGCGACATTTCCTCGGTGGAAGCCGTAATCGGTCGCGGCTCCCCACTGATCGGCCAGACCACCAGCGAGCTGTCGCTTGTCCATACCTATGGCGTGAACCTCTTGGCCGTCAGCCGGCAGGGCAAGCGCATCCGCGAACGCCTGGGCCAGCTGACCCTGCGCTCGGGCGATGTCGTGCTGCTCCAGGGCCTGCGCCAGCAGATGCCCTCGATCCTCACCGAGCTTGGCTGCCTGCCGCTCGCAGAACGGGAAATCCTGCTGGGCACAAGCCGGAACATCTTCATCCCGCTCGCGATCCTCGTGATTGCCATGGGCGCGACAGCGCTCGGCCTTGCCCCGGTCGCGATCGCCTTCTTTGCCGCAGCCCTTGCCATGGTCGCCTTCGGCGTCATTCCGGTCAGCGAGGTCTACCGCGCCGTGGATGGGCCGATCCTGGTGATGCTGGCAGCCCTGATCCCTGTCGCAGATACGCTGAGAACCTCCGGCGGCAGCGACGTTATCGCCGGCTGGCTCAACGCCATCGCCGGAGGCCTGCCCGCCTGGGGTGCTGTCGCCCTCATCCTGCTGACCGCCATGGCGGTTACCCCCTTCCTCAACAATGCCGCCACCGTTCTCGTCATGGCGCCGATCGCCGCAAGCTTTGCCACGGGCCTCGGCTATAAGCCGGAGGCCTTTCTGATGGCGGTCGCCATCGGTGCCGGCTGCGATTTCCTCACCCCCATCGGCCACCAGTGCAACACGCTGGTTATGGGCCCCGGGGGCTACAGGTTCTCCGACTATCCGAGACTAGGGCTGCCCCTGTCATTTCTCATCGTGCTGGTCGCAGTGCCGATGCTGCTCATGGTCTGGCCAGTCCGCTGATCGAAGCAGGGCCAAACCGCGCAAAGAAAAACCTGCGTCGGCGGGACGCAGGTTTTCCTTGGGGGCGGGGACTTGGGGAGAGCGCAGGCCGGACGGTTAAGGGGCTCGTCTGCCAATTCGTTGGCCAGGGAGAGAAACCGGAAAACCTCCCTGTTCCCCATATCCCGTCGCGTCCGGTTGGCACGGCCTGCGCTCTGCCAACTAAACGCGGAATTGGGCTTCTGGTTCCGACCACTTTGCAAAAAATCTGCGCGCAAGCGAGAGGCTCTGCGAAAGCCCTGTTTCCGTGGTTTTTCTTGACGCACGGCCATGAATATGGCCTAAGGCCTCGCGGTGGAACAGGCGGTCTGTATGAGCCCTGTCTGTCCTTCGTAGCCATCCTTGGAAGTCTCACAATTCTCGATCCGGCGCTTGGACGCTAGATCCCCCGCACGCACACGAGCTGAATCCTATGACCAATTCCGGCGTCCGCGTCCGCATCGCACCCTCCCCGACCGGCGAGCCCCATGTCGGCACCGCCTACATCGCGCTGTTCAACTACCTCTTCGCCAAGAAATTCGGCGGTGAGTTCATCCTGCGCATCGAGGACACCGACGCGACCCGCTCGACCGCCGAATTCGAGCAGAAGGTTCTGGACGCGCTGAAATGGACCGGCCTCACCTGGTCGGAAGGCCCCGATGTCGGCGGCCCCTATGGCCCCTATCGCCAGTCCGAGCGCAAGGATCTCTACCGCCCCTTCGTGGACAAGATGCTCGCAAACGGCGGCGCCTTCCATTGCTTCTGCACGCCCGAGCGGCTGGAAAGCATGCGCGAGGCGCAGCGCGCCGCCGGCAAGCCGCCGGGTTATGACGGCCACTGCCTGCATCTGAAGGCCGAGGAAGTGACCGCCCGCGTTGCCGCCGGCGAGCCGCATGTCGTGCGCCTGAAGGTGCCGACCGAAGGCTCCTGCGACTTCCATGACGGCGTCTATGGCGATGTCTCGATCCCCTGGGAAAGCGTCGACATGCAGGTCCTCCTGAAGGCAGACGGCATGCCGACCTACCACATGGCAAACGTCGTCGACGACCACATGATGAAAATCACCCACGTCGCCCGCGGCGAGGAGTGGCTGGCTTCGGTGCCGAAGCACATCCTGATCTACCGCCATCTCGGCCTTGAGCCGCCGGTTTTCATGCACCTGTCGCTGATGCGCAATCACGACAAGTCGAAGCTGTCGAAGCGCAAGAACCCGACCTCGATCTCCTATTACTCCGCTCTGGGCTACCTGCCGGAAGCGCTGATGAACTTCCTCGGCCTGTTCTTCATCCAGATCGCCGAAGGCGAGGAACTGCTGTCGATGGAAGAGCTGATCCAGAAGTTCGACCCTGACAACCTCTCCAAGGCCGGCGCGATCTTCGACATCCAGAAGCTCGACTGGCTGAACGGCCGCTGGCTGCGCGAGAAGCTGACCCCGGATGATTTCGTTGCCCGCGTGCTCGACTGGTCGATGGAAAATGATCGCCTCGTCGAAGGCCTGAAGCTTGCCCAGAGCCGCGTCACCAAGCTCGGCGAAGTCCCGCCGCTCGCCGGCTTCCTGCTCGCAAACGACGTCGGCCTGACACCCGCCTCCTTCGGCGGCTTGAAGACCAGCCCGGCGGAAACGCTCGAAATCGTCACCACCGTTCAGGCGGATCTCGAAAAGATCCTCGAATGGAACGTCGCGACCATCGAGGAAGAGCTGCGCGCGATCTCCGAGCGCATGGGCAAGAAGCTCCGCGTCGTCACCCCGCCCCTCTTCGTCGCCGTCTCCGGCAGCCAGCGCTCGCTGCCGCTGTTTGACAGTATGGCGCTGCTCGGTCGCTCGGTCGTGCGCCAGCGGTTGAAGGTGGCGATCCAGGTGCTGACCGCGATGGCGGGTGCCACCAACTAAGATGCCGTGTCGCCTCAATTGGCGGCGCACTGAATACCCCCCTCTGCCCTGCCGGGCAACTCCCCCACAAGGGGAGAGATTATCGAGTGGCCGGCCCCGTGCCTCAAACTCATACTCTGTCGGCAGCGACGCGGGAGGGAAGCAACGAGCGTACCCCCATCCGATCTCCCCCCTTGAGGGGGAGATGCCCGGCAGGGCAGAGGGGGGTGACCGAAACGACGACAGCCGCCGAAGGCAAACAAACGATGACCGAACAGACCACTGAAACCGCCCTCTCCTCCGACCCGACGGAAGTCCGCCGCCAGAAGCTTGCGCTGCTGCGCGAACAGGTCGGCGACGTCTATCCGGCGCATTTCCACCGCACGATGACGAACGCGGAATTCGCCGAGAAATACGCGGGCCTGGAGCTGGACGAAACGTCTGAGGACATCATCACGGTCGCCGGCCGCGTCTATTCCTCGCGCAATTCCGGCATGTTCATGGACATCCATGACGCCTCGGGCAAGATCCAGATCTTCTCCCACAAGGACACGACCCCGGAAGAGGCCCGTGCGCTTCTGCCGATGATCGACCTTGGCGACATCATCGGCGTCAAGGGCCAGGTCCGTCGCACCAAGCGTGGCGAGCTGACGATCAATGCCCATGAAATCACCATGCTGACCAAGACGCTGCTCCCCATGCCGGAGAAGTATCACGGTCTGGCCGACATCGAGCTGCGCTACCGCAAGCGCCACCTCGACATCCTGACCAACGAGGATTCGAAGCTCCGCTTCCTTCAGCGCTCCAAGATCATCTCGGGGCTCCGCCGCTTCATGGAAGGCGAAGGCTTCCTTGAGGTCGAGACGCCAATGCTGCAGACGGTCTATGGCGGCGCCACCGCCGATCCGTTCAAGACCTTCCACAACACGCTGAAGATGGACATGTATCTGCGCATCGCGCCGGAACTGTTCCTCAAGCGCACGCTGGTTTCGGGCCTTGCAGACAAGGTGTTCGAGGTCAACCGCAACTTCCGCAACGAAGGTGTGTCGACCCGTCACAATCCCGAATTCACCATGATGGAATGCTACTGGGCCTATGCCGACTACGAGGACGTCATGGGCCTCGTCGAGCGTCTGTTCGAAAGCCTCGCGGTTGCCATCCACGGCTCGACCGACGTCGCCTACGGCGACAAGACGCTGTCCTTCAAGGGTCCGTTCAAGCGCGTGCCGATGCCGGACGCCGTCAAGGAAGCGACCGGCATCGACTTCCTGGCGATGAAAACTGACGAGGAAGCCCGCACCGCCGCCAAGGCCGCCGGCTTTGCCGTCGAGAAGGACTGGACCTGGGGCGAATGCCTGGCCTTCATCTTCGAAGAGAAGGTCGAGGGCACGCTGATCCAGCCGAGCCACGTCACGCATTTCCCCAAGGACATCTCGCCCTTCGCCAAGGAAGTGCCGGGCGAGCCGCGCCTCGTCGAACGTTTCGAGACCTATTGCAACGCCTGGGAAGTCGGCAACGCCTTCTCCGAACTGAATGACCCGGAAGAGCAGCGCAAGCGCATGGTCGAGCAGCTCGAACAGGCCCATTCGCGCGGCGAAAAAGACAAGCAGCTCGACGACGAATTCCTTGATGCGATCGACCAGGGCATGCCGCCCGCCGGCGGTCTCGGCATCGGCGTCGACCGCCTGATCATGCTTTTGACCAACGCCCCGTCGATCCGCGACGTCATCCTCTTCCCGGCCCGCCGCAACAAGGCCGACTGAGACGGCAGATACAAGTTTCAAGTCCCGGATCTCGCAGGAGGTCCGGGATTTTTCGTTTCTGGTGGACACAAGATCCGGCTCAGCACGAAGCAGGCGCTCCCTTCTCGGCAATATCGAGAAACAGCCCCGTCATGATCCGCATGCCCTCTTCGGCAATCGACAAGAGCGCATGCTCGTTCGGCCCATGCTGGCCGCAGTCTGCATGGGCATGCGGGATCCAGATCGTCGGCAGGCCCAGCACGTCGGTGAAGACATCATTCGGCAGCGACCCCGCGAGATTGGGCAGGAGATGCGGAGCCTTGCCGGTTGTTGCCGTAATGGACTGCTCGACAAAGCGCACCCAGGGATGATCCGGCGGAAAGCGTGTCGCCTTGAAGGCTGGCCCCTTGGCCCGGATCTCCACCATCGGAAAGCCTGCGGCATCGAGATGACGTCTGAGCACCGGCAGGATGTCGTCCATGTCTGTGCCGACGACAAACCGCAGCTGGCAGGTCGCCCGCGCCGAGCCGGAAATGGCATTCTGCGGGGCCACGATGTTGCCGGCGGAGATGGCGAGCACGGTAAGCGAATTCCAGCCGAAGACCCGTTCGGACGGCGTCAGATCCGCCTCGCCCCAGCCCTCATCATGCCGGCGCGGCGGCAAATCCTTGAGCGCTGCACGAATGTCGGGTGTGAGGCTCGTCGGGCGCCATTCCGGCACCAGGATCTGGCCGCGCCGATCGACAATGGCGGCGATGGCATGGGTGAGCAGGATCACGGGATCGGCAAGCAACCCGCCGAAATTGCCGGAATGATGATCCCCCGACCGCAAGTCCACCACGAGATCGAAGCTTAAGCCGCCGCGCGAACCCATGAACATGGTCGGTGTCTCGACCTGCAGCCTCGGCCCGTCCGAGGCGATCAGCACATCCGCCGACAACAGGTCGCGTTCGCGCTCGAAGAAGTCCCGCAAGCCGTAAGACCCGGTCTCCTCCGCCATTTCCAGCACGATCTTGACGTTGAAGCCGAGACGTCCCCGCCCCTTGATCACGGTCTCCAGGGCCTTGATGTTGATCAGATGCTGGATCTTGTTGTCGGCGGTGCCGCGCCCGTAAAGCCGGTCGCCGTCCTGGATCAGCCGGAAAGGATGCAAGCCCTCGCGCCAGCGGGATGCCTCGCCGTTGCAGACATCGCCATGGCCGTAGATCAGGATGGTCGGCAGGGCCGCGTCTTCGATCCTGCTACCGACCAGAAACGGCGCGCCATCCGGCAGCGGATTGTCAAAGATCCGGCAGGTGAACCCGATCGTTTCCAGCATCGGCCGCATGTCGGCATCCAGATAGGCGATCAGATCCTCCGGTTGACCCTCGGACTGGCTCACCCAAGGACGCGCGACAAGCCGCGCAAGATCGGAGGCAAGGCCGCCACGGGTGGCGTAATCGGATGCATGCTGAATTAAGGTTGTGCGTTCCATCGCTTCCCGGTCTGCTGTTGGGGCTCCCCAAGACAAGACTACAGGATTCGCAGGTCATGGCGACCTGCGAGAAACCGGGGGCGGCGCAGTTACGCCGCCACGCTGTGCTCAGTGACCTGCCTTGGCGTGCTCATCGCCCTTCACCTTGACCTTCGGCGGCAGGATAGCCTCGTCTTCGGCCGGGACGGCATGAGCGGGATCGGCTGCGGACTTGGCCGCATGCTGCTCGGCTGCCGGGGCGTGACCATCGGTAACGGCACCATGTTCTTCCGGCTTGGCAGCGGGCGCCGCCGCCCCGCCTGCGGCCGGCGTGATTGGCTGTGAACGCATCTTCTCGAGCCACGCCGCGCCATGGTCGGTGCTTGCAGCACCACCGCCGGCCGGGGTCTCCTCGGCCTTCGCCGTCGCATCCTCGGCAGGCGCCTCTTCGTCAGCACCGCCAAGTCCCACCATGCTTTTCAGCGAGGCGAACCAGCCACCGTCTGCCGCCGGCTCCTCCTCGGCCACGACTTCGGGGGCCGCCGCCTGATCGACTGTTTCCTGATGACCGGCGCTTGCCCCGCCATGAGCGGTCTCTTCGACGGTGGCCGGTTTCTCTTCGGTATGGGCAACCTGTTCCGTGCCATGCGCCGGAGCCTCGCCATGGCCTGCATCGCCTTGGCTTGCTTCGGCATGGGCTGCTCCGGCAACCGGCTCTTCGCCATGTTGCGCCGGCTCGACCGCCGCATGCTCCGTCGAAGCCCCGGGAGCCGTCTCGCCATGGGCATCGCTCGTCCCGGCATCGCCATGCGCGGCAACTGCCGGTTCCGCATGGTCATCCGCCGGCGCCTCATGCCCTTCTGCAACGGCACCAGCGCCATCAGCGGGAGCAGCATGACCTTCGGCCGGGGCGTCTTCGCCACCGAGACCGACCATGCCCATCAGCGAGGCCATCCAGCCCTTGCTTTCTTCGGCGCCATGTTCGGCAACCGGCGTCTCCTCGCCATGCTCGCCGGCAGGTGCGTCGCCATGGCCGCCCTCGGCCTCGCCGTGACCTTCCGTTTCGCCGTGCCCTTCGGCCGGCTTTTCGCCATGGGCATCCTCGGCGCCATGGGCCGGCGCCTCGCCATGGCCTTCGGCAGCCTTTTCGCCGTGAGCTTCGCCCTCAGGCACGACAACCTCAGGCTTCACGCAATCCGTTTGATCGTTGAGCTTGGCGACGAGCGCCTGGATGTCGGCTTCCAGCATGTCAACGCGTTCGCCGAAGAATTCGCCATTGCCCGCCGCAGCACCGTCAATGTAACGCGCCGTCAGCATGCGCGCGCCAGCCTCTTCCGGAACGTGGCTCGGATCCGGCACGTAGATGACGTCGGCACCCACGGCACGGCCACGCATGCCGGAGCGATCCTTCGGCCCGTTGGTATCGAGCACGACGACCTGCACCAGGTCCGCCTTCTTCGTTTCCTGCAGGCTCTTCGCCACGCGCAGCGCCGTCTTGACGCGCGCCAGACCATCGCCGGGTTCATCGGTGGTGATGAATTTGCGCACCCAGAAGCTGTCCCGCTTGCGGATCTCGACCGTCTTGACTTCGGTGCATTCGAGGCCGTTCAACTCGGCATAGGAGGGGCCGAGCAGCTTGTCGGTGCCGATATAGACGGCCGCCGCCCCCGTGCCGCCGAGGGTCACCAGAATCCCGCCTGCAATCAGCATGAGCTTTCGTGAAAGGTGGATCTTGGGCACCTTCACGCTTGGAACTCCGCCATGACACTGTCCCGACTGTTTACGCAATACTGGGGGTGAGCATACGCCGCTCTCCTTGCAGAACCTTTAACCCGGCAATTCCAGTTCCGGCACACTTCCGGGCCGGTCTTTTTGCGAATGATTTGCAAGAGCATTGACAACGGCACGAAGCGCTGTAGATTTTAATGCGAATGACTTGCAAGAACAGGAATGGACAATGGTTTCAAAGCTTGCCTGCCGTCTTTTCGCTCTGGCGCTTCTGCTGCCGGGGACAGCCTTTGCCGACGACAAGCCGAAGGTCGTCACGACCTTCACCGTGATTGCCGATATCGCCCAGAATGTTGCCGGCGACGCCGCTGATGTCGAAAGCATCACCAAGCCGGGTGCGGAAATCCACGGCTACCAGCCGACCCCGCGCGATATTTTGAAGGCTCGTGATGCCGATCTCGTGCTGCGCAATGGTCTCAATCTTGAAGCGTGGTTCGAGAAGTTTCTCGCCAATCTCGGCGATGTGCCGACCGTGACCGTCAGCGATGGCGTCGAGCCGATCAGCATTGCCGGCGGCGCCTATAACGGCAAACCGAACCCGCATGCCTGGATGTCTCCCGAGAACGCACTCATCTATGTCGAGAACATCCGCAAGGCGCTGACCGACATCGACCCGGCAAATGCCGCGATCTACGAGGCCAATGCCCGCACCTATTCGGAGAAGATCCGCGCGGAAATCGGGCCAATGCAGGCGGAAATTGCCAAGGTGCCGGAAAACGAGCGCTTCCTGGTGACGAGCGAAGGCGCCTTCTCCTACCTCGCCCGCGACCTTGGCATGAAGGAACTCTATCTCTGGCCGATCAATGCCGACAGCCAGGGCACACCCCAACAGGTGAAGGCCGTTGTCGACCAGGTGATCGAAAACAAGATCCCCGTCGTATTCTCTGAGAGCACTGTCTCCGACAAGCCGGCGAAGCAGGTCGCGGCCGAAACCGGGGCACGTTATGGCGGCATTCTCTATGTGGATTCGCTGAGCGAGCCTGACGGTCCGGTCCCGACCTATCTGGATCTGCTGAAGGTGACGGTCTCGACCATCGTGAAGGGATTTGCCGGATGATCATGGGATCGGCTGCAAGACGCAATCGCGAGGGGATCGCCGCAGAGGATGTGACGGTCACCTATCGTAACGGCCATACGGCCCTGCGCCATGCGAGTTTTGCCATCCCGCCCGGAACCATCACGGCCCTTGTCGGCGTCAACGGCGCCGGCAAGTCGACGCTTTTCAAGGCCATCATGGGCTTCGTGCCCGTCGCATCGGGCGAAATTCGCGTGCTTGGCATGAGCGTGCTGGAGGCCCTCAAGAAAAACCTCGTCGCTTACGTCCCTCAGGCAGAAGAGGTCGACTGGAACTTCCCCGTTCTCGTCGAGGACGTGGTGATGATGGGCCGCTACGGCCACATGAATTTCCTGCGCATTCCCTCCAAACGCGATCACCAGCTTGTCGATGAGGCGCTCGCCCGCGTTGGCATGAACGACTATCGCAAGCGCCAGATCGGCGAACTCTCCGGCGGCCAGCGCAAGCGCGTCTTCCTAGCCCGTGCGCTGGCCCAGGAGGGTCAGGTGATCCTGCTTGACGAACCCTTCACCGGCGTCGATGTGACCACCGAAGAACAGATCATCGGTTTGATGAAGGACCTGCGCGCCGAAGGCCGCGTCATGCTGGTCTCGACCCACAATCTCGGCAGCGTGCCGGATTTCTGCGACCGCACCATCTTCGTCAAGGGAACCGTGATCGCCTCCGGCAAGACCGAGGACACCTTTACCGAAGACAACCTCAAGACCGCCTTTGGCGGCGCCCTGCGTCACTTCGTGCTCGCCGGTCGCGATCTGCACGACGATGATGACGGCCGCGAAGTCACCGTCATCACCGACGATGAGCGCCCCTTCGTCATCTATGGGCAGCCGAAACCGGGAGCATCAGATGCTCGCGACCCTGGTTGAGCCCTTCAGCTATGATTACATGCGCAACGCCATTCTGGTGTCTGCGCTGGTCGGTGGCGTCTGCGGCTTCCTCTCCGCCTATCTGATGCTGAAGGGCTGGTCGCTGATCGGCGACGCGCTCTCCCATGCCATCGTGCCGGGGGTTGCCGGCGCCTATATGCTCGGCCTGCCCTTTGCTTTCGGCGCCTTCCTGTCCGGCGGACTTGCGGCGCTAGCCATCCTCTTCCTCAACCAGCGCACCAAGCTGAAGGAAGACGCAATCATCGGCCTGATCTTCACGTCCTTCTTTGGCCTCGGCCTTTTCATGGTGTCGATCTCGCCCGTCTCGATCGACATCAAGACCATCGTGCTCGGCAATGTTCTCGCCATCTCGCCCGCCGACACGCTGCAGCTCATCCTGATCGGCGGCATCAGCCTTCTCGTGCTGACGCTGAAATGGAAGGACCTGATGGTCACCTTCTTCGACGAAAACCATGCCCGCTCGATCGGCCTCAGGCCCGATGCGTTGAAGGTGATGTTCTTTACCCTGCTCGCCGCCTCCACTGTCGCCGCCATGCAGACCGTCGGCGCCTTCCTCGTCATCGCCATGGTCGTTACCCCCGGCGCCACCGCCTATCTCCTCACCGACCGCTTCCAGCGGCTGATCCTGCTCGCACTTTCGATCGGCGCGGGCACCAGTTTTGTCGGCGCCTATGCCAGCTACTTCCTCGATGGCGCCACCGGCGGCATCATCGTCGTGCTGCAGACGGTGATCTTCCTTCTGGCCTTCCTCTTCGCGCCCAAGCACGGCGTGCTCGCCGCGCGCAGCCGCGCCCGTGAAGCCCTGGAACCAGTGTCCCCAGAGGTCATGACAGACGCCGCTCGTCTCCCCGAGGAGCGCCCGGCATGAACGAAACCGTCGAACTTGCGCTCATGCCCTTCCAGCTTCCCTTCATGCAGTCGGCATTCGTCGTGACGTTGATGATCGCGATCCCGATGGCGCTTCTCTCCTGCCTGCTGGTGCTCAAAGGCTGGTCGCTGATGGGCGACGCCGTCTCGCACGCCGTGCTGCCGGGCGTGGTGATCGCCTATATCGCCGGCATTCCGCTCGCCATCGGCGCCTTTGTCGCCGGTCTCGTCTGCGCGCTCCTGACCGGCTTCATCAAGGAGAACAGCCGCATCAAGGAAGACACAGTGCTCGGCATCGTCTTTTCCGGCATGTTCGGTCTTGGGCTCGTTCTCTATGTCAAGGTCCAGAGCTCCGTGCATCTCGACCACATCCTCTTCGGCGACATGCTGGGCCTGCTGCCCTCGGACCTGATCGAAACAGGCCTCATCGCCCTCTTTGCCACGCTCTTCCTGATCGTGCTGCGCAAGGACCTGCTCGTCCACGCCTTCGACCCGCAGCATGCGCGGGCCATCGGCCTGTCGGTCCGGCTCCTGCATTACGGCCAGCTCGCCGTACTTTCGCTTGTTGTCGTCGGCGCCCTGAAGGCCGTCGGCATCATCCTGTCGGTCGCGATGCTGGTCGCCCCCGGCGCCATCGCCTTCCTGTTGACCAAGCGTTACGGCACGATGCTGGTGACGGCGGTGTCCGTCGCGGTCATCTCCTCGCTCGCTGGCATCTATCTGAGCTTCTTCATCGACAGCGCCCCCGCCCCGACGATAGTGCTGATCATGAGCGGCATCTTCATCCTCGCCTTCTTCCGCACGCTCTGGCAGGCGAGGAGCGTGAACCGCATCGCCGCAGCAGAAGACATCTGATCGTCCTGTCACTTGGCATGGATCAAGTCCGCAAGGGCAAGGGCGGGCTAGGGTCAGACCATCAACGCGAGGATGGATGCCCATGTCGACGATGAAGCTTCTTCACAAACCCACCCGACACCTGTTTTTCACCGGCAAGGGTGGCGTCGGCAAGACCTCGCTGAGTTGCGCGGCTGCCATTGCGCTCGCCGACAAGGGCCTCAACGTCCTGCTGGTCAGCACCGATCCGGCCTCCAATCTCGACGAAATGCTGGGCCTCACCCTCGGCAGCGAGCCGACACCCGTGCCGGGTGTGCCACGCCTTTACGCCATGAACATCGACCCGGAGAGCGCCGCCGAGGAATACCGCGCACGCGTTCTCGACCAGATGGCGCCTGATGCGAGCGACGAGGATCGCGCCACCGTGCGCGAACAACTGTCCGGCGCCTGCACCACCGAGATTGCCGCCTTCGACGAATTCGTCGGCCTGCTGGCAGAGGACAACCCACGCTTCGACCACATCATCTTCGACACAGCACCGACCGGCCATACGCCGCGGCTGCTCAGCCTGCCCAAAGCCTGGACAGGTTTTCTGGAGGCAAACGAACGCGGCGCCTCCTGCCTTGGCCCGCATTCAGGCTTAAAAATGCAGGAGGACAGGTTCCGCCAGGCACTCGCCTGTCTCGGTGATTCCGCTCGAACGACCATCGTGCTCGTCACACGTGCCGATCGCGGCGCGATCCGCGAAGCTGCCAGAACGGCCGGGGAGCTCTGCGAACTCGGACTTTCCAACCAGATGCTCGCCGTCAACGGCTGTTTTACACCAACCGATCCGAGCGATCAGGTGGCCGCGGCCTTCGCGGCAGAACAAACGAAGGCACTCACTGACCTGCCAGCTACGCTGGCATCGCTCTCCCGAGACGAGATCGCCCTGAAACCCTTCGACATGGTCGGGCTTGCCGCACTTCGCGCACTACTGTCCGATACGGCCCTCACGCCTCCTGCGGATGCCGCAGACGACACCTTCGAAAACCCCGCCCTGCCCCGTCTCGCGACGCTGGTCGGCGAAATTGCCGCAAGCGGCAAGGGCCTCGTGATGGTCATGGGCAAGGGCGGCGTCGGCAAGACGACCGTGGCAGCAGCTGTCGCCGTCGGGCTGGCCTCTCGCGGCCATACGGTCCATCTCACCACCACCGATCCGGCAGCCCATCTCTCCTTCGTCGTCGGTGCGGACGCCCTGCCCGGGCTCAGCGTCGACCGCATAGACCCGGCGGCGGAAACCGCCCGCTACATCGAAAAGATCATGGCAACCAAGGGCCGCGATCTCGATGACGACGGCAAGGCCCTGTTACGGGAGGATCTCGCCTCGCCCTGCACCGAGGAAGTTGCCGTCTTCCACGCCTTCGCCCGCGTCGTCGGCGAAGCTCGTACCAGCTTCGTTGTCATCGACACGGCACCCACGGGCCACACCCTGCTGCTTCTCGACGCAACCGGCGCGTATCATCGCCAGATGACACGCCATATCGCCGAGGATGCCCCAGGCCGCATGGTGACACCGCTGATGCGCCTGCAGGATCCAGCCTACACCCGCGTCCTGCTCGTCACACTGCCGGAGACAACCCCGGTCTCGGAAGCATCCGCCCTCCAGGACGACCTGCGTCGCGCCGGCATCGAACCCTATGGCTGGGTGGTCAACAAGGCGATGGCAATCACCGGCACCCGTGACCCCTTGCTGCGCGCCCGCATTCGCGGCGAGAAGGTTCAGATCGAACGGGTGAAGCGCGATTGCGCAAGCCGCGTCTACGGGCTTGATTTCAGGCCTGTGGCACCTTTGGGGTTGCCGGCTCTGCTGCAACTGGCAAATGAGGGCCAGGTCAAAACCTCAGGGCATTGATGGGCGGGCTCGCGGCACAGACTAGAGCCGCGCCTCCTCCTCCGATCGTCTAACACGACGCGACACCACCCATTCCCGCCAGACGGTAAAGAGGCCGGCTCCAACGACGATGATCGAGCCGACCACCGTGTTCCACTTGAGCACCTCGCCAAACACCGCCACCGCAAGGATGGCGCCGAGCACCAACTGCCAATAGGAGATCGGCTGGACAAGCACTGCGTCGAGATTGCCATAGGCCTTTATCAGAGCGAAATGCCCGATGATACCGGTGCAGCAAAGCCCCGCCATCCAGGCCCAGTCAACGGCGGTAAACGGGATCCAGTAGAATGGACCAAGGATGGTGGCGCAGACGAAACCGACAAAGCCAAGATAGAAGAAGCTCGTCGCCGGGGCATCATCGCGGCTGACCAGCCGAGTGGCAATTCCATAGACAGCGCCCATGACGGCGCAGATCAGCGGCAGGATCATGTAGGGGCTGACACCGTTGCCGGTCGGGGCAAGCATCACCACAACACCGATCAGCCCCACCAGGATGGCTGTCCAACGCCGCCAGCCCACACGTTCGCCCAGCACCGGCATCGACAGCAGCGCGACAAAAATCGGCGTTGCGGCAAAAATCGCTTGGCTTTGCGCCAGCCCCACATGGACGAAGGCCGTCACCGAAATCAGTATCTGCACGAAAAGGAGCAGCCCCCGCAGGCACTGAAGCCAAGGTCGTTTGCTGTTGACGGCAGCCCTGATCCCCCCAGGACTATGGTATGCCATGAACAGAGCGAAAACGAGAAAGGCCCAGAAGCGCACCATAGCCACCTGGACCGGCGAATAGTCCTGGCCGAGATGCTTCGAAAGACCGTCCTGAATGGCAAAGACGGAAAAAGCCAGAAACGTAAAGCTGTAGCCAAGTGGCGTCGATTTCATGATGTGCAACAATGGCCTGAACAGGAAGGACCCGCCGACAAGACACGAAGCGAGCAGCATGATCGTACACGCGTCGCCCGGTTTTCCTAGCCCACAAATGCACGGCAGACATGCAAGCGGACAGGTATATGACATGCCTTGCCTAGCAGCAGTCTCCATGCTTCAAAAGGCCATGGCCTTCACCTTCCGCCAATTGCAGTATTTCGTCGCCGTCGCCGAACAGGGATCGGTCACGCGTGCGGCCCAGAACCTTTCGATCTCCCAGTCTTCGGTCACCGAAGCGATCAAGGAACTCGAGGGCGATCTCGGCGTCGAACTCTTCGAGCGCCATCCGCGCGGCCTGACCATCACCTATAACGGCCACCAGTTCCTCCGCCACGCAACCAAAATCCTCGCGGATGTCTCGGATGCCCGCAACGTCTTCACCGAGACCCAGAACAGCACCGGCGGCACGCTCAATATCGGCGTCACCTCGCTCGTCGCCGGCTACGTTTTGTCGGACCTGCTCGCCCGCTATCGCCGCGCCAGCCCGGGCGTCGAGGTTTCCGCCATCGAGGACAACGGCTCCTATCTCGAACACCTGCTGATCGGTGGCGAACTCGATGTCGCGGTGATGGTCATCTCCAACCTGCGCGACCGACTGGCGCTGCAGGCCGAGATCCTGGAAACCTCGCCCTACCGCCTCTGGCTGCCCATTGGCCATCCGCTGGTTTCGGCGGACATCATTTCCGTGCAGGACATCGCCCGCGAGCCGCTGATCATGCTGACGGTCGACGAAATCGAGGAGAACACCGGCAAGCTGCTCTCGGCGCTCGGCGCCCGCCCGCATGTCGCCTTCCGCACCCGCTCGGTGGAAGCGGTCCGCAGCCTGGTCGCCACCGGCGCCGGCGTGGCCCTGTTGCCGGACCTCGTCTATCGCCCCTGGTCGCTGGAAGGCGACCGCATCGAAAGTCGCGATGTGTCAGGCGCCCTGCCTGTGGTGCAGGTCGGCATGGTCTGGCGCAAGGGCTCGAGCCTGCCGCAATCCGCGCGGGATTTTGTAGGGATCGCCGAGGCGAGCCGCAGTGGGCGGGTCAGGTGAGGTAAGCGCTCAGTCGCGGATCAGGATCTGCTGAACCGAAACACCGCTGTCTGACACGGAGCCTTGAACATAGGTCGGAATCGCCAACGAGGCCAACGTGGAAGAGACTTTCCCGCCGAAGCCCTTAAACGGCACACGCACAAGAAGATTCGCACGTCCTTTGAACTGACCATCGCTTTCGATGTCAAACGACGTGCTTTCCACTTCGACGGTCACGAGGCGGGCATCAGGAACAAACTTGGTGAAATCCGCAAGTTTTTCCACCGTCTGCCTGTCCAGGCCCCGTACCGCATCGGCTACTCTGTTCTGAACCCGTTCTCTGGTCATGGCTTTGTAAACCGTTTCGCTCGGTGGAGTGTGTGCGGCATCTTCTAATATTCGCTTAATGGGCGAATGGCCCGAAGACTTCAACCGAACAACGCGGTTACCCTCCTGTTCCGGATGGTGAACGATTGTGCTCTGGATGCGCGAAGAGACTGCACCAGTATCTGCTGTCATGTCATCGCTCCTTGTAGCGCCGCGAGAGTGTATCACAGACACCGTCCAACCCGCCCATCATTCTGGAGTGATTGATGCCCAGAATATGCAGCATTTGGCAGAAAAACGGCTTTTCTTCCGGCGGTATGTCAATAAAGAGGTATGATGGCGGCAAGTCCGGATCTTGCACGGCCCAGGGTTCCCAGTGATCGACCGGATTGGGGTGAAGAGAGAAAATCCCCTGTTGCGCCGTGATCCGAGCAGCGCGACCGGGCACGCGCACGAGTGTCACAGGCGTGCCTTCTACGGCATCAAACGGATTGAGGTCAGGCGCGGCATCGATCTGGTCCTGAGCGGAGTAGATCATGTGTATTCGACCGGTTCTGCCATCGGTTTCGTCATTGCACGCAAACCAGGCGGCCACGAGAGGATTCTCCGTCCAGTCGAGCAAACGAGTTGGCAGGCGATGGTGCTGCGCCAAAGCCAGAAGTTCGAGATCCGTATTTATGTCCGAATGAAAGCGAAGCACTTCGATCTTGAAATCACGGAACAGGCGTAGTTCGTCATCAAGACTGTAGGCTGAGAGCCCAAGCTTGTCCTGACGGCCAACCCCCGGCTGCAAAGGCCAGTCTTTGTCGCTCTGCCCCCTGAAGTACCAGCGGCCATCATTGCAGCCACTGATTTGCTCCAGAAAATCGAACCATGTCGGCCCCCTAGTGTACCGAGTAACCATCGCCCAAATCTTACCTGATTGCCCCAAAGGAAGCTTAGGCACACAAAATCAAAAAACAACCTGAAATTTGTAAAACCCAAAAATACACCCATCAAATCTGCATTCGGAAAAACCGATACCGACATTCTGACGAATGAATTTGCGAATGCGGTTAATTCGCGGCAACCTTTCATCCGGGAACAAATGGCCAGCAAAAATGCGGCCCTCACAACCGGGAGACCTCGCGATGAAATCTCTTCTGAAGTCTTGCACTGTCCTTGCCACCGTACTGAGTTTTACCTCTGCGGCCGTCGCCCAGGAGCCCCTGAAGGAGCTCGGCCCTGGCGAAGGCGCGCTGTCCATCGTTGCCTGGGCCGGCTATATCGAGCGCGGCGAAACCGACAAGAATTTCGACTGGGTCACCGAATTCGAGAAGAAGACCGGCTGCATGGTGTCGGTCAAGACCGCCGCCACCTCGGATGAAATGGTCGCCCTGATGAACGAAGGCGGCTTCGACCTCGTCACCGCCTCGGGCGACGCGTCGCTGCGTCTCGTGGCCGGCAAGCGCGTCCAGCCAATCAACACGGCCCTCATCCCCTCCTGGAGCACGATCGACGAGCGCCTGCAGAACGCCCCCTGGCACACCAAGGACGGCGTCCACTATGGCACGCCTTACGTCTGGGGCCCGAACGTCCTGATGTACAACACCAAGGCCTTTGGCGACAAAGCGCCCGACAGCTGGAACGTCGTGTTCGAGGAAGTGACGCTCGCCGACGGCAAGTCGAACAAGGGCCGCATCCAGGCCTATGATGGCCCGATCCATGTGGCAGATGCCGCCAATTACCTGATGTTCCACAAGCCGGAACTCGGTATCAAGGACCCCTACGAGCTGAACGAAGACCAGTACAAGGCAGCCCTTGATCTCCTGCGCGTCCAGCGCACGCTGGTCAGCCGCTACTGGCACGACGCCTTCATCCAGATCGACGACTTCAAGAATGAAGGCGTTGTCGCCTCCGGCTCCTGGCCCTTCCAGGTCAACCTCCTGAAGGCCGACCAGCCCATCGCCTCCGTATTCCCGAAGGAAGGCGTCACTGGCTGGGCCGACACCACCATGCTGCATGTCGACAGCGAGCACCCGAACTGCGCTTATATGTGGATGGAGCATTCGCTCTCGCCCAAGGTCCAGGGTGACGTTTCCGCCTGGTTCGGCACGGTTCCCTCGGTTCCCGCCGCCTGCAAGGGCAATGCGCTCCTGACCGACGAAGGCTGCGCCCGCAACGGCTTCGACAACTTCGAGAAGATCAAGTTCTGGAAGACCCCGGTCTCCAAATGCGAAAGCCAGGGCGAATGCGTCCCCTACCACCGCTGGGTATCCGACTACATCGGCGTGATCGGCGGACGTTGATCTTGTCATCGGGGCATTTGCCCCTCACCCTAACCCTCTCCCCGTGAACGGGGAGAGGGGACTTGCCCCGAAGCCACCGCTCTGATTGCTGCCAGCCGACGCTTTGCGAGGCCGGCGGAAGCACGTCCTTCTCCCCGCCTGCGGGGAGAAGGTGCCGGCAGGCGGATGAGGGGCCATAAAGCAACTCTGGAGTCCCCATGACCGCAGCCGTCTCCTTCTCGAAGGTCTCGCGCCATTTCGGCAGCGTGAAAGCCGTCGATGCCGTCGACCTGACCGTCGAGCCAGGCGAATTCTTCGCCATGCTCGGCCCATCCGGCTCCGGCAAGACGACCTGCCTGCGCCTGATCGCCGGCTTCGAACAGCCGACCGCAGGCCATATCGAGATCTTTGGCGAGACCGCCGAGGGCGTGCCGCCCTATCGACGCAACGTCAACACGGTCTTCCAGGACTATGCCCTCTTCCCGCATTTGAACATTCTCGACAACGTCGCCTATGGCCTGATGGTCAAGGGCGTCGCCAAGGCCGAACGCCACCGTGAGGCCGAGAAGGCGCTGGAAATGGTCAAGCTACCAGGCTACGGCGCCCGCAAGCCCGGCCAGCTCTCCGGCGGCCAGCGCCAGCGCGTGGCCCTTGCCCGCGCGCTGGTGAACAAGCCCAAGGTGCTGCTGCTCGACGAGCCGCTTGGCGCGCTGGACTTGAAGCTGCGCGAACAGATGCAGGAGGAGCTGAAAAGCCTGCAGCGCTCGCTCGGCATCACCTTCGTCTTCGTCACCCACGACCAGGGTGAAGCTCTGTCCATGGCCGACCGCGTTGCCGTCTTCAACGACGGCAAGATCGTCCAGGCCGGCACGCCGCACGAGATCTACAACCGCCCCCGTACCCGCTTCGTCGCCGATTTCGTCGGCTCCTCCAATGTCATCGCACCCGAGGCGATGAAGGCGCTCGGCGGTGAGGCCCGCTGGACGAGCCTGCGCCCCGAAGCGATCCGCATTGTCTCGGACGGCGGTGTCGAGGCAACCGTGCGTTCGACCAGCTTCCTCGGCGCCTCGACCAAGCTCTTCGTCGAAACGGCAGTGGCCGCCCTCACCGTCTCGCTGCCCGCCGGCCAACCGGCACCGCAGAGCGGCGAAAGCATCCGCATCGCCTGGTCGCCCGCCGACCTGCACTATATGGAGGAGGCCGCATGACGGCGATCTCCGCACCCGCCATTACCCCTGGCCGTCAGGGCCTGATGGGGCGGCTCTCGGATCTGTTCTGGCGGAGGCCCAACCTGCTGCTGGTTCTGATGCTGGTGCCGCCCCTGCTCTGGCTCGGCATCATCTATGTCGGCTCGCTCTTTGCGCTGCTCCTGCAGAGCTTCTTTTCGATCGACGAATTCTCCGGCCTGATCAATTACGAATTCACGCTCGCAACCTATGGGCAGCTGCTGCAGCCGGCCAATTTCGACATCATCCTGCGCACGCTGCTGATGTCGGCGGCTGTCACGCTGGTGTCGGCAGTGATCGCCTTCCCCATCGCCTATTATGCCGCGCGTTATGCCCGGGGGCGCTGGAAAGCGGTCTTCTATCTCGGCATCATGCTGCCGCTCTGGTCGAGCTATCTCGTCAAGGTCTATGCCTGGAAGCTGATCCTCGCCAAGGAAGGCATCCTCACCTGGATCTTCGAGAAACTGCATCTCACCTGGCTGCTCGACGGGATCCTGGCCTTGCCCGTGATCGGCGGCAATTCGCTGTCGATCAGCTATCTCGGCACCTTCATCGTCTTCGTCTATGTCTGGCTGCCCTTCATGATCCTGCCAATCCAGGCAGCGCTCGAGCGCGTGCCCGGCAACCTGATCGAAGCCTCGGGCGACCTTGGCGCCGATTCCGGCCAGACCTTCCGCCACGTGCTCTTTCCGCTCGCCCTGCCCGGCATCGTCGCTGGCTCGATCTTCACCTTCTCGCTGACAATGGGCGATTACATCATCCCGCAGATCGTCGGCACCTCCAGGCTTTTCATCGGCCAGGCCGTCTATGCCCAGCAGGGCACCGCCGGCAATATCCCGCTTGCTGCCGCCTTCTCGGTCGTGCCGATCGTGATCATGGGCATTTATCTGACCATCGCCAAACGCATGGGGGCCTTCGATGCGCTCTGACCGCTCCCAATCCGCAGGCCTGTCGCTGAAGATCGCCGCTGGCGCTGGCCTTGCCTTCCTGCATCTGCCGATCCTCTTGATCTTCGTCTATGCCTTCACCACGGAGGAAAAGAGCTTCCAGTGGCCGCCGCCGGGCTTCACCACCAAATGGTTCGCCGTCGCCTGGAACCGCCCCGACATCTGGGAAGCCCTCTGGCTCTCGGTCAAGGTCGCCAGCATCGCAACCGTGATTGCGCTGCTGCTCGGCACGCTGGCGGCTGCCGCCGTCGCCCGCACCAAATTCTTCGGCCGAGAGGTGATCTCGCTGCTGGTCATCCTGCCCATCGCGCTGCCCGGCATCATCACCGGCATTGCGCTCCGCTCGGCCTTTTCGCTCGCAGACATCCCGTTCACCTTCTGGACGATCATCCTCGGCCACGCGACCTTCTGCGTCGTCGTTGTCTACAACAATGCGGTGGCTCGCTTCCGCCGCACCTCAGGCTCGCTGATCGAGGCCTCCATGGATCTCGGCGCAGACGGTTTTCAGACCTTCCGCTATGTGATCCTGCCGAACATTGCGACAGCGCTTCTGGCCGGCGGCATGCTCGCCTTCGCGCTCTCCTTCGACGAGGTCATCGTCACCACCTTCACCGCCGGTCAGCAGTCGACGCTGCCGATCTGGATGCTCGAAGAACTGATCCGTCCACGCCAGCGCCCGGTCACCAATGTGGTCGCGATGGTTGTCGTGATCGTCACTTTCCTGCCGATCCTGGCGGCCTATTATCTGACCCGCGATACCGACCAGATCGCAGGCAGCGGCAAATGATGAACCACCGAACCCGTGCGGCGTCGCCTGCCGGTTTCGCAATTGAAGTCTGATAAAAGGGAGAACGACATGGACACCCAGATGCTGATCGGCGCCAAGTTCGAAGCCGGCACAGAGACGGACGAAAAGATCCTGAACCCCAAAACCGGCGATGTCATCGTCGATCTCCCCGAGGCCTCGCTTGCCCAGGTGGACGAGGCCGTGGACGCCGCAGAAGGCGCCTTCGTCTCCTGGTCGCAGACGACGCCCGGCCAGCGCGCCGGCTACCTGCTGGCGATTGCTGACGCGATCGAAAAGGACGCCGCCGGTTTCGCAGCGCTCGAGAGCCTTAACTGTGGCAAGCCTATCAACGCCGCGCTCAACGATGAAATCCCGGCGGTCGTTGACTGCTACCGCTTCTTCGCTGGCGCGATCCGCACGCTGCAGGCGCCGGTCTCGGGCGAATATCTGCCGGGCTTCACCTCGATGATCCGCCGCGATGCCGTGGGCGTCATCGGCTCGATCGCGCCCTGGAACTACCCGCTGATGATGATGGCCTGGAAGCTTGCACCGGCCCTTGCCGGCGGCAACACCGTGGTCTTCAAGCCCTCCGAACAAACGCCGCTGACGGCGCTGAAGCTCGCAAAGGTCATGGCCGACATCCTTCCCGAAGGCGTCGTCAATGTCGTGCTCGGCCGCGGGGACAGCGTCGGCAACGCACTGATCAATCACCCGAAGATCGCCATGGTCTCGATAACAGGCGATATCGCGACCGGCAAGAAGGTGCTGACGGCGGCCGCCAAGACCGTGAAACGCACCCATCTCGAACTCGGCGGCAAGGCCCCGGTCATCGTCCATGACGACGCCGATATCGACGCCGTCGTCTCGGCGATCCGCACCTTCGGCTACTACAATGCCGGCCAGGACTGCACCGCCGCCTGCCGCATCTACGCGAGCGACAAGATCTACGACCGCTTCGTCGCCGATCTTGCAAGCGCCGTGTCGACCATCAAGTTCAACCAGGCCGACGACGCCGAAAACGAGATCGGCCCGCTGATCTCCAAGCGCCAGCGCGACCGCGTCGAAAGCTTTGTCACCCGGGCTGCCGAACACAAGCACATGGAAGTCGTCACCGGCGGTAAGCTCGGCTCGGACAAGGGCTTTTTCTACACCCCGACCGTCATTGCCGGCGCAACCCAAGACGACGAGATCGTCCGCCGCGAAGTCTTCGGGCCCGTCGTCTCCGTCACCCGCTTCTCGGAAGCCGAACAGGCCGTCGCCTGGGCAAATGACAGCGACTACGGCCTTGCCTCCTCCGTCTGGACCAAGGACATCTCCCGCGCCATGCAGACCGCCGCCAAGCTGCGCTATGGCTGCACCTGGATCAACACCCACTTCATGCTCTGCAACGAAATGCCCCATGGCGGCATGAAGCAGTCGGGTTATGGCAAGGACATGTCTCTCTACGCGCTGGAAGACTATACCGCCGTGCGCCATGTCATGATCGCGCATTGAGCGCATGATCCTTTGAACCCCGGGCCAGGCATGGCCAATGCCTGGCTCGCTTTGCCCGCGAAGCCGCGTTTACCCTGACGGATCAAACCGGTGGCACCCCGCCCGTCTCCTTCGTATCATGATGCGGAATCAGGAGAGCGATATGCGCGGCAGCCGAACGGATGAAAGACAGACAAGGCGAAAGACCAGCATCGTGGTCGCGGTCCTGATGTCCTTGATGCCGTTCCTTGCAACGCCTGTCAGCGCCCAGCAGCCGCAGGTCATCCCTGCGCCCGACATTGGCGGCGGCGGCCTGATGACGGATACCTATCTCTGGCATGTCAGAGGCCTGCCACCCGGTCAGCGTCTGCCCGTCTATTCCGGTGCCGGGCCCAATTTCCGCATCATCCACGCGCTCGACGAGGGCACGCCGATTGAACGGCTATCCTGCAGGGATAGCCGCGGCGGCTATTGGTGCCGTGTTGCAACCGTCGATCGGCCGCGTATTTCGGGCTGGGTGGATGGACGCTTCCTGCTCGAAGAACCAGGCTTCGCGCCGCCGGACGATTTGCGCAACCCATCCTTCGAGCCCGAGATCAAGATCGAGATCGACCCTTTCGCGAGACCGAGAACACCGTGAGCATCCGCTAGCCATCTGAGAGCATGCGGCCGTCGGCCGTTTCCGCTCCTCGTCAGCGCGAAAGGCCCCATTCGGGGCCTTCCTGTAGCGCTTTTCCGTATAATCCGCACCCTGCGGATCAGATCGCCTGATAGGCAGCGATCACGATCGCAACCTGTGCGTTGCTCATCGACTGGATCTGCGCTTCGGTCAGCGCGAGGATCTGGGTGGTCGACAGATCATCGAGATCTGATGTCGAGAGACCGGCAATGGCACTCGTCTTGATTGCGGCAATATCTGCCGTCGAGAAAAGCAGCAGGTCCGCAACGTCAAGAGCACTGATCGCCGCCGAGTTGAGAGCACCGACCTGTGCGGGCGTGAGTGCCTCGATCTGGGCGGTCGTCATCGCGACGAGCTGGTCGGTGGAGAGCCCCCCGATGACCCCAGAGCTCAGCGATGCCACCTGGCTGGTATTCAAAGCACTGATGCTGGCGGTCGAGAGGCTGCGGATTTGCGTCGATGTCATTGCCGAGAACTGGGCGCTCGACAGGCTGGCGATCTGGCTCGATGTCAATGCCCCGACCTGAGCCGTCGTCAGCGCCTTGACCTGTGCCGTGGTCAGTCCGGCAAGCTGTGCGGTTTCGAGCGCTGCGATGCTGGCCGTGGACAATCCGATGATGGCACGGGAACTGATGGCGGCGATATCATTGGAATCCAGCGCATCCAGATCTTCCGTCGTGAGCCCCGCGATGGCCGCGCTGGAAAGAAGCGCCATCTGGCCCGAGGTCAGAGAGCCGATCTGATCCGAAGACAGAGCCGCGATCTGGCCCGAGTCGAGGCCCGCAAAGGCCCGTGTGTTGATGGCAGCCACCTGGCCAGTGGAGAGCGACGCAAAGGCGGCCGTTGAAATCGCCTTCAGCTGAGCACTGCTCAATGCGTTGACGGCCAGCGTCGACAGCGCGTCAATGTGGTCGCTGGTCAGGCTGGCGATCTGCGCCGTGGTCAGCGCGGAGGCCTGGGCAGACGTCAGTCCCGGCACTTGGGCTGTGTCGAGCGTTGCGAAGGCGGATGGCGTGATCGATGCAATCGTGCGCGTGCTTAAGATAGCAAGTTCCGACGAGTTCAGCGTATCCAGCTGGTCGGTGCTCAACAGCGCGGTGCCGATGGCAGCCAGCTGCAGTGTCGACAGGGCTGCAAATTCCGCACTTCCGACCGCAGCCCACATGTCACTGCCAAGGGCAGCGATGGCGCGGGTATTCAGGGATTGCATCTGGCCGCTCGACAGGGAGCCAAACTGCTGGGGCGTCAACGATCGGATCTGGGCGCTGGTAAGGCCGGCAACAGCTGCCGAAGAGAGCCCGTCGATCTGGCTGCTGCTCAGAACATCCAGTTGCGCTGTCGTGAGAGCGGCGACCTGCGCGCTTGTGAGGCCGGCAATCTGATCCGACGTCATCGCGGCGATGGCATTGGTCGACAGCGCGATGATGGCGCGAGACGACAGGCTGGCGATCTCGGCGGAGGTGAAGGTACCGATAGCGCCTGGCGTCAGGGCACCAATCGCAGCAGAACTCAGCGCGGCGAGCTGCGTGCTCGTCAGGGCGTCGAATGCCGCTGTGGTGAGGGCGGACACCTGCTGCGATTTCAGCGCCGCGATACCTCGGGTGCTGATTGCCCGGATCTGCGCCGTATCGAGCGAGGCAATCGCGTCGCTCGAAAGTGCAGCGATCTGGCTCGACGAAAGCACGGCGACCTGGGTGGAGGTCAGTCCATCAAGCTGACCGCTGTTGAGCGATCCGATGACGGCAGTCGAAAGAGCGGCGATCTGGGCAGTGGTGAGCCCCATGATCTGGGAGGATGTCAGAGCAGCGAATGCCCCTGATGTCAGTCCGGCGAGCGAACGCGACTGCAATGCGGCCATGTCGGCGGAATCGAAGGTCGCGATATCTTCGGAACTGAGCCCCGCCACCGAACTGGAGCCGAGTGCCGCGATCTGTGTAGGCGAGAGCGCCGCAATCTGCGCCGAAGTCATGGCAGACACCTGAGCGGAGCTCAGTGCTGCAATGGCCCGCGTATTCATGGCAGCGATCAGGCCGGTGGAAAGACCGCCGATGACGGCGGTGGAAATGCCCCGAATGGCGCTGGAGGGCAGTGCCGCAAATTCGGCGGTGGTAAACGCTTCCAGGTCCGCGGTCGATAGAGCCGCGATATCGCTGGATGAAAGCGCGGCGATCTGCGCGGAGGTCAGCGCGGCGATCTGGTCGCTGGTCATCGCATCGAGTTGCGCGCTGGTGAGCGCCCCGACGGCCCGGCTGCTCAGAGCCGCGATCTGTTCGGTCGAAAGCGTGGCGATGTTGGCAGTACCGAGTGCAACGACCTGGGCGGAGCTCAACGCCCCGACCTGAGCCGGGGTAAGCCCATCGATCTGGTTGCTGTTGAGGGCAGCCACCTGGACTGTGGTCAGGCTACCGATCTGCTTGGTGGAGAGGGCCGTCAGCTGACTTGAAAGCAGACTTCCAAGCTGCACCGTCGTCAGTGCCTGCAGCGCGCGGGAATTCAGCGCGGCAATCTTGGTCGAGGTAAAGTTTGCCAGATCGTCGGTACCCAGTCCCGCCACAGCGCCTGACGACAGCGCCGCCAGCTGCAAGGTCGAGAGGGCGCCCACCTGGTTGCTGTCGAGTGCAGCAACCTGGGCAGAATTGAGAATCGCCACAGCCTTGGTCGAAAGACCAGCGATCTGCCCGGTGCTGAGCGAAAGCAGCGTGCCGGAGTTGAGCGCGTTGATCTGGACGCTCGAAAGCCCCGCAAGCTGGGCATTGGTCAAACCATCGACCTGGTCCGACGTCAGCGACGCGATCTGGGCCGTGGTCAGTGCGGCGATCTTGGCGGAGCTTAATGCGGCAAGCTGGGAGGAACTCAGCGAGGCGAAGACGTCGACCGGCAGGGCAGCCAGGGAGCGCGTTGCGATGGCCGCGACATCTTCGGCGGACAGCACATCGATATCATCGGGGCCAAGCCCCCTGATCGCCGCCGTGCTGAGTGCCGCCAGCTGCCCGGTCGTCAGAGCGCCGACCTGCTCGGTGGTCAAGGCAGCAACATGCGCCGACGAGAGCCCACCGAGCGCGTTGCTCTTCAGCCCGACAATCTGGCCGGTCGTCAAGGAAGCGAGGTTCGCAGTGCTCAACACCGAGACCTGCCGCGATGTGAGCGCCGAAAGCTGCAAGGCGGAAAGACCATCGATCTGGTTCGTGGTCAGGCCTGCAATCACAGACGTGGGCAGCGCAGCAATCTGGGCCGTTGTGAGACCGGAGAGCTGGTTACTGGTGAGAGCAGCGAAATTCTGGGCCGACATGCCGGCGATGACGCGGGCGGACAGTACAGAAAGCTCGGCGGCGCTCAGCGTCGCGATGTCATCGGTGCCGAGACCGGAAAACGCCAGACTGGTAAGCGCATTGAGCTGCGACGTGGTCAGGGCACTGAACTGGTCAGCGGAGAGCGCGGCAATCTGTGTGGACGTGAATGCAACAAGCTGGCGGCTCTGAAGCCCCGCGAGCTTGGCACTGTCAACCACGGCGAGCTGCTCGACAGTGAGACCGCGCACAGCGACAGCCGAGAAAGCGGCCAGCTGGTTTGCGGAAAGAACATCGAAATCAATCGTCTCGATTGCGGCGACTTGCGTGGCCGAGAGGGCGGCGATCTGGGCAGAACTGAGAACGCTGACGTCTTCAGTGGTAAGAGCCGCGATTGCCGACGCGTCGAGCGTCTTGATCTGACTGATGCTCAATGAAGGAATGGTGCTGACCATAACGCCCCGCTCTGAAGATATCTGGTTCAAAATTCATGGTGACCGCACTCTCCAACGCGCACATGCCGGCGACAGCCGAGCGACGACACGAGGAACAGTTGATATCTGCAGGACGCACGCCATACGGCGACATCCGGCACGACTTTACGGGCACAATTTTCGTGAAAACATGGCTCCTGAGAGCCTGGCGTTGGATTGGGCATCATGCAGCAGAGCCGGCCTCTGCTTCCCACACCGTCAATATATGACCCCAGCCAGTAACTCCGGCCTCTTGCCCCGGCGAATCCTTCAAAGACTCAAAGGCACGTCATTTCAACGATATGACCCAGAAGTTAATGCCTCGTCGAGAATCAAGGCAGCATTTACTACAGCCCAGAGTCGGATTACGATGCCATCACAAGCGCCCAATGCAACCCATCGGAGCAGCGGAGCGCATAAAAAAAGGGAAAAAACGCCGATTGCGCACAAGTCCCTTACGCATCCAGCCCCTCGGCCGACCGGTCCGTTGCAAACCGTTGCGCCACCGGAAACTCAGGCAACCAGTGCTCACGCCGGATGGTCCAGAGCTCGTAGCTGGGCTGGAACCTATCGATATCGTCGAATGAGCCGAGGTGAACCTCCACCTCATTGCCACTCCGATTGAAAACGCGCGAACCGCAGGTCGGACAAAAATGGCGGCCATCATACATCTGCGTCTCACCGGCCACCGTCACCTGACCCTCGCCATAGATCGCGGCGGCATAGAACAATGCGCCGTGAGATTTGCGACAGTCGAGGCAATGACAGATGCCGACACGATCGGGCTCGCCTTCAGCCTCGAACCGCACCTTGCCGCAGACGCAGCCGCCCTTGATGATCGCCATGTCCATCTTCCCTTCCCGTCTGACAGAATAGAAAATGGCCGCAGCTTTCGCCACGGCCATCCCCAAACTCGAAAGACGCGTTTCGGTTGCCTTCTCAGGCGGCGAGCGCCTTGGCGATCTGGCCGCGCAGCGTACCGAGATCCTTGGCGAAGCCGCGAATGCCTTCGGCGAGCTTCTCGGTCGCCATGGCGTCCTCGTTCATCGCCCAGCGGAAGGCCTTCTCGTCGAGCGTGACATGCGGCTCGGCCTTGACTGTCTCGGGCGACAGAACGCGGGTCAGCGTTCCCTCGGCCGCATTCAACTCGTCGAGCAGCTGCGGGCTGATCGTCAGGCGGTCACAACCGGCCAGCGCCTCGATCTCGCCGGCATTGCGGAAAGAAGCACCCATGACGATCGTGCCGATGCCATTGGCCTTGTAATAATTGTAGATCGAGCGGACCGAGAGCACACCCGGATCGGTTTCGGACGTGTAGTCCTGACCGGTCGACTTCTTGTACCAGTCGAGGATACGACCGACGAAGGGCGAGATCAGGAAGACATTGGCCTCGGCGCAGGCAATCGCCTGGGCCTTGGAGAAGAGCAGCGTCAGATTGCAGTCGATGCCTTCCTTCTGCAGCACTTCGGCGGCACGAATGCCTTCCCAGGTGGAAGCAAGCTTGATCAGGATGCGATCCTTCTCGATGCCGCGCGCCTTGTAATCGGCAATGATCTGATGCGCCTTTTCGATCGAGGCCTTGGTATCGAAGGAAAGATCGGCATCGACTTCGGTCGAAACGCGGCCCGGAACCAGTGCGGCAAGAGCTGCACCGACGGACACGGCGAGACGGTCGGCGATAGCGCCGACAACGGCTTCGTCCTTGCCGCCCTTGGACTTGCCCCAGGCGATCGCTTCCTTGAAGGCATCGGCAAAGGCATCGGTGCCGAGCGCCTTAAGGACGATGGAGGGATTGGTGGTGCAATCGACCGGCTTCAGGCGGGCGACGGCCTCGATGTCACCGGTATCGGCGACCACGGTCGTCATGGAACGAAGCTGTTCGAGTTTCGAGGTCATCGCATTTTCCTTCGGCTCAGCATGGCATAAACCGGCCGGCGCGATCCGCCAGCCTTCTGGGTTTCGACTATCGCCGCCTGCAGCAGGCAAAGTCAAGACATTTGCTCAACGGATTTGACATAAGTTTCACGTTTCGGGATAGTAGTGGTGATTTCCAACAGACGGGACACCCCTTGGCGAAGCTCAGACGCGAACATCACACGTCCCTTTCGGATGCTGCGGCACTGCGCATCCGCGCCGCATGGCTCTATTACAACGAGGGCCTGACGCAGAAGGACGTGGCTGATCGACTGGGCATCAGCCGCTCGACCGTCATCCGCATGCTGGAAGAGGCTCGCAAGCGCGCTGAAGTGCAGATCTGGATCAGCGACGGCGTCGCCGACTGTGTCGATCTCGCAGTCAGGCTCGAAAAAGCCTATGGCCTTGACGAGGCCGTCGTCGTGCCCTCGCCGGACAGCCTGGATGCCGCCTCGATCGCCAAGGCCGTCGGCCTCGCACTCGGCCAGTTCCTGACCGAAGTGATCACCAATGACATGACCATCGGCGTCGGCTGGGGCCGCACAATGACGGCGTCACTCGCCGGTTTCCGCCCACCGAACCGCGAGAACTGCAAGGTGGTCTCCCTGCTCGGCGGCATCGTCGCGGTCCGCCAGACCAACCCGATCGACTACACCTGGCGGCTGGCAAGCCAGCTCGGCGCCGAATGCTACATGTTCCTCGCGCCCCTCCTGGTCGATTCCGTCGCGACCAAGCGGGCACTCATTGAAGAATGCGGGTTGAAGACGATCTATGATCTTGCCGAAAACCTCGACCTCGCGATCGTCTCCTGCGGCGATATCGGCCCGCATTCCACCTCGCTCTCGGAAGGCTTCATCAGCCACCAGACGCTGATGGAACTGGTCGATGCCGGCTGCGTCTGCGACACCATGTTCAACTTCCTCGATGCGAAAGGCAACTCGGTCGCCCACCCGATCAACGAACGGGTGATGTCCGTTGACCTGGACACACTGAGGAAGGCGAAACACATCGTGCTGTCTTCGGGTGGGGCGCATCGCGCCAAGGCGATACACGCGACAATCCGCAGGATCGGCTGCAACACGCTGATCACGGATGAGGCGGCGGCACGGGAGTTGTTGGGGTTGGCAGGCTAGAGCTGCTCTGGCCAGGCCCGGGACACGGCCTCAATCTCTGCTTCGCTGGCGAACTCGCCGCGTTCAGCCTCCGCCAGCCCTTCCAGCACGCCCGCGACCCACTGCTCCTGCCATGCAAGCGAGCGGCCCTGGGCAAGCGCATCCTCCACGATCTGATCGCGGGAGAGATTGCTCCGCTCGACCAGACTGTCGATCCGGCGGCTGATGTCTTCAGGGAGATGAACCGTGTTGCGCATGGTTCATCCTTTCACACAAGCGGGATTTCGGAAAGCACCTCGCGCGCTCACGCCTTGCCCGCTTCCCAACCCAGCATCGCACGCTTGCGGGTCAGGCCCCAGTGATACCCGGTCAGCGCGCCGCTCTTGCCGAGCGCCCGGTGGCAGGGCACGACAAACGAGATCGGATTGCGGCCGACGGCTGCCCCCACCGCGCGGCTGGCAGTCGGCTGGCCGATCTTTCGGGCGATGTCGGAATAGGTGACGGCACGCCCGAGCGGGATTTCCAGGAGGCTTTCCCAGACCCGTATCTGGAAGTCCGAGCCGATCAGCACGACGCGCAGCGGCTCCTGTGCAGACCAGCGCTCGGGATCGAAGACGCGCGCCGCATAAGACGCCGTGGCCTGCACATCCTCGACGTAGTGGGCATTCGGCCAGCGCTGCACCATGTCGTCGAAACAGGCGACCTCACCGCCGGGATCGGCAAAGGCGAGCCCCGCAAGTCCGCGGTCTGTGGTCATGACGAGCGCAAGGCCGAAGGGCGACGGATGATAGCCATAGCGGATCGTGAGCCCTGCGCCGCGTGCCTTCCACTCGCCGGGGCTCATCGCCTCGTGTGTGACGAAGAGATCATGCAGACGCCCGGGACCGGAGAGACCAAGCTCAAGCGATGTCTCGAGCAGCGGCATTTCCTCATGGCCTAGCAGCCGCTTGGCGTGATCGAGCGTGACCGCCTGCAGGAAGGCTTTGGGTGAGAGCCCGGCCCAGCGGGTGAAGGTCTTTTGCAACTGTGTCGGCGATTGCCGCAATCGCTCGGCAATCACCTCCAGCGACGGCTGGCGCTGATAGTCCAGCGTCAGCATCTCGATCACCTGCCGCACGGTCTCGTAGTCAGAGCCATCGGGCGTGATGTCGGTGGTTCGGGAAAGGTCGATCTGTTGGGCAAGCGTCATGGCAAATCCTCATCTGACCGTGACTTCACCACGAGGAGGCGGCGGATACCACCCGTTTCTTGCCAGGCCTCGATCCCGATCAAATGCGCTGCTTGGCGGTGGCCAGGGCACCGGTCATCGCCTTTGCGAAACTCTCGCGATCATCGGGATTGAGGAAGGAGCCGACATCGGTTCGCCGCCCTTCGCCGGCCACCGCCATGGAGGTGATGCCGAACTCTTCGTGGCGCTCGACGAAGAAGCGGGCCCAGAGCGTCTTGAACGTGTGTTCGGTCATCCGTCCTGTGGGCGTGAACTTGCGGATTGACAGTTCGGTCCGCGACACCGTCACCTCTTCACGCGCACGTGCTGCACGATAATTCAGCCAGAAAGCACCGTAGAGCAGGAGAAAGTCCAGGCCGAAGAACAGGCCGATCGGCCAGGCGCCGGTCGCCATGAAGAAGATCGCATGCACAAGGCAGACGGTCCCGGTGATGGCAAACAGGATGCGATAACCTTTACGCCCCAGCGACCGGTAAGGCGTCAGTTCCGCTGCGAAAATCGGCTGATCCGCCGCCTGCTCGAGATTGCCTTCCATCACCGCGCCCGATTATAGGTTTTCCATGACTGAAGCGAAGCCGAAATCCAGCACCCAAACCTTGAAAAAGTCAAATCCGGCGACCCGTCGCAAGCCGGCGACACGCCGTCGCACGGCTTACTCCAAAGCCGAACTGGAAGAGATCTTTCGCCGTTTCTCGATCCAGAGGCCGGAGCCAAAGGGCGAGCTGGAACACGTCAACCCGTTCACACTCGTGGTCGCCGTGGCACTCTCCGCGCAAGCGACCGATGCAGGCGTAAATAAAGCGACGCGCGCCCTCTTCAAGGTGGCGGATACACCGGAAAAGATGCTGGCGCTCGGCGAGGAAAAAGTCCGCGACTACATCAAGACGATCGGACTTTTTCGCAACAAGGCGAAGAACGTGATCGCGCTCAGCCAGAAGCTGGTCGACGACTTCGGAAGCGAAGTCCCCCGCACCCGCGAGGAACTGGTGACGTTGCCTGGTGTGGGCCGCAAGACCGCAAACGTCGTGATGTCCATGGCCTTCGGCATTCCGACCATGGCTGTTGATACGCATATCCTGAGGATCGGCAACCGCATCAAGCTCGCACCGGGCAAGACGCCGGATGAGATCGAGGATATCCTGATGCGGATCATTCCCGAGCAATATCTCTTCCATGCCCATCACTGGCTGATCCTGCATGGGCGCTACTGTTGCAAGGCCCGGAAACCGGAATGCGAACGCTGCGTCATCGCCGACATCTGCAAGTCGCCGGAAAAGACCTGCGATGTCCCCGCCCCGCTCGTCGAACTGCCACCGCAGATCTTCAACGCGAACGAGGAATGAGCCCGTCAATCAGCCGAGCAATCGCAGCCTCGTAGAGACTGGGATCGCCGCCGCGCTCGATTTCGAGAACCGCTCGGTCGAAGGCGGAAGACAGCAGGTTGGTCAGCGCGCGGACCTCATCCGCAGATGCCGCCGCTCCGAGACAGTCTGAAACACCCTCAAGCAGCCGATCCTCGGCATTGTCCCGGTCGATCTCGGCCGTGCGCTCGACACCCAGCACCGCCGGCGCTTCCAGCAGCATCAGCCGCGCACGGCCTTCGACTGCCATCGCCGCGAAATAGGCCGAAGCCCCCGAGATCAGCGCCTCTCGCGGGGTCGCAGCCGATGCAGCGCCGCGATCGATCTCGGATGCGACCGCCATCGCTTCCTGTTCGATCACCGCCCTGAACAGCGCCCGCTTGTCCTCGAAATGATGGTAGAGCGCACCGCGTGTCACACCCGCTGCGGCCACGATGTCCGGCGTTGCCGTCTCCGAATAGCCCTTTTCGACGAAGAGCCGTCTGGCCGCCGAGATCAGCGCCAGACGCGTCGCCTCGGTTCCTTCTCTGGTATTGCGCGCCACCGTCACCCCTTTACATACAAACAGAATGTATGTTAATTGCAAAGATACGTGCAGATTGTATGTTAAATCATCGCGGAGGGAAAGGGATGAGGACCACGAGCTACTATCCCGTCATCATGACGGACAATGTCGAAGCGACGACGGCCTTCTACCGACGCCATTTTCACTTCGAGCCGCTCTTCACCGCCGACTGGTATGTCCATCTGCAGTCAACCGAAGACGAAAAGGTGACGCTCGCCATCCTCGACGGGAACCATGAGACGGTCCCGTCGGGACACCGCGGAAAGGCCTCCGGCCTGCTCCTGAACTTCGAGGTCGAAGACGTGGACGCTGTCTATGACAGACTGAAACAGGCCGGCCTGCCGATGCTGCTCGACATCAGGGACGAAGACTTCGGCCAGCGGCATTTCATCACCGCCGATCCGAATGGCGTCCTGATCGACGTCATCAAACCGATCCCGCCAAGCGCCGAATTTGCCGCGCAATACGAGGCGTCAGCCTTGCCGCAATGAGGTCGCCGGATCCTTCGCCGTCAGCGCCTTGTGCAGATGCACCATCAGGCCTGCGGCAAAGAGCGGTGTCAGCAGGTTGACGATCGGCACCGCGAGGAAAAGCGCAATCACAAGGCCGGCCATGAACACCGTGCCGGAATGGCGCGAGCGCAGGAGCTTCGCCTCCTCGGCACTGCGGAAACGCATGGCGGCGAACTCGAAGAACTCGCGGCCGAGCAGGTAACCGTTCACCAGGAAGAAGGCGATGATGTTGATGCCTGGGATGAAAAGGAGCATCAGCGCAATCAGATTGCCGACGATGACGATGCCGAAGAACTTGATCGAAGCGACGATCGCTTCCCCCATCGGCATCGCCTTACCCGGCGGATCATTCGGATAGTCCCGCTTCTCCACGACTTCGGCGACATCATCGAGAAACAGGCCTGCGATGATCGCCGTGACGGGGGACAGCAGCAAAGCCAGGGCGAGCGCCAGACCGATGCTCGCCAGAATGCCGAAGATGAAGGTCAACCACCCCGCCCAATCCGGCAGGTCCGGTATCAGACCTTGGAGCATAGGCATGACGAAGGTCATGAAACTTTCGCGCAGACCGAACCAGAGGCCGATCAGCACGATGATCGTCAGACCCAGCGTCTTCCAGAAGACAGTCCGCGTCTCCGGGGCGAAGAGGTTGCGCAGGGACAACGCGGCAGCGTCAAGAATCATCGGGGTCTCCTTCATCTGTCGCCGTGATGTAGGAGGCCAAGGCGCGCGCTGCAATGCGGGCCCTCACCCCAAACGATAGAGACCCGGTCGCCGGTCGATCAGGTAGGGGTTCTGCGCCCGCGCATCGTCATAGGCCTTCGGCTCGACCTCGGCGACCAGCAGCGTCTCCCGCATGCCGGCACGGGCCAGTTCGTCACCATCGGGACCAAGGATCACCGAACGACCGCCATAGGAGAGCCCGTTTTCCTCGCCGCAGAGATCGGCATAGGCGAGAAACACGCCGTTCTCGAAGGCGCGGGTCGGGACAACGCTATCGGCAATGCGCCGGCTGATGATGCCCTGCGGCAGGGAGGTCGGCACCAGGATCAACTCGGCGCCGGCCAGCGCCAGAGTGCGGACATTTTCCGGGAATTCCACATCATAGCAGATCAGCATGCCGGTCTTGATGCCATTGAGATCGAAGACATGCGGCGGCTCCGACCCCGGCACGAAGGCCGCCCGCTCTCCATCTCCGTACAGATGGCTCTTGCGGTAGAATTCCGTGCTGCCATCGGGCCGGATCAGCACCGAGGAATTGAACACCTGGTTGCCGTCGCGCTCGGGGAAACCGGCGCAGATCGCAAGGCCGCAATCAGCCGAAATCTCCGTCAGCGCCGCGATGATCGACCCGTCGCGTCCTTCTGCGACCTCCTCGAATTGCGCGCCGAGCGCATAACCGCTGGTGCCAAGTTCGGGCGTCACCAGGAGCTCCGCCCCCATTTCCGCAGAGGCCATGGCCGCCTGCGCTATCTTGCCGAGATTGCCCGGTACATCGCCCGAAAGCGGCTGCATTTGGTAGAGCGAAATCAGCATCTTGCACCTGTCTGCATGGGAGGTTTACGTGAGAACTTAACGTGGGAGGTTAGTCGGACAAGCCTAAGGGAAACAAGCGGCAACTCCAAGGCAGGGCGCCTGCCAAGTTGCCTTTCGCGGGCCGGAGCTTATGTTCAAGGCATGAAACATTGTCTCGAAGCAGATCCCTCGTGATAGCCGTCCTCATCGCTGCAGCCCTGGCCTTTCTGCTGATCGAGCTTTTCCTCAGGCGCCGACCTTGGGCGATGGGCCTGTCGGCGATGATCGCAGCCCTGGCGACCGCCGTCTGGCTCTTCAGTGACGACCAGTCGCGCAGGCAGCAAAACGCCTTCTCGGCTGTCACAGTAACACTGGCAGCTGATCCGAAGATCTGCGTCGATCCGAAACTGCCGCTCGCGGCCACCATTGCGAACAATGCAGACGAGACGGTCAACCGGCTGTCATTCGACGTGATCGGCCGACTGCCGGGCCGCTCAACCGTCGCCTATCGCGGCACTCTGAGCCATGACCGGGCGCTCGCACCGGGCGAAACCCTGACGCGCTGCTATGCACTTCTCTATCACGGCTTCGCCCACCCACGCCCGCAAATCATCGATGCCACGAAATACGAGTGGACGGGCCACGTGACCATCGCAGGCTTCGGCAACGCTCCCGTCGAGTGAACAGGCGATATCCCCGCCCTTCGCACCGTTCCGGCGGACCGGACCGATCTCAGACCTGAACGAGGTGCCCCTCGCCCACTTCGCGATACTGGCGAACCGGCGGCTGGAAGCCCACCGGGCGGATCGGGCTCTTGATCTCGTCGGTCGACAGATTGCGCTTCAACTTCCGCCGCGCCGGATCCGGGACCGGCACCGCCGCCATCAGCTTCTTCGTGTAAGGATGCTGCGGATTGTCGAAAACGGCCTGACGCGGCCCAATCTCGACGATCTCGCCGAGATACATGACCGCCACCCTGTGGCTGACCCGTTCAACGACCGCCATGTCATGGCTGATGAACAGATAGGCGAGATTGAAGCTCTGCTGCAGATCGAGCAACAGATTGCAGACCTGAGCCTTGATCGAGACATCGAGTGCCGACACCGCCTCGTCCGCCACGATGATCTTGGGATCAAGGATGAGCGAGCGGGCGATCGCGATGCGCTGACGCTGACCACCGGAGAATTCGTGTGGATAACGCGGCATCATATCGGCGGACAGGCCGACCCGCTCAAGCAGATCGGCAGCCTTTTCGCGCGCCTCAGCCTTCGAGCCGAGCTTGTGCTCGATGAAGGGCTCCATCACCGCCTGGCCGATGCTCATGCGCGGATCAAGGCTGGCGAAGGGATCCTGGAACACCATCTGGATGCTGCGGCGCATGCGGCGCAGCGACGGCTCGTCCAGTCGACCCACATCATAGCCATCGACATTGATCTGCCCCGAAGTCGGCTGCACCAGCCGCGTGATCGAGCGCCCGGTGGTCGACTTGCCGCAACCGGATTCGCCGACCAGCGACAGCGTCTCGCCAGGCTTCAGGGTGAAGGAGACGTTTTCCACAGCATGCACAGCACCGCTTTTGCGCCCGAACAGGCCGGAGCGGATGTCGAATCGCGTCGTGAGATTCTTCACTTCGAGCAGCGGCTGGCTGGCCTTCTCCGGAATGCCGGCTTCGGCCTCCGGCACCAGCGTCGCCCCCGTCTTGATGTCGATCACCGGGAAGCGCATCGGCCGCTCGCGCCCGCCCATGGATCCGAGCTTCGGCACGGCCGAAAGCAGCGCGCGCGTGTAGGGATGCTGGCCGCGATTGAAGATGTCGTCGGTCGTCCCGGTCTCGACCGCCTCACCACGGAACATCACGATGGTCCGATCGGACACTTCTGCGACAACGCCCATGTCATGGGTGATGAAGAGGACGGCCATGCCCTCCTCGTCCTGCAGCGTCTTGATCAGGTCGAGGATCTGGCCCTGGATCGTCACATCGAGCGCCGTCGTCGGCTCGTCGGCGATCAGGAGCTTCGGCCTCGAGGCCAGTGCCATGGCGATCATCACGCGCTGGCGCATGCCGCCGGAGAATTGGTGTGGATATTCGTCGAACCGGTTCTTCGCATTCGGAATGCGCACCCGGTCGAGCAGTCGCAACACCTCCGTCTTCGCCTCCGCAGCCGAGATGTCGCGATGGCAGGTGATGGCTTCGGCGATCTGCTTGCCGATCGGAAAGATCGGATTGAGCGAGGTCATCGGCTCCTGGAAGATCATCGAGATCTGGTTGCCGCGCACCTGCCGCATCTGCTCGGCATCCAGCGTCAGCAATTCGCGTCCTTCAAGCTTGACGCTGCCTTCGATCCGGCTCGTCAGCTGCGGCAAAAGCCGCATGATCGAAAGCGAGGTGACGCTCTTGCCCGAGCCCGATTCGCCGACGATCGCGACCGTCTCGCCCGGCGCAACATCGAGATCCATGTTGCGCACCACGGAACGCCATTCGGTTCCCACCCGGAAGGATGTCGTCAGCCCGCGCACCGACAACACCGGTGCCTTGTCCATC
Organism: Rhizobium sp.; assembly: GCA_027533385.1. Lineage (GTDB taxonomy): Bacteria > Pseudomonadota > Alphaproteobacteria > Rhizobiales > Rhizobiaceae > Allorhizobium. The sequence goes on along the minus strand of JAPZUE010000004.1, from coordinate 285,888 downwards.
AGATTTGCCTGTTCCACTGCGGCCATATCCCGTTCCCCTGGTCTTTTCTATTTCGAGATCTGGTCGTTTAATCAGGCGGCAAGCGCCGTCTCGGCCAGTGTCACCCAATAGCTGATGCCATAGGGAATGACTTCGTCGTTGAAGTCATAGGCTGAGTTATGCAGGTTGGCGGTATCGCCATTGCCGATGAAGACAAACGAACCGGGACGTGATTCGAGCATGTAGGAGAAATCCTCCGCGCCCATGGTCGGCGGGAAGGCATCGCTGACGGCATGATCGCCAGCAACCTTGCGCATGATGTCGATGGCAAAATCGGTTTCAGACGCATGATTGAAGGTGACGGGATAGCCGCGATGATAGCGCAGCGTCGCCTTTGCCCCCATCGCCATGGCAACGCCACTCGCGATCTCGCCGATACGCGTCTCGGCCATCTGCCGCATTTCCGGCAGAAGCGTGCGCACCGTGCCCGAGAGCTTCACCATATCCGGAATGACATTATAGGCGTCACCGCCATGGATCTTGGTGACGGTGATGACGACCGAGCTCAACGGGTCGGCCTCGCGTGATGCGATCGACTGCAGGGCGACCACGACCTGGGAGGCCGCCAGCACCGGATCGACGCTCTTGTGCGGTTGCGCCGCATGGCCGCTGCGGCCTTCGATCTCGATGTCGAACTGGTCGGCGGCCGCCATGATTGAGCCCCTGCGCGTGGCAAAGGTGCCAACCGCCATGCCGGGGTGATTGTGCATGCCGTACACTTCCTTGATGCCGAAATTCTCCATCATCCCGTCGGCGACCATTTCGCGTGCGCCACCGCCGCCTTCCTCAGCAGGCTGGAAGATCACCGCGATCGAGCCACGGAAATTGCGGGTTTCGGCAAGATACTTGGCAGCTCCAAGCAGCATGGCGGTGTGACCGTCATGGCCGCAGGCATGCATCTTGCCGGGCGTCTTGGAGGCCCAGGGCTTGCCGGACATTTCATGAATGGGCAGAGCATCCATGTCGGCACGGAAGCCGACGACCGGTCCGTCGCCACGATTGCCCTTGATGATTCCGACCACACCGGTTCGACCGATCCCCGTCTTCACCACGTCGCAACCGAACTCCTTCAGCTTGTCGGTGACGAAGGCTGCGGTGCCATGCACATCGAACAGCAGCTCCGGATTCTGGTGCAGATGACGGCGCCACTCAGCGACCTCAGGCTGAAGTTCGCTGGCGCGGTTGAGCACTGGCATGAAATGACCTCTTTTTGTCGTTGTTCCCCGCAGGATTTCGCGCATACTGTGCAGCGATGGACAGCTTTGGCAAGCCGCAAAATTCCATCTTGCATGGAAAATAGGCTTGTGCTTACATGGCCTAAATTTTAGCCAACCCGACAGTTCGCAGCGCTGTTCGGGCACGTCCATGGCGACTCACAAATCAAACGAGACTGAAAATTTTTCCTGCGATACCAAAAAGATAGGTGGTTGACATTTGATGATTGGGCTGGCCACATCGCTGGCCGGCAGATCGGGTCACCATCATGCCTGCAAACAAGAATAATGGGGAATGAGCACATGAACACTCGCAAACTGATGCTGGCGGCGTCTGCTGCCGCTTTCGCGCTGACGGCAGCGCCGGCCATGGCCGAACGCGGCACCGATGGCGACCTGAAGATCATCTTCTGGCAGGCCGTCTCGACGATGAACCCGTATCTGTCCGGGGGCACCAAGGAAGTCTATGCGGCCTCTATGGTCATCGAGCCGCTGGCCCGCTACGACGAAACAGGCGCACTGGTGCCGATGCTCGCTGCTGAAATTCCGACCGTTGAAAACGGTGGCGTCTCGGCCGACCTGAAGAGCATCACCTGGAAGCTGAAGCCCGATCTCAAGTGGTCGGACGGCACGGCTGTCACCGCCGAAGACGCCATCTTCACCTGGAAATATTGCACCGCACCCGACGGCGGTTGCGCCCAGGGCGCCTACTTCGAAGGCGTGACCAATGTCGAGGCCGTCGACGCCTCCACGATCAGGGTCACCTTCGCCGATGCGAAGCCCTATCCGTACAGCGCCTTTGTCGGCGCCCAGTCGCCGCTGATCCAGGCTGCCCAGTTCAAGGATTGCCTTGGCGCCAAGGCACCGGAATGCACCGCCGCAAACTTCGGCCCGATCGGCACCGGCCCCTTCGTCGTCAACGAATTCAAGCCGAACGACGTCGTGACCTTCACCGCCAACCCGAACTACCGCGACCCGGCCAAGCCGGCCTTCGCTTCGGTCACCCTGAAGGGTGGTGGTGACGCAGCCTCTGCTGCGCGCTCGGTTCTGGAAACCGGCGAATTCGACTACGCCTGGAACATGCAGGTCGAGCCGGAAATCCTCGCTCAGATGCTGGCAGCAGGCAAAGGCAAGATCGAAGTTGCCTTCGGCACCCAGGTCGAGCGTATCGACATCAACCCCTTCGCCGTCGATCCGTCGCTTGGCGACAAGCGTTCGACCAAGGAAGCCGGTCCGCATCCGGCCCTGTCCGATCCGGCCGTCCGCCGCGCCCTGTCGATCTCCATCGACCGCGACATCCTTGTTGAAGCCGGCTACGGCGCCAATGGTCGCCCGACCTGCAACATCCTGCCCGCGCCCGACATCTACGTCTCCAAGAATGTCGACTGGTGCCTGAAGCAGGACATCGAGGGCGCCAACAAGCTGCTCGAAGATGCCGGCTGGAAGATGGGCTCCGACGGCATCCGCGAGAAGGACGGCGTCAAGCTCTCCTTCCTCTACCAGACCTCGACCAACTCGGTTCGTCAGGGCACCCAGGCGCTCGTGAAGGATTGGTGGAGCCAGATCGGCGTTGCCGCCGAACTGCGCAACGTCTCCGCGTCCGTCTTCTTCGGCGGTGACCCGGCTTCCCCGGACACCTTCCAGAAGTTCTATGCCGACGTGCAGATGTACACCAACAACTTCGACGGCACGGATCCGGAGAAGTACATGGCAAGCTGGATGTGCGACAAGATCCCGGGCCCGGCCAATGGCTGGCAGGGTGAAAACATCGTCCGCTACTGCAACCCGGCCTATGACGAGCTGGTCAAGAAGCTCGGCACCACCTCCAAGCTGGAAGATCGCGCCGCGATCTCCATCCAGCTGAACGACATGCTCTCCAACGATGTCGCCCAGATCCCGCTCATCCATCGTGGTCAGCCCTCGGCTGTCAACAACACGCTGCTCGGCGTGAAGATGAATGCCTGGGATTCGGAACTCTGGAACGTCGCCGACTGGTCGCGCGCTAAGTAATGCCAAACACGCCGGGCCTGCCTCTTTCGGCAGGCCCGGCGTTTGCATTTTTTCTGCCGACAGCCTGGAGACCAGCCGATGTTCACCTTCACCGTTCGGCGACTGCTGTTCGCAGTCCCGACGCTACTGGCCATCAGTTTCATTATTTTTGCCTTGCTCGATCTCGCTCCGAGCGATCCCTTGAGCGACCTGCCGCTGACCATCCCACCGGAAGTGCGCGAGCAGATCCGCCTGGCCATGGGCCTCGATCAGCCCTTCATCATCCGCTATTTCAAATGGCTGCAGCAGTTCTTTATCAATGAACCGCTGAACATCTTCGAACAGATCACCGGCATCACCGTCGGCTCCGGCGAACGCATGCGCGTTCTCTCCTGGGCCACCCGCAGCCCCGTGGTTGACCTGATCGTCCAGCGCCTGCCGCAGACGCTCTGGGTCGTCGGCCTCTCCTATCTCTTCGGCGTCCTGATCGCGATCCCGATCGGCGTCATCTCTGCCTATCGCCAGTATTCCTGGTTCGACCAGATCGGCACCTTCATTTCGATGGTCGGCTACTCCGTCCCGACCTTCTTCACCGGCGTCCTGCTGATCGTCATCTTCTCCTCCTACCTGCAGTGGTTCCCGTCGATCTACGACACCACGCTGGTGGTCAACAGCTGGGACAGTTTCGTGCTTCAGGTGAAGCAGATGTTCCTGCCCGTGCTGGTGCTGACCCTCTTCAACGTCTCGCAGATCAGCCGCTTCGTGCGCGCTTCCATGCTCGACAACCTCAACATGGATTATGTCCGCACGGCGCGTGCCAAGGGTGTGAGGGAAAAGGCCGTTCTGCTCGTGCATGTCCTGCGCAACAGCCTGATCCCGGTCGTGACCGTGATTGCGCTTGGCGTGCCCACGATCTTCTCCGGCGCCATCATCACCGAGCAGGTCTTCCGCGTAAACGGCCTCGGTCAGCTGCTGATCACCGCGATCCAGGGCGCCGACATCCCGCTCGTCCAGACACTGACCTTTATCTTCGCCTTCCTGATCGTGCTCTTCAACCTGATTGCCGACGTTCTCTACGGCATACTCGATCCGAGGATCCGCTATGAGTGATGCAGCAGTCGCAACCACGGGCGCGCCCGCGCCCACCCCGCAGACGAGACCGCAAAGCGGCAGCTTCTGGCCGATGCTCTGGCGTCAGTTTCGCGCCCACAAGGGCGGCGTCGCCGGCCTCATCGTCTTTGTCTTCATCGTGCTGGCCGTCTTCATCGGGCCCTTCATCCACACGATCGACCCGAACAAGATCGACATCCGCGCCAAGAACCAGGGCATGTCCTGGGAGCATCCCTTCGGCACCGACAATCTCGGCAAGGACATGCTGGCCCAGGTGCTCGCTGGCGGGCAGATCTCGCTCGCCGTCGGCATGGCCGCCATGCTGCTCTCGCTCGTCGTCGGAACGCTGATCGGCGTGCTCTCGGGCTATTCCCGCAAGCTCGACGGCCCACTGATGCGCATGACGGACCTGTTCCTGGCGCTGCCGCTGCTGCCGCTGCTGCTTGTCATCATCATGCTCTTCCGCGACACGCTGCGTGCGGCCTTCGGACCGGAAACCGGCATCTTCATCCTGATCGTCTTCGTCATCGGCATCACCAGCTGGATGCACACGGCCCGCATCGTTCGCGGCGACGTGCTGGCGATCAAGAGCCAGGAATTCATCCTGGCGGCGAAATCGAGCGGCATGCGCGAACATCGCATCATCAGCAAGCACATTCTGCCGAACGTCATGTCCTCGATCATGGTCTCGGCCACACTCGGCATCGCCACCGCCATCATCACCGAATCCGCGCTGTCCTTCTTGGGGTTAGGCTTCCCGCCCGACTTCCCCACCTGGGGCCGCCTGCTCTTCGACGGCGCCAACTTCCTGCAGATCAACCCCTCCCGCGTCATCTGGCCGGGCCTGGCGATCTCGCTGACGGTGTTGAGCGTGAACTATATCGGCGACGCGATCCGCGATGCGTTGGATCCTAAGGCGTTGAAGCATTGATGGGAGTGTAGAAAAACTATCAAAGCAAATGAACAAACACCAAAAATTGTGGGGCGCTTGATTTTCAACTACGGTCGGAAGTATCATGCAATGTTATGTTTTCACATAAGGCGCCATGCTTGAGGGTGTACTTTGCTCGATACTCTGCTCGGATATCTAAGCCTAGGATGGGTAGGAACTCTGATAGGCCTACTAGGCATTGGAATTGCCGTATATCAGACGTTCAGGCGATCTGACGCCATTCCTGCTTTCCAGTATACCGGACAGAGGCTTATCTCAAGCGGCGGTGGCCTGCTACCTAATGAAGTTGCTGTTCAGTTCAATGGTATGCAGGTGCCACGGATATCTCTCACTTATGTCGTATTCTGGAACCGTGGACCGAAGACTCTCAAAGGGTCTGACATTGTTTCAAACCACCCACTATTGATAAAGTTTGAGAATTGCCAGGTGCTCAAAGCGGAGATCATAAAGAGCACTCGATCAGCGATCGAGGCATCAGCGACTCCGGCAACGGACAATAACTCGGACGTTCGGCTCAATTTTGCATTCCTAGATGCGAATGATGGCTTCACCGTGAAAGTCCTTCACACATCTACCAGCATTAAACCGACGATCGAGGGTACAATAATGGGCGTCCCAAAAGGAGTCACATATCTGGGCAGAGCTGGTCTGCAGACATCCGCATTCGATAAAAACTCTCACATTTTACATTTAGCAAGAAAATCAAGTCGCAGCTGGCCGGGCTTATTCGTACTTCTCACAATAGGAATTTTTGGAATATCTTCGGCTGTATATCCAGATTTTTTGAGACTAGCAGAATACAATCCCGAGTATCAGCACGAATTCACGCGGTTCGCTATGGCTTTGATGGGGTTGATGTACATAGGAATGTCGATCTTTGTCTGGACAAAGATCCGGCGTCGTTTTCCGAATTCTCTGAATTTTGAGGGTAGCTGAGCCAAAAAACGGGTGGCATTTTTTTCCACCAACAAGCAAACAGCATTCATTTATCTACCCAACAACCACCTCGCCACAAACCAGCTCCCACAGGCCCAGACCGTGCCTGCGGCCCAGCCGCCGAGCACATCGGTCGGATAATGCACGCCGAGATAGATGCGGCTGAGCCCGATCAGAAGCGTCAGCACGACAGCGACCAGCGGGAAGAAAGTGCGCAGCGACGGCTGCTCCTCGATGCGTGACAGCATGGCGCCGAGTGTCAGATAGGTGATCGCCGACAGCATGGCATGGCCGCTCGGAAAGCTCATGTCGGTGACTTCAACGAGATGCTGCACCACCTCCGGGCGCGGTCTTGCGATGCCGACTTTCATGGCGCTGCTCAAGCCCCAGCCGCCCAGGATCGAGACGGTGACGAAGGCCGCCGTGCGGAACTTGCGGCGCAGCGCGAGATAAACGACGACGGATGTCACCAGCAGCGTCAGCACGGTCACGCCGCCCAGCGCGGTGATATCGACCATCATCTTGGTGAGCCAGGCAGGCCCGATCGGCAGGGAGGGATCGGAGGGGTCGCGCAGCATCAGGAGCACGCCTTCATCAAAGGCCCGCGTCTCCCCTTCCAGCACCTCGCCCGTCAGTTCGAAGAGGAAATAGGCGACAAGCGCGGCGACGAGCGCCGTCAACCAGACACGCCGTTCCGTGGCCGAGGCAATACGGGTGAGATGGTGCTTGAGGTGTTGCATGGGCGATACCCTGATCGGTGGCGTGGGGTTCACATTGCGTCTGAAGGCAGGCGCGTCAACCGGGTTTGAGGGGGCAAATCTGGGCGGGTGGAGGTTGTTCCATCAGCTCGTGGCCGATCTTTGACACTGGGGGATAGGTAGGCGCCCCACCGCCTGACCCGAATGCGCGGTCTTGCCCCTCACCCAACCCTCTCCCCGCCGGCGGGGAGAGGGAGGCATGCGCGCTGCCGTCCCGGCCTTCTCCCCGCTCGCGGGGAGAAGGTGCCGGCAGGCGGATGAGGGGCTGGGGGAAGCAACAGCAAGCGGCAATCGTCTGCCACCGGAAAGCCATGGACTTCATCTAACGCGGATACAAATAGGAGTCTCCAGTTTGCCTCTCATCAAAGCCCTCTTGGTCACCATGCTGCCGATAGTGGCCGCCGCCGCCCTCATCTCGGCAACTCTATTTGGGTTTGTCGGGCTCGTCGCATGGACAGATTACCAGAACCTCCATTGCCCCGGTGCCTACCAATGCAGCGATGCGGTCTCAGTGATGTGGGTTGCAGGTATACTGTCTCCGCTTTCACTCTTACTGGCTATTGGCATCATCCGTTTCTTGCGGAAGAGAAGCCAATGGCGCGCTGGACGAAGACCCTGATCTTCGCCACTCTCCGCCCACCCACCGGAGACACTCCCATGCCCCACGCCCCTCTCAACCTCCTGACCGATATCGACGGCCTCTCGGTCGGCCATGCCACCGATCTGGCGCTCGGCTCCGGCGTGACGGTGATCGTCTTCGACGAACCGGCAACCGCTTCGGGCACCGTGCTCGGTGGCGCGCCGGGTGGACGGGACGTGACGCTGCTTGATCCCTCGATGACGGTGCAACAGGTCGATGCCTTCGTGCTCTCGGGCGGCTCGGCCTTCGGGCTGGATGCGGCCGGCGGCGTGCAGTCGGGCCTGAGGGCGGCGGGCCGTGGCTTTGCCGTGGGCTCGGTGCGCGTACCGATCGTGCCGCAGGCGATCCTGATGGATCTCTTGAACGGAGGCGACAAGGATTGGGGCCTGCATGCCCCCTATCGCGACCTAGGCTACGAGGCCCACCAAAACGCCGCCAAGGGCGCCTTCCCGCTCGGCACGGTCGGCGCCGGAACAGGCGCGACGACGGCAAACCTCAAGGGCGGCCTCGGTTCGGCCAGCGCCGTCTCCTCGTCGGGCCACACCATCGCCGCCCTCGTCGCCGTCAACGCCATGGGCTCGGTGGTCATCGGCGACGGCCCGCATTTCTGGGCGGCTCCCTTTGAGGAGGGCAAGGAATTTGGCGGGCTCGGCCAACCCACCCATGTCAGCGCCGAAGATCGGGCTATGCGCATCAAGGGCCTGCGGCTGACGGCGACCACCATCGGCGCCGTGGTCAGCGACTGCACGCTTTCGAAACCCGAGCTGCACCGCCTGTCGATATCAGCCCATGATGGCCTTGCCCGCGCCGTGCTGCCAGCCCATCTGCCCTCCGACGGCGACACGATGTTTACCGCCTCGACGGGCAAGCGCGAAAGCAATGGCGCAGCCGACCTCATGGAACTCTGCCATCTGGCAACGCTGGTGACGGCCCGTGCGATTGCGCGCGGGGTGTTCGAGGCGGTGGCGTTGCCCTATGCGGATGCGTTGCCGGCCTGGCGGGATAGATGGGGGTGATCCTTTCTCCCCCTTGGTGGGGGAGAAAGCGATTTCGATCAATTAGGCGAGCGCAAGCCGCCTAAACATTTGAAATCGCGAGTGAGGGGGTCCGTTCGTCGTGCCACCATCACCGATCCCCTCACCGGGAAAATCTGAAGTTTAGGCGGCTTGCGCTCGCCTAAGCCTTCGATTTTCCATCCTCTCCCACAAGGGGAGAGGCTCCCCCGCCCCCCACTTTCGTCAAACCCAGCCTTGACCCAAGTCAAGGACAACCGACCTTCCGCCACAGAGATTGCCAGCCAAGCCCGGTCATGCCTTTGAGGCAGACCGGCTGCAGAGTGACACGGATCGGGGGAGGACGGTTCGACAATGGAAGACGAAAGCGACATGGAAAGACCCGTCCTCACCAACCGCATGTTCGACGAGCTGAAGCTCGGCGATACCGCCAGCATCACCCGCGTGATCGGCCCGGATGACATCGAACTCTTCGCCGCGCTGTCCGGCGACAACAATCCTGTGCCGCTCGGCCAATCGCTGATCCCGGCGGGCATGATTTCGGCCGTGCTCGACACCCGCCTGCCCGGCCCCGGCACCATCTATCTCGGCCAGGACCTCGAATTCTGGAAAGACATCGCAACCGGTGACCGGATCACCGCGACCGTCACCTTGATGACCAAGGAAAGCGATGGTCATACGCTGATCTTCGACACACGCTGCGTCAATCAGAGGGGCGAGCCGGTCCTCGTTGGCAAGGCCCGGGTCCGCGCGCCGGTCGAACGCATCAGCTGGTCGGAGAACGCGACCCCGGATGTCTCGTTGCAGCGCCACGACCGCTTCGACGCCATCGTCGCCGAGGCGCGCAGCCTGCCGATGGTCAAGACCGCGCTTGTCCATCCCTGCTCGCCGGAAGCGATCGAAGCGGCCGTCGAGATACGAGACGAAGGCCTGCTGGAGCCGATCCTGATCGGCCCAGAGATGAAGATCCGCGCGGCCGCCGAAAAGACCGGCATCTCGCTCGACGGCTTCGAGATCCTATCGACCGAACACAGCCATGCGGCAGCGGCGCTTGCCGTCGAGCTTGCGGTTGCCGGCAAGGTGGGCTCGGTGATGAAGGGCAGCCTGCATTCCGACGAACTGCTCGGTGCCGTCGTTGGCAGCGGCTCAGGCCTCAAGACAGAACGCCGCGTCAGCCATGTCTATGTCATGGATGTGCCGGCCTATTCCAAACTCCTGATCGTCACCGATGCGGCGATCAACATAGCGCCGACACTCGAGCACAAGCGCGACATCTGCCAGAACGCCGTCGATCTTATGCATATGCTGGGCGTGGCAGAGCCGAAGGTCGCCGTGCTCGCCGCCGTCGAGACCGTCAACGACAAGATGCCGGCCACACTGGAGGCAGCAGCCTTGACCGTCATGGCTGCCCGCGGCCAGATCAAGGGTGCCAAGGTCGACGGCCCGCTTGCCTTCGACAATGCGATCAGCATGGAAGCCGCCCGCACCAAGGGCATCATTTCGCCCGTTGCCGGCGACGCCGATATCCTGCTGGTGCCGGATCTCGAAGCCGGCAACATGCTTGCCAAACAGCTCCTCTATTTCGCCAATGCCGATGCAGCCGGCCTGGTGCTCGGTGCCCGCGTGCCGATCATACTGACCAGCCGCTCCGACAGTTTGCGCGTCCGCATCGCCTCGGCGGCCCTAGCGAAGCTGGTCGCCGCCAAGCGTGCGGCAGCCCTTGGTGGCAAGGCATGAGTCAGAAACTGCTGCTGACCTTCAATGCCGGCTCTTCCTCGGTGAAGATCGGCATTTTCGCCCGCGAGCAGGAGGGCGCCAGACGCATCGGCAAGGGCGTCATCGATTTCCGCGCCGAGCCCTTGACCTTCCATCTGGTCGAAGGCCCACAGGTCTTTGACGTTCCCCTGGTCGCCAGAACCGACGACCTCCTGCATGACGTGCTGGAAGAGGTCTTCGACTGGCTATCCGAACACTACGATCTCGACGCCGTCTCGGCCATCGGCCATCGCGTCGTGCATGGCGGCGATCTCTTTTCCGATGCCGTCAAGGTCGACGAGACGAGTCTGGCCGGCATCGAGAGCCTGGTGACCCTGGCGCCCCTGCACCAGCCGCAGAACCTGCGCCTGATCAGGGCCATCGCCGCGCTGAAACCGGGCCTTGCCCAGACTGCCTCCTTCGACACCGCCTTTCACCGGACCCAGTCCGATACGGTGAGGCGCTTCGCCATCCCGCGCGAATGGTTCGACAAGGGCGTCAAGCGCTACGGCTTTCACGGCCTCTCCTATGCCTATATCGCCGGCGCCCTGAAGACGCTTGAACCGGAGACGGCCGGCGGTCGCGCCGTCGTCGCCCATCTCGGCTCAGGCGCCAGCCTCTGCGCGCTGGACTACGGAGTCAGCCGCGACACCTCCATGGGCTTTTCCACCATCGACGGCGTGCCCATGGCGACCCGCTCCGGCGCGATCGATCCCGGCGTGCTCTTCCACCTGATCGACGCGCACGGGATGAGCGTCAAACAGGTCGAGGAGATGATCTACAAACAGTCCGGCCTGCTCGGTCTATCGGGCATTAGCGCCGACAGCCGGATGCTCCTGGAAACGCCGTCGAAAGAGGCCTGCGAGGCGCTCGATGTCTTCACACTCAGGATCGCGGGCGAAGTGGCCCGCCTTGCCGCCTCGCTTGGCGGCTTGGACACGCTGGTCTTCACCGCCGGCATCGGCGAGAACCAGCCGACGATCCGCCGCTCGGTGATCGAGCGACTGCGCTTCCTCGGCCTTCTCCTCGACGCTGAAGCGAACGACCGCAACGAAGGGGTGATCTCCCGCGAGGAGAGCCGGGTAAAGATCCGGGTCATCGCCACCGACGAGGAACAGGTGATCGTCGACGACTGCCTGAAACTGCTGTCCTGATCCCATCATTCGCGGGAACTGACACCAAAGCGTCATGAAACGCGCCTAGAGACGCTTCGACGGAAGCGGACGGAGGCTCGGACATGCTGCGACAGACGGATGCGACGGGTGAAGCCCATGAAGCAGCGCGCGGTGAGATCATGATCCTCTCCAATGCCCGGGTCGTGACAACGGGTCATGTGCTGCATGGCTCTGTCGTGGTCGAGGACGGTGAGATCGTCGAAATACACGAAGGCCCGTCACGCCATGCAGAAGCGCTCGACTTCGCCGGTGACTATCTCCTGCCCGGCCTTGTCGACATCCATACCGACCATTTCGAGAAACACCTCTATCCCCGCGCTCACGTGCGCTGGGACTTCATGCGCGCAGCGCTCGCCCACGATGCCCAGATCATCGGCGGCGGTGTCACCACCGTCTTCGACAGCCTTTGCGTCGGGGCAACCACCGACAATCCCGAACGCGCCGAGATCCTCAAACCGATGATCGAAGCGCTGGAGCAGGCCCAAAGCGCTGGCATGCTGCGCGCCGAACATCTCGTCCACCTGCGCTGCGAACTGACAGACCCGGTGACGCCGCAACTGACGGCCGAAAACATCGACCGCGAGATCGTCCGCGTCATCTCGGTCATGGAGCACCTGCCCGGCATCCGCCAGAGCCGCGATATCGAGGCCTATGTCGCAAGAGCCTGCAAGTCGACGGGCGAGAGCCCCGAGCGGGTACGCGAGAAGATCAAGGTTCTGGTGGCCGAAAAGAGCCATATCGCCGCGACGACCCGGCCGGATATCGTGGCGCTAGCCCGCGCGCGCTCCATGCCGCTGATGAGCCACGACGACACCGATATCGCCCATATCGAGGAAGGTCTCGCCGAGGGCGTGTCGATCTCGGAGTTCCCCTGTTCGATGGAGGCGGCGGAAGCAGCCCGCGCGGCGGGCATGCACATCGTTGCCGGCGCACCGAACCTCGTGCGCGGTGGCTCACAATCCGGCAACATCGCCGTGCGTGATCTGCTCGCCGCACGGCTCGTCGATATCCTGGCGTCTGACTATGTGCCGCGCTCGATGCTCGACGCCGCCTTCATGATCGCGGCCGATCCGGGCCTCGACTTCGACCTGCCAAGCGCGGTCGCCATGGTCACCCGCACACCGGCACTCGCCGGCAATCTGCCAGACCGCGGTGCCATCAAGACCGGCCTCAAGGCCGACCTGATCCGTGTCGACCTGCAGGACGGCCATCCCTTCGTCAAATCCGCCTGGCGCTCCGGCCACCGCGTCGCCTGACGCTCAAGACAGCCTGGCTCACTCGTGCCAGGCAGAGGCCAACACCCGCAGCCAGTTCTCGCGGCAGATCTTGTCGAGGTCATCAGGACCATAACCGCGTTCCTTGAGCCCGGTGATCAGGCGCTGGTTGCCGACGGCATCACCGATCACATTCGGGATCGTCGCACCGTCGAAATCGGACCCAAGCGCCACGCAGTCGATACTCATACGGTCAACCATATAGTCGATATGGCTGATCATCGTCGAAATCGAGGTTTCGGCATCGTCGCGCCCATCCGGCCTCAGCATGGTGACGGCATAGTTGAGGCCGACGAGACCACGGCTCGCCTTGATCGCATCCATCTGCCGGTCGGTCAGGTTGCGGGCAACGGGCGTCAGGGCATGCACGTTGGAATGGCTGGCGATCAGCGGCTGGTCGCTGAGACGCTCCACATCCCAGAAACCCTTTTCGGTGATATGGGCGAGATCGATCAGGATTCCGAGCCGGTTGCAGGCCCGGATCAGCTCTTCGCCGGCCTTCGTCAGCCCCGGCCCGGTATCGGGAGAGCTCGGATAGGCGAAGGGCACGCCATGGCCGAAGATGTTGTTGCGGCTCCAGACCGGCCCGAGCGAGCGCAGACCTGCCGCATAGAACACCTCCAGCGTTTCGAGGTCGGCATCGATCGCCTCGCAGCCTTCCATATGCATGACGGCCGCAAAGACTCCATCCGACATGGCCTGGCGGATCTCGGCTGTTGTCCGGCAGAGCCTCCAGCTCCCGTCCTGATCCAGGCGATGGGCAATGGCCGCCATCTGCAGCGCGATGTCGAGCGAGGGAATGCGCTCCAGCGGCGGATCGAGCGGCGTGGAATAATGCCCGTTCGCATCCGGTTCGCGCAGATTGAAGTCATGCGGCGAGGGAATATAGATCGCGCAGAGCCCGCCCGCGAGCCCGCCACGCTTGGCGCGCGGCGCATCGATATGCCCGGCGCTGGTGCCGTTGCGGAATTCGGCCACGGGATTGCGGCCCTCGTTGCGGCTGCGCCAGAGGCGCAGGAGGACGTCATTATGGCCGTCGAAGACTAGGTTCATGAATTGAGATCCAGACGTGACATCCGGACCGTGAGCCCGGACGAGAAGAAAGGCGGAACACCGCGACTGTTGCGGAATCGTTGGACCAAATCATGTCGCGCTTCAAGTCACGCAACGATTTATCCCGCGCTGACCCGAGCAAGGGGCGGCATTTGGGCAAGCCAGTCGGTCTCTGCCTCATAGGCCGCTGCAACGGATAACACCGCCTGATCAGCACGCGGCTTGCCGATCAGCTGGAAACCGCTCGGCAGACCCTGGGGCGAAAAGCCGGCCGGCAGTGCGGCAACCGGCAGACCCGCCAAGCTCGGGCCAATCACCACCTCCATCCAGCGGTGATAGGTATCCATGTGCTTGCCCGCGATCTCGCGTGGCCAGGGAATGTCGGCATCGAAGGGGAAGACCTGGGCGGCGGGTGCAACGAGATAATCATAGGTCTCGAAGACCTTGGCGAGGGCCTGATACCAGGCCGTGCGCACGGCCGAAGCCTCGTAGACGTCTGCCGCCTGGATGCGCAGTCCTGAGCGCACCTCGTAGAGGATTTCCGGCTTCAGCGAACCGCGCCGGCCGGGATCCTCATAGAAATCACGCATGCTGCCCGCGGTGAAATAGCTACGCAGCGTCGTCCAGGCCCACCAGAGGCGCTCCATGTCGAACTCGACCTTCACCGGCTCGACCGCGAAACCGAGACCTTGGAAGACACCGAGCGCCTTCTCGTTCAGTTCAAGCACGCCGGGCTCGAAGGGCAGATGGCCGCCGAAGTTGCCGAGCCAGCCAACGCGACCGCCCCTGGCGACGATCGCCGGATCAAGAGCAATGGCAGCACTTTCAAAGGATGCAGGATCTCGCGGATCGAAACCGGACTGAACGTTAAGGAGCGTCACCACGTCAGCGACGGAGCGCCCCATCGGCCCCAGCGTCGCGAGCTGGTTTAGATACGCGTCCCGACCCGGAAGCGTCGGGATGCGCCCGAAGCTCGGGCGGAAGCCGACGACATTGTTGAAGGCGGCTGGATTGCGCAGTGAGCCCATCATGTCGCTGCCATCGGCGACCGGGACGAGACGCGCCGCGAGCGCCGCCCCTGCCCCGCCGCTCGATCCGCCGGCGGAACGGGTCAGGTCCCAGGGATTGCGCGTCACCCCGAAGACGGGATTGTAGCTGTGCGAGCCGAAACCCCATTCCGGCGTGTTGGTCTTGCCGATGATGATCGCACCGGCGGCCCGGATACGTTCGACCTGGATGTCATCGAAATCCGGCACATAGTCGTGAAAGAGCGGCGATCCATAGGTGCAGAGAAGGCCCTTGGCCTCGCTCAGATCCTTGATGGCAATGGGCACGCCATGCAGGGCCCCGCGCGCGGTCCCTTGCTGCCGCTCCGCATCTTTCGCCCGGGCCTCGGCGATCAGGACGTCGCGGGATCGCAGACTGACGAGGGCATTGATCTTTGGATTGAAGCGGTCGATCCTGTCGAGAAAGGACACCATGACCTCCTCGACGGAAAAGGCACCGTCATCGAATGCCTTCAGAAGATGGGTCAGGGACAGGGAAGTCGGATCGGACACGCGGGGCTCCGTTACGATGGACGCAGAGGTCGGGCGGATGGCGACGATGGGCTTCACGACACAAGGCTGTCAAGCACCCGGTCGAGCGCTCAGTGCAGCCCTGCCATGCAGATCCGGAAATCTTTGAAAGCGCCAAAAATAAAAATGGTCAAACGACCAAATTAGAGGCAACATGCCACAAAAGAGGATGATGCGGGCCTCGTCGAACCACACGTCCGATACACGGGAACTTCGGCGAACGAAGGCAAAAAACGGCCTTTTGCCGCCTGTTGGGCAGAAATCCGGACCTTGCCATAGGGGAGAGATCAGCATGCCCGAAAGCTGGCACGTGACTTGCGTGACACCCTCTGCGCCACCCCTGATACGGCAGCCTCTGCCGCACAAGGGGACGAACGAAGCACATCGCGCATAACCCGAACGCCAGGGGGCACGGCTTGAGTTCCGCATCTGACAAGGCAGCCATCGAAATCCGCGGCGTCAGCCGCGTCTACGGAACCGGACAGGACAAGGTCACCGCCCTCGACGGGATCTTTCTCAAGATCAGGGAAAACGAGTTCTTCACGCTGCTGGGGCCTTCCGGCTGCGGCAAGACTACGCTCCTGCGCCTGATCGCCGGCTTCGATTTCCCCACCACGGGGGAGATCCTTCTGCATGGCGAGGACATCGCGCCGCTCCCGCCCTTCAAGCGACCGGTCAACACGGTCTTCCAGTCTTACGCGCTCTTCCCGCATATGACCGTCGCCGAGAATATCGGCTTTGGCCTGAAAATGCTCGGCAAACCGAAGGCCGAGATCGAGGCCCGCGTCGACGAGATGCTGGAACTGGTCCACATGACCAAGATGCGTGACCGGCAGGTGAGTCAGATCTCCGGCGGCCAGCAGCAGCGCGTGGCGCTTGCCCGCGCGCTTGCCCCGAAGCCGAAAGTGCTGCTTCTCGACGAGCCGCTGTCGGCGCTCGACTACAAGCTGCGCAAGGAAATGCAGATCGAGCTCAAGCGCGTGCAGGCGGAAACCGGCATCACCTTCATTTTCGTCACCCACGACCAGGAAGAGGCGCTCACCATGTCGGACCGCATCGCGGTCATGTCGACGGGAAGCCTGCGCCAGGTCGGGTCGCCTTGGGACATCTACGACCGTCCGGCCGAACGCTTCGTCGCAGACTTCATCGGCGAAACCAACTTCCTCGAAGTCGAAGTCGCCTCGGTCCAGAGCGATCGCGCCAAGGTGCGGCTGCGCTCGGGCCGCGAGATCCCCGCCACCTTCCCGGACAACACCACGCCATCCGGCAAGGTCACCATCGTCATCCGTCCGGAGCATGCGGCCATTGTCGAGCCGACCGATGCGGCGACACTAAGGGGCACGGTCGAAAGCGTCGTCTATCTTGGCACCGATACCAATATCAACGTACGGCTCGAAGGAGGTTCGCTGTTCAGCGTCCGCCAGCAGAACAGTCGAAGCGGCAGCTGCGGGGTGATCGAAGGCCAGAATGTCGGCATCCTCGTCAGCGACGATGTCGCGCAGATCCTGAGGGACTGACCATGAGCGCGATCAAGACGGCCCCCGAAAATGCCAAATCGCGCGATATCCGAAACCGCTGGTTCCTGAGCCTCCCGGCACTTGCGATCATCTTCGTCGCAGCACTCGGTCCGCTCTTCGTCATGCTGCTCTATTCCTTCCTCGAAAAGGGCGACTATGGCGACGTGAAATTCGGCATCTTCTCGCTCGAAGGCTGGATCTCGGTCTTCTTCCAGCGCGACATCTTCGACGACACGCTCGGCATCGCCGACGCGCATCTTGCGATCTTCTGGCGCTCGATCACGCTGTCACTCTACACCACGCTGCTCACGCTGATCCTCGGCTTTCCGACCGCCTATTTCATCGCAACCCGCCCTCCCCGCACCCGCGAGATCTGGGTCTTCCTGATCACCATTCCCTTCTGGACGAACCTCCTGATCCGCACCTTCGCCATGCAGCAGGTCATCCGCAACGAGGGCATTCTGAACAATCTGCTGATCTGGCTCGGCATCATCGATACCCCCCTGCAGATCATCTATACCGACACGGCCACCCTGCTCGGCATGACCTATGTCTATCTGCCGCTGATGGTACTGCCGCTTTATGCCTCGATCGAGAAGCTGGATTTCCGGCTGGTCGAGGCAGGATATGACCTTTACGCCAACCGTCTGCAGGTGCTCTGGCGCATCGTTATTCCGCTGGTGAAGCCCGGCCTGATCGCCGGCTCCATCCTGGTCTTCATTCCCTCGCTCGGCGCTTACGTTATTCCGCGCGTGCTCGGTGGCGGTAAGAACCTGATGCTGGGCAACCTGATCGAGTTGCAGTTCGGTGCCGGCCGCAACTGGCCGCTGGGTGCCGCAATGTCGATCACGCTGATGGCGCTGGTCATGATCGCCCTGCTCTTTTATGTCCGCAACGCCGCAAAGTCGGGGGTGCGTCATGGCTGAACGTCGCTTCGACATCCGCTCCCAACCCGGCTTTGCCTTCATCGCGCTCTTCACCTTCTTTGCGCTCTACCTGCCGATTGCGACCCTCGTCGCCTATTCCTTCAACGCCAACGACTCGCTGGCCACCTGGGGCGGTTTTTCCCTGCGCTGGTTCGCCGCCGCCTTTGCCAATGGCGCGGCCCAGGAAGCGGCACTGCGTTCAGTGATCATCGCGCTCTGGGCAGCCGGCCTTGCCACCATCGCTGCGACCATGGCAGCACTCGCCACCACGCGCACCGAACCCTATCGCGGGCTGACGGCCAAATATGCCGTGATCAACCAGCCGCTGATGGTGCCGGAAATCGTCACCGCCGTCGCATTGCTGATCGTCTTCTCGCGCATCAAGGTCTGGACCGGCTATTCCGGCCTCGGCTATCTGATCCTGGCGCACACGGCCTTCTGCATACCCTTCGCCTATCTGCCCATCCGGGCCAGGCTGGAAAGCATGGATCTCACGCTCGAACGGGCGGCCGCCGATCTCTATGCGACACCCTGGCAGGCCTTCCGCTTCGTGACATTTCCCCTGCTCCGGCCCGCCATCATTGCCGGCTTCATGCTCGCCTTCGTGATTTCGCTGGATGATGTCGTCATCACCGAATTCGTCAAATCCGGCGGGCAGGACACCCTGCCCACCTACATGCTCGGCCAGATCCGCCGGGAGACGACACCCGAAATCAATGCCATCGCCACGATCTTCCTGGCCGCCTCGACGCTGCTGATCGTGATCTTCTTCTTCATCAACCGGCGCAAGCCGCAAGCATAAAAGCAACCAACAGAGAGGAACGGACATGACCATGAAATGGATGACAACCACGGCCATCGCCGCCATCACGGCACTGGGTTTCGCAGGCGCGGCCTCTGCCGCGGGCGAGCTCAACATCTACAACTGGGGCGACTATACGAGCCCCGAGCTGATCAAGAAGTTCGAGGAACAGTTCGGCGTCAAGGTGACGATCACCGACTATGACTCCAACGACACGGCACTTGCCAAGGTCCGCGCCGGCGGCCATGGCTTCGATATCGTCGTGCCCTCCGCCAACTACATGCCGATCTGGATCAACGAGGGCCTGCTGCTCGAAGCCCGTCCGGACCAGATGGAAAACTTCAAGCATGTCGACCCGCGCTGGGCCGATGTCGAATGGGATCCGGGCCGCCGCTATTCCGTTCCGTGGCAGTGGGGCGTAACCGGCATCGGCGTCAACACCAAGGTCTATGGCGGCGACATCAACACGTCGGCGATCTTCCTCGATCCGCCGGCAGAACTGGTCGGCAAGCTGAACGTCACGCCCGAAATGAACGACGTGCTCTTCGCCACGATCAAGTATTTCGGTGGCGACTGGTGCACGACGGACAAGGAAGTGTTGATGAAGGTGCGCGACAAGCTGGTCGAGGCCAAGGCGAAGTGGCTCGCCATGGACTACAGCGTCACCGACAAGCTGCCGAACGGCGACTATTCGGGCGTCTACTACTGGAACGGCGCCATCATGCGCTCGCGCCTGCAGAACCCCGACATCAAGTTCGGCTATCCGAAGGAAGGCTTCCCCATCTTCATGGACAGCGTCGTCATCCTGAAGGACGCCAAGAACGTCGACAACGCTAAGGCTTTCATGAACTTCATCATGGCGCCGGAAAACGCCGCGATGATCTCGAACTTCGCCAAATATGCCAATGGCATCAAGGGTTCGGAACAGTTCATGGATCCCGCCATGCAGGGCGCACCGGAACTGGTGATCCCGGCGGAGCTGGAAAGTGCCGGCGAGTTCCTACTGAGCTGCGAACCCGACGTCCAGCAGCTCTACACACGCATCTGGACCGAAGTTCAGAAGTAACTCCGATCCAAACCAGAAAACAGGAACGGGAGGGCCAATGGCCCTCCCGCGGGTGGAGCATATCCTGATGACGACGCAGTTTGCCAAGGCCTATGGGTTCGAAAGGAGCGCCGTGACGCTCGAAAACTGGCGGACAGCGCCGTTCAGCCGCTTCAGCTTCGGCCATGTCGAGGAAGTGGTGCCGAGCGCAAGGATTGCGGCGACGGACCAGAGCGGCGAAGGCGATCCCGTAGCATCCGATCTTCTGTCGCAGGCACTGCCGCAAGGACTGGCCGGGCAGCCAAGCGTCGTCGCCTATCTCGATTATGCCCACACAGACGCCTTCGTGCTGATGAAGGCGGGCAAGATCGTCGCCGAACACTATGCCCCGCATGCCGGCATCGACCAGCGCCATATCGTCTTCTCGATCAGCAAGTCGCTGACGGCGCTCGTCATCGCCGCGCTTGAGGCCGACGGCCTGATCGATCCGAATGCGCCGGTGACCGATCTCCTGCCGGAAGCCGCCGGCTCCGCCTATGGCGACTGCACCATCCGTGACGTGCTCGACATGCGCGTTAGCCTCGCCTTCGACGAGGCCTATCTCAACACCGACGGCGCCTATGCCCGCTACCGCCGCGCGACACTCTGGAACACGGCAGACAAGAGCCAACCGAACGAGACGCTGCTCGCCTTTCTGATGACCCTTCAGAAAGACGCCCATCCGCATGGCGGCGCCCATTTCTACGCCTCGCCCAATTCCGACCTGCTCGGCATCCTGATCGAGCGCGCCACCGGCGAGCGCTACGCAGATGTCCTTTCCGACCGCCTCTGGAAGCCGCTCGGCGCGAAGAACCACGCGAGCGTCACCGTCGATGCCGAAGGCACGGCGCGGGCCGCCGGCGGCATCTCGGTCACCGCCCGCGATCTCGCCCGTGTCGGCGAGATGCTGCGCAACGGCGGCCTGGTCGACGGAAAACGCCTCATCCCCGAAGCCTGGCTGACCGACATGCTGACGGCAGGCGACCACCAGGCCTGGGTTGACGGCAAGTCCAATTTCTTCCCCAAGGGTCGCTACCGCAGCCAGTGGTACCAATCTGGTGAACCTGATGGAGCCTTTTGCGCCATCGGCATCCACGGCCAATGGCTCTATGTCGACCCATCGACCGAGACCGTCATCGTCAAGCTCTCCTCCCAGCCCAATCCGCTGGACGACGAGCTGAAACACGACAATTTCGCCTTCTTCCGTGCGCTCAGCGCCTGGACCGCCTGAGATCAAAGGAGCCTGAAATGGCAACCACCGCAGACATCATCATCATCAACGGCCCGGTCCTCACCATGGACGCGGCGGCTCCCCGGGCCGAAGCGGTTGCTCTTGCCGGCAACCGCATTCTCGCCGTCGGCACACGATCCGAGATCGAGGCTATGGCCGGTCCGAACACTCAACGGATCGACGCCAAGGGTGCCACCGTCATGCCCGGCTTCAACGAAGCCCATATGCACATCTTCCCGGGCTCGGTGTCGCTGCGCCAGCTGAACCTGCATGGCATCCAGGGCTTCGAGGCCCTGAAATCCGCCATCCTCGACTATGCAGAAAAGAACCCGGACGAGCCGCTGCTCATGGGCTTCTCCGCCGACTACTCGATCATTTCGCTCACCGAGCCCTGCACCCGCCATCACCTCGATGCGATCCTGCCGGACCGTCCCTTCATGATGTTCGCGCCCGACCATCACACCGCCTGGGCCAACACGGCAGCGCTGGAGAAGGCAGGCATTCTGCAGGGCAAGGATGTCGGCATCGGCAACGAGATCGTCATGGGGCCGGATGGCCTCGCCAATGGCGAGTTGCGCGAGGGCAATGCTTTCGGCCCGGTCTCAGCGCTCGCCTCCACCGGTGGCCGCGAGGAACTCGGCATGGTGACCGGCATGGACCCCGAGAATGTCACGCCAGAGCAATTCGCCCTCGACCGCGCCATCCTGAAGGCCGGCCTCGACTACTGCGCCTCCTGGGGCGTCACCTCGATCCAGAATTTCGACGGCAATCACTATCAGCTGCGGCTGATGCGCGATCTGGAGCTTTCGGGCGAACTCTCCTGCCGCATCCGCATTCCCTATCACATGAAGAACTTCATGGCCCTGGAGGATCTCGACAAGGCGGCCGCCTGGAAGAAGGAATTCGCCACCGGCATGCTGCGCGGCGATTTCGTCAAGGTCTTCATGGACGGCGTGCTCGACAGCCAGACGGCTTACATGCTCGACGGCTACGGCGACAGGCCGGGCTACACCTATGAGCCGCTGTTCACGCCCGAAGCCTTCAATGCCATCGCCACCAAGGCCGATGCGCTCGGCCTGCAGGTCGCCGTCCACGCGATCGGCAGCGCTGCCATCCGCCAGACGCTCGACGGCTATGAGGCGGCGGTGAAGGCAAATGGCCTACGCGGCAACCGCCACCGCATCGAACACATCGAAATCATCCATCCGGACGATATCCCGCGCTTTGCCGAGCTCGGCATCGTCGCCTCCATGCAGCCCGTCCATTATCCCGGCGGCACCTGCTTCCCGGCAGAGCCCACAACCTGGAAGATCGGCGAGGATCGCTGGGACTATGCCTATGCCTGGCGGACGATGAAGGAATCCGGCGCCCCCGTCGTCTTCGCCTCCGACTGGCCGGTCTCGCCCGTCTCACCTTTCCAATGCATCCAGGATGCGCTGACCCGCAAGTCCTGGAAGGAGGGCCTGAAGGACCAGCGCTTCTCGCTGATGGAGGCGCTTGAAGCCTATACGGCGATCGGTGCCTGGGTGGAATTCATGGAAGACCGCAAGGGCATGCTGAAAGCAGGCTATCTCGCAGACGTCGTGATCCTCACCAGGGACATCGAAACCGTCACACCCGACGAGATCATGGATACGGTCCGCTCCGCTATCACCATCTGCGATGGCCGCATCACTTTCGACGCCGGAGGCGCTCGATGAGGGAAGCAGCAGACGCCAAACCCCGGCAGCCAACAAGCGGCAGCCCTCGCGGCCGCCCGGCGGGCGCCACCCGCAAGGGGTTGGAGACCCGCGTGCGGATCATCAAGGGTGCGCGAGAGGCGCTTGAGGAAGGTGGCATGGAGGCGCTGACCACCCGCCGGATTGCAGCATCCGCAGGCGTGAAGCTCGCGACGCTGCATTACTACTTCGACAGCAAGGAGAGCCTGCTGCTCGCCGTGCTCGAAGATCTGATCGCTGAGATGGACACTGCCTATCGCGCCGATGTCGCCCTGCCGCCGGCGCCCGAGGATCGCGTAGAGGCGCTGATCCGGGCCAGCTGGCGCTACATCCAGCGCACCCGCAACAAGCAGATCGCCCAGACGGAATTGACCCTCTACGCCCTGCGCACCAAGGGTTCCGAATGGCTCGCGGCAAAACAGTACAACGCCTATATCGATTTCTACGGCCATCTCGTTTTCGAAGATGACAGCGATGAAGAGCTTCGCCAGATCGGCCGGGCAGTCGGCCGGCAGATGCTGATCGGCATCGACGGCATCATCCTGCAGAGCTACGCCCTGGACGATCTCTCCGCCTCCAATGAGGACATCGAGGCCCTCATCATCGCCATGCGCGGCTATCTCCGCCGCCTCATGGCCGAACGCGGCAAGACGCGTTAGCCGAGCTGCCAGATCCCCCGGGCGTTGCCCGAGAAAAGCTTATCCTTTTCGTCTTTCGTGCAGCCATGCAGCAGCGCCTGCGTCGTCGCGACCCAGGTCGAGAGCCCCCCGCCCAGCGTGCAGACCGGCCAGTCCGAACCCCAGATCGCACGGTCGAAGCCGAAGGATGCGATCGTGTGCTCGAAACAGGGTTTGAGGTCTTCGAGCGTCCAGTTCTCCAGATCGCCATAGGCCGGGATGCCGGAGATCTTCACGCTGACATTGTCGCGTGTGGCGATGTCGGTGATCCCGGTCTTCCACGTTTCATAGCCATGCCCCTTGATATCTGGCACCCCGCAATGGTCGAGGATGAAGGTAACATCGGGCGCAAGATCGACCAGCGCCTTCGCCTTGTCGATCTGATGCGGCAGCATGCAGAGATCGAAGGTGAGGCCTGTACCGGACAGCCGCTTCACGTTTTCGCGGAACAGCGCGCCCTCGGACACATCATCCGGCACCACATGCAGCACGCGGCGAAAGCCCTTGACGAACGGGTTTGCCCGCTGCGCCTCCAGATAGGCGGCAAAGCCCGGATCTTCCGGCCGGCAGGAGGCGATTACCCCTCGCAGCAAGCTCTCGGGGGCGCGGGACATTTCCTGGACCATCGCGGTTTCCGCAGGGATATCCGCGGGCGCCACATCCACCTCCATATGCAGCACCGAGGAGATCCCGAGACGACGCGCCTCCCGCGCATAGGTCTCCCAAGTGAAATCGGCATCGAGCGCCGGGACATCCTTCAGCCAGGGATAGGTCAGACGGTCGCGATAAATGAGATGCAGATGGGTATCGATGATCATGCAAGGCCCCTCCCAAGGCCGTTGAAACTCAATTCGTATCCGAAACGTCCGTCCCCAGACCGGCACCGGCAAGTTCCGAGATCCGCCGTGCCGTTGCGGTCAACGCTTCGATCGTTCTGTTGATGTCGGGCGCCTCGGGCGCATTGATGATGGTGATGTAGGGGATGGTGAGCGCCCCGATGGTCTCGCCATCGGCACTGACGATCGGGGCCGAGAGATTGATGACACCGGCGGTCTGCGCGCTCGGCATCATCTCGTAGCCACGCGCCCGGATCAGGTCGAGCCTGGCGATGAAGGCCTCCGTCATCCGCCCATCCGGCCCACCGCTCGCCACGTGCTCAGCGACCATCATGGCGCGCACCTCCGGGCTTCGAAAGGCGAGCAAGACATGGCCGGAGCCGGTATCGAACAGCCCCATGCGCGAGCCGACCCGGATCGAGATCCCCCAATAACCCGGCGCCTCCAGCTGCGCGATGACCACCGGATGGCCCCGGTCATAAACGACGATGTGGTTCTCCTGCCGGGTGATCTCGGCCAGCTCGCGCATCAGCGGCATGGCCAGCGAGGCGAGCCGCCGGGTCGGCGCATGCAGCTGCGCGAGGCCAAAAAGCTTCAGCGTCAGCACGTAACGATCACCATCGAGCCGCGCGACATAGCCACGTTTCACCAGCCGGTCGAGCATCCGGTAGAATTCATTGGGACTGCGGTCGAGTTTCTTGGCGATCTCGGCCTGGCTCAAGCCGCCATCGACGCCCGCCAGAAGCTCGATGATATCGAGCCCCTTGTCGAGCGCCGGCGCCCGGTAGCGGTCCTGGTCGAGGTCATTCACGTCATTTCTCTCCTTGAAGTCCGAGGTCTGGCCTTGACGTTTATGAATAAATGTTTTGCATATGAATGATGCTCGCATCGACGATGAGAATATGCAAGGGTCGAGTGACGAGGGATCGGCTGGAGGAGCCTAGAGCATGAACCTTGAGAAGAAGCATGTGCTGGTGACGGCCGCTGGCCAGGGCATCGGCCGCGCCAGTGCGCTTGCCTTTGCCCGCGCCGGAGCAACGGTCGTTGCGACCGATATCAACACGGATGCCCTGGCGAGCCTGAACGGTGAGGCCGGGATTACGACGCGCAAACTCGACGTTCTGAACGACGAAGCGGTGAAGGCCGTGGTCGCCGAGACCGGCCCCTTCGACGTACTGTTCAACTGCGCCGGCTTCGTCCATGCCGGCACGATCCTCGACATGCCGGACAAGGATCTCGACTTCGCGCTCGACCTCAATGTCCGTGCGATGATCCGCACCATCCGCGCGGTCCTGCCGGCCATGCTGGAACGCGGCGACGGCTCGATCATCAACATGGCCTCGGTCGCAAGCTCGATCAAAGGCGTGCCGAACCGCTTCGCCTATACTGTCACCAAGGCGGCCGTGATCGGCCTGACCAAATCCGTCGCCGCCGACTATGTGACGCAAGGCATCCGCTGCAATGCGATCTGCCCGGGCACGGTCGAAAGCCCCTCACTGCAGGACCGTATGCGCGCTCAAGGTGACTATGACGCCGCCCGTGCCGCCTTCATCGCCCGCCAGCCCATGGGCCGCTTGGGCACGCCGGAAGAAATCGCCGATCTTGCCGTCTATCTCGCCGGCGCCACCTATACCTCGGGCCAGGCCTATGCCATCGACGGCGGCTGGACGATCTAATAGTCAGGAAGGAATACGACCATGAAACTGATGCGCGTTGGCCCGCTGGGTCAGGAAAAGCCTGCGATCCTAGACAAGGACGGCAAGGTTCGTGACCTCTCGGGCCATGTCGCCGATATCGGCGGTGCCGCCATTTCGCCGGAAGGTCTGGCGAAAATCGCCGCCCTCGATCCGGCCTCGCTGCCGGAAATCGCCGTCGACCGCATCGGCGCCTGCGTCTCTGGCACAGGCAAGTTCATCTGCATCGGCCTCAACTATTCCGACCACGCCGCCGAAACCGGCGCAACGGTCCCGCCGGAGCCGGTCATCTTCATGAAGGCGACGTCTGCCATCTGCGGTCCGAACGACGACGTGCTGATCCCGCGCACCTCGGAAAAGACCGACTGGGAAGTCGAACTCGGCGTCGTCATCGGCAAGACCGCGAAATACGTCTCGGAAGCCGACGCCATGGACTACGTCGCCGGCTACTGCGTCTCCCACGACGTCTCCGAACGCGCCTTCCAAACGGAGCGTGCGGGACAATGGACCAAGGGCAAGTCCTGCGACACCTTCGGCCCGATCGGCCCCTGGCTCGTCACCAAGGACGAGATTTCTGATCCGCAGAACCTCAAGATGTGGCTTTCGGTCAATGGCAAGATGATGCAGGACGGCTCGTCGAAGACCATGGTCTATGGCGTCGCGCATCTCGTTTCCTATCTCAGCCAGTTCATGAGCCTGCATCCCGGCGACGTCATCTCAACCGGCACGCCCCCGGGCGTTGGGCTGGGCATGAAGCCGCCGCAGTTCCTGAAGGCCGGCGACGTGGTCGAGCTCGGCATCGAGGGGCTCGGCACGCAGAAGCAGACGTTCAAGGCGGATGTTTGATCGGCATCTAAGTGAAAAACCCCGCTAACGTGGCGGGGTTTTTTCTGTCTTTAGCGGATGTGCAAATCAAAACCTGTAATTCACACCAACCCGGAACAGGTGGCTCGAAGGGTCGGACTTGTAGCTATCTGTCGGGCTAACCGTCCCACGCGGCGAGGTGCGCTGGCGGTAATCGGTGTAGAGGTACTCGGCCTTGAAGCTCAGCGCGTCGGTCATGGCATATTCGGCACCCACGCCGGCGACGTAGCCGAAATAGGTCTGCTGGTCTTGCCCGTCGATCGCCCCGAGGATCGGGTCCACGCCACCCTTGCCACCGGCCACGGCAAGACCGCCGGTCACATACAAAAGCGTACGGTCCATGGCCACACCGACGCGCGCCCGCGCCGTACCCTGCCAACCCAGCTCATAGTAGCAGGTCTGGGAAGGGAAGCCAGCGCAGGCCTTGTCGCCCTTGACCTTCGCCCAGGAGACATCCGCCTCGACGCCGTAGACCATGTTGCCATTCTGGATGTTGTAACCGGCCGTCACTCCGGCCAGACCACCGCGCAAGGGCGTCTCGGAGAACAACGTACCGGAACCCGTCTGCGTTTTCACCTCGCCGACGGCACCACCGCCGACAACACCGACATAGCCGCCGCCCCAGTCGTGGATGATGTCGGCAACGCCCCCTTCGGTCGGCAGCGGCTGGGAAATATCGGCAGAACCGAGATCGGCGGAATTGGCTGCCGTTGCGATGAAACCAGCCGACAGGCTGACGAGAAAAATCCTGGTGCTCACGAAAACTCCTACGGCCACACTCACCATGGTCTACACGGTTTATGGTTAACGCCCAGTTCTCCCCGGCAACCCATGGAAGCAGAAAAGCCGGGCGTCACCACCCGGCTTTAAAGCTCAGATCTGATCCGAAGCTTACTTGATCAACGGCAGGATGCTGTCGATCGACTTCTTCGCGTCACCGTAGAACATGCGCGTATTCTCCTTGTAGAACAGCGGGTTCTCGATCCCGGAATAGCCGGTGCCCTGGCCGCGCTTGGACACGAACACCTGCTTGGCCTTCCACACTTCCAGAACCGGCATGCCGGCGATCGGCGAGTTCGGGTCTTCCTGGGCCGCCGGGTTGACGATGTCGTTCGAGCCGATGACGATGACGACGTCCGTTTCCGGGAAGTCCTCGTTGATCTCGTCCATTTCCAGAACGATGTCGTAGGGCACCTTCGCTTCGGCGAGCAGCACGTTCATGTGGCCCGGCAGACGACCGGCGACCGGATGGATGGCGAAGCGCACCGTCTTCCCGGCAGCGCGCAGCTTGCGGGTCAGTTCCGAGACCGACTGCTGTGCCTGCGCGACAGCCATGCCGTAGCCCGGAACGATGATGACGCTGTCGGCATCATTGAGCGCATTGGCAACGCCGTCGCCGTCGATGGCGATCTGCTCGCCCGTGACTTCCATCTGCGGACCAGTCGTGCCGCCGAAGCCGCCGAGGATGACCGAGACGAAACTGCGGTTCATCGCCTTGCACATGATGTAGGAGAGGATCGCACCCGACGAGCCGACCAGCGCACCGACAACGATCAGGAGATCGTTCGACAGCGAAAAGCCGATGGCAGCCGCCGCCCAGCCGGAATAGCTGTTGAGCATCGAGACAACGACCGGCATGTCGGCGCCGCCAATGCCCATGATCAGGTGGTAGCCGATGAAGAGTGCCAGCAGCGTCATCAGGATCAGCGTCCAGCTGCCGGCACCGTTGAAGTAGAGCACCAGGAGGATCAGCGAACCGAGAGCGGCACCGGCATTCAGCATATGACCGCCGGGCAGCTTCTTCGCCTTGCCATCAACCTTGCCGGCCAGCTTGCCATAGGCGATGACCGAACCGGTGAAGGTGACCGCACCGATGAACACGCCGAGGAAGACCTCGATCTTCAGGACGGCGATTTCGGCGCCGGACTTTTCGGCAATCTTGAGAGCAAAACCGGCAAAGTCGCCAAACAACGTCGCCTGCCCGCCCTGGGCTGCACAGGCAACGGCACTGAGCGCCGCCTCACAGGAGGTGAGGCCGGCAGCCACGAGCGTACTTGAAATCCGCCACATCTCGATTTCGGCATTGAAGCCGATGAAGACGGCGGCGAGACCGACCAGCGAATGCATGGCGGCAACGAGCTGCGGCATTTCGGTCATCTGGACGCGCTGGGCAACGACCCAGCCGATGGCGCCGCCGATGGCGATCATCACGACCGAGACGAACCAGTTGCCCGCACCGGGGCCGTAAAGCGTTGCGACGACCGCAAGCCCCATGCCGACAATGCCGTACCAGACGGCGCGCTTGGCGCTTTCCTGGCCGGAGAGGCCGCCGAGCGACAGGATGAAGAGAACGGCTGCGACGACATAGGCCGCTGTGGTGAATCCGTATTCCATGTGTGTGTCCCCTCCCCTAACTCAAGACTTCTGGAACATGGCGAGCATGCGCCGGGTGACCATGAAGCCACCGAAGATGTTGATACCGGCCATCAGGACCGACAGCGCAGCGAGGATGATCACCAGGAAGTTGCCTGATCCGATCTGCATCAGGGCACCCAGAATGATGATCGAGGAGATGGCATTGGTGATCGCCATCAGCGGCGTGTGCAGCGAATGGCTGACATTCCAGATGACCTGGAAGCCGACGAAGCAGGCGAGCACGAAGACGATGAAATGGTTCATGAAGCTGGCCGGCGCATAAAGACCTGCGAGCAGGACAAGTGCACCGCCGCCGGCAAGCAAGGCCACCTGGTTGCGGGTCTGCGTCTTGAAGGCGGCGATTTCCTGCGCCCGCTTTTCCTCGGGCGTCAACTCCTTCACTTTTTCCTTGGGCTTGGCAGCCGCAATCGCCTGGATCTTCGGCGGCGGCGGCGGATAGGTGATCTCGCCGTCCTTGGTGACGGTCGCGCCACGGATGACATCGTCTTCCATGTTGTGCACGACGACGCCGTCCTTGGCCGGCGTCAGGTCCGTCATCATGTGGCGGATATTGGTCGAGTAGAGCGTCGACGACTGCGCCGCCATGCGGCTTGGGAAGTCCGTATAACCGACGATGGTCACGCCATTGTCGGAGACGATCTTCTGGTCCGGAACGGTCAGATCGCAGTTGCCGCCACGCTCGGCGGCGAGGTCGACAACGACGGAGCCGGGCTTCATCGCAGCCACCATGTCGGCAAGCCAGAGCTTCGGTGCATCACGACCGGGGATCAGCGCCGTGGTAATGACGATGTCGATCTCGGGCGCCAGTTCGCGGAACTTGGCAAGCTGCTTCTCGCGGAATTCCGGCGACGACGGCGCAGCATAACCGCCGGTCGCGGCGCCATCCTGGGTCGCCTCGAACTCGAGGAAGACGAATTCAGCCCCCATGCTCTCGATCTGTTCGGCGACCTCAGGGCGCACGTCGAAGGCATAGGTGATAGCGCCAAGCGATACGCTCGTGCCGATCGCGGCAAGACCGGCAACACCGGCGCCGATGACCAGCACCTTGGCCGGCGGGATCTTGCCGGCGGCGGTCACCTGACCGGTGAAGAAGCGGCCGAAATTGTTGCCAGCCTCGATCACCGCGCGGTAGCCGGCGATGTTGGCCATCGACGACAGCGCGTCCATCTTCTGGGCTCGGCTGATGCGCGGCACCATGTCCATGGCAACAACCGTCGCGCCCTTGGCCTTGGCCTGCTCCAGCAGAGCGGTATTCTGGGCCGGATAGAAAAAGGAGATCAGCGTCTTGCCGGGACCGAGACGATCGACTTCGGCCGTCTCGGGCGGACGCACCTTGGCGATGATATCGGCCGTTTCATAAAGCGCGGCGGCCGTTTCGACCACCGTCACACCGGCGGCACGATAGGCATCGTCCGAAAGACCGGCAGCCTTGCCGGCGCCGCTTTCGATGACACATTCATAGCCGAGCTTCTGCAACTGGATGGCGCTGTCCGGCGTCATCGCGACGCGGGCCTCGCCGGCATAAATCTCCCTTGGCGATCCGATCTTCAATCCCATCTCCCAAACTCCGTTCGAACGGGTCCTACCTTGCGTCCCCCGCCTAAAGTCGAAGGACTCTCCGATCGCGGACACGAACAGAAGTATGGCCCCCTGTCTAGTCCAGCTGTCGAGACAAATGACGGTTTTGGCGCATCCCGGCATCGCTTAAACCGATTTTTGTTGCAGCGCACACAAGGCCGTCCCGACTCACGAGGCGTGGAACAATTCGGTTCGCCTCCTGTTACTCCCGGCAACAACCGTCAGGGAGACAAGCATGCTGCAATGGATCCTCATCCTTCTTCTGATCGCGGCCGTGGCCAGCCTCCTCGGCTTCCGAGGTGTTGCCGGCGCCTCTGCCGGGATCGCCAAGATCCTCATCTTCATCGTCCTGATCGTGATGATCATTGCCCTGTTTACGGGCCTGATCATCGTCGCCTGACCTCCATCCTTTGCAGACGCAACAGACCCACCCGCCGCTGGCGATGCGGGTCTTTTGCCGCTGGGCGGTCAGATGAAGGGCCTGACCCTCTGCTCACCCGGCGTCCAGCCCGCGATGTCTTGCAGCCCGAGAGGATCGAGAACATCGCATCCACGGTCGCGCCAGCGGATCAGCCCTCTGTCCGCAAGCTTCTTCAACGTCTTGTTGGTGTGAACGATCGAAAGGCCGAGCGTGTCGGCGAAATGCATCTGCGTGACCGGGATATGGCGATGATTTTCCCCCAGAATACCGGCATTGACCCCGCGGTCGAACAGGAAGGCCAGGAGATAGGAGGATCGTTCGAGCGCGGAGCGACGACCGATGCTCAGGAGATGCTCGTCGAGAATGCACTCCTCCCGTGCCGCGAGCCAGGTGAGATCAAAACCCAGCCCCGGATGCCGTTCGAAAAGCGAGAACAACCGGCTGCGTTCGAAAACGCAGAGGGTCATCGGCGTCAACGCCTCCACCGAATGCTGCATTTCGGCCATCACAGCCCCCTGCAGACCGATCATGTCCCCCGGAACGAGATAGTTCAGGATCTGTCGCCGACCGTCTTCGAGGATCTTGTAGCGGAAGCCCCAGCCCGACAGCACGGTGTAGAGATGCGCGCTGCGCGATCCCTCGACAAGCACTGTCGTCCCGGGATCGGCAGTCAGCTCGCCCCGCTTGAACGTCGACACGAACTCCAGTTCGGCTTCCGTGAACGGACGGAACTTTTTCATGTATCGCAGGGGACATTCAAAACAGCTGATGCGGCTCGGAGAGTGGCGCGGCTCGCTTGCCATGGGATGACCTCGTTTATCCGCCATGCTGTTCCCGCTTGGAACAATGCAGGCTGCACATGTCTTTTTTAAATGACCCCCGTCGGACCACGCCCCATAAGGCGCTCATGACACGAGGATATTCTATGACCGACGCGCTGCTTCGCGTTCTCATTGCCGAGAACCAGTACCTGATCGCCATGGAGGTGGAGCGCATTCTGCAGGAAGCCTTGCCTTGCGATGTCACCATCACTCCGCTGGCACGGCTTGCCGATGCCATGGAACCAGACGCCTTCGATGTGGTGATAATTGACGCCGTGCTGACCGAGGCACTCAATGTCGATCGAGTCCGCATGATCACGCAGGCAGGGGCCGAACCCGTATTTCTGTCTTCCTACGGGCATGTTACCCACATGGCATCGATCCTTGCCGAGCGTCCCGTCGTCGCAAAGCCGCCGCAGGCCGATGAACTGGCTGCGGCGGTGCTGGAAGCGGCCCATGGTCGCTCACTCTCAGACGGCGAAGGCTTTCTTGATGACCGCTGAACTGTGCGCATCGGGACCGTAATCGCCCTCGCCGCTCACCCCCAGGATCTCCTGAAGCTTGTTACGCGCCCGGTTGATCCGGCTCTTGATCGTGCCGACGGCACAGCCGCAGATCTCGGCGGCTTCCTCATAGGCGAACCCCGACGCCCCGACCAGAATGATCGCCTCGCGCTGATCGCTGGGCAGTTGGTCAAGTGCGCGCTTGAAGTCCTGGAGATCGAGAGAGCCGTATTGCTGGGGATGGGTCGAGAGCTGCGATGTGAAGACACCGTCGGTATCGGACACTTCACGGCCACGCTTGCGCATCTGCGAATAGAATTCATTGCGCAGGATGGTGAACAGCCAGGCCTTCATATTGGTGCCGGGTTCAAAATGATCCTGCTTTGCCCAGGCCTTCATGATCGTGTCCTGAACGAGATCGTCTGCGACGTGATGGCGCCCCGTCAGCGAGACGGCAAAGGCACGCAGGTTTGGAAGAGCTGCGAGCAGGTCGCGCTTGAAGGATCGGTCGACTGACTTATCGTCAACAGTCATTGCGCATTATCCTTGACGCAAGTGTCCTGGCCGGCCTGACGTTCAGCCGTATCCAGCCGCTCGAGAAGCTGCAGGAACCGCTCCGGGATCGCCTCTTCCTGCACGGACTGATAGTATTCTCGCAATTGCGCCGACACGCCCGGATGAAAGGCAGCCATCCCAGGCAGCCCGTTCGCAACCGGCGCTTTTTTTTGATGTTCTGTCATTGGGTCCAACGGGTTTGAAACTGTGTCGCCTGACAACGCCGCATCACGCAAATGGTTCCGGCGGGTTTTTCGTTTTTGTTGCAGTGACATATTGCCCTCGGAACAGTCATCCAATTGGAACAAAGTCTGACAGGCGACGTTCTTCCGGCATCGAACCAGGGAGAACCTACATGCTTTACTATGCACTCGTCTTTCTCGTTGTCGCCTTGATTGCCGGCGTCCTCGGCTTTGGCGGCATTGCCGGCGCATCGGCTGGCATTGCGAAGATCCTTTTCGCCATCTTCATCATCCTTTTCCTCGTTTCGCTTGCCATGCGGCTTTTCCGCCAGGCTTGAGGCATATCCGGCAAGATAAAAAGGCCGCCCCCTTTATGAACTCCTCCGAAGTTGGACCTTCCAGCCTCAGGGCATTTCACAAGGGGGGCAGCCTTTTCTGTTTCAAGCCCGGTTGGCGATCAGACCATGATCAAGATCGAAACGACGATCAGCAGGGCGAGGATGACGGCGAGAATGGTAGCCGTAAACCGTCCATAAAGAGGCGGAACCTGCGATTCCAGATCCTGGTCCAGCCCTGCCTGCTGCGCCAGATGGCGGTTCTGAGCATCCACCTTGCCCCTGCCACGATCTGGGGGATTTTCGCCGGTCATTGGATCGCTCCATAACGGTCTGCCGGTACCGGCGGCACCAAGGCCTGCGCTTCGGCGGGACCGGCCATTGCCAGCGGACGGTCGAACGCCACAAGCTTTGCGGGGTCGATGGTCTGACGGATGCTGCGTCCTGCCACAAGGTCAGCGCTCACTGGAAAACAGTCGCCGTAGATGACTTCAGCCATGGCACGCGCCCGCTTCAGTTCTTCCGGCAGGGCTGTGTGGCAAGGCTCCTCGGTGTCGTAAGAGATGACCACGACAGGATCTTGCAGACAGGTCGAATCTTGCGGATGACAGGCCACAATGACCAGCAGAGCAGCCATACTGTTCATGATCGTTCTCCGTGTTAACTGAAGGTTAACGCGAAGACTGCGGAACAGTTCCGGGAACAAGGGCGGGAAGACAAGGGCTGCCGGCGGTTAGCCGCGGATCAGGCCATGGATATAGTGGAGCTTGGCAACAACCGGCTCCGACAAAACGAAGGGGTAAAGGTCAGGCTGGCCCATGCTGCGATTGATGCTGTTGATTGCCAGCGTCAGCGGAACCCAGGCGCGGATCAGCGCCTCGGCACTGCCCATGCTGTAACTGTCGAAGGTGCGCTTCAGCTCGATGGCCGGAACATCCGCGTCGACA
Source organism: Rhizobium sp. (assembly GCA_027533385.1). Lineage (GTDB taxonomy): Bacteria > Pseudomonadota > Alphaproteobacteria > Rhizobiales > Rhizobiaceae > Allorhizobium. The sequence continues at coordinate 251,276 of JAPZUE010000004.1, read as the reverse complement.
TCCGGATTGGTCCTCAACCCGAAGGCATCCGCCGTATCCAGCGCATCGACGATGTGGAAGTAATGGGCAAAGGTCTCGGCGAAATCCTCCCAGGGATGGCTCGCTGCATAGGCGGAGATGTAGCTGCTGTCCCAGCCAGGCGGCGGCCCCTCGAAATAATGCCGCTTGAGCGCCTGGGAATAGTCCGCCCGCTCGTCTCCGAAGATGGCTCGAAAGGCATCGAATTGGTTGCGGTCGCGGACCAGGACATTCCAGTAGTAATGGGCCACCTCGTGACGGAAATGTCCAAGCAGGGTGCGGAAGGGCTCACCCAGCGCTACCCGCCGTGCCTCCCGCTCGGCATCGGACCCCTCGGCGATATTCAGGGTGATCAGCCCCTCGGCATGTCCGGTCAGGACCGGTCCCTCTCCCGTATTGGATGGGTCGTCTGCCAGAAATTCGAAACCAAGCCCGCGCGCTGGATCGGCTTTGCGCGTTACCAGCGGTAAGCGGAACCTGAGAAGCGAATAGAAGAGGCCACGTTTGGCGAGTTCGATCCTCTGCCAGTTATGCAGGTTTTCCGGTCTGGACAGATCGGGAATCATCACATTGTGACGGCAGGCGACGCAGAAGCCACTGTCGTCACCGTCTTCGACGAGCCAGTTGCAGCCGCCCAGCGCCGAATTGGCACAGGGCCGTATGCTGGCATCAACCGTCACCCCATGGTCGAGAATGCCAGTGCCAGCGGAATCGATTGCGACCATCTCGAGACGCGCCGCGCGAAACGCCAGCCGCGCGCCGCAGGTAACGCAGCCATCGTTTTCGAAATGCACGACATTCGCACAGTTGCTGCAGCTGAACAGGCGCATGATCTCGTCTTTCTATGGGAGAGCGCCGGCGAAGGCGCCAAAGGTCAGTCGAAGATCTCGAGCGGGAAGCGCAGTTCGTAGCGTACATGCCCGTTTGTCAATTCGTGGCGTGCCTCGCCATTCACCGACGAGGGAACCACGCGCTCAAGCACGGTCGACCCGAAGCGCGCCGCCTTGGTATCGTCGTTGTCGCGCACGGTGAACGGCTCGGACCAGACGATCTCGACCACCGGACCGGCGGGCGTTTCAAGCTTGCGGCAGGAGACTTCAATCGGCAGACGCCGCTGCAGGAAATCGCCATGGCTGACGGCGTTGACCACCAGTTCATGCAATGCAAGCCCGATATGCAGGGACGCATTCGGCGTAAGAAGCACATCGTCGCCCGTCACACGCACGAGATCGACATTGTCCTGCACATAGCGATCGAGCTGCTGTTTCAGCAGGTCGCGGAAATAGGCACCCCGCCAACTTGAATCCGTAATCAGATCCTGCGACTGCGACAAGGCATGCAGCCGGCCCCGGAACTTGCCCAGAAACATGTCGAGCGTCCCGGAATAGCGGGCCGTCTGGGACGCAATGCTCTGTATGATGGCAAGCAGGTTCTTCGACCGATGGCTGACTTCGCGCAAGAGCGCCCGCAGCAACCGCTCACGCCGGCGATCTTCGGTGCGGTCGATGACAACGGTGATCAAATGCAGGTCATGATCGGCCATCTCGACCATCCGGCAGCGGAACTCGAAGAAGGTATCGTCACCGGCTTCGATCTCCAGCTCGGCACGGTCGCCGGTCTTGACCAGACCGGATTTCAGCTCGGCGAGCTTGTGTCCGATCTCAGGGCCGAAAATGGTGTGGTCGGAAGGTACCGCGCCAGAAGGCAGGCGCCAGCGGGCGGGCAGCGACGTGATGCACACATAGGCGCCGTCCTTGTCCTGCAGGATGAGGCTGGCGCCCATGTCGATGAGCGCGGTTATGAAGAACTCCCGCAGCTGTTCGTCGCCGCGCTGAGGTTCAAACCATGTCAACCGATGTACCAAGTTTCCTGCTCCGCCGTTATCGGCATTTCGGACCGGCTCTGACAGCCGGCCCCAACCCTCGTCAAACCTGTGCCCGGCAAGGGTTAAATCAAGCCTGCTCGGCCACTCGCTCGTTGAAGAACAGCGCCTGGCTGATCAGCGCCTTGACCATATCGGGGTTGAACGGCTTGGTGACCAGGAAGGCCGGTTCCGGACGCTCGCCGGTGAGCAGGCGCTCCGGAAAAGCCGTGATGAAGATCACCGGTATGGTGTCCACTTTGAGGATATCGTTCACGGCATCGATACCCGAGCTGCCATCCGCAAGCTGGATGTCGGCGAGAACCATCTTCGGGCTCGTCCGCTTGTAGAGATCGACGGCCTCGGCATGGGTACGCGCGATGCCGGTGACGCGGTGGCCGAGATCCTCCACCATCTGCTCGATGTCGAGCGCGATCAGCGGTTCGTCCTCGATGATCATGATGTCGGTCGCGACCTGACGCGAGATCTCCATCGAAGCTTCGTTGAAGAGAACATTGAAATCCGCCTCGCTGACGCTCAAAACGCTGGCTGCCTCGGCAGTGCTGAAGCCTTCGACGGTAATCAACAGGAAGGCATGGCGCGCACGGGTCGGCACCGCAGACAGATTGGCTGCGGCCCGCTTTTCCCAGGCGAAGGGCGAGGTGATCTGCGAAAGCTCGACCTTGGTCGAATCGTAGATCGTCACGAACAGCTTGTAGAGGGCGACGCGGTCATCTCCGGTGTCGGGGAAGATGGAAATGTCGGCGATCAGCGCTTCCAGAACCGCTGCGACATAGGCATCTCCGGATGTCTGCGAACCGGTGACGGCGCGTGCATAGCGCCGCAGATAAGGAAGATGGACAGCGACGCGGGCAGTGAGGGACATGCAGTTCTCCAATCGGAATGGACTTAGTGCGGACTCGCCAACAAACGTGGCTCAAGAAAAAATGTTCCATCCAGTGGGGAACTTTTTTGCCTCTCCGCGCTTATGGGGTTAATTGTCATCACACTTGGCAGATGGACGGAATAGAACGCAAATGGCTGAAGGCCCACCGAAAGACACGAAATCCAAAAAGCTTTCGGAGGCCCAACGACAGAATGCGAACGCGCTCATAGCATCCAAGTTACGCGGATATTACGATAGCATCATCGAAGAAGGCACTCCACCGCACTTGCTGGACCTTCTGGAACGACTGCACGACGCCGAGTCCAAGCTGAAGAAATAGCATCGCCCGATGGCACAAGGCCGGATCTATTCGACCCGGCCCCATCAGATTTCACACATCGTCTCGGTCACGGCCGACACCCTGCGACTTCGCCAGCCCATAGACCACGGCAGCGATCGCGGCCGCAGCCAGCAGGGACCGCCCTTTCATCAGCGCGGGAACTCCAGCGAGCAACTGCAGCGTCAGGGGATCCGGCAGCCTTGCCTTTGCGGCCCTTTGCCGGGCTTCCATCCGCCGCTCGGCGCGCCGGTTCACGGACTGGACGACCACCACCACAACAACCGCGATAAGTGCCGTAGCGATGGCGATCGTCAGGGCTGCCAGGATCGGACCGATAATGCTGCTCAGATAGAAGCCGAGCGCGAGAAGCACGGCGATATAGGCCGTGATCCCCAGCACCCCGGCTATGGCACCGCCGATCAAGGAGCGTGCGAGCCTGCGGGCGGTCGGACGCACCCTGCCGAAGGCGAGGATGCCCAGATGTCTGAACAGTGGCAGCATGATCAGCGCCGGCTGAGCAGCGCGAGCACGTAGCCAACGCCGGCCGCCATCGCGAGCGACTGCAGCGGACGCGAACGCACATAGGCTTCGATATCCTCTTCGGCATTCATGAACCGCTCGCGCGCCGTATCCATGTATTCCTGCGAGGTCTCCCCGGCCTGGCGGATTTTGCCACTGCCGAAAGCTGCGACGGTCTGTGTCAGCGCAGCGATATCGCGGCGCAACGCCTCAAGATCGGCCTGCACATCTCCGCCAGTCGCGCTGCTGCCGGTTGTGCTGGCACCGCCCGTGGTGCTGCCGGCGCTCCCTGCTCCGATCCCGCTCTTGGTATCGTTCGCGACCTTCTCGGCCTTGTTGTTCGAGGCACTTGGTACCTGCGCCATGACTGGTCTCCCTGGTTGATATGGATGTTGGCTCCCTCACAGAACGTCACAGGCTCGGGAGGGTTCCCTCGCCCAGGGGGAGATTCGTCACGACCGACGGCCGGAAGCAAAGATGACGGCACGGATGACCGCAGCGGAACCGAGCGCCATCAGCGACGTTGTTCTGCCCGAGGACATCAAGCCTCGCCCCTTCACCAACACGGGAGAATACCGATGAATTGGAACCAGATCGAAGGCAATTGGGAGCAGTTCAAGGGCAAGGCCCAGACCCAGTGGGGCAAGCTGACGGGTGACGATCTCGACGTCATCGCCGGCAAGCGCAAGGAACTCTCCGGCAAGATCCAGGCCGCCTATGGCAGAACCCAGGAAGAAGCCGAGCGTGAGATCGACGACTGGATGACCCGCAACTAAGGCCGACAGGCTTTAAGATGCCAGAAACCCGGAAGCCCACGCTTCCGGGTTTTTTGCTGCCTGACGTCAGGCGGCGACCGTCGTTGCGCCGTAGGTCACGCCCTTTTCCTTCAGCCAGCGCCGATAGGCGATCGAGGAGGCATCCGCCCGCGTCGGGATTTCCTTGCGCGGCTCGAGCGGCAGAAGCACCGGCCGCTGGTTTTCCAGGATGATCCGATCCTGCAGGAAGATCATCTGCTGAAAATGGATGAGCTCCGTCGTCGTCGAGACATCGTCGATCAGATACATGATCGGATGCGCCCGGCAGCGGCCCGGATCGAGGGGCTGGACGAAGAGCCCGATGACATCCCAGCGATTGGTCGCGTTGGGACAGGTCTTGTAGAGGATCGTCGTGAACGGCGTCATCACCCGGTACATGTATTGCGTGGTGATCCCGTCCTGCGCGGACAGGGCCGCCTGAGGCTGGAAGAAGGTGCAGTTCGTCGCCCAGACCTCGTCTTCCTCGCGCCTGATCTCGACATCGTAGCTCTGCACTTCCGTATGCGGTTCGGCGCCCAGGATATCCGTATGCACGAAGGGGAAATGTGCCATGTCGAGAAAATTCTCGACGATGCGAAGCCCTGAAGCCTTCACGGTGACGACACCGCAGGGCACATAGCGCCGGTCCGGCTCGTCGGCTTCCGGCAGCGGAAAAATCTCGCGTTCGGGCTCACCCAGCGTCGCCCAGAGAAAGCCGAAACGATGGCGCAGCGGCAGCGGCTCGGCCCGTCCCTCGGCAAAGACCTCGATCGCCCCATCCGCTTGTCTGACGACGGTCAGATCCGTTCCGAGCAACCGGTTCTGCGATCGGCCCACGGGGATCACCGCCTCGGTATCCAGCACATACCACTGATCAAGCGACGCCTTGTCGATACCGTTCTGCATAGTCTGTCTTTCCTCTGGAGCACGGGAGAAACCACTTGAACCCCCATCTCGTCGCCCGCTAGATTGCCCAAAAAGTAGAGCGCGCACAATTGCAAGGCAACACTGATCCCCATCCGATGACGGCGAAGGCCGACCATATGACCGTCGGCTTCACCTTTTCCGGAAGGCTGGAGCCGCAGGGTTTTGTCGCATTTGCCGAACATCGGGCCGCCCGCCTGTCGCTCGGGCTCAAGATTGCGGCCTGTGACCGTGAACGCTGTCGCCTGACGCTATCAGGCCCGGAAGCCCTGATCGACGCCTTCGAGATGGCGTTGAGCCTTGGCCCCTATGACAGCATCGTGCTCGACGTGACAAGATTTCAAACCGACGAAGACCTGCCCGCAAAGGCCGCATCATGACATCAGCCTCCCCCTGGATTCCCGTTGCCCTCTCCGCCGACATCGAAGCCGGCACCTCTGCCGGAACGCTCGTCAACGGCGAGGAGCGCGTCGTCTGGCGTGACGATAAGGGCGAAATCCATGTCTGGGAGGACCGCTGTCCGCATCGCGGCATGCGCATGAGCTTCGGCTTCGTGCGCGGCGACCACATCGCCTGCCTCTATCACGGCTGGCGCTACGACACCGGTGGGCAATGTCGCTATATTCCGGCGCACCCCGATCTTGATGTGCCCCAGACGATCAAGGTCCCGACTTTTGCTGCGACCGAACGCGCCGGGATAATCTGGATGGCACCGGAAGGGGCGGATGCGGCGGCTCTCTCGACGCTTCATGAGACGGCTGAGGCCGTTCGGAGCCTGTACCTTGCCCTGTCGACGAACGCAGCTCTGCTGGCGGTGACGGGAGCCCCGCCCGAGGGGTATAGTCCGGTTCCGGGTGCGCCCGACACGGTTACCTTGCAGGGTAACAATGCGACCGTACTGATCGCGGCCCAACCCCGCGACACAAGCCGCACCGCCTTGCACATCACGGTGAGCGGAAACAGCTCCGCAGCAACCCGCCGCACCCTCGCGCTCTGGGCGATCGACCTCCGCAACCGCCTCGAAGCCCAGACCTCGGAGGCCGCGTGATGATCAGGCTGTACGACTACCACCTCGACGAAAACGGCTTTCGCATCCGCCTGCTGCTCTCCATGCTCGGTCTCCCCTTCGAGACGGTTGCCGTCGACAAGGCACCGGGGCGCGAGCAGGAAAAGCCGCACATGTTGGCGCTCAACCCGACCGGCACGCTGCCGATCCTCGAAGACGGCAATGTCAGGCTCTTCGGCACCGCCGCGATCCTCGCCTATCTCGCCAAAGCCTATGCGCCTGACAGTCCCTGGCTGCCCGCCGATCCGGGCGACTTCGGACGCGTCCAGCAATGGCTGGGCTTCTCCACCCGCGAACTGAAACCCGCAATCGACGCCCGCGAGGCGGCTCTCTTCACCTCCGAGGGCGCCAGCGACAGCGATCTCAAGGCCGCCCGCCAAGCCTTCCGCATCATGAATGACCACATGACGCTCCGGCAGATCGATGGCTTGGACTGGTTCGTCGGCAACACCCCGACACTGGCCGATCTCGCACTCCTGCCGAGCTTCGCGCTCTCGCGCGACTGCGGCATCGACCACGACGAATACCCGGCGCTCCGCCGCTGGCTGCGCCGTTTCCGCGCGCTTCCGGGCTTCATCACCATGCCCGGCGTACCGGATTACCACTGACCTGCCTTGCTGACCGAAAGCCGCTCGGCTAGGTCGATGGCAACGCAGGGAGGTCCGCCATGATCCGCATCGTCTTTCTCGACCGGGACACGCTGTCGCCGGAAACCGTGGTCCGTGCGCCCTCCGTGCCGCATGAGATGGTGGTCCATGCTCGGACCGCCCCGCATGAAGTGGCGGAGCGCATACGTGACGCCGATGTGGTGATCACCAACAAGGCCCCCGTCCGCGCCGAGGCCCTTGCCGGCGCCACGAAGCTCAAGCTGATCGCCGTCTCCGCCACCGGCACCGATATCGTCGATCTCGTGGAGGCGAAGGCGCGTGGCATCGCCGTCTGCAACATCAGAAATTACGCCAAACACACGGTGCCGGAACACACCTTCGCCCTGATGCTGGCCCTGCGCCGCTCCATCCTGCCCTATCGCCAGTCGGTCATCGAGGGCCGCTGGCAGCAGGCGGCGCAATTCTGCTATTTCGATTACCCGATATCCGACCTCGGCGGCTCGACGCTCGGCATCATTGGCCATGGCACGCTTGGCCAGTCGGTGGGCAAGATCGCCGAAGCCTTCGGCATGACCGTGCTGGGCGCCGGTCGGCGCGGCGCAACCGAGCTGAAGCCCGGCCAGACGGCCTTCGACGAGGTGTTGAAACGTTCCGACCTGATCACCCTGCACTGCCCGCTGACGCCGGAAACGCGCGGCGTGATCGGCATCAGGGAATTCGCCCTGATGGAACGCAAGCCGCTCCTGATCAACACCGGTCGCGGCGGTCTCGTCGATGAACTCGCCCTTGAAAAGGCGCTCGATGCCGGCCTGATCTCCGGCGCCGGTTTCGACGTCACCGATGGCGAACCGCCCGCGCCCGACAGCCCGATGATGCGGATCGCGTCACGCGAAAACGTCATTCTCACCCCGCATGTCGCCTGGGCCAGCCGCGAGGCGATCCAGGCCCTGGCCGACCAGCTGATCGAGAATATCGAGTTGTTTCTCGGCGGCACGCCCCGCAATCTTGTTGGCTGATCCTGCTCAGGCAGTCTCAGGCTATCGCATGGGGATACCCCCTCTGCCCTCCTGAGCTTGTCGAAGGGCGGGCATCTCCCCCTCACGGGGGGAGACTGGCTGAACCGCCGGCCCACTCATATTCCGTTGGCGTCGCAAAGGGATCGGCAAACGCGGCGCTCCGCTCTCCCCCCTTGTGGGGGAGATGTCACGCAGTGACAGAGGGGGGTCCGTTCCCCATACGCCAACCCACCCCTTGCCCTTTGCCCGCGACGCATATCTAACTCTCTCAAAAGACACAGGGGAGGACGGCATGCGGTATCTGGAGGCGGACTATCAGGGCGAGGAAATCCTGACGGCGAAAAAGGGCGCGCTCGGCCTGATCGCCCTCAATCGCCCCCGCGTGCTCAACAGCCTCTCCCACGACATGATCCTCGCCTTCGGCAAGGCGCTCGATGCCTTCGAGGCCGACCCTGAGGTCGCCGCCGTCCTCGTCACCGGCGAGGGCGAACGCGGGCTTTGCGCCGGCGGCGACATCAGGATGTTTTATGAAAGCGGCAAGGCCGGCGACGGCAAGGCTTCCCACTTCCTCAAGGCCGAATACCGCCTGAACGCCCGCATCGCCCGGTTCAAAAAGCCCTATATCGTCGTCATGGACGGCATCACCATGGGCGGCGGTGTCGGCGTGTCCAGCCATGGCAGCCACCGCATCGTCACTGAGACGACGAAGCTCGCCATGCCCGAAACCGGCATCGGCTTCTTCCCCGATATCGGCGCCACCTGGCTCCTCTCCCGCGCAGCCGGCGAACTCGGCACCTGGATGGGGCTAACAGGCGAGGCAGTGAACGGCGCGGACGCGATCACCGCAGGCTTTGCCGACTGGTATGTCCCGCAAGACCGGGTGGCGGAACTTCTGGAGCAGATCGCCGCCCTGCCCGCACCCGCCCTTGGGGCAACCATCGCCTCGATCATCCGCGACTACACGGTGGACGGCCCGACCGGCATCTTTTCCGAAGGCCGCGCCATGATCGACCGCTGCTTTGCCTTCGACACGGTCGAGGAGATCATCTCCGCCCTCGAAAAGGAACAGGGCGACCTCGCCGCCAGAACGCTCACCGCCATGCGCGCGAAATCGCCGACCAGCCTGAAGGTGACGCTCAGGATGCTGCGCGAAGCCCGCCGCTCCAGGGACCTCGAAACCTGCCTCGAACGCGAATTCGCCGGCACCCTCCAGGTGGTCAAGGTCCCCGACTTCTACGAAGGCATCCGGGCGGCGATCATCGACAAGGACAGGAACCCGAAATGGTCGCCTGCGACGCTGGAGGATGTGGCGCCGGAGAGTGTCGAGGCGTTCTTTGCGGCGCGGGACGAGCGGTTGTTTGGGTAGGGTCGGAGACGCCTAGAGTTCGCGGCCGATTTGTGCGGCAAACATTGACGTCAGTCAGCAAGGCCGATCATCACCGAAAGCATGTTGTTGAGAGCCAGCATGTCGGCACTCGATAGATGACCGATCACCGGGCCGCATTTGGCGCGCGGATAGGCCATAACCTTATCCACCATGACCTGTGAAACCACCTTGAGACCATTCCCCGCCGTTGGCTCGACGGTGAGCCGATAAAGGGGGGCATCAGCGATCGTGCTGGTGAGCAGAACGACCAGCACGCTATCTGCCGCATTGAGAAAATCAGATTGAATGATGATCGCAGGGCGGGGTTTTCCATAATCGCCCTGTGCCGAAACCGTGACGAGATCACCTCTTTTCACGGTTCTGGCCATTCAGTAGCAGCCGCGATGAAATCCAGTGCTTCGGCTTCGTCGTCACGGCCGCGCAAAAGCAAACCTTGCCGCTTGGCTTCGGCGGCAAATTCGGGCCTGTGAGGATCTTGCACCCAAATGCGCAGTTGCTTCATGCCCCGGTTCTGCTGCTGCTGCCGGTAGCGTTGAAACTTGGTCAGGCCGTCATCGGCGCTCTTAGGTCTCGACATGGCGTTCTCCAATAGGTCCCGCGCTACCTTAGCACGTCGGTTGCGCGCTACCTAATGATTTTGGCTGCGGTTACGAACTGCGCGAATGTCAGGATTTCCACGATTGTCTGCCCGAGAGCCGATGTCTGCAACGGGCCGGATGTAGCAGACGACGTGGCTGCTCCCAACCAGAGACACGCACCTACTCAATCTCATAAGGCATCGGGTTGCGCACCCGGTGATCCACCACCAGCTTCCTTTTCAGCGGCGGCACGGCGCGGCTGGTGCATTTGACGCGCTCGCAGATGCGGCAGGAAATGCCAATGGGGTCAAACGCGCCGCGGTTGGAGAGGTCGAGGTCGTCGGCATAGACGAAGGCGCCGGCATAGGAGATCTCGCAGCCGAGCGCGAGCGCGTAGCGCGGATTGGCGGCGCGGAAGCCGGCGGAGCCTTTGGACACTTGCGTGGCGATGCAGAGATAGCGAACACCGTCGGGCGTTTCCGCTGTCTGGCGGATGATCCGGCCCGGCGTCTCGAAGGCCTGATGCGCATTCCACAGCGGACAGGCCGCCCCGAAGCGAGCAAATTGCAGGCGGGCAGCGCTGTGGCGCTTGGTGATATTGCCGGCCCGGTCGATGCGGGCAAAGAAGATCGGCACGCCCTTGAGGCCCGGCCGCTGCAGCGTCGAGAGACGGTGACAGACCTGCTCGAGCGAGGCTTCGAAACGGGCGGCCAGCAGTTCGATATCGTGGCGGAGATCCCGCGCGGCGGTGAGGAAGCTGCGATAGGGCAGGATCAGCGCGCCTGCGAAATAGTTGTAGAGCCCCATGCGACAGATCTCGACCGCCTCTTCACTGCGGAAATTCGCCTGTTTCAGCACCTGGTCGACCTTGGCGGCAGCCGCCAGCTGGGCGATCTGGATGGCGATCTGGAAATCGCGGGTCGGCGCCGAGGCATAGCGGCTGACGGTGAGGATGCGCCCCACCGGATCGAACCGGCGGATCGCCTCGTCACCCGCCTCGCCGCGCACCACGCGCACGCCATGGCGCGCTTCGAGATGGCCTGAAAGGGCCGCGTAGTTCTCCCCCTCCCCGAGCTTCAGCTCTGTCGCCAGCTGCTCGGCGGCGAGGTCGAGATCGTGGATGTAGTTGTCGACGAAATGGAAGAAGTCGCGCACCTCGTCATAGGGCGTCACCTCCTGGCTGGGGGCGGCCCCCAGCCGGTCGTCGAGGCTCGCCAGCTGCTCGTTGCCGCGCCTGTAGGCCTGGTGCGCCGCAATCAGCGCATGGGCAAAACCGGGGGCATTCTGAGTGACGAGCTTCAGCTCCTGCAGGCTCGGCGAATAGGTCTCGAAGAGCGGATCGGAGAGCGCCTCCGTCAGCGCCGACATCAGCCGGTCGTTCTGGCCCGAGGAGAGCTCGGTGATATCGATGCCGAACTTTTCCGCCAGCGACAAAAGCACCGAGGCCGAGACCGGGCGCTGGTTGTTTTCGATCTGGTTGAGATAGCTGGTGGAAATGCCGACCATATCGGCAAACTGTGCCTGGGTGGCCCCGTTCGCCTGTCGGATGTCGCGGACCTTGCGGCCGATGAAGAGTTTCCCGATGGCCATTTCGCAAATTCGCAATTTTCACTTTGCAAATTCATAAATCCACAGATGCACCTGTTCAACCGTTTTCTTCTGCGGCACAGTGGAATAACTGTCACATGAAGGCTTGAGAGCCAGAAGACCATTCGGGAGGACATATGCTGACGATCCTGGACCAGCTCGAAGCCCGTCGCGACGAGGCCCGCCTCGGCGGCGGCGAAAAGCGCATCGCCGCCCAGCACGGCAAGGGCAAGCTGACCGCCCGCGAACGCATCGAGGTCCTGCTCGACGAAGGCTCGTTTGAAGAATACGACATGTATGTCACGCACCGCTGCGTGGATTTCGGCATGGCCGAGCAGAAGGTGCCGGGCGATGGCGTCGTCACCGGCTGGGGCACGATCAACGGCCGTCAGGTCTATGTCTTCTCCCAGGATTTCACCGTGCTCGGCGGCTCCCTGTCGGAAACCCATGCCCAGAAGATCTGCAAGATCATGGATATGGCGATGAAGGTGGGCGCGCCCGTGATCGGCCTGAATGATTCCGGCGGCGCCCGCATCCAGGAAGGTGTTGCCTCGCTGGCCGGTTATGCCGATGTCTTCAAGCGCAATGTCGACGCCTCGGGCGTTATCCCGCAGATCTCGGTGATCATGGGCCCCTGCGCCGGCGGTGCCGTCTATTCGCCCGCCATGACCGACTTCATCTTCATGGTGCGCGACAGCTCCTACATGTTCGTCACCGGCCCCGATGTCGTGAAGACCGTGACCAACGAGATCGTCACGGCGGAAGAACTCGGCGGCGCCTCGACGCACACGAAAAAGTCCTCCGTCGCCGATGGCGCCTATGAAAACGACGTGGAGGCGCTGGAACAGGTCCGCCTGCTCTTCGATTTCCTGCCCCTCAACAACCGCGAAAAGCCACCGGTCCGCCCCTTCCATGATGATCCCGCCCGCATCGAGATGCGGTTGGACACGCTGATCCCGGACAGTTCCAACAAGCCCTATGACATGAAGGAACTGATCTACGCGCTGGCCGACGAGGGCGATTTCTTCGAGATCCAGGAAGCCTTTGCGAAGAACATCATCACCGGCTTCATCCGCATGGAGGGCCAGACGGTCGGCGTCGTCGCCAACCAGCCCATGGTGCTCGCCGGCTGCCTCGATATCGATTCATCGCGCAAGGCCGCCCGCTTCGTGCGCTTCTGCGACGCCTTCTCGATCCCGATCCTGACCCTGGTCGATGTGCCCGGCTTCCTGCCCGGCACCGCCCAGGAATATGGCGGCGTCATCAAGCATGGCGCAAAACTCCTGTTCGCCTATAGCCAGGCGACCGTGCCGATGGTGACCCTGATCACCCGCAAGGCCTATGGCGGCGCCTATGACGTCATGGCCTCCAAACACATTGGCGCCGACATCAACTATGCCTGGCCAACCGCCGAAATCGCCGTGATGGGTGCGAAAGGCGCGACCGAAATCCTCTACCGCTCCGAACTCGGCGACGCAGAGAAGATCGCGGCGCGGACGAGAGAATACGAAGTCAACTTCGCCAACCCCTTCAAGGCGGCCGAACGTGGCTTCATCGACGAGGTGATCATGCCGCATTCGTCACGCCGCCGCATTGCCAAGGCTTTCGCGAGCCTCCGCAACAAGCAGGTCGGCACGCACTGGAAAAAGCACGACACGATCCCGCTGTGAGAGGCACACTGTAAGAGGTCCGCTGCAAGAGGAAGGCGAGATGCCGACGATCTTTGAATGGAAGGGCTGGAAATTTCTGTTTTTCAGCCTGGACCGAGGCGAACCGCCGCACGTCCATGTCCGCAAGGATCGCAAGGAACTGAAACTGTGGCTCGATCCCGTGCGTGTGGCGTATAATCGACGGGTGCCGGATCACGAGGTCAACGCCATCATTGATGTCGTGAATGAACATCGGAAGGAGTTCATTGATGCCTGGAACCGTTATTTCGGATGAGAACTGGGAAGAGTTCGAACCGGTTGAAGCCAAATGCAGCGACGGCGAGCTGATCGTGGTGCTGGCGAATGGCCTGAAGCTGTCGACCCCGCTCTGGTGGTATCCGCCGCTGCTCGCAGCAAACCCGGAAGCGCGAAACCGGATCGAACTTTCGCCCTCAGGCGTGCATTGGCCTGAACTCGATGAAGATCTCAGCATCGACGGGATGCTGAAAGGCCAAAAATATCCGGGTGCGAAACCGCCCGCAGAAGCTGCAGAGTAAGGTGGACGGACGACGAACGACAGAATAGGGGCTGAGGCGAAGCGCCATCATCGCCTATATAGAACCCGATCGCGCCGTTCGCGCGCCCACCGCAAAAGGATCCGATTTCATGACCGACGAAAAATTCCCGCCCGAGAAGAACCTGCCCGCCGGCTATCAGCCGCCCAAGGTCTGGACCTGGGAGCAAGGCAATGGCGGCCAGTTCGCCAGCATCAACCGCCCGACGGCGGGCGCGCAGACAGAGGTTGAACTCAAGGTCGGCAAACATCCGCTGCAGCTATATTCGCTGGCAACGCCGAACGGCCAGAAGGTGACGATCCTGCTCGAAGAGCTTTTGGCGGCCGGTCATTCCGGCGCCGAATACGATGCCTGGCTGATCAATATCGGCAAGGGTGACCAGTTCGGCTCGGGCTTTGTCGACATCAACCCCAATTCCAAGATCCCTGCCATTGCCGACCATGCCCCGAAGGACGGCGGCAAGCCGATCCGCCTGTTCGAGAGCGCCTCGATCATGACCTATCTGGCGGAAAAATTCGGCGCCTTCCTGCCGAATGATCCGCGCAGCCGCGCCGAAGCCCTGAACTGGCTCTTCTGGCAGATGGGCTCCGCCCCCTTTGTCGGCGGCGGCTTCGGCCACTTCTTCACCTATGCGCCGGTCAAGATCCAGTATGCGATCGACCGCTACGCCATGGAAACCAAGCGTCAGATGGACGTTCTCGACCGTCAGCTCGCCGAAAACGAATTCGTCTCCGGCAGCGACTACACCATTGCCGACATGGCGATCTGGCCCTGGTATGGCCGCCTCGCACTCGACCAGTCCTATCCGGATGCCGGCACCTTCCTGCAGACCCAGGACTATGCGCATGTTGTTCGCTGGGCCAAGCAGCTTGCCGCCCGGCCCGCCGTGCAGCGTGGTTCGATCGTCAACAAGACCTCCGGCCCGCTCTCCGAACAGCTGCATGAACGCCACGACGCCTCCGACTTCGATACGAAGACGCAGGACAAGATCGCTGCGGCGTAAGGAGAGATCATGCCAAGCCTCCCCGACATGACCAAACATCGCGGTTTCCCCGGCGGCATGCCGGGGACCGGTGTGCAATTCACCATCCGCCGCGCCAATCCGCGCGGCGTTACCCCCATCAAGGCCCTGCCCCGCAAGGCACGGCCCGGCACCAAGGAACACCGGATCGACGCGGCCTTCCTGCATGCGCTCTGGCATCATTTCGGCGCTGAGCCCTTCGAGCGCGGCAATCTCGATGCCGCGCGCCTGAGCCTGCTCTTCGGGCGCGAAGTGATCTCGGCCACCAAGGAATTCGATCCACTGTCATACGAGGCGATGCTGGTCATCGACGAAAAGGTGGCGCGAAAGAATTTTCCCGAATCCTTCGAAGACGTGTTCGAGGTCTGACCCCATGGCAAAAGATCCGCTCATGCCGAAACATCAGGGCTTTCCGCTCGGTCTGCCCGGAACGCAGTGGCAATACACGATCCGCCGCGCCAATCCGAAGGTGACGCCGGTGACCAACTGGCCGCGCCACCGCACCATGGACCAGACGGTGGCACTGGCAGATCTCGGCTTCATGCAGGCGCTCTGGCAGTATTTCGGCACCGAACCCTTCGAACGCGGCAATCTCGACGGCGAACGCCTCTGCCGCCTCTTCGGCCGCGAAGTCATCGCCGCCGAACGCGGCTTTGATCCGCAATCCTATTTCGCCAAGCTGAAGATCAACGAACCGCTAGCCCGGAAGAATTTTCCGGAAGCCTTTGGCGAGGTGAAGGATGAGCAGAGCGTGGCCAAGGGCTTGAAGAAGAAGGCGCGGGAATAGCGGGCGGTGGAATTTGGGGCCGGGAGGAGGTGTGGAATGACCACTTTGGACATTGATGAGCGGCAGTTGCAAATCCGCTCCGTGGACGTCACGGACGACAGCATCATCTTCGACATGATGGATGGGCGCAGGATCGTCGCGCCGCTTTGGTGGTATCCGCGCCTCGCTAAGGCCGCTCCCGAGCAGCGTGCCAAGGGTGAAATTCTCCCCTTCGGTGACGCCGTCGGCTGGGAAGAGATCGACGAATACATCAGCGCCAAGGCGCTCATCATCGGAGGTGCCGCTCCCGGCGCCGTCCCTCCTGCTCAAGCTGCCGAGTGACAACAATGATCCAGAAAATCCTCATCGCCAACCGGGGCGAAATTGCCTGCCGGGTCATCAAGACCGCGAAGAAGCTCGGGATCAAGACGGTCGCCGTCTATTCCGATGCCGATCGCAATGCGCTGCATGTCGAGATGGCCGATGAGGCGGTGCATATCGGCCCGGCGCCGTCGAACCAGTCTTACATCGTCATCGACAAGATCCTCGACGCGATCAGACAGACCGGCGCCGATGCCGTGCATCCAGGCTACGGCTTCCTCTCGGAAAACGCTGCTTTTGCCGAAGCGCTGGAAAAGGCGGGCGTGACCTTCATCGGCCCGCCGGTTGGTGCGATCCAGGCCATGGGCGACAAGATCACCTCGAAGAAGCTGGCGGCTGAAGCCGGTGTTTCGACCGTGCCCGGCCATATGGGCCTGATTGCCGATGCTGACGAGGCCGTAAAAATCTCGGATCAGATCGGCTATCCAGTGATGATCAAGGCCTCGGCCGGCGGCGGCGGCAAGGGCATGCGCATTGCCTGGAACGCCGAGGAAGCCCGCGAAGGCTTCCAGTCGTCGAAGAACGAGGCGAAGAATTCCTTTGGCGACGACCGCATCTTCATCGAAAAATTCGTCACCGAGCCGCGCCATATCGAAATCCAGGTGCTCGGCGACAAACATGGCAACACGCTCTATCTCGGCGAGCGTGAATGCTCGATCCAGCGGCGAAACCAGAAGGTCATCGAAGAGGCCCCCTCGCCCTTCCTCGATGCCGCCACCCGCAAGGCCATGGGCGAACAGGCCGTGGCACTGGCAAAAGCCGTCGGTTATCACTCCGCCGGTACCGTCGAATTCATCGTCGATGGCAAAGAGAACAAGTTCTACTTTCTCGAGATGAACACCCGCCTGCAGGTCGAGCATCCCGTCACCGAACTG
Organism: Rhizobium sp.; assembly: GCA_027533385.1. Lineage (GTDB taxonomy): Bacteria > Pseudomonadota > Alphaproteobacteria > Rhizobiales > Rhizobiaceae > Allorhizobium. Next base: position 234,425 of record JAPZUE010000004.1, on the reverse strand, counting down.
GTGACCGGCCTTGATCTCGTCGAGCAGATGATCCGCGTCGCTGCTGGCGAAAAGCTTAGCCTTGCCCAGGACGATGTGAAGCTGAACGGCTGGGCGATCGAGAGCCGGCTCTATGCCGAAGACCCCTATCGCAACTTCCTGCCCTCGATCGGTCGCCTCACCCGCTACCGCCCGCCGGCAGAGGGAACGACGGCCGAAGGCACCGTTGTTCGCAACGACACCGGCGTCTTCGAAGGCGGCGAGATCTCGATGTATTACGACCCGATGATCGCCAAGCTCTGCACCTGGGCACCAGACCGCCTCACCGCCATCGAGGCAATGAGCGAAGCGCTCGACAGCTTCGAGGTTGAAGGCATCGGCCACAACCTGCCCTTCCTCTCGGCCGTGATGAACCAGGACCGCTTCCGTTCCGGCAAGATCACCACGGCCTATATCGCCGAGGAATTCAGGGACGGTTTCACCGGCGTCACCCCGGATGCGGCCTCGGCGGAAAAGCTCGCCGCCATCGCCGCCGTCATCCATCATCGCCTGCAGGCGCGTGCGATCCAGATCTCCGGCACCATCGGCAACCATACCCGCAAACTCGGCAAGGACTGGGTCGTCAATCTCGCCGGTAGCGACCACGCGCTGGCGATTACCGAAGGCACCGGCAACACGCGCGTCGCGTTCGAAGCCGGCAATGAGCTTGTGATCGCCACGGACTGGCAGCCGGGTCAGACACTCGCCCATGCCGACATCGGCGGCGAGACGCTGGCGGTGAAGGTCGACCTCAAGGGCCCCGCCATCCGGCTGCGCTGGCGCGGCATGGATTTAACCGCCCGCGTCCGTTCGCCGCGTGTCGCAGCCCTCGCAAAACTGATGCCCGAAAAGCTGCCGCCGGACACCTCCAAGATGTTGCTCTGCCCGATGCCGGGGGTGATCACCGGCGTTGCGGTGAAGGAAGGCGAGACCGTGGAAGCCGGTCAGGCGCTCGCCACGGTCGAGGCGATGAAGATGGAAAACATCCTGAAGGCCGAACGTCGGGGTACGGTGAAAAAGATCGTCGTCAAGCCGGGCCAGAGCCTGGCGGTGGATGAGTTGATCATGGAGTTCGAGGGGTGACGTCCGTCGCGGGAATACCCCCCTCTGTCGGCTACGCCGACATCTCCCCCACAAGGGGGGAGATTGGCCGCTGGCGTTGTGCCCACCTTTACGACTCGACGTCAACAATCCGGCAGAAGGCAAGCCCCACCGTGATCTCCCCCCTTGAGGGGGAGATGTCCGGCAGGACAGAGGGGGGTATCCGCGCGGCAAACCAGCAGACGAAGCAAAGCCGCCTAAGACAGCCGCTTCAGCATATACCGCTGATGATCCTGTCCACCGAAGAAGACGGCAATTACCTGAACGGTCCGCGTCGCCTCGTAGACGTCGAAGTAGATGACTGCGCGGTTCTTGGTGACGTGACGCAGACCGTCGCCAATCTCCTTCGACACTGTCCCCTGGTAAGGCGCTTTCCCCAGGCCAAAGATATCGCTGCGGATTCGGCGAATGCGTTCAGATGCTTGATCAAAGGCATCTTCAAGAGGTTCACCCAACTGGGTGTAGGACTGAACAAGATGATCGAAGATCTGCTTGAGATCGTTCTCGCTTTCTTCCGAAAGTTCGACCTCAAAGACCATACTCGGCCTTCTTTGCAGCAATCATCGCCTCGATCCGCTCGTGGCTTTCAGCCTCAGAGAGGAAAGGCCCCTTGCGCCGACGCTCAATTAGTGCCCGCAACGCCTCGACATCGTCCTCCCGCATCTCTGTCTCCTCCCGCACCAGATCCAGCCCTCGCTCGACGACGGCGGCAAGGCTCGGAAAATGGCCGTTCTCGACCAGCTTGCGGGCGAATTCTGCCTGCTGCGGCGAGAGCGAGACAGAGGCTTTTACGGTCATGGCAAGGCGCTCCGGTTAGGCTCACAAGAATAGCCCGGAGCCCAAATCCCGTCAAACTGACCTCCCTCGGCGAAACGCCGAACCGCGCAGCCTTCAGATAAGGATCGCATCGATGACCAAGAAAACCATTGCCGACTGGCAGGCGCTTGCCGAGAAGGAATTGAAGCGCCCCGCCGACAGCCTTGTCTGGCAGACCCCGGAGGGCATTCCGGTGAAGCCGCTGTATACGGCAGACGACATTACCGGCATCGGCCATCTCGACAGCCTGCCGGGCTTTGCCCCCTTCGTGCGCGGGCCGCGCGCCACCATGTATGCCGGGCGCCCCTGGACGATCCGGCAATATGCCGGCTTCTCGACGGCGGAGGAGAGCAATGCCTTCTATCGCAAGGCGCTGGCCGCCGGACAGCAGGGCGTCTCCGTCGCCTTCGACCTTGCCACCCATCGCGGTTATGACTCGGATCATCCCCGCGTCGAAGGCGATGTCGGCAAGGCGGGTGTGGCGATCGACAGTGTCGAGGACATGAAGATCCTGTTCGATGGCATTCCGCTGCAGGACATCTCGGTGTCGATGACCATGAACGGCGCCGTCATTCCAATCCTCGCCAATTTCATCGTCACCGGCGAGGAACAGGGTGTCTCGCGCGAAAAACTGTCGGGGACCATCCAGAACGACATCCTCAAGGAGTTCATGGTCCGCAACACCTATATCTACCCGCCCGAACCCTCGATGCGGATCATCGCCGATATCATTGAATACACGGCGAAGGAGATGCCGAAGTTCAATTCGATCTCGATCTCCGGCTATCACATGCAGGAGGCCGGCGCGACGCTGGTGCAGGAGCTTGCCTTCACGCTGGCCGACGGGCGCGAATATGTCCGTGCCGCCATCGCCAAGGGCATGGATGTCGATGAATTCGCCGGCCGGCTGTCGTTCTTCTTTGCCATCGGCATGAACTTCTTCATGGAGGCGGCGAAACTTCGCGCCGCCCGCCTGCTCTGGACCCGCATCATGCAGGAGTTCGAGCCGAAGAAGGCGTCGAGCCTGATGCTGCGCACCCATTGCCAGACCTCGGGCGTGTCGCTTGCCGAACAGGACCCCTACAACAACATCATCCGCACCGCCTTCGAGGCCATGTCGGCAGCGCTCGGCGGCACGCAGTCGCTGCACACGAATTCCTTCGACGAGGCAATTGCGCTGCCAACGGAATTCTCCGCCCGCATCGCCCGCAACACCCAGCTGATCCTGCAGAACGAGACGGGTGTCACCAAGGTCGTCGATCCGCTCGCCGGCTCCTATTATGTCGAGAGCCTGACCAACGAACTCGCGGAAAAAGCCTGGGCGCTGATCGAGGAGGTCGAAAGCCTGGGTGGCATGACCAAGGCTGTCGATGACGGGTTGCCGAAGCGTCTGATCGAGGAGGCCGCCACCCGCCGCCAGGCCGCCGTCGACCGGGGCGAGGAGGTGATCGTCGGGGTCAACAAGTTCCGGCTGGAAAACGAAGAACCCATCGACATCCTCGAAATCGACAACACCGCCGTTCGTCTGTCGCAGGTCAAGCGCATCGAGCAGACGCGGCGCCAGCGTGACCCGAAACGGGTCAGCGAAACGCTAGCCCGGCTGACCGAGGTCGCCAAGACCGGACAGGGCAACATCCTCGAAGCCGCCGTGGACGCCGCCCGCGCCCGCGCCACCGTCGGCGAGATTTCGGATGCCATGCGCGCGGTCTTCGGCGATCACGTCGCGGTCCCAGAGGTCGTGCATGACATCTATGGCAAGGCCTATGAGGGCGATCCGGAAATGGAGACGCTGACGAACCGCCTCAAGGACTACGGCAAGGCCGCCTCCAAGCCGCGCATCCTGATCGCCAAGCTCGGCCAGGATGGCCATGATCGCGGCGCCAAGGTCATTGCATCCGCCTTCGGCGATATCGGCTTCGATGTCGTGGCAGGCCCCCTGTTCCAGACACCGGATGAGGCGGCAGACTTGGCCGTCGCCAACAAGGTCCAGGTCGTCGGCATGTCCTCGCTTGCCGCCGGCCACAAGACGCTCGCTCCGCAGCTCGTCGAGGCGCTGAAGGCCAAGGGCGCGAACGACGTGATCGTCGTCGTCGGCGGGGTCATCCCGCGCCAGGACTACGACTTCCTGCTGGACCACGGCGTCTCCGCCGTCTTCGGCCCCGGCACCAATGTCATGGATGCCGCCCGCTCCGTGCTTGACCTGCTGGAGGGTCGCCTGCGAAACAGTTGAGACGCAGGCAGCGCTCGGGGAGGAGCATGGAGACCTACGATTACATCGTCATCGGCGCCGGCACTGCCGGCTGCCTGCTGGCCAACCGGCTCTCCGCCGAGCCCACGCGGCGCATGCTTTTGCTGGAGGCCGGCGGCAGCGACAACTATCACTGGATCCATATCCCGGTCGGCTATCTCTACTGCATCAACAATCCGCGCACCGACTGGTGCTTCAAGACGGAAGTCGAGCCGGGCCTGAATGGTCGCGCCATCGGCTATCCGCGCGGGAAGGTGCTCGGCGGCTGCTCCTCGATCAACGGCATGATCTATATGCGCGGCCAGGCCCGCGACTACGACCAGTGGCGCCAGATGGGCTGCGACGGCTGGGGCTGGGATGACGTGCTGCCCCTCTTCAAGAAGACAGAGGACTTCCACCGAGGCGCCGACGACAAACATGGTTCAGGCGGCGAATGGCGGGTGGAAAAGGCCAGGCTTCGCTGGGAGGTTCTGGAGGCCTTTCGCGAGGCGGCCAAACAGGCAGGCATCCCGGAAACCGACGACTTCAATCGCGGCGACAACGAGGGCTCCGGCTTCTTCGAGGTCAACCAGCGCTCCGGCATTCGCTGGAACACGGCGAAGGCCTTTCTGAAGCCGATCCGGCACCGCAAGAACCTGACCATCCTCACCCGCGCCCATGTGAAGCGCCTGACCATCGAGGGCGACCGCGTAACCGGCGCCGACGTCCATCACGACGGTGAGTTGAAACGCTTCGCCGCCCGCCGCGAGGTCGTGCTGTCAGCCGGTGCCATCGGCTCGCCGCAGATCCTCGAGCTCTCCGGCATTGGCCGCGGTGACGTCCTGCAGAATGCCGGGATAGAAACGGTGCGCGAAGTGCCAGCCGTCGGCGAAAACCTGCAGGACCACCTTCAGCTCCGCCTCGTCTTCAAGGTCAAGGGCGTGCCGACCCTCAATGAACGCGCCTCCAGCCTCCTCGGCAAAGCGATGATCGGGCTGGAATATGCGCTCCGCCGCTCTGGCCCGATGTCCATGGCGCCGAGCCAGCTCGGCATCTTCACCCGCTCCGGCCCGGACAAGGAAACCGCCGACCTCGAATACCATGTCCAGCCGGTCTCGCTCGACAAGTTCGGCGATCCCGTACACCCCTTCCCGGCGATGACGGCGAGTGTCTGCAATCTCAGGCCCGAAAGCCGGGGCTCGGTTCATATTGCCGGTCCCGACTTCGCCGCCCAGCCGAAGATCGCGCCAAATTACCTCTCGACAGCAGGCGACCGCGAGGTCGCCGTCCGCTCGATCCGCCTCACCCGCCGCATCGCCTCCCAGCCAGCCTTTGCGCGCTATCAGCCGGAGGAATATCGTCCCGGCCCAGCGCTCGAAAGCGATGCGGAACTGGAAAAGGCAGCAGGCGACATCGGCACGACGATCTTTCACCCCGTGGGAACCTGCCGCATGGGAGCGGATCCGGACAGCGTCGTCGATCCGCGCCTGCGGCTCCGCGCCTTGAAGGGCCTGCGCATTGCCGATGCCTCGGTCATGCCCGCCATCACCTCGGGCAACACAAATTCCCCCACCCTGATGATCGCCGAAAAGGCGGCAGCGATGATCCTCGAAGATCACCGCTAACCGCTGATATTAGCTGCGGTCGTCGGCATTCGCCCCGAGCAGCTTCGGCAGATCGCCGAAGCGGGCGACGAGACCGAAGACGGTAGCCGCCACGGCCACGAACAGTATCGTCACCGAAGCCATGACCGGCGTATAGCCATAGCGCAGCGCGTTGAAGATCTTGATCGGCAGCGTCTCCATCACAAACCCGACCGTCATATAGGCGACGATGTATTCGTTGAGCGACAGCACGAAGGCAAAGGCATAGCCGGAGACGAGATAGGGCATGATCAGCGGCAACACGATCGTGCGAAAAACCGTCCGGTCATCGGCCCCCATGGTCGCGGCCGCCTCGACCAGCGATCGATCGATCGCCGAGAAGCCAAGCGACAGCGTCACCAGAGGCAGGGTCACGAAAAAGATCGCATGGCTGATCGCGGCCGTCCAGGGCTGGCCGTAGAAACCGGTCGCGGCCCAGAAGGTGAGCAAGCCCAGCGCCGTGATGACGGGCGGCAGCGTAAAGGGCGCGATCCCGAGCAACTGGAAGACCTGCGCCCAGGGGGCCAGGCGCCGCCAGAGGAACCAGGCAAGCGGCAGCGCGATGGCAACCGCCAGCGCCGCCGCACAGAGCGCCAGGATGACCGAGGCGAACAGAGCCGCACGCCAGCCGGGATCGGTGAAGATCGCGCCGTACCACGACAGTGAGAAGCCCTGCGGCGGGAAGTTGAGGCTCTGCTTGGCATTCACCGAGACCCCGGCGACGACGACGATGGGGGCGGCGAGGAAGATACCGATCAGGATGAAGTAGAGGCGCGTCAGGGCCTTGTTCATGCTGCCTCTCCCTTGCGACCGATGAGCAGCGTCAGCGCCACCATGCCAAGCGTGACCAGCACGAGGAACACGGCCATGGCGGCTGCGAACGGCATGTTGGACTGGTAGATCGCCTGGTCGGTGATCAGCACGGACAGCGTCCAATGCGAGGGGCGACCGAGGATCTGCGGCAGCAGATAAGAGCCGAGCGCGAAGATGAAGACCATGATCAGCGTGGCGAGCAGGGTGTTGCGCAGCGCCGGCACGACGACCGTGAAGAAAGCCTTGAGCGGCGAGGCGCCAAGCGTGCGGGCCGCTTCCGTCAGCGTTGGATCAAGCCGAACGAGGGCGGGATAAAGCACCAGCACCGTATAGGGCAGCGCCTGATAGGTCATGCCCGTCAGCACCGCGCCGAAATTCGGCATGAGCGCCACCGGCTTTTCCATGAGCCCGATCATCACCAGCAGGTTGGTGATACCGGCGGTGCGGGAAAACAGCGTCGACCAGGCAAAGCCGATGATCACTTCCGAAAGCGACAGGATGGAAAGGAGCGCCACCAGCCACAGCACCTGCGCTTTGCGCGACATGCGCGCCAACAGATAGGTGAAGGGCAGCGCCAGCGTCACGCAAACCACGGCAACCGCAATCGCCAGCATCAGCGAAAAGCTGAGCACGCCACCGAAGAAGAACGACAGGAAGCGGGCATAGTTGTCGAAGACGAAATCGGGCGAATAGAAGCCGGCCGGATCGCGGCGGAAGAAGGAGACGGCGATCATCGTCGCAAAGGGCACGACGAAGAACAGGATCAGCATGCCCGCCGGAAAGGCAAGCGGCGCATAGTCGAGTGTGGTTTTCGGGGGCTCGCGTCTCATGCCGACAGCACCACGGCGGTTTCGGGATCGATGACGATGCCGACATCCTGACCGACGGTCACGACCGGCCGTTCGCGCGGCGTCGAGACGGCAACGACTTCGGTCCCGCCGACATCGAGGAACGTCTCGATCGTGCCGCCGAGATCGCGGATGAAGGTGACCTTGCCGGTGATCCGGCCTTCGCCCGGTGCTGCAAGCTTCACGTCCTCCGGTCGAACTGAAAGGCTCGCCTGCGCCGAACCGGATGGAGCCGATATGCCGGCGACGGTCTGGCCGAGAACCAGCGTGGAACCGCCCTGCGCCGTCAGCGGCAGGAGATTGGTCGAGCCAATGAAATCGGCCACGAAGCGGTCTGCCGGCTTGCGATAGATCTCGATGGGGCTTGCCGCCTGACGGATCTTGCCGCCGCTCATCACGACGACGGTATCGGCCATGGTCATCGCCTCGCGCTGGTCATGGGTCACGACAATGGTGGTGATGCCGAGCTGCTGATGCAGCTTGCGCAGCTCCACCTGCATGGCCTCACGCAGCTTGGCATCGAGTGCCGACAAGGGCTCATCGAGCAGGAACAGCTTTGGCGAGATGGCCAGCGCCCGGGCGATTGCCACACGCTGGCGCTGGCCACCGGAGAGCTTGTGCACCGGGCGGTCCGCATAACCGGTCAAGTGGATCATGGCGAGCAGCTCGTTGACGCGCTTCACCTGCTCCTCGCGCCCGATGCCACGGATGCGCAAGGGATAGGCGATGTTCTCCCCGACGGTCAGATGCGGGAAGAGCGCCAGCGACTGGAAAACCATGCCGAGATCACGCTTATGCGTCGGCACCTGCGTAATGTCCTTGCCATCGAGCACGATCGCACCTTCGGTCGGACTGTCGAGACCGGCGATCATCCGAAGCAGCGTGGTCTTGCCGCAACCCGAGGGACCGAGCAGGCAGACGAAGGTGCCGTGCGGCACGGAAAGCTCGACATTGTCGACGGCCGTGAACGGGCCGAACTGCTTGGTGATGGAATTGAGGGCGAGGCCGGACATCATGTCTCCGAAATCAAATGGTGTAGGCTCAAAGCCCTTTGGCGCGGCGATAGCATCTCACGCCCGCATTCTCTTGCAAACGCTGAGCAGTCCCATGAGGCGCCACACGCGTTTGTGGTTGGGGCTTTGCCCCTCACCCTACCCTCTCCCCGCAGGCGGGGAGAGGGGAAGCAAGCGCGGAGCCAGCCGCTCGCCTCCTTCTCCCCGCACGCGGGGAGAAGGTGCCCGGCAGGGCGGTTGAGGGGCAACCACTAAACCGAGGCTCAACCGACGATCAGCTCGGTCCACTTCTGGTTCAGCCAGTCCGACTTGGTCTGGTAGAGGTCGTAGCGCGGCGTGATCGGCTCGATGTCGGAGGAGACGGCGGCGAATTCCTCTGCCGTCAGGTCGAGCAATTCGCGCTTGACCGTCGGGGCCGTACCGACCTTGCGCGACAGCGTCGCCTGGATCGAAGGCTGGCACATATAGTCGATGAAGATATGCGCTTCTTCCGACTTGGTCGAGGCACGCGACAGGGCCCAGCAACCCGAGTCCTGGATGCCGCCTTCGGTCGGGAAGGTCGAGCGAACCGGCTGGCCGTCGGCGGCGGCAAGGCCCGTGACGTCATGGTAATACTGGCCCATTGGGATTTCGCCCGACTTCAGCGCCTGTTCGAACTGCGCCTCGTCACGATACCAGAGCCGCACATTCGGCTTCACTTCCGCCAGCTTCTCGAAGGCCTTCAGGATGCCTTCTTCGGTATCGAGGGCATTGGTGCCGCCGAAATGGGTCTTCGCGGTCACTTCGAGCAGGAAGGAGTTGGACACGAGCGCCAGCAGGCCGAGCTTGTCGGCATTGGCCGGATCCCAGAGCGCATTCCAGGAGGTCGGCGCCTCCTTGAAGACATCCGTATTGGTGACGAGCGTGATGTACCAGGCAACCGCGCCGACGCCAGCGACGCGGCCATCCGGGTACTTGTTGACGAAGCGGTCGATAAGACCCGAGGCATTCTTGATCTTCGCCATGTCGATCGGCGTCCAGAGCTCAGTCGCCTGGCCCTTCAGCATGGCGACCTGCGACATCATCGAGAGATCGGCCGGAGCCTGACCGGCCTTGGCGGCCTGCTCAAGCTGCACGAGCCAGGCTTCCCCGGTCGGTTCGGCCACGGACTCGACGGCGATCCCGGTTGCCTTGGTGAAGTCCGGGAAGATGTTCTTGTCGAACGAGTCTTTGAAGTAGCCGCCATAGACGCCGATCTTGATCGACTTGTCCTGGGCGCGCAGGATCGACGGCATGGCAAGCGCGCCGGCAGCGGCGACTGAGCCTGCAAGCATGCTGCGACGGCTGACGGAGGTGGAGAGAATGTCTTTCATGGTCCTGTTCCCTTGTTTTGGTTGAGGCGTTTTCGCCTGTTCTTATGCATGCGCGCCGGGCGATGCGGACCGCCCGGGAATGGGATCGTCAGCGTGACCTGATGGCCGGACTGTAGACCATCAGGCTGAGGATTTCGAAGAGGATCTGGGCACCGACATGCGCCGTGTTGTGGGTCGCGTCATATTGCGGTGCGACTTCGACGACGTCGCCGCCGATCAGATTGACACCCTTGAAGCCACGGATCAGCTCCAGCGCCTCGCGCGAGGTCAGGCCGCCCACTTCGGGCGTACCGGTCCCCGGCGCCACGCTGGGGTCGAGGCTGTCGACATCGAAGGAAAGGTAGGTCGGACCATCGCCGATGACCGCCCTGGCCTTCTCGATGATCGCGGGAATGCCAAGACCATTGATCTCCTCGGCATGGATGACGGTCATGCCGGACTCGTAGGAAAACTCCCAGAGATATTCCGCCGAGCCGCGAATGCCGATCTGGATCGTGCGCGTCGGATCGAGCACGCCGTCGAGCACGGCATTGCGGAAGGGCCCGCCATGATGGAACTTCGTCTGGTCGAAGGCCCCGCCCGTGTCGCAATGGGCATCGATATGGATCATGCCGACAGGCCCATGCGTCTTCGCGATCGCCTTCATGATCGGATGGGTGATCGAGTGGTCGCCCCCGACGGACAGCGGCAGCACGCCCTGGCTCACCAGCTTGGTATGATAGGCCTCGATGTCGTCATGGCTCATCTCCAGCCGGTAGCGGCTGGAAAACGGCACGTCACCGATATCGGCCACCTTGAGATCGAAGACGGGAGCGCATTCGAGAACATGGTTGTAGGGGCCAATGCGGTCGATGGCGCGTAGCGCCCGGGGTCCAAAGCGTGAGCCCGGACGGTTGGTCACGCCAAGATCCATGGGAACGCCGACAATGGCCACATCAAGATCGCTGACTTGAGGGTCACGCTGATCAACCTGGCGATATGGCGCTGACACGAAGGTCGGCACGCCGGCATATGGGGCAGCGCGCGTGCCATTGGAGAAGATCTTCTCGCCGACCTTTGCAAACTTCGGATCGAAGATCTCGCCAGCCTTGTCGTTTGCGTATTTCTCGCGCAGTGCGGCAAGGCGCTTTTCGTCGAAAGTCATGTCCCGTTCCCTGTTTGTGAACGACGGACCCACCGTCGTCCATTTTTGCGGCACGATCTCGGCATGCCTTTATTGTGAGCATTAACCTGCAACGCACTTGGAAAATCAATTCACGATGTTATAGCAATCGATGTGAGAAAAATTCACGGATCTTGAACCCGACATGGCAAGCCGCCTGCCTCCGCTCAACCCTCTGCGCGCCTTCGAGGCAGCGGCCCGCCGTGGCTCGATCTCTGCGGCTGCGCGGGAGCTGAGCGTCACGCATGGCGCCATATCGCACCAGATCCGCAGCCTCGAAGAGACACTGAAGACGGTGCTTTTCGAGCGCGGCGGCAAGCGGCTGAAGCTGACGCCGCAGGGTGCGCTTCTGCTGCCGGCCGTCACCCAGGCCTTTGACGGCATCGCGGCGGCCACTGCCTTGATGAATCGCCCTTCGACCAGCGGCAGCCTGCGCATCTCCTGCGTGCCCGCCCTGCTGTCACTCTGGCTCGTGCCGCGCCTTGGCTCCTTCGTCGATCGCTATCCCGAAATCAGCCTGACGCTGACCTCCAGCAACGATCCGAACCTCATCTATTCGCCCGATATCGACATCGCGATCCTTTATGGTGCCGGCGGCTGGAAGGATTGCTGGACACGGCTCTGGAGCACCTTCGACCTCTTTCCCGTCGTCAGCCCGACCCTGCTCAACACAAGGCCGCTGCGCTCCGTCCGCGATCTGCGCGATCATGTGCTGCTCCATGGCGACAACGGCCGCGAATGGCGAAGCTGGCTCGCTGCCGCCGACCAGCTGGACATGCCAAGGGCGCGTGAACACTTCATGGGCGACGCCCGCCTGTCGACCGAAGCCGCCCGTCATGGCCAGGGCGTGGCGCTCGGAGACAGCATCACGGCGTCGAGCCTGATTGCCGCCGGTGAACTGATCATCCCATTCGACCTCACAGTACCCGGACCGGACGCCTTCTACGTCGCTGCCCGCAATGATGTGCGCGCGGCTCCGATCGCCAAGGTCTTCATTGACTGGATCTTCGACATGATCGAAATCGAACGCGCCGCTCAGCCGCGCCCGGCAAGCCGCCCCTCGGGACGAGGTCTGCCCTCGACCCGTAAGCGCAACGCCAACACAGCTGCCCCGCTCTTGGAAGAGAGCTGACAACCCGAGGATCGCCATGCCCGCCGCCCCCTTCAATCCGCTCGTCGCTGATCTCTCGGCCCCACCCGTGCCCTCGGTCTTCGCCTGGGCGCGCGCCTATGATGGCGCGGGCGGCCCGATGATCGATCTCAGCCAGGCGGTACCCGGCTATCCGCCGCATCCCGATCTCTTCGCCTGGTTGGCGGAAGCCGCCTCGGCACGGTCCAATGCCGGCTATGGCCCGATCGAGGGCGAGCCGCCGCTTCGCGCGGCCTATGCGGCGGAAGTGGCCTCGGTCTATGGGGCGCCCGTTACCGTAGAGAACATCCACATCACGGCCGGCTGCAACCAGGCCTTCATGGCTGTGATTTCTGCGATTGCCGCAAGCGGCGATGCGGTCGCGCTGACCGATCCCTTCTACTTCAACCAGGAAACCACGCTGGCTATGATGGGAATCCGCCGCGAACTGATCCCGCTCGATCCGACGACCGGTTTCGTTCCCACCATCGAGGGCATCGAGGCGGTGCTGGCGAAGGGCGTCAAGGCCGTGGCCCTGGTCTCGCCCAACAATCCGACCGGTGCGATCTATCCGGCGGCTCTCTTGCATCAGGCCTTCGAGGCCTGCCGCAAGGCCGGTGCCTTCCTGATCCTTGACGAGACCTATCGCGACTTCCTGCCCGGCGGTGACCGTCCGCATGATCTCCTGTCGATCCCCGGCTGGGACGAGAACCTCATCCTGCTCTACTCCTTCTCCAAATCCTTCTGCATTCCCGGCCATCGTCTCGGCGCGATCACCGCCGGGACTCGCGCCGTTTCCGAAATCGCCAAGGTCATGGACAATCTGCAGATCTGCGCACCCCGGGCGCCGCAAGCGGCTGTCGCCAGGGCAATTCCGGCGCTGAAGGCCTGGCGCGACGACAACCGCATCGAGATCCTCAAGCGCGCCGAAACGCTGAAAGGCGTGATGGCCAAACTGCCCGCCTGGAAGATGGACTCGCTCGGCGCCTATTTCGCCTTCATCCGTCACCCGTTTACGGGCGAAAACTCCGCCCATGTTGCCGAAATGCTGGCGAAGAAGGCCGGCGTGCTGTGCATTCCCGGCGCCTATTTTGGTGACGACTGCCAGGATTACCTGCGCTTCGCCTTCGCCAATGCCGACAGCACGACTATCGAAGGCTTGGTCTCTCGCCTTTCGACTTTCACCCTGGACTGATCCGCAATGACGAAAAGTGTGGCGATCATCGGCGGCGGCCCGGCGGGCCTGATGGCGGCGGAACATTTGGCCGCCAAGGGCCATCGCGTCACCGTCTATGACGCCATGCCGACGGTGGGCCGCAAGTTTCTGCTCGCCGGAAAGTCGGGCCTCAACATCACCCATGCCGAAGACTATGCCCGTTTCGTCACCCGCTATGGCGCGGCGAACGACAGGCTGCGCCCGGTGCTCGACCTGATGACACCCGAAGCGATCCGCGTCTGGGCAGCGGGGCTCGGCACGGAAACCTTTGTCGGCTCCTCCGGCCGCGTCTTTCCCAAGGCGATGAAGGCATCGCCGCTCTTGCGCGCCTGGCTGAAGCGGCTGGAAACTCTGGGCGTGGCCATCCTCACCCGTCACCGATGGACAGGATTTGACGCTGACGCCCTGCTCTTTGACACGCCAGACGGTCCAAAACGCGTAACGGCGGACGCCACACTTCTGGCGCTCGGTGGCGCAAGCTGGCCGAAGCTCGGCTCGGATGCCGCCTGGGTGCCGCTGCTCGAAGCCGAAGGCATTGATATTACCCCACTTCGCCCGGCCAATTGCGGCTTCGACTGCGACTTTTCCGAAAGCTTCGACACGCGTTTCTCCGGCCAGCCGGTCAAGTCGGTCAAGGCCACCTCGGCAGCCGGCACCACCCAGGGCGAATTTGTCATCAGCCGGGGCGGCATCGAGGGCAGCCTGATCTATGCCCATTCGGCAGCGCTCCGAGAGGCGCTTGACCGGAACGGTCAGGCCGCGCTGCTCCTCGACCTCGCACCGGGACGAACGGTGGAAAAGCTTGCCGCAGACCTCGCGCGACAAGATCGCAAGGCGAGCTTTTCGACACGATTGAAGAAGGCCGCCAATCTCGATGGCCTGAAGATAGCCCTGCTGCGGGAAATCGACCCCGCAGCCAACCAGCGTGACGCGGCTAGCGTCGCAAGCCTCATCAAGGCTCTGCCGCTCCCTGTCAAACGCCCGCGCCCGATCGCCGAGGCGATCTCGACGGCTGGCGGCGTAACCCTCGACGCGATCGACGATGGCTTCATGCTGAAAAGCCGGTCGGGCACCTTTGTGTCAGGCGAAATGCTCGACTGGGAGGCGCCAACGGGCGGCTATCTGCTGACCGCCTGTTTCGCGACCGGCATTTCCGCTGCCGATGGCATCGACCGCTGGCTCGCGGCACGAAGGGCTTGAGCCTTAGCGGCTCGCCGTCTTGTGCGAAGAACCGGGCTTGCGGAACTCGACGGTGGTCTTGGCGACCGGAATGCCGAACTTGGTGACAAGCGCCGTGTTCAGCACCGTCCCGTCCTCGCGCAGCACCATCTTGTCCCAGAAGCGCACCTTGTTGCTCTGCGTCTGCGGTGTCAGGTAGACGAGGTAATTGAAGCGGGCGACGGCGCCGTTGATCGTCACCTTCGTCTCGCCGATCACGTCCTCGCGGGTGCCGCTATAGGTGGTCGGACTGGTCTTGGTAAACCGCCAGGTCTTGCGATCCTTGGTCCCGTCGTCGAAGACAAAGTCTTCGCGCAGCGTCAAGGTCTTCCCATCCCAGCTTCCGGTCAGATCGACCGTAAACGTCCGCTTGACGCCATTGATGGCGCTGAACGAACCGACAGCTTCCGTGCGGCCGGTGAAGTAGTCTTCGAAGGTGAACTTGTCCGCTGCCTGTCCGGCGGACGGCAGCAGACTCAGGGCAAGCCCGACAAGGGCGAGGCTGATCTTCGGCATGGGTGCGTCTCCATCATTGGCGCGTTGTGCTCCCACTACGGCGCCAATTGATGAACGGATTTGGAATTGTTCCAGGAAACGCATTCGTGAAGGCGATCGCCGCCTTCACGAACTCCTACTTGCTGTCGCGCTGGTAGATCCAGTCGTGGTCCGGGTGGTTCTGGAAGCGCCATTTGCGCAT
Organism: Rhizobium sp.; assembly: GCA_027533385.1. GTDB lineage: Bacteria > Pseudomonadota > Alphaproteobacteria > Rhizobiales > Rhizobiaceae > Allorhizobium. Next base: position 219,172 of record JAPZUE010000004.1, on the reverse strand, counting down.
CGGCCCGGCCATGACGTTGAGATAATACATCTCGTAACCATGCGGCACGCCGCAAGGGTGATGCCCCTTCGGCACCAGCACCACATCCCCATCAGACACCGCCATGGTCTCGTCGAGCGAGCCATCCTCGGTGAAGACGCGCTGGAAGCCGAAGCCCTGGGCGGGGTTGAGCCGGTGGTAGTAGGTCTCCTCGAGATAGGTCATCTCGGGATAGTTATCCTCGTCATGCCGATGCGGCGGATAGGACGACCAGTTGCCCGAGGGCGTGAAGACTTCCGTCACCAGCAGGCTGTCGGCGACGTCGCGATCTTCCATGGCAATCGGATAGATATGCCTTGTATTGGCACCCTTGCCGCGCTCGACGAAGGAGATACCCTCAGGCCCGATCTGCTGTGCCTCGCGGCCCGGCATGGCCGGAGCCGTGCAGACCGCAAGCACGCAGTCGGTCGTCGCCTGTGCAGACCAGTCGCTGCCAGCCGGCACATAGACGCAATGCGGCGGTGTCTTCTCGAACACCGACATGCGCTGGCCGAGTTCGCCGAAATCCTTGCCGGAACCGCTGATCTTCGCCTTGCCCTCGACGAGAACCAGGATGACCTCCGTCTCGCCGGTCTGCTCCGCCGCCTGCTCGCCTGCTTTCAGGTGATAAAGCCCGAAGCCGACATAACCCCAGCCGGCAGAAGCTGGCGTGATGTCATGCACCTTGCCGGATTTGCCGGCAGGCTTGCGCAACAGATCGGTCATTCCTCGTCTCCCGTGTTTTTTTCTCAATCGTCGTCGGAACGCTCGGCCTCTGCCGCGATCCTGGCACGCTCGGCCTCTGCCTTGGCTTCGGCCTTCTTGATTGTATGGTCGTACATGAACAGCAGCTCGTAACCGGCATAGAGACCGCAGGCGACGAAGATCATCGCCCAGCCGGTCGCACCATTCGAATACTCCACCCCAGACCAGGCCAGCGGCAGAAGCGTGCAGAGAATGCGGATCCACAGCGGCTTGAAGAAGGGATGGGTCGGATCGAGGATTTGGAACTTCAAGGTCTGCTCCCGGCAGTCAGAGTGTTGAACGTCGCCTGCAATAGAGCCCAAAACCGCGATCTGTCAAAACACGAGGCGGAGGGTCTGCTCCGCCTCGTGGGCATTATCAGATCAGGCCCGCCTCCTTGGCGAAGCCCTTGAGCGACTTGAGACCCAGGCTCTGATACTCGAAGGGATTGCGCACATCCGGGTCCTGCTCGGCCTCGATGACGATCCAGCCCTGATAGCCATGCTCGGCCGCGATCTTCAGCACCGGCGGGAAGTTCACGCCGCCTTCGCTATCGCCGGGCACGGTGAACACGCCGCGACGCACGCCTTCGAGGAAGGAGAGCTTTTGCGCGCGCACCTGATCGGCGATGACCGGACGGACATTCTTCGCGTGGATATGGCCGACGCGGTGCATGTATTTTTTCGCAACGGCTTCCGGATTGCCGCCGCCGAAATAGCAATGGCCGGTGTCGAGCAAGAGCTTCGCATGCGGGCCCGTGTGTTCCATCAGCTTGTCGATCTCGGCTTCGGTCTCGACGACCGTGCCCATGTGATGGTGGTAGACCAGCGAGATGCCCTGCGAAGCCGAGAATTCGGCCAGCGCCTCGACGCCGGCGCCGAACTTTGCCCATTCCGCATCGGACAGAACCGGACGGTCGGCAAGTGCCGTATCATCGGCGCCGTGAATGGCGTTCGAGGTTTCGCAGACGATGATGACCTTGCAGCCCATGGCCTTGAGCACATCGAGGAAGGGCTGCATGGCGGCCTTTTCTTCCTCGATGGAGTTGGTCAGCAGGTTCAGCGAATGCCAGCCGGACACGAATTTCAGGCCGCGCGGCTCCAGCACCGACTTGAGACCCGCAGGATCGGTCGGCAGCTTGTGGCCCTTCTCGATGCCATCGAAACCAATCTTGGCGGTTTCGTCCAGGCACTGTTCGAGGCTGATATGGGCGCCGAGACGGCGATCGTCATCGTTCGACCAGGCAATCGGGTTGGTTCCGAAAAGGATCATGATCAGGTTCTTTCCTTCAGAGCCGCTTCATAGGCAGTGCGGGCTTGATTGACTTCGGCGCGGGCCGAGACTTCCGGCACCGCGACATCCCACCAGTAGCCGCCGGCACCGGTGGTTGGATAAGGATCGGTATCGATGACGATAACAGTGGTATCGGTCGCCTCACGGGCGGCATCAAGCGCTGCTTCCAGCTCTGAGATCGAAGACACCTTGTGCGCCTTAGCCCCCATCGACGCCGCATGCGCGGCAAAATCGATGGCGATGGGGCTCACATTCGAATGGGCGTAGAGGTTGTTGAACTGCGCCCCGCCGGTGCCCATCTGCAGCCGGTTGATGCAGCCGTAGCCCCGGTTGTCGGTGATCACCAGCGTGATCTTCACGCCCATGCCGACAGCGGTTGCCAGTTCCGAATTCATCATCATGTAGGAGCCGTCGCCGACCATGACGATCACGTCACGATCCGGTTCCGCCATCTTGATGCCGAGACCGCCGGCGATCTCGTAGCCCATGCAGGAGAAGCCGTATTCCATGTGATAGGAGAGCGGCAGCTTGGACTTCCACAGCTGGTGCAGTTCGCCCGGCATGGTGCCGGCGGCGCACATGACGACGGTGTTATCCCGCGAGGCGCGCTGCACGGCGCCGATCACCTGCATGTCGGTCGGCAGCGAATTGCTGTCCTTGGGAGCCGCCGTCACGGCATCCGCCTTGGCAAACCAGGAGGCCTTGAGACCGGCATCCGGTGCGGCAAACCTATGGTCGCCAAGCGCAGCCGAAAGCTTTTCAAGGCCGATCTTCGCATCCGCCACCAGCGGGATCGCATCATGCTTAGCGCTGTCATAAGGCTGGACGTTCAGCGCCAAGATCTTGCGGTTGGGGTTCTTGAACAGCGCCCAGGATCCCGTGGTGAAGTCCTGGAAGCGCGTGCCGACGCCGATGACCAGATCGGCTTTTTCCGAGACGACATTGGCGCTTTCGGCGCCGGTAACGCCGACAGGGCCGAAGTTGAGGTTATGGTCCCAGGCCAGTGCCGACTTGCCGGCCTGCGTCTCGACGACGGGGATCTGGTGCTTCTCGACAAAGGCCTTCAGCGTGTCGGTGGCGCCTGCAAAATGCACGCCACCACCGGCGACGATGACGGGGTTCTTCGCTGCCTTCAGCGCCGCAACCGCCGCTTCGAACTCCACGACATCCGGCTCCGGACGGCGGAAACGCCAGGTCTTTTTGGCAAAGAAGCTCTCGGGATAATCATAGGCCTCGGCCTGGACGTCCTGGCAGAAGGCGAGCGTCACAGGGCCGCAATCGGCGGGATCGGTCAGCGTGCGCATGGCGCGCGGCAAAGCGGTGAGGAGTTGTTCCGGCCGCATGATGCGGTCGAAATAGCGCGAGACAGGCCGGAAGCAGTCATTCGCCGACATCGTGCCATCGCCGAAATCCTCGATCTGCTGCAAAACCGGATCCGGGCCGCGATTGGCAAAGACATCGCCGGGAATGAAGAGCACCGGCAGGCGGTTGACATGGGCGAGCGCCGCCGCCGTCACCATGTTGAGCGCACCGGGACCGATGGACGACGTTACCGCCATGGCGCGGCGACGACGCAGCTGCTTGGCATAGGCGATTGCCGCATGCGCCATCGACTGCTCGTTCTGGCCGCGATAGGTCGGCAGTTCGTCGCGGATGCCGTAGAGCGCTTCGCCGAGACCGGCGACATTGCCGTGACCGAAGATCGCCCACATGCCGGCGATATAGGGAACGCCGTCCTCGTTCAGTTGGTTGGCGAGGTAACGCACCATCGCCTGGGCGGCGGTCAGCCGGATCGTCTTCATGCTTTTCCTCCCTTGGCGGAAACCGCCTTTTGGCGTGCCGCATCCCAGATCGCGCAGAGGCTCTGGTAACGGGCCGCCATGTCCTCCACGGCCTGGGCGTCATTGATGCTGCCGGCGAGCCACTTGCGCGCGGCATCCCCGAAGATGGTGCGACCGACGGCGAAACCTTTGACCAGATCGAAGCCGGCAGCAAGCTGGAAGCTCTCCTCAAGCTCCGCCTGCGGCGCATCTAGACCGAGCACGACGATGCCGCGCGTGTTCGGGTCGTTGCGTTCGATGGCGTTGCAGGCATTGGCCCAGGACGCCGTGGTCTTCATCGGCTCCAGCTTCCACCAATCGGGATAGACTCCGATTTCATAGAAACGCTCGATGATCTTGGCGGTCGTCTCGTCGTTGCAGGCACCGACCTTGGAGGGAATGACCTCCAGCAGGAATTCCAACCGATTGCGGCGGGCGGCATGGAAAAGCCGCTGCACGGTCTTTTCCTGCTCGGCCTTCATCTCTGCGCTATCGTCGGGATGATAGAAGCAGAGCACCTTGACCACATGTTCGAGCGGCCATTCGACCAGGCCGCCGAAATCGGGGCCGATTTCCGGCTCCAGTGTCAGCGGGCGCGAACCCGGCCATTCGACCGGACGACCGATCCACAGACCCGTGCCAGCCGCGCGATACAGTGCCTCGCGACCGAGACGGCTGTCGCAGAGCAGGCCGTAACCGGCATTGCCGCCGGAGACCTTCAACGCAGCATCAAGGCAGAGGTTCTTGAAGGCACCGATCTTCTCGTCGGCAACGCCGGCTTCCTTGGCCATGGCCTCAAGCTGCATGCGATGGTCGAAGGCAAAGACCCGCATCGTCGACCAGTCATTCTTGCGGTTGGTCGACCAGTGCACCTGCTCCAGGGCCTCGTCCTTGCGCAGCGCCTTGTTCTTGATGCCGGTGCGGAAGAAGTATTGCAGCTCTTCCCAGCTCGGATAGGCCGGCGTGCAGCCATGGCGGGAGACGGCAAAGGCGCCGCAGGCATTGGCATATTTGAGGCTGGTCGGCCAATCCTGACCGGTGAGCCAGCCTTTGAGCAGGCCCGACATGAAGCCATCGCCAGCGCCAAGCACGTTGAACACCTCGATCGGGAAACCCTGGCCGGTCTGGCCGGCATCGAGACTGTCGGGGATCGCACCGTCAAAGACGACAGCGCCCATCGGCCCGCGTTTGCAGACGAGCGTCGCCGAAGAGACCTTGCGAACCGCCTTCAGCGCCTCGATCGTATCGGTCGAGCCACCAGCGATGTGGAATTCCTCTTCAGTGCCGACGATCAGGTTGAAGAGATGCAGCGTCGACTGCAGCTTCGCCGTCACCTGAGCGGATTCGATGAAGCGGCTTTCGCCGTCGCCATGGCCGGCGAGACCCCAGAGGTTCGGGCGGTAATCGATATCGAGCGCCGTCAGCCCGCCCTTCTCGCGGGCGATCTTCAGCGCCTTGAGTACGGCGGCCTCCGTGCGCGGATGCGACAGATGCGTGCCCGTGGCGCAGACGCAGCGCGCCTGGGCGATGAAATCCGGATCGATATCCTCTTCCGACAGCGCCATGTCGGCGCAGTTTTCGCGGTAGAAGATCAGCGGAAACTGGTGCTCGTCCCGGATACCCAGCAGCACCAGCGCCGTCAGCCGCTCCTTGTCCGTCTTGACGCCGCGCACATCGACGCCCTCGCGCACCAGCTGCTCGCGGATGAAGCGGCCCATATGCTCGTCGCCGACGCGGGTGATCAGCGCCGACTTCAAGCCGAGCCGCGCAGTTCCCGCCGCGATATTGGTCGGCGAGCCCCCGATATACTTGTTGAAGGAGGCCATGTCCTCCAGCCGACCGCCGACCTGGGCCCCGTAAAGGTCCACGGACGAGCGACCGATCGTGATCAGATCGAGCGAAGCCAAGCGATGTCCTCCCTGTGATGCGGGATCTGACGCCCCGCCTCGCGACCGCTCCAGTTTTGGAACAGCCATTCATAAAATGGACTATAAATTCTATTTTGAAGAATTTCAATACGGACGTTCAGTCATCCTGACGCGCCGTACCGACAGCTACGGAGAGCGTGATCGCCAGACAGAGCGTGGCCGAGAGAGAGCGGAAAGCGCCGAAATCGACTTCGGAAACGGAAAGCAGCGTCGCCCCCATCCGTCGGAGTGGACTGACCACCGTATCGGTGACGGCGACAACGGGAACGCCGCGCGCCCGGACCTGCTCGACCAGCTCGAGCGTTTCGGCGGAATAGGGCGAAAAGGTCACGGCAAGCAGGGCATCCCCCGGACGGATCGCGTGATGATTGTCGAGCCGGCCAACCACGCTGTGCAGCATGGCGGGCACACCCATCTTCTCGAAGGCATAGGCCATGTAGCTCGCCACAGGAAAAGACCGCCGCAAGCCCATGATGTGGATCATGCGCGCCGAGGCCAGCTGCTTGACTGCGACCTCAAGCGCCTGGGGATCAACGGTTTTGACGAGATTTTCCAGCGAAAGCCGCCCTGCCTCGACGAACTCCGCGAGAAGCGCAGAGGGCGATCCTTCAGCCTTTTCTCTTAGGTGCTGCAGACGCGTGGAATAGTCAGGCCAGCCACCGACGAAGCTCTCGCGAAACAGCTTCTGCATCTCCGAAAAGCCGGAGAAACCCATGATCTGGCAGAAGCGCATAAAGGCGGACGGCTGCACGCCGGCCCCCTCCGCCATCTCGGCAACCGTGGACACGGCGATCCGGTCCTTGTTCGCAGCAACATAATCGGCGCATTGCTTCAACCGCTTCGGCAGGCTGCCGGAAACCTCCAGCAGACGATCTTCGAAGGCCTTGATCGTCTGCGGTCCGCCATTCTCGCCCATGCAGTCTCCCCTTCCGGTCATCAAGCACATCGCTGCGCTTGACATGCACCCTGTCATTATCTAGCAAAATAGAACATATATTCCAAAACGCGGCATTTGCCAGCGACAAATGGAACCTCGATCAGCTTGGCTCCGCCTCGGAGTCCCCAAACACATCACAATCGCCGCCCTTTGACGAGGGACCAAGGCGCATAGGGAGGAAATGAACATGGTCACGAGACTGGCACTTCTGGGCGCCGGCCGCATCGGGAAGGTGCATGCCAAGGCAATCGCCGAAGACAAGCGCGCGAAACTCGTCGCCGTTGCCGACGCCTTCGCGGACGCCGCAAATGCCATCGCGGCACAGACCGGCTGCGCGGTAAAGACGATCGAAGAGATCGAGGCCGACAAGGACATCGACGCCGTCATCATCTGCACCCCGACCAACACCCATGCGGATCTGATCGAGCGCTTCGCCAAGGCCGGCAAGGCGATCTTCTGCGAAAAGCCGATCGATCTGGATGTTAACAGAGCCAAGGCCTGCCTCGAGACCGTGCGCGCCGTCGGCGGCAAGGTCATGCTCGGCTTCAACCGCCGCTTCGACCCGCATTTCCAGGCCGTGCGCAAAGAGATCGACAAGGGCTCGATCGGCAAGGTGGAGATGGTGACGATCACCAGCCGCGATCCGGGCGCGCCGCCGGCCGAATACATCAAGGTCTCCGGCGGCATCTTCCGCGACATGACCATCCACGACTTCGACATGGCCCGCTTCCTGCTCGGCGAAGAGATCGAAACGGTCCAGGCCTCGGCCTCCGTTCTGGTCGATCCCAAGATCGGCGAACTCGGCGACTACGACAGCGCCTCGCTGATCCTGACGACGAAGAGCGGTCGCCAGGCGATCATCTCCAACTCCCGCCGCGCGTCTTACGGCTACGACCAGCGCATCGAAGTGCATGGCTCGCTGGGCTCGGTTTCGGCCGAAAACCAGCGCCCGGTCTCGATCGAGGTCGCCAACAAGGACGGCTATACCCGCCCGCCGCTGCACGACTTCTTCATGACCCGCTACACGGCAGCCTATGCAGCCGAAATCTCCGCCTTCATCGACGCCCTCGACAACGGCACGCCGATGTCGCCGTCGGCTGAAGACGGCCTGATCGCGTTGGCGCTCGCCGATGCCGCGGTGAAGTCGGCGAAGGACAAGTCTGCCGTCACCGTCAGCTACTGATACGCAAGAGCTCCCGCGTGGCCGCAAGGTCACGCAAAATGGAAACGCCGCCCGAACCTCCTCGGGCGGCGTTTTCGTTTGTGGGCAGATGAGAGATCAGACGACGAGTTCGCGCCGCTCGACTTCCGTCAGCATGGCAAGATCGAGGATCTTCTGCAGGTTCGCGGCATGCCGGAAGCTCGGCTCCTGGACATAGCCGGAGCGGATCGCGGTGATGAACTTCTGATAGTTCGTCTCAACCGGATCGACTTCGATCTCCCGCCAGACGGCCTTTTCGACATCCTCCTGCAGGCAGGCCCGAAGGCTTGAACCGTCGAGGCGGTGGATGACCTCGATCGCGCCCTTGTCGCCATGCACCCGAAGCCTGAGCTCGTTGAGATGACCTGTCGCCCAGCGGCTGGCATGGATGACACCCATGGCACCGTTGGTGAACTCGGCAGTCATGGTGAAGCTGTCATTGGCGTCGAGATCGTATTCGCCGATCTTGTTGCCCGGCGCCTTGTCGAAGGTCTTCAACCGCGCAAAGACATGATCGATGTCCGTGGCGGCCCCGTAGCCTGCGAAATCGAGGATATGGATACCGACATCTCCGAGCACGCCGTTCGAACCGTGTTTGGTTGACAGCCGCCAGAGCCACTGGCTCTCGGTCGCCCAGTCACCCCAGGCCTTGGAGACCAGCCAGCTCTGCAGATAGGAAGCCTCGATATGGCGGACCTTGCCGATCTCGCCAGCGATGACCATCTGCCGGGCCTTTTGTACCTGCGCGACGTTGCGATAGGTGAGGTTGACCATGTTGACCAGGCCGGACATTTCCGCCGCCGTCGCCATCTCGTCGGCCTTGGCATAGTTCTCGGCCAACGGCTTTTCGCACATGACATGCTTGCCGGCGGCAATCAGCTTCAGCGTGGTCGGATGATGCACGCGATCGGGCGTCACATTGGTGACGGCATCAAACTCACCCCAGGCGATCGCCTCGTCGAGCGAGGTGAACGTGTTGGGGATATTGTGCCGGGCGGCGAAGGCGCGCACCGTCGCCATGTCGAGATCGACGGCTGCAACCAGTTCGACACCGGCAATCGTGGAGAAGTTCATGGCATGGGTATTGGCCATGCCCCCGGTCCCGAGGATCAGGAGACGAATGGGAGAAGCACTCATTTGTAGCCTTCCTCACCGGCCTGATGCAGACGCGGGCCGCGTTCGGTGATCGGCTCCAGGGCCTGTTCGACCGGGACATTCGGGGCATCATGCACGGCGGCATAACGCGGCATGGGATTATAAGCCCATTTCACGCCGTTGCGGATGACCTGCTGCACCGTCGCATCGTGATAGGTCGGATAGGTCTCATGACCCGGGCGGAAGTAGAAGATATTGCCAGCACCGCGACGCCAGGTAAGGCCGGAACGGAAGATCTCGCCACCGGCGAACCAGGAGATGAACACCGTCTCGAGCGGCTCCGGAACCGAGAAGAACTCGCCATACATCTCTTCGTTTTCCAGCACGAAGTTTTCCGGGATGCCAGCCGCAATCGGGTGGCCCGGATTGACCGTCCAGATCCGCTCGCGTTCGCCCGCCTCGCGCCATTTCAGCGCGCAGGGTGTTCCCATCAGCCGCTTGAACGGCTTCGAGAAATGGCCGGAATGCAGGACCAAAAGCCCCATGCCTTCCCAGACTCGGCGTGCGACCCGCTCGACGATCTCGTCGGAGACCTCGCCATGCGCCTTGTGCCCCCACCAGACCAGAACGTCGGTTTCCGCCAGGCAGTCAACGGAAAGCCCATGCTCCGGCTCCTGCAGCGTCGCCGTTGTCGCCTCGATATCCGGATCCGTGTTCAGCGCGGCAGCGATCGTCGCATGCATGCCATCGGGATAGATCCCCCGGACGATGGCGTTTTCGCGCTCGTGAATGTTTTCACCCCAGACAACCGTTCTGATCGTCACCTGTATTCTCCTTGGTTAGCGCCAGTGTAACCGGCCACCAGCAATGCCTCGACGAGACCCATCACCCCCCTCGGCCCCAGGCGGGACTTGAAACGAAACCAGGGCCAGAGAGAAAAATTTGAAAGCGGTTTGGAGCGCAACATTTGCAAACTTGACGCTCCCTGTCAAATCCCATTTCAGGCCTTTTCAACACTCCCCAGCATGCCTGCGCCTATCACGAGATCCTGCCAGAGCGAAAGCAGCTTGGAAGCGCTTTGACAGGAGGACAGGAGAATTGCCAGAATGGGCACGGGCATGACATAAGCCGATGAATGCGGGGATATTGCCGCCGGGGTTAAACGACAGGCATGAAGCTCAAGGAATTTGCTCAGCAGATCGGATTGTCACCGACAACGGTAAGCCGCGCTTTGAGCGGCTATCCGGAGGTGAACGAGGCCACGCGCGCCCGGGTGATGGCAGAGGCGGCGCGCTTGGGCTACCGGCCCAACATCAATGCCGTTCGCCTTGCGACAGGCCGCGCTGGCGCGATCGGCGTCGTCATGACCAAGGCCGGCGACTACCAGTTCTCCGAATTCATGAGCGGCATGGCCGACCGACTGAGCGGCGAGGATATCGACATCCTGATCACGCCAATGGCGGAACACGACACCGGCGATGAGCTGCAGCTCTACCGGCGTCTTGCCGAGAGCCGCCGCGTCGATGCCGTCGTGATCCACTCGCCGCGCCCCGGGGACCCCCGCATTGCCCTGCTTCACCAGTTGAAACTGCCCTTCATCGTCCATGGCCGCTCGGTCACCGACGTGCCGCATGCCTGGCTCGACATCGACAATGAAGGCGCCATCCGGCGCAGTACCGAACATCTGCTCGACCTCGGCCATCGCCGGATTGCGCTTCTCAACGGTCGAGAGAGCCTAACCTTTACCCTGCACCGGCTGGCCGGCTACAAGGCGGCCCTTGCCGAGCGCGGCGTCGAATTCGATCCAAAACTCGTCACCCACGGCAATTTTACCGACGAAATCGGCTTCCGCTTTGCCCGCGCAGCACTTGAGCAGCGCCCGCGCCCAACCGCTTTCGTAGCAGGCTCTATGATGACGGCACTTGGCGTCTATCGCGCCGCCCGCTCGATGAACCTGGCCATCGGGAAGGACATTTCCGTCATTGCCCATGACGACGTCTTTCCCTATCTGACGGCCGAAAACATGGCACCGTCACTGTCGACCACCCGGTCCTCGATCCGCGCAGCCGGCACCCGTATCGCGGACCTGTTGCTCCAAATTCTGGGCGGCAGGGATGCAACGGATGTCAGAGAACTCTGGCCGGTCGAGCTCATCCTGCGCGAGACCAGCCGTCCCGTCCCCAAGGAAGCAACAGAGTGAGCGGCATCAAGCACACCCGGATCGTGGTGATCGGCCACATCAATCACGACCGCATCTGGCGCCTCAACGAGCCGCTGCGTGCCGGTGGACGCATCGCCTGGTCTTCGCGGGAAACGCGCCTTGGCGGCGGAGGCTATTTCACCGCGAGACGCCTGCTCGATCTCGGCCATGACGTGGCCCTCCTCTCCAACCTCATGAGCGACGGCCACGGAGAGAGCGCCCTTGCCGATCTCAATGCTGCCGGCTTCGATACAAGGCTGATCACCCGCCGCGACGGCGAGACAGACTTTGCCGATATCCTGCTTGATCCCACGGGCGAAAGGACGATCCTGTCAAGCGAACGCCGGCTATCGCGAACCTTCCTTCTCGACAGCCCGATCGAGTCAGATGCCTTCTACGTCAATGCTCCGAAACTGCCGCAGACGATCCTCACGTCGTTGGAGCGCGCGCCACTCGTCGTCTCACAGTTTCCGCTGCGAGAGGCAGAGCCACGGCCGGCAGACATCATGGTCGGCTCGAAGGCAGACCTACTCGGCGTGAGCATGGGAGACATCTGGACGCGAGCCCGCAGCCTGGCAACGGATCGACTCTCGCATCTCGTGATGACCGATGGACCGGCTGCCATCTCCGTCTTCGATGGCACCACGGAGCAGACCCTTAAGCTTGCCCGCACCGTCACCGTGCGCGACACGATCGGCGCCGGAGACACCTTCAGCGGCAGCCTGCTGAACGCCCTGCTCGCTGGCATGGATGTCGTTCCCGCAAGCCAGCGCGCCGGGGACGAGACCACGGACTGGCTACAGCAGCGCGAGGGCAGCTCTCGCTGAGCGAAGCTGCAACCTCCTGAATTTCATTCAGATTCCAGCCTATTCCAGGCAGGAGCAAGTCAGCACGGATCGAACGTGAACTGCCCGCCCAGTCAGGCTCTCTTTCCGGTCTGTTGCTAGACCATCAGTGCAGATTGAATTCTCCGTCCACCTTGCGCCATTCGTTCGGCCCGATCAGCCGTTTGTGGCTGAAGCGCACGGAATGCAAATCGCCGTCGAGATTGGCGCGCCAGAAATTCAGGAACTTGGTCATCTGTGGGAAATCGGGGGCCAGATCGTAGTCCTGCCAGAGGAAGGTCTGAAGCACGGAGCGGAAGTCGGGCATGCGGTAGAGAATATGCGCGGTGGTAAGGCCATAACCCTCCATCTGGAGGGTGAAGTCTGCAGAAGATTTCATGCGGTTTCCCTCTTGGTCACTGACGATAAAAAGTTTGACAAAAAATCCATACATGACAAGAGGGCGTCACAAATTGTGATTGAAAATCAGATTGTTAGCAGCAAAATGGCGCGAGTGCTGATTTTTTCTCGAACCCCTCTTGAAAGACAAAATCGGACAAACCAAATCTTCGCGCGCCGGATGCCGTTGGAGGGTCCGGCAACCCGTCCGGACCGCATCCGGTCCGGCCTTTGGGGACGTTCCATTTTGTTTGTCCAGGAGGAAAACATGAAGTTCCGTCCGCTGCACGACCGCATCGTCGTCCGCCGCGTTTCGTCCGAGGAAAAGACCAAGGGCGGCATCATCATTCCCGACACCGCCAAGGAAAAGCCGCAGGAAGGAGAAGTCATCGCCGTCGGCCCTGGCGCCCGCAATGAACAGGGTCAGATCGTCGCCCTCGACGTCAAGGTCGGCGACCGCGTGCTCTTCGGCAAGTGGTCTGGCACCGAGATCAAGATCGACGGCGAAGAGCTGCTGATCATGAAGGAAGCCGACGTCATGGGCATCATCGAAGCCCAGGCCGCCGAGAAGAAAGCCGCCTGAGAAACACCGGTCATCATTTGCTTTTCAAGGAGTGAACCATGGCTGCAAAAGAAGTGAAATTTAACACCGACGCCCGCGAAAAGATGCTGCGCGGTGTCGATATCCTCGCCAATGCCGTGAAGGTGACGCTGGGCCCGAAGGGCCGCAACGTCGTCATCGACAAGTCCTTCGGCGCTCCGCGCATCACCAAGGACGGCGTCTCGGTTGCCAAGGAAATCGAGCTCGAAGACAAGTTCGAGAACATGGGCGCGCAGATGCTGCGTGAAGTCGCGTCCAAGACAAACGACCTCGCCGGTGACGGCACGACCACCGCGACCGTTCTCGCCCAGGCGATCGTCAAGGAAGGCGCCAAGGCTGTCGCCTCCGGCATGAACCCGATGGACCTGAAGCGCGGCATCGATCTCGCCGTCGATGCCGTCGTCAAGGAACTCAAGAACAACGCCCGCAAGATCTCCAACAACTCGGAAATCGCCCAGGTCGGCACCATCTCCGCCAATGGCGACACCGAGATCGGCCGTTACCTCGCCGAAGCGATGGAGAAGGTCGGCAATGACGGCGTGATCACGGTCGAGGAGGCCAAGACGGCCGACACCGAACTCGAAGTCGTTGAAGGCATGCAGTTCGACCGCGGCTATCTCTCGCCCTACTTCGTCACCAATCAGGAAAAAATGCGCGTCGAACTCGACGACCCCTATATCCTGATCCACGAGAAGAAGCTGTCGAACTTGCAGGCCCTGCTGCCGGTGCTCGAAGCTGTTGTGCAGTCCGGTAAGCCGCTCCTCATCATCGCGGAAGACGTCGAAGGCGAGGCCCTTGCCACCCTCGTCGTCAACAAGCTGCGTGGTGGCCTCAAGGTGGCAGCCGTCAAGGCTCCGGGCTTCGGCGATCGCCGCAAGGCCATGCTTGAGGACATCGCGATCCTGACCGGTGGTACGGTCATCTCGGAAGACCTCGGCATCAAGCTCGAAAACGTCACCCTCAACATGCTGGGCCGTTCGAAGAAGGTGTCGATCGAGAAGGAAAACACCACTGTTATCAACGGTGCGGGTTCGAAGGCCGAAATCGACGGCCGCGTGGCGCAGATCAAGGCGCAGATCGAGGAGACCTCCTCCGACTACGACCGCGAGAAACTGCAGGAGCGTCTGGCCAAGCTCGCCGGTGGCGTTGCCGTGATCCGCGTCGGCGGCTCAACCGAAGTCGAAGTCAAGGAGAAGAAGGATCGCGTCGACGACGCCCTGCATGCGACCCGTGCAGCCGTCGAGGAAGGCATCCTGCCCGGTGGCGGCGTGGCACTCCTGCGTTCGGTCAAGGCGCTCGAAAACCTGAAGACCGCCAATGAAGACCAGCGCGTCGGCATCGACATCATCCGTCGCGCCATCGAGGCCCCGGTCCGCCAGATCGCCGAGAATGCCGGCGCAGAAGGCTCGATCATCGTCGGCAAGCTGCGCGAGAAGTCGGAATTCGCCTATGGCTGGAACGCCCAGACCGGCGAATATGGCGACCTCTTCGCCCAGGGCGTCATCGACCCGGCCAAGGTGGTCCGCACCGCGCTGCAGGATGCGGCCTCCGTTGCAGGCCTCCTGATCACCACGGAAGCGATGATCGCCGAGAAGCCGAAGAAGGAAGCAGCCCCTGCCATGCCGGCCGGCGGCATGGACTTCTAAGGTCAGGAAGCACCGAATACGGCAAGGGCCGCTCTCTTGGGCGGCCCTTTTCTTGGGGGTGACAGCCGGCTCAGGCGGCCAGCGAAATCGGGCTCAGGCCTTCGAAGGTGGGACGGGCGATGTAGTAGCCCTGGATGAGGTTGACGCCGAAATCGGTCAGCACCTCCATCTCGCCGGCGGTCTCGATGCCTTCGCAGACGACGGTCACGCCCAGATCATGCAGCATGCCAAGCGTATGGCGCACCACAACCTGCTTGACGCTGTCCGTATCAATGCCGCGGATCAGATCCATGTCGAGCTTGACCAGATCAGGCTGGCAACTGGTCAGAAGGTTGAGCCCCGAATAGCCGGCACCGAAATCGTCGATCGCCGTCTTGAAACCGATCTCGCGGTAGCTTCGGAGAATGTTCAATAGGTGTGCCGTATCGAGTTTTTCGACTTCCGTGAATTCGAAGATGATCCGGTCAAGCGGAAAATCGGTGCGCCTGGCGGTTTCCAGGGTCTGGCGGATGCAGGCGCGCGGCTCATAGACCGCATTCGGCATAAAATTGATCGAGAGATGCGGCATCTCCTCGCGTGGGAACAGCTCGCTCGCAAGCTCGATCGCCCGCACTCGACACTGCTGGTCGAAGCGATAGCGATTGTCGGCATCGACCAGCCCCAACACCCGGGCCGCCCCTTCCCCTCCAAGACCCCGAACCAGCGCCTCATGCGCGAAAGGCCGCTTCGTGCGCATGTCGACTATGGGTTGGAAGGCCATCGAAAAGGCAAAATCGGTTTGCGGATTGCTGCGACAGCCCTGACAGGTCATGGGATCCCCTTCTTGGTCGAAGGGGAAATTGTAATCGACCACAACTAACGAAGGATTTATGCTGCAATCTTTGCGATCAGATGCCGCTTATGCCTTGATCCTCGCCATGCCCGGGTCAAACATCGGCCCGAGATGCAGCTCTGCCGGAACACGCTCCATCGCAACCACGAGTTCGTAACGGCCTCCGGTCAAGAAGGCATCATCGACACCATCAGCATGGCGGACATAGCCATAGCCGATCGCCTTGTTCAGCGTGTAGCCGTAACCGCCGCTGGTCAGATAGCCGACCGGCTCTCCATCGCGCAGGATCGTCTCCCGGCCAAGAAGCACGACGTCGGATGCTGCGGTGAAGCCGACAAGCCGCTTTTTCAACGGCGCAGAAGCGACCTTTTCCAACGCTGCGCGACCGATGAAATCCGCCTTGCCCTTCAGCTTCACAGCAAAGCTCAAGCCCGCTTCAATCGGCGTATCATTGGGTGTGATGTCGGAGCCCCAGGCGCGATAGCCCTTTTCAAGACGCAGCGATTCCAGCGCCCGGTAACCGACAGGCTTTACGCCAACGGGCGCGCCTGCCGCCATCAAGGCGTCGAAGACCTCACCGATCGCCCCGATCGGCACATGCAGTTCCCAGCCGAGTTCCCCGACATAGGTGATGCGCAGAGCACGAACACTCGCGCCCGCGATCTCGATCTCCCGCGCATGGCCAAAGGGGAAGGCAGCGTTGGAAACATCGGCATGCGTGACCTTTTCGAGCGCGGCGCGGGCCTGCGGCCCCATCAGCGACAGCGTGCCCCAGTCCTCCGTCACATCCCGGAAGCTGACCTTGGCATCTCCAGGGATATGGTCGGCTATCCAGCCGAAGTCATGGGTGCGGAAACCGGTGCCCGTGACGATGTAGAAGCGGTCCTCGGCGATGCGGGCCGCCGTCAGATCGGCCTCGACACCACCACGACTGTTGAGGAGCTGTGTATAGGTGAGCCGCCCGACGGGTTTGGTCACGTCATTGGCGCAGATCCGGTCGAGCACGGAGACCGCATCGGGGCCGGACAGCTCGTATTTCGCAAACGAGGACTGGTCGAAGATGCCGACCGCCTCGCGCACATGGCGATGCTCCTCGCCGACTGCGTCGAACCAGTTCTGCCGCCCCATGGAATAGATGTCGTGGCCCTCGATCCCGGGTTTGGCAAACCAGTTCGGACGCTCCCAGCCAAGCTTGGAGCCGAACACCGCGCCATGAGACTTCAGCCTTTCGTAAAGAGGCGACACGAGGCGCGGCCGCCCACTCTCGTATTCCTCATGCGGATAGGCGACCGTGTAGTGCTTGCCATAGGCTTCGAGCGTGCGGTCCAGCACCCATTGCCGGTCGCGATGCATGCCCGCGAAACGCCGGATGTCGACCACCCAAAGATCGAGCGGCGCCTCGCCATCGACGACCCATTGCGCCAGCACCCAGCCCGCACCGCCGCCAGAGGCAATGCCGAATGCATTGAAGCCGGCACCGACGAACATGTTCTTGCATTCGGGCGCGACGCCCAGAATGAAATTTCCATCAGGCGTAAAGCTCTCCGGGCCATTGATCATCTGCTTGACACCGACCTTTTCCAGCGCCGGCACGCGCTCGATCGCCTGCATCATATGCTGTTCGAAGTGGTCGAAGTCGTCGTCGAACAGGCGGAAGGCCCATTCGTCCGGAACGTCGCCGGTGGTCCAGGCTTGAGGATTGGGCTCGTAGCCGCCCATCACAAGACCACCGACCTCTTCCTTGAAATAGGTGCGCCGGTCCGGATCGCGGATCGTCGGCGCATCGGTCGACAGCCCCTCGATCTTCTCGGTGATGATGTACTGGTGCTTGACCGGCTGCAGCGGCACGTTGATGCCGGCCATGGCACCGACCTGCCGCGCCCACTGGCCGGCGCAGTTCACCACCTTCTCGCAGGCGATGTCGCCGAGTGTCGTCTTGACCTTGAGGATCCGCCCGTCCTTCATCTCGAAGCCCGTCACGCGCACATTCTCGACGATCTTCGCACCATGCATCCGGGCCCCTCTGGCGAGCGACTGGGTGATGTCGGAGGGGCTTGCCTGGCCGTCGGTCGGCAGCCAGCTCGCGCCGATCAGATCCTCGACATTCATCAGCGGCCACATGCGCTTCACCTCCTCGGGCGAAACGAGATGCATGTCCATGCCGAAGCTCTTCGCGGTCGTGGCGAGCCGCCTGAACTCCGTCCAGCGGTCCTGGTTCGTCGCCAGTCGAAGGCAACCCGTCATCTTCCAGCCGGTGGCGAGCCCCGTCTCGGCTTCGAGCCCCTTGTAGAGATCGACCGAGTATTTGAGCACGCGGGTGATCGACGCCGACGAACGCAGCTGTCCGACAAGACCGGCCGCATGCCAGGTCGACCCCGATGTCAGCGTGCCCTGTTCAAGCAGCACGACCTCGGCCTTATGGTCACGCGCCAGATGGTAGGCGGTCGAGCAGCCGATGATGCCGCCACCGATGACGACGATCTGGGCGTGGGAGGGAAGCGTACTCATGACGGGTTCTTTCCGTATCGGGTTCGATGAAGGTCAAGCGCGGCATCAAGCCGCTCCAGGTTCTCGGCGGTGTAGGCGACGTAATCCGCGCCGGGCGCATTGAGATGCAGTTCAGACACCATGCTCCACATCGCCTCACGCAACAGCGAGGCGCATTGCATGGCAGAAAAGGCACGCAGAAACGCCTGGTCCGGCGCCGCCTCCAGATAGCTCGTGAGAAAGGCAAGCGATGCCTCTTCGGTGAAACCGGCATTCGAGGTCACACCGGCAAGATCGAACATGGCGGTGGAATAGCCGGCATATTCGTAGTCGATCAGCCAGAGGCGGGCCCCATCATCGAGCAGATTGGCGGGCAAAAGATCGTTATGGGCGAAGACGAGCGGCTGCGGGATCTGCTGGCTTTCGAGTTCGCGCGAGAGCGACAGCAGTTCATCGAGCTTCGGCACCATGCGGCTCCCGCCGGCCCTCAGCGTATGGGCATAATCGCGCACCACATGGAAAGGCCAGAAGAGATAGGCACTGCCGCTGACATGCTCGGCCATGCCAAGGTGAAAACGCCGCAACAGTCGGGCAACGGGTTCTGCATTGCCCTGCACGTCGTCTGCCCCATAGGTCTTGGCACCGATAAAGGCCGTCACCATCACGCCGGGTTCGGCATAACGCACCTCGGGACCGAAGCCCGCTGTATGGGCGGCACGCGCCGTCATCAGCTCGCGCTCGCGGGAGACGTGATGGAACGGATAATCCTTGCCGAAGCGAACGACATGACCGCCACGGTCGTCGTAGACGACATAACTCTCGTTGCTGATGCCGCCCTTCAGAAGAGCGATTTCAATCGCGCCCTGCCAGCAAGGCAGAGCCGCAATGCGGCTTTCGACTGCCACATCCACGCGGCCAGCGTTACCTTCGCTACCACCGCTCATGACGAACCACGCATCGACTGATGGAACAAGACGGCCTCCCGGCGCTCGAAACACGACGCAGCATTCTGATGTGCCGGCTCCCCTTTGTTTTTCTGTCGCCAGCCTGCTCAGGCTCCGTCAGCCCGTCTCCGTTGTCAATCAGTCGCCGAGGTTTTTTGTGGCTTTTTGTGATTTTTTGTGGCCTATCTGACACCGACAGGAAGACGCATGCTGGGTCGGCGAACATGACGGAATCAAAGAGACACCGCGACATCATCCGGCAGCTCGAACAGGACGGTACCGTCTTGATCTCCGATCTCGCAGCCCGATTCAGCGTATCGCTGGAAACGATCCGGCGCGACCTCAAACCCATGGCGGACGCCGGCACGATCATTCGCATGCATGGCGCGGTCGCCCTTCCCTCGCAGACCACGGAAGCCCCCTTCGAACGGCGTCTTCAGGAAAATGCTGCCGCCAAGAAAGCGATCGGCCGTTGCGTCGCACAGACCATTCGCGACGGCGACAGCCTGATGCTCGACACGGGCACGACGACCAGCCTGCTGGCCCGCGAGCTGCTGGGGCATCGGCGGCTGACGGTGATCACCAACTCCACGGACATTGCGCGCACCCTTGCCACCATCAACGGCAACAAGGTCTACATGGCCGGCGGTGAATTGCGCTCCGACAACGGCGCAGCCTTCGGGTCCACCGCGATCGATTTCCTCTCCCGCTTCAGCGTGCTGCATGCGATTGTCTCGGTCGGCGCAGTGAGCAGCACCTCGGGCATCATGGACTATGAACTGGAGGAGGCAGAGCTTGCCCGGATGGTCCTGTCACGAGGCTCACGCCGCATCGCCGTCACCGATCACACGAAGTTCGGCCGCGAGGGCCTGGTGACGATAGGCCCGTTTTCCGCACTCACGGAACTTGTGACCGACAGAACACCGCCAGCCGACATTGATGCAGGCTTGCGCGAGGCTTGCGTTGGCATCACGATTGCATGATAGCGGAAGCATCGATTGTTTCGCTTATGAGAATGATCAGCTATCCTTTAGTAGAGGTCGATTCGAGAGGACCTCGCGGGCTAAATGATTTAGCTGAGGATGCGGGACATGAGGGAACAGATCGATATCGAGACCTGGGCAATGGTCCGGGCTCAACAGATCGTAATGCAGCAGGGTGCCAATCTGGTCGTCGCTGCCCAGAGACTGGACCACAAGAAAACCACAGCAAACACCTATGCGCTCCGGACCGCGATCATGGCATCGCTGATCGAAGCCATGAAATCTCCGCCGTCGCCAACCATGGTTGCGGGGGACTTGCAGGCCTGAGACGAGCCAGCAGCGTTTGTCGCTTCTCCGGCATCGGGCCGATGAGCCATCCTTGACGGCAAAGGACATGGAATAGAGAGCGACGGCATGCAAGCATGCACGTTCGATCTTGGGTGGTGAACGAATATACCATTGATAGCAAAGCTGCTCCTGCTTGATCGGAGCTGTAAGACATGCGACCGTCATGCCATGCGCATTTTGCTCGTGGAAGACACGCTCGACGTCGGAGAGGCGATCTCTCGCCGCTTTGAAACCATCGGCCATACCGTCGATTGGGAAACCAACGGTCGTGCGGCTGCAGAAATCCTGGACTTCACCGAATATGACCTCGTCATCCTCGATGTCATGTTACCGGGCATGGACGGCTTCTCGATCCTGAAACGCATGCGCGACAAGGGAAGTACGGTCCCGGTTCTCGTGTTGACCGCTCGTTCGGAGATCGATGATCGCGTTGGCGCGCTCGATCTCGGGGCCGACGATTACCTCGTCAAACCCTTCGATTTCCGCGAACTGGAGGCCCGGGCGCGCGTCCTGCTGCGCCGACGCGCTGGCGGCGAGGCAACCAATGTGATCGCCTGCGGCGACGTGCTGCTCGACCGCTCCCAGCGCTCGGTCAAGGTCGGCAATCGCGAGGTCCAGTTGAAACGCCGCGAGATGACATTGCTTGAAATCCTGGCAAGCCGGCCTGGCCGCGTCTTCAGCAAGGACCAGTTGCTTGACCAGCTCTTCGGCTTCGACGAACCCGCCGGGCCGAATGCCATCGAGCTTTATGTCGGCCGCCTGAGGAAGAAGCTCGAAGGGGCGAAGGCCCGGATCGTCACGGTGCGCGGCGTGGGTTATCAATTGGTGTCCGATGCAGAGGACTAGGCGTTCCCTTTTCGCCCGGCTGGTCATCCGCGTTGCCGTTGTCCTGACAGGCGGCGCAGCAATGCTGATGACGGCCGCATGGTTCTACGCACGTGCGGCCGCCGACGAAGCCTATGACCGTCTCTTGCAGGGTGCTGCGATCCAGATTCTCGACAGTCTTCTGGTGGAAGAGGGCCGCATCACCGTCAACCTGCCGCCAAGTGCCTTCGAGCTGCTGGGCCTCGCCCCGCGCGACAAGATCTTCTACCGCGTGGTGGCGCCCGACGGCTCGACCCTGACCGGTTACGAGGATCTGGAATTCCCGGGCGATGTCGCCAATGCCCGGACAGACGTGCTGTTCCAGACGGCAAGCTTCCGTGAACAGCCGGTTCGCATGGTGGCCGCAAGCCGGGCGATTGCCGACCCGGCGATCGGTGGCTGGGCGAATGTGCTGATCGCCCAGACAACAGAAGCGAGGCAGGAACTGACAACGGAGCTGACCACGCGCGCCCTGGCACTCGTCGGCGTGATGAGCCTGCTGGCCCTTGGCGGCACCATTCTCGCCGTGCGTTATTCACTCCGCCCTCTCGATGCGCTGGGCGATACGCTGCGCCGCCGTGACAGCCAGGACCTGACACCGCTTGCCGTCGACGTGCCCCGGGAACTCTCACCCTTCGTCGAGTCGATCAACCACTTCATGCGCCGCCTCGATGATCGCTTGCGCCTCCTGCAGCGCTTCATTGCCGACAGCGCCCATCAGATCCGCACGCCGCTGACGGCCCTCTCGGCGCAGGTCAGCCTGATCGACGAGCAGGCCTTGTCGGAAAACGACCGTCGACACCTGGATCGGGTGAAGGACCGTGCTTCGGAACTGGCGCGGTTCACCACGCAGCTGCTGAACCACGCCATGGTCATCCACCGCTTCGATTCCGTGCAGCTTTCGCCGGTGGACGTGGTCGATGTCGCACGCAAGGCTTTCCGCGCCGCCGTCCCGATTACCATTGACCCCGATATCGTCGTGTCGTTCGAGGCTCCGCCGGAACCGCTGACCGTCATGGGCGACGCCCTCAGCCTGCGGGAAGCAATCGTCAACATCATCGACAATTCGCTCCGTCACGGCGTCGTCGCGAGCCTTGCGGTGCGCGTCCTCGAGCGCGGCAACTTCGTTCTGGTCGAAGTCGAAGACGATGGCCCTGGCATTCCGGCACAGGACTGGACGCAGGTGACACGCCGCTTCGTATCCTCGAAGTCTGGCGAGGGAAGTTCCGGCCTGGGTTTTGCCATCGCTTCGGAAGTCGCCACGACCCTGAACGGTGCCCTCGCCTTTCGTGAACGAACACCGCAAACCGGCTTCACCGTTTTCCTCGAACTCCCCCTGATCGATGCGAGGCCCGTGACATGAGGCTTTCGACGACACTGCGCAGGTTCACGGCAACGCTCGTTGCAGCAGCCCTCTGTTCAACCTCGGCGCTCGCGCTGGAGGGTGACCGCTCGGTCTTTCCAGCGCCCGCTGAAGAACGCGCCCGTCTGGTCATCAATGGCGTCACAGATGCCGATGTCATCGCGCCCCTGATCCTCGACTTCCAGGAGACCGCGCCCGATGTGACGGTCGAGTTCAACGACTATGTCAGCAACGATCTTTTCCGCGAAGCAGAGATGGCCTGCCGCCAGAAACGCAGCCATGGCGACCTCTGGATTTCCTCTTCGGTCGACCATCTGGTCAAGCTCGCCAATGACGGCTGCGCCCGGTCGCATCGATCGGCGGAGACGGAGCGCGTTTCCGCCTGGGCGAACTGGCGGGACGAGATCTTCGGCTTTGCCTTCGAACCCGCAGTCATCGTCTATGACGCCTCCCAGGTCCCTCCGGAAGACGTGCCACGCTCACATGTCGAGATCGCAGAACTCCTGCGTCGCAAGCCGGACGAATACTGGAGCCGGATCGGGACCTACAATGTCAAGCTCTCGGGCGTCGGCTATCTCCTGGCCTTCCACGACGCCCAGCAGGCACCGACGAGCTATGGCCGCCTGCTGGAAAGCTTCAGCCGCGCCCAGGTGGTGACAAGCTGCTGCAACAAGGAAGTGCTCGACCTGATCGAAACCGGACGGCTGAAGATCGCCTACAACATCCTGGGCTCCTATGCCTATGGGCGTTACCTCCGCAACAACGACATGCGCGTCGTCGTACCCCGTGACTATACGCTGATCCTCACCCGCGGAGCGATGATACCCACCCATTCGCCCCAGCCGAACCTCGCGGCCCGCTTCATCGACTATCTCGTCTCGGAGCGCGGCCAGACGGTAGCCCGCGAAAAGGCCTTTTACTTCGCCGAGAATGCGCCCCTTCCGCCGGGTGTAGACGGCCCGGCCTCCCTGATCGAGTCCGGCATCGGCCGCCCCATCAGGGTCGGCCCCGCGCTCCTCGCCGCCCAGGATCGGGCGACGCGGGAAGAATTCATCCGCAACTGGACCTCTCTGTTCACACCCGGCAGCCCACCACGATAAAAAAAAGGCTGGCGTCGCCGCCAGCCCTTGGAAATGACAGGAGGGACAGACTTCAGTCCTCTTCCTGGAAGACCTCTTCGCGCTTCTTCTTGACGCTCGGGAGGAAGACGATGATCAGAACCCCCAGCGCAATCAGAAGCAGCGTGGCGCTGATCGGGCGAGTGACGAAGGTCGTCGGATCGCCACGCGACAGGATCATGGCGCGGCGCAGGTTTTCCTCCAGCAGCGGCCCGAGAACGAAGCCGAGCAGCAAGGGTGCCGGTTCGCAGCGCAGCTTGACGAGCACGTAGCCGATGAACCCGAAGAAGGCGACGGCATAGAGGTCGTAGATGTTGCCGTTGACGCTGTAGACCCCGATCGAGCAGAAGGCCATGATGATCGGGAAGAGCACGTAATACGGGATCGTCAGCAGTTTAACCCAGAGCCCGATCAGCGGCAGGTTCAGGACCAGCAGCATCAGATTGCCGATCCACATCGAGGCGATGATGCCCCAGAAGAGGGCCGGCTGTTCGGTGGCAACATTCGGGCCGGGGACGATGCCCTGGATGATCATAGCACCGACCATCAGCGCCATGACCGGATTGGCGGGAATGCCGAGTGTCAGGAGCGGAATGAACGAGGTCTGTGCACCGGCATTGTTGGCCGATTCCGGACCCGCGACCCCTTCGATGGCGCCATGGCCGAATTCCTGCGGGTTCTTCGCCATGCGCTTTTCGACCGTGTAGGACGCAAAGGATGCAAGGATCGCGCCGCCACCCGGCAGGATGCCAAGCGCCGAGCCAATGCCCGTACCGCGCAGGACCGGGCCGATCATCCGCTTGAAATCATCGCGTGTCGGCATCAGCCCACTGACCTTGGTCATCAGCACCGTGCGATTGCGATCGCTTTCGAGGTTGCGCAGGATTTCGGCGACGCCGAAGACACCCACGGCAACCGCGACGAAGTTCAGGCCATCGGCATATTCAGTGATGCCCATGGTGAAGCGCGGCGTGCCCGAATAGATATCGGTGCCGACAAGCCCGAGCAACAGACCGAGCGCGACCATCGCAAGCGCCTTGATGATCGAGCCATGCGCCAGCGCAATCGACGAGACGAGACCGACGATCATCAGCGAGAAGTATTCGGCCGCGCCGAACTCCAACGCAATCGATGTCAGCGGCGGCGCGAAGATCGCGACCAGGAAGGTCGAGACGGTCCCGGCGAAGAAGGAACCGATGGCGGCGATCGCAAGCGCTGCCCCTGCCCTTCCCTTGCGGGCCATCTGATAGCCGTCGATCGCAGTCACTGCCGAGGAGGATTCACCCGGCATATTGATCAGGATCGCCGTGGTCGAGCCGCCATATTGCGCGCCGTAGTAGATGCCGGCGAGCATGATCAGCGACGAGACGGGTTCGAGCTGGAAGGTGATCGGCAAGAGCATGGCGATGGTCGCTGTCGCGCCGATGCCGGGGAGGACACCGATCAGCGTGCCAAGGATGACGCCGACCAGGCAGAAGAACAGGTTCTCGATGGAACCAGCCGTCGAGAAGCCAAGGGCGAGATTGCTGATGAAATCCATGACCGCCTCCTCAACGGAACCAGGGGCCGAAGCGTTCGAACGGCAGGCCGAGGCCGTAGCTGAACACGAGGACCGAGAAGAGCGTGATGCCGGCGGCCAGAGCGAGCGCCGCCGGGACCCTCAGGCGCTCCGAGGCGAAGCTGGCGATGAACGCGGCGACGAAAAGCGCCGGCACGAAACCTGCACCGCGCACCAGAAGACCGAAGACGATCGGTGCTGGCAGGATGAAGAGCATGCCCCGCCAGGCAATCGCGCCGATCACCTCACCGGTGATCTTCACCGACTGCACGAGGATCACGACACCGAGCAGGGTCAGGACGCCCGCAAGCACCAGCGGGAAATAGCCCGGCCCCATTCGGAAGGCGGTGCCGAGTTCCAGCGACAGCGATTGAATGACGAAGAAGAGGCCGAGCCCGATAAACAGCAGACCGCAAAGCAGGTTGGCTGTGTCGAAGCGTATGGATTTCATGATGTCCCCCGACAAATGGCGCGGGCGGCGAAGCGCTTGCCGACCGGCACGACAAATCGCGGACCCGGTTTTGAAAACCGGATCCGCGCAGATGTGGATGGATCAGTCGGCGTACTGGCCGGCCGCTTCGATGACCGGCTTCCAGCGGGCGATTTCGCCTTCAAGCTTGGCCTTCAGCGCAGCAGGCGTAACGTCGGCATCAGGCGACGGTGTCGTGCCGAGTTCGGCGAAGCGGGCGATGACATTCTCGTCCGTGAGAGCCTTCTTGAGCGAGGCATTGAGCTTGTCGATCGCTTCAGCAGGCGTGCCCTTCGGCACGTAGACGCCGTGCCAGATGCCGACCTGGAAGTCGGTGAGGCCACCTTCGGCAGCCGTCGGGACATCCGGCAGAACCGGCAGGCGCTCAGCCGAGGTCACGGCATAGGCCTTGATCGTGCCGCCCTGGATCTGCTTGGTCGTGTTGGTGCTCTGGTCGCACATGATGTCAACCTGGCCACCGAGCAGGTCGGTCATGGCCGGACCGGTGCCCTTGTAGGGAACCGTGACCAGCGGCGTCTCGATCTGGCTCATGAACAACATGCCGCAGAGATGCGAGGCCGAACCGATGCCGGCATTCGCCACGGTCACCTTGTCCTTGTTCGCCTTTGCATAATCGACGAGACCCTTGAGATCGGTCGGCTCGAAGTCCTTGCGGGCGACGATGGTCATCGGCACTTCGGTGACGAGACCGACATAGTCGAAGGCGTTGAGCGGATCGTAGGCCAGCTTGCGATAGAGGGTGGCGCTGGTGGCCATGCCGATGTGATGGAGAAGGACGGTGTAGCCATCCGGCTCGGAGCTGGCCACACGACCGGCACCCAGCGTGCCGCCGGCACCGCCGACATTCTCGACGAGAACCTGCTGGCCGAGATCCTTGGACATGGATTCAGCGACGAGACGTGCGACCGTATCGGTCGGACCACCGGCGGCGAACGGTACGACCATGGTGATCGAGCGCTCAGGATAGGTCTGAGCCGATGCGGCTGCTGCGATGAAGGTTGCCGCAATGGCGGTCGCGCTGAAGAGCGACTTGAAGAAAGTCATGAAAGCCTCCCGGTTCGATTTGATCCTGCCGGTCGGCTCCTCCCGTCCGGCACTGGATGGCGCGATCTTCGTCAGGCGGCGCCGCGCCACAATCGCTGGGAAAGGAGAGTGTTAAGCTTTTCTGACCTGTCGCAGCGCAACATGGGTAGGTTTCCGCCCAAGACGCTCAGGCGATGTGTGGATTTCCACCCATCAGCTGTCAAAACAGCCGGGCGGCAGAGGGTCAATCGCGGCCGTCGAAGGCCAGACTCTTGTCGAGACCGTGCTTCTGCATCTTCTCGTAGAGCGTCTTCCGGGAGATCCCGAGCTGCTCATAGACCGGCCTCAACGCCCCGCCATGGGCACTGATGGCATTGGCGATCAGCTGCTTTTCATAGGCCGCAACCTTGTCGGCGAGGCGTGTATTGGCCGTTTCGCGAGCCGCCGCGCTGTCGAGCCCGGTTTCAAGCCCGAGCACCAGCCGGTCGGCTGCATTGCGCAGTTCACGCACATTGCCAGGCCAGTCTCGCTCGGCAATCTCGGAGAGGATCTCCGGCTCGACTTCCATGTCGTCGCGGCCATAGCGGGCGCAGGCTTCCCGCACCAGATGCAGGAAGAGCAACGGAATATCGGCCCGCCGCTGGCCCAGCGACGGCACCCGAAGCGTCACCACATTCAGGCGGTAGAAGAGATCGGCCCGGAAGCGGCCAGCCGCCACCTCGCCTTCCAGATCCACCTTGCTTTTTGCGAGGAAACGCACATCGAGCGGTACGATCTCGTTCGATCCGAGACGCGTGATCGTCCGCTCCTGCAGCACCCGAAGGAACTTTGCCTGCAGATCGAAGGGCATGGAGCTGATTTCGTCGAGCAGGATGGTGCCACCCCGCCCGTGCTCGAACTTGCCGTAACGCGCCCGGATGGCCCCCGGAAAGGCCCCGGCCTCATGACCGAAGAGTTCGCTCTCGATCAGCGTTTCCGGCAGCGAAGCGCAGTTGATCGCAAGGAACGGTCCCTTCGCCCGACCACTGACATCATGCAGGCTGCGGGCCACGACTTCCTTGCCAACGCCGGTCTCGCCGATGATCAGCGCATCAGCCTCCGTCGCCCCGATCGCCCGCACCCGGTAGCGCAGATCGACCATGACGGGCGTGCGTCCCGGAAGCCGGGTTTCGATATCGTCACGCTTGCCGGCAACCGCCCTGAGGCGCCGGTTTTCGAGAACCAGCGAGCGACGATCGAGCGCATGCCGCACCACACCCGCCAGAGCATGGCTTGCAAACGGCTTCTCGATGAAATCATAGGCGCCCTCGCGCATCGCCTTGACCGCGAGCTGGACATCACCATGGCCGGTTACCAGGATGACCGGGATCTCGTGATCGAGCTCGCGGATCCGATGCAGGAGTGTCATCCCGTCCATGCCGGGCATGCGGATGTCGGAGACGACGACCCCGTCGAAACCGAAACCGACCCGGGACAGGATCTCCTCGCCAGAGGCAAATGCCTTGACCTGAAGCCCATGCAGTTCCAGCGCCTGACTGGTGGAATAGCGCAGTTCCTCCTCGTCATCGACGAGCAAGACCAGTCCCGAATTCATTCTGCCGCCTCGTTCAATGCCTCTGCTTCGAGCAGTTCGATGCGAAACAGCGCGCCGCCGCCCTCACGCTGCCCGACCGTCAGGCTTCCGCCGAAATCCTTGATGATGTTGTAGGAGATGGACAGCCCGAGACCAAGCCCCTTACCGACACCCTTGGTGGTGAAGAAGGGATCGAAAATGCGCTCGACGATAGCAGGCGGCACACCCGGGCCACGGTCGGCGATCTCGATCACCACACGCCTCTGATCCCGCCGCGCCGACAGCTCGATCTTTCGGTTATCGAGACCTTCGACCGCGTCACAGGCATTGGTGAGAATGTTGACCAGCACCTGCTGCAGTCGCACCGAGCCCCCCTGCACCGGTGGCAGGCCGGGTTCAAACGAAAGCGACAGCGTTGCATCCGCCGTTCCGAGCCGCGCGGACACGATTTCGAGCGTTTCCTCGACCACCTCCTCGATCGAGATGGGTCCGAGCTTCTCGTTCGGCTTGCGCGCGAAGTTGCGCAGGTGCCGCGAGATCGAGGCCATCCGGTCGATCAGGTTGGAAATGCGCCCGAGATTGTCACGCGCCTCGGAGATCCGGTCACGATCGATCAGCATGGCCGCGCTGTCTGCATAGGTCTTGGCGGCCGCAAGCGGCTGGTTGAACTCGTGCGAGAGGGCGGCCGACATCTGGCCGAGACCCGCAAGTTTGCCCGCCTGGATGAGATCGGCCTGGGTCTGGCGCAGTTGCAGGTTGACCCGCGCCAGATCCGCCGTGCGCTCCTCGACCCGCCGTTCCAGCTCGGCCTGGGCCTCGATCTGCATATGCATGCGCTCCTGCAGCCGGGCGCGCCGCTGGATCACGACGGCCAGCCCCAGGCCGAACAGGCAGAGCGATAGCAGAATGGCAACAAGCATGGTCCGCGCCTGGGCATGGATCGTGCCGGTATCGAACAGCACCTTCACCGTCCAGTCGGCGTCCGGCATATACTGCTCAAGAACCAGATATTCGCGCACGCCCTGAGCCTGATTGACGGTCATCAGCACATGACCGTCGAGCGAACTGCGGCTGACCGGCAATTCACGCAGGACGGCATCGGAATAGCGTCTCGACGCCGTCGTACGCTCCAGACGCTCGCGTGTCAGCGGCAGCACCGAGGAATAGAGCCATTCCGGGTTACCGGTCATAAAAATGATGCCTTCGGGATCATGCACCAGGATCTTGTATTCGCCGCCACGCCACGACGTTTCAATCCCCTCGATGTCGACCTTGAACGCGATGACACCGCGCACAGCACCATCCACTTCGATGGGCGAGGAGAAGTAGTAACCGCGCTTTGCAGACGTCGTGCCGAGCGCATAGAAGCGCGACTGCTTGCCGGCAGCCGCTTCGAAGAAATAGGGACGGTAGCTGAAGTTCTCGCCGACGAAACTCGCCGGTCCATCGAAATTGCTGGCCGCGATCGTATTGCCGTCCATGGTCATCACATAGATGTCCGAGGATTCCAGCAGCGTGTTGATTTCCTTCAGATAGAGATTGGCCGCCTGGCGCAGCGCCGGATTATCCGGATCGAGCACCAGCTCCTTCATGTCCTCGTGGTCGGCAATCAACGCCGGCAAAGTCTCATAACGGCTGAGATGACCGGCCAGCGCCGATGTCGCAAGGCGAAGGGCGCTGTTGGCCTGCAGCGAGGCTTCCGCCATGACGTTGCGGGTCAGAAACCGGTTGCCGACGGTCAGAAGCGCCAGGCTTGCCGCAAGCAGAACCAAAACCAGCACAAGGATCATGCGCCGGGCTGCAGCCAATCGCCGTGCGGGTACTGTTCCTGTCGTCAAATAGGCACTCCTCCTCTCCCAAGGATAACGGCCTGTCGCGCGCTTTCCAAGCGGGCTTGATGATGCCGGTGTCTCGTCGCGAAAAAGCCGCCGCTTGATGAAAGCGGCGGCCCCGTGATTGGGAAACGGCTGTTAGGATCAGGCCGCGCGGCTGTGCGAATGCGCAGCCTGTCGCCGACCTTCCGGCGCGAGCTTGAACTGGTTGACCAACTGCATCAGCGCATCCGCCTCGTCCGCCAGCTGGCGGGTCGCGGCATTGGTCTCCTCGACCATGGCGGCATTCCGCTGGGTCATCTGGTCCATCTCGTTCACCGAGGAATTGACCCCAGCCAGCGCATTCGACTGGTCGCGGCTCGCCTGGGCGATGACCGAGACACGATCGGCAACGGTGATGATGCTTGCCGAAATCTCGGCGAGCACGGCTCCCGTCTGCTGCACGAGTTTGGCGCCGGAAGAGACTTCGGTGCTCGACTTGTGGATGAGGTCCTTGATCTGCTGGGCAGCCCCGGCAGAACGCTGGGCGAGTTCGCGCACTTCCTGTGCGACGACCGCAAAGCCCTTGCCAGCCTCGCCGGCACGTGCGGCCTCGATACCCGCATTGAGGGCCAAGAGGTTGGTCTGGAAGGCGATTTCGTCGATCACGTCGATGATCTGCACGATCTGGCCAGAAGCATCCTCGATCCGCCCCATCGCGTCGATGGCGTTTCCAACGACCGTGGAGGAGGTATCCGCACGGCCCTTGGTTTCGGCGACGATATTGTTCGCCTCCTCGGCCCGCTCCGCGGAAGACTTCACCGTGACGGTGATCTCGTCGACGGCCGCTGCGGTTTCCTCCAGCGACGCCGCCTGCTGTTCGGTGCGTTTGGCGAGCTGGTCGGCCGCACTGCTCATGTCGGCAGCGTTGCGCTGGATCATGTAGGTGTTCGAGCGGATCTGCGTCATCGTATCCTGCAGATGCTCCAGCGACTGGTTGAAGTCGTTGCGCAGCTGCTCCAGGCGACCGTGGAACGGCGTGTCGATGGTCTCGGAGATATCGCCCTTGGCAAGCCGTCCGAGGCCTGATGCCAGTGCATTGACGGCAAAATCGATCTGGCGATCGATCTCCTGCTTCTCGAGGTCGTTGCGACGACGCTCTTCGTCCGCCTGAGCCCGTTCGGCCTCGCTGCGGCTTTCGATTTCGATCTTCGACAGCGCATTCTGCTTGAAGACGCCAAGCGCACGCGCCATCTCGCCGATTTCATCGACACGGGCCTCGCCGTTGATTTTGGTGTCGAGCACTCCCTCGGCCAGGCGACGCATGGCACCGGTGATCTGGCCGATCGGCCCCTTGAAGGTGAGCACCAGACCAATGCCGGCAAAGATCGAGATCAGGATGCCGAGCGCGGTCGCGCCGATCGAGATCGAATTCGCCTCCTGGCGCTCCTGGCCTGCAGAGACCTTCTGCGTTTCGGCAAAGCTCGTCAGATGCTTCCAGATAACATTGAGGTCGGCACCGGCCTGCTGGAAGCTGACATTACGGTCCTGGCTGACCTTGACGAAATCGACGCTGGCAGCCGCCATCTGATCGACGACGGGTCCGAGTTCCTGCGCTGCCTTGACCATATCCGGCTGATCGGCGGTCGTCTTTTCGAGCGCAGCCAGCGCCGTCTTGAGTGCGGAAAACTCCTTGTCCAGCAGGGCACGGTTTTCTTCGGTCGGCTCGAGCAGGAAGCGGGCCATCATGATCTGCAGACCATAGCCGGCCGATTGCAGCATGCGTCCGTCGGCGATGACAGCCTGAGCCTTGGCAAGCGGGGCATCCAGCTCGCCGAACTTGATCGTTGCTTCCTTCATCTTCTGCTGGGCGGCCAGGCCGAGATAGGCGTTGAGCTGCGTGAAATTGCGCAGCTGTCCGGCAACGGCGGTCACTGCAGCTTCGGAGCGGTCACCATTGGCAAGCGCTGTCTTCAATTCGCCGCCAATCTTTTCGAGTGTCTTGGCTGCGGACTGGTTCGCCTTCGGCAGGACGGCGGCAAGCACTTGCTGGCGGGCGAGGATCTCATCGATCCGCGCGGAAATAACGGCAAACTTCTCATCCGGCGTCTTGGCCTTGGTGAAGGCGGAGTTGGTCTCGGTCAGGAACGTGCCTGTGCTGCGAATGCTCTCGGCATCACGCAGCATCGTCTTCGCCGCCGCATCATCGGCCTGCACAGCCTGATCAAGCGATACCATGGCTGTGGCGATCTGATCCTGGAAAGCCACCACCTTGTCTCTTCCGGACTGCAGCGACTGAACCAGGTTCGTCTTCTCGCCATGCAAACCCCAGAGGCTGTCGATATGGGCGAAGACCTTGGAGATCAAAGTAGATGCCTGCTCCAGCTCCGATCGCCCGTCGGCATCGGGGGAAAGCTGGGCAAGCGTGGCATCGAGGTCCCGCTTCTGCTGCTCGAGGCGCCCGGTCAGATCAGCCTTGGCGGCGTCCGTCGTGTCCGCGAGAAAGCTGGTCATGGACGCGGATACGTCGCGGAACCCGCTGAGAGACTGCAGCACGCTGTTGGAGATCTCGATGCGGCCCTGCAAGAGGCCCGAGGCGTAGAGACCGGTAAAGCCAACGGCGGAAATGCTGATGACGAAAGGCAGGATGAAAATCAGTACCTTCGTCTGGATGTTAAAGCGCGACAGTATTCGATCGATGAACACGGTGGTGGGTCTCCTCCGACACCAGCGACACGCCCATGGCTGCCGCCGATATCATTGCCTGAATCGCGTGGATCATGGGCTGCGAAGACTAAAATGAGCTTAATGAGACGACACGGAACCCGTTTTGACCGGCAGCGTGAAACGCTGCCAGGTTAGACCAGAAACCTGCAACTCTGATTTGAAAGTCCGCAATACGGAAAGGCATGCGGGATGGACGATCCCGCATGCCGAGAGAAACCCTGTAGCCGCAGAGCGCGGAGAGACAGATGTCAGCGCATGTCCTCGATGGCGACCGCATCGACATCGGTATAGTCGACATTGTCGCCAGCCATGGCCCAGATGAACGAGTAGTTGGCCGTACCGGCACCTGAATGGATCGACCAGCCGGGAGACAGAACCGCTTCCTCGTTCTTCATGATGATGTGGCGCGTCTCGTCCGGTTCACCGAGCAGGTGGAAGACCCGGGTCTTCTCCGCCATGTCGAAGTAGAGATAGACCTCCATGCGACGGTCATGGATGTGGCACGGCATTGTGTTCCAGATGGAGCCCTTGGCAAGACTGGTCATGCCCACCACCAGCTGGCAGGTCTTCACGCCCTCGGGGTGCACGAATTGGAAGATCGAGCGCTCGTTGCTCGTCTCCTGCGCACCGAGATCAATCCGCTTGGCGTCGCCGATGCCGATATGACGTGCCGGGTAGCGGGTATGGGCGGGCGCGCTCAAGAGATAGAACTTGGCCGGCTGGTCCGCCGACAAGGAGGCGAAGCTGACCGAAGACCCCATACCGGCATAGACCATATCGCGGGTGCCGGCCTGGAAGCTCTCACCGTCCACCGTCACCACACCGGCGCCGCCGATGTTGACGGCGATCAGCTCGCGGCGTGCCAGGAGCTCGGGCGTACCCGCCGGCTTGATCGTCTCAAGCGCCAGCGTCGACGAAACCGGCACGGCACCACCGACGATCATCCGG
This sequence comes from Rhizobium sp., assembly GCA_027533385.1. GTDB lineage: Bacteria > Pseudomonadota > Alphaproteobacteria > Rhizobiales > Rhizobiaceae > Allorhizobium. Next base: position 185,397 of record JAPZUE010000004.1, on the reverse strand, counting down.
TCGTAATTGGTGTAATGCAGCTGGATGCGACCGGGCACAAAGAGCGGCGGCAGCAGAAAATTCGAACGCAATTCATCCGTGCCAAAGCCGGCAGCGGTCAATGGATCGATGGCGAAGCGATTGGTGAAGTCGGTATGCGACATCATTCCTCCCATACATGTTATATAAACTTATCATACATGTTGTTCACCGAGCAACAAGCTGAAAAAATCTTTTCACTGAGGCGTGGCCTATCGTGAAGCCATGGCTCAGGCGGGAAACTCATAAGACAGGTTTTCACTGACGCGGCAAGGGGTAGACCACCTGCCCGTCCTCTTCTCCGCGTGGGAAGGCCCCTTCCCGGTTCCGCCGCTCCGCCTCCTGGTACCCCTGGGGACTGATGCCGATATAGCGCTTGAACATGCGGGAGAAGTAATAGGCGTCGGCATAGCCCGAGAGCGCCGCCGCCCGCTTTACCGTGCAGCCGCCGGCCAAAAGACCCATGGCGCGCTCCATGCGCTTGAACTCCTGGAACTTGTCCATGGTCCAGCCGACGCGTTTGCGGAACTCACGCTTGAAATAATCCGGATTGTAGGGGGCAGCGGCGAGAACCTGCTCGGTGATCCCTTCGTTGAGAGGATCAGCCGCGATCTGGCTCGCGGCCACCATGATCGCCAATGACAGCTGATCGGGGTTGGCGACAGTGCCGACGGACTGCTCTCGCCAGCCGACAAAGGCCTGCTCGATGAACTCGATCAGCAGGAACATGAAGACATGGTGCTGCTGCAGCGTCGTCGAATAGGGTGGTGCCGTTTCGCGAAAATGCATGACGACCTTTTCCAGCATGTCCCAACGGGCAAGCCGGATCGATCGCATCAGATCCATCTGCGAAATCAGGTCGAGACGCCCGAAAAGGTCGAGCGTGAAATGCTGGGCAATGCCTGTATAGGCTTCCGTTGAGGCAGATCGCCCGATGAAGCGGGTTCCGGCGGTCAGAAGCATGGCGCTTCCTGGCTCCATCTCCACCGTCTCGCCCTCGACATCATAGATCCCGCGGCCACTGAGGCAGATCACGAGATCATGGACCCGGTTCGACTTGTCGATCGACCACGTCTGCGAATGCTGCATGCGGATCGTCGAGCGCGTCAGGTTGAGCGCGAGTGCCTGCATCGGAATGCCGGCGAGCACGCTACCTTCAGTTTTGTCCATCCTTTTTCCCCTATTTGTCGATTTCCGCGCAAGACGTCTGGCGAGATATTAGCCACAGGACCGGTCTCCTTGGGAAGGCCGGGGAGGATATCAGGAGGAGTAGGGTAGACAGCGGGACGGGTCACGCATGTGGCCGGTCAAGGCTTCGTCGACCCCAAATATTGCGATGCAGAAAACGGAATACATGCGCCCGGTCACCATCGCCTATATCGGCGGCGGCTCGCTCAACTGGGCGACGAAACTGATGGGTGATCTCGCCCAGGACGGCACGCTGCCCGCGACCGTCCGGCTCTATGACCTCGACCATGCGGCAGCCGAGCGCAATGCCCGGATCGGTGCCCGCTATGCCGCCCGAAGCGGGGCCGGCGCAACCGTCACCTATACGGCGGAGAAGACGCTTCAGGCCGCTCTGACGGGCGCCGATGTCGTCATTATCTCGATCCTACCGGGATCGTTCGATGACATGGCCAACGACATCGCCATTCCCGAACGTTACGGTATCCGCCAGTCGGTCGGCGACACGGTCGGCCCAGGCGGCTTTGTCCGTGCCATGCGGGCGATTCCGATGATCGCCGAGATCGGCCGCGCCATCGCCCGCCATTGCCCTGAAGCCTACGTCTGCAACCTGACCAACCCGATGTCGGTGCTGACGGCTACACTCTACGCCGTCTTCCCCGAGATCCGGGCCTGGGGCTCCTGCCACGAGGTCATCAAGACCCGCAAGATCATGGCCTATCTGGCAAATCGCCGGGCAGGCGAAGTCATCTACGGCTATCGCGACGCCAAGGTGAACGTGCTCGGCATCAACCACTTCACCTTCGTGGACCGCGCCGCCGTCGGCGGTGTCGACATGATGCCGGCCTATTTCGAATTTGCCCGCGAGCATCATGCGACCGGCTGGCGGGAATCCCCGCTGGATCCTGCCAATGAACACGACCGCTATTTCACCGACAGCTTCCGGGTGAAGTTCGACCTGTCGCTCCGCTTCGGCATCGCCGCTGCCGCCGGCGACCGCCATCTCGTCGAGTTCCTGCCCCAGAGCTGGTATCTCGATGACCATGCCGCCTGGAAATTTGGGCTCACACCGGTCGAGTTCCGCATGCGCGAGCGCAAGGCCAAGGTCGATTATGCCGATGCGCTCGACAACGGAGCTGACCTGCCCCCGCCGCGCGCTTCCGACGAGGCTATCGTCGAGCAGATCAAGGCGCTGATGGGTGGCCCCGAACACGTCAGCAACGTCAATCTCCCGAACCGGGGACAGTTGGAGGGCTTTACCGACGGGACGATCGTCGAGACTAATGCGCGTTTCAGCCCTCTCGGGGTCCAGCCCGTGGTGGCAGGGCGCCTGCCGCTGGCCATCGAACTTCTTGCTCGCCCCCATGCCGAGCGCCAGACGGCGCTTGTCGCGGCAGTTCTTTCGGGTGATGCCGGGGCTCTTCCGCCGCTCTTCGTATCGGACCCCCTGGTCGCCACGCTGCCGCAAGACAAGGCCTACCGTCTCTTCGGCGAGATGGTCACGGCGACCCAGCATCGCCTGCCCGAAGCACTGGCGCGTGCAGGAGGTGCCGCATGAGCGGAGACAGCCGCTACCTCGGGCTCTTCTATCTGGCCCCCTACATCGTCGGCTTGCTGGTCTTCACGGCCCTGCCCTTCGTCATGTCGCTCTATCTGAGCTTCACCGATTACAACCTGATGAGCGCGCCGATCTTCACCGGCTTCGACAATTATATCAGGCTGTTCACCAGCGACCGGACCTTCATCAAGTCGCTCAGCGTCACCCTGTTCTATGTCTTCGTGACGGTGCCGCTCGAACTGTGCTTCGCGCTCTTCATCGCGGTGATCCTGAATTACAAGCTGAAATTCATCAATCTCTACCGCACGGCCTTCTACGTGCCCTCGATACTGGGCGGCTCCATCGCGATTGCGGTGTTGTGGCGCTACATGTTCGCCGATGTCGGCCTGATCAACATGGGCCTGGCCTCGATCGGCATTGAACCGATCAACTGGTTCGGCGACCCGACCAACGCCCTCTTCACCATCACGCTCCTGCGTGTCTGGCAGTTCGGCTCGGCCATGGTCATCTTCCTGGCGGCCCTCCAGAGCATCGACAAGAGCCTCTATGAGGCAGCCGCGATCGACGGTGCCGGCAAGTGGAAGAGCTTCGTCCACATCACCCTGCCGCTGATCACGCCGGTCATCTTCTTCAACCTGATCATGCAGATGGTCCAGGCATTCCAGGAGTTCAACGGTCCCTACATCATCACGCAGGGCGGCCCGCTGAAGGCCACCTATTTCCTGCCGATCTACATCTATGACGAGGCCTTCCTGCGCTTTGACATGGGCTATGCCTCGGCCATCGCCTGGGTGCTGTTCGTCATCATTATGGCCCTCACCCTCATCGCCTTCTGGTCCTCGCGCCATTGGGTCTACTACGCCGGCGACAAGCGGAGCTGATCATGACCGACCACGCCCTCACCCCACTTGCCGCAGGTATCGACGAGGTCGACAAGGCCCATCGCCGGGATCGGCGCCGGCAGAAAATGACGACCGTCTTCCGCTACGTCCTTCTCACGGTGGTCGGCCTCATCATGCTCTATCCGCTGGTCTGGCTGATCGGCGCCTCGTTCAAGACGAACTCCGAGATCTTCGCCAATCCCGGCTTTCTGCCGGATGACCCGACGATCGACGGCTATATCCATGGCTGGAAGACCTCCACGCCCTACACCTTCGGCACCTTCTTCATGAACACGCTGTGGATCGTGCTGCCGAAGATCATCGGCACGGCGATCTCCTGCACGGCAGTCGCCTATGGCTTTGCCCGCTTCGACTTCCCCTACAAGAAGCTGCTCTTCGCAACCCTGATCGCAACCCTGCTGCTGCCGAACGTGGTCACCCGCATTCCGCAATATCTGCTGTTCCGCGATCTCGGCTGGCTGGATACCTATATGCCGCTCTGGGTGCCCTCGGCCTTTGCGGGTGATGCCTTCTTCGTCTTCATGCTGGTGCAGTTCCTGCGCGCCATCCCGCGTGACATGGAAGAGGCGGCCCGCGTGGACGGCGCCAATACCTGGCAGGTCTTGCTCTTCATCGTCGTACCCCTGTTGATGCCGGCCCTGATTTCGGTCTGCCTGTTCCAGTTCATGTGGACGATGAACGACTTCCTGGGGCCCCTCATCTACATCTCCTCGGTCGAGAAGTTCCCCGTGTCGCTGGCGCTGAAACTCTCGATCGACACGACGGAAGCCTTCGAGTGGAACCGGGTGCTCGCCATGTCGGTGCTGACGCTGCTGCCGGCCCTGACCGTCTTCTTCCTCGCCCAGAAATACTTCATCGACGGCATCTCCGCCGGCGGCATCAAGGGATAATGCAATGGCAAGGTTGCAACTGAAAAACCTCGAAAAAGACTATGGCTCCTTCCGTGCCGTGCATGGCATCAACCTCGACGTCGAAGACGGGGAGTTCATGGTGCTGGTCGGACCCTCCGGCTGCGCCAAATCCACGACGCTGCGCATGATCGCGGGCCTTGAGCGGATCTCCGGTGGCGAGATCCGGATCGGCGGCGAACTGGTCAACGACCGTGCACCGGGGGACCGGGGCATCTCCATGGTCTTCCAGAACTATGCGCTTTATCCCCACATGAAGGTCAAGAAGAACCTGTCCTTCTCTATGCGCCTCAAGCGTCGACCGCAGGATGAAATCGACCAGGCGACCGACCAGGTGGCGGGCACGCTGGAGATCGGCGCCCTGCTCGACCGTCTGCCCAAGCAGCTCTCGGGCGGTCAGGCCCAGCGTGTCGCCGTCGGGCGTGCGCTGATCAAGAAGCCGCAGGTCTTCCTCTTCGACGAGCCGCTATCGAACCTCGACGCCAAGCTGCGCGCCTCGATGCGTGTGCGCATCACCGATCTGCACAAGCAGCTGAAGGCCGATGGCATGGCAGCGACCGTCGTCTATGTCACGCATGACCAGACGGAAGCCATGACCATGGGCGACCGGATCTGCGTCATGAAAGACGGCCATATCATGCAGGTGGCCGACCCTGTCACGCTCTACAACCGTCCGGCCAACGCCTTCGTCGCCGGCTTCATCGGCAGCCCCGAGATGAACCTGATCGCCGCCGAACTCACCGGAAATGGGGAACTGGTGACCGCCGGCCAGACGATCTCGATCACCGATGGCCTAGCGCAAAGGCTTGAGCGCAATGCACCGCGTGACGTGACCATCGGCATCCGACCGCAGCATCTCAAGATCGCGCCACCCGAGACGCCGGGGACGTTGTCGGGGCGTGTGAGCCATGTCGAGTTCATGGGCCACGAAGTCTATCTCTACATCAATATCGGCGGCGAACGCGTGATCGCCGTCGTTCCATCGAGCCAATACGACCGCTCGGCCATCCGTGACGACCGTATCTGGCTCAGCCCGGATATCCGGTCCACGCATATCTTCAACCGAATGACGGGCGAGAACATCTCGCTCGCCGACTGAAGCCGTCATCGTTCTAACTTGGGAGGAGCCAGAATGAGAACCTTGATCATGACCGCCGCACTTCTTGCGGCAACCAGCCTGAGCACAGCCTATGCTGCCGATCTTCGCATGTCCTGGTGGGGCAGCGACGATCGCCACGTTGCCACACAGGAAGCCCTGAAGGTGTGCGGCGGAAAGTTCGGCCACACCATCTCGCCGGAATTCACCGGCTGGACCGGCCACCAGGAGAAGATCACCACACAGCTTGCCGGCAAGACCGAAGCCGACATCATGCAGATCAACTGGCCGTGGCTGCCGATCTTCTCGAAGAACGGCGAAGGCTTCGTTGACCTCAACCAGTTCAAGGATGTGATCGACCTCAGCCAGTGGTCGGAAACCGACCTGAAGAGCGGCAGCGTTGACGGCAAGCTGAACGGGTTGCCGGTCTCGACCACCGGCCGCGTCTTCATGTTCAACAAGACGACCTATGACAAAGCGGGCCTCGCCATCCCAACCACCTGGGACGAACTGCTCGCCGCAGCCCCGGTGATGAAGGAAAAGCTCGGCCAGGATTACTATCCCTTCGAAGGCACGGCGCTTGACGCACGTCTCATCGTGATCCTGCGGACCACCCAGAAGACCGGCAAGGACCTGATCGATCCCGCGACCAACCAGGTCGCCTGGACCGTCGAGGAACTGGCTGACGGCCTGAAATTCTACCAGACCATGGTCGACAAGGGCGTGATCAAGTCCTGGAAGGATGTCGCAGCAGGCGGCAACGCACCGCTGCACGAAAACCCCGACTGGGCCAAGGGCAAGATCGCCGGCACCTATCAGTGGGACAGCACCTACGGGAAGATCTCCGGTCCGTTGGAGGAAGGCCAGCAACTCGTGCCAGTCAAGCTGCTGCAGGTTGAGGGCGCCAAGACCGAAGGCGTCTATCGCAAGCCGTCAATGCTCTTTGCCATCTCGAAGAACAGCAAGGAGCCGAAGGCAGCAGCCCAGATCATCAACTGCATGCTGAACGAGCCGGAAGCCATCAAGATCCTCGGCGCAACCCGAGGCGTCCCCTCGAGCAAGATTGCGCTGGACGAACTGAGCAAGGCAGGCTCGATCAAGCCCGTGCAGGTCGAAGCCAACAAGATCGTGCTGGAAAGCTCGGGCGTCGGCGTCTCGCCGCTGAACGAACATCCGCGCGTGACGGATGTCTTCGACAGCACCTTCGAAGCCTTCGCCTATGGCCAGGCTTCGGCCGAGGATGCCGCCGCCGAGATCATCGACGGCATCAACAGCGCGCTGACCGGCATCTGAGGAGGACGAGCTTGACCGACGGCCCCATCCAGCTGCTGCACCTGTCATCAAGGACGGCAACACTGACGATCGAAGCGGACGCACATCTGTTCGCCCTCGACCGGGCATTGCCGTGGGTGCTGCAACTGGGTGACGGCACGACGGTCAAGACAGGCAGCGCGACATCTGTCGCGCTGTCCCTCGACGGTCTCGAACCGGACCGCGAATACCGCTTCTCGACAGCGATCGGTGGGGCAACCTTCAAAACCGCGTCCGAAACAGGCGTGGTCGACATCCGTGATCACGGTGCGCGGATCGACAGCAACGACAATACCACGGCGATCCAGTCCGCGATCGCTGCGGTGCCGGCGGGTGGAACACTCCGGCTGCCCGCCGGCTCCTGGACTTCAGGCGCGCTTTTCCTGAAGAGTGACATGACGCTGCTGCTCGAAGACGGCGCAGTCCTTCAGGACATCGGCACCCGCGAGAGACGGCGCATATTGCCCGCCCGGCACGCCGATGGGCGCGTTTTGGGAACCTGGGAAGGCGTGGCCGAAGCCTGCTTCGCAAGCCTCCTGAACGCAATCGATTGCGAGAACCTCACCATCTGCGGCAAGGGGATCGTGGACGGCGGCGGCGACCGGGGCGACTGGTGGACCTGGCCGAAGGAAACCCGCGACGGGGCCCGGCGTCCACGCACCATCTTCCTGTCCGGCTGCCGCCAGCTCACACTGGCCGGCATCACGGTCCGCAATTCCCCGTCCTGGACCGTCCATCCCGTCCTTTGCGAGGACGTGCTCGCGGTCGGACTGACGATCCGCAACCATCCTGATTCTCCCAACACCGACGGCTTGAACCCCGAATCCAGCCAGAACATCCGCCTTGTTGGCCTCGACATTTCCGTCGGCGACGATTGCGTGGCGATCAAGGCCGGCAAACGTGATCCGCGCGGCGGCCCTGACCGCCCCACCCGCAATGTCGCCATCCGCAATTGCCTCATGCAGCGTGGCCACGGCGCTGTCGTCATGGGCAGCGAAATGAGCCAGGGCATCAGCGATGTCGCCATCAGCCGTTGCCACTTCATCGGCACCGACCGCGGACTGCGCATCAAGACCCGGCGTGGCCGGGGCGGCACCGTGTCCAACATCAGCGTCCGGGACTGCCGGATGGAGGATGTCGCGACCCCGATCGCCGTCAACGCCTTCTACTTCTGCGATGCCGATGGTCGCTCGGACTACGTGCAATCCCGCATCGCTCTGCCCGTCTCCGTCACCACCCCGAAGATCGACGGGATCGACATCCGCAATCTGCAGGTCTCGGGCGCTGAAACCGCAGCCGCCGTCTTTTACGGACTGCCGGAATCCACGATCGACGCCGTGTCGATCGATGGCTTGAGCATCGCCTATCGCGACGATGCGAAACCCGCCATACCTGAAATGGCCTGCCACCTGCCCGAACTGCGCCATGCCGGCATCATCGCCGAAAACACAAAATTCAGCCGGCTTTCCGGCCTGTCACCCGCTTCCATTCACCCGGACCCATGAAGACCGATGCTGATTTCCTATTTCGACGATTACGCCCGCGATTACGAACCCTACAAGGCCGGCGCCTGGTGTTATGAGGACGGCTGCCTCTATCGCGGCCTCATCACACTCCACGAGGCGACCGGTGATCGACGCTGGCTCGATCATCTGACCCGTCTTGTCGACGCGCAGGTGGATGCGGATGGAGGACTGTCCGACTACCGCATCACCGAGTTCAACATCGACAACATCCTGCCGGGCCGGGCCCTCCTCTATCTGCACGGTCTGACGGGCAATCAACGCTATCTGGAAGGCGCAAGAGAGCTGGGTCGCCAGCTTGTACATCATCCCCGCATTGGCAGCGGCCCCTACTGGCACAAGCTACGCTACCCGCATCAGGTCTGGCTCGATGGTCTCTATATGGCCATGCCGTTCAAGATCGAACTCGGCCTTGCCCTGGAAGACCCGGCCCTCGTGGACGATGCCGTCGCACAGTTCAAGACCGCCCTCGATCTAACTCACGACGCAGCCTCCGGGCTCTATCGGCATGGCTATGACGAATCGCGGCTGCAGGACTGGGCGGACCCCGATACGGGTCTCTCCCCCGCCCATTGGGCGCGCTCGATCGGATGGTTGGCCATGGCCTTCGTCGATGTGATCGAACACCTGCCGGATGCCGCAAGCCGCCGCGATCTCGCACGGCGCCTGGCAGCGCTCAACGAGCGTCTGGCCGCACTTGTGACCAGGGATCACCGCTGGCTCCAGGTCATCGATGCGCCCGACGTGAAAGGCAATTATGCCGAAAGCTCGGCAACGGCGATGTTCGCCTATGCCCTGCAGAAGTCGGAGCGACTGGGAATCGACCGGCAGGCAGCGCTCGGACGATCGGCGTTGCAAGCCCTGACGGATCATGAAGTCAGGCCTGTGGACGGCGGGCGGCGGCAGCTGCAGAACATCTGCTGTGTCGCAGGCCTTGGACCTTTCCAGGGCATCTATCGAGACGGCAGCATCGCCTATTATCTGACCGAGGCCATTCGACCCGATGACATCAAGGGTGTCGGCCCCCTGATGATGGCGGAAGCAGAACGCATTCTTGCCGAGCACAGGACCGCTCCGACTTCGCCTCAGGCGGAAACGCTGCAGACGGCAAGCGCCGTCTGATACTGGTGATTTGCTGACGGCCATAACGGCCGTCAGCTTGCTTCACTCCGACAGAAATCAGCTCGCGGCCTTGTGCTCAACGTCGGATGCAGCACCCTGCCGGACATCCGTCCAGCCGAGATTGCCGGCATAGCGCCAGGCCATCTGGCCCTGCTCGTCAAGCGTGAAGAGATGCAGCCAACCATTGTCGAAGAGGGCGCGCACCTGGGCATGCCGCTTCAGGATGTCTGATATCGCCTCCTTCGGTGCCTCGACGGCAACCGTCAGACGCAACGGCTCGTGGACGAAATTCTCACCGTCATGCACTGACTGCCAGGGAAGCCCTGCCCGCATATTGCCGCCATTGCCCTCGACGACACCGATGCCACCGACGACATTGTGCAGCAGCTTGTTGCCGGCACCAAAGAGCGACGGCGCGACGCAGGAGCCGAAATACTGCAGGCTGATCCAGCTCGCGACGACGACGGGAGCCGTCAGGATGAGTTCGAGGATCTTGAAGCCCTCATCCTTCTTCCAGACATAGTCATGCAAGAAGGCCTGCCCTTCCAGTGACCGGCCTGCGGTCCGGATGCGCGGTGCTGCAATAAAGGCGCGGCAACCGGCAAGCCCGAGCTCTGGCCGGACTTCCGACCAGTCCTTGCTGCGCTCGATGACACGGTCCGCCGTCGCCCGCGGCAGACGGCGCGCCCGCTCTGCCCGCGTCAGGCTGCCGGCCTGGGCAAGCCACTGGCGGATGCGAACGATGTCTTGAGGCAGAATGTCGTTCTCAAGGTCGTCCTCGAACAGCGTCACGGTATCGGTGGTCGTATCATGCAGACCACCGAGGAAGACGGTGTCGGCCGGGATGGTAATCCCGTTGGCCACAAGCTTTTCCCGCACGGCGCGATCGTTCAAGAGATCGGCCAGCAGACGCGCGTTGACGTCGCCCGCATAGCCGCCGCAGGCGCCGCAGTGAAGGGCGCTGGCATAGGGGTTGTTGACCACATTCGCTCCATGACCGGAGATCAGCACGAAGCGGCCGAAACCTTCCGTCAGTGACATCGCCTTCAGCACCGTTTCGGCGACCACGGCACGGGTATCCAGATCGAGGCTCGGCGCAAAGCGCGGCTTGGCGGCATCAGGACCTTTGCGCTTGCCGAAACCGAGACCATCACGCATCAGCTTGCCCGCATAAACCGGGCCCATCGCCTCGACGAACGCGAAGGACGAGACGGCGGCCAGCTTAAAACGGCCCCAGGCGCGGGTGGCGCGGGCGCTGAACCGAGCCTGCTGATCGGCATCCTGGTCGTGATCGACAGCGCTGCAGCTGAAGACCGAGGGCTTCAGGAGAACCGGCAGACGATGTTCGGAAACATCAGAGGCAAAACCCCTGTGGCTGGCGCCGAGACCGAAGAAGCCGGCGAAGCCGAGCGTGCGTACGCCCGGATCAACGCTTTCGAGCGCGCGCCGGAAGACTTCCGACCGCACGTCGATGCAGAAGGCCGCCTGCAGCACCGGCCGCAACTCGGCGACCTTGACCGTCGAGGGTGCCGCAAGCTTGGCCGCGAGCTTGCGTTGTGTTGCCCGCTCCGCCGCCATCTGGAGCAGCCCATCGACGGTGGTATCGAAATCCGGGCTGACCGGCTCGGCATGGCTGCGCCGCACCTGCTGCCACTCGCTTTCGATCGCCGTCTTGTGCCGGGCGTAAAGGGCCTCTTCGAAGACCAGCCGGATCGCGAGCAGCTCAAGCGCCGTCGTATCCGTGCGGCCTTCGACCTCCGCCTTGAACTGGATGTGGCGCGCATACTGCGCCCAGCCACCGACGGTCAGCAGAAGTTGATGGAAATAGGTGCCGGGTTCGGCGCCGAGGCCGAGCGACACCGCTGCCCGCTCGATCGCCCCATGCGGGGTCTCCGGCGTTTCGTCGACGTGAATGCTGAAGCCCTTGAAGCCCATGATTTCAGGCGTCAGGTCGTGGGTGGCAAAGGCGCGCCAGGCGGCATAGAGCCCGTTCCGCCGGGATGCGGCCCAGAGTGCCTGTCCCTGGTCGAAGAAGCCGGCCGCAAAGGTGCCGATGCGCTCGGAGACCAGCCCCGGCCAGTCCTTGCCCGTGGCCCGTGCGGCAAGCTCCGCAATGGTCGGCAGCGCAGCAACCGCTTGCGGCTCTTCTGCGACCGCCGCCTTCAGCGCCGGCAGATCGATCCGGTTGAGCAGCGTGCTCGACTGGAGTGCTGCGACCAGATCCTCGTCCGTGATCTCGCCCTTGGCGATCAGGTCGGCATAGTGCTTGCGCGGCAGAGCCAGCCGGACGCCACCGATCCGGGCCAGCCGGGCTGCGGTGTGATCGATTGTTTCGCTGATCTGGCCAAGGAAGGGATTGACGGCAACGGTCGCCGTCAGCGGCCAGGCCGGCGGGATCGCCCGCACTGCCTGATCTGCCGCCCGGGCAAGCGCTTCGCCATGCAAGGTGTCGATTGTGGTCGTCTCGGTCATCGGTTCACTCCTTCACGGAAGCAGGCGTTGCGGAGGTGGTGCGCGGAAGCGTCCAGCCACCGAGCAGGCGATCAAACAGGGCATTCACATAGAGGCCGTTGGCGAGATGGACGCGCAGGCCCGCCGCCGCCGGATGATAGGCCCAGAGCGGGAAGAGCGACTGAGCGACGGCGACCACGCCGAAGGTAACCACGGTCAGCAGCATCAGCGTCCATTCCAGAGGCCCTGGCTGCGGCGTCGCCGGCAGCGTGCCAAGCATCAGACTGTCGGAGACACGCTGCAGGGCAAAGTAGGCCGTGGCTGCGGAGATCGAGTAGAGCGAGGTCCGCCAGGTGAGCGCGCGAGGCGCGGCATCCGCCAACCCTTGCGCGATCAGATAGGCGACGCCGAAGATCAGGATCGCACCGAGTGCCAGCGCCTGCGGCGGCTTGTCGGCAAAGCCGAAGAGCACACCGATGACCGCGTAGATGGTCAGCGCCAGCAGGAAGGCGCGTCCGACCGCCTTGGCGTTCGGGATCGCGACCGGACCGGGGCGCCGGATCGAGGCAACCGTCTCGATGGCCGAGCCGGAGGCGAGGAAGGCATGCGCCTTGTAGAGCGAGTGGGCGACGATGTGCAGCAGTGCGATCGGGAAGAGCGCCAGACCACACTGCAGGATCATGAAGCCCATCTGCGCGACCGTCGACCAGGCGAGCGAGGTCTTTACCGCCGATTGGGTGAGCATCACGAGACTGCCGAACAGCGCCGTGAAGCCGCCGACCATGACCAGCACCGCGAGCACCACCGGCGCCTGCAGCATGACATCGGCAAAGCGGATCAGGAGGAAGCCGCCAGCATTGACGACCCCGGCATGCAGGAGAGCCGACACCGGGGTCGGTGTCTCCATGACTTCGGTGAGCCAGCCATGCGTCGGGAACTGCGCGGACTTCAGAAGGGCTGCGAGCGCGACAAGGGCCGCGGCAGCGATCGTCAGCGGCAGGCCTTCGCCCTCACGCGCTGCGGCAAGGATGGTGGCGATGTCGCCGGTACCGAAGGAAATCGCAAGCAGGATAACGGCGCCGATCAGCGCAACATCACCGATGCGCGAAACGATGAACTTCTTGCGCGCTGCCCGCTGGGCGGCAATCCGATCGGGGTAGAAGAGCAGCAACTGGTGCAGCAGAATGCTCGTCGCAACCCATCCGATGACGAGCTGCAGCAGCGTGCCCGACTGGACAAGAAACAGGACTGCCGCAAGCGTCGCCGTCATCCAGCCCGTAAATGGGCCCTGGCGCTCCTCCCCGTCGAGGAAGGTGCCGGCATAGCGCAGCACCACCCAGCCGATGAAGGAAACCAGCAGCAGCATGACCAGGCTGACGAGGTCGAGCCGCGAGGCAAGCGCGAAGTAGCTGTAGCCGATTGCCGGGCTGGTTCCCGGCCCCTGGAGCGCCAGAACGACAGCGGAAAGCACCGCCACGAGGATCGAACCGAGCGCGGCGAATTCGGCAACGCGGATGGCCAGACGCGGGCGAAGCCCCGGCGCCTGGAAGGCGTAGAATGCGGCACCGGCAAGCAGCAACGGTGCAAGAAGCGGCAGCATGTGGATCACGGCATGTCTCCGGTCTGGGCCGCTGCTTGGGAGGAGGCAGCGGCGATCTCACAGACCTGTTATCAGCGATGTGATCGCAATAAAAATTCATTGTTTCTCTAAATTCGTTCTATAAAATAGAAGAATGTCAGAGCTGAACTATCACCATCTCCGTTATTTTCGCGCCGTTGCCCATGACGGCAACCTCACACGCACGGCAGAACGCTTAAATCTCTCGCAATCGGCGCTTTCCATCCAGATAAAGCAGCTGGAAGAGCGGTTGGGCCACGCCCTTTTCGAACGGCGCGGACGACAGCTGTATCTCACAGAAGCCGGTCGGATCGCGCTCGACCATGCCGATACGATCTTTTCAGCCGGTGAAGAACTTGTGGAAACCTTGAAGGAGACCGGCAGAACCCGCCGCGCCATCCGCATCGGCGCGCTCGCCACGCTCTCCCGCAACTTCCAGATGGAGTTCCTGCGCCCGATCCTGGGACGCTCCGACGTCGACATGATACTGCGCTCCGGCAGCACCAGCGAGCTTCTTGGCGCGCTCGAAGCATTGAACCTCGACATCGTCCTCCTCAACCAGGCCCCGATGGCCGACTCGGTGACACCCTTCATCGCCCAGCATGTTTATCAGCAGCGCGTCAGCCTGATCGGCAAGCCGTCCTATGGCAAACCGGGCGCCACACTTGGCGATCTGCTGACCGAGCATCCGGTGATCCTGCCGACGCTCGAAAGCGGTGTGCGCTCGCAATTCGAAGCACTCGTCGCGCGCCTCGGCATCACCCCGCAGATCGCGGCGGAAGTCGACGACATGGCGATGATGCGTCTGCTGGCCCGGGAAGGTGCCGGCCTTGCCGTTCTGCCACCGATCGTCGTCAAGGGCGAGCTCGAGGCCGGCACGCTGGTGGAATTCGATGCGCTACCCGGCATGATCGAATCCTTCTTTGCCGTGACCGTGAAGCGCCGCTTTCCCAATCCGCTCATCCGGCCATTGCTGGAAGCGAGCGAAGACGGCAAATCCACAGACGGCTGAACCGCGTAAAGCTCGATGCGCCAAGCGCTTGAGAGAGGAATTGCGTGAAAACTTCCATTGCCATCATCGGGGCTGGCATCGCCGGCATCACGCTCGCACGGGCGACTTCGCCGGCTGCCGACGTGACCATCTTCGAAAAGAGCCGGGGCCTGGGCGGGCGTATGGCGAACCGCCGTCGGGAGGGCTTTGCCTTCGACCACGGCGCCCAGTATTTCACAGCCCGCTCGCCGGCATTCCGGTCGGTTGCGGAAGGGGCCGTCGAGGCGGGCAATGCCGGCATTTGGCCAAACGCGGTGCACACACTGACCGCAGACGGACTGGTGAACGACAGCCGCCCACCGGAACCGCGCTATATCGGGCTGCCCAGCATGAGCGGCCTGGCAAACGGATTGGCCGATGGCCTTCAGATCCGCAAGGAAGCGACGGTTGCCGCACTGAAGCGTGCCGAAGATGGCTGGTCACTCACCGATAGCGAAGGCCAGGATCTCGGCCGTTTCGATCTTGTGATTTCCACCGCTCCGGCACCACAGACCAGCCGGCTGATGCCGGAGGCGTTTTCCGGTCGAGAAGCTTTGGCCAGTGTCCGCATAAGCGGCTGCTTTACCCTGATGATCGGCCTCAATGGCCCGCTGGACCTCGGCTTCGAGGCCGCGCGCATCGAAGCCCCCGTGCTCAGCTGGATTGCCGTTGAGGCAAGCAAGCCGGGCCGATCCGGCAGGACCGCGCTCACCATCCACAGCCGAAACGATTGGGCCGAGGCCAATCTGGAGCGTGACCGTAGCGAGGTTCAGGCCGAGATGCTCCAGTCCCTCAAGCAGCTTCTGGGCAGGGACTTCTCGACAGCCGCCTGGATCGACCTGCATCGCTGGCGCTACGCCAATGTCGAGAAGCCGGTCGGCCAGTCTTTCCTCTTCGATGCGGCGCTTGGGCTCGGCGCCTGCGGCGACTGGTGCCTCGGCAACCGCGTCGAAGCGGCGGTGGAAAGCGCCACGGCCCTGTCCGAACGGCTGATGACCCGCCTGCAAGGAGCCTGACCCATGTATCGCGATCCGACACTCACCAAACTCCTCACCTATTCCGGCGCGCTGCCCTTCTGGGCGCTCGCTTTGGCGCAGGTGCTGGGCTACCAGCCTTCGCTCGCCGCCAATGCCTTCATCGCCTATGGGACGGGGATAGCCTGCTTCATGGCCGGCACCCTTTGGAGCCAGGCGCAGAACCGCAGCCAGAGCCCCAAGGTCATGCTGATCGTCAGCAATATGGCCGCCCTCGCGGCAATCGGCGCGCTTCTGCTCTTTGCCCTTGCGCCCAAGACAGCTCTTGCGATCCAGGCATTCGTTTTCTTAGGGATGCTCGCCGCCGATCTCGATTTCCATCGCAAGGGCGACCAGCCAGCATGGTATCTTGCGCTCCGTCGAAACGTGACGCTCATCGTATTTGCGGCCTACGCCCTCGTTGTCATTCTGACATGAGATTTTTTTCACCTGCCCTGTAAGATCCTCTGACGACAGACGACAAAAGGGGTGCATGCCATGTGGCATGCGGCTCTGAACGGCGCGGACGATGTCCGGGGGATCAAGATGAGGAATGCGGGTGAGCATGACATGACAGGTGGAAACGGTGCGGCAGCACCCTTCCTGGCCGATGCGATCTACATGGCGGAACTGCGCGAGCGGATGCTCAGGTTTGCAAGCCTCCAGCTTGCCGATCCCGGCCTTGCCGAAGATGCCGTACAGGAGGCCCTGGCCGGTGCCCTGCGCAACGCAAAGGCCTTTGCCGGTCGCTCAGCCTTTCGCACCTGGGTCTTCGCCATCCTGCGCAACAAGATCGCCGACCAGATCCGCTTCAAGCGCCGACAGTCGCAGATGATCGCCATGCCGCTGGGCAACTTTCCCGATGACGACGAACCGCGCTACTTCGATGCCAAGGGCCACTGGGCGCCGGAAAACAGGCCAAGCGACTGGGGGAATCCCGAGGTCGAGCTGCTGGGCAAGGATTTCTGGCGCGTGTTCGAGGCCTGCCTCGACCATCTCCCACCCGACCAGGGCCGCGTCTTCATGATGCGCGAATTCCTCGAGATGGAGACGGCTGAGATCTGCGCCGAGATCGGCATCACCACCACCAACCTGCATGTGCTCATGCATCGCGCCCGGCTTCGCCTGCGCAACTGCCTTGAAGGCCACTGGTTCGCACCGAAGGAGAGCCTGTCATGATCTGTGAAAACGCCACGAAACTGGCGTCTGACGCGCTTGATCGGCGCCTTTCGATCGGCGAGACGGTGGGTCTCAAGCTGCATCTGATCGGCTGCGGCGCCTGCTCCGGCTTCGTCCGTCAGATCAACGTGATGCGTACGGTGACCCGCCGCTATGTCGCTACCGATGCAACTGATCCCAATGAGACCTGATCAACGGTCGCCGAGCTGCTCGATTGATGTCAGGAGATCGGCGGCAAGCCGTGTCGCAGCCCCCGCAGCAATCGTCATCTGCGGCAGGATCATCCATTCCAGCGTCCAGGCAGCTCCCGAGCGTTCCTGCTCATGCACCAGCGACTGGTGCAGGCCGGAGATCTGGACGGCATTGAAGCGCGCCAGCGTCACCAGCACTTCCGCCTTCACCGGATTGCGCTTGTGCGGCATGGCGGAGGAAGCACCGCCGCCGCCGATGATGGCTGACCCATTGTCCGCCATCAGCGCCAGATCCTGGCCGATCTTGCCGAGGCTCCCGGTGATCTGAGACAGCAAACCGCCGATCTCGGCGATCACCGCGCGCTGGCTGTGCCATTGCGGCCGATCGGACAGCTGAAGGAGTTCGGCGAGACGGGCACGCACGGCGCCGCCCTTGTCGCCCAGCTTCTCAAGTGTGCCGGCAGCGCCGCCGAATTGCAGCGGAAGACCGATCTTGAGCATGTGCTGGACTGCGACCTGATGGACGACGATTGGCGCCTTCCACGCCGCGACACGATCGGCAACCGTGATCGGGATCGCCGCCTGCATGCGCGTCCGCCCCATCAACGGCTGGGCCCCGAAGCGACTGTTCAGACCATCGAGGGCCGAGATGATCGCCGCGAGCCGCTGATCGATGATCGATAGCACGCTGGCGAGCCTGAGCATGAGGCCGGTATCGATGGCATCCTGGCTGGTCGCGCCGACATGCAGGTGTTTGCCATGCTCGCCGAGGGCCGACCGCCATTGGCGAACCAGATCCGGGATCACCACGCCGTCGCGCCCGATAGACTGCCTGAGTGCGTCGACATCGGCGACGAACCGTTGCTGCAGAGCCGCAATCGCCTCAGCCGCTTCGCTAGGTATCAGGCCTTCCGCGGCTTCCGCCCCGGCAAGCGCCACCTCGAAGCGCAGCATGGCCGAAAGCTCGGCTGCGGCCGAGAACTGCGCACCGATCTCGTCATCGCCCAGCAGGCCGGACAGGATCGGATGGTCGAAGACGGATGCGGTCATGCTGATCTCAAGGCCCTTCTCAGATGTCGAAGAAGACCGTCTCCTTCTCCCCCTGCAGGTGGATGTCGAAGTGATAGGTCGAACCTTCACGCTGCGCAATCAGCGTCGGTACACGCACGCGATGCTCGATGCGGGCCAGAATCGGATCCTCGGCATTGGCCGCCTCTTCGTCGGCGAAATACAGACGCGTGTTGAGGCCGAGATTGATGCCGCGCGCGACGATCCAAAAGGAGATATGCGGCGCCATCAGGCGCCCATCCCGGAACGGCACACGGCCCGGCTTGATCGTCTCGAAGCGATATTCGCCTGTTGTCAGATCGCAGGGGCAGCGTCCCCAGCCGGTGAAGTTGGGATCGGCACTGCCACGTGTCTCGGAGGGGCTGTTATAGAACCCGTCGGCATCCGCCTGCCAGATTTCGATCAGCGCATCCTTGAGCGGCGTGCCGGAACCATCTATGACACGGCCGGTCACGGTGATCCGCTCGCCGCGCGTCTTGTCGTTGACCATGCTGGTCCCGAGATCGACGGGATAGACGCCCTTGATTTCGGCGAAATTCGGGGTCAGGCCGATATGTACGTAAGGGCCGGCCGTTTGGCTGGCGCTTTCCTTGAGATAGCCGAGATCCTGGACCATCAGTTCCCCTCCATCCGGTTTTCAAACAGCGTCGAACGACGACCGCGCAGCACGATGTCGAACTTGTAGGCCCGGGCATCCATCGGAATGGTCGCCGACCAGTCGAGGGCCGCAACCAGCTGCTCGATCGCCTGGCGATCCGGGATCGTCAGGACGATCGGACAATTCCAGATCATCGGATCGCCCTCGAAATACATCTGGGTGATCAGCCGCTGCGAGAATCCATGGCCGAAGATCGAGAAGTGGATATGGGCAGGGCGCCAGTCGTTGACCCCATTCGGCCAGGGATAGGGGCCGGGTTTGATGGTTCGGAAGGCGTAATAACCGTTCTCGTCGGTTATGGTCCGCCCACACCCTCCGAAATTCGGATCGAGCGCTGCCAGATAGCTTTCCTTCTTGTGGCGATAGCGTCCCCCGGCATTGGCCTGCCAGAACTCCAGGAGTGCGCCCGGAACAGGACGTCCACGCTCATCGAGCACGCGGCCATGCACGATGATCCGCTCGCCGATCGCGCTCTCGCCTGATTTGGCGAAGTTGTGGATCAGATCGTTGTCGAGCTCACCCAGGATCGAGTGACCAAACACTGGACCTGTGATCTCGGACTTGGTCCCGTCGAGCGACAACAGCGCCTTCTGCGGCGAGCGCAGGACCGAGGTCTTGTAGGGCGGCGCATAGGCCGGCGGATGCCAATTGCGGTCGCGCGGGAAGAAGGCACCCGTTTCCGGCTTCTTGTTCGGCAGATCAGTCATGGCTCCCTCCCCCGGCCTCACCGGCATCCATCTGTTCAAACACGTGTTTGGCGATCTTGAAAGCCCTGTTGGCGGCGGGAACGCCGGCATAGATGGCCACATGCATCAAGGCTTCGGTGATGTCCTCGCGGCTCGCCCCGGTATTGGCGGTGGCACGCACATGCATGGCGACCTCTTCGTCATGGCCGAGTGCGGCCAAGAGCGCGATCGTGATCATCGAGCGTTCGCGCGGGCTGATGTTGGGCCGCGACCAGACGGTGCCCCAGGCACCCTCGGTGATCATCTCCTGAAATGGCTGATCGAAGGGCGTGGCCGAAGCCGAGGCGCGATCGACATGAGCATCGCCCAGCACACGTCGACGGGTGACCATACCCTGCCGATAGCGATCAGATGGACTGCGGGCATCAGCCATGGGCTGCCTCTCCTGAAATGGCGGGCGCAAGAAAGGCCTCGATGATGGTGGTAAGCGTTTCCGGCTGTTCCACACAGGGAATATGGCCGGCATCCTTGATGACTTCGTAGCGCGCACCGGGCACGAGTTTCGCAAGCGACAGCACGAGATCGGGCGGCGTTGCCCCGTCCTGATCGCCGACAACGCAGAGCGTGGGAACGGCAATCTGAGCGGCCGCAGCCGTATAATCAGCATCGCGGATCGCGGCACAGGTGCCAATGTAGCCCTCCACCGGCTGGCGGAGCATCATGTTGCGATAGCCCGGAAATGCAGGATCGCTGTTGCGGAAGGCAGGCGTGAACCAGCGCTCCATGACACCGTCGACAATGCCGGCAAGCCCGCCTTCTTCGATGGCCTTGATGCGGGCTGCCCACATCTCTGCCGTACCGATCTTGTGGGCCGTATCGCAAAGGATCAACGCCTTCACCAGATCCGGGCGACGGGCATAAAGCCCCTGGGCAATGAGCCCACCAACCGACAAACCACAGATAACCGCCTCTCGAACGTCCAGATGCTCCAGCAGCCCGATCAGGTCATCGACATGGTCTTCGATCGAATAGGGAGCCTGACCGACATCCGAGAGACCATGGCCGCGCTTGTCATAGGTCAGCAGCGGATAGCTGCCGGCGAGCCGGACGATCACGTCACGCCAGATGCGAAAATCCGTGCCGAGCGAATTGATGAAGACGATGACCGGCTTGTTGCCCGGCCCACCGATGATCTGGTGATGCAGGCTGACGCCGTTGACCTGAACGAACTGCACGGGTTCCTCCTCCGTTGACCCCATATTGCTCATGCAATTTGGTTAGGTAAAATGATGTTTTCCACGAAACACCTAACCGTAAGGTTATGATTTCATGATCGACAATCGCGTCAAGTTTCGCCATCTGCAGACATTCGTCGAGGTGGCCCGCCAGAAAAGCGTGATGAAGGCGGCGGAACTCCTGCATGTCAGCCAGCCAGCCGTGACCAAAACCATCCGCGAACTCGAGGAGGTGCTGGGCGTCGCCGTATTCGAGAAGGATGGTCGCGGCATCCGCATCACCCGCTACGGCGAGGCCTTCCTGAAGCATGCGGGAGCGGCCCTGACGGCGCTGCGCCAGGGCTTCGATTCCGTTTCCCACGCTCTGCATGCCGACGCACCGCCAATCCGCATTGGTGCCCTGCCGACGGTGTCCACCCGCATCATTCCACAGGCCATGACCCTGTTTCTGAAGGAGGACGTACCCGCACGGATCAAGATCGTCACCGGCGAAAACGCCGTGTTACTCGAACAGCTGCGGGTCGGCGACCTCGATCTCGTCGTTGGCCGCCTCGCCGCCCCCGAGCAGATGACCGGCTTTTCGTTCGAGCACCTGTATTCGGAGCAGGTGATCTTCTGCGTGCGCGCAGGCCATCCGCTGCTCTCAGCCGGCTCCGACCTGTTCGGAGAACTCGAACGCTATCCCGTGCTGATGCCGACGCGGGCGTCGATCATCCGCCCCTTTGTCGAACGTTTCCTGATCGCAAACGGCATTTCCGGCCTGCCCACCCAGATCGAGACGGTCTCCGACAGCTTCGGCCGCGCCTTCGTGCGCCAGACGGATGCGATCTGGATCATCTCCGCAGGCGTCGTGGCAACGGACCTTGCCGACGCTACGCTGGCGGCCCTGCCGATCGACACGAGCGAAACGAAGGGACCGGTCGGCCTCACGGTCCGGGCAGATGCCGTCCCCTCCATGCCGCTGGCCCTTCTGATGCGCACGATCCGCGAGGCAGCAGCGGAAGCGGCGAGAGCCTGACGGTCAGGGCAGCAGTGGCTTGAGCCGCGCCTGCATGTCCAGCATCGCCCGAAGGCAATGGGCCGGCAGATCGGCGGCGGGCAGAATGGCAGCCGGCGCACCGACATTGATCGCCGCCACCACACGGCCCCGGTCGTTGCGGATGGGAACCGCGATCGAACAGAGACCAATCTCGAGTTCCTGATCGATCACCGCATAGCCCTGCTGCCGCACCTTGGCGATCTCCTCCTTCAGCAAACGAGGATCGGTCAGCGTCCGGGGCGTGTGCGCCTTCAACTGCGAAGCCGCGAGTATGGCATCAACCTCGGCCTCCGAAAGGGCGGCCAGCAGTACACGGCCCATCGACGCGCTATAGGCCGGCAGCCGCGACCCCGGCATCAGATTGATCGACATGACCCGCTTCTGCGCGGCGCGGGCGATATAGACGATTTCGGTACCGTCGAGGATCGAAGCCGAAGCGCTGTGCCCCACGCGCTCCGACAATTGATCGAGATGGGGTTGCAGCAACACTGGCAGCGGCGTGGCCGAGAGCCAGGCATGGCCGATCCGCAGGATCTTCGGCGTCAACGAGAAGAATTTCCCATCGTAGTCGGCATAACCGAGCTCCGCGAGCGTCAGCAGACAGCGACGGGCGGTTGCCCGGTCTAGCCCGCTGAGCTCGGCCGCATCGGTGATGCTCAGCCGCTGACGCTCTGGGCCAAAGGCTTCGAGCACCTTCAGGCCCTTGGCAAAACCTCCCATCAGATCCCGTTCTCCGACAGCCATGCGGCACCCCTAAATGTGCGATTATCGAACAAATATGAATTATCGTACAAAATGCTTGCTGTCGATGCTGAGGCGGACGTATTTGTCAGCACAAGGAGGCGGCTGAAGTTCCGCCTGAGGAAACGGGAGTTCCCATGGACAAGAGAATTGCAAGCCTGGCGGATGCCGTGGCCGGAATCGGCGATGGCGCAACCGTCATGATCGGAGGCTTCGGCGGCTCCGGCGCACCGATCGAGCTCATTCACGCCCTGATCGACAAGGGCCCGAAGGGTCTGACGGTCATCAACAACAATGCCGGCAATGGTCGCATCGGCATCGCCGCGATGATCGACGCCGGCATGGTCAAGAAGATGATCTGCTCCTTCCCGCGCTCCTCCGACCCCCGCGCCTTCACCGACCGCTACCTCGCCGGTGAGATCGAACTGGAACTCGTGCCGCAGGGCACGCTGGCCGAGCGCATCCGCGCCGGCGGCGCCGGCATCCCGGCCTTTTACACGCCCACGAGCTTCGGCACGGAACTGGCAGAGGGCAAGGTGATCGCTGAGTTCGATGGCCGCAAATATGTGCAGGAGCGCTGGCTTAAGGCCGACTTCGCCATCGTCAAGGCGCATCTCGGCGACACCATGGGCAACCTGACCTACCGGATGGCCGGCCGCAACTTCAATCCGCTGATGTGCATGGCCGCCGCCAAGACCATCGCCCAGGTCTCGAAGATCGTGAAGCCCGGCGAGATCGATCCCGAGCAGGTGATCACCCCCGGCATCTTTGTCGATGGCGTCGTTGAAGTCGCCAACCCGCAACAGGAAGAAGAGCTCATCCGAGCCGGAGTGGCCTACGCATGACCGACGCAGCTGCAATTGACACCCGCGAAGACATCAAGCTCTCCAACGCCCAGATCGCCTGGCGCGCCGCCCAGGACATCGAGGATGGCGCCTATGTGAACCTTGGCATCGGCTTTCCGGAAATGGTCGCCAAGTTCCAGCCGGAAGGACGCGAAGCAATCTTCCATACGGAAAACGGCGTGCTGAACTTCGGCGAAGCGCCTGCCGCTGGCGAAGAGGACTGGGACCTGATCAATGCCGGCAAGAAGGCGGTCACGCTGAAGCCGGGTTCTGCCTTCTTCCATCACGCCGACAGCTTCGCCATGGTCCGTGGTGGCCATCTCGATGTCGCCATCCTCGGCGCCTATCAGGTGGCCGAAAACGGCGACCTCGCCAACTGGCGCGTCGGCTCCAAGGGCGTGCCCGCCGTCGGCGGCGCCATGGATCTGGTACACGGCGCCAAGCAGGTCGTTATCATCACCGAACACGTTACCAAGGATGGGAAGCCGAAGCTCGTCGAGCGCTGCTCCTTCCCGCTGACCGGCGTCGGCTGCATCACCCGCGTCTATACGAGCCATGCCGTGATCGACATCGCCGACGGCAAGTTCGTCGTGCGCGAGAAGCTCGCCGCCATGACCATGGACGAGCTACAGGCCATGACCGGCGCCAAGCTGCATACCGACGGTCCAGTCGCTGATCTCGTAGTTCCGGCTCTCTAAGGATACCGACATGACCGAAGCCTTTATCTGCGATTACATCCGCACGCCCATCGGCCGTTTCGGCGGCTCGCTATCCTCCGTCCGCGCCGATGATCTCGGTGCCGTGCCGCTGAAGGCGCTGATGGAGCGCCATTCAGGCATCGACTGGGAGGCCGTCGAGGACGTGATCTTCGGCTGCGCCAACCAGGCCGGCGAAGACAACCGCAATGTCGCCCGCATGTCGGCCCTGCTCGCAGGTCTGCCCGTCTCCGTCACCGGCACCACGATCAACCGCCTTTGCGGCTCCGGCATGGATGCCGTGATCACCGCTGCACGCGCGATTAAATCAGGCGAAGCCGAGCTGATGATCGCAGGCGGCGTCGAAAGCATGAGCCGCGCGCCGTTTGTCATGCCCAAGGCTGACACCGCCTTCTCCCGCAATGCCGAGATCTACGACACCACCATCGGCTGGCGCTTCGTCAATCCGCTGATGAAGAAGCAGTACGGCGTCGATTCCATGCCGGAGACCGGCGACAACGTCGCGATCGATTTCAAGGTGTCGCGCGAGGACCAGGACGCCTTTGCCGTGCGAAGCCAGGCCAAGGCGGCAGAAGCACAAGCGAATGGCCGACTGGCCAAGGAGATCGTGGCGGTCACCGTGCCGCAGCGCAAGGGTGACCCGATAATCGTCGACCGCGACGAGCATCCGCGCGCGACCTCGGTCGAGGCGCTCGCCAAGCTGAAGCCGGTCAACAAGATGGAAGGTGCCACCGTCACCGCCGGCAATGCGTCCGGCGTCAATGACGGCGCCGCTGCCCTGATCATCGCCTCGGAAGCCGCCGTGAAAAAATACGGCCTCAACCCCATCGCCCGCATCCTGGGCGGCGCAACCGCCGGCGTGCCCCCGCGCATTATGGGCTTCGGCCCCGCGCCGGCCTCGAAGAAGCTGCTCGCCCGCCTCGGCTTGACGCAGCAGCAGATCGACGTGATCGAGTTGAACGAAGCCTTTGCAAGCCAAGGCATCGCCACACTTCGCGACCTCGGCATTGCCGACGACGACCCGCGCGTCAACCGCAACGGCGGCGCCATCGCGCTCGGCCACCCGCTCGGCATGTCGGGCGCCCGCATCGCCGGAACGGCAGCGCTGGAACTACAGGAAACAGGCGGGCGCTACGCGCTTTCCACCATGTGCATCGGCGTCGGCCAGGGCATCGCCATCGCCCTGGAACGGGTCTGACACATGATTGAAGGCGCCCCATGCGGGCGCCTTTTCAGTTCAGGGATTGAGGAAGGCCAGGATCAGCTGATGCACAGCACCCCCCGGTGACATCTCGACCTGATCATACTCACTGTGGCGCGCCACATGCGCATCCGAAATCGGCTTCAGCTGGGCCTGGAGTGCTGCCCGAACCTTTTTGCAGCCCGGATCGTTTTCATCGCGCAGGCCAATCGAGACGTCCTGGATCTGCTGGGTCAGGTCCTTCATGAACTGCCCGTGCAGTTTCTCGTGCGTGACGATGCCGTCGTAAAATGTTTCCCACTTCGCCGCCACCTCAGGCGCAAGCTTCTGCGCCGGTTTCGGCAACGTATAGGTGATGATCAGCTTCGGCTTTGCGGACGCGAGCACGCAGGCTTGCCCCTGCTGCTGATAGTCCCGCTGCCAGGTAAGCTTGAACGTGGTGTGGGCAATCACCCGCCCGAGGCTGAGCTTGGGCCCACGCTCGCCGATCGACTGGTAGAGCTCCATCGGCGATGTGCCATTCACCTTGTAATGCTCGATCCTCTCGGTCGGCTGCCATTCCTGGGCGGCAGCCGGCATTGCTGCGATGAGAGCCGTCAAAAGTCCGGCGAGCACGGTGAATGGCAATGCAAGGGTCACGAACTGCTCCTTTTCGTCGGGCCTCGTGATAGCTGCGCAAAGGCACAACCGCAACGTAGATGTGACCAAGTCGTTAGCCGTTCGCCGGATTTTGATAACCTGCGCTTTCCGTAATTTTAACGGAATCTTATATAGAAACTGTGCAGGGAATGACGAGGAAAGCAGACAGGCGTGGACACAAAAGGGACACAGCAGGATCTACGGACACGTCTCGGGCAGTGGCTCGATTTGCTCAAGGTTCCGAACGGCAACCCGGCGCTGACGGCAGCGCAGTTCGAAGCTTTTTCGAGGCAGGTCCCCCTGCTTTACTTCATCCTCGCCACCAACATGATCTCGCTGTCCTGGACCCATCAGGGTGCGGCTCCCGATTATCTCGTCGTCTATCTGCCGGCAGTCATGACGACCCTGTTCGCGCTGAGATCACTCATCTGGCTGCGCGGGCGCAAGCGCCAGCGGACACCGGAACAGGCCTATCGGCAGCTCCGGGCCACCAATATCCTGTCCTTCCCGATCGCGGTCGTCTGCACAGCCTGGTCGGTGTCTCTCTTGCCCTATGGCGATGCCTATCAGAACGCCCACGTCGCCTTCTTCATGGCCATCACCGTTATCGGCTGCATCTTCTGC
This sequence comes from Rhizobium sp., assembly GCA_027533385.1. Classification (GTDB taxonomy): domain Bacteria; phylum Pseudomonadota; class Alphaproteobacteria; order Rhizobiales; family Rhizobiaceae; genus Allorhizobium. The sequence continues at coordinate 158,840 of JAPZUE010000004.1, read as the reverse complement.
CTGATGCATCTGCGCTCCGCAGCGCTGATCGTCACGGTTACCGTCAATCTTCCGTTCTTCGTGGTGATGTGCCTGAGCGGAGAACCGACCTTCATTGCGACCGGCGTGAACGTCATTCTCGTGACCATGGCGATGATCATGATCCTGATCTCGCACTACCGCGACTTCCGCCAGCTTCACGAGTCCCGCAACGTCCTGATGCTGCAGCAACAGGCACTGCAGGAACAGAACAAGGCGATGCAGGCCCTCTCGGATGAAAACCTGCGGCTCGCAAACCTTGACAGCCTCACTCTGCTCGCCAATCGCCGCAGCTTTTTCCAGATGCTGGAAATGGCCTTCAACCGGGCAAGCACCACCGGCGGCAAGCTCGCGGTGGGCGTCATCGACCTCGACGGCTTCAAACCGGTCAACGATCTCTACGGCCACTCGGCCGGCGACAAGGTTCTGATCGAGATCAGCAATCGCCTCTCGACAATGGCGGATGAGCGACTTTCCGTTTACCGCCTCGGCGGCGACGAATTCGGCCTGCTGTTCCAGGGCGATGTCGCCGAAGGCGGTGTCACGGCACTGGGCGAAAGGGTGTGCGAGCTGATCGCAGAGCGCATCAATATCGGCAGCGGCATGGTGCAGGTAACCGGGTCTGTCGGCTTCGCCCTCTACCCCGATGTCGGCCATACCGGCCAGGAAATCTACGAACTGGCAGACTACGCGCTCTACACGGCCAAGCGACGTCACCGTGCAGGAACGGTGATCTTCAACGCCGTGCAGGCGAACGAACTGAACCGGCAGAAGATCGTCGAGGAAGCGCTTGTTGCGGCAGATCTCGACAAGGAATTGTCTCTCGTTTTCCAGCCCATCACCTGCGTCGACAGACGTGTCTGCATCGGCTTCGAGGCGCTCGCACGCTGGGAAAGTCCGCGGATTGGCCAGGTATCACCAGCAGAATTCATTCCGGTTGCCGAGCATAATGGTCGTATAACGCTGATGACCCGTATGCTTCTGGAACGCGCGTTGAAGACCGCCTCCCTGTGGCCCCAGGATATCTACCTCTCCTTCAATCTGTCCCCGCACGATCTTGCCTCGCCGGAAAACACTCTGAAGATCGTGTCGATCGTCCTGAAAAGCGGGTTCGACCCGCACCGCATCAATTTCGAGATCACCGAAACCGCCGTCATGCACGACTTCGAGCAGGCGAGTGCCTCGATCCAGATGCTCCGTGAGCTGGGCGCCGGTATCTCGCTCGACGATTTCGGCACCGGTTACTCGAGCTTGAACCACGTCCACAAGCTGCCGCTGACCAAGATCAAGATCGATGGCAGCTTCGTGCGCAACATCCATACGCGCAGGACGAGCTTCAATATCGTCAAATCCGTTCTCGCACTCTGCAGCGAGATGGAGCTTGAAGCGATCGTCGAAGGCGTCGAAACGGAAGAAGAGCTTCGCATCCTTGAAAACCTCGGCGTGCGCGCAGTTCAGGGCTATTACTTCGGCAAACCGATGACCGCAGAAGAAACCGTGAAGCGTCTCGCCCTGCAGGATGCCAAGGCCCTTGCGTCGTAAGACCAGGACCTTCAGCGAACGCGGCTTGCCATCTGGATCTTCAGAGCCCGAACGGTTTCGGCATCGGTCCGTCGTGTGGTTTCCGCCGAAAAACCGAGTTCCGTCAGCCGTGCCTCGCTGGCTATCGCCTCGCTGCAGGAGGCATGTAGTTCCCGAATTCCGGGCACCGCTAAAAGACGCGCCGCATTTTGTGGCCGCACCCCGCCGCCCGGCATGATGGAGATGCGCCCTGCACTTCGATTGGCAAGCCGCGCTAATGTTTCGATCCCCTCCTCCGCATGGCGAGCGCCGCCCGATGTCAAGATGCGGGAAAAGCCGAGCGCCATGGCAAGATCGAACGCGACGTCCATATCGCCGACGACATCGATCGCGCGGTGCAAGGTAAGGTCGAGCCCGCCTGCCGCTTTGACAAGCCGCTGGATGACATCGACGTCAAGCGTCGCTTGGGCGGTGGTCGCACCGATCACCACACCGGCAAGGCCTGCCTCGCGAGCCGCAGCGATATCGGTCTCCATGACCGTGATTTCGGCTTCGGAATAGGTGAAGTCTCCGGCGCGCGGGCGGATCAGGGCATAAACCGGAATGGATGCCTTGGCCGCGACAGCCATGAAGCCGCGCGACGGGGTCAGGCCACCGGCGCCGAGAGCCGAGCAAAGCTCGATGCGATCGGCACCGCCAGCAATCGCTGCTTCAAGGCCGGTGACGTCGTCGACGCAGATTTCGAGCAGCGGCTCTGTAGCTTTGCTGGCAGACGTTGCGACCACCTGATCCTCATCCTCTTGCATTCAGTTTCGGCTTTCGATCCAAAAGCCACAGCAGGCACACGCCCGAAAAGCCGGCGATCGAGGCGATGATCGCCGTACCCGCATAATCGCTGATGCTGGTGCCGAGCGCAAACATCAGCGAGGCCATGCCACCGCTCAGGAAAATGTTGACCGCAATCAGCGAGCTGCCGAGACCGGCCCGGTCGGCGATCAGGTTCTGCAGATAGGTGATCGGGATCGCGATGATGCCGGCCGCTCCGAGACCCGCGACCAATGTCAAGAGATAGACATCCATGGGACGGTCGGCGAGGCCGAGGAAGACGAGATAGCTGCAATAGATCAGCGCGGCCGTGACCATGGCAAAGAGAATGGAGGTGCGCGCTTCGACCCATCCCCAGAAGAGGATGAAGATGATCTCGAGGAAAGCGACGATCCCGACCATGATGCCAACATCCGCCGGTGTTCCGCCGGCCTTGCCGGTGACGATCAGCGGCAGCACGGTGCCGTTGGCATGCAGCATGGCTGAGATCAGCGAGATCGCCAGAAGCCTTGGCAGGACGCTTGCCGAACCAATCTGCCGGATGGAGCGGAAGAAGGAATAGTGCTGCCGTTCCCCCTCCTGCACCGGCGGCAGACGATCGAGCCCGAAGACGAAGAGCAGAAGGCAGACGAGGCAGGCAAGGCTCGCGAGCAGGAAGGCCGGCAACATGCTGGGCTGGCCGACGAGCAGGGCCCCGACGATGCCGGGCACCAGCACCCAGGAGGCGGAGAGGATGGCACGAACGGCAGAATTCACCGCCATCAGCTCGCGTACGGCCATGCCGCACGAGAACGCGCGGATATTGGCGAAGATCAGCGAGTTGATCGTGCCGAAGACCGGGATCAGCACCAGCGTCGCGATGGCGAACATCACCGGCGTCGGCACCACATAGACAAGCCCGAAGCCGACGATACCGAAAATCGCGGCCAGGATCATCGGCGACCGGAAATGTCCAAGCCTGTCAGCGATGATGCCGGCGGTGACGCTGGCCGTCACATTCACCACGGCCGCCAGGAAGATCAGCACGGAATAGACTGCGTCCGACAGTCCGAGTTCACGGATGCCGATCAGCGACATGTAGGGCGACGTCGCGGCGCCTGAGAAGCCGAAGAAGAAGATCGCGGCCGCACTGACCCGGATCGGCTTGTGGCGATAGACCACCGAAAAGGAGGACAACATCAAGGGTACAATCGGGTTGGGGATCGTGCCGCCGAAGGGGCGGCACCGACATTAATGTCTCAAGGGAATCGCGTCGAGAAGAACACCTTTGCCGTATAACTGAAATCCTTGACGAAGGGATAGCTCGGCTGGTGGCGGCGATGGCTTGGCAGGTTCTCGATATCCTGGTTGATCACACCGTCCGTCAACGCCATCAGATTGGGATTGGCGATAGGCGAAAGTTCCGGCGAGAGATAGCCGGACTTGACGACCAGCAGCCGCACCTTGGCCGGATCGAGCCCAAGCCGGGTGAAATCCGAAATGTTGTGATAGGGCCGGCGTCGGGCGGCGAGCACCAGCGTGATGCCACCAATCCTGAAAACCGCCTGTTGTTCGGCAGCCGAGCCGGGATCATCGAGGAAGACGACATCCGCCTCCACCTCGACGGAAGGGCTTGCCGGATCGAGCGAACCGCCAACCTTAAGCGAAACCCGCGCGCCGGCACCGGCTTCGAAACAGCGTTCGACGGCGGGACGGTCGGTTATGCCGGCAATCAGGACGTCATCGATCGAGCGGGCCAGAAGCGCCTTCAACACATCCGCCCGATCCCCAACCCCACCGCCGGTCGGGTTGTCGCCGGAATCAGCGAGAATGATCGGCCTTGTCTCGATGCGTTCGGCAATGTCGAGCATCTCCGGAAGTGGACCCGTAACCGGGCCGAAGCGGAAATCCTCGCGTGCATCCCAGTAGGATTGGGCAATGGCGGTCGCGACCTCTTCCGCCGCAGCCTTGTCGACAGCCGTCACGACGGCACAGGCCGTGCCTCGCGGCTCGTCGGCCCAGACATAACCGACCATCAGATTGGCATCCCAGATGCCGGGGACGGCGTCATGCTCCGGCAGTTTCAGGTAAAGGCTTTTCGCCGGCTCGTCCTCGGTCGAGGTCCGCTCGCCGGGTAAGAGAACCGGCACCGGCGCCCAGGCAACGCCCGGCTTTTCGCCGGTTTTGAGCGCTCGAACCAGCATCGACCAGGCCCGCACCATGGTCTCCCGCACATCGATATGCGGCGCGGTGCGATAACCAGCGAAGATATCCAGCTGATCGACGATCTTCTGCGTGACATTGCCATGCAGGTCATAGCTCGCGGCCACCGGCACATCGGGCCCGACGACTGCGCGGGCAGCCGAAATCCAGTCGCCCTCGGCATCATCCATGCCCTCGACATTCATCGCGCCATGCATGGCGAGATAGAGCCCGTCGATCGGCAATGTGGCCTTCAGCCGGTCGAGAAACTCCGCCTTGAACCCCTCATAGGTGGCGCGTGCCAGCGGACCACCGGGAACGGCACGCGCATGCAAGAGCGGCAAATGCTCGACGCCCTCGGCGTCGAGGAAGTCGAAGTATTCGTGTGCCAGCAAATCCGGCCCGCGCAGCACGCGAAAATCCTCCGGCTGCATCAGGACGGGAGACGAGGTCGAGCATTCGGTATGGATACCGCCGACGGCGATGCGGAAACTCATAGGCCTCAAATCCTCAGTAACGCGGGCTCAGGCGGACGATGGCCGCAAAGCGCAGCCAGTCCTTATTCTCCTTCGGCGTCCAGGCGGCCTCGGCAATGGCCGGAAGACGCGGGAAGACGAGGTGGTTGAAATAGTCGCGGGTAAGGAAATGCTCCGACCAGATGCAGGCCTGGACACCCCGCATGCGCGGCGCGAGTTCGACCGGAAACTCGGCGACCGCCTCATAGGTATAGGTATGCTTGGGCGGCACGATCCCGGCCCAGCTGCCACCGGGCTCCTGGAAGGCTTCGTCCTGCACCATGTCGAGATAATAGGCCTGTCCCGGGGTCATCACGACGTCGTAGCCCTGACGCGCCAGTTCCAGCCCGACCTCCGGCTTCTGCCAGGCCATCAGCAGCGTGCCCTCGGGATCGACGCCGCCGCCATGGCTGACTTCGTCCCAGCCGGCGAGCTTGCGGCCGCGCTCGGCCAGCATCTTCTGGATGCGCTTCATGAAATAGCTCTGCAGCCCGAAGGTACCCTCGATGCCCTCCTGCTCCATCAGCTTTCGGGCGAGCGGCGAAGCCATCCAGGTATTGGCCGCCACCTCGTCGCCGCCGATATGGATCAGCTTGGACGGGAAGAGCGCGACCATCTCGTCGAAGACCTTGCCCAGAACCTCGTAGGTGTAGTCGATCGCCGGGTTCAGCGCATTGTTCGGATAGCCCTGCACCGAGCGATAGCTATCCGGTGCTTCCTGCCCATCGACCAGCTCCGGCAGTGCCACCAGCATCGCCGTGCTGTGGCCGGGGATGTCGATCTCCGGCACCACCTCGACCTGAAGGGCGGCCGCATGGGCAACGATGTCGCGGACCTCGTCCTGGGCATAGAAACCACCGACCGGTTCGGCGCCATTGCCGAGCTGCGGCAGGAGCGGTTCGTCCGGTCCGCGCAACACGCCAATCGTGGTGAGCTGCGGGAAGGCCTTGATTTCCAGGCGCCAGGCTTCGTCGTCGGACAGATGCCAGTGGAAGGTGTTCATCCGGAACCAGGCCATGATGTCGATCAGCCGCTTGACGTCAGCGACCGGGTAGAACTGGCGGGAGACATCGAGATGGCAACCGCGCCAGCCGTAACGCGGCTTGTCGGTGATCGTGCCCGATACCGGAAAGCGGAAGGTACCCGGCTGCGTGCGGGCGCCATGCAGCATCTGGGCAAGCACGGTCAGCGCATATTGCAGGCCGGCGACATCGCCATAGGTCAGCGTGATGCCATCAGCGGCGAAGGTGAGCGTGTAAGCGGAAGCGCCCAGGGCCTCGTCCGCACGGAAGGTGATCGTCCGGCCTTGGTGCACCGGCGCGAGCGACAGCGGCGCATGGCCGACTGCGAAGAGGCGGCAGAAGAGCCGCAACACGTTTTCGACTTGTCGCAGCTCGACGAGTGAAGAATCGCTGGCCGGATAGAGCGCGACGGGCAAGCCTTCGCCAGCCACAAGCTCGGCGGAGACCGGCCAGGGTAGCATCGCGAAAGGCTGCGTGACCTGCCCCTCCGGCAGAAGCGGCGGCGGCGGCGCGCTGTCACCACCCCCGAGCATCAGGTCGGCCACCGCAACACCCGCATGCTGACCGGTGGAGAGCGTGATATAGGCGGATTTCGCCCCATCCGTCCGATGTTTGGCCGCACGCCACAAGCCACCGACGCGGAATGTCCAGGAGGCACCCGGCTGCAGCACGAAGCCGGCAGGCGGCGCAAATTGATGGAAGTTGGCATTCCGCTTCAGGAAGACGGCATTCTCGAGGATCGGCTCCTGCGTGTCCTTGACGCGAGTGAGCGACGTATAGGCAAGCTTGAACTCGGAAAGCGCCACATCGGAGAGATTGACCAACGTGAAGACGAAGGCGCCGCAGTCGTCGCCCTCCACCGGATGCCACGCGTTTTCGAGGCGGAACTGAACTTCTGTTGCCATGGGGAATGCTCCGGGCTTGTCGAGATCAATAATTGTCGGATTGTGAAAAGGTCCGAGCCAGCTCGGCCTGACCGGCCGTCAGCCCGCAATCGACGGGCAAGCACACACCGGTGATCGCAGCCGCCTGATCGCCCGAAAGGAAGAACACGGCATTGGCGATGTCTTCCGCCGTCGCGATCCGGCGCAGCGCATACCAGCGCTTGGCTTCCTCGAAGACTTGCGGGTTGGCGGCAGCACGCGCCTCCCAGGCCTGGGTGCGCACGGTGCCGGGTGCCACCGCATTCGAGCGGATACCGTATTTGCCGTATTCGACGGCAATCAGCTTGGTGAGGTGGATGAGGCCGGCCTTGGCGGCGCTGTAGGCAGGATGACCGAACACCGCCATGCCATTGACCGAGGAAATGTTGACGAGCGCGCCTTTGGACGCCTTCAGCGCCTCTTCGAACGCACGGAAGCAGAGGAAGGGCGCTTCGAGATTGAGCGTATTGTCCTTGCGCCAGATCTCGCCATCGGTATCGCCGAGGCTCACGGCCCGCGCTGCACCGGCATTGTTGACCAGCGTATGCACCAACCCATGGCTGGCCACCCGCGCGGCAGTCTCGGCAAGATCCGCCTCATCCGTCACGTCGCAGGTGAGCGGCACGAAACGTGGATCACTTCCGAGCTCCGCAATCGCCCGATCCAGTGCTGCGGAATCCAGATCGAGCAGCACAACGACATCTTGGCTGTCTGCCAGACGCTTGGCGATCGCGCGCCCGATATCGCCGGCAGCACCGGTCACGACGGCAACCTTAGGCGTCACGGCAGGTCTCCGATATCGATACGGGCATGGGATCAGTCTCCGAGAAGTTGCCGGTCGTCACCATCGCGGTGCTCGACCAGCTGTTGTTTGATATGGCGCAGCGTCACCTGCGACTGCTTGCGATTGCGATAGGCAACCAGGCTCGCAATCACGTCGACGACCGCGAGATAGGCAAAACGTGTCGAGGTCGGCCGGAAGATGTTTTCGCCTTCCGGCAGATCGATGCCTATGACGAGTTCGGAGGCTTCCGCCACCAGGCTCTGGCTCTGGGTGAGCGCGATCGTGGTGATGCCGTTCTCGCGGGCGAGCTTGAAGCATTTCACCAGCTCGGCATTGCGGCCCGAAAACGAGGAGCCGATCAAAACGTCGTTCGAACGTGCGGCCGCCGTCAGCATCAGCTGCATGTTGTGGTCGGCCGAGGCCGTGACCCGCGACCCCAGACGGAAGAGGCGATTCTGGATCTCGCCCGCAATCATTGAGGAATTGCCGCCGGAGCCGAAGGCATAGACCATCTCCGCCCGCGCCAGCCGGTCCGCGACTTTGTCCAGTACTGCCGGATCAAGCGCCCGATGCACCATGAACATGGCGTTCTGCGCCTTGGTGATCACATCGGTCGCAACATCAGCCGGCTCCGTGCTCTGGGCCTCCGGGTTGAGATAGCGCACACCGACATAGGCCGTGCGGGCGAGATTGACCTTGAAGTCGGCAAAGCTGTTGCAGCCGAGACGACGGCAGAAGCGCGTTACCGTCGGCGGCGAGACCTCTGCCTTCTCGGCGAGCTCGATGATCGAGGCATTGACCGCGAAGTCGAAGGAATTGAGCAGGATATCCGCGATACGCTGCTCGGAGGCCGAAAACTGCCCTGCCTCTTCCTGAATGCGCGCGAAGATATCCAATGCCCTGCCCTCTCTCTTATTTCGAAGGCTTGAAGGCTACGCAGTCGATCTCGACCTTGCAATCGACCATCATCGAGGCCTGGACGCAGGCGCGCGCTGGTGGGTGCTCACCGAAATACTGCTGATAGATCTTGTTGAAGGTCCAAAAGTCGCGTGGGTCATCCAGCCATACGCCGCAGCGCACGACATGCTCAAGCCCGTAGCCCGCCTCTTCCAGAATGGCGATGACATTGGCGATGGTCTTGTGGGTCTGTTCGATGATACCGCCCGGAATGATCTCGCCATCTTCCATGGCCACCTGTCCGGAAACATAAAGCCAGCCATCGGCCTCGACAGCCCGGGCAAACGGCAACCGCTGACCACCCGCACCCGCCTTCTCGGCCCCGTAACGCTTGATCGTCATGGACACCTCTCATGCAAATTATTTTCTTCGATCGTTGACAAGCGACCACAAAAAACGGATTTTGACCAGACAAAATCGACATTCATGAAAAGAATTTAAAAACGGGGAAGAAATGCGCGACCCATTCCACAATCCGTTTCCGGCAACGGATGAAGCCCGCCATGCCATCTGGGAGATGCTCGTGCCCCGCGACATCGATGCCTTCCTCGCCGTCGACTGGAGCATGGTCGCCCATGACTTCGTCGAGGATGGCTTTATCGGCATCAGCGGCAATCGCGAGGACAATCCGGACAAGTGGACGCTGGCCTTCCCCAGTCTCGCGGCTTACCGCGACGAATGGCTGAAGCAGGCGCATGACTTCGCCGGCCAAGCTTACGGCGAGGATCCGCGCAGCGCGATCTTCACGACGACGACGTTGGAAGAGATCGAGATCTCAGGTGAAACCGCGCTCGTGCGCAAGAAGTTCGACGGCGGCATCAAGAAGGCGGATGGCACAATCGACGTCATGCGCTGGCAGACGCTCTATTACTGCCGCCTGCATGAAGGTCGCTGGAAAATCTCCGGCTTTACCGGTTATCTGCCCAATCCGATGGGCCAGCGCTGAACCCGCCCTCAACCCTTGAGACCTGGAGGTCGGCCCTTGCGCATCTTCACCGCCGCGCTTGCAACGGAAACCAACACTTTCTCCCCGATCTGCATCGACCGGCGCGCCTTCGAGGATTCGCTCTATGCGCCTCCGGGCAAGCATCCCGCGACGCCGACGCTCTGCACCGCGCCGATTACGGTCGGTCGCAAGGTCTGCAGTGACAAGGGCTGGACGCTGATCGAGGGCACGGCGACCTGGGCGGATCCGGCAGGCCTCGTCAACCGCCAGACCTATGAGAGCCTGCGCGACGAGATCCTGGATCAACTGCGCGCAGCCATGCCTGTCGATGCCGTGGTCCTCGGTCTGCACGGCGCCATGGTCGCCGACGGTTATCTCGACCCGGAAGGCGATCTCCTGACCCGCATCCGCGGGATCATCGGCCCGGACATCCTTCTTTGCGCCGAGCTCGATCCGCACAGCCACCTGACGGCAAAACGCGTCGCAGCTGCCGATTTCTTCGTCGTCTTCAAGGAATTCCCGCACACCGATTTCGTCGATCGCGCCGAAGATCTCTGGCGGATCGCCGTCGACACCCTGGAAGGTCGGGTGAAGCCGGTCATGTCGGTCTTCGACTGCCGCATGATCGATGTTTTCCCGACCTCGCGCGAGCCAATGCGCAGCTTTGTTGACAGACTTATGGCCATCGAGAATGCGGATTCGGAGGTTCTGTCGCTCTCTGTCATCCACGGCTTCATGGCCGGCGACGTGCCGGAGATGGGCACCAAGACGATCGCTGTGACCAACGGCAATGCCGACAAGGGCGCGATGCTGGCACGCGACCTCGGCATGGAACTTTTCGCCAAGCGCGGCACCTTCATGATGCCGCAGATCGACGAGAAGGCAGCGCTTGACCAAGCGCTGGCCTATCCCAAAGGCCCTATCATTATCGCCGACATGTGGGACAATCCCGGCGGCGGCACGGCGGGTGATGCGACCGTGATCCTTGCGGAAATGCTGGCGCGTGGCGTGACCAACGCCGCCGTCGGCATGATCTGGGACCCGATCGCGGTGCAGATCTGCATGGCAGCCGGCGAAGGCGCCGAGATTCCGCTGCGGTTCGGCGCAAAATCAGCCCCCGGCACAGGCCATCCGATCGACGGTCTGGTGAAGGTGGTCAAAGTGGTCCCGAGTGCAGAGATGCGCTTCGGCGACAGCATCGCCCCCTTCGGCGATGCGGCCCATATCCGGCTTGAGGGCATTGACATCATCCTGAGCTCGGTCCGCGTCCAGAGCTACGATCCCTCGCTCTTCACCGCACTCGGTATTGACCCGACAGCCAAGCATCTGCTCGTCATCAAGTCGACCAATCATTTCTATGCGGCCTTCTCGCAGATCGCCTCGGAGATCCTCTACTGCGCCGCAGGCACGCCCTATCCCAACAATCCGGCCCAGACCGCCTATCGCCATGTGCGCCGCGATATCTGGCCGATCATGGCAAACCCGCATGACACGCCCGAAGGCAGCGAGGCCGCATGATGGAACTCCCCCGCCCCAAGCCCGGCCAACCGATATCTGAACTCTCCACGCCGCTGCCGCTGATCGACGAAGAGAAGCTCGCCGCCAATATCGCCCGTGTTCAGACCTATATGGACAGCCACGGCCTCGCCTTCCGTCCACACATCAAGACCCACAAGATCCCGGCCATCGCCAGCCAGCAGGTGAAGGCCGGCGCGCAGGGCATCAATTGCCAGAAGATCACCGAGGCCGAAATCTTCGCCGATGCCGGCTTCGAAGACCTGTTGATCACCTTCAACATCCTGGGTTCGGGGAAGCTTGAGCGGCTCGCGGCGCTGAACGCCCGCATCTCCGGCCTGAAGGTCGTTGCCGACAGCGAAATGACGGTGCGCGGCCTCGCTTCAACCTTCGCTCAGACCCGTCCGCTCACCGTTCTCGTTGAATGCGACACGGGGGGCGGGCGCTGCGGCGTCCAGAGCCCGGAGGCGGCGATTGCACTGGCTGAGACGATCACTGCAGCCCCCGGCCTTACCTTCGGCGGTATCCTGACCTATCCCAAGGCAGACACCGAGGAGGCCGTCGAAGCCTTCTTCGCCGCGACACTCGCCGGCCTTGCCGCCCGTGGCATCCCCTGCCCCATTGTCTCCAATGGCGGCACGCCCAGCCTCTTCTCGGCGCACAAGGTGACCTCGGCCACCGAGCACCGGGCCGGCACCTATGTCTACAACGACCGCGCCATGGCCCGCTCGGGGCACTGCAGCCTCGACGACTGCGCCATGCACATCCTGGCGACCGTCGTCTCCCGCCCGACGCCAGATCGCGCGATCCTCGACGCAGGCTCCAAGGCCCTCACCTCGGACCTTCTCGGCTTCTCCGACTACGGCATGATCGTCGATTACCCGGATGCGGTCATCTCGGGCCTTTCCGAGGAGCACGGCACGGTCGACCTGTCCAAGGTTCAGGGGCGACGTCCCGAGATCGGCGAGAAGGTCAGGATCATCCCGAACCACACCTGCGTCGTCTCGAACCTCTTCGACATCATGACCTTCCACCGAGATGGGATCGTCACCCGGGTGGAAGAGGTCGCGGCGCGTGGTTTGGTCTGGTAACCAGCCCTAGGCGAGGGATCTCCTGCCGAAGGCAGGCCAATGACGGGCACTCTGCAGGTTCTTCCGCCGGGGAATGTGAAGCCGCCACGGCTACGCTTTGAAACGGCTATGAAGTCGGCTAGAATGGTAGAATTCTGGCTACCTTGGTAGAATGGAGCAATGCGTCATGAGCCTCAACATCAAGGACCCCGAAGCGCATCGCCTCGCTCAGGCGATCGCCCTTGCCACGGGGCAGAGCATGAGCCGTGTTGTCACCGAGGCTCTGCGCGAGCGCTATGCGCAGATTGAAAAGCAGAAAGGCAAGGCTTCGGTCGATGAACTTCTGACGATCGCGAGCCGGGCCGCAGCACATCTGACGCAGCCTTACGCCGATCACGCGGAGCTTCTCTACGACGAGGATGGCCTGCCGAAATGATCGTCGACACATCAGCCATGGTTGCGATCTTCTATGGCGAACCGGAAGCTGCCGCCTTCACGCGACTGATCCACGGCGCGGCGATAACGCGGATCAGCGTGGCGAACTATGTCGAGTTATCCATGGTGATCGAAAAGCAGCTCGGGCCCGAGGGGATGCGGCAGGTCGAAGCCTTCTTCCGCCGCGCAGCGATCACCATTGAGCCCGTTACAGTCGAACAGGGCGATTTCGCCCGACAAGCCTTCCTTGATTTCGGCAAAGGCAGGCACAAGGCCGGCTTGAACTTTGGCGACTGCTTTGCCTACGCTCTCTCCAAGGATCTTGATGAACCGCTGTTGTTCAAGGGTAAAGACTTCGCGGAGACGGACATTCGCCCGGCGGCTTAGTGCTGCCATTGCCAAATCCTTTGCCTCAAGGCGGAAGGGCCATGATGACGGAGCACAAACAGTTGCAGGGTCTGCACCGGCTGCGCGGCGGCTGCATGTGCGGGGCCGTGACCTATGAGGTCGCCGATCGCTTTCTCTACGCGATCAACTGCCACTGTTCGAAATGCCGCCGCACCACGGGCTCGGCCTTCAAGCCGATCGCTGGTGCCTCGGTCGAGGACTTTGCCATCACCGCAGGCGCAGACGCCATGTTCCGCCATGGAGACCCTGAAGACATCCATGACATGCACTGCCGCACCTGCGGTTCCCTCGTCTATTCCTGGATTGCCGAAAACGGGGGCGTGAAAGTCCATCTTCCCATGGGAACGCTCATCGACCCACCCTCGATGAAACCCTCCATGCACATCTTCGTCGGCTCCAAGGCACCCTGGTACGAGATCGTCGACGACCTGCCGCAGTTTGACGGCTTTCCGGACTGACAGCGCGCAGCAAGCCTCCCAAACGAAAAAAGGTCCGCCCGAAGGCGGACCAGGGGATTGGCCTTTGGCATGGCCGGGAGGAGCTTTACTCGGCAGCGGTGACGGATGCCGGAAGGTCGAGTGTGCGCCAGTCGATGCGGCGCTCCAGCGCCTGACCGTTGCCGTCGAAGAGATGGCAGTCTGCAGCCATGATGCCGGTTACCATCGGCTGCTCGACGCGGATGGGCGCCGAGCCCGGCAGAAGCGCGCAATAGGGCTCGCCGTTTGGCAGCGAAGCATAGGCAATCGTGTTGATGCCGAGACGCTCGATGACGCTGGGCGTGACCATGATGTTGATATCGCCTTCGCTGAGACGCGTATGCTCTGGCCGGATGCCGAGCGTCAGCGTCTGGCCAACAAGATCCGGACGCGCATCGACCGGGATCAGCGCCGTCTGCCCTTCATAGGAAATCGTCACGCCGATCGCATCGACGCCGACACAGGTGACCGGCACGAAGTTCATCTTCGGATTGCCGATGAAGCCGGCAACAAAGGTGTTCTGCGGCTTGTGATAGAGCTCGAGCGGCGCTCCCACCTGGGCGATGTGGCCGGCATTCAGCACCACGATCCGGTCGGCCATGGTCATGGCCTCGATCTGGTCATGGGTGACGTAGATCATCGTCGCTTCGAGGTCGCGATGCAGCTTGGTCAGCTCGATGCGCATGTCGGCGCGCAGGGCCGCGTCGAGGTTGGACAGCGGCTCATCGAAAAGAAAGATCTTCGGTTCGCGCACGATGGCGCGGCCGATCGCGACACGCTGGCGTTGGCCGCCGGAAAGCTGGCCCGGGCGCTGCTGCAGGCGCTGGTCGAGTTGCAGGATCTTGGCGACAGCGCCCACCTTCTCGCGGATCTGCTGCTCCGGCAGCTTCTCGACGCGCAGCGGAAAGGCGATATTCTCGAAGACCGACATATGCGGATAGAGCGCATAGGACTGGAAGACCATGGCAATGCCGCGTTCGACCGGCGGCTTGTCATTGACCCGCTCGCCATCGATGACGATGTCACCGTCGGTCGTGTCATCAAGGCCCGCGATCATGCGCAAAAGCGTGGACTTGCCGCAGCCCGAGGGACCGACGAAAACGACGAACTCGCCGTCCTTCACCTCGAGATCGACACCCTTGATGACCTCGAAATGTCCGTACGACTTGCGCACCTTTTTCAGAAATAGCTGACCCACGACCCTCAGTCTCCATTGCCGACCTCAACAGTCGGCCAAACCCGCTTGATGAAATCCGCGGGCCGAAACCGGCCCGCGGAGCCCCGGTTGCCCGAGATTACTTGTACTGCTCGAGTTCGCCGGCAGCCTTCTTCAGGGCGTCGGCCGGCTCAGCCTTGCCGGTGACGACCGACTGGACCATCTCGATCATGACGTTCTGGAAGCCCTTGTAGTCGGTGAAGAGGGGCTCCGGACCACCATAGGCGATGCCGTCGATGAACGGCTTCCAGAAGGGCTCGTTGGCAACGAACTGGTCAACGACAGCGCCCGGGCGAAGCGGCGTGAGGCCGGCGCCTCCCTGCAGCTCGTATTCATGCTGGATGTCGGTCGAGGTGATGTACTTGGCGAATTCCGTCGCCTTCTCCTCGACGCCCGAGCCCTTGAAGATGGCAAGGCTGTCGGTGATCAGCAGCGTGCCTTCACCCTTGGCTGCAGGGCCGAGCGGCAGCGGGGCAACACCCCAGTTGATCTTGGTGTCCTTCAGGCGATAGGCGGCGCCCGAACCGGCCTGGATCATGCCGACCTTGCCATCGAGGAAGATGGCGCGGATTTCGTTCTGCTCATAAGCGGTCGCACCTTCGACGGAGTAAGGCGTGATGTCCTTGTAGGCCTGCAGGGCGGCCAGAACTTCCGGGCTGTCGATGACGATCTTGTCGCCGTCGATGACCTTGCCGTTGTTGGTGTAAACCCAGTGCATGAACTGGTGCATGGTGTTGTCGAAGGTCTTGGCCGGCAGACCGTAACCGGCAGTGCCGGTCTTCTCCTTGATCTGCTTGGCAGCAGCGATCGTGTCAGCCCAGGTCTTCGGCGGGCTTTCCGGGTCCAGACCGGCGGCCTTGAACAGGTCCTTGTTCCAGTAGAGCGCCTTGGTCGAAAACGCGATCGGAACGCCCCACTGCGTGCCCTCGAAGGTCACGGTGTCGACGATGTTCGGATAGTAGGACGCCTTTTCCTCGTCGGTCATCGGGACTTCGACGATGAGGTCGTTCTGGGCGAATTCCTTCAGCGTGCGCGAGCCGACATAGGCCATGGCAACAGGCGTGCCTGCAACGGCGAGCGTCGTCGCCTTGTCCTGGCACTGTTCCCAGCCGACGACTTCGGGCTTCACCTTCCAGCCGGCATTCTTGCCTTCCCATTCGGCGATATACTTTTCGTGGATCGGGTCGATCTTGTCGCCGCAATAGATCCAGCTGATCTCCTGGTCAGCCGCCAGCGTGGTGAGCGCCGAGCTTGCGAGCAGGGCGAATGAGCCCGCGAGCATGGTCAATTTTCTTGTCATCGGTAGTTCCCCTTTGTTGACAGGTTGAAAGCGTCCGGTTGGCCCGAATTTTGGTTGGCAGCCCTTACTTCACCGCGCCGGCGGTCAGTCCGCTGACGAGGTAGCGCTGCAGGAAGAAGATCACGATCATCGCCGGCGTGATCCCGACGAAGCTTGCCGCCATCAGCTCGTTCCAGATGACCTCCTGGCGGCCGAAATAGGCAAACAGCCCGATCGGAAGCGGCATGTATTCGGTCTTGGAATTGAAGGTGAGGGCAAAGATGAACTGCTGGGCATAGGCGCCGATGAAGGTCGTGATGGCGACCACGGCGATGCCCGGCGTGGCAAGCGGCAGGATGACCCGACGGAAGGTGTAGAAGTAACCGGCGCCATCGACATAGGCCGCCTCTTCCAGCTCCCGCGGAATGCGCATCATGTAGGTGCGCAACAGCCAGATCGCTGAGGGAATGAGGAAGGCGACACCCGGCACGATCATCGCAAAGTAAGTGTTCAGCACACCCATCGACCGCATCAGCCGGAAGAGCGGGATGAGCAGCACGGCACCCGAGAACATGTTGACCGCGAGAAAGGCAGCCAGCAACTGACCGCGACCGCGAAATTCGAAACGGGCAAAGGCATAGGATGCCGGCACCACGAGCAGCAGGACGACGACGGTCGCAATGGTCGAGATCAAGAAGGAGTTGAAGATGTAGCGTGCAAAGCCCGGAACGCTGTCCCACATGGTGATGTAGGCGTCGAATGAGCCGTTTTCCGGCCAAAAGCGATAGGGCGAGGAGAAGAGCTGGCTGAGCGGCTTGAGCGACACCAGGAATCCTTCGACGAAGGGTGCCAGAACGAAGGTCAGGAAGACCGCGATCCCGCTATAGATGCCGACCAGCTCATACCATTTGTAGCGGTTGATCAGGGCTGTCTTGTCGTAGCTCATCGGGCAGGCTCCTGCGAGAGACGGCTGGTCACGCGGAAATAGGCAACACAGAAGATCGAGAGGAAGATGCAGATCAGCACCGCACGGGCAGCGCCCTCGCCGTATTTCTTCGAGCCGATCGCCGTGTGATAGGTGTCGATGATCATCGTCGTGGTCTCGCCGCTCGGACCACCGCGCGTCAGGATCCAGATGATGTCGAAGGAGTTGAAGGTCGCGATCAGAGACAGCATCGACATGGTGATCATGGCGGGCAGGATCAGCGGCAGGGTGATGCGGCGGAAGCGATAGAAGCGACCGGCGCCATCCGTCCAGGCGGCCTCGTAGAGATCCTGCGGGATCGCCTGCATGGCAGCCAACATGTAGAGCGTCACCATCGGCACGCCGATCCACACATCGGTGAAGATCGTCGCCCAGAAGGCGGTCGAACCATAGGCGAGGAAGGCAACGGGGCCATCGACCACGCCCATGCGCTGCAGGACGCCGGAGATCATGCCGAACTGGCCGTTATACATCCACCCCCACATGAAGATACCGATCGCCATGGGCACGATCCATGGGGGCATGGTCAGCACGCGAAACAGCGTACGTCCGGGAACGGCGGCGTTCAGCATGGCTGCGCCGAAGGTACCGATGATCATCTTGATGGACACCGAGAAGAAGGTCCAGACAAAGGTCCGGACGATGACTTCGCCGAAGGTATCGTTGAAGATCTTCTCTTAGTTGGCCCAGCCGACCCAGTTCGTCGTCTTCCTGAGCGACGCATCGGTGAAGGACAGGATGAAAGTGTCGACCAGCGGATAGGCGACGATGACGGCGATATAGACAAGGGCCGGCGCGATCAGCAGCCAGGCAAACAGGATAGCACTTCGGCGAGCTTGCATCCGACCGCTCCCTTACGCCGACCGGGCGCGGGCGGGCGCACCGGCGCTGCCATGCAGGCAGGCATCGAACTTTTCCCAGACCGGCTTCAGATCGACGACCTTGCGGGCGAGCCGCGCCTCGTCCATGGCAAGCGCCAGGATACCGGCTTCGAGTGCATCGATGGCGGAGACCGGCTGCTTGGCACCCGTCTGAACGAAGGCGATCACGTCTTCGGCCATCTGCTCATCGGCACCGTAATGCTGCGAAAGCGCTGACGGCGCCTTATAGGTATTGGCGATGACCTTCTCATTGGTGCGGGCGTCATGCACATCCATGAAGCCGCGCACGAAGTCGCCTTCCGCCATGCCCTTGGATCCGATCACGCAGAAGCGGCGGAACTCGTCCGGGACGTTGAGATTGGTGTGGAAGGTCATCGACACGCCATTCTCGTATTCGACGATCGCGGTCTGGTAGTCGATGATATCGCCATCGCTGTCGAACACCTTGTCGGAGCCCTGCCAGCCGCTCGGCTTGCGGTGGTAGACGTTGAGATCGTTGATGCCTTCGGCTTCCGGCGCATTTTCCGGCACGAAGCTCTTGCGACCGCCGAAGCTCGCGACAAAGCGCGGACGGGCGCCGACCACGCCATTGTAAAGGTCGAGATCGTGGCAGCACTTTTCCAGCATGAAACCACCGGCATAACGGCCGTAGCGGCGCCAGTCGCGCATGAAGAAGGCACCGTGATAGGGCTGGATGTGCTCGGAGGCCTCGATCGAGACGACATTACCAAGCCGCCCTTCTTCCTGCGCCTTGCGCAGGTCGCGATAGAGCGGGGAATAACGCAGCACCAGCCCGACGAGCAGACGGTCATGGCCGTAGGTATTGAGCAGGGAGGCGAGCGCGTGGCTTTCCTCAATGCTGGTGACGATCGGCTTTTCGGTGAACACGGTCAGACCGGCCTCGAGACCGATGCGGATATGATAGAGATGCAGATGGTTGGGCGACCCGATCATCAGAAGGTCGAAAGTTTCGCCGGCAATCAGGGCTTCGGGCGTCTCGTAGACCTTGCCCGGGGAGATGCCATGCTCATTGAGTGTCGCCATACCGGCCGGAGCCGGATCGACATAACCGACGATCTCGAAACTCGGGTCGATCTCCTTGAACACCCGACCCAGATATCCGAGACGGAATCCGAGTCCGATAATCGCGACCTTCATGATGCATTCCCCTGCTTTCGTAATTATTTTTCGCAGACTGCGTCAAATTTCCGAGATCGTCAACACTGGAAGCGAAATTCCCCGCATTGATGAAAATGGTTTTCACGATCCATCCGCAAGATTGAAAAATGAGCACCCCACCCACCAAACCCGGCACCACCAGTCTCGACACAAGCCTTGGCTACCGGGATGCAAATTGGGTTTCTTTCCAATCGTTAATTTAAGATACCAAAACTAGTCCAATCGTAAAGCTGGTTACGTCCAAATTGGGCAAAAAACGCGCAAAATCCTGTTTTCATGATGAAATTTCTTAATCTGCACAGGATTAGAAGAGCCCACATCAAAACCATTTGCGAAATAGGTTTCTGGTTGGTATTGTTTTCGCAAAGACCACCAAGGGGATGGATCCATGCGGAGAGAGAGAACGGACAGCGCCACCGCGATCCGCTTGCGATGCGCCCGACACTGGGGCAGAGGAAGCGCATGAGCACATCTCTTCCCCTCGAACAGCTGCAGTCCGTCCGCGGCGGACCGCTTTACGTCAAACTCCGAAAGATGATCGAGGATGCGGTGGCGTCCGGGCGCCTCAAGCATGGCGAGGCATTGCCGGCCGAGCGCGACATCGCCGATGCGGCCGATATCAGCCGGGTCACCGTTCGCAAGGCGATCGACGAACTGGTCGCAGAGGGCCTCCTCGTCCGTCGGCGTGGATCTGGCACCTTCGTTGTCAAACCCGTTCAGCGCATGCAGCAGCCGCTGAGTCAGCTCACCTCCTTCACCGAGGACATGCGTCGGCGTGGCATGGTTGCAGGTTCCCGGTGGCTGGGCCGCGGCCTGTTTTACCCGACGGCAGAGGAAACCATGATGCTCGGCCTCGTCAGCGGTGCACGTGTCGCCCGACTGGATCGCCTGAGAACCGCCAACGACATGCCGATCGCGCTGGAACGAACCAGTCTGCCGGACGATCTGCTGCCGGATCCGGATAAGATCGAGGACTCCCTCTATCTCTGCCTGCTGGACGCCGGCATCCGCCCGGTGCGCGCCAACCAGCGCATCTCCGCCGTCCTCCTGAAGGACGAGGAAACCAAACTGCTCGGCGTTCCGCCCGGCTCGGCAGCGCTCTCGGTGCAGCGGATTGCCTATCTCGAAACCGGCCGCGTGATGGAAATGTCGCGCGCGCTTTATCGCAGCGACGCCTATGACCTGGTCGCCGAACTCGGCATCGGTTCGCCCATGAAGCCTCAAGACTGAAAGTTTGGCCTATGACCACGAAGATGCGTGAGGAGATCAACGAGATCCCCGCAGCCGCCGCCCGATTGCTGGACACATCCAGAACCGTAATCGCCGAGGCGGCAAACGCCTTGCGTGACAAGGATCCAGGTGTCGTGGTCACCATTGCCCGAGGCTCCTCCGATCATGCGGCGCACTTCCTGAAATACGCGATCGAGCTGCAGATGGGCCTGCCGGTCGCCTCGCTCGGCCCCTCGCTCGCCTCGATCTACGAAACACCGATGAAGCTCGGCAAGGCCGCCGCCTTTGCCGTGTCACAGTCCGGCGCAAGCCCAGACATTGTCGCCATGGCCAGAGGTGCCCGCGATGGCGGCGCAACCACGGTGAGCCTGGTCAACACCCTGCCCTCGCCGCTCGCCGAGGCGGCGACCTTCGCCATAGACATCAAGGCAGGTCCGGAGATTGCCGTCGCCGCCACCAAGTCCTTTGTCAACTCGATCGTCGCGGGCCTTGCCATCCTCGCAAGCTGGAGCCGCGACGAGGCGCTGACCCGCGCCGTCGACGCCCTGCCCGAACACTTCGACAAGGCGCTTGCGCTGGACTGGAGCGCCTTGCTTGAACCGCTGAAGTCGGCCGAGTCGCTCTACATGCTGGGTCGCGGCCCGGCTCTTGCCATCGCCGCCGAAGCCGCACTCAAATGCAAGGAAACCTGCGAACTGCATGCGGAGGCTTATTCTTCCGCCGAAGTCCTGCATGGTCCCGTCTCGATCGTCGGTCGTGACTTCCCCGTCGTCGCCTTTGCCGCCCGCGACAAGGCGGAAGCCTCGATTGCTGGCACCGTCTCAAAGCTTGCGGCGAGCAACGCGACCTGCTTCATCACCTCGGATCAGGCAACGGCCGGCCACAAACTGCCTTTCATCGCAACAGGACATCCGATCACGGATGCACTGGCGCTGATCGTTCCCTATTATGGCTTCATCGAATCCCTCTCCCGTGCCCGTGGCTTCAATCCCGACAAGCCGGTCGCACTGAAGAAAGTCACCGAGACCCAATGAGCCAAGCCTTTGCCATCACAGCAAGCCGCATCTTCGACGGACACCAGTTCCACGAGGACGCGGCGCTCCTGGTCGAGAGCGGCCGGGTCAAGGCCATCCTGGGCAAGGCCGACCTGCCGACCGGTGTCCCACGGCAGGATATGGGCGATGCGTTGATTGCCCCTGGCTTCATCGACCTGCAGGTGAATGGCGGCGGCGGCGTACTCTTCAACAACGATCCGACTGTCACCGGCATCCGCACGATCTGCGAGGCCCATGCGCGTTATGGCACGACAGCCCTCATGGTCACGCTGATCACCGATGCGCCGGAGATCAAGCGCGAGGCGATCACCGCCGGTGAGGCCGCCGCCAGGGCCGGCGAACCGGGCTATCTCGGCCTGCATCTCGAAGGACCACACCTCTCGATCGCCCGTAAAGGCACCCATGATCCGGCCCTGATCCGCCCGATGGCGCAAGCCGATCTCGACTATCTCGTCGCGCAGGCATCGCGTTTCGGCATCCCGATGATCACGGTTGCGCCGGAAAGCGTCACACCGGATCAGGTCAAGCGCCTGGTAGAGGCCGGCTACCGCGTCAGCATTGGCCATACCGACACAACTTGTGCCGGCGTCGAGGCCTATGTCGAAGCCGGAGCGACACTGGTTACCCATCTCTTCAACGCCATGAGCCCGCTCGGCAACCGGGAGCCCGGCCTCGTCGGCGCGGCCCTCACCTCGCCCACCCTGCATTGCGGCCTGATCGCCGACGGTTTCCATGTCGATCCGGTGACCATGAAGATCGCGCTCGCCGCCAAGACAGGTCCGGCCCACATCTTTCTCGTGACCGACGCCATGTCGACCATCGGCACGGACCGGACCGGCTTTGATCTCAACGGCCGCGCCGTCTATCGCCGCGATGGCCGCCTGACGCTTGCCGATGGAACGCTGGCTGGCGCCGATATCGACATGCTCTCCTGTGTTCGCTACGTGCACGAGAAACTCGGTCAGCCCCTGGAAGAGGCGCTGCGCATGGCGTCGCTCTATCCCGCCGAGGCCATCGGCGCGCTAAACAAGGGGAGCCTCGCCGCAGGCCAGGATGCCGATTTCGTCGTGCTCGGCCCGGATCTCGACATCCACTCGACCTGGATCGCAGGCACTTGCGTCTTCGCGGAGGACACAGAAGCCAGCAGGGCCTTCGCATGATCGTCTGCTTCGACATTGGCGGCACGGCCATCAAGGGGGCGCTCGCAACCAGCCCCGATGACATCCGCCCCTTCCCGCGCCAACCGACCCCGATCCACGACTTCGACGCCTTCGTCGCAACGCTTGCGTCCGTCATAACCGAGGCCGAAGCCATCGTCGGTGAACGCCCCGCCTGTATCGCGATCTCGATTGCCGGTGTCATCGATCCCGATACGGCGAACGCCGTCGTTGCCAATATTCCCTGCATCCATGGCCGGCCGCTGCAGGCCGAGCTCGAAGCCGCCCTCGGTCTGCCAGTCATCGTCGCCAACGATGCCGACTGCTTCGTGTTGGCCGAAGCCGGAATAGGTGCTGCGCGCGGGCACCGCGTCGTCTTCGGCGTCATCCTCGGCACCGGCGTGGGCGGCGGCCTCGTCATCGACGGCAAGCTGATCAACGAAAGCGGTTTCGCCGGCGAATGGGGCCATGGGCCGATCCAGCCAACGCAAGCCGGCACGCCTCCGATGCACGTGCCGCGCTTCCAATGCGGCTGCGGCCAGATCGGCTGCATCGACGCGATCTGCAGCGCACGGGGCCTGGAAAAGCTGCACAGGCATATTCACGCGGAACAGCTGACCAGCGAGGAGATCATCGCCGACTGGCAGAAGGGCGACGCCAAGGCCGAACGCACCATCGACGTCTATGTCGACATCCTCACCGATGCCCTGTCGATCGTGGTCAACGTCACCGGCACGACCATCCTGCCGGTGGGCGGCGGTCTCTCCAACGTTCCGGAACTGTTGACGCGGATCGACACGGCCCTGAGGTCACGCATCCTGCGCAAGTTCAAGGACCCGATCGTCGTGCCCGCCGCCTGCCGCGTCGAACCCGGCCTTGTGGGCGCTGCCATCCTCGGCCTCGACTTCGCCAAAGACCACAACGGAGCCTGACATGGCCGCAGACATGCTGGTGAAGCTTTACGAACTTGAGGCCAATCCCGATCTCATCGGGCACATGAAGGCCGAAGGCATTACCATCCGGCGCGCGCTGGTCCCCGAACTCCCCACAATCGCTGCCTGGATCGAGCCCCGATTCGGCAAAGGCTGGGTGGCCGAAGCGACCGCTGCAATCATGCGCCAGCCCGTCACCTGCTGGATCGCCCATGAGGGAGAGAAGCTCTTCGGCTTTGCCTGCCATGATGCCACGATGAAGGGCTTTTTCGGTCCGACCGGCGTAGACGAAGCGGCCCGCGGCCGCGGCATCGGTCATGCCTTGCTGATCCGAACGCTTATCGACATGCGCGACCAGGGCTACGCCTATGCCATCATCGGCGGCGCTGGCCCGATGGGCTTTTACGAAAAGAGCGTCGGCGCAATCGCCATTCCGAACTCGTCGCCCGGGATTTACCAGGGCATGCTTCCAATCCCTCGGAGCTAGGCACAGGTCGAACCCTAGCTCTGTCTGAGCGCAACCATCCGGTCATGCTCGATGGTGTCGAGCATCGCCTCGCGCGCTCCCGCCTCGTCGCCATATTCGATCCGGTTGACGAGCCGGCGGTGCTTCTCCAGCACGGTATCCATGATGCAGGAATCCGGCGTGTTGAGGAGGCTCTTGTAGGCGAGCGCATGCGCCAGCTCGATCACCCCGTAAAGCGCCCGCACGAAGGGATTATGGGCCGCGTCCGAGATGATGCGATGCAGCTCGAAATCGGCCAGCGCAAAGTTCTGCAGCGAACCGAGCGAGGTCTCCATCTGATGCACCCAATAGAGCATCAGGCGGATCTGGTCGGCCGTGCGGCGCCTGGCGACTTCGCCTGCGGCCTGCGGTTCCAAGGACCGTCGAACCTCGTGAAGCCCCGCAAGAAACTCCGGATCAAGCGGTGCGTCGAGATGCCAGGCAAGCACCTGCGGATCATAGAGGTTCCAGCGGCTCTTCTTGGCGACCTTGGTGCCGACCTTGGGACGTGCTTCGAGCAGTCCCTTGGCCTCGAGTGTCTTCAATGCCTCGCGCAGCACCGTGCGCGATACCTCGAATTCTTCCATGAGCTCGGCATCGTTCGGCAGCGTCGTCCCAATGGCATAACGGCCGGAGATGACCCCGGCCCCGATCTCGTTGATCACATGCGAATGATAGTTGCGCGCCGTCGACCGCCCTGAAAGGGAGCGAAGCAGGCTCCCCGGCTCACTCATGCAGGGGCCTTCTTCAGGCGCGTACGCCCGGTCTGCGCGGTAAACACCAGCTTTTGAAGCAAGATGAACATGAACAGCAGGAACCCGATGGCGATTTTAGTCCACCAGCTGGAGAGCGTTCCATCAAAGACGATGTAGGTCTGGACGAGGCCCTGCAGCATGACCCCGATCAGGGTCCCGAAGATGAAACCGTAACCGCCCGTCAATAGCGTTCCGCCTATCACCACGGCTGCAATTGAGTCAAGTTCGATGCCAACAGCCGCCAGCGGGTAGCCCGCCGAGGTATAGAGCGAATAGACGATGCCCGCGAGGCCGCCGAGGAAGGACGAGAGTGCATAGATGCCAACCGTCACCCGTCCCGTCGGCACGCCCATCAGCGAGGCCGAAGTCGGGTTGCCGCCGATCGCATAGACATAGGATCCGAAGCGCGTCTTGTGGGCGATGAAGCCGCAGACCACGAAGGTCGCCAGCATCAAGAGACCGATGGCACTGAGACGCCCGCCTCCGGGCAGCCGGTAGTAAAGGCTCGAGATCGTCCGGTAGAATTCGTGGTCGATCGGGATCGAATCCTGGCTGAGCACCGAAGCGAGGCCGCGCGCCAGAAACATGCCCGCAAGGGTCACGATGAACGGTGGCACCTGGAGAAAGTGAATGACGGCGCCCATCGCCGCACCGAAGGCAGCAGCGAGTGTCAGCACGATCGCAAACACCGCCAGCGGATGGATGCCGACCCAGGAAATCAGGATGGCGGTGATCACCCCCGTCAATCCGATCACGGCACCAACGGAAAGATCAATCCCGCCGGAGATGATGACGAAGGTGGCGCCGACGGCGGCAATGCCGAGAAAGGCATTGTCGGTCAGAAAATTGCCGAAGACGCGCGTCGACCACATGCCCGGATACTGGAAGATGCAGATGGCATAGGCGATCACGAAAATCAGAGTGGTCGCGGCAAGAGGGCGGTAACGCGGATTCATCGTGCCTGTCCCGAAGTTTGGGTCTTGGTCTGGGGCGGTGTCGCAGCCGGCATCTGGCGTGGCCCGAACTTGCGGCCGAGCACCTGGGCGATCCGGGCCGACTGCAGGACCAGGATGATGATGATCATGCCGGCCTTGACGATCAGGTTGAACTCCGGCGGGAAGCCCGAGACCAGAACACCCGTGTTCATCGCCTGGATGATGATGGCGCCGAGCACCGACATCGGGATCGAGAAGCGCCCGCCGAGCAGCGAGGTTCCGCCGATCACAACCGCAAGGATGGCGTCGAGTTCGAGCCAAAGGCCGGCATTGTTGGCATCGGCCCCACGAATGTCGGCAGCGGCGATGATGCCGGCCGTCGCAGCGCAGAAGCCGCCGAAGGCGTAGATCGCGAGGATCACGACCTTGCTGCGCAGACCGGTGTAATTGGCGGCAGAAAGATTGGTGCCGATCGCCTCGATGAACAGACCGATCGCGGTTCGCCGCATGGCAAAATGCGCGGCCAGCATCAGCACGATCGCGATGACAGCCGGCATCGGCAGACCGAAGACATTGCCCGTTCCGACGAAAATCAGCGCCTGATCCGAGAAGGTGACGATCGAACCCTCGGTGATAAGCTGGGCGACGCCTCGCCCGGCCACCATCAGCACCAGCGTCGCGACAAAGGGCTGGATGCCGAGATAGGCAACGAGGATGCCGTTCCAGATGCCGCAGAGAATACCGACGGAAAGGGCAGCCACCAGCGTCACGACCAGCGGCTGGCCGGCAACCGCGCAGGTCGCGGCAACGGCTCCGGCAACGGCCATCACGGCACCGACGGACAAATCCACGCCCTTCGTCGCGATGATCGCCGTCATGCCGATCGCCAGGATCGCGACGGGCGCGCCGCGATTGATCACGTCGATCAGGCTGCCGAACAGCCGGCCATCCTGCCAGGTGATGTTGAAGAAGCCGGGAAAGACCAGCCAGTTGAAGAACAGCACGCCGGCAAGCGCCAGAAGCTGCGGAGAAACGATACGGGACATGGCAAGCCTTTTCATGCCTCGACCTCCGCCGGCTGGGCGGCAATGGTCTGGACGATGACGCCGGGGGTGATGTCGGCGCCATGCAGTTCGGCGACCATCTTGCGGTCGCGCATGACGACGACACGCGAGGAATAGCTAACGATCTCGTCGAGCTCCGAGGAGATGACGACCAGTGCCAGCCCGTCTTCACGCAGTCGGCTGATCATCCGCACGATCTCGGCATGGGCACCGACATCGATGCCGCGCGTCGGCTCGTCGAGAATGAGGAAACGCGGATCGGTGGCAAGCCAGCGGGCGAGGATCACCTTCTGCTGGTTGCCGCCGGAGAGAAGCTTGACCGGCAGCTCGGCAGAGGCCGTGCGGATGTCGAGCGCCTCGATGAAATTGCCGGCGATCTCCAGCTGTTCGTCGCGGTTGAGCGCCTTGAACCAGCCGAGCCGGGCCTGCATGGCAATCACGATATTCTCACGCACGGAAAGGTCGCCAAAGATACCATCGATCTTGCGGTCTTCCGGGCAGAAACCGAAGCCGAGTTCGACCGCTTCACGCGGATTGCGCACCTGACGCGTTGCACCGTCAATCTTCAAGGCGCCGCTGTCGGCCTGATCGATGCCGAACATCAGCCGCGCCATCTCGGTTCGCCCGGAGCCGAGCAGACCGGCGACACCGACAACTTCGCCGCGATGGATCTTGAGATCAAACGGCTGCACGCTGTTGGACAGGCCGAAATTCTCGAACTCCATCAGCGTCTCGCCCACTTCGCCCTCTTCGCCGAGGACATCAGGATGATGGAAGGCGAGATCCTTGCCGAGCATCATGCGCACCAGGCTGGTGCGGTCGAGCGAGGCAATCGCCTGCGTGCCGACGAGACGCCCGTTGCGCAGAACCGTCACGCGGTCCGACAGCTCGAAGACCTGATCGAGGAAATGGGTAATGAAGACGATCGCGAGACCGCGATCGCGCAGCTGCCGGACAATGCCGAACAGCTTCTCGACTTCGGACCGGTCGAGACTGGCCGTCGGCTCGTCGAGGATCAGCACCTTGCCGGAGAGCTCGACGGCACGGGCGATCGCAATGATCTGCTGGACGGCGACCGAGAACGTGGAAAGCTCGGCCTTCACATCAATATCGAGACCGTAGGTATTGAGAATGTCCCGGGCTTCCCGCTCCATCCGGCGCTTATCGACCAGACCGAAACGGTTGGTCGGCTGGCGACCGATGAAGAGGTTGTCGATGACGGTCATGTTCGGCAGGAGGTTGACCTCCTGATAGACCGTGCCGATGCCGAGTGTCTGGGCCTGCTGCGGCGTGGTGAAATTCACGGCCTCGCCGTCAAGTGTGATCGTCCCGCCATCCGGAATATAGGCGCCCGTCAGGATCTTGATCAGCGTGGATTTGCCGGCACCGTTTTCGCCGAGAAGTGCATGCACTTCGCCGCGATGAAACGCGATATCGACGCCGTCGAGCGCCGTATGATTGCCGAATGTCTTGGTGATGCCCGCCGCCGCAAGCACGATCGATGGATGCTCGGTCATGTGCCTCTTCCCCCTCTCCCACGAAGCTATCCCCTGATTGAGCCGGGGGAAAGCGACAGAGACCCCGCCACCAGGGTAGGGCGGGGTCTCGGCCGGGAGGGTTACCTTAGTAACCGAGGCCCTTGCGGTTGTCATACTCGCCCTGCGGATTGTCCGCAGGCGTGTAGAGCTTGGATTCCGTGATGATGAACTTCTCCGGCTGTTTGCCGTCCTTCAGGAAGGCGTCGAGCGCGTCGAAGGCCGGACCGGCCATGTTCGGGGTCAGTTCCACGGTCGCATTGGCTTCGCCGGCCACCATGGCGGCGAAGATATCCGGAACGGCGTCGATCGAGACGACGAGGATGTCGGTGCCCGGCTTCAGGCCGGCATCCTTGATCGCCTGGATGGCGCCGACGGCCATGTCGTCATTGTGGGCATACATCGCGCAGATGTCCTTGCCGCCGTTTTCGGCCTTCAGGAAGCCTTCCATGACTTCCTTGCCCTTGGCGCGGGTGAAGTCACCGGTCTGGCTGCGGGCAATGGTGATGTTGGCCTTGCCGGCAATGGCTTCTTCAAAGCCCTTCTTGCGGTTGATCGCCGGCGTCGAGCCGACGGTGCCCTGCAGTTCGACGACCTTGCACGGCTTGTCGCCGACGGTGTTGACCAGCCATTCGCCGGCAACGCGGCCTTCCTTCACCTGGTCGGACGCGACCGAGGTCAGGTAGAGATCCTGCGGCGCATCAACGCCACGGTCGAGCAGGATGACCGGGATCTCGGCTTCCTTGGCTTCGGTCAGAACGTCTTCCCAGCCGGTTGCGACGACCGGAGCCACGAGGATGGCGTCAACGCCCTGGGCGATGAAGCCCCGGATGGCCTTGATCTGGTTTTCCTGCTTCTGCTGAGCGTCGGCGAACTTCAGTTCGATGCCGCGCTTCTCAGCTTCGAGCTTGGTGACGGATGTTTCAGCGGCACGCCAGCCCGACTCGGAACCGATCTGCGAGAAGCCGACGGTCAGGTCTGCAGCCAGAGCCGAAGAGCAGCCGAGTGCGATCACGCTTGCGCTAAGCGCAAGCTTGCGAAGAAATGTCATGATGTCCTCCCTTGAAAAGACACCGCCTCCACGGTGTCTGGCATTATGCATAGGCAACGAGAAACCTGCTGTAAAGAGCAAAAGTACTATTATATGTTGTGCGCTGCAGCATAGACTTGTGGGAGCGCGGCACTGGTGGTCACTCTACTTTGCAACCGAGAATCTTAACAGCCCAGAGCGCGACTACCACGCACACGCCAAGCAACCAGCCCCAGAGGCCGTGCCGATCACGGTATTCCTGGTAGACCCCCAAAATCTCGCAATATCTTATTAACCATGTTTGTTTATGATTCTGACTGCACGATGCCTGTGCCTTCGCATGAGCGATTCCGGCTCCCGAGACCCGAACCAGGAATACCCCATGGCAGTGATCACCTTCGCAAATACGAAGGGCGGCGCAGGCAAGACGACTGCGGCCCTTCTGCTGACCACCGAACTCCTCCACCGCAACTACCGTGTCTGCGTCATAGACGCCGATCCGCAGCGCTGGTTCTCCAAGTGGTACGAAGGCGCGGCATTGATGCCGAGACTGTCGATCGAAACCTATGTCTCGTCCACCACCATCCAGAAGATCGTGCATGAACGCCGCAGCCAGTGGGATTTCGTCATCGTCGACCTCCCCGGCATGCAGTCGCCGTTGCTCGCTTCTGCCGTCGGCCTGTCGGACCATGTGCTGATCCCCATTCAGGGCAGCAGCATGGACGCCCAGGGCGGCGCCCAGGTTCTTGATCTGCTGCGATACCTGGACCGCAAGGCAGGCATCCGCATTCCGCATTCCGTCATCTTGTCGCGCG
This sequence comes from Rhizobium sp., assembly GCA_027533385.1. Taxonomy (GTDB): domain Bacteria; phylum Pseudomonadota; class Alphaproteobacteria; order Rhizobiales; family Rhizobiaceae; genus Allorhizobium. The sequence goes on along the minus strand of JAPZUE010000004.1, from coordinate 128,691 downwards.
TCAATCCGGCGATCACGACACGCTCGATGCAGGCCGTGAAGCGCCTTCTCGCGGAGCAGGAAATCCAGGTCCTCGACACCCCCATTGCCGAACGCGCGGCCTTCCGCGAGATGTTCGACCTCAATCGTCCGCTGCGGAAACTCGATGGAGCACAGGCGACCGGAGCTGAAAAAGCGATTCTGAACGCCGAGGCCCTGGCAAACGAGGTTCTCACCCTCGTGCAGCCTGGAACGACACTCGATCGCTCTCTAATGCGACGCCGTGACCTGTCTCAATACGAGACGGCTGCCTAAGCAACACGCAGCACAACCTTAAGAAGAAGACCTTGATGCGCCAGCGGTCTGCCGATCGCTGGCGAATCCACGTCTGGATAGCCAGAAAGCGACAAAAATGTCGCCGCTGCAATTTCGCCCCATAACCCATCTAGCTTCAAACAAATCACGCAGGCGTGACACTTACGGGGTAACGATCTCGTGGGATCAACCGTCCGGGGATGACGATTGACCGCAGGCAGAAGAGAAGGGTCGCCATAATGCAGCCCGATTTGGAGGGGGACGCGATGGCACGATCAGTTGAAAATCTCATCCGTCATTCCTTATACGAACCCCTATGGAGACGTGGGATATGACCGAAAACAACACACTTTCTTGCACTGCAAAATTGCATCAGTATCAAACGCAACCATGTATTCTCTCACACGTCACTGCGTAACCAATTGTTTCTAAACATTTACGTGGAAACCGGAAACAAACGATACGCTCATCAAGATATTGCACAACAACAATTTGCCTAGAATTTTCGCGGCACTGCAACATCTTGACACCCCTGACGTTCTCCCCGAACATCGAGCCTGAAGCTAGGTGAATGCAGGCATGTTCACCGGGATGTCACCGGTCAGGAGATCTGTAGCGTTGTCGAAAGATTGGAGCTGCAATGGATCATACTAGCAAGATAAGGGTCGTCGTTCTCGACGAGAATCCGGTGCTCGTAGACGGGTTGAATTTCCTGATCAACTCGGCACGCCCGTTGACCGCCATCATCATCCCTCAGCGCGACCAGAAATTGTGCGAGCTGATCAAAAAACAGGCTCCGGACATCATTGTTGCGGATCCGGCCTATCTTGACCGCGTGCTGTGCGAAGAGAAATGCGACATCGCATCCTTCCGTGGTCAGGGCAAACTGATCGCCTATTGCGACGTACGGGAATCGCAGCCAGCAGACAGCTATATCAACAAAGGATTCAGCGGCGTCGTGACGAAGACGGTCGCCAGTCCGCGTTTGCTGCGGGCCATCAAGGCCGTTCATGCAGGAGACGTCGTCATAGACCAGGCTGTTCTGGCGATGACCGAACGCAGCATGCCCGAGCTCGACATCGATCCTTCGAAACTGTCCCGCAAGGAAGAATTTGTGCTGCGACACGTGGCGCTCGGAAAGGCGATGAAGGAGATCGCCGCCGATATCCAGTTGAGCGCCAAAACCGTCGAGACCTACAAGTATAGAGCGATCAAGAAACTCGACCTTAGAACGCGATCAGACATAGTTAACTACGCGATAAGCGTTGGCTGGCTTCAGCACTGAATTATCCAAAGAAAAATTGAGAACAAAACCGCGATTGAAAAATCGCGGCTTTTCGCGTGCCCAGAATTATTTCTGAATACAACATAACAATACTAGATGAATTAGGATTTTTCCTGACAAATGTCAGTTTTTCCTGACTTTGTTAACTCCAGCATTACTGCCAATCCTAAGCCGAGATTAACACATGTTAACAATCGGCAGCCCCCAAAGTCGGGTTTCTGCCGACCGGACAGAGGGCAGCAAATGGCTAGGATCAGCGTATTCGGGATTGGTTATGTCGGCGTCGTAGCCGCAGCATGCCTGGCAAAGGACGGACACGAAGTGGTGGCCGTCGATATCGACCCCGCCAAGGTCGATACGATCAACCGCGGCAAGACCCCGATCGTCGAAAAGGGTCTGGAGCCGCTGATCGAGATGACGGTGGCGAACGGCAGCCTGCGCGCCACGCTCGACATCGACGAGGCGATCGCCGCAACCGATCTCTCCTTCGTGTGTGTCGGCACGCCAAGTGCCCCGGACGGTTCCGTCGGCCTGACCTATGTCGTCAAGGCCTGCGAGGCGATCGGTGAGGCGATCGCCCGCAAGAAGGCCTTCCATTCCGTCGTCGTGCGCTCGACCATCGTGCCGGGCACCATGGACAAGGTCTGCATCCCGGCTCTCGAAGCGGCCACGGGCATGATTGCCGGCAAGGACTTCGGCGTCGGCTACTATCCGGAATTCCTGCGCGAAAGCACCGCGATCGAAGACTATTACGATCCCGGCCTGATCGTCTTCGGCGCGATCGACGACGCAACGGACAAGATCCTGCACGAGATCAATGCCGGCCTACCGTGCGTCTGCCATTCGGTGCCGCTCGCGACTGCCGAAATGATCAAGTACACCAGCAATTCCTGGCGCGCCGTCAAGGTGACCTTCGCCAACGAGATCGGCAATATCGCCAAGGCCTGCGGCGTCGACGGTCAGCAGGTCATGAAGATCCTGTGCTCGGATCTCAAGGTCAACATCTCGCCCTACTTCATGCGCCCCGGCTTCGCCTTCGGCGGCTCGTGCCTGCCGAAAGACGTTCGCGCGCTGCGCCATCTCGCCAAGGAAGCCCATGTCGAGAGCGCCCTGCTCGATGCCGTTCTCGAGGCGAACGAAGCGCAGATCGACCGCGCCGAAACCATGGTCTCCCAGATGGGCGGCCAGACCGTCGGCATGGTCGGGATCAGCTTCAAGACCGGCACCGACGACCTGCGCGAAAGCCCGCTGGCAAGCCTTGCCTCACGCCTGATCGCCAAGGGCTACGATCTGAAGATCTACGACCCCTTTGTCCAGCAGGCCTATGCGGAGGGAATGAGCGGGGCCGGTCGCGGCAATGACACCGCGATTGACCTGAAGAACCGTCTGGTCGGAGAGCTCGACGATCTCATCGACACCTCCGACGTCATCCTGGTCGGCAATCACTACGCCGAAGCGATCCCGGTCCTCGACAAGTCGAGCGACAAGATACCGATGGTCGATCTCCTGCGCATCCGGCCGGATATCCGCTCGTCCGGCACCTACCAGGGCATTTGCTGGTAAGGAGCGAAAAGATGCTGGCCCACGTCATCTACATCCTTTCCATGACGATCCTGGCGCTCAGCGTGCCACACCCGACCGTCTCGGCGGTCTCCGGCACCCTGATCACCGTCGGTCTGATTGGCGCCTGGCGTTATGCCTGGGCCGGGATCAACCTGGCGCGGGCAGCCTATTTCCTCAACTTCGCCTATCCTCGGCGGCAGCGTCTCGCCGCCGAGGCCTATACCGCCCGCGGCCTGAAGGACCATGCCTACTTCCTGGTCACGACCTACAAGATCGCTCCTGAGATCTCGACCCGCGTCTACCGCTCGATCTTCGAGGCCGCCTTCCGGGCAACCGGTGGTGCAACCATCGTCGCCTCGATCGTGGACGAGGCCGATGCCCGCCTGATCCGTCGCGTCATGGCATCGGTTGCCCTGCATCATCCCGGTCGCGAAGCCATGGTCGGCCTGAAGATCGACAAGATCGCCGGCACCGGCAAACGCGATGCCCTCGCCACCTCGCTTAGCTCGATTGCAAGGCTCAACCCCGGCCGCAACGACATCGTGGTCTTCGTCGATGGCGACAGCTGCGTGCCCCATGATGTGGTCGACCGCAGCATCCCCTTCTTCACCGACCCGACCGTCGGCGCCGTGACGACCGACGAACTCAGCGACACCCAGGGTGGCCGCCTGTTCCGCGACTGGTTCGACCTCCGCTTTTCGCAGCGCCACGTCATGATGTCGTCGATGTCGCTCGGCGGACGCGTGCTGACGCTCACCGGTCGCATGTCGATCTTCCGCGCCAGTCTCGCGACCGATCCCGGCTTCGTCGACCTCGTCCGCAACGATTTCATCGATCACTGGCGCCTCGGCCGCGTCCACTTCCTGACTGGCGACGACAAGTCCACCTGGTACTGGCTCCTGCAGCGCGGCTACAAGATGCTCTACCTGCCGGATATCTGCACACTGTCGATCGAGACCCAGCCCAAGGACGGCTTCTTCGAGTCCGCCACGACGCTGATGACCCGCTGGTTCGGCAACATGCTGCGCACCAATGCCCGCGCACTGGCACTCCCTGCCTCCCGCATCGGCTACTTTACCTGGTGGTCAATCCTCGATCAGGCGCTGTCGATCTGGACGACGCTTGCCGGCCCCGCAAGCATCCTGCTTGCCGCCTTCTTCGTCAGCCCGTGGATCCTGCCGATCTACCTCGCATGGGTCATGTTCACCCGCTACCTCTTCTGCACAGTCATCATGGCCTTCCGCGGCAAGAGCTTCCCGATCACCTATCCCTTCCTGCTCTATTTCAGCCAGGTCGGCGGCGCCGTGGTCAAAAGCTTCATCCTCTTCCGCCTCGACCGCCAGAGATGGACCCGCCAGTCGGGCTCCGGATCCGCTCGGACCGTTCCCCTCGGCCAGCGCTGGCGCGCCATGAGCTCCACCTACATGCACTGCCTCGCGCTCGGATGGCTCATCCTCGGCGTGGCCTATGTCGGCAACATTATCTAACCTCCGAAGGACCGTAACCATGGACATCGAAACGAAGGCCGCACGCGACACCGCTTCCCAGGGCTACACCGGACAGGCAGAAGGCTTGCCCGTCCTGCTGGACACAGGTACCGAGCATCCGAAGACCAATATTCCCTTCATCGCCGTCATCGATGGTCGCCAGTTCAGCGGACGCAGCCTTTCGCTGGTCTCGGCCAATGTTTCCGGCCTTGCCGGCCCGGAACTGGAAGGCAAGGAGCGCATCGCGGTCCTCCGCTTCGACTTTGACGGTTACACGATCTCGCTGCAGGTGGATGTCCGCATCAGCCGTACCCATGCCGAGACAGGCGAGGTGCGCCTCGACTTCCTGGAGCCGACCGGAGAACATCTGCCGACACTCCGCTATCTCCTGAACAGCTATATCGCCGGTGACATTTCCTCTGTTGACGGCATCATCAGCCTGCGCGAGCGCGCCGCCGTCTCGGGCGGCAAGAAGCAGACCGGCCAGACCGGGATCAGTGGAATGGTTGGACGAGGCCTGAAGATGGCCGCGACCATCGCCTTCAGCCTTGCGCTTGCCGGGATCGTCGCAAACCTCGTCTACGAGCGGGTCTTCTCCAAGGAAGTGAAGCAGCTGGCGGTCCTGTCCGCCGGCGGCCAGCCGCTCCGCGCCATCGCCAGCGGCCAGATCTCCTATCTCGACCTCGGCGCCACCCGCGGCGAAGTGCTCTACACCCTGCAATCGGTCTCCGGCACCACGCTCAGCGTCAACATGCCCTGCGACTGCAAGATCCTGCCGACCCGCGCCGGCGAAGGCTCGACCGTGATGGCCGGCGACCCGATCGTTGAAGTCGTCGACGAAAACGCAACCCCGGTCGTCCAGGCCGTTGTCTCGGCCGAGCAGGCCAAGCAGCTCGTCTCCGGCGACATCGCCGAACTCCGCTTCTCCGATGGCAAGGTGGTCTTCGGCAACCTCGCACAGAACGCAGAAGCCCTGACCGCCATCGGCAATGAAGGCGAGATGCGCGCCCTCATCGAACCGTCAACCGAACTCGGCAGCGAGGCTGCCGGTTCGCCCGTCTCCGTCCGCATCATCAGCCAGCGCATCTTCGCCCTTCGCCAGCGGCTCGGCCACTGGTTCGGCGAAGAGGCAGCAACCTGAGTAGCCCGTCCAGGCAGACTATCCCGCGTAAACCCCCAACGGATTCACAGGAGCAGCCATGCAAGACGTTCACCCCCTTATCCTCTGCGGAGGAATTGGCACCCGCCTCTGGCCCTTGTCCCGCACCGAACACCCCAAGCAGTTCCAGCGGATCGACGGCAATTCGGAGACCACCTTCTTCCATGCAACGGTCGAGCGTCATCGCGCTCCCGGCTTTGCCGACCCGATCGTCGCCGTCAGCAGCGCCCATGTCGCGACCGTGCTGCGTCAACTGAGCGACATCAAGTGCCCGGCCCGCGTATTGGCAGAACCGATCTCGCGCAACACCGGCCCCGCCGTGCTTGCCGCTGCCCTGACGCTTGCCAGGACCGATCCCGCCTCGCTGATCTGCGTCATCCCCTCCGACCACATCGTCAAGGGTGACCTTCCGGCCAACGTGCTGGCAGCCCGCAGGGCAGCCGAACAGGGCCACATCGTGCTCTTCGGTGTTCCGCCGGAATATCCGGAAACGGGCTATGGCTACATCGTCGACGGCGGCGCCCTCGACGACCTCACTTGCGCCCGCAAGGTCTCGAGCTTCATCGAGAAGCCGCCGGTCGAGGTTGCAACGGCTCTCATTGAGGCGGGCGGCGCCTACTGGGCCTCGGGCCTCAGCCTCTTCCGCGCCGACGTCCTGATCGCCGAATTCAAGCGCCTCGATCCGAAGACCTTCGATGCGGTGAAAAATGCGCTCGACCACGGCTTCGAGACAGAGCACGCCTTCTATCTCAATGCCGAAGCCCTGCTGCCGGCAGCCAACCTGCCAACCGAATCCATCGTCTTCGAGCATTCGCCGCGCACCGTGATTGCCCCCCTCCTCGTCGCCTGGAGCGATGTTGGTGCCTGGAACGCCCTGCACCACATCGCCGAGAAGGACGGTGACGGCAATGTGCTGAGCGGCGACGTCATCAGCATCGACACCCGCAACTCCTATGTCCGCGCCTCCGGCAAACTGGTCGCCGTTGTCGGCATGGATGATGTCGTGGTCGTCGACACCGACGATGCCCTGCTGATCACCACCCGCGATCAGGCCCAGCAAGTCAAGCAGATCGTCAAGAAACTCGAAAGCATCAAGCGCCGGGAACTTGCCCAGCACATGCGCAACCAGATGGCCTGGGGCGAGGTCCGTCGCGTCCAGTCGGGTCCCGGCTACGAGCTGCGGATGATGACGCTGCGGCCCGGCACCATGCTGCCGATGACCGAGGATCTTTCCTCCCACCGCATGGTGACCGTCACCACCGGTTCGGGCCTGCTCAAGACAGGTGCCATCACCCGGGCCCTGCGCATCGGCGACAATTTCGAGGTCCCGGCCGGCGAGACGGCGTCGATCTATTGCGGCCCGGAGACCGAGATGCAGCTCGTCGAAGTCGTCTGCGAAGTCGCCATCGAGGCAACGGAACCCGTCGCCACCCTGCAACTCGTGCACAGCTGAGGAATGGCGATGCGCAAGGGCCTCCCTCTCTTTCTGGCATTCCTGATGACGTCGACCGCTCCCGGCCTGCGTGCCGAGAGCCTCGACCACGCGGAACTGGCCAGGCTGACACGCACCCTTGCGGGCATCGGGGTCCAGCTTCGCGACCCCGATGCCCGCAAGGGTGACATCCGCGCGCTCCTCACTGATCGCTTCGCCGCAGTCGACAGGACGAGCGCCGGAACGCCGCCTGCCCTTGACCGTCTGACGACCAAAGGCAAGCTGCACACCGTGCCGATCGATTTCATGCTCGCGCAGTTGCGCCTCCAGACCGCGCAACAGTTCGACGTTGAGATCGAAAAAGCGCTGATCAATCATGCCTCGCCCGCCCTCTTCATTCGCGGCGGAGCCATGACGCTCGCCGACCTCGAAGCGGAGGTCGCCAAGACCCAGCCCGGCGCATTGGAGCGCAAAGGGAACAAGGTCATCTCCCATTGGCCGATCGTCATCTGGTCGGATTCCGCTCTTGTCATCGAGCCGGAACAGTCGCTGGAGCTTTCAACGGCAGAGGGCGCCTTCATCCTGAATTCCGGCCTTCTGACCGTGGACCGGGGCGAAATCTCCGCCACACCAGGCGTCAACATCGGCCTGACATCCTTCCGTCCCTTCGTCGCAACCGCCATGACTGGTGCGTTGCAGGCCAGCGGCGCCCGCTTCAAGGGTCTCGGTTTTGGCGGGGCTGGTGCAACCAGCGGCCTCTCCATCCTCGGAGCAGCACTCTTCCCGTCGAAGATCGCCTCTCACCTGACAGATAGCAGCTTCGAGAATGTCGCCGGTGTCAGCTTGGAAAACACCCACCGCTTGGTGATCTCCGGCAACCGCTTTTCCGGCGGCACAGGTCCGGCGATCGCGCTGAAAGGCGTGACCGGAGCGGAGCTCAGGGACAATGTGATCTCTGGCACCACCGAAGCCCAGGCAATCGACATCCAGAACACCAGTTCGTCGATCGAACTGTCCGGCAACATCCTGATCGGCAATCGCGGCAGCGGCATCTTCGTGGCCAACGACGTGCGCGACGTAACGATCGCCGGGAACCTCATGTCAGGCAATGGCCGCGGCGGCATCTCGATCGTCCGCAGCGCCTGTGTGACGATCTTAGACAACATCGTCATCTCGAACAGCCAGGTCGGCATCAAGCTGCGTGCGAGCAACGGGCTTACCCTCTTGCATAACGACCTCATCGCCAATGCCGGCGCCGGGATCTCGATCATCGACCAGGAGCCGAATGCCCGGGTGGTCGTCGATGGCAACGCATTCTCCGCCAACAAGTCGGGAATTCATGGCGGTTCGGCCAGCGAAGTGGCGTTGAAGGCCAACGACTTTGCCGGCCAGTCGCCGGTCCTGCTTGACGGCGAATTCGCACCTTTCGTCCCCGAACTCCTGCACATCGCCGCCTCTGCAAACGCTGCGGCCACGGCGCTCACCATTCACGCCAACACGTCATCCGCCGCTCCGGTGGATTGCAAAACCGGGAGCTGACAATGGTCTTTTCCTCCGAGACTTTCCTGTTTCTATTCCTGCCTTTGTTCCTGGTCGCCTACTACCTCACGCCGGACCGCTTGAAGTCGTGGACCATTCTCATCGGCTCCTACATCTTTTATTGCTGGTGGCGGCCGGACTTCCTGATCTTGTTCGTGGGCGTTACCGCCTGGGCCTATGGCTGCGGCCTGCTCATTGAACGCTGGGAGGGCCAGGCCCGGGCCAAGATCCCACTGATCCTGGGCGTCGTCGGCTGCCTCTCCGTGCTCGGCGTGTTCAAGTATCTGAACTTCTTCATCGACAGCTTTGCCGAACTGCTTGGCACGACGCCTGATGAACTCGGTGTTCACTGGCGCCTGATCCTGCCGATCGGCATCTCCTTCTACGTCTTCCAGGCCGTCGGTTATGTCATCGACGTCTATCGCAAGGATACGCCGGCGACGCGCAGCTTTGTCGACTTCGCCGCCTTCATCGCGCTCTTCCCGCAGCTGATCGCGGGCCCGATCCTGCGCTTCAAGGATCTGGCCGACCAGTTCCATGAACGAACCCACAGCCTGACGCTCTTCTCGACCGGCCTTGGCATCTTCACCATCGGCCTTGCCAAGAAAGTGCTGCTGGCGGACTCGATCGCCCCGGTCGCCGATGCAGCCTTTGCTTCGGGCACCGTCACCTTCGTCGAGGGCTGGCTTGGCGCCGCTGCCTATACGCTGCAGCTCTATTTCGACTTCTCCGGCTACTCGGACATGGCCATCGGGCTTGGTCTGATGATGGGCTTCAAGTTCATCCGCAACTTCGACACGCCCTATATCAGCACCTCGATCACCGAATTCTGGCAGCGTTGGCACATCAGCCTCTCAACCTGGCTGCGCGACTATCTCTACATTCCGCTCGGTGGCAACCGTAAAGGTCCCCTTCGCACCTACCTGAACCTCTTTCTGGTCATGCTGCTCGGCGGCCTCTGGCACGGTGCGGCCTGGACCTTTGTTCTCTGGGGCGCCTGGCATGGGGCCTGGCTGGCGATCGAACGCTACACCGGCTACGCCCGCGCCAACCTCAGCAAGATGCTGACGGTGCCTGCCACCCTGCTCCTCGTCGTGATCGGCTGGGTCATGTTCCGCGCCACAAGCGTCAGCGAAGCCTTCTCCGTCTATGCCGGCATGCTCGGACTGAACGGCATGGCGCCCAGCCTCGAATTCCTGGCAAGCGTCAATCAGGAACATCTGGTCTTCATCCTGCTCGCCGTGATCGCCGTGGTGATGGAACCGCGCTTCAAGCACCTGACCGATCCGGACCGCGTACCGCTGGCCGGTCAGCCAAAGGTAGCGCCGGACGGGTCGATCATCGCGGCTCCGTCCATCGCCTACCCGCTGGCCATGACCGCTCTGCTGGCCGTGACCATCGCGCGGCTCGCCGAACAATCTGCGTCACCCTTCCTCTACTTCCAGTTCTGACAGGAGCAAAATCATGCCCAGTCTGCGCCAGTACACAGCCCTCTTCCTTCTGCCGAGCACCTTCTTCGGCTATGCCCTCTATGCCAACTCGACCCTGCTATTGGACGTGGCATCGCCGGCGGCCCAGGCCTCGGAACCGAACAATCTGTCCCTCTCCTATGTGATCGACGGTGAAGCCACACGAGACCTGGACACGGTCTACAAGAACGAGCTTCCCCATCGCGCACCATCGGTCGGCCTCTTCGGCAATGTCCGTTATGCCCTTCTCGGTGCCGGTCGAAAGGGCGTGATCGTCGGCGACGAGGGCTGGTTCTTCACGGCCGAAGAGTTCAAGAGAGTCCCGGCCACGGAAATCGATGACGCAGCCGACCGCATCGCCAAGATCCGCGATGATCTGCAAGCTCGCGGCATAACGCTGGTTCTGGCTCCCCTGCCGGCAAAGTCGGACATCTATGTCGAAGAGGTCCCCTCGCTTCTGCGCAGTGCTACTATGGCGGACGCCTATGGCGCGTTCACCGCGGCGCTCGGGCAGCGCGACGTAACCGTCGCCGACATGCGCACAGCCTTGCTGTCGGCCAAACCCTTCGGCGAGGTCTTCCTGAAATCCGACACGCACTGGTCGCCGGCCGGCGCCAAGGCGGCGGCAGAAGCGATCCAGTCCAGCATTCAGAAGACCGGTGTCGACCTGCCTTCGCAGGAATTGACGGCACAGTGGCAGACGCCCGTTTCGCTCTGGGGCGACCTGACGAAGTTCGTCACCTCACCGGATTACGCGCCGCGCGTCGGCCTCGCGGAAGAAAGCGTACCGATCTACCGCACATCGGTGAGCGCAGACGCCTCGGGCTCCGACATTTTCGGCGATGACAGCTCCGTGCCGGTGATGCTGGTCGGCACCAGCTACAGCGCCAACGAGACCTGGTCCTTCGCCGATTTCCTGCGCCAGGCCGTAAAGGCGGATGTGGTCAATGTCGCCAAGGAGGGCCTGGGCCCCGGCGTTCCCATGATGGACCTGCTTGCCGGAACCGCGCTCGACGAAACCATGCCAAGCGTCATCGTCTGGGAGTTTCCTGTCCGCTACCTCGGCACGGAAAGCCTTTGGCAACGTGCGGGTGAAAAGGCGGAGGGCGGCAATGTCTGACCGGCTCGCCCGCCTGCTCTGGACAACCTTGCTTGCGGCACCCCTGATCGGCGCCTCTCCGGCTCATGCGGTAAAACCCTTCTTTCCGCGCAACCCGCCGGAAGCCGCCGAGCCGGCAAAGCCTGCCAAGCGCAAGACGATTGGGCCGGCCTCGCATCTGCCGCTTCCTCTCCAGGCGGCCCGCAAGCGCCTGCTCGCCGGAAAGAAGGTCTCCTATGCAGAGCTTCAGGCGCTGGCCGACGCCAGGGATGGTGTCGGCGCCTTCAAGCTCGCCGAGCGGATCCAGAAGCAGGGCGACCCGAAGCTTGCGACCCACGCGCTGCACTATTTCGCCATCGCTGCCTATCAGGACCGGGGATATGCCGTGCGCCACATGATGACGATCCTGAATGATGGCAGCCTCGAACTGCAGCCGTCTCATCTTGAGAGCGCGGAGGCCGCGCTGCGGCGCCAGGCCCGCAAGGGCAACGAACAGGCCGTCGAAGGGCTCGTCCGGCTCTACAGCGAAGGCCGGCGCTTCGGCGACAAGCGCGACGAGCTCGAAGGTCTTCTCGCATCGGGCGTGGGAAAGAAGAATGGCGACACGGCCTTCAAGCTGGCCGTGCTCCTGCTGTCGGATCGCGATCGGACATCCGACCAGACCGCGCAGGCCGCCCGCTTTCTCGAGATCGCCGAAGAGAACGGCAGCATCGGCATGAAGGCGGCAGCCGGCAATCTGCTCGCCCAGTTGCAGTCCAACCCCAGTGAAACGACCGCGGAGGTTCAGCCATGACTCGAGTTCGCAAGACCCGCATTCTCGCCGGCACCGCACTTGCCGCCGTCCTGATGGCGGCAGCCAGTCAGGTCCGGGCAGAGACGCCAGGTGGTCAGCCACCATCATCCTTTGGATGCCGCAGCCTGGAAGAGATCGCAGAGCTCCAGATGATCGAGGGCAAGGATGGCATGTTCTTCCGCATCCTCGCCGACCTGCGCCTTCAGCATGCCTTCACCGACCAGACCGTCGAACATCTGGCAGAGATGGCCAAGGCGCTGGAGAAAAACGGCACGACACTTGTTTATGTGCCACTTCCGACCAAGTCGCAGGTGCTCCCCGAACTGGTTCCGGCCCGCGCGTCGCTCTATGGCTTCGATGCGGGAATCGCCACCGAAATCTACGATGACGTGGTGCGCCGCCTGAAGGAGAGAGGTGTAGCCGCCGTCGATATCGCGACACCGATGCGAAACAACAATCGCAACGGTTTCGGCGAGTATTCCTTCTTCGAGGCCGACTTCCACTGGACCGCCCATGGCGCAGACGTCGCGGCCAAGGCGATCGGCGAAGCGCTGAAGGCGCTGCCGGCCTATGGCGACGTGACCCCCGTCCGCTTCGACATGAGGGAGGTCCCGCCCCCGGAAGAATTCTCCAGCATGAGAGAACTGCTGCAGAAGCATTGCGTATCGCACGTCCCGACGGTGACGGCGCATACCTATGAAACCATTCGTGTGGAAGACCCGACAGCCGAAGCCGGTTCCATGGACATCTTCGGCAGCAGCGACGAAGCGACGATCGCGCTCATCGGCACCAGTTACTCGGACAAGCCGATCAGCAATTTCTCCGGCTATATCGAGCACTGGACGGGTGTGCCGGTGGAAAACTACTCGATTTCCGGCGGCAACCAGTTCGGCTCGATCATCTCCTACATCACCTCCCGTGAATTCCAGGAGCGCCGTCCGCGCTTCCTGATCTGGGAAAACCCGATCTACAACAATCTCGGCCAGTATGGCGGCGCCCCCTGGGCCGAAATCATCGCAGCCTCGCGCGGCGAATGCAGTGCCGCGATCCCGGCCAGCGCCAAGGGCGAAAACGCAGTTGAGGCGGACCTGTCGACCATCCAGCTCGACCACGACGACGTCATTCTTGCCGACATCGGCAGCGACACCAGCCGCAAGGCCACATTCACCCTGACAGGTGTGGACGGCACCGTCCGCACCCGCTCGATCGAGCGCGGCGACCGACTGCGCTCGACCGGTCGCTACTTCTTTTCGCTCGCCGGCTTCCCGGAAGGCTCCCTGCAGAAGGTCGAAGTGACCTTCGATGCGCCGGCCGGCGAAACCTCATCCCTGTCCATCTGCAAGACCAACACTGGAGAACAGTCATGATGACCAAGACCTCGACCCGCGTTGCCTTCGTTTCGCTCACCGCAACCCTCGCCTTCTCGACCGCTGCCTGGTCCGATGACGGCGGCCTTTACGAAAAGCCGCTCGATCCCAACTCGGCCTTCGTGCGCGTAATCGCACCGGGCGCGACGACGGCATCCGTACAGAACAGCGCCTTCAACCAGCTCGAGGATGGGGTGTCACCCTATGTGGCCGTTGCACCCGGCGACATCCCGGTCTCCTCCAGCCTCGGCAAGGGCACCGTCCAGGCGAGCGCCGGCAAGTTCTACTCCGTGGTCGTCACCAAGGATGGCGCGACAACCGTCGTCGACGACATGACCAGGAACCCGGCCAAGGCGACGCTCTCCCTCTATAACCTCACCGAAAAGGCCGCGATCGACCTCTTTGTTCCCCAGGCGGGAGCAGAAGCAGTATCTGATGTCGACAGCGGCGGCTCCAAGTCGGTCGCTCTGCGCGCGCCGCTTGCCGTCGATCTCGTCGTTCGTGACGGCGACAAGGACCTCGCCAAGCTCGACAAGGTCGAATTCAAGCGCCTCGCCGGCGTGACCATCGTCGTCACCGGAGAGGGCGACACGGTCGACGCCGTCGCCGTTCCCAGCACCATTGCCCGCTAATTGAAGACAGGTTCCGGAGGTTTATCATGACGATTGCAAGAATGGCGAAATCGCTGCTGATGGCAGGCGTAATGACGATGGCCGCCGGAACACCAGGGCGCACGGCCACTATAGACGTCCGGTTTGCACCACCGGACGTCGAACTGCCGAAGTCTGCCGTCTGCTCGCCGCGGGTCCGCGACGAGGACATGATCGCCGAATGGGGCGCCTGGGACCGGAAGGCTCTGCCCAAACGCGCGACCTTCGCCATCACCCGCGACATGAACCGCATGCGGGATCTCGATGCACGCCGCTTCGAGCCGATCATCACCAGAATTCAGGAACTGATGCCGACGGTGAAGAAGGACTATGGCGAGACTGACGCCCTCTTCGACCGGGTGAAGCTGATGCTGGCCAAGGGCGAGAGCGACAAGGTGCGCGATGAAGGTCTCGTACAGACGCTGATCGACACCGGAGGCCATCCGGCAGGATCTCTCAACACCCTTGCCGACTATCTGATCGACGGTCGGGGCATCGCTCAGAACAAGGGAGCGGGCCTCCAGATGAAGGTCCAGGCAGCCTATGGCGGCAATGCCGATGCGATCCTGGACCTCGCCCGTCTGACCAAGAACGGCGAGACCGTGGACGGATGGGAGATCGAGCCGGAGCTTGCAGTCAACATGGCCTTCGGCTCGCTGGTCGGTGTGCTCGACGAAGGGATCTGCGACCGCATCAGCCGCGTGGCCCGCGAATACGACAATGGCGAGGTCGTCGTGAAGGATCCTGCGCTCAGCATGGCCTGGTACCGCTTCGCAGCCGACCTCGGGGACACGGCTGCGGCCTGGGAAGTCGCAGAAATGAACCTGCTGAGCGAGAAGATCGTCAAGGACAACGAAGTCCTGCTGAAGTACCTGAAGAAGGCAGCCGACGGCGGCAACATGGCAGCCATCCTGGAAATGGGACGTCTCTACGCCGAGGGCGCACTCCTGCCGCGTGACCGCGAAAAGGCATTCGAGTATTTCCGCCAGGCCGAGGCCGGCGGGAACCAGGCCGGCCTCATCAAGCAGGCACAGCTTCTTGAGCAGACCAAGGAAACCTCTCCGACTGATGCAGCGGCCTATGAGGACCTGCTGCGCCGCCTGATCACCCGCAACGACCCGCCACCATGGGCCTTTACCCGCCTCGCCCGCGTCATCCAGGCACGCGACGGCATCTGGAAATCGGCGCCGGAAGTCAAACCCCTTCTGGAGGAGGCCGTGAAACGCGGTGACATCGAAGGGGGCATCGACCTCGCCGAACTCCTGCTGCGCGAGGACCTGTCGTCGAAAACCATTGCCCGCTCGACCGATCTTCTGTCCGAGGCCATCCACATCAACGGCGAAATCAACGCCATCGCCAAGCTCCAGCGCGTTTATCTCTGCATGGATCCATCAGGCCCCAACACCGAGGCCGCAGACTATTGGGCGACCATCGAGGCAGGCGCGGGCAACAAGACACTCGAACTCGCCCCCGAACAGATCGACCAGCTGCCGGCACTGAAGGACCCCATGGTCATCGCCGCAATCCAGACCCAGGCACTCTATGGTCGGGCCAGCGCGCTCGCCCTCTACCAGCGTTATCTGAAGGCCGCCGGGTATTCCGATCAGGTCCTGAAATTCTGGGCCGAGCGCGCCGAGGTGAGGCGCGGTGCGACCGTCGAGGCCGCCCTGCTCGAATTCAAGCAGAACCTTGAAAAGGGCCGCATCAACGATGCAAAGCGCAGCATCCAGATGAGCGGCGAAGGCATGACCGTCGATGCCGGCCTGAGCTTCGCGCGCTTCCTGGTCAACAACTATGCCACAGACACCGAAAGCGTGGCTCTCGCGAAGGAAATCCTCCATCCGCTGGCCGAAACCGGTTCGGGCCGGGCCGTCCGCCTTCTGCAGGAGCTGGAAGGGCCGGACATGGATCCGTTGTCATCGCCGCTCGCCCGTTTCGGAGATGTCATGCGTGAGCGCGGCGACATGTCGGCCCAGCTTCTCCTCGCGGAGAATGCAGCCGATGTCGAAGAACGGACCCGTCTCTACAAGAAGGCGATCAGCACCCAGCGCTGCGACTACGACGACACGATGTCTCTCGCCGAATTCGCCATTCGCTATCACCGGCAGGATGCCGAGCGCTGGCTGTCGATTGCGACGCACATTGCAAACGACGATGCCTGGCGCAAGGTGAAGATCGCCGACGTGTATCTGGCTCTTGGGCGCCGTGACACCGAGCAGCGTGCGCTGGCGCTCTACCAGGAAGCCCGCGCCGCCGGTGAGCCGGCAGCGTTCTATCGTCTCGTCAAGCATTACGCCAACAATGCGAGCGCCAGCTACGACCCGAAAATGGCGAGCGATATATTCGTCGACCTTGTGCAGCGTTCCGACCTCGAAAGCGTGCCCGAAAAACTCCTTATGCTGGCCAACATGAAGCCGGAAATCCGGGTTCAGGTATCCAAGCGCATCGATGTCGACGGGCTCTACAGAAAGTCCGCCGAGACTGGTCAGCCCGTCGCCATGCGCGAAGTGGCGAAGCGCCTTCGCGATACCGCGAATGACAGCAAGTCTATCCTCGCCTCCTTCACCTGGCTGAAGAAGGCGGCGGAAGCCGGCGACGCGGAGGCGATGTTCCTCCTGTCGCAATCCTACGCCTATGGACTGGGCACGCGCCCGGCCCTGAACGACGCACAAGCCTGGATGGCAAAGGCCGCAGAAGCAGGCTATCCCGCCGCCACCCAGGTCCTGAAGCTCAACAACGCAGGAACGGAGGGTTGATCATTGGCCGATCGCACAAGATGGACTTTGAACCGCCACGTCGCAGCCTCGCTGCTCGCAATCACCGCCGCCTTGGCCACCACACCGGCCGCCAAGGCGGCCGAGGACACCTGCTTCAAGACACCGACGCCGGTCATGAGCCTCGGCTTCGGCAGTCGCTATGAAGCCGAGTCCAAATCCCGCTCGGATATCGATGAAGAATCGGACGCCGCTGTCACCAAGGCCCTGAAACCGATCGATCAGTTCATCCAGAACCTCGCCAAGATCGTATCCAAGGCTCAGTCAGAAAGGGACGTTGCGACCCGACGGGCCTACCAGCGCTGCGTGGTGGACTCGATCTTCACCTGGGCCAGGGCCGACGCGCTGAACGACATGCGAACCTTCAACGCCAAGCTCTCCGTGCCCTCACGGATCGGCGGGCTTGCGATCCTCTACGCCGAAAGCCGCGATCAGGTCCCGGGTCTGCACGATCGTGAGCGCATCATCGAGAAATGGCTGCAGAAACGCGCCCAGGAGATCGTCTACTTCTTCGAAAACGAGGCGACCAAGGGTGCCGCCCGCAACAATTTGCGGGCATGGGCCAGTATGGCCGTCGGCGAGGTGGGCATTCTGAACCGTGACCGGGGCCTCGTCGAATGGTCCATCCTGAGCAACAACACGATGATCACTAATGCCGCGCCGGATGGCAGCCTGCCGCTGGAGATGAACCGCCAGCGATACGCCCTGCATTATCAGCTGCATGCCATGAGCCCGCTGGTGACATCAGTGGCCCGGACCTGTGCGGCAGGCTATGGCAAGGGAGGCGCGGATCTGGAGAAGCTGAAGACCATGGCCCGCTTTTCGATTGCTGCGGTCAAGGACCCGAAGATCGTTCAGAAGATCAATGGCAAGAGCCAGACGATCAAGCCTGGCCTGAAGAACAACCTCTCGGCGATCGCCTGGCTGGAGCCCTATGTGGCGCTGACAAACGATGGGGAAATGCAGCAGGCGTTTTCGTCGCTCAGGCCTCTGACCAACTCGAAGCTAGGCGGCAACCAGACGAGACTCTACGAGGGCCAGCGCATCAGCTGCTCGATTACGGCACAGAACTGATTGCCCTTAGTCCGACGAAAGCCGGATACGATGCCCGATCAGGGGCTGCTCCGCGCGGGCAGCTCCGGCATGGCCGTCCTCGGGACAACGGTCGATGTTCCAGTCCTGGACCTCGAGCTGGACAAGCGACTTCACGGCGTCGAGCGACAGCGCACGACCGTGGGTTCCGGCCAATGCATCGCCGAGACGGTTCAGAAGGTCTTCTGTCAGGTTTTGCGGGGACTGCGTCACCTCGGTGCTCCTCTGACGACATCCTGCTACAAACATGGGAATTGCGGAAGCCGTTCGCCACTGAAGCTGGGCTCAAACACTTAAAAAAGTCGCAATTCTCCGTGAGCGGCGCCCCTTCGGCGCAACTCTTTCGCGAGCAATGGCAAACAAAGTATGAGGAAGACGGAAGCGGGTGCCAAAGAGCGGAAAGCCTCCGATCCTTCGCACCCCGGACGATTGGTCAGGCAGCCATGCCCCAGGACGATGGATCGTCTTCGCCGAACATGCGCTCAAGGCTGAGGAAGCAGATCATGCTCTTCTCATGCGCGATGATGCCATCCGAAAAGGCAGCGCTCGGGCCGGTAGCAGCAGGCAGCGGCTGCAGCGTGCTGCCCGATACGGTCAGGATGTCCGAAACGCCATCAACCAGCAAACCGACGGTCATGCCGTTGACCTCGGTGACCACAACGGCGCTGCGTTCGGTCGCCTGTGCGGCCGGCATGCCGAGCTTCACTGCGAGATCAACGATCGGGATGACCGTACCGCGCAGGTTCATCACGCCGAGAACTTCGTAAGGGGAATGCGGAATCGGCGTCACGGGCGCCCAGCCTCGAATTTCCCGGATCGATGTCGTCTTGACGCAGAATTCCTGCTGGTGGAGCCGGAAGGCGATGATTTCGAGGGCATCGGCGGCATTCGACGTCGTATTCATCTGCGTTTCCTCCTGCGGCAAGCCTACGTCGGCTGGCGCTTTGTCACACTGTTGACCGGAAAGCCGGCCGCAGAGCCGGGCTCTGCACTCCGAATCAATTTAGCCCACCAGAAATTAAAGAAGATCTAAATCAACCGGGAGAATTCACAGCTGTCGGTGTGCCCGTCTGTGTCACGGGGCGAGCATGGTGAAATGGGCCATCTGGCCGGCACTCCACCAGGAGAATTCGATCGAAAGGCGTGGATCGACATCAACGATGCGGCCCCCCTGCAGTGTCACGAGATCGCGTCCGGTCACGATCGACAAGACGTTGCCTACGTGCTGACGAGACACCTTGAAGCGCTGCGACAGCGCATCATAGGTCAGCGGCAAGCTCCAGCTTTCGCCTCGCACCTGGGCCAGATGCGATCCCATCAACGCACAGAGCATCAGATAGCCGCTGTCTCGGCCTGTGAAGTCGACCACCGTCTCGAAGGGCGTGAACAGGATATCGATCGACTGGACAGAAACCATCGACCGCCCGATCAGCCCGCTGATGCGCTCGGGATCGGCGATCAGGGTCTCAAAATGCTGATGTGGTTCCAGCATCGCGGAAGCGGCGACAAAGGCGAGCGGCGAGCGAGCGATTTCCAACACCAGCGCCTGGGTCGGCCGCAGCCGGATCTCGCGCCGGTCCTGCGCATTCTGTTCGGCAACGACATAGCCGCCTGCCTTCAACCCCGCCATCAGATCGCTGACCTGCCGCGAGCTGCCGGGAACGAGCGACTGCAGCAGCGTCATCGTCGGCGCCGGCCCCTGTTGCTTCTCGTAGAGTGCATAGAGACCGATGAGCGTATAACAGGTGATGTAGCGCATCTTCTGGGCGAAGATCTTGTTGGCCGGCCACGTGAAGGCGCTCGGTTCCACCATCCTTCGACAATAGGAGAGCATTGCCGCGTCGAAGGCGGGATTGATGACGAGACGATCAGCTATCTGCCAAACGGGATGCGCTAAAAGCTTTTCGATCCCCGGATGAACAGGCAATCGATCCCGGCTGAATGCGACACGCAACTGATCCATCGGCTCCGCTCCACACGAGGTCGCCATTAAGATTCGAAATCACTTGCGGCGTCGATTGTTAAATCTTGCAGTTCTTTCTAATTCAAGACGCGTCTGATCATCATCCCAACGCGGGAGCCTCGTACCTATGGCACCCGCTTCGCCATTTCGTAGGCAGCGGCGCAACGCTGTCCGGAAGCGCAATAGGCGAGAATAGGCCCGGTTTGCCCGGAGAGGATACCCTTGAGGCGCTGCGCCTGCTCTAGGGAAAGCTGCCCTGGAACGACCGGAATGTAATGTGCGTCGATCCCCGCAGCCCGCGCCGCATCGGCAATCTGCTCGAATGGAGGCTGCAGGAACCCCTCCTTGTCGGGCCGCATGCAGACCAGGGTCTTGAAGCCGAGCCCCGCAATGTCAGGAACTTGCGATGGCGCAATCTGCCCAGTGACATGGAAGCTGGGATCGATGCTGCGAATACTCATGAGCGGCTCCTTCGCCGAGACAAGGCCGCCAGATGGCGGGAAAAAACATATAATTTATTATATATTTGTAACCTATGGGTCCTTGTCAACACTTGCCAGAGACTATTTCTACGATATATTCGTATCTATGAAGATTGATCCAGAACAGATGAAGGCTGGCGCCGACATGGCCAGCGAACTCCTGAAGTCGCTATCGAACCGATACCGGCTGTTGATCCTGTGCCGCCTCGCGGATGGGGAGCATTCTGTCGGACAACTGGCGGAATTCCTCGGCATTCGCGACAGCACGGTCTCCCAGCACCTGGCACTGCTGCGCCGGGAAAAGATCATCGCCGGACGACGCGACGGCCAGACCATCTGGTACCGCATCGAAAGCGAACCTGCGCGCGCCGTGATCGGCACGCTCTACAACAGCTTCTGCAAGACATCCGACTGCGTCGTCTGAAAGCGTAATCCTAGGCCGTGCCCAAGCCAGCCTCCACGGCTTGACATTCGGTTGCCTAATATATACGTATTATCGTAGATATGTAAATTAAGGAGATAAACATGTCGATCGATCGCGCCGTTCTTCTCTTCGCCGGCTTCATGGTCCTCTTGTCCCTGCTGCTCACCCATCTCGTGCATCCGGGCTTCGTCTGGTTCACGGCCTTCATCGGCGTGAACATGATCCAGTCGGCCTTCACCGGCTTCTGCCCGGCAGCCATGATTTTCCGCAAGCTGGGCCTGCGTCCCGGCACGGCATTCTGAGGAACCTCACCATGCAAAAAACCGCCTTCATCACTCTGTTCGCCGCCATGACGACCGCCGGACTGACTGCCGCCCAGGCGACGGATCTGAAGCCCGCGACAGTCAACATTCCGGAGATGAAGGCGGTCTATGGCCAGATCCAGCCGCGCAACAGCATCCTCGCTCGCGCCCGGCTGGGCGGCACCCTGGTCCGGCTTGCCGTCACCGAGGGTGACATCGTCAAGGCCGGCGACGTGATCGCCGAGGTCAAGGACGACAAGATCGACTTCCAGATCAAGGCAGTCGATGCGCAGCTCCAGGGCCTCAAAGCCTCGATGAAGGATGCCGAGGTGGAGCTCGACCGCGCCGATCGCCTGGTTCGCAGCGGTGCGGCAAGCACCCAGCGTCTCGATCAGCTGAGAACCCAGCTCGACGTCATCACCAACCAGGTCCGTCAGGCCGAAGCCCAGCGCTCGGTTCTGGTCCAGCAGGCTTCCGAAGGTGCCGTGATCGCACCCTCCGACGGCCGTGTCATTGCCGTTCCCGTAACGCGCGACGCAGTCGTGATGGCCGGAGAAACAGTTGCCACCATCGCCGGCGGCGGCTTCTTCCTGCGGCTCGCAATCCCGGAACGCCACGCCCATGAACTCTCGCAAGGCACACCGATCCGCATCGAGGCCGCAGGCGAAAAGCTGCAAGGCGAACTGGTGAAGATCTATCCGCAGATCGAAGGCGGTCGTGTGACGGCAGATGTCGAGGTCGAGGGTCTCGACACCGATTTCGTCGCAGCCCGCGTTCTGGTTGAACTGCCGGTCGGCGCGCGCCAGGCGCTGCTGGTCCCTGCCACAAGCCTGACCAACCGCGCCGGTATCGACTTCGTCGCGGTCCGGGAAGGTGAAGCCGTTGTCGAACGCGCTGTGGTCGCCGGCGAAGCCATCGAGTTCGAGGGCGCCCCCAAGATCGAGATCCTGTCCGGCCTCGCAGCCGGTGATGTCGTGGTGACGAAATGACGAACCCCAATCACAACGCCCCAGGGGCTGGCGAGCCCGACAACGACACCCCGATGACCAATCTGGGCATTGCCGGCAATCTCACGCGCGCTTTCATCAAGTCGCCTCTGACACCGCTTTTTCTGATCGCCGCCTTCGCCTTCGGGCTCGTGGCACTCCTCACCCTGCCGCGTGAAGAAGAACCGCAGATCTCTGTGCCCATGGTCGACATCATCGTCCAGGCGCCGGGCCTGCGCGCCGATGATGCGCAGAAGCTGATCACCGAACCGCTGGAGACGATCGTCAAGAGCATCAACGGCGTCGAGCACATCTACTCCCAGTCCATGGACAACATGGTCATGGTCACCGCCCGCTTCCTGGTCGGCACCTCTTCGGATGCCGCGGTGCTGCGCGTCCATGACAAGGTGCGCGCCAATATCGACCGCATCCCGGTCGGCATCGCCGAACCCAAGGTGGTCGGACGCGGCATCGACGACGTCGCGATCGTCACCCTCACCTTCTCCCCGACAAAGGACGCGAGCGGCCATGTGGGCGCCAACGACCTCACCCGCATCGTCCGCGAAGTCCGCAACGAGATCGCCAAGGTCGAAGACGTCGGCCTGACCTATGTCGTCGGCGAAACCAACGAGATCATCCGCATCTCGCCACAGCCGGAAAAGCTGGCCCTCTATGGCATCACCCTGCAGCAGCTTGCCGGCAAGGTCGGCGGCGCAAACACGGCCATGCCCGCCTCGCAAGTACGCGAAGGCGGTCGCCAGATCGATGTGATCGCCGGCGAAACGCTTTCCACGCCCGCCGAGATCGGCAATCTGCTGCTCACCGCCCGCGATGGTCGTCCGGTCTATGTCCGCGATGTCGCAGCGATCGACTTTGCCACCGACACCACCGAAGCGCGGGTTTCCACCTTGCGAAAGGATGGTGATGCCATCGAGCGCGTGCCCTCAGTCACCCTCGCCATCGCCAAGCGCGCTGGCTCGAACGCTGTCGTGGTTGCCGAGACAATCCTTCAGCGCGTCGAAGCCCTGGAAGGCAAGCTGATCCCTGAGGACATCCATGTCGAGGTGACCCGCAACTACGGGGAAACCGCGAACGAAAAGGCGAATGAACTCCTCTACCACCTCGCGCTTGCGACCGTCTCGATCATCGCGCTGGTCTGGGTCTCGATCGGCCGCCGCGAAGCCCTGGTCGTCGCCATCGTCATCCCCGTGACGATCCTGCTGACGCTCTTTGCCTCGCGTCTGATGGGCTACACGCTGAACCGCGTCTCGCTCTTTGCCCTCATCTTTTCCATCGGCATCCTCGTCGATGACGCGATCGTCGTCATCGAGAACATCGCCCGCCACTGGGGCATGGGCGACAAGCGCTCGCGCCGCCGCAGCGCCATCGAAGCCGTCGCCGAAGTCGGCAATCCGACGATCGTTGCAACCCTGACCGTCGTCGCCGCCCTCCTGCCGATGCTCTTCGTCTCCGGCATGATGGGCCCTTATATGAGCCCGATCCCAGCCAATGCTTCCGCCGCGATGATCTTCTCCTTCTTCGTCGCAGTCATGGTCACCCCCTGGCTGATGCTGAAGGTTGCGGGCAATGCACCCGTGCATGCCCATGCCGATCACGAGACCGGCGGCATGCTGGGCCGGATGTATGCGGCAACCGCCCGCCCCATCCTTGCCACCAAGACCCGCAGCTGGGTCTTCCTGATCCTCGTCGGCATTCTGACGCTCGGATCGCTGAGCCTGTTCTATACCAAGCATGTCACGGTGAAGCTCCTGCCCTTCGACAACAAGTCGGAGCTGCAGGTCACGATCGACTTGCCCGAAGGCTCGTCCGTCGAGACGACCGATGCCGTCGCCCAGGCTGTGGGACGCAAGGTCCTCGACATGCCGGAAGTGGTTTCCGTCCAGACCCATGCCGGAACCGCAGCGCCCTTCAACTTCAACGGCCTGGTCCGCCACGCCTATATGCGCGCGGCACCTCATCAGGGTGACGTCGCGATCAACCTGACGCCGAAGGCTGATCGCGACCGCACGAGCCATGATATTGCGCTCGATATCCGCAAGCAGATCGCCGATATCGCGATGCCCGAGGGGACCAGCCTCAAGGTCGTCGAGCCCCCGCCGGGCCCGCCGGTCATGGCAACACTGCTCGCCGAGATCTACGGTCCGACGCCGGAAATCCGCCGCGCAGTCGCTGCCAAGGTCGAGGCAGCCTTCCGCTCGGTGCCCTTCATCGTCGACGTCGACAATTCCTATGGCGTTGAAGCCCCGCGCAAGCGGCTGGTGATCTCCACCGACGACGCGGAATTCTACCGGGTCGAGGAGGGTGATGTCTTCGACACGATCGCGATCCTGTCGAACGGCAAGACGATCGGCTATTCCCACCGCGGCGAAGGGCGTCCGCCGATCCCGATCCGGCTGGAGCGCGCCAAGGGCGAGAAGGTGATCGACGAGCGCTTCCTCTCGACACCGATGCCGGCCAATGTCTTGCCCGGCGACAAGGGTGTCGTCGAACTCGGCGACGTCGTGCGCGTCGTCGACGAAAAAACGTCACTCCCGATCTTCCGCCACAACGGCATCAGCGCCGAAATGGTGACGGCCGAACTCGCCGGCGACTTCGAGGCACCGCTCTATGGCATGCTCGCCGTACAGGAAGCCATCGACGCGCAGGACTGGACGGGCCTTCCCAAACCGGTGATCGCGCTCAACGGTCAGCCGACCAATGAAGATCAGGCCACCCTGCTCTGGGATGGCGAATGGGAAGTCACCTGGGTGACTTTCCGTGACATGGGTGCCGCCTTCATGATCGCGCTGCTCGGCATCTACATCCTTGTCGTCGCCCAGTTCGGCTCGTTCAAGGTGCCGCTGGTGATCCTCACACCCGTGCCGCTGACATTCATCGGCATCCTTGGCGGGCACTGGCTGTTCGGTGCGCCCTTCTCGGCAACCTCGATGATCGGTTTCATCGCGCTCGCGGGCATCATCGTCCGCAACTCGATCCTGCTGGTGGATTTCATCCGCCACGCCGATTACACCGGCAAGACCCTGACCGACGTTCTGATCGAGGCCGGCGCAATCCGCTTCAAACCGATCCTGCTGACGGCACTCGCCGCCATCATCGGTGCAGCGGTGATCCTGACCGACCCGATCTTCCAGGGACTGGCAATCTCGCTACTCTTCGGCCTGATCTCCTCAACCCTGCTGACGGTTCTTGTCATTCCCGCCATCTATCGGGTGCTGAGGACCTAACCGAACGAACATCACGAAGACACATGGCCGCGCCGCAAGCGCGGCCATTTTCATTGGTCAGAAGATTCTCGACTTTTCCTCTTCAAAGAGACATCAAAAAGTGTAAACTTAATTTGACACTCAAGCTGAGGCGGGACCCATGGCCCAACCATTCCCATTCGCCGCCATCGTCGCGCAGGAGGACATGAAGAAGGCCCTCCTGATGGCTGCGGTCGAACCTCTATTGGGTGGCGTCCTGATCTTTGGCGACCGCGGCACGGGAAAATCGACCGCTGTGCGCGCCCTGACCGAGCTTCTTCCACCGATCGAGACCCGTGTCGGCTGCCGCTACAACTGCCTGCCGGCAGAGCCGCAATCCGCCTGCCCTGTCTGCAATCCGGCAGCCGGCCACAAGCCGCCGGCGATCATCAAGCACCGCGCGCCGATGATCGACCTGCCGCTTGGCGCGACAGAGGACCGTGTCTGCGGTTCGCTCGATATCGAGAAAGCCCTCGTCGCCGGTGAGAAACACTTCGAACCGGGACTGCTGGCCGCCGCGAACAGGGGCTTCCTCTATATCGACGAGATCAATCTGCTCGAAGATCATCTGGTCGACCTTCTGCTTGATGCGGCAGCCTCCGGCGTCAACGTCGTCGAGCGGGAAGGCCTGAGCATCCGCCATTCCGCCCGTTTCGTCCTGGTCGGCAGCGGCAATCCCGAGGAGGGCGATCTGCGCCCGCAATTGCTGGACCGCTTTGGCCTGTCGGTCGAGGTGCGGACAATCGAGGATCTCGAGCATCGCATCGACGTCATCCGCCGCCGTGATGCCTATGAAACCGATCCGGCAGCCTTCTGTGCGCTCTGGGCCAAGCGCGATGCCGCCATCGGTAGGCGTGTGGTGTCCGCC
The DNA here is from genome assembly GCA_027533385.1 of Rhizobium sp. GTDB lineage: Bacteria > Pseudomonadota > Alphaproteobacteria > Rhizobiales > Rhizobiaceae > Allorhizobium. Next base: position 102,401 of record JAPZUE010000004.1, on the reverse strand, counting down.
CGCAAGATCCTGCGCCAGGTGGAGATCCCCGACAACGTGGTGATGCGCATGTCGCAGCTCTGTCTGCGGCTTGGCATCGACGGCATGCGCGGCGAACTGACCCTGATGCGCGCCAGCCGCGCCACCGCCGCCCTTGCCGGCCGCAAGCTGGTCACCTGGGACGACGTATCCGACATTGCGCCGATGGTGCTCTGCCACCGCCTGCGGCGCGATCCGCTCGACGATGCGGGCTCGACACCGAGGGTGGAGCGCGCGCTCGCCACCCTCGACGCCGGTCTCGGCCATGGCTGAGCTTGGCCCGCACGACGCCTTCGAACAGGCCCTTGATCTGAGGGGCGCGGAATTATGGGCCGATGCCTTGCTCAGCATCGAACTGCTCGTCCTCGGCGGCCCATCCATTGGTGGCCTCTGGCTGAAGGCGAGATCCGGCGGCGTGCGGGATTACTTCCTCTCAAGGCTTCAGGCCCGGCTCGGTCCTGATATCCGCTGGACACGGCTGCCGCCCGGAAGCTCTGTGGCCAACCTGATTGGCGGGGTCGACATCACTGCCACCGCAGCCAAGGGTAGCCTCCAGCGCCAGCAGGGTCTGCTGACCTCGGCGGAAGGCGGCGTTCTGCTCGTCCCGATGGCCGAGCGTCTCGACCCGGCACTCGCCGCCATGGTCGCCAGCGCCATAGATCAACCGTCGGGGAACGGCTTCCTACTGATCGCCATCGACGAATCCCTCGATGACGAAGCCGCACTCTCCAGCACACTCGGCGACCGGCTTGCGCTCCGGGTCGATCTCGACGGTAGCGGCTGGCATCACGTGAAAGATGCCTCTGAACAGCCGCTACAGATAGCAACCAAGGGCGCCAGCTGGCGCAAGGTCATCATCGACGACCGGCTGCTGAAGGGTCTTGCCTCCCTCTCCGAGCTATCAGGCCATCGCTCCCCGCGCATCCTGGCGCATCTGGCGCGCACCGCGCGGCTGCTCGCCTTGCACGACGGCCGCGCAAACGTGGATGAAGCCGATGCGCTGACTGCCCTTCGGCTTTGCCTCGGCCTGCGTCTTGCCCCCCAGGCGGAAGCAGCAGAGCACAATGCCGACGAACCACCGCCTCCGCCGTCACCGGACGAAGCGCCGGACAATCAGCCGGCATCCGGCGACATCAACGAGCGGGAAAGCGTGACCGAGCAGACGCAGCCGACACAGCTGGACACACTGACCGAAATGCTGACAGCCGTTCAATCCGGTGCCCTGACTGCCGATCCCTGGCTCACGATATCGCAACGCCCGACGCGGAATGCCGGTTCGGCTGGCAAATCCGGCAGCCTGCGCAAGAATGCCCGTCGCGGTCGGCCCTTTGGTATTGGCCTTAGCCCCCCGCATCCGCAGGCACGGCCCGATATCGTCGCAACGCTCAGAGCGGCCGCACCCTTCCAACGGATCAGGGCCGTCCAGCGCGCGGCCTTGAACGCTTCCGAAAGCGGGCCGCCAGACGCTCCGCGTGCCTTCATCACCCGCGATGATTTCCGCTATGTCCGGCTGCGCCATGCGGCACCCTCCACGGCCATCTTCATTGTCGACGCCTCGGGATCCACTGCGCTGGAGCGGCTCGGCGAGACGAAGGGCGCGATCGAAAGCCTGCTTGCCCGCTGCTATATCCGGCGTGACGAAGTGGCGCTGGTCGCCTTCCGCGGCACCGGTGCCGAACTCCTGCTGGCTCCTACCCGCTCGCTGACGGCTGCCAAGCGCAAGCTGGCGGCCCTTCCGGGCGGCGGCCCGACCCCCCTGGCAGCCGGGCTCAAAGCCGGTCTGGAGCTGGCAATCTCGGTCGAGCGGCGCGGCAGCACGCCGATCCTCGTTCTTTTGACCGATGGCAGCGGCAATATCGCGCTTGATGGCACGCCGGATCGCGTGGTTGCGGGGCAAGAACTGGAGCGACTGGCGGCAAACTGCCGGATGCGCGACTTCAAGACGATCTGCATCGACATCGCCCGGCGCCCGCGCGACAGCGTGACAAACCTCTCCCGTCTGCTGGGCGCCGATCTGCATGTCCTGCGCCGGGCCGATTCGGCGCGCGTTTCGCATCTCGTCGATCTCTCAATGCAGGAGGCCCATGCATGATGAGCGGTCGCGACAGGCTGGATTGGGAAACGGATGGCCGCACCTGGCCGAACCGCACAGCGAGCCGTTTCATCGCGACCGCCTCCTGCCATTGGCATGTCCAGATTTCGGGACCCGAGGATGCCCCGCTGATCCTGCTTTTGCATGGCACGGGCGCCGCCTCCCACTCCTGGCGGCATTTGCTGCCGCTGCTCGCAACACGGTTTCGGGTTGTCGCGCCCGATCTGCCCGGCCATGGCTTTACCCGCCAACGGGAAACATCCGATCTGTCCCTGCCCGGCATGGTCCGCAGCCTGACGGAACTGCTGCGCGAACTAGACCGTTACCCGGCCATCGTGGTGGGTCATTCCGCCGGTGCTGCCATTGCCGTGACGCTGGCCGCCAGCCATGCGAGCGCAGTTCCCCGCCATGTGATCGGCATCAACGGGGCCTACCTGCCGATCAAGGGCAATGCGCTGTTCTCGCCGCTCGCCAAGGCGCTTTTCGCCAACCCCTTTTCGGCATCGATGTTCTCGCTGATGTCGCGTGTCACGCCGCTCGGCGGCAATCTGCTCAGCGCAACCGGTTCGGATATCGATGCGGAAGGCCGGGCGATCTATCGCATGCTGCTTGCCTCCCCGGCTCATGTCCGGGGCGCGCTCGGCATGATGGCGGCCTGGGATCTCCAGCGTTTCGACGCCACGCTGCAACGACTGCCCTTCCCCATGACGCTGATCGCGGCGAAGGATGATCCCATGGTGCCGATTGAAAACTCTGTTCATGCCGCACGGCAGGCGGCCGGAAGCCGCCTCGTGCTGACAGAACGCGGCGGTCACCTGCTGCATGAGTGCCGTGCCGCCGACGTCGCCCGCTGGCTCGACGAGGCAATCGGCGAACAGAAGAGACCCGATGGAGCGGATGCAGCATGAACATCGCAGGCCGCTTTGCCAAACCGAGACCTGATCCCATCGACAACCGACCCCATGCGGTGGTCATCGGCGCCGGCGTCGGCGGGCTTGCCACCGGCGCCCTGCTCGGCGCCAAGGGCTACCGCGTCACGATCCTCGACCCGCTGGACGAGCCGGGTGGCCGCGCCTATGCGCATCGGCAAGACGGCTTCACCTTCGATGCCGGCCCGACCATCGTCACCGCACCATGGCTTTTCGAAAAGCTCTGGCGCGACTGCGGCAGCGAGTTGAGCGACGACGTTGACCTGAGGCCGAACACGCCTTTCTACCGGGTGCGTTTCGACGATGGCACCGTGTTCGACTATTCCGGCGACCGGGCCGACATGGAGGCCCAGATCAAGCGCATCGAACCGCGGGATGTCGCGGGCTATCGCAGCTTCCTCGACGAAAGCCGCCGCATCTACGAAGTCGCCTTCGAGCAGCTGGCGCACAAGCCCTTCCACAGCCTGCTGTTCACCGCAAAGACACTGGCCGGCCTCGTCCGGCTCGGCGGCTATCGTTCGGTCTATTCGGTCGTCTCAAAACACTTCCGAAGCGACAAGCTGAGGACGCTCTTTTCCTTTCACCCGCTGCTGATCGGCGGCAATCCCTTCTCCGCGACCTCCTTCTACTGCCTGATTGCGCATCTCGAGGGCAAATACGGCGTGCACCATGCCATCGGCGGAACCAACGCCCTGGTGCGCGGCATTGCCTCGCTTGTGACCCGAAACGGCGGCCGCATCAGGCTGCAGGAAACAGTAACCGAGATCGAGACGGAAGGACGCCGTGCGACCGGCGTGCGTCTTGCAACGGGCGAGCGTATCGGTGCCGACATCGTCATCTCCAATGCCGATCCGGCCACCACCTATGGCAAGCTTCTGAAGGCCTATCCCCGCCGGCGCTGGACCGATGCGAAGCTTGCAAGGGGCGACTACTCCATGAGCCTCTTCGTCTGGTACTTCGGCACCGACAGACGCTATGACGACGTCCTGCACCACACGATGCTGTTCGGGCCGCGCTATCGCGGCCTGCTCGACGACATCTTCCGCAATCATCGGCTGGCTGAGGATTTCAGTCTCTATCTGCATCGCCCGACGGCAAGCGACCCATCGCTGGCACCACCCGGCTGCGACGCCTTCTATGTGCTGAGCCCCGTCCCCAATCTTGAGAGTGGAACCGACTGGACCGAAGCCGCCGAGGGATATCGCCGGAAGGTCGAAACGCGCCTGGAAGAAACCGTCCTGCCGGATCTCTCCCGCCACATCGTCACCTCGCGCATTGCCACACCACTCGATTTCAGGGATCGCCTGCTCTCCTGGCAGGGAGCCGCCTTTGCGCTGGAACCCAAGCTCTTTCAGAGCGCCTGGTTCCGCCCGCACAACAGGAGCGAGGAACTCGACAACCTCTATCTCTGCGGAGCGGGCACCCATCCGGGTGCCGGTCTGCCCGGCGTCGTCTCCTCGGCCCGCATCGTCGCCGATCTGGTGCCGGATCCGGCCAGCGTTCTGGCGGAGACCTGGCATCGCCAGGCACGGGAGACGCGTCCATGATCCTTCCCGACAGCACAGCCGTCGATGGCCTGCTCGCCCGTCCGCTGGCCCGCCGGCCGATCCTGGTCAACTACGGCTTTTCGGGCGACTTCGAAGACCAGAAGGCCTGTTCGGCCGCCATCCGTCGCGGCTCGAAGTCCTTTCATCTCGCCTCGCTTCTCCTGCCCAGCGAGACCCGACAGGCGGCCCGCGCGCTCTATGCCTTCTGCCGCCATTCCGACGATCTGATCGACGACCCCAAGAGCGGCATGCCGGCGCTGCTGCGCCTGCGCGAACGCCTCGACCGCATCTATCAGGGCGATCCCGCCGCTTTTGCCTGCGACCGGGCCTTTGCCCGCGTCGTGCATGATCATGCAATACCGAAGCCGGTCGTCGACGCCCTGCTCGACGGCTTCGCCATGGACCTCGAGGGGCGCCGCCACCAGACGATCGACGACGTGAAATCCTACGCGACCTGTGTCGCCGCCAGTGTCGGCCTGATGATGGCATCGGTGATGGGTGTCAGCGACCGTGCGGCGCTCGCCCGTGCAGCCGATCTCGGCATTGCCATGCAGCTCACCAACATCGCCCGCGATGTCGGGGAAGATGCGCGCAACGGCCGCCTCTATCTGCCGCTCGACTGGCTCGCCGAACAGGGCATCGACGCCGACGCCTTCCTGCGCGATCCGCGCCACAGCCCCGCACTCGGCCTTGTGGTCAAGCGCCTGCTGGAGGAAGCAGCACGGCATTACCGGTTCGGCCATGCCGGCATTCGCAGCCTGCCGAAACCCTGCCGCCACGCGATCCGCACGGCAGCCCTGGTCTATGAAGCGATCGGTGCGGGCATTGCCGCCAATGGCTATGACAGCGTGACCCTTCGGGCGACGACCGGGCTTGGCACGAAGCTCGGTCTGCTCATCCGTGCCCGGCGGGACGACGACCGCTGGACGGCAACCTCCGTGCGGGATCTGCATGCCGGGACAGATCCCGCCGCCCGCGACCTGGTGACGCTGAGTGGCATGAGGCTCGAAAGCCGCCTTGCCGGAAACGCGCTCGCGACCGATATCCAGCCCGAAACGGCCGTCGGGCGGGTCACCGACATCCTTCTGCGCCTCCATGCCGATGCGCGACTTGAGACCCGCAGACGCCGTGAGGCGGCGCGAGAAAAGGTGGCGAGTCTTGCTTGAGAACTATTTCGGCATCATCGAAGCGATCTTCGTCTTCAGCCTGGCGATTGCCTTCTATGTCTGGCAGATGCGCGACCTGAAGAAGGAAAAGGCAAAGGCCGAAGCCCGGGAGCTGGAAGCCCGGCGGCTGCAGCAAGATGACGACCTGAGAACCGGCTAGAGCAGGTCCAGCAAAAGTGCGTCAGCGGTTTTGCGTCCGGACTGCGGAAAAACAAACAGATAGAGCATTTCAGGTGATTTCGTTTTCACCGGAAATGCTCTAACCCCGGCGTGGCATGCGGAACGGCAGCATCAGTCTGACGATCGGCATGGCGAGTCGCCGGCAGTCCAGCGTCTCATGCATCATGGCTACGTGGTCACCGCTGATCTCCGTCTCGACCAGCGACCGGCGATAAAAGGGCGTATCCTCGTAAGGAGCACGCAGCACGGGCTTTGCCTTGTCGTCACAGGCAATGCCGCCGCCAACACCCCAGAAGCCTCGCTTCAGAACCTGCCGTTTCGGCGGGTCGAACTCCAGAGCTTCTCCGCTCGCCGAATAGGTCAGTCCAAAACGGCTGTTCGCGCCGTTTGAAAGAACGGAATCGTAGAGCAGGATCGGCCGGCCATCCGCCGTCTCGCCGCGCGCCCAGTCCCAACCGGCAAAGTCGGCTTCCAGCGGCCGGCTGCCGAAGTTCATGTCGTGATAGCCCTGCCCGACCCAGCCACCACCGGCCAGATCGTCACAGGTGAGGCTGACCCGACCGGCAGGCGCGACGGGCTGCCAGATGTGCCGCGCCTCCGGATCGAGCGCATAGCTCTGATCCCCCAAAAACGCCGGTGTCAGCTTGATCTCCCCGCGCATGCGCTTGGGCCACAATCGCTGTCCCGGCCACGGCAGAAAGGTCTCGTCGAAGGCGATGACAAAACCCGCGCCGTCAAAGCGGATCGAAGAGCGGTCGATCTGCAGTCTGGAGCGATCGCGGCTGAGAGCCCCACGCCCGCGCTCGGTCATTGCCCAGGCATGGCCGTCCGGCCCGTAGAGCGCGACATTGAATGACACATGATTGGCCGGATCGCGCCTTCCGGACCAATGGTAATAGGGCGAGAAAACCGAGCCGATGAAGGCGATTACGGTGAAGGCGAAACGCCCGCAGTCGCTCGTTCCGTCGGCATACCACCAGTGATAGCCACCGGGCCGGACCGTCTGGTCAAAGGCCGGTCCGCCATCAACCTTTCGGCCGCGAGCCGGCCCGAGATCGCCGCCATCGGCAGGCCCGGTCCCGGATGCACGCTGCCGCCCGCGAGATAAATCCCCGGAACCGGCCCCAGCGATCCCGGCCGGGCGAAGGACGCCATCCATCCGTGTGAGGCCACCCCGTAAAGCGCCCCGCCCGTCCCCGGATAGAGGCCCGCGAAGCGATCCGGCGTCGTGATGTTCGGCGGCTCCGGCTGGCTCGACAGGGTGAGACCGTTCATCGCGAGCCTCGTATCCATGCTCTTCAGACATGTGCTGACCTCGCTTTCGTCGAGACGGTGTCGGTCGCCATTGGCCGGCATGTTCATGAGCGCGTAGATCCGCTCCGGACCATTGCCCCCGGCTGCAAGATGCCCGGCGGCATTGCGATCCTGGGCGCAAAGATAGACCGTCGGGTCGGCTGGTGGCTGGCCGCGCGAAAAGATCGCGTCGAATTCACCCTGGTAATCATCGGAGAAGAAGACGCTATGATGCGCAAGCGGCACGCCCTGCGGCTCGGCCAGCCGGCAGGAAACGAGGGCAGAGAGAGAGCGCTGCCCCTCCCCCTTCTGGTTGCCGGGGCCGAGACCCAGCAGCCGCGGCAGGACCGCGACATCACCGTTATAGACGACCTGACGGGCCGGGATCTGTCGCCCGGAGCGCGTCAGGACCGCAGAGACAGCCCGCCGTGATGGATCCACTTCAATATCGGTGACGGCATCGCCGTAGCGGAACTCGACGCCAAGCGAGACCGCGAGCCTCTCCAGGCGTGCCGCGAGCGTCCGAATACCGCCCTTTATTGTCCACACACCCTCCTGTTCGACATGCGCGACGAGCATCAGCGTGGCCGGGGAAAGATAGGGCGAGGAACCGCAATAGGTCGCATATCGTGCAAAGAGCTGGCGCAGCCTGATATCGGCAAAATAGCCTCCGAGCGCCGACCAGAGCGTAGCGAAAGGCTTGATCGCGAAGAGATCGCCGGGGCGACCGATGCGCCGCGACAGAGACACCGGATTGGGGCGCGACGCATCGATGAAGCTGTCCTTGAGCACCTCATAGACCCGGCGGCTGTCCGCGGCAAAACGGCGATAGCCATCGGCCTCCCGTCGACCGGCGAAATCGGCAATCGCACGCATGCTTTCCGTCTGGTCTGCATAGAGATCGAGGCATGCGCCACCACGCCAGTAATGCCGGGCGATGATCGTGGAAGGAAGGAGTGTCAGCTCATCGTCAAGCTGCCGTCCGGCGGATGCAAACAGCGCCTCGAAGACCCATTTCATCGTTAGCACGGTCGGGCCGGCATCGAAGTCCTGGCCAGCGACCTCGACGCGCCGCATTTTCCCGCCGCCTTCCGCCTGCGCCTCGCAGACGACAACGCGGTAGCCTGCCGAGGCCAGCCTGATGGCCGCAGCAAGTCCTGCCATGCCGGCACCGATCACCACCACGGCGTCATCGGACGAAACGGGCACGATCCTCTCCTATGGCCAGTTGACTTACGGGATCAATGTGTCAATCTGAATTTACACATTATTGAGTTGTGAATATTTTACAACTGCGCATTCTCTGGAGGTGAGCCTTATGGATTTCCCCGAGCGCATAGAAGCCGGCATGCAGCGTGCAATGCGTTATGCGACCGCCAACGGATGTCCGCCCATCCTGGCGAAAGCCTTGCGGCATGCAGTGTTCCCAGGTGGTGCGCGCATAAGGCCTCGTCTCTGCCTCGCGGTCGCCGCTGCTTGTGGCGACCGCGAACCCCTTGCCGCCGACAGCGCCGCCGTCGCAATCGAGCTCCTGCACTGCGCCTCGCTGGTGCATGACGACATGCCCTGCTTCGACAACGCCATGACCCGTCGCGGCGCGCCGAGCGTGCATGCGCAGTTCGGCGAAGAGATCGCTCTGCTCGTCGGCGATGGCTTGATCATCGCCGCCTTCGAGACGGTCGCCCGCGAAACGCAAAGCACCCCCCTGCTGACTGCCCCGCTCATCGCCACCATCGCCAACGCCGTCGGGACGCCTTACGGCCTCGTCGCCGGTCAGGCCTGGGAGAGCGAACCGGAAATCAACATCGCCGCCTATCATCGCGCCAAGACCGCCTCGCTGTTCAGCGGTGCCGTTTCGACAGGCGCAATCGCAGCCGGGGGCAACCCACGCGACTGGCTGGTTCTCGCTGACGCGCTGGGCGCCGCCTATCAGGTGGCGGATGATCTCTATGACGCGGTCGGCCAGTCGGAGGCCGGCAAACCGGCAGGTCAGGATAGCCGCAACGGCAAGCCGAACATCGTCGCCAGCATCGGTCTGGAAGCCGCACTCGTCCGGCTGAAACGTCTGGTGACAGAAGCGGTCGACAGCGTTCCCGATTGCCCAGGAGCCGAAGGCTTCCGCGCGATGATCCGTAACGAAGCGACGCGGCTGATGCCGAAGACGCTCGCAACCAGCGCAGCCTGACGCCATGGATACCGGCAGCGGACAAGGCTTGCCGGCAAGACCGAGCTTGACCGTTTCAACGGACCTGCCGCTGCGCGAGCCTGATGCATTCCAGGCCCTCAAGATCAGACTGCGGCTCTGGCGAAACCGCCAGATCGCATCGCCCCGATTTCGCTCGATCGTCTCGCGCCTGCCGCTGCTGCGGGCGATCTCCAATCGCAAGGCGAACCACCTGTTCCGCCTGACCTCCGGCTTCGTGCACACGCAGATCCTGTCGGCCTGTGTGAGCCTCGGCCTGTTCGAGACCCTGGCAGGTCGGGCTCTCTCGACATCCGCGCTCGCTACACGCTGCAACGTTCCAACCGACGAGATGCGACGGCTTTTGGAGCAGGCAAGACGCATTGATCTCGTCACACGGGTCGCGCCGGGGCTCTGGATGCTGACCGATGCAGGCACAGTGCTTTCCGCAGACAGTGGACTGCGCGAGATGATCCGCCACCACGACATGTTCTATCGCGATCTCGTTGACGCTCGCGCTTTCTGGAGCGGTTCCCGCGGGGAAACAGAGCTACGCCGCTATTGGGCCTATGTCCGGGGCAGTGAGCCCGCAGCGCTCGGCAACGAGGAGGCAGCCCCTTATTCCGCGCTGATGCGCGAAAGCCAGGCCATGCTCGCCGACTGCATTCTGTCCTCCTTCGATTTCAGCCGGTTCCGGTCCGTCCTTGATATCGGTGGCGGCGAAGGAGCCTTTCTCGCGGCATTGGGCGCCAGGCATCCCGCCGTCGACCTTGCCCTCTTCGATCTGCCTGTCGTGACCGAACTGGCACGCAGGCATCTCGCTGAGAAGGGCATGCTGCATCGTGCGCATCTCCACGGCGGCGATTTCGCCAGGGACGAGATACCGGCCGGCAGCGACTGCGTCACGCTGATCCGCATTCTCTGCGACCATGATGACGACCGGGTCGTTCAGATCCTGTCGAACCTGCGCCACTCACTGCCCTCCGGGACCCGCCTCCTCGTCGCCGAGGCCATGGCCGGCGAAAGCGAGGGCGCCAATCTCGCAGCTCTCTATTTCAACGCCTATTTCGCCGCCATGGGCTCTGGCCGCTGCCGTTCCCCACAGGAAATCATCGCCCTGCTGACACAGTCCGGCTTCCGCAATTCCAGGCAAATGACCACCACAAACCCGCTTTTGGCAACACTGGTGGTCGCGGAACGGTGAATCACACCCGTTCTGGACACTCATTTGTGTAAATATAGATTGACACTTTGATGCGTAATCTTAAGATGACATTGGGAGCAGAAGGCATCCCGTGTCCGGGGAGGGCACGACAATGCGCAGTGCAGCCATCGTCTTCGAAAAACCGGGAACGCTCGCCGTCAGGCAGTTGGCTCTCAATACGCCCGAGGCATCGGACGTAGTCGTCGAGTCGCGCTTCAGCGGCGTATCCAGCGGAACCGAGAAGATGCTCTACGAGGGCACCATGCCGGCCTTCCCGGGCATGCGCTATCCGCTCGTCCCGGGCTATGAGACCGTGGGTGTGGTGGTCGAAGCCGGCCCCACATCAGGCCGCTCGGTCGGCGACCAGGTCTTCGTCCCCGGAGCAAACTGCTACACGGATGCTGCAGGACTGTTCGGTGCCAGTGCTTCGCTGCTTGTCGTCCCCGGCGCCCGCACGGTGCAGACCCATTTTGACGAGATAGAAGACGCAGCCCTGCTGGCGCTGGCCGCGACCGCTCATCACGCGGTCTGTCGCTCGGCCCGCGCCCCATCCCTCGTCATCGGCCACGGCGTCCTTGGACGCCTGATCGCCCGCATCATTCTTGCCACCGGCAATCCGCCGCCCGTCGTCTGGGAAACTCGTGACGCCCGCCGCACAGGCGCAAAGGGCTATGTGGTCGCATCCCCCGACACTGAGCGCGACCTGCGCCATGACGTCATCATCGATGCCAGCGGCGATGCTGCGGTCATCGACAAGGCAATCGGACGGCTCAACCGACGCGGCGATCTCGTTCTGGCCGGCTTTTATGGCGAGCGTGTCGATTTCGCCTTTCCGGCCGCCTTCATGAAGGAAGCGTCGATCATCATCGCCGCCGAGTTCACACCCGCCGACGTTCAGGCGGTCCTCACCCTTGTCGAGACAGGACGCCTCTCCCTCGGTGGCCTGATCACGCACCATTCCCAGCCGTCCGATGCGGCTTCCGCCTACCGGACGGCATTCAACGATCCCGACTGCCTGAAAATGATCATCGACTGGAGGAATGCCGCATGAGCCTCGACCTCGCACAAGACGGACTGGAGCGCCTGCAGGAGAACCTTCGCGAAGAAGCCGGCATCGAACCCGATGCGCCGGCCACTGGCAAGGTCACCAAGGAAACGCAGATCATCGCGATCTACGGCAAGGGCGGTATCGGCAAGAGCTTCACGCTCGCCAATCTCTCCTACATGCTGGCCCAGCTCGGCAAGAAGGTCCTGCTGATCGGCTGCGATCCGAAGAGCGACACGACCTCGCTGCTCTTCGGCGGCCGCGCCTGCCCGACCATCATTCAGACGGCGTCTCGCCGCAAGGAAGCCGGCCAGGAGGTCTCGATCTCCGACGTCTGCTTCAAGCGCGACGGTGTTTACGCCATGGAACTCGGCGGACCTGAAGTCGGCCGCGGCTGTGGTGGCCGCGGCATCATCCACGGCTTCGAAACCCTTGAGAAGCTCGGCTTCCATGACTGGGACTTCGACTATGTCCTGCTCGACTTTCTGGGCGACGTCGTCTGCGGCGGCTTCGGCCTGCCGATCGCGCGTGACATGTGCCAGAAGGTGGTCGTCGTAGGCTCGAACGACCTGCAATCGCTCTATGTCGCCAACAATGTCTGCTCGGCGGTGAAATACTTCCGCAATCTCGGCGGCAATGTCGGCGTCGCAGGCCTTGTGATCAACAAGGACGACGGTACGGGCGAAGCACAGGCTTTTGCAGAAGCTGTTGGCATCCCGGTTCTGGCCTCGATCCCGCAGCATGAAGACATCCGCCGCAAGAGTGCGAACTACCAGATCATCGGGACCCATGACAGCCAGTGGGGTCCGCTCTTCGAAGCGCTGTCGATCAATCTTGCCGAAGCTCCCCCGGTCCTCCCCCGACCGCTCGACCAGGACGGCCTGCTCGGCCTCTTCGATGCGAGCGAAACAGGTGCCGATTACAAACTCCAGCCAGCCTTGCCGGAAGACATGTGCGCCACCGGCGCACTGAAACGGCCATCGCTGGAAGTCGTCTACGACAACGTGTGAGATCGGGTGAAGACAATGGATGACCTGCGCAAGGAATTCGAGCTGGACGATGCCGGCGGGACCGCTCCCGTCGGTAACGATGCCGCCGTCCTTGGCGACGCGGCGGCCGCAGACACAAACGGCATCGGCTGCCATGGCGGCGTCGAGCTCTCCAAGGCTGCGGCCCGCGCCGCCGGCCAGGGCGATTTGATGGACCGCTTCGAGGCGGACTATCCCAAGGGCCCGCATGATCAGCCGCAATCCATGTGCCCGGCCTTCGGGTCACTGCGCGTCGGGCTTCGCATGCGCCGCGTCGGCACGATCCTCTCGGGTTCGGCCTGCTGCGTCTACGGTCTGACCTTTACCTCACATTTCTACGGCGCCAAGCGCTCGGTCGGCTATGTGCCCTTCAGCTCGGAGACTTTGGTCACCGGCAAACTCTACGAGGACATCGTCGAGGCCGTACATCAGATGGCGGACCCGGAAAAGTTCGATGCTGTCGTGGTCACCAACCTCTGTGTCCCCACCGCCTCGGGTGTACCGCTCAAGATGTTGCCGCGTGAGATCGACGGCGTACGCATAGTTGGCATCGATGTTCCCGGCTTCGGGGTCCCGACCCATGCGGAAGCCAAGGATGTGCTTTCGGGCGCCATGCTCGCCTATGCCCGCCAGGAGATCGGCGAAGGCCCGGTGCAGCGCCCGCGTGGTGGACTGAAGGACAGGCCGACAGTCACCCTGCTCGGCGAAATGTTCCCCGTCGACCCAGTCGTCATCGGCGGCATGCTTGAGCCCATGGGGATGGCAGTCGGGCCGACCGTGCCTGTCCGCGAATGGCGCGAACTCTATTCCGCCCTCGACTGCGCCGCAGTTGCCGCAATCCACCCCTTCTATACGGCCAGCATCCGTGAGTTCCAGGCCGCAGGTCGGCCGATCGTTGGCTCGGCACCTGTGGGCATCGATGGAACGGATGCCTGGCTCAAGGCGATCGGCGAAAGTTGCGGCATCGCCGCAGACAAAACCAATATCAGCCGCAACGCCATGCGCGGCGCAATCAAGGCTGCCCTTGCCGAACACCGCATCAATGGCCGCATTACACTCTCGGGCTATGAGGGCTCGGAACTCCTCGTTGCCCGCCTTCTGGTCGAACTCGGCGCAGACCTGCGCTATGTCGGGACGGCCTGTCCGAAGACGCCCTACAACAGCGAGGACGCCGACTGGCTGGCGGCCCATGGCGTCGAACTGCGCTTCCGGGCCTCGCTGGAGCAGGACCTCGCCGCCTTCCAGGAATTCAAGCCGGATCTCGCCATCGGTACGACCCCTGTCGTGCAGAAGGCGAAGGAGAGCGCCACACCCGCCCTCTATTTCACCAATCTGATCTCAGCTCGTCCCCTGATGGGCCCGGCCGGCGTCGCCTCACTGCCCGCTGTCATCAACGCCGCAATCGGCAACAAGGACCGTTTCCTGGCCATGAACGCCTTCTTTGAGGGTGTGGGCTCGGGCGATGGCGCCGGAATCTGGGAGAACGTGCCCGAAGACCGCAGCGCCTATCGCAAGAAGTTCGCCGCCAAGGTCAAGCAGTCGCGCAACGCCGTCGACAATGGGGAGAGTGTCGGATGCTGATCCTCGACCACGACAGAGCCGGCGGTTACTGGGGCAGCGTCTATGCCTTTACCGCGATCAAGGGCCTGCAGGTGATCATCGACGGCCCGGTGGGCTGCGAAAACCTGCCCGTCACCTCGGTCCTCCATTACACCGATGCGCTGCCGCCGCACGAACTGCCGATCGTCGTATCCGGCCTCTCGGAAGACGAACTGGGCCAGCACGGCACGGAAGGTGCGATGAAGCGGGCCCGTCTGGCCCTCGATCCGGATCTGCCCGCCGTCGTCGTCACCGGCTCGATCGCCGAGATGATCGGCGGTGGCGTGACACCGGAAGGTTCCAACATCGTCCGCTTCCTGCCGCGCACCATCGACGAAGATCAGTGGCAAAGCGCTGATCGCGCGCTGAAATGGCTCTGGACCGAATTCGGCCCAAAGGGGGGCAAGGTGCCGGCACCGCGTCGACGCCCCGAGGGTGCCAAGCCCCGCGTCAACATCATCGGCCCGATCTACGGCACCTACAACATGCCGTCTGACCTCGCCGAGATCCGTCGTCTCGTCGAAGGTCTCGGCGCCGAGATCAACATGGTCTTCCCGCTCGGCAGCCATCTCGAAGACGTGCGCAAGCTCGCCGATGCCGACGCCAATATCTGCCTCTACCGCGAATTCGGCCGCCTTCTATGCGAGACGCTGGACCGTCCCTACCTGCAGGCGCCGATCGGCATCCATTCGACGACCGCATTCCTGCGCGAACTCGGCGGCATGCTGGGTCTCGATCCGGAGCCCTTCATCCTCAAGGAAAAACACACGACGCTGAAACCGCTCTGGGATCTCTGGCGCTCGGTCACCCAGGATTTCTTCGCGACCGCAAGCTTCGCGATCGTCGCCAACGAGACCTATGTGCGCGGCATCCGCAACTTCCTCGAGGAAGAAATGGGCCTGCCCTGCAACTTCGCGATCCCGCGCAAGGCCGGCTCGAAGACGGACAATATCGAGGTTGCGGATCTCACCGCCAAGAAGCCGCCGATGATCATGTTCGGCTCGTTCAACGAGCGCATGTACATGGCCGAGCGCGGTGCGCGCGGAAAGTTCGTGCAACTCTCCTATCCCGGCGCCATCGTCCGCCGTCATCCCGGCACACCGGTCATGGGCTATTCGGGCGCTGCCTGGCTGATCCAGGAAGTCTGCAACGCGCTGTTCGACATGCTGTTCGACATCCTGCCGCGTGCCGGCGAGCTCGACGCGATCGAGGCGACGACGGCCCGTCCGCGCAGCGAAATGGCCTGGCAGTCGGATGCCCAGGCATCGCTCGAAACATTCATCGGCAACGAGCCCGTGCTCGTCCGCATCTCCGCCGCCAAGCGGCTCAGGGAAGCGGCGGAACGCGAGGCACGCCGGACCGATGACCACGAAGTCACCCGCCATCATGTCGAGACGGCCGCCCGCCTTGAGGGAGCCTACGCATGACGACCGGAACGAGACCCCTCAAGGGGATAACTGGAGGTGAAGCCATGATCACTGCAACCCGATCCGATCAGACCTCAAGTCGCACCCGCGACCGCCAGTCCGAGCGCAAGAACATGCGGCGTCTCTACCTGCTCCTCTATCCGCTCTGCCTGTTCGCGGCCGTCACATCGCGGCTCACGGGTCACGCGGAAGCCGCCGCCGAACGGCCGGCACAATCCGTTTTCGCCGAGGCCCGCTCCTCGGCCTATGCCGCTGCCGGTTACGCATTCCACGCGTAACCCGATCCCTTTGCCGGTGTTCTCGACACCGGCAGAAACCGGCAGGTCCGTCACAAGACCTTCCGAAACCCCGCCGCGGGGGCGCCGCGGTGTTCGAGACTAGGAGGTGAATTTGATGGCTGAGACATCAAATGTTTCACTTTCGGGTCTGACCGAAAGCGAAGCGCGCGAGGTCCATGGATTCTTCATCCAAGGCTTCATGATATTCACGGCGATTGCCATCGTCGCGCATATCTTGGTCTGGATGTGGCGTCCCTGGATTCCGGGTCCGGAAGGTTACAGCTCTCTCGAGGGCATTAACCAGACGGCTCTCACGCTTCTGCCGATGTTGACCTGAGGAGGACGCGATATGTGGAGAGTCTGGCTTATGTTCGACCCGCGCAAAGCGCTGGTTGCACTGTCTGTATTCCTGTTCACGCTTGCGATCCTGATCCACTTCATCCTGCTGAGCACGGACCGCTACAACTGGTTCGAGGGCAAGCCCCTCACGACCAGCTCCCTGGAGCAGTCCCTCTCTGAAGGCGTGGATTTCCGGCTGATCGGCTGAAAACCTGAGACGGCAGCGGGCGTAACACTCGCGGTTTCGCCCGCCGCCAATCCTGCATGACCCGACAACGCCGCCTGGCTGATCACCTCTGGAGGAAACGAACATGGCGCTGCTGAGTTTTGAACGCAAATATCGCGTACGAGGCGGGACGCTGCTCGGAGGCGATCTCTTTGATTTCTGGGTGGGACCCTTCTATGTGGGCTTCTTCGGCGTCACCACCGCATTCTTCGCAATCCTCGGAACGGCCCTGCTGATCTACGGAGCAGCGATCGGTCCGACCTGGAATATCTGGCGCATCTCGATTGCACCGCCCGATCTGTCCTATGGTCTGGCGCTGGCACCCCTGAAGGAAGGCGGCCTCTGGCAGATCGTCACCGTCTGCGCGCTCGGCGCCTTCATATCCTGGGCCCTGCGCGAAGTGGAAATCTGCCGCAAGCTCGGCATGGGCTACCACGTGCCCTTCGCCTTCTCCTTTGCGATCTTCGCTTATGCGACGCTCGTCGTTTTCCGTCCGTTGCTGCTCGGCGCCTGGGGCCATGGCTTCCCCTACGGCATCTTCAGCCACCTCGACTGGGTCTCGAACGTCGGCTACCAGTACCTGCATTTCCATTACAATCCAGCGCATATGATCGCGGTGACCTTCTTCTTCACCACGACGCTGGCGCTGTCCCTGCATGGCGGCCTGATCCTGTCCGCCGCCAATCCGGGTGCATCGATCACCGAAGCCGGCAAGCAGGCCGAGGTGAAGACGCCTGAATACGAAGACACATTCTTCCGCGACATCATCGGCTACTCGATCGGCACGCTGGGCATCCACCGCCTCGGCCTGATCCTGGCGCTGAACGCGGGCTTCTGGAGCGCCGTCTGCATCGTCATCAGCGGACCGTTCTGGAATCAGGGCTGGCCGCAATGGTGGAACTGGTGGCTGACGCTGCCGATCTGGAACTGAGGGGGACCGGACCATGTTCTTAGCGCAGTATCAAAACATCATCACGCCCGTACAGATCAGCGGTCCCTTGGAAGAGGGCATGCCGCTTCCCGCAGGCGACAGCCCGCGCACCGGCAAACCGTTCCTCGTCCGACTGTTCGGCATGATCGGCAACGCCCAGATCGGACCGATCTATCTCGGCTATCTCGGCACACTCTCGCTCGTCTGCGGTTTCATCGCCTTCGAGATCATCGGCCTCAACATGCTGGCCTCGGTCGGCTGGGATCCGATCCAGTTCGTCCGCCAGCTTTTCTGGCTCGGCCTCGAACCGCCGCCGGCGCAATACGGCCTCAAGGTCCTGCCGCCGCTTGCGGAAGGCGGCTGGTGGCTGATTGCCGGCTTCTTCCTGACGGCATCCATTCTCCTCTGGTGGGTCCGCGTCTATCGCCGCGCACGCCAGCTGGAAATGGGAACCCATGTCGCCTGGGCCTTCGCGGCAGCGATCTGGCTGTTCCTGGTTCTGGGCTTCTTCCGCCCTCTCCTGATGGGCAACTTCTCGGAAGCCGTGCCCTTCGGCATCTTCCCGCATCTCGACTGGACGGCCGCCTTCTCGATCCGCTACGGCAATCTCTACTACAATCCCTTCCACTGCCTTTCGATCGTCTTCCTCTACGGCTCCGTCCTGCTCTTTGCGATGCATGGCGCGACGATCCTCGCCGTCGGCAAATATGGCGGCGAGCGCGAGCTGGAACAGATCACCGATCGCGGCACGGCCTCTGAACGCGCTGCCCTCTTCTGGCGCTGGACCATGGGCTTCAACGCCACCATGGAATCCGTCCACCGCTGGGCCTGGTGGTTCGCAATCCTCACGCCCATTACCGGCGGCATCGGGATCCTGCTCACAGGCACCGTCGTCGATAACTGGTACCTCTGGGGCATCAATCACGGGATCGTCTCCCCGCTGCCGGGCTATCCCGGTGTCGTCGACCCGGCGCTTTAAGGAGAAGGACGATGAAACTCTGGATTCCCTTCGCCGTATCCGCCGGCACCCTGCTGACGATCGCAAGCTTCGTCGGCGCCGGCTGGGACGCACCGCCTGTCGAAACCGATCAGATCGGCTTCCGTGGGACGGGCATGTTCATCCATCGGGATGTCGAAAAACAGGAAGTGCTGAAGGCGGCGAATGTCGTGCCGCCGGCACCCTGGCAGGCCGATCCTGCGGGTGACAAGGCTCGCGATCTCTATGAGAACGTCCAGGTTCTCGGAGACCTCTCGGACGATCAGTTCAACCAGTTCATGGCCTCGATTACCGAGTGGGTTTCGCCCGAAGCCGGCTGCAACTATTGCCACAATCCCGAAAACCTCGCCTCCGACGAGGTCTATCAGAAGGTGGTCGCCCGTCGCATGATCCAGATGACCCAGGCGATCAATGTCGACTGGAACGCCCATGTGGGCCAGGTCGGCGCGACCTGCTACACCTGTCACCGAGGTCAGGCGATCCCGGCCAACTACTGGTACGAGGATCTCGAGCCCAAGCCGGCAGGCAACATGACGCAGAACCGGGCGGGCCAGAACGTCGTGGCCAAGTTCGCGGGCAACTCCTCGCTGCCGCAGAACGTGCTCAAGGACTACCTGCTGGAAGCCAAGCAGATCCGCGTCCATTCGACGACGGCTCTGCCGACGGGCACCAACCCGGCCGGCACCAAGGAAACGGAAGCGACCTGGTCACTGATGATGCATATGTCCGAGTCACTCGGCGCAAACTGCACGGTCTGCCACAACTCCCGCGCCTTCAATGCATGGGATGAAAGCCCGCCACAGCGCGTAACCGCCTGGCACGGCATCCGTATGACCCGAGACATCAACGCAAACTACATGGTGGGTCTCACCCCCGTGTTCCCGGCATCCCGTAAGGGTCCGGAAGGCGATGTCTTCAAGGTCGGCTGCGCAACGTGCCATGCCGGAGTGCAGAAGCCGCTCTATGGCGTCTCCATGCTTCAGGACTATGTCGACTCGCTGGCGAAGAAGGGCCCGACCGAGGTGCCTGACTTTACCACCTACCAGCCAGGCACGACGCAGAAATTGGCACCGGCCGGTCAGAGCAGCGCGCTGCAGACCAAGCCGACCTCCGAGACGGCAGCCGTCGTCCTTCCCGAGGCCAGCCAGACGGCCAACGACTGACGGCCTCCCAAGGCAGGCCGCAATGGGAAGGGGAGCTCGCGGGCTCCCCTTCTTTTTTTGTTTTCAAAGGGGGGACGCGCCAGTTCGTGCCCGAACACGGTTGGGATATGCTCTCACGGAGCGTCACCCAGGCGCGGAGCGCGCGGGCGCGGGCAGCCATGGCATTGAGTTTTTAAGGTTGAGATGGGATCGAGGCGGTTCAGGCTGCTTCGGCGAAGCTCAGGCCCGGAAAGCGCTCGAGGTAGATGCGGAACCAGGGTGTGAAATCCTGCGGGCGCTCGCGCACCTCCCGCATCAGATCGCGCGGAGCGATCCAGCGAACCGCCTCGACTTCACCCTCGACAGGCGCAACCTGCAGGGTCCGGCTGTCAGCCTGGGCGCTGAACAGGGTCACGCGTTCGTGCTCTCTCAGCCCCTCACCGACATCGGCAGCATATTCGACCGTCTGGTGCCGGGTGAGCGGCAGCGTAAAGCCGAGCTCCTCGGTGAGGCGACGCTCGGCACAATCCTCGACGGTTTCATCCCAATGCGGATGCGTGCAGCAGGTATTGGCCCAGAGACCGGCGCAGTGATACTTGCTGGACGCCCGTTTCTGAATCAGCAGCAGGTCTCCATCGAAGACGAAGACCGAGACGGCAAGATGCAACTGCCCGTCGAGATGCGCCTGCATCTTTTCGATGGGATAAAGCGATCCGTCACCGGCAATCGCCGGGATGTATATCCTGTCGGTCATCCTGTCAGTGTCCTGAGCAACCCTTGCGGCACGCCGATAAGGCCTTTGCCGCGCTTAAGCAACCGCTCTCGCCAGAGCGCATTTCGACCACAGCGAACAGAGCGCCTCCGCCAGATGGTCGATGTCGGCATCGGTATGCAGCGGGGTGGGCGTGATCCGCAGACGCTCCTTGCCGACGGCGACCGTCGGATAGTTGATCGGCTGCACATAGATGCCGAAATCATCCAGCAGCACATCCGAGATCCATTTGCACTTCGCCGCATTGCCGACCATGACCGGCACGATATGGCTGGGATTGTGCATATGCGGGATCCCGCGCACATCGAGCGCGCGCCGTACCTTGGCGACCGTCGCCTGATGCATATGACGCTCGAAGGGGCTCTCCTTGAGATGGCGGATTGACGCAGTGGCGCCTGCCGCCAGGGCCGGCGGGATCGCCGTCGTGAAGATGAAGCCTGAGGCGAAGGAGCGGACGAAATCGACCAGAACGGCCGGGCCGGTGATGTAGCCACCCATGACGCCGAAGGCCTTGCCGAGCGTACCCTCGATGACGGTCAACCGGTCCATCAGGCCTTCGCGTTCGGCAACCCCGCCGCCGCGCGGACCGTACATGCCGACCGCATGAACCTCGTCGAGATAGGTCATGGCGCCGAACTGGTCGGCGACATCGCAAATCTCCTTGATCGGCGAGATGTCACCATCCATCGAATAGACGCTTTCGAAGGCCACGAGCTTCGGCGCTGCCGGATCGTCCGCCGCCATCAGCTCGCGCAGATGCTTGTAGTCGTTGTGGCGGAACTGCCGCTTGATGCAGCGCGAATGCCGGATACCTTCGATCATCGAGGCATGATTGAGCGAATCCGAATAGCAGATGATGCCCGGGATCTTGGCCAGCAGCGTCCCGAGGGCTGCCCAGTTCGAGACATAGCCGGAGGTGAAGATCAGCGCACCTTCCTTGCCATGCAGATCGGCGAGCTCGCGCTCCAGCAAGACGTGATAGTGGTTCGTGCCGGAAATGTTGCGCGTGCCACCGGCACCGGCGCCGCACTTGCGCACGACCTCGATCATCCGGTCGGTGACAACAGGGTTCTGCCCCATGCCGAGATAGTCGTTCGAGCACCAGACGGTGACGTCACGCACTGTTCCATCGGCATTGTGAAACGCGGCTTTCGGAAAGGCCGAGCAGTGACGCTCGAGGTCCGCGAAAACGCGGTAATTGCCGGCGGTGTGGAGGCCGGCGAGCGCCTCTTCCATGTGCTGGAAAACATCCATCAGTCTTTCCTCTTCCCGATCGTGTCTTGTCCAATTGTTGTCCAGGAAGCGTGCGGCCCGGACACAGGCCCACCCTCCTTGAGTGCGGAGACGCCATCCGCCGCAGGGCGAATGGCAAGATTGCCCCGGTCCTGCCGCGCCATGGCCCAGCGCCACAGCGCCGTGTCGGAAACGGGAAGAACGAGAACGAGATGTTCGACGATGGCAAGCGCCATGAAGGTCGCAAGCAGTGTATGGCCAACGACCGAATGGGCCTGGGTGGCCCGGCTCGCCCCGACCACCAGGACCGCAAAGAGGCCGGCGGCGATCGCCAGGAAGATCGGAAACAGCGGCGTCATCCGATCAGTCTTGAAATAGCTCTTCAGATGCCGGATGCCCTTCGGCATCAACTCACTGACGGCATGCGGCGCACCGAGAAAGATCACCAGCTTGGCGGAAATCCGCATGCCCCAGAGAAGTCCAAAGGCGGCGAGCCCAAACAGGTTGGCGGATCCCTGAAGCGCAAGCCATAGCGCGATCGCCGTTACCAGAATGGCGATCTCGTGATCGCTCACCGCCTCCCAGGCCGCACGGAATCGACTAAAGCCGGTCAGCCCCGGAGGGCATTCACCCGTTCGACGCCCTGTCAGTATGCCTGTCAGGAACGCGGCCTCATGCCAGGCCCAGACGAGCAGTGCGCCGAAGAAGCCGACATAGGAACCGAGCACAGTCGGTTCCTGCGCGCCCCAGAGCATGAGGATGAAGCCGAAGGCGCCGACCAGCGTCATCAGCGCCATCAATATGAGCCCCCTGCCCCGTGGTCCGTCGGACCGATTGACCATGGCCAGCACCAGCCCAGTCGAAAGCCACCATACGGAGATGGCGACGAGAACGACAGCGAGCGGATGGGTCAGGGTCATGGCGATCTCCTCACCAGACCGGTTGCAGGCGCGACGTGGCGGGGATGGTGTTCGACTTCGTCGGGATCGCATACATCCTGACAAAATTCACAGCAGCAGCTGCCGACCAGAAGCCCCTGGCGATCTTGCCCGTCAGGCCGCCCTTAGCGTCGGCTGCCATGACCTTGCGGTTGATCCGCTCCATCCGGCGGAAGCCTTCATGCAGGGCCGGATTGTCGAGATCGAGCACGAGCGGGAAGCACTGGCGCGAGATTTCGCTCGTCAGCCGGAAGACCTTCATGTCGTAATCGTCGATATCGACGCCGAGCCCCTTGTGGAAGGCCGGCCGCATGTGATCGCGCACATACATCGTGGCAAAGACCGCAAGCAGGAAGAACTTGATCCAGTATTTGTTCAGCCCCTCCATCAGCCGCTTGTCGGAGCGGATGATCAGCGAAAATGCCTCGCCGTGGGAAAACTCGTCATTGCACCACTGGCGGAACCACTTGAAGATCGGGTGGAAGCGCTGCTCGGGATGCTTTTCGAGGTGGCGATAGATGGTGATATAGCGCGCATAGCCGATCTTCTCGGAGAGATAGGTGGCGTAGTAGATGAACTTCGGCTTGAAGAAGGTGTATTTCTTGGCCTTGGCCAGGAAGCCCATGTTCACGCCGATCCCGAATTCCTTCAGCGCATCGTTGATGAAACCGGCATGGCGGGATTCGTCGCGGCTCATATAGCCGAAGAGCTCGCAGATCTCCTGGTTCTTGCCGCGCCGCTTCATCTCCTTGTAGAGCACGCAGCCCGAAAATTCGGAGGTCAGCGACGAGACGAGGAAATCGATGAACTCCTCGCGCAGGTCGTCCGGCAGGGCATCGATATCGATATCGTCCCAGTCTTCGTTGCGCTTGAAATGGCCGCGGTTCGGATCGCTCTTCATTTGAGCAATCAGGACATCCCATTCGGCCCGGACAGGCTCGACATTGATCTTGTCCATCTCGTCGAAATCGGTGGTGTAGAAACGCGGTGTCAGCATGGTCGAGACGAGCGCGCTGCGGGTCGTGTCGTTGACCCCGGCCATGCGCTCCTCGACAGTCGGCTCGTGATCGGAAAGATCAACCGGCGAAACGTGGTTGTTCATGACAGTGCCCTCTCGGTGAAGCTGAATTCGCACAATTCCATCATGTCGAGATCGCCCGTTGCGCGGATCCAGGCGCGTTCGAGCGCACCGGCACGGGTGATCGTCGCCTTGCGGCGGAAGTTCTGGCTGGACCCGTAGGGAATCTGGACAGGCGCGCCGTGCACGAGCACCTCGTCACCGGGATGCACCACGACGCCGTTATCGAACCTCAAGTGCGCACCAAGCGCCTCGAAGGTGTTGTTGATCTCGACGGTGCAATCGACCGTCTCCTTCCGTCGCATCAAGGCAAAGACCGGGTTCATTGGCTTTCTCCTCCCTGTGAGCCCAGAAGGGCTTCGAATGCGGCCACGTTGTCGGGGCCAAAGGCATCCAGATAGATCCGTTCACCGGTGCCGATATCAGACAGACTGACGGCACCGGCCTCCCATTTGATCAGGCGGTAAGGCGTATCAAACGGCACCTTGGCCACCTGGCGCATACGTTCGAACGCCCTCAATGATCCTCGAACGAACCCGCCGGCCTGGGGTCCGTAGCTTGCGATCTCACGGCGCGTTGCAACGTCGGTTACGACGACAAAGTCCGAGGTGCTGCGTGTAATCATAAGGTCGCGGATAGCGACCGGCGCACCGAGCTGCTGCTTGACCAGGCCAAGGCCCGTCGTCTGGCCGAAGACGATTGCGCCGGCCGTAAAGGCGAGCAGGCCGATCAGGCCAAAGAACAGGCCACGCGGTACCCGGTTCGGGGTCTTGCCCTTGCGGTCCGCCCAATAGCCGAGATGCGAGGCCGTTCCCATGACGCTCTCCCTATTCCGCTGCGACGACGGAAGGCGGCATGGCGCTTCCCGTCGTTTCCTGCAGGATGATGCGCGGCTGTTCGGCACGCGCACCGCGATACTGACCGACCGCAGCCGACAAGACCTTGGCAGCCTGCTCCGCGTCGGCCAGAAAGATCAGGCTCGGCTCAGGTTTCGAGAAGCGGAAGCCCCGCACATGCGGCCACTGGATGAGCCAGGACAGACGTTGACCCGGCAGAAGCGCAATTGCGATGACCCCGGCCTTTTCGCCAATCTTGGCCAGCGAAACGCTGTCGATCTGGCGGAAGGGAAGGTTGAGCGTCATCGAGATCGCGACGCCGAAGCGCATCACGACGCGCTCCGTGGTGATCGTGTAGAGCGTGGTCTTCTCGACCGCCCAGGCAAACAGCTCGATCATGCCGATGAGCACACCGGCAAGAGCCGTGAGCACGGCGACCGAAAAGAGGATGCCGCCTGCCGGCTGCCCGTCATTCAGCCCGGCCACGACGGCCCAGCTGGCGAGGATCAGGAAATAGCCGACGATCCACCGGACCTTCAAGAGATGGCGGGCAACGAGGGCCGAAGAGGGGCATCCCTGCCACAGGACGACCTCGCCAGCTGGCGGCACGCCGGGAAGCCCCGGCAGCGGCTCGATTTCGTGTTCTCTGATGACGAACTGGCTCACAGCAGCGGCTCCTGACGGAAGCGATCCGCATAAAGAAGGCCGGCGCCGAAATAGGCGGCGATCTTGTCTTCCTCGAGCAGGGTCACGAGTTCGGGGCGGGCGGTGGCAGGCACATCGGCAAACTGAGCGGAGGTAATGGCATGCACATAGAGATGCCGGACATTGCCGCGACCGGTGCCGAAGACGACGAAGTTGTTCGGCAGAAGCACGGTGCGCCCGCCGCCAGCAAGTTCGACCTCGTAGTAGCGGATCAGATGTTCGGCCCGGTCGACCCAGAGGTCCTTGACGGTGCCGGCAACCTGGCGATCGCAGCCGAGCACCGCAAGACCGCGCGGATCGGCAGAACCTTCGGAAAGACCGAAGCCTTCGGCGACACGCAGCGGCACGATGCGGGCATCCCCATGGGCCGTTACGTCAGGCTTGTCGGAACGCTCCGCCCACGAACCGGGGCCGATGCCGGCGAGCAGCGGATTGCCGACCGGCTCCAACGGATAGCCGGGGGCCGGGGCAATGCGGCGACTGGAGAAGGTCCGGGTGTCGCGCTTCAGATCCGGGACCTGCTTGATCCCCTGACCATGCGGCAGCACGAAGGTCTTCTTCGGCGGCACGAAGAGCCAGGGGCTCTTGTTGTAGCGGCCCGAGACATCCTCTTCGAGCGGATATCCCTCGCGACGGTCTTCCTGACGCAGATACCAGATCAGGCCCGCGAAAAAGAGCCAGAACACATAAAGCACCACTTGTGCGACATCGATATTTCCAACCAGCGACCCGGTCATATCAGACCCTCCAGTGTAGAGCGTTTCCGCCAGCCTCAGCCGGGCAGCTCCGCCAATCCAAAACGCATGTCCTGCAGATAATCCCTCTGGTAGCGCCGGCCGGTCAGCGGACCCAGAACCGCCAGGCACAGGAAGAGGAGAATGATTTCAGAGCTGTAGACCACCAGATAACCGGCAGCCGGCGTCATCATGGCCTCGCCCAGCGAACCGTTCAGCGCCAGCGCATTGATCGTGTTCTTGATCACGCCGCCCGCCAGCATGGCCGCCCCGATGGCGGTCGCCTGCACGGCACCCCAGGCCCCAACCACAAGGCCACTGTCGGAGCGCTCGGCAATGCCCATCGCCGCCAGCATCGTGCCGACGGCAAACAGTCCGCCCCCGAGGCCGATGCCGAAAGCGCCGAGATGGAAGAGCCCGTTGACGCCAAGCGGCGAGGCAAAGATGACGGCGGAGAAGGCACCGATGCCGATGAGCAGGCCGCGCGCGGCGACCCGGTACATCTGCGCGCCATGCTGCAGGCTATGGGCCGCCCAGGCAAAACCCATCATGGTTCCGAAGGCCCAAAGCCCGGTCAGACGCGTGGTCTCACCGACCGACAGCCCCAGGATCTCGCCGCCATAGGGCTCAAGCAGGATATCCTGCATAGAAAAGGCGGCAGAACCGATCGCAACGGCCACCAGCAGCCGCATCACGCCGGGAGCGCTGCGGTAATCATCAAGCGCGTCGAAGAAGCCCGAAAGGTCCCGGTCGACAGCCGTCCGGCGCACGTCGCGCGGCTCTTGCTTCCAGATCGCAATGACATTGATCACGATGGTCAGCAGCGCCGTTCCCTGGATGACCTGGATCAGAAGCTTCGGCGAGAAATCGACCAGGAAAAGGCTGTAGAAGCTTGATGCCCCGATCATGCCCGTCAGCAGCATGAAATAGAGAAGTGCCACGACCCGCGGCCGTTTCTCCTCCGGCACCAGATCGCTGGCGAGAGCAAGACCCGCCGTTTGCGACATATGCATGCCGAACCCGGTGAGGATGAAGGCAAGACTTGCACCCGCTGCCCCCGCCCATTCGGGCCCGACCGTCTGCGACTGCAGGAGAAGCAGGGCAAAGGGCATGATGGCAAGGCCGCCAAACTGCAGAAGGCTGCCGAGCCAGACATAGGGCACACGCCGCCAGCCGAGCACGGACTTGTAGGTGTCCGAACGGAAACCGAAGAGAAGACGCAAAGGCGCGGCCAGAACCGGAATGGCGACCACGGCTGAGACCAGCGCGACGGAGACGCCGAGTTCGACGATCAGGACGCGGTTCAGAGTGCCGGTCAGGAGGACGAGCACGCAGCCGGCAGAGACCTGAAACAGCGAAAGACGCAACAGCCTCGACAGCGGCATCTCGGCCGTCGCCGCATCCGCAAACGGCATGAAGCGCGTTCCAAGCTTCTGCCAGAACGAGATCATTTTGCGGTTGGCGGCAGCGATCGTCATGACCGGATCACCTCCATGGCCTGCGATGTGTAGAAACCGACGGCGACCTTGTGGCTGCGGCCGGACTGCCAGTGGGAAAACTCGGGGTGATGCAGCATCTCGGCGACCAGCCGTGACGGATCGACGGGGTAGATCGCCGGTGCGCGATTGCCACGCGGAAAGACCTTGCCGGCGGCCAGCATGGCCCGCAGCAGGCGGGATCCCGGCGCCAGCGTGAAGATCATCTGCCGTGAGGTGCGCTCGGCCAGGGTGTGAAGCACGCGAACGGCGTCTGCCGGGCGGTAATGGATCAGCACATCCATCGCGACCACCGCATCGAAGCGACCGTGACGCGGATCGAGCATATCGCCGCTGTGGAAGGTGACAGAACCCTTGAAACGACCATGAGAGGCTTCGAGGTCATGCGCCCGCTGGCGGGCATGGGCAATCATCTGCGCCGAGAGATCGATGCCGACGACGTCTGCGCCGCGTGCGATGAGCTCGAAGGAGAGAACGCCCGAGCCGCAGCCTGCATCGAGGATGCGCCAGCCTGTCAGATCCTGCGGCAGCCACGACGCAAGCGTGCCGCGCATCTCTTCGCGCCCCTTGCGGACCGTCGCGCGAATGCCGCTCACCGGCTGGTCGCCGGTCAGACGCTTCCAGGCATCGAGCGCGGTGCGATCGAAGTAGTGCTCGATTTCCCCGGTGCGTCTGATGTAGTCGGCCTGGCTCATGGCAACCTCACTCGAAGCCGAGAAATTCGAAGATTTCCCGGTCCTTCATCGGTTCGGCTTCGAGTGCCGGCGTGCCCGCCCAGAGCCGCTCGGCAAGCTGCATATATTCCTTCTGGATGCCCAGGATCTCCGGGCTGTCGCCCATCTCGAACAGCGTGCTCTTCTTCAACCGGCTGAGCCGCACATGATCACTATCCGGCACATGGGCGAGGCGCTTGAGGCCGATCGCATCATTGTAGCGATCGATCTGGTCCGTCTCGCGCGAGCGGTTGGCAATAACCCCGCCGAGCCTGACGTCGTAGTTCTTCGACTTAGCCTTGATGGCGGCAACGATCCGGTTCATCGCGAAGATGGAATCGAAGTCGTTGGCGGCGACGATGACGGCGCGTTCGGCATGTTGAAGCGGCGAGGCAAAGCCGCCGCAGACCACGTCACCGAGCACATCGAAGATCACCACATCGGTATCGTCGAGCAGGTGATGCTCCTTGAGAAGCTTCACCGTCTGTCCCACGACATAACCGCCGCAACCGGTACCAGCAGGCGGACCGCCTGCCTCGATGCACTGCACGCCGTTATAGCCCTCGACCATGTAGTCTTCCGGGCGAAGTTCCTCGGAATGGAAATCGACCTTTTCCAGCACGTCGATGACGGTCGGGATCAGGCTCTTGGTCAGCGTGAAGGTGGAGTCATGCTTCGGATCGCAGCCGATCTGCAGCACGCGCTTGCCGATCTTGGAAAAGGCGACCGAGAGATTGGAGGAGGTCGTCGATTTGCCGATCCCGCCCTTGCCATAGATGGCGAAGACCTTGGCGCCGTCGATTTCCATGGTCGGGTCGAGATGGACCTGAACGCTGCCCTCGCCATCCGAGCGTTCTCGGAGCTTTTCGGCGATGCGCGCCTCGCGTTCGGCGATCTTGCCATGGGTGTAGATGTTCATTGGGCAGCCTCCCTGACCAGCCCCTCGAGACGGTCTTCCAGTTCTTCCCCGGCCTGTTTCAGGGCGGCGAGCGTTTCTGCATCCGGCTGCCAGTAATTGCGCTCATGCGCTTCGATCAGCCGGTTGGCGACCCGTGCGGTGGCAGCCGGATTGAGCGTCGCGAGCCGCTGGCGCATGGTATCGTCGAGCACGAAGGTTTCGGTGATCTGCTGATAGACCCAGGGATCGACGCCACCGGTCGTTGCCGACCAGCCGAGCGTGTTGGTGACCTGCGCCTCGATATGGCGCACGCCCTCATAGCCATGCTTCAGCATGCCTTCGAACCATTTCGGGTTCAGCGTGCGGGTGCGGGTTTCGAGCGCCACCTGTTCGCCAAGCGTGCGAACACGGCCCTCGCCCTGCGTCTGATCGGAAATGAAGACGGGCAGCGTCGCGCCGCCCTTGGCTTTCGAGACCGCCTTGGTCAGGCCACCGAGCGTGTCGAAGTAATGCTCGATCGTGGTGATGCCGATCTCGACCGAATCGAGGTTCTGATAGGCCATATCGACATGCTCGAGCATGCTGTCGAGCACATCGGCCTGATGGCTCGTCTTGCCCTTGTGGTTGATCGCGAAGCTCTTGCGATTGCTGTAGGTCTGCGCGATCTCGGCGTCATCGTCCCAGGCAGACGACGAGATCAGCATGTTGACGTTCGCGCCGTAGGCACCGTCGGCATTGGAGAAAACCCGGTAGGCGGCAGCCTCGAGATCGCAGCCATGGCTCTCGCAATAGGAAAGCGCGTGCTTACGGATGAAGTTCATCTCGACCGGCTCGTCCGCCGTCGCAGCTAGATAGCTGGCTTCCGCCAGCATGCTCGCCTGGATCGGCAGAAGATCGCGGAAGATGCCCGAGAGAGTCATCACGGCATCGATCCGCGGACGCTTCAACTCTTCGAGCGGGATCAGCACGGCACCGCAGACGCGGTTATAGGCATCGAGCCTTGGCCTTGCACCCATCAGCGCCATGGCCTGGGCAAGCGGCGCCCCGCCCGTCTTCAGATTGTCCGTGCCCCAAAGCACGACAGCGACCGTCTCCGGCAGGCGACCATCAGCCTGCATATAGCGTTCCAGCACTCGGGCGGCCTGGCGTTCGCCATCCTGAACGGCAAAGGCGCTCGGGATACCGAAGGGATCGAAGCCGTGAATGTTGCGTCCAGTCGGTAGAAGTTCGGGTGTGCGCAGCAGGTCGCCTGACGGCGACGGCGGCACGTAGCGCGCGTCGAGCGCCAAAACGAGGCCATCGAGTTCGCGATTGGTGACGAGCTCGCTGTTCATCGCCTTCAGGCGTGCGATGCTCTCCTTCAGGTCCGGCGAACCGGCCTTTTCCATCTGCGCGACGGCGAGATCATCGCCATCGGCAATCGCAAGAACCAGTGCCTGCCGATCGGCATGGCTGACGACTGATGGCATGCCGGCACCGACATGCTCCAGCATGTCGAGCCGCTCGTCGCGTCCCATGCCGCGACCGGCAACATGCAGGCCATGCGGGATCAGCGCATATTCAAGCTCGGTCATTTCAGCCACCAGCGACTGGATGACCTCGGCCTGGGTTTGGGCAAGACTGTCGCGACCCAGCTCAAGCTGCGCCGCCTGCACCTGGATCAGTTCGAACAGGCGCTCGCGTTCCACGAGCGCATCTGGGGCTGCCTGCCGGTAGCGGTCGAGGCTCGCCTTGAGTTCGCTCAGGCCCTTGTAGAGCCCGGCATGGGTGATCGGCGGCGTGAGATAGGAGATCAGTGTCGCAGCCGAACGGCGCTTGGCAATCGATCCCTCGGAGGGATTGTTGGCCGCATAGAAATAGAAATTCGGCAGTGCGCCGAGAAGACGATCGGGCCAGCAGCTTGCCGACAGGCCGACCTGTTTGCCGGGCATGAATTCGAGCGCGCCATGCGTGCCGAAATGCAGGACGGCATCGGCTTTCCAGGTTTCGCGCAGATAACGGTAGAAGGTCGCGAAGGCGTGGTTCGGAGCAAAACCGCCCTCGAACAACAGTCGCATCGGATCGCCCTCATAACCGAAAGGCGGCTGGATCGCGACGAGCAGCTTGCCGAACTGGCGACCGAGAACTAAGAGGCCACGGCCATTGCTCAGAACCCGCCCAGGCGCCGGCCCCCACTGCGCTTCGATGTCGGCGAGATGCCGCTCGCCACGCACGTGATCATCGACCGAAACCACCGTATGCACATTGGCCTCGGCACCATAAAGCGCGGCATTGCCTTCGAGGATCGCAAGCCTAAGCGCCTCGGCATCCTCGGGCACGTCGACATCGTAACCCTCGGCCTTCAGCCGCGTCATCGTCTCGAACAGGCTTTCGAAAACCGAAAGGAAGGCAGCGGTGCCGATGCTGCCGCTGTTCGGCGGGAAGTTGAAGATCGTGACCGCAAGGCGGCGTTCGGCGCGGGCCGCGCGGCGCAGATCGACCATCGCCGCCAGCCGGTCGGCAAGCAGCGTCACGCGCTCCTCGTCCGGCTGCATGCAGGCGCGCCCTGAGGGACAGGCATCCAGCTGGCGCGAGCAGATGCAGGCCTTGGCCTTGGCGGCACCATCGGAGCGTCCGCCGAAGACCATGGAGCCGATCGCACCATCGAGTTCCGGGATCGCCACCATCAGCGTGGTTTCGATCGGGGTCAGGCCCTGGCCCGACTGCACCCAGGCCTCACGCGTCTGGAATTCGGTGACGAAGGCCGAGAAATAGGGAACGTCGAGCGTCTGCAAGAGAGCAGCCGCAGCACTTGCGTCGCTGTAAGCCGGGCCACCGACCAGCGAGAAGCCGGTAAGTGAGCAGAGTGCATCGATCTTCACGCCCGTTGCGCCGCCCATCATGTAGCGCTCGATTGCGCCGCGCATGTCGAGGCCGCTGCAGAAAACCGGGACAACGTTGAAGCCACGGGTTTCGAGTTCGCGGATGACGCGGTCGTAATGGCCGGTATCGCCGGAGAGGATATAGGTCCGCATCAGGAGCAGGCCGATGGTCCCACGGGCGCCGGGCTTGAACGGCAGAGCCGAAAGCTGCGGTGCCACCCTGGGCTTCAGGCGCGGATGATAGAGACCCATGTCGGGATATTCGACGGGATCGCCCACGGTCACCCGGCCCTGAAGCCCCTTGCGCTCGCCCTTGGCATATTTGCCGACCAGCAGACGCACCATGTTGGCAATGTTTTCGTCCGAGGCTGCGATGCGATATTGCAGCGTCAGGAAATAGTTGCGCACATCCTGCGCGGTGCCCGGGATGAAGCGCAGCAGCTGCGGCAGGCGACGCAGCATGGCAAGCTGACGCTCGCCCGCGGTGCGGCCGCTATCCTTACCGCCGCGCGAACTCTTGCCGCGCAGGTTCTTTAAGAGTGCCAGCGGGCCCTTCTGCTCTTCGCTCATCTTGAAACGACCCATGGTCGTGTATTTCATGACCGTGCCGGCCGACATACAGCAGACCATGGCGTCGCATTCGCGATGCCGGGCCTCCAACACGTCGGCGATGGCGCGCACATGCTCTTCGACGAAGATCATCGAAACGATGATGATGTCGCCGGCAAGGATGGCCGCGCGGCAGGCTTCGAGGCTGGCTGGATTGTCGTTCCAGTCCGTCGCGGCATGCACGGAAAGCGTCAGACCTGGCAGGTCCTGGGCGAGGCTGCGGCGCGCATCATCGACGGCTGCGACAATGTGATTGTCGAGCGTCACGAACACCACCCGGACCGGGGTGCTGTCAGCGGGCGAAATGGGCTTTCGCGTCATACAGCGTCTCCACGGTGATCGGGCGGATACCCTTGCGGGCGGCGAACAGTTCGGTGTTGCGGCGGGCCTTGCCGCGCACGAAGAACGGAATTTTCTTCAGCTCGCGCTCGGCTTCCAGGGTCCAGACAGCCTCTGCAGAGGGCGCCTCAGCCATGACAAGCGTCTCGCCATCGGTCTCGTCATCCGCAGCCGCGGGCTTTGCCGAGGGAGCATGGGCATGCAGATGCGAGGCCTGAGCCTGATCGTTGAACTCGAAATCGTCCCGGAACATCTGCAGGAGATGCTCCTCAAGCCCCATCATCAGCGGGTGGACCCAGCTGTCGAAGATGACATTCGCACCCTCGAAGCCCATCTGCGGCGAATAGCGGGCCGGGAAATCCTGGACGTGAACGGGCGCAGATATGACGGCGCAGGGAACCCGCAGCCGCTTGGCGATGTGCCGCTCCATCTGCGTCCCCAGCACAAGCTCGGGACGGGCGTCGATGATCGCCTGCTCGACATCCAGATGGTCGTCGGTGATCAGCGCTTCGACACCGAATTCTTCCGCAGCTTCGCGCACCTCGCGGGCGAACTCGCGCATATAGGTGCCGAGGCCGCAGACCTTGAAGCCGAGTTCTCGGGCAGCGATCCGGGCGGCGGCAATGGCGTGGGTCGCGTCGCCGAAGACGAAAACGCGCTTGTTGGTGAGGTAATTGCTGTCGACAGAACGCGCATACCAGGTGGCGCGATCCTCTGCTTCACCGACGGGCTCGTCATTCGAAAGGCCGGCAAGCGCCCGGACTTCCGCGAGGAAGGTGCGTGTCGCGCCGACGCCGATCGGCACGGTCGAGACGAAAGGCATGCCGAACTGCTTCTTAAGGTAGCGTGCAGCGCTCTCGCCGATTTCGGGATAGAGCACGATGTTGAAGGCAGCGTCCGGCAGGCGCACGAGATCCTCGACCGTCGCCCCGAGCGGCGCAACGACCCGGACATCGATGCTGTTGGCAGCGAGCAGCCGGCAGATTTCCGTCACGTCGTCGCGGTTGCGGAAACCGAGCGCCGAGGGTCCGAGAATGTTGCAGCTGTTCGGCGCCACCTGGGCCGGACGTTCGCGCCCGGCGGTGAAGCCACGGACGAGCCGATAGAAGGTCTCGGCTGCACCCCAGTGCTCCTTCTTCTGGTAGGAAGGAAGTTCCAGCGGAACGACGGGAATGCGCACATCAAGCGTGCGCGCCAGACCAGCCGGATCATCCTGCAGGAGTTCGGCCGTGCAGGAAGCCCCGACCAGAAGTGCATCCGGCTGGAAACGCGTGATGGCGTCGCGGCAGGCGGTCTTGAAGACATCGGCCGTTGACCCGGCAAGGTCGCGCGCCTGGAAGGTCGTGTAGGTGACCGGCGGACGCGAAGGGCGTCGCTCGATCATGGTGAAGAGCAGGTCGGCATAGGTGTCGCCCTGCGGCGCATGCAGCACATAATGCACGCCCTGCATCGATGCGGCGATCCGCATGGCACCCACATGCGGCGGTCCTTCATAGGTCCACATGGTGAGTTTCATGATGCGACCCTCCGGCTGCCGGAGCGCTCGCCCGCGATCATCGCCTTGCGCGTCAGCGGACGGGCAAAGAGTTCGGCGAGATCGCCGGCCTGCTCATAGCCCTGGATCGGCGTGAAGGCGAATTCGATCGACCACTTGGTGACGATGCCCTGAGCCTCGAAGGGATTGGCAAGTCCCATGCCGCAAACGACGAGATCGGGCTTGGCTGCACGACAGCGGTCGATCTGGATTTCGACATCCTGACCTTCCGAGATCGAGACGCCCGGCGGCAGCATGGCGAGCTCGCCGGCGACGTGTTCGCGATGCAGATAGGGGCTGCCGACTTCGATAATCTCGGCATCCAGCTCGCGGCTGAGATAGCGGGCGAGCGATGGCTCCATCTGGCTATCGGGAAAGAGGAAGATCCGCTTGCC
This sequence comes from Rhizobium sp., assembly GCA_027533385.1. GTDB lineage: Bacteria > Pseudomonadota > Alphaproteobacteria > Rhizobiales > Rhizobiaceae > Allorhizobium. The sequence continues at coordinate 67,637 of JAPZUE010000004.1, read as the reverse complement.
TTCGAGCTTGGGCCGATAATGGGCGGTTGCCTCGCGGGCCCGCCGGCGTGGCGCCTCGGTCAAGGTGGCAAACCGGGCGGGAGAGACCCCGAACGTGTCGGCAATCGCCTTCAGCCAGGCGGTCGTGCCCTCCTCACCAAGCGGGAAGAGCGCATTGATGCGCGTGGCGCCTAAGCTTTCCAGTGCTGCGGCCGTTGCGCCCAGATAGGGTTGCGCCAGGATAAAGCGCGTGTTCGGACCGATCTTCGGCAGACGCTCGCTGCTACGGCCGGGCAGGAAGACGACATCCTCAAGGCCCATTTCGTCGAACAGCCGGGCAAACTGGTCTTCGACCACATCGGCGATGGAGCCGGCGACAACGAGCTTCGCGACCTTGTCGCTAGCGCCATGGGTCGATTGATCGCGCACAAGGGCCGCCAGAAAATTGTCCTCGCCCTGCGTGAAGGTCGTTTCGATCCCGCTGCCGGAATAGCAGAGCACCCGTGGCCTGGAGCCATATTTGCGGTCAAGCCGTTCGGCGGCGCGGTTGAGATCGAACTTGATCACCTCGGACGGACAGGAACCGACCAGCACCAGCATCCGGATATCCGGACGGCGCTCCAGCAGACGGGCGACTTCGCGGTCGAGCTCGTCATGCATGTCCACCATACCGGCGAGATCGCGCTCCTCCATGATCGCGGTGGCAAAGCGCGGCTCGGAGAAGATCATCACGCCGGCAGCCGACTGGATGAGATGCGCGCAGGTGCGCGACCCGACCACCAGGAAGAAGGCATCCTGCACCTTGCGGTGCAGCCAAATGATCGATGTGAGGCCACAGAAGACCTCGTGCTGGCCACGCTGGCGGATGGTGGCTGTCGGTTCGCAGGAGACGAGCGGCTGGTTCATGACGCGCTCCCCGAAAGCGAGGAACCGGTACCAAGCGTCACCGATGATCCCGCCCTTGCAGCCTGATCGAGACGGGCCAGACGCAGCTTCCAGAGAAACTGTCCGGCATTGATGACATAGGTGACGTAGGCAGCAAGCGCGAGCGCCATCAGCGAACCGGCATCAAGCGCGCCGGTGAAGAGTGCCACGAGATAGGCGGTGTGCAGCGCCAGAACCAGGATCGAGAAGACGTCTTCCCAGAAGAACGGGCGGGCGAACAGATAGCGCCCGAAGACGACCTTCTCCCAGATCGAGCCGGTGATCATGATGGCATAGAGCGTCAGCGTCTTGACGACGATCGAGACCTGCGCGGCGAACAGCCCTTCTCCGGTTGCGAGGAAGCGCAGGATGAGGCCGAGGCTGACGAGAAAGACAAGGAATTGTACGGGAGCGAGGATACCCTGCACCAGGGTCCAGACAGTTTCGTCACGTCTGCGACGCTCGTCCGCTGTGTAGAGGGCCCGGCCTGATGTCGATGGTTTGGATATGCGCATCGCAGTCATCCCTTCTCCCATCCCCTCCCCGGGCTGATCGGGATTGAGCAAAGACTACGCCTGCCAAGAACCAAGTGTCAACTTAGATTGACGTATATTTTGATTTACAGAAGTGAATTCTGGGTTCATTCTACCCTTGCTCGTCTGACGGGATGGCTCGCGCCCACGCCTGACGCCGCATAGGATCGATTTCGCGGACGGAGGGGCACGGCGCGGGATGATGGACGGATCGCTTCACAGTGCACATGACAGGCAGAACGGCCCGAATCCTTCGGGCCCTGAAGGGCAAACGCCCTTCAAAAAGGTTGCAGTGGAAGGCAAGAGCGCTTACCTAACCCACAGCGACGGAGAAAAGCTTCGTCGCCTGATCGAAGGAACGGTGGCTTCGATGACCGCCGAGAAGCTATCGACGCGTTATGATCGCGGTCTGGAGCACGACCGCCTTTACGAGAAGGCGCTCGCGGAGTTTCGCATTCTCGTTTTGGACCCGCGCACCCGCCTTGCGTCGCTGCGCGCCTTTCTCGACCATGAACTTCCGCTTGGTCGCCCCTATTATGTGAAGGTGCTGTTTCTCGAAACCATCGCGCGCCTGCTCGGCCGCGAATGGGTATCGGACGATTGCGACTTCATCGACGTGACAATAGGAACGTCTCGCCTGCAGGCTCTGGCCGTCTCGATGTCACTCGATCTGCGCGAGTCCGATCGCAACATCAACGCGCCGGGTGCACTGATCCTGACGCCGATCGGCGAGCAGCACACGCTGATGCCGCATCTGATCGGGCTGCTGTTTGAAAGCCTGGGCTGGGCCAGTCAGGTGATGGAACCGGACGCGACGAAAACGCCAGCTCTGGCGCGTGCAATAGAGACCAGCGACATCGTCTGTATAGGCTGGAGCAACATTCGCCTTGCAACAGAATTCAAGACCCTAATTCAGCATGTACGCGAACTGCGTCAAGGTCCACGTCTACCGCTCGTTGTCGGCGGCGCAGCAGCACTGGATTCCGTTGATTTTCTTGTAGGTTTGGGGATTGACTGCATCTGTGACAGCGTTTACTCCGCCGTGAAGATCTGCGAAAGTTACTATGAATTAGAAAGAATCAGCCAGCAGGCTCGCGCCGCAGGCCGAACAGCAGTGGTTACACACAGCGGAATTGATTGGCTCACTCCATGAAGCCACTGAACGGTCATAGCGGGACGGATGGCTTCGCAGTCGCAGACAGCCTGTTGAAGACCCTTGACCTGGATTCGATCGGCTCGCTTTTGAGCCTCGGTGCCGATGTGGTCCTGTTGGTCGATCAATCCGCAGTCGTTTCCCAGGTTTACTTCGCGAACGGCGATCTCTCCGATTATGGCCTGTCGAAGACCATCGGCAAGCGCCTTCAGGACTGCGTGACCATCGAGTCGGTGCCGAAGATCGATTCCATGTTGTCGGCCGACACCAGCCACCACCCGGCACGAGGCTATCAGGTCAACCACAAATGCAGCGGCAAGCCTGATCTGCCTGTGGTCTACTCGGCCTATACGGCCAGAGACTTCCCCTATACCATCGTTGTTGGCCGCGATCTCAGACAGCAGATGCTGGACCAGCAGCGCCTGGTCCAGACGCAGATGGAGCTGGAAGCGGACTACCGCGAACTGAAAGAGGCGGAAACCCGGTACAGAACCGCCTTCAAGGTCGCAACCGTCGCCTATGTAATGCTCGATGGCGAACGCCGGACGATCCTCGACGCCAATCCGGCGGCAAGCACGCTCCTGTCGTCCACAGGCGCACCACTGTCTGGCAAGTCGATCCGTGATCTGTTTTTGAAAGATGATCGGGATCGGGTCGGAGATGCGATCAGCGAAGCACGCCATAGCCCGAATGCCGTCAATCTGGATGGCGTTCGCGTTACGAAAGGCGAGCCTGTTTCACTGACGATCAGGTCCTATCGCGAAAACGGCATCACCAACGTGCTGTTGGCGATCTGGCCCGCGGATCAGGATCAGGAAAGCAAACGGCAGCGCACGGAACGCCCGGCGGGCGGTACAACCATCGAGATCGCGGATGTGCCGGAGGCGGCCGTGGTGACCGATGCCGAAGGCATTGTTCTCGCGGCCAATACCCTGTTCCTGGACCTCATTCACGCACCGTCGCTTACGCAGGTTCTCGGTCGAAACATTGGCTCCTGGTTCACCAGTGCGGCAATCGACATCCGGGTTCTCTACACGCGCCTACTGGACGAGCCATCCATTCGCGGCTTTACGTCAACCCTGACCGACAATCTCTCGGGCGAGAATGGCGTCAGCATTTCCGCAAGGCTCAACCCGGCCAGCAACACCATTCAGCTCATCGTGATCCCTCAGCCCGCGGGCAGCGAGCGACTGACGATCCCCGCGCCGGGCGTGCCAGACCAGGCCGAGGGTTTTTCGGCGCTCGTCGGCAAGGTGCCGCTCAAGGACCTGATCCGGGAATCGCTCGACGTCATCGAAAAGATCTGCATCGAAGCGGCCCTCGACCAGACATCAAACAACCGCGCCTATGCCGCCGAAATCCTCGGCCTCTCGCGGCAAAGTCTCTATATCAAGCTCCGCCGACACGGGCTCGAAGACTATCGGCCGGGACCCGGCCGTCAAGGCTAGACAACAAACGAAACTGTCAATTTGAGTTGACACATCTCAGGGCCGGGGCTAGCCTCAGCCCATGGCTCAGATCCCTTCTCATGTTCCGGCAGCCTCCCACCCGTCGCCTGCGGCGGTGGTGCAGTTATTGAAGCCGATTACATGGTTTCCGCCGATGTGGGCCTTCGCCTGTGGCGCCATAGCCTCGGGCGCCGGCATAACCGACCGCTGGTTCGCGGTCGCTCTCGGCGTCCTGCTTGCCGGACCGCTCTTGTGCGGCACCAGCCAGGCAGTCAACGACTGGTTCGATCGCCATGTCGATGCCATCAACGAGCCGCACCGCGTGATCCCCTCCGGCCGGATGCCGGGACAATGGGGACTGGGGATCGCGATTGCCATGTCGATCCTTTCCATGGGGGTTGCGGCCCTGCTCGGTCCGCTGGTCTTTGCTGCCGCTCTGGTCGGTCTGGCACTCGCCTGGGGCTACAGCGCACCGCCCTTCCGCTTCAAGCAGAATGGCTGGATCGGCAACGGCGTAGTCGGCCTGAGTTACGAGACACTTCCCTGGATTACAGCCGCAACCGCGGCCCTCGGGCATGCGCCATCGACGCGCACACTGCTGATCGCCCTGTTATACGGCATCGGTGCCCACGGCATTCTGACGCTGAACGATTTCAAGTCGATCAAGGGCGACCGCCAGATGGGTGTCGATACTCTGCCCGTGCTGCACGGCGCCCTGAACGCGGCACGAATCGCCTGCGTCGTCATGGCCGTTCCACAGGCAGGCGTCATTCTTTTGCTTGCGCAAGCGGGCCTGACGACCGGTGCCATTCTGGTGGGCATGGTTCTGGCGCTGCAGCTTCTCTGCATGATCCGCTTCCTGCGCGATCCGGAAGGCAAGGCCGTCTGGTATTCGGCTGTCGGCGTCGGTCTTTATGTCACCGGCATGATGGCTGCCGCCGTCGCCCTCGGCGCGCTTCCACCTTCCACAACAGCCCTGGGATAGAAACGCCATGATGCGCGAGTCACCGATGACATCGGGATCCGGGAAACCTGCAGAGGAAGGCCTCGGTTGGCTCGCGATCGTCAGGCTTGGACTGGTTCAGGCCGCACTCGGCGCAATCGTTGTCTTGACGACATCGACCTTGAACCGGGTGATGATCGTCGAACTTGGACTGGCCGCCGTGATCCCCGGCCTTCTGGTCGGCTTGCATTACGGGGTCCAGATCACACGCCCCCTTTGGGGCCATAAGTCCGATACGGGGCGGTCTCGAACCCGATGGATCCTGGGTGGCCTTGCGCTTCTTGCGATCGCCGGAACGGGAGCGGCGGCAACGACGCTGCTGTTCGAGCAGTCGTTCCTGGCGGGCCTGATGATGGCCATCCTCGCCTATATCCTGATCGGCATCGGCATCGGCGCCTCTGGCACATCGCTGCTCGCACTGATCGCCATGAAGACGGCCGTCGGAAGACGAGGCGCCGCAGCGACAATCACCTGGATGCTGATGATCACGGGCATCATCGTGACATCGATTGTCGTTGGCACGCAACTCGATCCCTACTCCCATGAGCGACTCGTTGCCGTAACCGCTGCCACAGGCGTCATCGCCTTCCTGATTGGCATCGTCGGCGTGTTAGGGATGGAAGCGAGGCCAACCATCGGAGCCGCGGAAGAGCGCACTGCCGTCTCGAGTTTCCGGGAAAGCCTGCAGGATGTGCTCGACGACCAGGAGTCGCGGCTCTTCACCCTCTTCATCTTTCTCTCCATGCTGGCCTTTGCGACCCAGGACCTGATCCTTGAGCCCTATGCCGGCCTTCTTTTCGGCATGACGCCGGGAGAAACCACCGGCCTCTCCGGCACGCAGCACGGGGGCGTGCTCCTTGGCATGATCCTGGTCGGGCTCTCTGGTGCGATCTTCGGCAAGCGCTTCCCGGATCTGCCCCGGCATTTCATCATCTGGGGCTGCCTAGGCTCAGCACTTGCCTTGACCGCGCTGGCACTCTCGACTCAGGCCGCACCGATCTGGCCCCTGGAGATCAACATCTTCCTGCTCGGCGCGGCGAATGGCACCTTCGCAGTGGCCGCCGTCGGCACCATGATGATCCTCGCGGGCCAGGGGCGAAAATCCAACTACGGCATGCGAATGGGTGTCTGGGGTGCTGCACAGGCGATCGCCTTTGGCCTCGGCGGCGTGCTCGGCACGGTGGCGCTTGATCTCGGGCGCTGGCTGACGACCAGCGACGCGCTTGCCTTCGCCGGGGTCTTTGCGATCGAGGCCAGCCTGTTCCTGATCTCCGCGCTCGTCGCCACACGCATTGGTCGACAGGTGGCAGGACCGTCCGCCCGCATGCCCGGTGCTGCAATCATGCCTGGAGAATGAAGACGGAAGCCGGAGATCCGGCGGGGAGACTTGCATGTCCAAGATCTATGACGTGGTTGTGGTCGGCGGAGGCCCCTGTGGAGCCATGGCTGCCGAACGCCTGGCGCAGGCCGGTCACAGCGTTCTTCTGGTAGACCCCGACAATCGGATCAAGCCATGCGGCGGCGCAATTCCCTCAAGAGCGCTGGCTGACTTCGCCATCCCCGAAGCGCAGCTGGTCTCACGCGCCAATGCCGCGCGGATCATCGCGCCGTCCGGCAAGACGGTCGACATGACCATTGGTGACATCGGCTATGTCGGCATGGTCGATCGCGCCACATTCGACCCCTATCTCCGCCAGAGAGCCGCAGAAGCCGGGGCCGACAGACTGTCCGGCAAGCTCGACGAACTCACCGAGGCAGACAATGGCCTGCTGGAGCTGACGATGACTGCCACGGCAAAGGACGCCGATCCCGACTCGATCCGCGTGCGCACCCGACGTGTCATCGGTGCAGATGGCGCAAATTCCGCCGTCAGGCGACTGATGTTCCCGGCCTCCCGCAAACCGCCCTATGTCTTTGCCTATCACGAGATCGTCGAGAGCCCATCCGGGGCCGACGAAGCGGTCTTCAAGGCGGACCGCTGTGATGTCATCTATGACGGCCGGATTTCTCCCGACTTCTACGGCTGGGTCTTTCCCCACGGAGGGCAGACGAGCATCGGCACAGGCACGGCCGTCAAGGGCCATAACATCCGTGAGGCGACGCGAGCCCTGAAGCTGGCGGCGGGCCTCGGTGACTGTCGCGTCATTCGTCGCGAAGGCGCGCCCCTGCCGCTGAAACCGATGAAACGATGGGACAATGGCCGCAACGTGCTGCTGGCCGGCGATGCCGCCGGCACCGTAGCCCCCTCTTCCGGCGAAGGCATCTACTACGCAATGCTCTGCGGTCGGCTATCAGCGGACGCCGTGCACCTTTCACTTCTTGCCGGAAACGGCAAGGCGCTTGCCGAAGCCCGCCGCACCTTCATGCGCGCCCACGGTCGCGTTTTCCTGATCCTCGGCATCATGCAGAAGATCTGGTATCGGAACGACCGCCTCCGCGAGAAGTTCGTCGCGATGTGCGCTGATCCGGATGTGCAGCGCCTCACCTGGGAATCCTATCTCAACAAGAGGCTGGTGCGACGTGATCCGCTGGCCCATCTGCGGGTCTTCCTCAAGGATCTCGCTCAGCTGTTCGGCCTCCCTGCGGGGCAAAGATGACCGAATGGCTGGACCATCTCTTCAGCTCAGGCTGGATCAGCGGGGTGGCAATCCTCGTTCTGTGGCTGGTCACCCTCGTCGCGACACGGACATCACCGCAGCCGCGACAAACCCTGGCGCTTCTTACGCCGAACGCGATCTCCGGCAGCGCCCTGCTCGCAGCCTTCGGCCTTGCCATGCGCGGGGCCGATCTTGTCTGGCTGGCGCTGTTGCTCGCGGTGTCGCTTCTCGCCTTCCTCGCCGATCTGCGGATCAGGCTTACGGCTCAGGCCTCGGGATTGAGACGACGGACGGAATGATTGAGCATGGCCGCAGCCGTCACCCAGGCGAGATAGGGTACGAACAAAATGGAAGCGAGCGGGGCCACGGACGCAGTGACCAGGATGAAAAGGGCGATCGACAGCCAGAGCACCGAAACATCGACCAGCGCGAGATCCATACGTCGCAAACCAAAGAAGAAATAGGACCAGAGCGCGTTTGCCACCATCTGCAGCGACCAGAGCGCCATCGCAACCGACCATCCGGAGACGGTCCACACAAGCCAGCCTGCATAGCCAATCATGACGTAGAGGACTGTCCAGACGACGGGAAAAGCCCATTTGGGCGGCGTCCAGCTTGGCTTACGCAAGCTTTCATACCATTCACCGGGCTTGAAGATCGCGCCACTCGACGCGGCTGCAAGGACGATGATGAGAAAGATGACTGCGGCCATGATCCGGCTCCGGGTTGGTTTGCGTATATTCGAAACATATGGCCTCACGTCTGGTTCCGACTTCGGGACGATGAAGCGAGGCTGACCATTCCGCAGACGGCGGGACTGGTCGAATTCTAAGACAGCATTACATCCTAGTTAATCCGCGATGCCACTGGAGGATACACATGTCGAGGATAATTGCAGCCGCCTTTACCGCCGCAGCACTCTTGCTGTCCCAGAACGCCTTTGCGCAGGAAGGCGACGCAGCGGCCGGCGAAGCCGTCTTCAAGAAATGCAGCGCCTGTCACAACGTCGCCGACACGAAGCACAAGGTCGGACCCTCCTTGCAGGGTGTCGTCGGGCGTCAGCCTGGCGTAGTCGAAGGTTTCAAATTCTCCAAGGCAATGGTGGATTACGGCGCCGGCAAGGTCTGGGATGACGCGACCCTGGCCGCCTATCTGGAAAATCCGCGCGGCGTCGTCAAAGGCACGCGCATGGCCTTTGCAGGCCTCAAGGATCCCAAGGAAATCGCCGATGTCATCGCCTATCTGAAGGCGCATCCGGCGCCCTGACCAAACCTCTCGATTCCGCCGGGCAGCATGTGTCCGGCGGAATTCGAAGCAAAAGTGTAAAAAAAAGTTTACATATCGCTCGTCTTCTCCGAATATGCGCATATTGAACCATTCTCCGGCAACCGCCGTCCTCAAGCGCCAATCCGGCACTCGCATCGACAACGGACCCGGCAGAATTGGGCTCTTTCGTGGGAGGAGAGCACAGTGGGTTTTTCTTTTGCGAATGACGCAGCCACGCCTTTTCTCGACCAGGTGCGTGTCCCAGACGACATGAAGGCCATGGACCACGCATCACTCTGTCGCCTCGCCGAGGAATTGCGCGGTGAAACTCTAAGGATCGTCTCCGAAACCGGCGGCCATCTTGGCTCAAGCCTTGGTGTCATTGAACTGACAGTGGCCATCCATGCCACCTTCTCGGCTCCGCGCGACACGATCATCTGGGACGTCAGCCATCAGTGTTATCCCCACAAGATCCTCACCGGGCGTCGCGAACGTATGCGCAGCCTGCGCAAGAAGCACGGCCTGTCGGGCTTCACCCGGCGCCACGAAAGCGAATTCGATCCCTTCGGCGCCGCCCATTCCTCCACATCGATCTCGGCAGGCCTGGGCTTTGCCACCGCCCGCGATCTCAAGGGGGAAGAGGGGCATGTCATATGCATCATAGGAGACGGCGCGATGTCGGCCGGCATGGCCTTCGAGGCCCTGAACAACGCCGGCACCTCGGGCCGACGGCTGATCGTAATCCTCAATGACAACGACATGTCGATCTCAGCTTCAACCGGAGCTCTTTCCCAGCATTTGTCAGACATCCGGCAGAATGTCGGGACGAACACCGCCAACCTGTTCCAGAACTTCGGCTTCGACTATCGCGGCCCCATCGACGGCCACGATCTCGATCTGCTTCTGCCGCTCTTGACCGAGCTGCGGGACCAACAGGGCGGCCCGGTGTTGCTGCATGTCGTCACGCGCAAGGGCGCCGGCTATGCCCCCGCAGAGCAGGCTGCCGACAAGTATCACGGCGTCAATCCCTTCGATGTTGCCACCGGAACGCAGACCAAGGTGCAGGCAAAGGCGCCAAGCTATACGAAGGTCTTCGCCGATGCCTTGATCGAGGAGGCCAGAGCCGACGACCGCATCGTGGCGATCACGGCGGCCATGGCAGCCGGCACCGGCATCGACAGGTTCCAGGCCGCTCTGCCCGATCGTGCATTCGATGTCGGCATTGCCGAACAGCATGCTGTGACGTTCGCGGCCGGTCTTGCCGCCAGCGGCATGAAGCCATTCTGTGCGATCTATTCGACATTCCTGCAGCGCGCCTACGACCAGATCGTTCACGACGTGGCGCTACAGCAATTGCCCGTGCGCTTTGCAATTGACCGGGCCGGACTGGTCGGGGCGGACGGACCAACCCATGCCGGCGCCTTTGACGTCCTCTATCTCGCAAATCTGCCGGGCTTTACTGTCATGGCGGCAAGCGACGAGGCTGAACTCGTGCATATGGTGGCAACAGCCGCCGCCCACGACCAGGGGCCGATCGCCTTTCGCTATCCGCGCGGTGAAGGCACGGGGGTCGCAATGCCCGCCAGGGGCGAGATCCTGCCGATCGGTCGCGGTCGGATCGTCGAGCGTGGTCAAGACGTGGCCATCCTGTCGTTCGGTACACGGCTCGCCGACTGTCTGAAGGCGAGACGGCTGCTGGCTCTCGAAGGGATTTCCGTAACGGTCGCCGACGCCAGGTTTGCAAAACCGCTCGACGCGGCACTCCTGGCGGATCTCATCAACAATCACGCAGCTCTGGTGACCGTGGAAGAAGGTGCAACGGGTGGCTTCGGCGGTCTCGTTCTCCACCATCTGGCCAATCGTGGCCTGTTGGATGGGCGTTGCGCGGTCCGAACCCTGACATTGCCGGATACGTTCATCGCGCAGGCAAGCCCGGACGACATGTATGAGGAGGCCAGGCTGACGGCACGCCACATCGCCGCCGCAGCGCGCAACGGCCTGGGTTCACCCCGCCAGACGAGCGAAGTTCGCCGTTCTGGAAGGGCGGGCCAGCAGGAACTATCAACTCGACTTCACCGTGCGGAAGATCGCTGAAGTCAAACTATAAGTGGGTATCTCGCATATAAGACTACGTAAGGTTTGGCGAGAGCACAGGAATGCAGTAGTGTCGCGTCGGGATGAGCGGAACCGCCCAAGCCGATGACCGGGAGGGTGATATGGCGGGTGACAGAAGCGGGGGACCTCCGGAGCAACCTCCGGGCAGGGCCGACGACAGATCTGGAACGTCTAAGACAGATGCGAAGCTGACAAGCCTCGAACAGCGCATTCTCGAAAGCGCTATTCGGGGAGCCGTGCCTCGGCTGGTGAGCGCAAGCCATACGGATCTGACATCAGAATTACGGGATGGCGATGTTCCTCCCGAATTCGATTTCCACCTGCATCCCGAGCTGGATCCAAAGGCGCGCGAGTTACCCGGCACGGAAAAGGCCATCGGCTACCGAGCAGCCCTGACACAAGCCTTGATTCAACCCGATCCCCGTGGTCATCGGGATATGATCGAGGAGTTGCAGCGCAGTGACCTGCCGATGCACACCCTCGCCATCCAGCTTTTTTCGCCTGTCGCGGCACATCTCGGTCGGCTTTGGTGCAACGACGAGACCGATTTCATACAGGTTGCCGTGGCTTCGACCCGACTGGGGATGATCGTCAACCATCTGTCGCAAAACCGCAGCCAGACCATCCGCGACCGTCAGAAGGCGCGACGAGTGCTACTCGCGCGGACCCAGGGCGCTCTGCACACCATCGGCGTATCGATCGTCGCCTCCTGTTTTCGCGATATGGGGTGGGAGGTCGATGGCGGAGCCGACCTGGAACTCAACGACAACCTCTATATGCGCCTGTCGAATTCCTCCTACAGCCTTCTCGGCATTTCGGTTGGCCGGGTCGACGAGGTCGATGAATGTGCCGCTGCCATTCGACGGATCCAATCCAATCGCGGCCTGGGTGCAATGAAGATCGCCGTGGGCGGTCCGGCGGTAATGAAGAGCCCAGGCGCTTTTCGAGGCATCGGGGCGGACATGGTGGCGAAGTCAGCCCTCGAAGTCATGCATCTGGCAGACCAAATGCGGGCATAATTACCCCAGGTCTTGAGCTGACCAAGCAGAATGACTCCCCGCGCTTCGGCGTCCTGGCTAGCGCGGAGAGAATATCTGCGGGAAGGACACAGCTTGTCCCGTTTCGGCCGAGCGCTGGGCCGCAAGCCCCATGGCGACCGCCCACCAGCCATCCTCGACAGCAACCTCGACCGACTGATCTCCACGAACAGCCTTCTGGAAACGCTGGTGCTGGTAGAAGGTCGAACCGTTGTGGTCACCCGCCTTCAGCAATTGCGGATCGACGGGTATCTCGACCATGCGCGGCCCCTTCGGGTCACGCGGCGAGACGATCACCTGGGCAATCGGCGGCTCGCCGAGATGCTCCGGCCAGAAGCGTCCGGGACCGGGCACCAGGCATTCGATCTTGCCCTTCGGTCCGACCGCCGAGATCTCTTCCTGATAGCGGGCACCTTCGGCGAACATGCAAAGTTCGAGCATGGCACGCGCCCCGGAGGCAAAGTCGACGATGACATAGGCATTGTCCCAGATATCGGAGCGCTTGCCATCATAGACCTCGTCGAGATGGTTCACCGACTGTCCACCGGAGGCCATCACGCGCACCGGATCGGATTTCAGGATATGCCGCATCAGGTCGAAGAAGTGGCAGCATTTCTCGACCAGCGTCCCGCCGGTATTGCGGTTGAAGCGGTTCCAATCGCCAACCTTTTCGAGGAACGGAAAGCGATGCTCGCGGATCGTCAGCATTCGAATGCCGCCCGTCGCATCCTCCGCCTCGTCGATCATGCGGGCAACCGGCGGCATGTAGCGATATTCCATGGCCACCCAGATCGGCGCCGGATAGGCGGCGCGAAGGGCGGCAAGGCGGGGTGCATCGGCGGGATCGGTGAACAGCGGCTTCTCCACGAGAACCGGCAGCGGCCGGATTGCGGCGATCTTCTCCAGCTGCTCCAGATGCAGATAGTTGGGGCTGGCAATCAGCAGGCAGTTCACGGCCTCGACGGCCAGCAATTCTTCGATCGAACCGACCATCTGCGCCTTTGGCACCGCCTGCTCAGAGAGCGCCCGCATCCCGGCATCCGGTTCGAAGATCGCCACGACCGAAGCGTCCTCCAGAAGCGCGATGTTGCGCAGGTGCTCCTGCCCCATCATGCCGCAACCGATGATCCCGTAATTCAATCCTGCCACTCTTTCCTCCTGGGTTGGGCCGCGCTCGCGGCCCCTTTATTTCAGCCGCGAGACGTAGCGCGCGACGGTATGGTCGAGCCAGGTCCGCGAGACTTCGGCGCGCACGCCGTCCGGGTCCTGGCTGATGCGTTGAATATGGACGATGGGTGCCCCAGCCATCTGGCCGAAGGTCTCCGGCGCCCAGTCCGGCACCTGATCGAGGCCGATCTGGTCCTCGGCACGGGCGATCCAGAGCGACAGTTTCGTCCGGTAGAAGAGATAGAGGGATTCCGACACGGCTTCGGGATCGATCACATCGATATAGGACCCGTCGAGCCAGATCTCCTCGAGTGCTGCCGGCTTGCCGGAAAGACGGCGCAGGCGCCGGATCCGGTGCGCCTCGCCAGACGTCCCAAAGGCCGGTAGTTCTGCCGGCTTCGGCAGCCGGTCGATGGACAGGATCTCGGCCGTCGGCAAACCGCCACCAGCGAGTAACTCCAGCCGGAACATTGCGTAGACGGACTTGGGATCAGAGATCGCCCGGACATAATTGCCGGACCCCTGGATGCGCTCCAGAAGACCGCGATTCTGGAGCTCTGCCAATGCCTTGCGCAGCGTGCCAACGGCAATCCCGAGCTCTTCCGCCATGTCGCGCTCCGGCGGCAGCTTTTCTCCGTCAATCAGTCGCCCCGCCGCGATGTCACGAACGAGAAGTTCGGTGATTTGCACATAGATGGGAAGGCTGCCGGGCGGCTGCGTCGTCGGGTTCTGTGGCACTTCGGTATCGCCGGAAAAAAATTGATACACTATTGATCTACATCAAACCGGGTGTTACGCAAGAGGAAAGTTGGAGCCTTGGAGGAGACCTCAATGACTGCCGTACCCGTCACATCGGCCGATCTCGAAGGCGCGGAAGTGTCGTGGTTCGCAGCGCTCTGCTCTGACGATTATCAGTTTCTTGGCGTGCCGGATGGCGCCCTGCGCTCCAGCTGGGAGCATTGCTCCGACATCGTGGCAAAGGCCGAGCAGCTGGGCTTTCGCAACATCCTCTGCCCCTCGTCCTATCAGGTCGGCCAGGATACGCTGAGCTTCGTTGCCGGCTGCGCACCGATCACGTCGAAGATCAACATGCTGGCCGCCATCCGCTGCGGCGAGATGCAGCCGATCATGCTGGCGCGCACCGTTGCGACCCTCGACCACATGCTCAAGGGCCGACTGACGCTGAACGTCATCAGCTCGGACTTTCCGGGCGAAGTCGCCGACAGCGCCTTTCGCTATCGCCGCAGTCATGAAGTCGTGCAGATCCTGCGCCAGGCCTGGACGCGTGACACGATCGATCACGAAGGCGAGGTCTACCAGTTCAAGGGCGTTTCGACCGATCCGGCCAAGCCCTACCAGCAGAATGGTGGTCCCCTCCTCTATTTCGGCGGCTACTCCCCCGATGCGCTGGAGCTCTGTGGCGCGCAATGCGACGTCTACCTGATGTGGCCGGAAAAGAAGGAACAGCTCGCCGAACGCATGAAGGCCGTGAATGCGCGCGCCGAAGCCCATGGCCGCACGCTGGATTACGGTCTGCGGGTCCACATGATCGTGCGCGACACCGAGAAGGAAGCCCGCGAATACGCCGAATACATCGTCTCGAAGCTCGACGACGAATACGGCAAGCTAATCCGCGACCGCGCCCATGACTCGATTTCGCTCGGTGTCGCCCATCAGGCTCGCGCCCGCGAACTCGCCGACCAGTTCGGCTATATCGAGCCGCATATGTGGACGGGTATCGGTCGCGCCCGCTCCGGCTGTGGTGCAGCCCTTGTCGGCTCGACGGACCAGATCCTGTCAGAGCTGGAAGAATACCGGAAGATGGGCATCCGCGCCTTCATCCTCTCAGGTTATCCGCATATCGACGAAGCGGTTCACTTCGGCACCAAGGTACTGCCGGAATTGAAGACCGTATCGCTTCCCCACGCCTATGGCCGCGTTCCCTCGGAAACGCCCGCCACCCCTCTTGGAAATGGAGTTCGCCGCTGATGCAGCGCGTCAATCTTACCCCTGATCTTACCTTCAGCCGCCTCGTTTACGGCATGTGGCGTATCGGCGACGATGCCGACACCTCCCCGAAGCATGTGCAGGCCAAGATAGAGGCTTGCCTCGCCCAGGGTATCACCACCATGGACCAAGCCGATATCTATGGCGGCTACACCGCAGAAGCGATCCTCGGCAATGCGCTGAAGGCCTCGCCTGGCCTGCGCGACAAGCTTGAGATCGTCACCAAATGCGACATCGTCGCGCCGGTCGGTCGCCATTCGGCAGCCCGCGTCAAGTATTACGACACCTCGGCGGCTCACATCACCGCCTCGGTCGAAGCCTCGCTCACCGACATGGGCACCGACCATGTCGACCTCCTCCTGATTCATCGCCCCGATCCACTGATCGATCCCGATGAAACAGGCCCGGCGCTCGATGCCCTGATCGCCTCCGGCAAGGTCCGCGCCGTCGGCGTCTCCAACTTCCGCCCCTGGGACTTCTCGCTTCTGCAGTCGTCGATGGAGAACAATCTCGTCACCAACCAGATCGAGATGAGCCTTCTCGCGACCGATGCCTTCGTGAATGGCGACCTCGCCTATCTGCAGGAGCGCATGGTGCCGCCGATGGCCTGGTCGCCGCTCGGTGGCGGGCGCCTTCTTGACGGATCGAAGCCGGACCTTCTCGCCGCCCTGAAGCGGATCGGCGCGGATCACGGCGTTGACGAAACCGCCGTCGCCGTAGCCTGGCTGCTGCGCCACCCGGCCACCATCCTGCCGGTCATGGGCACGAACTCGCTCAATCGTATTTCGAAGATATCGGACGCATTGAAGCTGGAGATGGATCGCCAGACCTGGTTCGAGCTTTACACGCTCGCGATTGGGCGGGAGGTCGCCTGATGATGGCTGCCAATGACATCCATGCGATGGAAGCCGTCTTCGTGCCCGGCGCCGACAACCATCGCGCCTATCGCAATGCGCTCGGCAGCTTCACCACGGGCGTGACCGTGGTGACGGCGATGACGTCGGACGGGCCGATCGGCATGACGGTGAACAGCTTTGCCTCGGTGTCGCTGGATCCACCACTGGTGCTCTGGTCGCCGGCGAAGAGTTCGTCGCGGCATGCCGCTTTCATTGGCGCTGAGCACTTCGCAATCCACGTTCTCGGTGCCGATCAGGATCATCTGAGCGCGGCCTTCACGCGCGGCGGCAGCGGCTTCGACGGCATCGACGTCGGGATCAACGACGAAGGCGTTCCCACCCTGAAGGGAACGCTGGCCCGTTTCGAATGCCAGCAACAGGCGCAGCACGACGCTGGCGATCACACGATCATCATCGGGAGGGTGATAAGGGTCGCACATCGGCAGGGAGAGCCGCTGTGCTTCTCAGGAGGACGCTTCGGACGCTTCGCCGTCTGATGTGAATTTGGGGAGGAGGTCATCGGTGCATGCTCTGCATGCATCGGTGCGGCAATCGAGGATCATCCGCAGCACGTGCTGCAAGGAGAATTTTGCTCCGGCAGGGCCTGAAACGGAAACAGTCGTGTTTGAACGACGGGGACGAAACTTCGATAGTCGCGCCGAATTGACCGATGGCAAGAAACGGGTGGAGACATGACGGCATTAACAAACCTGACCAATCTGATCGGCCGGCTCAATGCCGCCGTGTTGATGGTCGGCCTGTGGCTGGGCGCCGGTGCGCTCGGCATCATGCTCTTCTTCATGCTGATGCAGGTCTTCTTCCGCTATTTCCTCGGCAACGCCCTGCCCTGGAGCGAGGAGGCCTCCCGCTTCCTTATGCTATGGATGACCGGCCTCCTGGTGCCGACCGCCTTCCGTCAGGGCGGCTTCGTTGCCATCGGCATGATCATCGACCATCTGCCACGCCTCGTCTCGACCCTGATTACCTTTGTCTTCCTGATCCTGAGCGCGACCGTTCTCTATGTCGGCATGCGCATCGGCTGGAACGAGGTGACCGGGATCGGCGGACGTTTCGCCATGTCGGCCATTGCCGTCCCGACCTCGTTCGATCTCTCGACCTGGATGAAGGTACCCCGCGGCTGGATGATGGCCTCGCTGGCAGTGGGCGTGACCTTGATGTTCGTCGTCAACATCGAGCTTATCCTGCGTGCGCTACTCAAGCTGACGGGGCATGACCGTGACTTGATGCCGATACGCATTGCTGGGCAGCTGGGAGCCGAATGATGCTGAGCCTCTTCCTTCCTCTCTTCATCGTCTTCCTGCTCTTCGGCCTGCCGATCGTCTTCGGCCTGATTGCAGCACCCGCTCTCATCCTCTGGTGGAACGGACAGGAGCGCGACATCGTGCTTCTCTACCGCAACATCTATGCGGGCATGGACAGCTTCCCGCTGATGGCCATCCCCTTCTTCATGCTCACCGGCGAACTGATGAACCGCGCCGGCATCACCCTGCGCATCGTCCGCTTTGCCCAGGCCATGGTCGGCCATATGCGCGGCGGCCTCGCCCAGGTGAACGTCGTCGATTCCATGATGTTTGCCGGCATCTCCGGCTCCGCCGTCGCCGACGTTTCAGCCCTCGGCGCCATGCTGATCCCGGCCATGGAAAAGGAAGGCTATACCCGCCGCTTCGCCGCCGGCATCACGGCAGCCTCCGCGATCATCGGCCCGATCATCCCGCCCTCCGGCATCATGATCATCTATGCCTATGTGATGGGCGAAAGCGTTGCGGCCCTCTTCCTCGCTGGCATCGTGCCCGGCATCCTCATCGGCGTCAGTCTGATGGTCATGATCCGCCTGCTTGCCAACCACTACAACCTGCCGGCCGCCACCGAGCGCGCCTCCTGGCGCGAGAGGGGCCGGGCGATGATCGGCGCCTTCTGGCCGCTGCTCACACCCGTCATCATCATGGGAGGCATCCTGGGCGGCGTCTTCACGCCGACCGAAGCTGCTGCGATTGCTGCAGGCTATGCCTTCTTCCTCGGTCTCTTCGTCATCGGCACACTGGAATATCGCGACATCCCCGGCATCCTGATGCGCTCGGCCATGACATCGGCCGTCGTGCTGCTCCTGATCGGCGCAGCCATGGCCTTCAAGACCGTCGCCTCGCTCGCCCACACGCCGGAAATGCTGGCCGATATCTTCCTCAGCCTCAGCGACAACCCGCTCGTTCTACTCTTCCTCGTCAACATTCTGTTGTTCGTGGTCGGTATGTTCCTCGATGCGGGTCCCGCGATCATCGTGCTCGGGCCGATCCTCGGGCCGATCTTCATCGAACTGGGCGTCGATCCGATCCACTTCGCGATCATCATGGTGGTCAACCTGACGGTCGGCCTTCTGACACCGCCAATGGGCCTGGTGCTCTTCGTCACGTCCTCGGTCTCCGGACTGAAGGTCGAGACGGTCGCCAAGGCCGTCATGCCATTCCTCTTGGCGGAGATCGTGGTGATCTTCCTCATCACGTATTTCCCCGCCTTGACCCTGACCGTCCCGCGTCTTGCGGGCTTCGTCGACTAACTTGAGAAACCGGGAGGTAACGACATGCTCAAGACCATGCTGAAGACACTGCTGCTCGCCAGCGCGCTGACGATCAGCGGGGTGGCGCAGGCAGCCGATATCACGCTGCGCGCAACCGCAAACTCCAACGAAAACGACGAGGACTATGACGGCCTCGTCGTCTTCAAGAACTATATCGAGAACGCCTCGAACGGCGCGATCGCCGTCGAGATCTTCATGGGCACCCAGCTCTGCGCCACCGGCGAGGAATGCCTCCAGGGCATCGCCGACGGTTCGCTCGACGTCTATATCTCGACCTCGGGCGGGGCCGCCGGCCTCTTCCCCTATATCCAGGTCCTCGACCTGCCTTACCTGATGAGCGACGACCGGGTGGCAGAAGCCGTATTGACGGGCGACTTCACTCGCAAGCTGCGTGAGCGCGCGCTTACCGACAGCGACAACAAGATCCGCCTGATGACCATCGGCAATACCGGCGGCTGGCGCAACTATGCCAACACCAAGAAGACGGTGAAGGGCCCCGAGGACCTGAAGGGTCTGAAGATGCGCACGGTACCTGCAGACCTGCCGCAGCAGGTTGCGACCGCAGTGGGTGCAGCGCCGACCCCGATCCCGTGGCCGGAACTCTTCACCTCGCTGCAGACGGGCGTTGTCGAAGGCACGGCCAATGGCATCACCGACATCATGTCGATGAAGTTCCCCGATGCCGGCCTGAAGTATCTGACGCTCGATGGCCACAGCTATATGGGCGCCTTCTGGTGGATGTCGAACGACCGCTTCCAGAGCCTGACGCCGGAGCAGAAGCAGATCGTCGTCGATGGCTTCGCAGCCCTGCAGCAGGCGACCTTCGCCTCGCCGAAGCGCAAGGAAATCGCCGCCTATCAGGACTTCGCCAAGGCCGGCGGCGAGATCTACGTGCCGACACCGGCCGAGAAGGAAGCCTTCAAGACCGCCGTCGCCCCCGTCTTCGACTGGTTCAAAACGAATGTCACCGGCGGCGCCGAAGTCTTCGATGAGTTCACGGCAGCCGTCGCCGAAGCTCAGAAAAAGGTTGACGCCGAACGGGCTGCTGATCTGAACTGATGCAAGCGGGATGCGCGGCTGGCCTGCGCATCCCTCCCCACGCCTGCGGCGCCGGATAGGGCCTTTATCCGTGGCGCGATGTCCCCAGAGGTGATCCCATGCCAGAGCTGCCGACCGTCTCGCCCGATCCGGAGCGGGAGCGTCCATCTGCGACCATCAGAGAGCATTGGCAGAGACTGTTTCCCGGCCTCTCGGTCACGGTCCTGATCGCGCTGGCCTCGGCCTTCCTGTCGGAGCACTATGGCGCGCCGGCCATGCTGCTCGCCATCCTGATCGGGCTCGCCCTGCATTTCCTCGCAGAAGACCCCAAGACAGCGGCAGGCCTCGACTTCGCATCGCGCGTGGTCCTGAGGCTGGGCATTGCCCTTTTGGGCTTGCGGGTCAGCGTCGCCATGTTCACCGATCTGGGCGCCCCGGTCATAGGAATGATTGTGGCAGCCGTAGTGTTGACGATTGCCTTTGGTATTCTGGCCTCGAGGCTGCTGAGCCAGAGCACCGCCTTCGGCGTGCTAACCGGCGGCGCCGTGGCCATCTGCGGCGCCTCCGCCGCTCTTGCGATCTCCGCGACACTTGGCAGCCGAAGCAAGGAAGCCGACCAGCAGATGGTGTTCACGGTGATCGGGGTGACCATGCTCTCCACGCTCGCCATGATCTTCTACCCGATCATCGCCAGCATGGCCGGTCTTAACGATCATCAGACCGGCATTTTTCTCGGCGCGACGATCCACGATGTCGCCCAGGTCGCAGGCGCCGGCTTTTCGGTTTCCGTTCCGGCGGGCGAGACGGCCGTCTTCGTCAAGCTCATCCGGGTCACCATGCTGGCCCCGGTCGTCCTGCTCGCGGCCCTTGCCTTTCGCAGAAGCGTTTCGAGCGATGTAAAGCGCCCGCCCCTGCTTCCAGGCTTTGTGGTGGCCTTTCTCCTTCTCGGAACGCTGAACTCGCTGGTCACCATCCCGCCAGTCGTGAGCGACTGGGCCGGCACGCTGTCCCGCTGGGCGTTGCTGGTCGCCATCGCTGCCGTCGGGGTCAAGACATCGCTTCCAGAGGTCTTCAAGATCGGTGGTCGCGCCATCGGGCTGCTGGTGGCAGAGACCGCCTTCCTGGCGGTACTTGTTCTGGCAGCCTTGCTGATCCTGGGCCTGTAGCAGCGAGTCAAGGCCGGAAGCAGCTTTCCGGCTCTACCACCGGATACCCGCCACCAGCCTGCCTCATCGCCGAAACACAGACCGGCGGCCACCAGCAGCCTTACCCATTCGAGGTCTGCTTATCACAGACGCAAGGTACCGAACACAGCACAAGCGGCGGCGGTAATCAGGCGCGCAGCGCCTCGCGCCGGTAGCCGGTGTCGATGGTGATGTTGCCGCCCACCGCACGCGAAACGCAGGCACACATCTTGTCGCCCTCATGCCGTTCTTCCGGCGAGAAGAACACGTCACGATGATCGATCGGTTCACTCGCGCCGACCACGCTGACGGCGCAGAGCCCACATTCACCGCGGCGACAGTCGTAAATCATGTCGATCCCCGCCTCCATCAGCGCGTCGAGCATGGTCTGGTCAGCCCGCACATCGACGGTACGGCCATACTGCGGGATGGTCACCGAGAACGGCTGTTCGGCAAACCGGCCACTGTCTCCAAATACCTCGAAACGCAACCGGCTCATCGACCGTCCGCTTTCGCGCCATGTATTGCGCGCAGCCTCCAGGAGGCCGTGAGGCCCGCAGATATAGGCCTCGCCATCAACCGGGAGCGCAGCAAATTCGGCGGCAAGGTCGAAGGCCTGACCATCGTCCTGGACAAAGGTCTGCAGGCCATCGCCCAACAATGTCTGCAACTCGCTGCCAAAAGCCATCTGCGCCCGGCTTTTTACCCCATAGATCAGCCGCACGGATTGACCGCGCGCAACAAGCGCCTTCGCCATGCCGTAGATCGGCGTGATGCCAATCCCACCGGCGATCAGAAGGTAACGGGAAGCCCGCCAGGACAGCTCGAAACGGTTCTCCGGCTCCGTCATCTCGGTCTCGTCGCCGACCGCCATGTCCCAGACGAAGGCCGAACCGCCCCGGCTGTTCGGATGCAACTTCACGGCAATCTTCAGGGTCCCGGGCGCACTCGGCAGCACCGTATAGGTCCGGATTGCAGGCTCTCCCCGGATTACGACCTTGATATTGGTATGCGAGCCCGGATCGAAAGCAGAGCGCAGCCCTTCGACCGAAAAGGTCACAGCCCGGACATCCTCAGCCGGGTTTTCGATCTCAATGACACGCGCAGGGCGCCATTCCAGCTTGGAACGCATGAAGTCCTCCCAGATATATGTATTTGACGCCCCGATCAGCCCGCCATCAAGGCGAGCGCCAGAACCTTCCGGCGCAGATCGGGCTGTTCCTCCAACACGAAATCGAGATTTTGCCGCGCAAGACGCGCATGCTCGCGCGCCACTCCCTCCGCACGTGCCCCTTCCCGCAATTCGATCGCCGTCACGATCGCCTTGTGCTGCGCCTGTGCAACGACAAGCGTCCGGTAGAAGGCCGGCGCATTCGCCTCGGTATTGACGAAGGCGTTGGGACTGGCAAAGGGCAGGCTCGTCATGCGTTCGATTTCCCGCCGCAGGACCTCGCTGCCCGCGAGCTCCCAGAGCTGGCGATGGAACTCGCCGTTCAGGGCTTCGTAACGCTCGAAATCCATCTCGGCAGCCTCGACCTGCAACACGTCATCGAGGCCCTGAACCACCTCTCGAATGGCCTTCATCCGGACCGCAGAGGCACCCCGCTCCGCAGCCAGCCGAGCGGCCGTTCCTTCCAGCACGCCCCTGAGCTCGATGGCATCGATCACGTCCTGACGTGTGAACGAGCGAACGGCATACCCGCCGGACGGAATGAGCGCGACCAGGCCCTCCTGCTCCAGCCGCTGCAGGGCAGCCCGAAGCGGCGTGCGCGATACTGAGAGGCGTTCGGCCAGCGCCACTTCCGACAACCGTTCGCCCGGCTGGATTTCGCCGTTGATGATGAGATCACGGAGCCCGAGCAGAGCCTTGGCCGTCTGTTGCTTGGGCGCACGATCCTGATCGAGGCTCATGAAATCACTCCGCTGCGACGGCATGGGGGCCGGACTGGGGTCTGAGCTCTGCATCGATCATTCGGTCGATCAGCTTGCGCGCCCACATAGATCCCGCATCGATGTTGAGATTGTAGAACTGGTGATCCGGATTGGCATCGATCGCCCGCTGCTGCGCCTCCAGCACCTCTTCGTCCTCGCGAAAGACACCGGCCACCCCTTCGCGAAGCTCGTGCGTGCGGGCCTGATTGCCGAGATCGTAATTGCGGGCAAAGGCCCAGAAGTAGAGACAGGTCTTGTCGGTCGACGGGGTGATCGTGTTCAGCACATAGCCGTTCACGCCCTTGGAGCGATCGCCCTGCTTTGCGCCCGTCCCGGCTTCGGCAACACCCACATCGATCGTCACGGTGCACGGCGCTTCGAAGCGGATGATCTGCCAGCGATCGACCTTGCCCGGGCGACCATACTGTTTGCGCCAGAAGGGCGGTGGATCGATATCCTCCATCCAGCGGGTGATATAGGCAAAGCGGTCGGAGTGGCTGGCTTCAAATGGCGCTTCGGCGACCGCCCGGTTGCCGATCGAGGAGCCGTGCACGAAGGTTTCGTGCGTCAGATCCATCAGGTTGTCGACAACAAGACTGTAGTCGCACTTCACCTCGATCATCTTGCCGTCTGCCGCCCACTCCGGATCCTGGTTCCAGTGCATGTCGGGGATGAGCGCAGGATCGGCCAGCGCCGGATCTCCGGGCCAGATCCAGATGAAGCGATGCTTCTCGGCAATCGGATAGGACTTCACGCAGGCCGACGGATTGATGGTGTCCTGCGATGGCATGTATACACAGCGACCCGTCTCGTCGAATTCAAGACCGTGATAACCGCAGATCACGTTGTCACCCTCAAGGCGCCCGAGCGACAGCGGAACCAGCCGATGCCAACAGGCATCCGCAAGCGCCACTGGCGTGCCATTCTCCTTGCGATACAGGACAACCGGCTTGTTGCAGATGGTGCGCGGCAGGAGCTGTCGTTTCAACTCAACATCATAGGCCGCAGCATACCAGGCATTCATCGGAAAGGTCGGTTTGGACATGACAGCTCCTCCTCTATCGAGGCAGAAGAGCCATATTGTATACAGAAAGTCAATCGCGAAGTCTCAAGCGCAATCGTCGGGCAAGAAGTGGCGCTTCAGGATGAGCCTTCGCAGGCTCAAGCCTCATCCGCTTTCTCCGAAGAATAACGCTGCATGAACCGTCGATCGATGCGATCCTTCCAGCGGGCAACCCAGCGCCCGGAGACCGCCATTCCCCACTTGTCGGCAATCGCGCGCCCCTTCGGAAGGGAGATCAGCACCAGCCAGGAACGCTGCGGACGGTAGTCGACAAGCGCCTTCCCTATCAATGTGCGATGGATGTTCTCGGCCAGCACGGGCCCTTGCCGGACGGCGAAGACACCGGCCTTCGGACGTGGATCAGGTAACGAAGCGACGTCTCCGGCAGCGAAGACATCGGGATGAGACAGGGAACGCAGGCTCTCGTCGACACGAATGAAACCGCCAGCATCCAGCAAAAGACCGCTCTGGCGCAGAAATCCCTGTGGACCGCTCGACGTCGTCCAGACGACTTCATCGACGGCAAGACGTCGACCGTCGCGAGAGACTAGCTCGCCATCGCGCAACTCGACGACATCGAAGCCGGAATGATGGGCGATACCCGCCGCCCGCATCTCTCGAAGCACCAGTCGGCATGCGAGCGCACTCCGCTCCCGCACCGGCTCGCCGGCACGCCCGACCAGTGCGATCTCTACACCACGCCCCGCAAATCTTTGCCGCAGGGCAAACGCCACCTCCACCCCGGCCAACCCCTGACCGACGACAGCAAGCCTCAGAAGCTGGCCATCGGCGACGAGGCGATCGAGACGCGCAAGGCGATCGGTAAAGCTGGCAATCGGCTTAACGGCAATGCCGCCAGTTATTCCATTCGGCAGCGAGGGCGTGGACCCGATATCGATGGAAAGCAGCCGGTAGGTGATATCCGACTGATCGGCGAACCGGACCAGCCGTCGCGAGGGATCGATGTGGTTGGCGGAGGTTTCCCGGAAGGTCACCCCGAAGCGGGCACAGAGCGCGGCAAGATCAATATGAAAGTCGTCGAAGCTGTAGGCGCCGGCGATGTAGCCCGGCAGCATGCCGGAATAAGGCGCATGGCGGCCGGGCGAAACGAGCGTGATCCTTGCACCCAGACCAAGCTGCCCCAGCCGTCGGATCACTTCGACATGCGCATGACCACCGCCGAGGAGAAGGATGTCATCGTTCGCGGCCTCACCGATCTCAGCCATGCCCCAGATCCTGTCCACCCAGCCGATGCACGGGACCGCCAGCGGCGTCTGCATCGGCCTCGTCATGCGTGACGAGAACGACCGGGAGGCCTGCTTTGCGTGCACGGGCGAAGACAAGGGCGCGCATCTGACTGCGCAGCGCCATGTCGAGCTTAGAAAAGGGTTCGTCGAGCAGCAACAGACGGGGCTGTGAAACAAGAACGCGCGCGAGCGCTACCCGTGCCTTCTGCCCGCCCGATAGAGTTGCCGGATCACGATCCGAAACACCGTCAAGCTCCATCTCGGTCAGGATCTCGGCCGCCATCCGCCGTCGCATCTGCCGGTCAGCAATCTCTGCCGGAATGGCGAAGGCGATATTGGCACCCACGGACATATGCGGGAAGAGCAGCGGATCCTGGAAGAGGATGCCGGCACGACGCTGCTCCGGAGCCAGTGCCAGAAGGTCGAGGCCATCGACCGTCACTGCACCCTCAGCATGAAAGGCCGGATCCAGAAACCCGCCGATGAACGAGAGCAAGGTCGATTTCCCCGAACCCGAGGGGCCCATCACGGTGAACACCGACCCAGGGGGCACGACAGCCGTGAGCGCGATCAGCTGGCTCGCACGCAGGCGGATCACGACGTCCGTAAGGCAGAGGCCATTTGTCTTTTCACGTTCCGACATCGTCAGACCCTCATGTCCCGGCGATTGCGGTGAAGCACCGCCGGCAGAAGCGCCGCCAGTGCGAAGGCGAGAAAGGGCAGGATGGTCTGAAGCAGCGCATACACTCCAATGACACGTCGGTTGTTGCCGGACGCCAGTGCGACAGCCTCCGTTGTGATCGTCGAAAGCCGCCCCTCGCCGATCAGAAGCGTCGGCAGATACTGACCAACCGAAACGGCAAAGCCAACGGCAAGAGCCGTCAAAATGGGCCGGATCAGCATCGGCAGCCGCACCGAAAGGAGCACGGAGAGCCGCGATCGTCCAAGGGCGGCAGCGATCACTTCATAACGGCGATCCATGGCGCGCCAGGGATCGGCCAGCGACAGGAACACATAAGGCAGGACGAACACCAGATGAACGAGAATGAGGGCGGCGAGCCGATACTGGCTGCCGCTCCCGATGAAGAGCAGCTGCAGGCCGAAGACAAAGGCGATCTGCGGCACCATGAGTGGCAGATAAAGGAGCATCAGGCTTCTGTCACCGCCGTTTCGCCCGGTCTGGATCTCCCGCTCAAGGCAACCAATGGTCAGAAAAACCGCGATCAGCGTGGAGGCAAGCCCGATCACCAGCGTCGTCACCAGCGGATCCAGCACCCGAGGCAATGCGACCATCCAGCTGCGAAGCGTGAAGTCCCGTGGCAGAAGATCCGGAAACTGCCAGAGACCGGCAAGCGACCAGATAGCGAGAATGGCAAGCCCGGCAAAGACGCTGGCGGCGATCAGAGCAACAGCAACGATCGAGGATAAACACAGCAGGCGATCACCACCGAAACGATGCCCGCGATCGCGAAAGAACCTCATCAGCGCCGCCCCGAGTTTCTCCAGACAGAACCACAGGATCAACGCTGCAAGCGTCACCGCAAGCTGCAGAACGGCACCAGCCGAGGCCAGAAAACGCATGGAAAGATCGGGGTCGTTCATCCATTGCACCAGCCGCGTGGCAAGCGTGCCCGGCAGGTTCGGCCCAAGGATGATCGCGACATCGACCACGGAGGATGAGTAGGCGATCACGGCATAGACGGCAAAGCGGATTTGCCGGTAGAGCGCCGGCCACAGCAGATAGACGAAGCCCGCGATCCGCCCATACCCGAAGGACGAGCCAAGACGGCGGGCGCCGGCAAGATCGACCTGCGGCAGAGCCGCCAGCGTGACGAGAAAGAGAAACGGCGTTTCCTTGATCACCAGCCCCGCGATCATGGTCAACCCCCATGGATCATGAGGGATCAGAACATCCGGTGGCCGTTCTATGCCAAACAGCGGCGCAATCAGTCGGATGAGAAACCCGGAAGGTGCGATGAGGAAGGCAAGGCCGAACGCCGCTGCGGCATGGGGAACGGCAAGCAGCGGCGAGAGGAAGTGCTGGATGCGGGAAAGAGCCGGCGTGCCTGCGAAGCCTGCAATGAAAACCAGGGTGACACAGAGCGATATAGCCGTGGCGGCAAGGCCAGTGATCAGGCTGAGCAGTGCCGCCGTTGCCAGTCCCGGCGTTTCAAGGAGAGCGCGGAAGGGTTGGAGCCCCAGCTCCAGACCACCGAGCGCAGGCAGGTAGCCGAAGGCAGGCAGCAGCGTGCCGAGAATGCCGAAGGTGATCGGCAGCAGCAACAGACCAAGCGTGAGTACGACAGCACTTTGGGGAAAAAGCGCGGTCAACCTGTTAACGAAACTGCGGGCCTTGGGGGGATGCAGCACGGCTCAATTGCCGCTCGCGTAACGCCTGCGCCATTCCACTTCGATCCGCTCCATCCAGCTCGCATGCGGCTCGGCGATGACAGGTCCGAGCTCATCCGGTGAAAGTGTCGCGACCCCGAGATCAAGCGCCGAGAATGCCGCGCGATCGGCTTCGGACAGCTTGGACATCGCCAGAACGGTCGGGTCACCCCAATGGGCCGGATCCTGCTTGCGCAACTGAGCCTCCGGCGAAATCAGGAAGTTCGCCGTCAGCAGCGCACCTTCCTTGGCACTGGCATTGTAGGGAATGGCGACGAAATGCGTGTTGCCCAGCGTCCCGCCGGAGAAGGTGAAGGAACGCACGGTGTCCGGTAGTTCACCGGCCTTGATACCGGCCGATGCTTCTGCCGGATTGAAGGCGAAAATGATGTCGAGTTCGCCATCGGCAAGCTTCTGCTTCATGTCGGGATAGTTCTGCGGGAAGGTCTTGCCCTGACGCCAGGCAACCGGATGCAACTGGTCGAGATAGGCAAACAGGGGTTCGACGTCGCGCTCGAAGGTCTCTTCGCTCACCGGTTTCGACAGCTTCGCCGGATCCTCGATCACTTCGCTCAACACCTGCTTCAGGAAGGACGACCCGATGAAATCCGGGGGAGCCGGATAGGAAAAACGACCCGGATTCGCCTTGGCCCAATCCAGGAGCTGGATCACGTCATCAGGCAGAACGGAGGCTTCGGTGCGTGCGCTATCGTAGAAGAACACCATCTTTGCGCCACCCCAGGGACTTTCCAGTCCCTCTGTCGGCTCCGTGAAGTCGGTAAGAATGGTCGGCTGGTTCTCGACATCGACATAGCGCCAGTTCGGCAAGGCCGTCGCCCAGCCGGGCGTCAGCAGCAGGTTCTGCTGCTTCATCGAAACGAAGTTCTCGCCATTGATCCAGATGAGATCGACCGAGCCGCCCTCATTCTTGCCGGCGGCCTTTTCGGCCACGACCTTGGCAACGGCGCTGGCCGTATCATCCAGCTTCACCTGGACGACTGTCACCCCGTAACGTGCCTGCATTTCCGCGCCGACCCATTCGAGGTAGGCGTTGATGTTCTCCGATCCGCCCCAGGCGTTGAAATAGACCGTCTGGCCTGACGCGGCCTGCCCGATCGCAGCCCAATCGGATAGATCGGGACCCGCCGCGAAAGCCGGAAGGCTTGTGGCAGCAGCCACGAGGCTGGCGGCGAAAATCCGTTTCATCAATCGCATGATCTGCCCTTCTCCCTGAAAATCCCCCGCATCCCGCTCATGGTCTGCGGCACTTCTGTGTTTTGAACTACGCTGGAAAGATCTGCTGGATTTCATGATATCCGCGCCGACCGCATCCGATAGCGTTCCAAGGCATCACGTATCTCGTCGCTCGGAACCGGCTCCTCGGCAGCGCCACCAGCCATGGCGGTGAGCGCACGGGTGGTTCGCATCTGCTCGACAAAGGCCTGGCAGCCTCGGCATACGGCGATATGAAGCTTCATGTTGACCCTCGGCCAGAAGCCGAGTTCGTCATCAATCAATCGACTGGTGCGCTCGGCAACTTCACTGCATCGAAACATCGTTTACCCCTGACACCCGGCAAAGTGGATCTTCATGGCGAAATGCCTCGTTTGCGGATTTGCCGAAAGACGGTCGGGATCAGGGCAACAAGTGCCAGCGCGAAGAAGGCAAGTGTGATCTCGGTCGTCACCAGATCTGACAGCTGCGCCTCCGTGCCATTCGCCTGTGCGGCAACCAGGACACTGTCGACCCCCTGCCCGAGATAGGCATAGGCAAAGGTACCCGGCAGGATCCCGAAAAACGTGGCCAGAAAGAAGCGACCGAGGCTGATGTCGAAGAGAGCCGCAGCGATATTCACGACGAAGAAGGGGAAGACCGGCGCCAGGCGGATCACGAAGAGATAACCGAAGGCATTTTCGCGAAAGCCGTCGGCCAGCTTCTTCACCACGCCGTCCACCCGCTGACGCAGAAAACCGCCGAAAGCCGACCGTGTCGCGAGAAACAGCATCGACGCACCGACTGTCGCCCCAATGGCGACCAGCGCTCCGCCGATCATCCAGCCGAACAGGAAACCGCCAAAGATGGTCAGCACCGATGCCGCCGGGAACGAGAAGGCGACGGCCAGAATATAGGCGAACAGGAACAGGATCGCCGACCAGAGAAAATTGGCATCGACATAGGACCTGAGCGCCTGCCTCTGTTCGGCGAGGAAGGCGAGACTGAGATAATCCTGCAGGCCGAGAGCGTAACCAAGCGCCAGACCGGCTGCCACCACAAGCACGGGCGCGAAGCGCCACGCAGACTTTTGACCCGGTGTATTCGGTGAACGCGTTTCGACCACATGCGGGGAGAGATTGTCAGGGCGCAAGGAGCGGTCATCGGTCATGGCTTACCCCTGAAAGAGCGATTGGCTTGCTTTAGGACCACAGGGCTCGAGACGTAAGACACGCGATGGTCACTATGACTTGATGGGCTCGAATGCGGCTGGACATCGAAGCGGATTGTTTCGCTAATGGCGCCCGTGTTCAGGCAGGGGGTGGCGTGTCGGAGTTTGACGGGAATGATCGGGCTCTGGCCTTGCGCCTGATGCGCGGAGATGCCGCTGCCTTTGACGGCCTCTATCGACGCCACAATGCCGCGATGATCCGTTTCTGCACCGGTATCGTTCCACAACGTCATATCGCCGAAGACGTCGTGCAGGACACCTGGATTGCGGTGCTCGGTCGCATCGATCTGTTCGAGGGACGCGGATCGCTGGCGGCCTGGATCTACACCATCCTCATCAACAAGGCGCGCAGCCGCGCTCGCCGGGAAGGTCGCACGGTCCTCTTCGACGATCACGGCAGCGCCGATGGGCTGACAGATGCCTTTGACGGAAATGGCCATTGGCGCGAGATGCCGGAGCTTTGGGAGAACCTCACACCCGAGCGCCATGTCGAGGGACGCAGCATCCTGCAGCATGTGGAAGACGTGATTGAAACGCTGCCACCGATGCAGCGGGCGGTTCTGATCCTGCGCGGTCAGCAGGACCTCGACCCCTCCGAGGTCTGCGCACTGCTCGACATCTCCGAGAGCAACATGCGCGTTCTTCTGCACCGCGCGCGCGTGACGATACGCAATGCCCTCGACCGCTTGAACACTGCCGTCTGAAAAAGATCTCGACAGGTTCATCGATCATCTCCGGAGAAGGCGACCCATCCCTGGCGCCAGCGAATAACGGTCGTGAGACCGCAGAGCGCCGCAAATCCATAGGCGATGACCGGAAAGCTGTCGGGCAAAAGACACATCACGACGAAGACCAGGATGGTTTCGAAGCCTTCGGCGAGACCACCGGCATAGTAGATGCCCTTGGTCGGAAACTCCGGCGCCTGGCGCCCGAGCTTCGCGGCAACCGCCGAGAAGGCGAGGAAGGAGGACCCGGTACCGACGAAGGAGACGATCAGAACCGCAGCCGGCAGGGCGTTTTCGACCGGATCGGCGATCGCGAATCCAAGCGGGATCAGCGCATAAAAGACCATATCGAAGGCGATATCGAGATAGGCACCGCGATCCGTTGGCCCCTGGATCCGGGCGACGGCACCATCGAGACCGTCAAGCGCCCTATTGACCAGAATCAGCAGAAGTGCCGCCAGAAAGGATCCGAAGCAGAGCGCCACGAAGGCGAAAAGCCCGGCGAAAAAGCCGACAAGGCTGATCTGGTCCGCCCGAACGCCGCGCCGGGTCAGATACTCGGCCACGGGCTGCAGCACCGCCTTTTGCAGTGGCAAAAGCTTGGCATCGATCATCCACGCCTCCAGGTCTGGAAGCGTTCAAGCAACGACAGCAGGAAGCCATTGATATGGGCGCGCCGCCACTGCCCGGCCACCATCTTGTTGGCTTCGGCCAGTGTCGGATAGATATGGATCGTGCCGAGAATCTTGCCCAGTCCATGACCATGTTTCATGGCGAAGACGAACTCGGCAAGCAGATCGCCCGCATGCTCGCCGACAATCGTGGCGCCGAGGATCCTGTCCTTGCCGGGCACGGTCAGCACCTTGACGAAGCCGCGTGCAGATCCGTCGGCAATCGCCCGGTCCAGATCGTCGATGCCGAAGCGCGTAACCTCATGCGGGATCTTCTTCTCCTTCGCCTCGGCCTCCGACAGTCCGACGCGGGCGACTTCGGGATCGGTGAAGGTCGCCCAGGGGATCACCGAATAATCGGCCTTGAAGCGCTTGAGATCGCCGAACAGCGCATTGATCGCGGCGAACCAGGCCTGATGCCCGGCGACATGGGTGAACTGATAGGGCCCCGCCACATCACCGGCAGCGAGAATGTTGGGAAAGAGCGTCTGCAGATAGTCGTTGGTCTCGACGACCCGATCGACCTTGATGCCGAGTTCTTCCAGCCCGAACCCCTTGAGCCGCGGCGCCCGACCGACGGCAACGATGACCTCGTCGAAACCGATGCGGCGAACCGCGCCGTCATGCTCGACCTCGATCCACTTGCCGCTTGCATCCGTTCCGCAGGCCACGGCCTTGTGCCGGGTCAGGACCTTTACCCCGTCACCCTTCAGCGACGCCTCGACCAAGGCGGCGGCATCCTCATCCTCGCGCATCATCAGACGCGGCGCCATTTCGATCTGCGTGACCTCTGACCCGAGCCGGGCAAAACTCTGCGAAAGCTCACAACCGATCGGGCCGCCACCGAGAACGACGAGCCGCTGAGGCACGGTCGATCGATCCCGAAGGCGTTCCCAGAGGGTATCCGAAGTAAGATAGCCGATCTCGGCAAGGCCCGGGATCGGAGGCACGAAGGGTTGCGCCCCGGTCGCGATGATGATCGCCCGCGTCGTCAGCCGCTGCATGCCGCCGTCGTTCAGCGCGATCTCGACCGTCCAGGGATCGATCAGCTTGGCATAACCCTGAAGCACCTCGACGCCGAGCCCCGTATAGCGCTCGACACTGTCATGCGGTTCAATCTCCGCGATCACCCTGTGGATCCGCTCCATGACGGCAGAGAAAGGAACCTTCGGCTCGATGGCCTCCAGGCCATAGTGATCGGCATGACGCATCTGATGTGCCACCTTGGCACTTTTGATCAGAGCCTTGGATGGAACGCAGCCGAAGTTGAGGCAGTCACCGCCCATCTTGTGCGCCTCGACCAGCGTCACCTTCGCCTTGGCGGCAGCCGCGATATAGGCGGATACGAGCCCGGCAGCTCCGGCGCCGATGACGATCAGGTTGCGATCGAAGCGCCGGGGCTTCGTCCATTGCGCACCCGTCGTTTCAGGCCTTTGGTCTTCGCTGCTCATTGATGGTCCCGCTGAAGCGATGGGTTTCACGGATTAGACGGCGCAGACTGCGTTTCGTTACAGTCTCCAGAACTTTTTTTGCGGGGCACCAAGGATAGGCTCGCGAGAGGCTAGCGGTCCCGCTCGGGAAGAAAAGGCCCCTCGCCCCAGACGATCGATTTTTCGTGACGCTCGATGACCTTCTTCAGGTCGGTGAACTCCCGGACGATGTGGTCCTGAAACTTGCGGCAGGCCGGGTTGGGATAGGTCTTGCGCTTGGTGATGATGCCAAGCGTCCGCTCCGGCTGCGGGATATCGACCGGCACGATCGAGATCTTGTTCTCGCCCTTGAAGGAGAACACGACCGAATGCGGCAGGATCGCCAGGGCATCGGTCGAGGCGATGTAGTTGACGACCGAGAGCAGCGAGCCGCCGGAATAGCGGACCTGCAACTCGCTGATCCCGAGCGTAATCAGGATATTGTGCAGGTCGAGAACCAGAGGCGAACCGGGAAGCGGCGCCACCCAGGGATAGGTCATGATGTCTTCAATGCTGAGCCGCCGCTTTCTGAGCAGCGGATGCCCTACCGCGCAGGTCAGCACGTTGCGCCCCGGCAGGATCGGCTGGAACTCGAAATCGTTCTTCAGGTCCGTACTGCCGATCGGCGTGATCGCCATATCGATCTGGCTGGAGTCGAGTTCCGTCAGCAGGTCGGGGAGATTGCCGTAGGACTGTTCGACCAGGATATCGCGTTCGCGAACCTGGAAGCTGGCGATCATCTGCGAGATCACGGCATCCATGAAGAAGGGAACCCCGCCCACCTTGATGCGACCGGCCGTACCCGACTGAAAGCTTCGGACGATTTCGACCGCCTTGCGGGAGGCTGCGAGGATCGAACGTCCCTGGATCGCGAGCTGCTGGCCAAGCGGCGTCAGTTGCAGTGGCCGCTTGCCTGCAATGAAGAGGGGCTCGCCAACGCGACGCTCCAGCATCGAAAGCGTGCGCGAGACCGCCGGCTGCGTCATGCCAAGCAGCGCAGCGCCTTCGGTCACGCCGCCGGTTTCGGCAACGGCCGCAAGCTGGACCAGATGGCGCTCATCTATCTTCATAGCAATCTGCTATATCGAACATAAGCAATTTTATCAACAGACGGCCCGTGCCGCACTATAGTCAGCACATTGGGAGGATCCGATCGGGCTGAGGCATGACGGGTGTGGCGTCCATCGCCACAGGAGGCCCCGTGCGTTCGAGATCGGCTCCATGCCTGCCCGCGCAGCATCTGGAGGAAGATAAGAATGTCGTTCATCTCGGGTTACCATCACCTCACGCTGAGCACCGACGGCGCTCAGGAGGACTATGATTTTTACACCAAGACGCTTGGGCTCCATTCCATCAAGCGCACCGTGCTCTTCGACGGCACGATCCCGGTCTATCATCTCTATTACGGCGCCAAGAACGGCGACCCTTCGACCATTGTCACCACCTTCCCATTCAAGAAGCCCGGCATTTACGGCAAGCGCGGCACCAACCAGTCGAAGATCATCCAGCTTGCAATCCCCGTCGGCTCCGCCGACTTCTGGATCGACAGGCTGAACGCGCGCGGCATTCCCGCAACCAAGATCAGCCGCTTCGGCATCACCCGCGTGGCGCTCGCTCACCCCTGCGGCATCGACCACGAACTGGTCGAGAGCCCGGCCGACACCCGAACGCCCATCACCAGCGAAGCCAATGGCGTCGGCGCCGCTCACGGCATCCGCGGCATCTATGGCGCAGCCGTCGCCGTCTTCGACCGCACATCGATGGACGACTTCCTGACGATCGGCATGGGCATGAAGAAGGAAGCCGACAGCGATGAAGGACTGATGTTCTCGGTGCCGAACAATGGCGGCCCGTCAAGCATGGTCGAGGTTCTCCACCAGCCGACCGGACCGCAAGGGACCTGGACGCTGTCGGGCGGCACGATCCATCACCTCGCCCTCAACACCGGCAATGAAGAGAACCAGCTAAAGCTGAAGGCTCATATCGAAGGTCTCGGCTTTACCGACGTCTCCGACCAGAAGGACCGCAACTATTTCAAGTCCTGCTATGTCCGCTCGCCGGGCGGTGCGCTCTTCGAGATCGCGTGGTCGGTTGAAGGAGGATGGGCGTTGGACGAGCCAGCCGACGCCATCGGCACCACGCTGGTCTTCCCGCCATGGTTCGAAGATCGCCGCGAGGAACTGATCGCCGGCCTCGAACCCGCCAACTTCTGATCCGGGGGCGATCATGGCCATTCATGGCGAGCCGCTGACCGCAGGCTCAGCACCGGCGCAGGCTGATGTGCTCTGCGTGTTCATCCACGGGCGAACCCAATCGCCCGAGGACATGATCGAGCAGATCGTCGGAAGGCTTGCAGTACCGGGCGTCTCCTTCTGCCTGCCGCGGGCAACCGGCAACACCTGGTACGCATCTCGTGCCACGGATGCACTGACCGAGACCACCCGAGGCGAACTGAAAGCATCTCTCGACTATCTCGACGGGCTGGTGGGGGCCCTGCGAAAGGCGGGTGGCGCGCACAAGCCGCTTCTCATCGGCGGCTTCAGCCAGGGCGCCTGCCTGTCGCTTGAATATGCGATG
The DNA here is from genome assembly GCA_027533385.1 of Rhizobium sp. GTDB lineage: Bacteria > Pseudomonadota > Alphaproteobacteria > Rhizobiales > Rhizobiaceae > Allorhizobium. The sequence continues at coordinate 32,182 of JAPZUE010000004.1, read as the reverse complement.
GCCTACGGCCCATGGAACGGTGCCATGGTCAATCTCACCGGCTGCCGCGTCGGCCAGTCGCAGGATGAGCGCTCGACGCGCGATCTCGACGGCATGCCCGTCTATCTCACCGGCTCCGATCAGGATCCGTGGATCCCGGTCTCCGCTTTTGCAGAAGCCTCGGAAGCGCTTGGGAGGGCGCGGGCGAGACTGCGCTGCGAACTGTTTCCGGGCCGGCCACACCAGGCCTCCGACATGGAGGTCGAAGCGCTCGAAGCCATGCTTCGCGATCTTGCGGAGGGCAGTCGACCATTTCGCCGCGTCGCGGCCTAGTTTCGAACAAACAACTGGGAGGAGGACAGCATGATTACGCGCAGAAAACTGCTGAAGGCGGGAGCCGCCACCGGTCTCGCCTATGGTTTCGGGGGCCTTGCCGCACCGGCGATCGCCCAAGGAGCCAAGATCAAGCTCGGCTATGTCAGCCCGCAGACCGGGCCGCTGGCAAGCTTCGGCGAGAGTGACGCCTACAACATCGCCTCCTTCCTCGCGTCCGAGGCGGGCAAGAACTTCGAGATCATCGTCAAGGACAGCCAGTCCAACCCGAACCGGGCAGCGGATGTGGCGAAGGAACTCATCCTCTCCGACGAAATCAACCTGATGCTGGTTGCCTCGACCCCGGAAAACACCAATCCGGTCGCCACCACCTGCGAGGTCGAAGGCATTCCCTGCATCTCCACCAAGGCGCCCTGGCAGCCCTGGTTCATCGGCCAGCAGGGCAATCCGGGCGATCCCGCAAGCTGGAAATCGTTCGAGTTCGCTTACCATTACTTCTGGGGGCTGGAAGACGTCATCGCTGTCTTCACCAACATGTGGGCCCAGCTGGATACCAACAAAAAGGTCGGCGGCCTCTTCCCCAATGATGCCGACGGCAATGCCTGGGGCGATCCGAATGTCGGTCTGAAGCCGGGCCTTGCCCAGGCGGGCTTCGAGCTGCTGGACCCGGGCCGCTACCAGAACCTGACCGACGATTTCACGGCCCAAGTGAATGCCTTCAAGGACGGCCAGTGCGACATCATCACCGGCGTTGTCATCCCGCCTGACTTCACCACCTTCTGGAACCAGGCCAAGCAGCAGGGCTTCAATCCGAAGGCCGTTACCGTCGCCAAGGCGATCCTCTTCCCGCAATCGGTCGAGACGCTGGGGGCGGCCGGCCACAACCTCTCCTCGGAGGTCTGGTGGTCGGCGCAACATCCGTTCAAGTCATCGCTGACCGGTCAAAGCGCCGGTGAGCTCGCCGCCGACTTCACCGCCAAGACCGGTCGCCCCTGGACGCAGCCGATCGGCTTTATCCACTCACTGTTCGAGATGGCGACAAATGTGATGGGACGGGTCGCGGACGTGACGGATGCCGAAGCCGTGGCAGCGGCGATCGCCTCCTCCAAGGTCGACACCATCGTCGGCCGCGTCGAGTGGAACGGTCAGGGTGTGCCGCCCTTTGCGGCGAAGAACGTCACCAAGACGCCGCTCGTCGGCGGTCAGTGGCGACGCAAGGACGACGGCACCTTCGACCTCGTCATCGTCGACAACAAGACGGCACCGAACATTCCGACCGCCGGCAAGATGGAAGCGCTGGCCTGAGGACACCACCTTGGCGGGCCCGCCCGGGCGGGCTCGTCAGCTTCCCCAGACCACCGCCTCTTCATGACGCTTGATCAGGTGGCGCAGGTTTTCGAAGCTCGACCGCACGAAGGATGAAAACTGCTCGACCGCCGGAGACCGCGGCGCATCGACCCGCCTGAGGATGGCCAGCGCACGCTCCGGATGCGGAATGTTGATCGGCAGCGCCGTGATCGTCTTCTCCTTGCGCTGTGCAAAGACCACGCTATGCGGCATCACGGTCAGCGCATCGGCGCCCTTCAGATAATTGACGACGCTCGCCAGCGACCCGCCGGAATAGCGGATGCGAATTTCCGTTGCGCCGAAGGAGAGGAGTAATGCTCTGAGGTCGGCCAAAAGCGGACTGCCCGGCGGCGGCGCCACCCAGGAATAGTCGAGAAGATGGGACGGCTGCACACGGCGTTTCAACAGGAGCGGATGGGTCACGCGGCAGGCAATGACGTTACGACCCGGAAGGATCTGCTGGAAGGCAAGTCCCGAGCCCTCGTCGAGAATGTCGATCGGGCAGATCGCCAGATCGATCTGGTCGGCCTTCAGCGCGGCACGAAGATCCGGAAAATAGCCGTAGGACTGGTCGATCCGGACATCAGGATGGGTCGCCTGGAACTCGGCGCACATGCCGGCGATCAACGAGTCCATGAAGAAGGGACTGCCGCCGACACGCACAACACCACTTTTGCCGACCCGGAAGCTTTCCATCAGGTCGGAGGCCTTGCGCGACGCCGCGAGCATGGCAAGCCCATGTTCCGCCAGCGCAATCCCGAGCGGCGTCGGTTGCAGCGGGCGCCGACCCTTGATGAAAAGCGGTTCGCCCACCCGCTTTTCGAGCATCGACAGCGTACGCGACACCGCCGGCTGCGCGAGCCCCAGGAGGGCAGCACCTTCGGTCACGCCACCTGTTTTGACCACGGCAGCCAGCTGGATGAGATGTCGCTCGTCGAACTTCATAACGGATTGTTATATTGTCTCCGAAACAAATCATCAATCATGCATGCGAGCCCTGCTAGCTTCCCCTCGACCAGCAATGCGGATTTGGGAGGAGATGCATGTCGCGGGCCGCAGACCTCATCGCCTTCGACGAAGCGACCTCGAAGGACGCATTCACAAGCCGCTTCGGCGCAACAGATGATGCAACCGCGCGCCTGCTCTCTGCCGTTGTCTGCCATGTCCACGATCTCATCAAGGAATTCCGCCCGACACCGGAGCAATGGCGCAAGGTCCTCGACTTCCTGACCGAAGTCGGCCACGCCTCGGACGAGCGCCGGCAGGAATGGGTGCTGTTCTCCGATCTGGTTGGCGCCTCAGCGCTTGTTGAAGAGATCAATTCCCGCCGCCCGTCCGGCGCCACGCCCAACACCATCCGCGGCCCCTTCTTCCGGACGGATACCCCGGAGCGGGCTCTGGGTAGCTCTATATCGCTAGACGGCGAAGGCGACCCGCTGCTGGTCGAGGGCCGCGTCGAGGATCTGGACTGCCTGCCGGTCAGCACGGCAGAAATCATCACCTGGCAGGCGAACGCCGAAGGTTACTACGAAAACCAGCAGCCGGATCTGCAACCCGAATTCAACCTGCGAGGCCTGTTCCGTCCGGATCAGGACGGCAAGTTCCACTATCGCACGGTCCGTCCGGCCGGCTACGGCGTTCCCGGTGACGGACCCGTGGGCCGGCTGTTTGCCCAGGCGGGCTATCCGCTGCACCGTCCCGCGCATCTGCATTTCGTCGTGCGCGCGCCAGGTTTCGAGACGATCACCACCCACATCTATGACGCAGAGGATCCGAGGCTCGGCGAAGATGCATTGTTCGGCGTCCGACCGGAACTGGTGCATCCCTTCGAGCAGACCATGATCGACGGAAAACCCGCCTCGCGCATCAGCATCAGGTTCGTCATGGTCCGCGCAAGACCCGGGAGGAGCAAATGAAGAGCTTCACCTATGCCGGCAGCCCGGCGAGAATCCTCTTCGGCTCCGGCCGCAGCGCAGACGTGAGTAGCGCCGTGGAATCCCTCGGCTCCCGCCGTGCGCTGGTCCTCTCGACACCCCACCAGAAGGCGGATGCCGAAGCCCTGTCCGATCGGCTCGGAGCCCTCTCTGTCGGCGTCTTCTCAGGTGCCGTCATGCACACGCCCGTTGATGTGACGGAGAAAGCGCTGAACGTCGTCAAGCAAACTGGAGCCGATTGCGTCGTTTCGCTCGGCGGCGGCTCCACCACCGGCCTTGGCAAGGCGATTGCCTACCGCACCGATCTGCCCCAGATCGTCATCCCCACGACCTATGCCGGCTCCGAAGTGACCCCGATTCTCGGCCAGACCGAAGGCGGTCGCAAGACCACGATCCGAAACGCCAGCATCCTGCCGGAAGTCGTGATCTACGATCCGGACCTGACCCTCGGCCTGCAGGTCGCCATGAGCGTAACGAGTGGGTTGAATGCCATGGCCCACGCCGTCGAAGGCCTCTATGCCCAGGATCGCAACCCGGTCTCGACGCTCATGGCGCTCGACGGATTGCGCGCGTTCAAGGAAAGCCTTCCGGTGCTGATCAAGAGCCCGCAGGACACCGATGCACGCGCTGAAGCTCTCTATGGCGCGTGGCTTTGCGGCACCGTGCTCGGCACCGTCGGCATGGCGCTGCATCACAAGATCTGCCACACGCTGGGCGGCTCTTTCGATACGCCGCATGCCGAAACCCACGCGGTCATGCTGCCGCACACGGCCGCCTTCAACGCCGTGGCGGCGCAAGCGGAACTTGCGGCAGCCGCCGAACTCTTCGGCGGCTCCATCGGCGGCGGCCTCTGGGACTTTGCCAAGTCGATCGGCGCGCCGTTGTCGCTCAAGGATTTCGGGCTTGTCGAAGCCGATCTGGATCGAGCGGCCGATATCGCCACCGAAAACCCCTACTGGAACCCGCGTCCAATCGACCGGGCGTCGATCCGCACACTTCTGCAAAATGCCTGGGAGGGCGTCAGGCCCGACTAACCGAAACGACATCTCGCGCAGAGCGCGCTCTTTGGGAGGAGAGACGATGATGGGAGGAAACATGATTACGCGACGCAAATTCCTGCAGACGACTGCAGCCGGCGGCGCCGTGCTGGCAACCTCGGGCCTTGCGGCCCCGGCGATTGCGCAGTCTGCAGCCGTGAAGCTCGGCTATGTGAGCCCGCAGACCGGGCCGCTTGCAGCCTTCGGCGAGGCCGACAAGTTCGTCATCGACAGCTTCCTCGCCACGACGAAGAAGATGGGCCTGAACTACGAGGTCATCGTCAAGGACAGCCAGTCGAACCCCAACCGTGCCGCTGAAGTCGCCAAGGAACTGATCGTCGACGACGAGATCAACCTGATGCTCGTCTCCTCGACGCCGGAAACCACCAATCCGGTCTCCACCACCTGCGAAGCCGAGCAGATCCCCTGCCTCTCGACGGTTGCCCCCTGGCAGCCCTGGTTCATCGGCCAGCAGGGCAATCCTGGCGACCCCGCAAGCTGGAAGCCGTTCAATTACGCCTACCACTTCTTCTGGGGCCTTGAGGACATCATCGCCGTCTTCACCGCCATGTGGGGCCAGATCGAGACCAACAAGAAGGTCGGCGGTCTATTCCCGAACGACGGCGACGGCAATGCCTGGGGCGACAAGGTCGTCGGCTTCCCGCCGGTGCTCGAAAAGCTCGGCTATGGCCTGACCGATACCGGACGCTACCAGAACCTGACGGATGATTTTTCCGCCCAGATCAACGCCTTCAAGCAGGCCGAAACAGAGATCCTGACCGGCGTGATGATCCCGCCTGACCTCACCACCTTCTGGAACCAGGCCAAGCAGCAGGGCCTCAAACCCAAGATCGCCTCGATCGGCAAGGCGCTGCTTTTCCCGCAGACCGTGGAAGCCCTGGGCGATGCCGGCCACAACCTCTCGACCGAAGTCTGGTGGACGCCGTCTCATCCCTTCAAGTCCTCGCTGACAGGCGAGACGGCTGCCGATGTGGCAACTGCCTTCACCGCAGCGACAGGCCGCCCCTGGACACAGCCGATCGGCTTTGCCCATGCGCTCTTCGAACTGGCGGTCGATGTCATGAAGCGCGCGGAAGACGTGACGGATGGTGATGCGGTGGCCAAGGCCATCGGCGAAACCAAGCTCGACACGCTGGTCGGCCCCATCGCCTGGAACAACGCCAACCTGCCGCCCTTCGCCCAGAAGAATGTCGCCAAGACCCCGCTCGTCGGCGGCCAGTGGCGCCTGAAATCCGGCGGCGGTTACGATCTGGTCGTCGTCGAGAACGGCCAGGCAACGAACATCCCGCTCGGCGGCAAGATGGAGGCGTTGGGCTGATTGCAGCAGACTGATTTTGGTCTGCCGTGGATACCCCCCTCTGGTCTGCCGACCATCTCCCCCTCAAGGGGGGAGATCACCGGGAGGCTGGACCTTCGCCATGCCAACAGACGTGGAGACCGGCGGACCTCGAGAAGAAAAGAAGTCGGTGCGGCGATCCAATCTCCCCCCTTGGGGGGAGATGTCCGGCAGGACAGAGGGGGGTGCCCCCGCATGAGTGCGTCAAAGTCTGAAGGGACTGAACAATGCCGATCCTGGAATTGAATGGTGTGTCGAAATCCTTCGGGGCCCTCGTGGTCGCCGAGGATATCGGCTTTTCCGTCGAACCCGGCGAGGCGCTGGGTATCATCGGACCGAACGGCGCTGGCAAGTCGACGCTATTCAACCTGATCACCGGCAACCTCTCCGTCGCCAAGGGCACTGTTCATTTCGATGGCCGAGACGTGACCAATGTCCCGCCCATGCAGCGCTGCTTTGCCGGCATGGGCCGCACCTTCCAGATCCCCCAGCCTTTCGAGCGGCTGACGGTCTATGAAAACCTGCTCGTCGCTGGCGCCTTCGGCAGCGAAAGCAGCGAGGCCGAGGTCGCCGAGTTCTGCGCCGAGATCCTGGTCGAGACCGGCCTGATCGCCAAGGCCAACCGCCCGGCGGGCAGCCTCACTCTGCTGGAGCGCAAACGGTTGGAACTCGCCCGGGCGCTCGCCACCCAGCCCAAGCTCTTGTTGCTCGACGAGATCGCCGGCGGGCTGACCGAAGGCGAGTGTCGGCAACTGGTCGCCACGATCAAGCGCGTCCACCAGCGCGGCATGGCAATCATCTGGATCGAGCACGTGCTGCATGCGCTGAACGCAGTCGCCGAGAAGATCCTGGTGCTGAACTTTGGACGGGTCATCGGCCATGGCGATCCGCAGACCATCATGAACTCGCGCGAGGTGCGCGAAATCTATCTGGGCATGGAGGTCTGAACCATGAGCCTCATCGAAACGAAGAACCTCACCGCCTTCTACGGCGACTTCCAGGCCCTGTTCGGCGTCGATCTCGTCCTCAATCCCGGCGAGACGATCGCCGTCATCGGCGCAAACGGTGCCGGCAAATCGACCTTGATGCGCTCCATTGCAGGCGTGTTGCGCAATGATCCCGCTGCCGTCCTGCATCGCGGCCAGCCGATCGGCGCGCTTAGCTCCCCCGATGTCATGGCCCGCGGCATTGCGCTGGTGCCGGAAGGCCGCCGGCTTTTCCCGTCGCTGACGGTCGAGGAGAATCTGCTCGTCGGTCGCCACGGCCGTAAAGTCGATGGGCCCTGGTCGCTCGAAACGATTTATGAGCTTTTCCCGATCCTCAAGGAACGGCGTCGAAATCCGTCGACGGCACTCTCCGGAGGACAACAGCAGATGGTCGCGATCGGCAGGGCGCTGATGTCCAATCCCGAAGTGCTGCTCTGCGACGAGCTCAGCCTCGGTCTCGCACCCGTGGTCATCAAGGACATCTACGCCGCCTTCCCGCGCATCCGCGAAACGGGTGCGGCCATCGTCATCGTCGAGCAGGACATCGCCCAGGCGCTCAAGGTCGCGGACCGGGTCTATTGCATGATGGAAGGCCGGGTGACGCTCGAAGGGCGCCCCGCAGATCTCGACCGCGCCGACATCCACGCGGCCTATTTCGGAGCGGAGCCCCATGAACTGGCTTGATACAATTCTCCAGGGCATCCTGCTCGGTGGGCTCTACGCCCTCTTCGCCGCAGGCCTGTCGCTCGTCTTCGGCATCATGCGGCTCGTCAATCTCGCCCATGGTGACCTGATCGTCTTTGCCGCCTTCCTGATCCTGTTGCTCGTCTCGACACTCGGGCTCAATCCATTCATTGCGGCTCTGATCGCCGGTCCGCTGATGTTCGGGGTGGGTTATCTGCTGCAATACCACCTGCTCAACCGGACGCTCGGCAAGGACATCCTGCCGCCGCTGCTCGTCACCTTCGGGCTGTCGATCGTCATCCAGAACGGTTTGCTCGAGGCCTTCACTGCCGACAGCCAGCGCATCCCCGCAGGCGCGCTGGAGCAGGCATCGCTCTCGCTCGGCGGCATCAATGCCGGCGTCATGCCGCTGCTCACCTTCGCGTCTGCGATCCTGGTCATCGTCGGTCTGAACCAGCTGATCTACAGGACGGCGCTGGGCCGCGCCTTCCGTGCGACATCAGACGACGTGGTGACGGCAGGTCTGATGGGCATACGTCCCAACCAGATCTTCGCCATCGCCACAGGCCTTGCCATGGTGATCGTCACCATCGCCGCGCTTTATCTTGGCACCCGCGCCAATTTCGATCCGACCGCCGGGCCGGCACGTCTGATTTATGCCTTCGAAGCGGTCATTATCGGCGGGCTCGGCTCGCTCTGGGGCACGCTTGCCGGCGGCATCATTCTGGGTGTCGCACAAACGCTCGGAGCCGCCATCAACCCGGAATGGCAGATCCTCTCGGGCCATATCGCCTTCCTACTGGTCCTGCTGTTTCGTCCGCGGGGTCTCTTCCCGCGCGCTGTCGATTGAGGTGACGATGACCACGAACCGAGACATCCTGTCGAATGTCATGCGCCCCTCATCATCCTGGCGGGTCGAGACGCGCACGCGCCTGTCCTCGCTGTTCTCGCTTGCAGCCATCCTCTTCGTGCTGCTTCTGGCAGCGGCTCCCTTCGTCGTTTCGCGTGGTGTGGTGCAGGATCTGTTTTTCATCCTCACCATGCTGGCGCTCGCCCAGAGCTGGAACCTGCTGGCGGGTTATGCCGGGCTGATCTCCGTCGGCCAGCAACTCTATGTCGGCTGCGGCGCCTACGCGCTCTTCGGCTTCGTCATCCTGCTCGGTGTCGATCCGATCCTGGCCATCCCCCTCGCCGGCCTCTTCGCCGTCCTCGTGTCCATACCGACGGCCTTCTTCGCCTTCCGACTCTACGGTCCTTATTTCGCGATCGGCACCTGGGTCATCGCCGAGGTCGGCCGCCTGCTGTTTGCCCAATGGAAAGCGCTTGGCGGCGGGACCGGCACCTCGCTGCCCCGTGAAGCGACGCGCGAGATGCTTGGTGTGTCGTTGCTCGAAGACTGGTTCGGCATGCGGACCGCAGCAGCCGCCGACGCCATCGCCTTCTGGCTGGCATTGATCGTGCTCGTGCTGACCATCTGGTTCGTCTACCGCCTGCTGCGCTCCAAACAGGGCCTGGGCCTTGCCGCCGTGCGCGACAATGAGACGGCGGCCCGGGCGCTGGGGGTGGACGCCCAGAAACTGAAGCTCGTGATCTACCTCTCCACCGCCTTCATCACCGGCGTCGTCGGCGCGCTCATCTACCTGCAGAAGGCCCGCATCTCGCCGGATGCTGCCTTCTCGCTCACCGACTGGACGGCCTATGTGCTGTTCATCGTCATCATCGGCGGCATCGGCACCATCGAAGGGCCGATCCTCGGCGTCATCATCTTCTTCCTGATGCAGAATGCGCTGTCGAGCTACGGGTCCTGGTACCTGCTGCTGCTCGGCGCCATCGCCATCATCACCATGCTGTTTGCGCCGCGCGGGATCTGGGGCCTGATTACCGACCGCACCGGCATCGAACTCTTTCCGGTCCGCCGCACCTTGAGAGGCGGATCGCTTGAACAAACGACAAAGGGAGGGCCAAATGGCTGACATCACCACCGACGTCCTGATTATCGGCACCGGGCCGGCCGGCTCGGCAACCGCCGCCTTGCTCGCGAGCTACGGCCTCGAGCCCATGGTCATCAACCGTTACCGCTGGCTCGCCAACACGCCGCGCGCCCATATCACCAACCAGCGCACGATGGAGGTTCTGCGCGATCTCGGCCGCGACGTCGAGGACGAGGCCTACATGTTCGCGACCGAACAGGACCTGATGGGCCAGAACGTCTTCTGCACGGCGGTCGCCGGCGAAGAGATCGGTCGCATGCAGAGCTGGGGCAACCATCCGCTCTCGCGCGCCGAACATCTCCTGTCCTCGCCCGGCCGGATGAACGACCTGCCGCAGACCTACATGGAGCCCCTGCTCTTCAAGACCGCCTGTTCGCGCGGCGCGCAGTCGCGCATGTCGACGGAATATGTGAGCCACGAGCAGGATGCCGATGGCGTCACGACAACCTGCCTTGATCGCCTGACCGGCAAGCAATTCACCGTACGGTCGAAATTCCTGGTCGGCGCCGACGGCGGCAATTCCAAGGTTGCCGAACATGCCGGCCTCACCTTCGAAGGCAAGATGGGCGTGGCCGGTTCGATGAACATCCTCTTCGAATGCGACCTGTCGCGCTACGTCGCTCACCGCCCCTCGGTCCTCTACTGGGTGCTGCAGCCGGGCGCCGATGTCGGCGGTATCGGCATGGGCCTCGTCCGCATGGTTCGCCCATGGAACGAGTGGCTGATCGTCTGGGGCTACGACATCAACCAGCCGGCGCCCGCCGTCGATGATGCCTTTGCCACAAAGGTCGTGCGCGATCTCGTCGGCGTCCAGGACCTGCAGCCGAAGATCAAGTCGGTCTCCACCTGGACCGTCAACAACATGTACGCGACGACGATGTCGAACGGTCGCGTCTTCTGCATGGGCGACGCCACCCACCGTCATCCACCGTCGAACGGCCTGGGATCCAACACCTCGATCCAGGATGCCTTTAACCTCGCCTGGAAGCTCGCCGCCGTCATCCGCGGCCAGGCCGGTATGGGCCTGCTCGACAGCTACCAGGCCGAGCGCGCGCCCGTCGCCAAGCAGATCGTCACCCGCGCCAACAAGTCGATCGAGGAATTCGGCCCGATCTTCAAGGCGCTCGGCCTGCTCGATTCCGTCGACCCGGTGAAGATGCAGGAAAACATGGACGCCCGCTGCAACGACACATCAGATGCCGAAAAGCAGCGTGAGGCGATCCGTCAGGCGATTGCCGCCAAGGTCTATGAATTCGACGCCCATGGTGTCGAGATGAACCAGCGCTACAAGTCGGGCGCGGTCGTCACCGATGGCCAGCCGGAACCGGCCTTTGAGAAAGACGCCGAACTGCACTACCAGCCGACCAGCTGGCCCGGCGCACGCCTGCCGCATGTCTGGCTCTTCGGGCCGGAAGGCGAAAAGGTGTCGAGCCTCGATCTGACCGGCCATGGCGTCTTCACCGTTCTGACCGGCATCGGCGGCGATGGCTGGGTATCTGCCGCAAAATCATTGTCAAAGGAATTCGGTCTGCCTATCGCGGTCCACAAGATCGGCCCCCGCCAGACCTGGCAGGACTTCTCCGGCGACTGGGCCCGCGCCCGCGAAATCCGCGATTCCGGCGCGCTTCTTGTCCGCCCGGACCACCACGTCGCCTGGCGCGCGCAAGCCGCCGTCAAGGACCCCGAAGGCGAGCTGCGGCGCGTCCTGAAAACCATTCTGGACCGGTGAGGAGCGATCATGGACGCGCATGAAAAGGGCTATTTCACCGAAGAGACCTCCGTCGAGGTCGTGACCGGCCGCAACGCCAACGCCAAAGACGAGCGGCTGAAGCAGGTGATGGAAGTCATCACCCGCAAGCTGCATGAGGCTGTCAAGGAACTGGAACCGACGCAGGACGAATGGATGGAGGCGATCCTCTTCCTCACCCGCACCGGTCAGATGTGCAACGAATGGCGGCAGGAGTTCATCCTGCTGTCAGACGTGCTCGGCGTCTCGATGCTGGTCGATGCGGTCAACAACCGCAAACCCTCCGGCGCCTCGGAAAGCACGGTGCTTGGCCCCTTCCACGTGGCCGATGCCCCTGAACTGCCGATGGGCGCCAATATCTGCCTGGACAGCAAGGGCGAGGATATGGTCATCAAGGGCCATATTCTCGACACGGAGGGAAAGCCGATCGCAGATGCCGTGATCGATGTCTGGCAGGCCAATGACGAGGGCTTTTACGACGTCCAGCAGAAAGGCATCCAGCCCGATTTCAACCTGCGCGGTGTCTTTCGTACAGGGCCGGATGGCCACTACTGGTTCCGCGCTGTAAAGCCGAAATTCTACCCGATCCCCGATGACGGCCCGGTTGGGCAGCTCCTCGGCAAGCTTGGCCGCCATCCCTATCGCCCGGCGCATCTGCACTACATCATCAAGGCCGAGGGTTTTGAAACGCTCGTCACCCACATCTTCGATCCCGATGATCCCTATATTCACTCGGACGCGGTCTTCGGGGTCAAGGAGAGCCTGCTCGCCAAGTTCGATCGTCGCAAGGATGCAAAACGGGCCGAGGACTACGGCTTCACCGAGGAATTCTGGGAGGTGAAGCACGATTTCGTCCTGGTCCGGGCAGACGCATAGATTGGCGAGCGCTCTATGAATGCACGGTTCATTCAGGCATCGGGATGCTGACAGCCGGACCCGACGGCTCGTCTCTATCGGCCTGCAAAGGCTCCGAGGCTGTGTCTTTGCTCTCATTCACCTCAGGGGTGATGGGGACGTTCGACGCCCTTGTGGCTGAAGCAGCTGCAAGGCTCGGCGTGGAATAGGCATAGCTCAAGGGCGGAGGCGGGGTTGAAGCCGAACCTCGAAGCGTCAATCCGACCAAGAGGTCGGCGAGCACATCGGGGGCCAGGCGCGGATGACAATAGCGAAGGCGAACCTGCAAGGGCTCGTCTCGCCCCGTATCGCGGTCCTGACCAATCATCTGCCAGGCAGAAACACAGCCGCCTTCGGCGCCCAGTTTCCCCGTGGCGACGCCATAGGAACCATAGGCATTGCGACGGATCACGGGATCGATGGCCATGGCAACACCGGGAAAGTCGCGCCTCAGAGTATCCGTGATCTCCCGGCGATCCGGCCCCTTCCCGAAGGAAGCCTTCGACGATGACCGGGTTGATACGGTGAGAGCATTCTCGCCGGAAATGGTGGTCATGTTGCTGTAGACGAGGACCTGTGTCGTCACGCCATCAAGAGTGGTCTGCCGAAGGCTCAAAGGCGCCTCGCCGAGCCCGGTCAGGGAGGCGGATGCCAGATGCACCGGAAGCTCGCGGTTGCCGGTCGACACAGGCATGCTGCCGGTCATGCCCTCAAGGAACGGATCCTTGACGGTCGTACAGCCGTTGAGGCCAAGCAGTACCAGGACCGCAAACATGTTTCGCTTCACTGGTTGATCCCCATGCGTTCGTTGATGGCGGCGATGCCCCTGGCATTCGCCGGGTCGGCCATGACCTGGTTGAGCTGGGCGAAGATCGCGCGCGACTGTGAGAGATTGCCAAGGTGGTAATGGCTCCAGGCGCGCATCTGGCTGATACCCACCGGCTCCGGCATGATCTGCAGGCGGGCGTTCAGCGCTTCGAGGGTGACGCGGTATTGCTTGCGATCGAAGGCGGCGCGCGCCCGCTGCCAGAGAAGCTCGGCGCGCAGTTCCCGGTCGCGCAGCGGCGTCAGGCTGCGCTGCATCAGCAGGGCCTCGGCATCATCGGTCAGATTGGCGCGAAGCAAGGTGAGGCCAAGGCCATAGGCGGCATCATCCGCCTTGCCGCCACCGCCCGCGAGACCGGCCGTAAACGCCTGACGCGCTTCGGCCAGATGGTTGAGACCCAGAAGACACCAGCCCTTGGCCACCTGCGCATCCGGCCGCAAAGCCGTCTTTGCTTCAAGCCGCCGCAACTCGGCAACGCAGCCACCATAGTCCTTTTTCTGCAGCCGCGAGAGATAGCCGGCCTGAACGCCTGCGGGTGCCGAGACCGATTTCCCGGCCCGCTCGCGCGGTTCCGCTGCTGATTTCAGCTCGGCGAAAACCGTTTGATAGGTCTCGCCATGCTGTTCCCGCAGCTCGGCAAGGGCCTTCTTTTCGCCTAGGCGCGTCAGTGTGAGGGCCAACCCCTTCAGGCTGTCGGCCTCGGCCTTCCATTCGAAGGCCTTTGCAAACCAGGCGCGGGCCGGCTCGAACTGGCGCGAGTTATAGGCATACCAGCCGATGAGACGAGCGTGATCGGAGGATTCCGTCTTCTGGATCGCTTCCGAATAGCGGCTCACGACGCGCTCATCGATGTCGGTCTTGCCCTCGCCCTTGAAGGGGAAAGAAAGCTGATCGAGCAGGAAGGCATCCTCCCCGGCAAGCACGTCGAGCTGTGCGGTCACAAAGGCGTAGGCTTCCTCGTCCTTCGACTGGTGTGAAAGACTGAGCGCCATGCCGCGGACGGCCTCCGGCGTTGCCTTCTTCTGCAGCATACGCTGGAAGAAGTTTGCCGCCTGGTCGGGCTGCTCGATTTTCAGCATGTACCAGCCCATCAGAGCGAGGTCTTCAGGTGCTTGCTCGGTATCGGCGGCCGTCCTCACGGCGGCAATCACCTCGGGGCCCGGTTGAGGCGCGCCCGCAACACCGGAGGCAAAGTCGCCCAGTTCGCGGCGCATCAGATCGAGGCTCAGCGACCGCATGGAGAGGGCCAGGTCTGGATCAGCAGAGAGCACCCGGATCGCCTCGCGCAGATCGGCTGCCGGAATGTCCTCCATCGCCTTTTGCAGGGTGGTGAGCACCAGCTCATCGGAAAAAGCCTTCTCCGGCGCGCGGAAGAGGATCCCGCGATAGACCGTCGTCAGCCCCTCCTGCATCTCGTTTGCCCTGTAGGCATCGAGCATCATCCAGAGCAGGTCGATCTCGGTTTCCTGCGCAGGGTCGAGCTTTGCACCAAGGCGAATGACGGTCACAAAGTCCTTCGCCTCGTTGGCCCGCGTCATGGCGAATCTCAGTTTCCGCCGATCGAGCTTGCCGCGGAAATCCTCCGACGGCTCCCAACCCGGATGGCTCGCGGCGATACGGCTGATCTCCTGTTCGATGCCGGCATAGTCATCGCGCTCGTAGAGCTGCCAGAGCGTGGTCTCATCGACGTGGTCGCCAGCATCCGGTGCGTAGAGGTCTGCCGGGGGCATGAAGCCGGGAAACTTGAGTTCCAGGCGTCGGGTCTCGGCTTCGACGCGCTCTGCCTCGCCATTGCGGGCATAGTAATAGAGCGCGGCCAGATCGACCGTGTCCGGCGCCGGTGTTTTCTGGGCGTTCGCTTCGCCGGTTTCTGTGTCGTTCGAAGGCTGTGCCATGGCGGTGGTCGCTTCGGGGACCAGAAGCGACGTCGCGCTGGCCGGCAATGCGACGAACAGCGTGGCAAGGATGGTGCCGGCCAACAGCCTAGTCTTGATTGTCTTCTTCATTCGACTGTCCTCACGCCCTTGCGCGGCACGACATAACCAACCCACCAGCCGAAGCCGCCCATCAGCGCGAGAACAAGGCCGACATAGATGATGAAGTTGTCGGAGAGCCAGGCAGCCGCGAGGCGTCTCAGATTGACGGGGCTCGTATCGGTGATCGGAAAGAAGCTGTAACTTTCGGGATAGCGGTTCACGAGTTCGAGGTCCGAGCGGCGGATCACCGATTCCTCTCCTTCGAGGGCCGTCCAGGTTGCCGCCTTCGTCAGCGCTGCGACGCCTTGCTGGAGCAGGGTTTCATCGGTCGCGTTGACATAGGTCCAGACGGCCGAACTCTCAGAGGAAGCCACCTGTCTCACGCTGATCAGCTTGTCCCGGGGATCGACCTTGACGTCTTCGCGTCCGATATCCTTGTAGGCCAGCCAACGGTTGATGGTTGTCGAGGCCGTTGCCACCCAGTCGGAGGCGCGGCTCTTCAACGACAGCTGATCATGCTCAAGCCGCGTTTCCACCTGGAAAGCATCGAGCAGGGCCTGCGAGTCCGACAATTGGTCGCCCGCCGTAACCGAAGCCGTGACCAGATCATCGGTTGCGGAGAACGGCAGGCGATCGCCCTTCTGCCCGGCGAGTTCGGCAAGTTCCAGCGGCTCATCACCGGCGCCGACAATCAGGGCATTCGTCGACTGGCGCGGATCCGGGCGGCCGATCTTCAGTTCGGCCGGCAGGGGATGACCTGCCGACAGGGCGAGCCGCGTCAGAAGGGTCAGCGCAGACCCAAGCCGTGCGGGTGTCGCCGTATCAACATAGAGATCGAAGGCAGCAGAGCCCTTCAGGGGGAAAGACGTCCCGGCAAAGGCTGCAAGGTCTGGAAGGCGACCGGCGCGTGCCAGGGGCGGTATCGTCACGGTGGTTTCTTCGAGCAGCAGGAAGCGAGACCGCGTTTCCTCGCGCTGAGCCGGATCGCAGGCGAGGTCCGAAGCAAGCGGCAACTCGGCCAGAACGCGAACATGGTTCACACCGGGATGGAAGGCGCGCAGCGGAAGTTCCAGCGGCTTGTCCTTGAGCGTCGTGCCCTCGGGATCGTAGAGCACCAGGCTGGCTACGGCACGCTCATTCACACGCACGAGCAGTTGCGTTCCGGGGGCGAGCCCCGGCGCGGTGGCAGCATTCAGATTGAGATCGACCGTCGCATAGTCGCCCGGATAGAAATCGGCGGGCATAACGACATCGAAGCTCGTTTGGAAAAGACGACCGGCAAAAGGTGTCGTCTGATAGCCGATGCTCGACAGCGAGTGAGTGCCCGGGCTCTCGCCATCGATCCGCGTCTGCGCCATGGCGAGCTTGTTTGTGCGGATCAGCGGAAGCAGCGGGCCGTTGACAGCGGCAAGCAGCAGCGACTGGAACTCGCTCTTGTTTGAACCGCGCATGGTCACGACGAGGCGACCGTTTTCGCCCTGTCGGACGAAGAGACCGCGCGGTGCGGCGGCAAGGGCGTCGCGGGCGGGTTGCGGCAGTTTCGCGTCCAGGGGGTCGCCGAGATAGAGGTCTATGCCCGGTCCGCTGCCTCCGATATCGCCGACGCTGACACTCAGATCCTCACGGCCGAGCACCAGCGCCAGGGTCTGCACGAGCGACAGGCTATCGCGAAGTGTCGTCTGCGGAGCATCCTGTCCGGCAATCACGCGGATTTCCGTGGCCCCGTCGCCATTTCGGCCGACCGACAGAAGGCTCGCGAAATCGCCATCCTTCGGACGTGCGCTGGTCAGGAAGCCACTGACCAGCGGATCGATTTGCGTCCATAGTTCGTACGTCGCCGGAACGCTGCAATCGATACGGTGGTGCTGTTTTGCACGCAGACGGATCTGGTTCCAGCCGACGGTCAGATCCTTGGCCGCAACCGGAATATCATGGGTCGCCGGCCCGTTGGGCGATCGGATCGGGAAGGCTGCGAGAGGCTTGCCGTTCAACTCGACATCCAGCACGGCATCGTCAGGCATGACCGAGACGGCATTGGTGTAGCTCAGTCTGAGGATGCCGGCTGTCGTCACCTGATCCGGCGAGAGATAGAAGGTGAGTTCCCTCGGCGCATCTTCGCCTTCCAGGCGCATGGCGGTTCCCGACTGGCGGAAGGCGACCATCTGGCGGGGAATATCCGAACCGGCCTGAACCGTGCTCTGGACACTTGCCGCACCAAGGTCTGCCGGGACGAAATCGCCGGCGCGAGAAGCGTTTGCCGACAGACACACGAGGATCGCGGCTGCAGACAATCGGCGCAGGATTTCCAGGTTATGCATAGGCCGACCCTTTCAAAGCTGCAGGATAGGTCGCGCCCGGGTCCGACGCCGCGCTTGATGCCTTGATGATCAGCGGCGCGTCAGGATGCGAGATTTCCGTCGTTTCGCGGACAAGACGCAGGGCGTAGGTAAAGCCGCGCAGCGTCTCGGTGATCGTCCAGAGCGCAAAGCGGAAGGTGCCGGTGAAGAAGCCCTTGTGCTTCTGGACCCGGTTCCAGCGATCCTGCAGCGGCTGCTGTTCGCAATACATCATCTCGGCGATCGCGATGAAGGTTTCGGGCGTGCGCTCGGCAAAGGCAAAGCCGAAGCTGGTCTCATCCTGCCGGCGCAGCACGCTGCGGCAGACCAGCGGAATACGCATGCCGCGGCCGTGGCGGCGGATCTCGATGACAGCCTCCTCGCCCTTCTCGAGACCGTTTACCGGCTGTCCGTCGATGAACTGCAGCGCAAGGCCACCGCTCGACACGTCCGCGATGATGACGGCGTGGCTTGTGCCGCCGGAGTGCAGGATCGCATGACGGCGAACGCTGAGGCGCTGGTTGCGTCGACGCTCGCGCCGTTCCGAGACGGAGCCGAGGGCAGCACCCGCAATACCCATGTTGATGATGTTCCAGCCGGCAACGATCAGCAGCAGTTCTGACGGCATGGCTTCCGTCGTGTAACGCCAGATCGCATAGCAGCTGGCAGCAAAGAGCAGGAAGAAGATCAGAAAGTAGGGGCGCGCCAGCGGCGAGAGTTTGCTTTCATCCAGCGTCTGGCCCTTCGACGTGACGTTGAAGGTCGGCTTGCGCGGGTTCTTCACGACACTCAGGATCGCGCCGAACAGCATCACCGACTGCACATATTCATAGAGCTCGGAGACCCAAGGCCAGCGGACGCGCCCGAAAAGGTAGCTCTGCATGGCGAAGGACGAGATGAGATAGGTCACCGAATAGCAGATGAATTCGGTGATGTTGGCTTCGAAGATCTGCAGCGAGAAGAAGATGTAGAGAAGCGGCGAGAACATGAAGGTCAGCCGCGTCAGCGGGAAGAGCCAGAACAGGTTGGTGCCTGCGTAGCAGATGCGCTGTGCGGCGGAGAGACCGCGCTGCAGGAAGGGACGGTTCAGAGTCAGGATCTGCAGCATGCCCTGGGCCCAGCGAACGCGCTGGCCGATGAAGGAGACAAGCGTTTCCGGCTGCAGTCCGGCGATCAGCGGCTTGTCGACATAGAGGCTGTGCCAGCCGCGGCAATGAAGGGCCAGCGCACTTTCGCAGTCTTCGGTGATCGACTGGCCGGAAAAGCCGCCGGTCTCCTTCAGCGCCTTGCGGCGCAGAACGGCAGCGGAGCCGCAGAAGAAGGAGGCATTCCACTTGTCGAGGCCACGCTGGACGACGGAATAGAACATCTCGTTTTCCGACGGCATCTTGCCGAAGGTCTGCAGGTTCTTCTCCAGCGGATCAGGATTGAGGAAGTAGTGCGGTGTCTGAACGAGGAAGAGCTTTTCGTCTTGTCTGAAGTGGCCAACCGTCTCGTTGAGGAATTCGCGCACAGGCGCATGGTCGGCATCGAAGACGACCACAAGCTCGCTGGTCGAAATTGCGAGACCTGCGTTCAGATTGCCGGCCTTGGCATGGCTGTTTTCGGCACGGGCGTGATAGCGGACGCCAAGCGCCGTCGAAAGCGCCTGGAGCTCCTCGCGACGGCGACGAGCAGCGATTGCGGCGCGCGGATCGGACTGGTTGCATTTGGCATCGGTGCCGCCGTCATCGAGCAGATAGACGGTCAGCTTGTCCGCCGGATAGTTCATCGATTTGGCCGCAGCCAGCGTCAGCGCCAGCAGGTCGGCGGACTCATTGTAGGACGGGACGAAGACGTCGACGGTCGGCTTGTCGTCATCGGCAAGACGCGGCGCTGGCTTGCGGTCCAGCGGGTCGGCGACGATGAAGAAATTGATCGCCAGCATGACCAGGCAATACATTTCCGCCGCATAGAGAATGATGCCCGGGATGAAGTTCCAGGGCTCGTTGATATCAGGAAGCGTCTCCGTCGTGCGCCAGAACGCATAGCGCAGGGCGAGCACGGCCGAGAACACGAAAGTCATCACGCGAAATGTCTTGTTCTGCGGACGCATCATGAACAGGAGCATCAGCGCCAGAATGGTCAGGCTGAGCACCAGTTGCGCCTGGAGGCTGATCGGCAGCCACAGCAGAAACACACCAAAAAGGCCCGCAATGATTGCAGGCAACGCAGCGCACATCATGTGCAGAACCCCATCTTTCACTCACCCGCAGCTTCATCTGCGGTGATCCCCCTAACAGGAACGCCTGAGAATTAGGGGGTGACTTCTTAGCAAATTGCTAAGAGCGCGAAGGGTGGAAAAGCCGTTTAAGCCTGTGACCGGACTGCCCGGCTCAGGAATAAAACATTGATAGATATAGATTTTTCAGAGTCTTTATTTCATGATTTCGGCATAGGCTGATGATCGAATTCCTAAACCTGATCTAATCGGCATGGTGGAGAATCTGTTAACGCCGGCTCATCCTGGCGGGTATATGTTCCAGGCCGAGACAGAGAGATTGCTCCTGGTTGCATTTCTTGGCCCTCCCCGCGTCGTGCCAACCGATGAACATCGCCCCTTGCCGCATCATCCTGCGCCAACGAGACGGAAGAAATCTCCCCGTCCCGATCTCGCACATTGTGACCGTGTTGCCGTGCCCCACACGGTTTCCCTGTACTTGCGATAGTCCCGGGCAGGATAGATCCCGTCGGCGCATGTCCAGGGCCTTGCGCGGTATCGTGACCGCTTCGCTTATTGACAGGGTTTGAAGGTCGCAATAGCCTTTGTGGAAACGTTACCACAACGGGAGGAAATCGATGAAACTCGCGCGGCTCAACCGCCTCTTTGGCACGTCCGGAAACTGCTTCGACGTGGCGATCGACCATGGCATGTTCAACGAACGGACTTTCCTCGCCGGCATCGAGAACATGCGCTCGGCGATAGACGTGATCGCCGCTGCAGGACCCGACGCGATCCAGTTGCCGCCGGGTACGGCCCCCATGCTGCAGTCCATTCCCGGCAAGGCCCGCCCCGCCCTGGTGCTGCGCACCGACATCGCCAATATCTACGGCAATCCACTGCCAAGCGCGCTGTTTTCCGAGATCATCGACCGCCCGGTCGAGCAGGCGATCGCACTCGATGCGGCCTGCGTCGTCGTCAACCTGCTGATGCTTCCGAACCAGCCGGAGGTCTATCGCGCCTGCGTGCGCAACGTGAACAGCCTGAAACGCGAATGCGAGATCTACGGCATGCCGCTGATGGTCGAGCCTCTGGTGATGCAGGACAATTCCAAGGGCGCCTACATGGTCGATGGCGCCATCGACAAGATCCTGCCGCTGGTCCGCCAGGCTGCAGAACTCGGCGCGGACATCATCAAGGCTGACCCTTGCGACGACGTGACCGAATACCACCGCGTCATCGAAATCGCTCAAGGGTTGCCGGTTCTGGTGCGCGGCGGTGGCAAGGTCTCCGATCAGGAGATCCTCTCGCGCACCAAGGTCCTAATGGAACAGGGAGCCCGAGGCATCGTCTATGGACGCAACGTCATCCAGCACGCCAATCCAGGCGGCATGACCCGTGCCCTGATGGCGATCGTCCATGACGGTGCAACCGCCGAGGAGGCGTCACGCCACCTCGCCTGAGGTTGCGCGACGGGAGGAGGAAGATCATGAAGATATTTCGTTTCGGCGTCATCGGCTGTGGCCTGATGGGACGCGAATTTGCCAGCGCCGCCGCGCGCTGGATGCACCTGAGCGATGCAAAGGCACGGCCGGAAATCATCGCTGTCTGCGACACAAATCCGGACCTGATGACGTGGTTCACGACGCACCTCCCGTCGGTGCGGCAAACCACCACCGATTACCGCGAACTGCTCGCCAATCCGGAGGTGGACGCAATCTATTGCGCCGTACCGCATGTTCTGCATGTGGAGTTCTATGTGGAGATCCTCAAGGCCGGAAAACACCTGCTGGGCGAAAAGCCCTTCGGCATGGACCGGGAGCAGAACCAGGCCATCATGGCCGAGCTTGAGAAGCACCCGGAACTGATCGTCCGTTGTTCATCGGAGATGCCCTACTTCCCAGGCGCACAGAAAGTCATCGCCATGGCGGAAAGCGGCGAGATGGGCGACATCCTGGAAGTCGAGGCCGGCTTTCTGCACTCCTCCGACATCGACACGAACAAGCCGATCAACTGGAAGCGCATGGAGCATGTCAACGGGGCCTATGGCTGCATGGGCGATCTCGGAATGCATGTCCTGCATGTGCCGCTGCGCCTTGGCTGGCGGCCCGAGACCCTGCACGCCAATCTCGTGAAACGGGTCACCGAGCGACCGGACGGCAAGGGCAACCGGGTTCCCTGCACCACCTGGGACAATGCGACGATCAGCAGCCGCGTAGTGACTGCGGATCAGGATTTCCCGATGGTCCTCAAGACGTGGCGCATCGCTCCAGGCGAATCCAACACCTGGTACATCCGCATTCTCGGCATGAAGAAGAGCGCCTTCTTCTCGACCAAGCAGCCACGCCAGTGGCAATGGATGGACTACCAGGGCACGACGCAGTCGTGGAATACGGAAGACCTTGGCTATGGCTCGGTATTTCCAGCCATTACCGGCAAGATCTTCGAATTCGGCTTTGCCGATGCGATCCAACAGATGTGGGCAGCCTTCATGGACGAACTGGCCGGCGGGACGGCAAACGGCTTCCCCTGCGCAAGCCCTGCCGAAGCGGCAGCCCATCATGCGGTGCTGACCGCAGCGCTAAGGTCTGGTCTCGAAAACCGCGTCGTCACCGTCGACTACGATTGAGGCACGGCCATGAAACGCTCGGAGATCAACGCAGCATTGCGCTTTGCGATCGAAATGCTCGAGACCTGGCGCTGGTCGCTGCCAGTGTGGGGAAAATGGACCTCGGCAGACTTCGCCGCCAATGCCGAGGCCTCACAATATCTTCGCAGCCGCCAGCTCGGCTGGGATGTCACCGACTTCGGCTCGGGCCGTTTTGCCGACCAGGGGCTCGTGCTCTTCTGCCTGCGCAACGGTATCCTCGGCGTGGAAGGCGAACGCAGCTATGCAGAAAAACTGCTCTTCATCCAGGAAGGCCAGCTGACACCTGCACATCTGCACAAGGCCAAGCAGGAGGATATCATCAACCGCGCCGGTGGTGATCTCGTCATCGAATTCTGCGCCGCCGATCAGACGGGCAAGACCACCGATGCCGATGTTCAGGTGCTGGTCGATGGCCATATCCGGCACCTGCGTAGCTGGGAGCCCCTGGTGCTGCATCCCGGCCAGAGCGTGACCATTCCGACCGGGCTCTATCACCGCTTCTACGGGGCGACAGGAAAGGGGCCCGTTCTGGTCGGCGAAGTCAGTGAGGTCAACGACGACCGGACGGACAACTATTTCCTCGAACCCATCGGTCGTTTCGCCGAGATCGAGGAGGATGAGCCACCGCTCAGACCGCTTTGGAACGAAGGGAGTGTCTGATGAGAGCCGGGGAGGAGGTTCAAAACGGACGGGAAACCGAAGAGAGGGGCGGCATCGTTTGCGTCGGCAATTTCATCGTCGATCGTATCCACACGCTGTCATACTGGCCTGAACAGGGAAGCCTTGCTCATATCCTGCATCAGGACCTCGGCGTCGGAGGCGGCGCGGCCAATGTGGTGACCGACCTCGCCTCGTTCGGCTTCAAGGGTCGGCTTTCGGTTGCAGGCGCCGTGGGTGAGGACAGGGACGGCGAATATGTCCGCGATCGCCACGCCTCGCTCGGCATCGACGTGACGGGCTTGAGGACGCTGAAGGGGCGTGCAACGGCGCATACCCATGTCATGAATGTGCCGGGGCAGAGCCGCACTTTCTTCTATCACGGTGGCTCCAATGATCTCCTGACCGAGCATGCGATCGATCCCAGAGCCTATGCCGCAAGCGGTCATCGGATATTCTATCTGGGCTATCTGATGCTGTTGCCGGCATTGGACCGCCTGGATCACGCCGGCTCCTCCGGAGCGGCCCGTCTGCTGAAAGCGGCGCGCGAAGCAGGCCTCGTCACCTGCGTCGATTTCGTTTCGAGCGAGGATCCCGCCTTTGCCGCGCAGGTCGCTGCCGCCCTGCCCCATTGCGACTACGTGATCGTCAACGAGACCGAAGCCGGGCGCGCAACCGGGATGACCGTTCGCGATGAGGCGGGCCGGCTGTTGATGTCAGCGCTGGAGGCGGCCGGTCAGAGGCTTCTGGATGGCGGCGTCGCCAGAGGCGTCGTCATCCATGCACCGGAACTCGCCATCTGGCTCACACCACGACAAGCCCCTGTCGTGACCCCCGCCTTCCCCGTGGATCCAGCCAAGATCGTCAGCCCCGTGGGTGCCGGCGATGCCTTCTGCGCGGCGGTCCTCTACGGACTGCATGAGGGCTGGCCGATCGAAACCACATCGATCGTCGCCCACTGTGCAGCGGTCCATTGTCTTGGTGGCGCAACCGCGACGGATGGCATACCCGACATGTCCGTCCTGCTGGCTGAGATCGACCAGGGCGTTTCGACAACAGCATAACTGGAGGCTGGCAGCGGTCGAACGGTCTCAGCCCTTGACCGAAGCAGGTGCGGTGGATTCCCTGACGATCAACCGCACAGGCAAGCGCGTCACCGATGCGGGTCGATGATCGAGCGACTGCTGACGATCCCCAAGACGCTCCTCCAGCCTTCGGGTGGCCTCCAGCGCGACATCACGGATCGGCTGCGCCACCGTCGTCAGTCTCGGCAGAACATAGGCCGCTTCCGGCAGATCGTCGAAACCGATCACTGAGCAGTTCTGTGGCACGCTGCGGCCACTGTCGCGGACGGCGTGGATGACCGCAATGGCCGCGATATCCGTCGTTCCGATGATTGCTGTGATGTCGCGATGATCGTCCAGAACCTTCTGAGCAAGCGCATAGATGGCCGTGAAACTGTGATCCTCGCCGATCGCCTCGATCACGGGCGACAGGCCATGGCGGTGCAAGACCTGCCGAATGCCCTGCAGTCGCAGCTGGATCGGCTGGCTATGACCGGGCGCTCCGACCACTGCGACCTTTCGATGGCCAAGATCGATGAGGTGCTGGGCCATGATGCGCCCACCCTCCATATGGTCAGCCATGATGGCGTCATCCGAAATGCCTTCAAGCTCACGGTCGATCGCGATGATCGGAATGCCGGAATCCGCCAATGGCTTGAGATGCGCGGTCCCGCCATAGGCGCTCGCGACGATCACGCCTTCGACACGCTGCGCTCTGAGCATCGCGACATAGCGTGCCTCGTGCTCTTCGTTCTCGGCGGAACTGCAGATCAGGGTGTGATAACCGCGCTCGAATAGCTCGCGTTCGATCGTGTTGGCGAGAATGCCGAAGAAGGGGACATCTATGGATGGCAGCATGAGGCCGATCATCCGGCTGGCCTCGCCCCGCAACATCCGGGCGCCCTTGCTCGGTGCATAGTTGAGATCCCGGATCGCCGTCTCTACCCTTTGGCGCACTTCCGGAGAGACATAGCCACTGTTGTTCAGAACGCGTGACACGGAAGAGACCGATGTTTCGGCAACCTTCGCTATCGTCCTGATACTGGCTGTCATCTCCGGCTTTCCTGCAGCATATGCTCGTCGGCGTACGCAGATTTCCTAGTCCGGGCAAGTCCAGATTATCAAGGGGCATGCCGCACATGCCCTGGTTGGCCCATCGAGGTTGCCGAGCAGCATCAAGCCTGGCGGCTTCATCGTTCCACAGTGGCGTTGTGCCCCACAATGTGGGCAGGCAGGCGCTATGCAATGACGATTGCCCTGAAATCATTGACATTCGTACCGGTTGGCCCGGTGATGAGAAGATCGCCGATCGCCTCGAAACCGGAACCGCTGTCGTTTCCGGCAAGCAGCTTTCGGGCATCATGGCCCACAGCGCGAAGCCGACCGACCGTGCCGCCATCAACCAGAGCACCGGCATGATCGCCCACGCCATCGATGCCGTCGGTATCTGCCGCAAGCGCCGTCACGGGAAGCCCATCGATACCAAGCGCGAAAGCGAGTGCAAATTCGCTGTTGCGACCACCGCGACCACCCTTGCCGCGCAGCGTCACCGTGGTTTCCCCACCCGACAAGAGAACCGCCGGACGGTCGAACGGGCGGCCTTTCGTGGCGATCTCCCGCGCCAGCGCCGCATGCACCAGGGCAACGTCCCGGCTTTCGCCCTCGATCGAGTCCGAAAGGATATGCGCGGTGAACCCCTCGGCAGACGCCACGCGCGCAGCAGCCTCCAAGGATACGCCCGTAGACGCGACGACATGATGTTCGTTGAGGGCGAACCTCGCATCTTCCGGGCTGGGTGCATCGGCCTCCGGCGACCGGAGATGAGCAAGCACGGCCGGCGCCAGATCGAGTTTGTAGTTGTCAACGATCGCAAGCGCATCCTGCCGTGTCGATCCATCCGGCACGGTTGGTCCGGATGCGACAAAGGCGGGAATGTCGCCCGGGATGTCCGAAACAATCAGGCTGACCACGCGCGCCTTTGTTGCCGCCGCCAGGCGCCCTCCTTTGATCGTCGAGACGTGCTTTCGCACAACATTCATCGCCGAAATCGGCGCCCCTGACGAAAGAAGCGCCTGATTGAGGGCGACCTCGTCTTCGAGCGTCAAACCGAGAGGCGGTGATGGCAGAAGGGCGGAACCTCCACCCGAGATGAGAGCGATGACCAGATCCTCAGGGCCGAGCCTTGAGACGAAATCCAGCAGGCGCCTTGAGGCAACAAGCCCCGCCGCGTCTGGAACCGGATGGGCAGCCTCGATCACTTCGATCGACTGTGTTGCACATCCATATCCATAACGCGTGACGACAAGGCCCTCGAGCGGTACCGGCCAAAGGCTTTCCAGCGCGGCAGCCATCTGGGCCGACCCTTTGCCTGCACCGACGACAACAGTTCTGCCGGAGGCCGGTGGCGCGGGAAGATGGGCACGGATGCCGACAAGCGGATCAGCGGCCTGGACCGCCGCCTGAAACAGTTTCGTGAGCAGCGTGCGGTGTTTCATCTTCCAGTTCGTCTCTATTGGCTTCTGGTTGACGGACGCAGCGCCGCCAAGACCTCGACAGATTGGGTCCGATTGGGATCACTGGCCGGCATCTCGGTCAATGCCGGCCTGTGAAAGCAGGGGCAGGATCAATCGTCCTCGACGAAGACCTGGTCGCGCTTCGAGCGGATCGACGGCAGCAGCGCGAGGATCACACAGATCAGCCCGAGAGCAAGAAGCGATGCAGAGATCGGGTTTGTGACGAAGACGGTTGCATCCCCGCGGGCGATGATCATCGCCCGGCGCAGATGCTCTTCCAGCAGCGGACCGAGAACGAAGCCGAGCAGCAGCGGCGCAGGCTCACATCCGACCCGGATCAGGGCATAGCCGAGAATGCCGGCAACGATAATCGCATAGACATCGAAGGGGTTGCTGTTGATCGAGTAGCAGCCGATCGAGGCGAAGATGACGATGGCTGGAAACAGCGCCCGGTAGGGGATTGTGAGCATCTTCACCCAGAGGCCGATCAGCGGCAGGTTGAGGATGACGAGCAGCAGGTTGCCGATCCACATCGAGGCAATAATGCCCCAGAAGAGCGCCGGCTGACTGGTGATCACATCAGGCCCAGGCGTGATTCCCTGCAGGATGAAGGCACCGACAATCAGCGCCATCACCGGATGCGCGGGAATACCAAGCGTCAGAAGCGGTATGAACGAGGTCTGCGCGGCGGCATTGTTTGCACTTTCAGGCCCCGCAACCCCTTCGATGGCACCATGACCGAACTCTTCAGGCCTCTTGGAAAGGTTCTTCTCGGCCGAATAGCTGGCGAAGGATGCAAGCACATGGCCACCGCCCGGCAGGACGCCGAGGATCGAGCCGAGCGCCGTTCCTCTGAGCACCGGCCCGACGATCCGGCGCAAGTCGACGCGATCGAGCCACAGATGGGTGACATGTTTGACCCCGACTTCGCGCGCCTGATCGCTCTGGAGATTGCGGAAGATCTCTGCAACGCCAAAGATGCCGACGGCCACGGAGACGAAATTGATCCCCTGCGACAATTCCAGCTGGCCGAAGGTGAAGCGCTCCTCGCCGGTATAGATGTCCTGGCCAACAGTCCCCAGAAGCAGACCGATGGAGATCATGCCAAGAGCCTTGAGCACCGAACCATGGGCGAGCGAGATCGACACCAGAAGGCCAAGAACGATCAGCGCAAAATATTCCGGCGCGCCAAATTCAAGCGCCACGGAGGCGAGAGGCGGCGCGGCGATGGCCAATAGCAGGGTCGCAACGCAGCCGGCAAAGAACGAACCCAGCGCCGCCGTCGCCAGGGCCTGACCGGCCCTGCCTTTGCGCGCCATCTGATAACCGTCAATCGCCGTCACGGCGGAGGAGGATTCTCCCGGGAGGTTGATCAGAATGGCTGTGGTCGAGCCGCCATATTGGGCACCATAATAGATGCCCGAGAGCATGATCAGCGAGGTCACCGGCGAGAAGGTGAAGGTGATCGGCAGCAACATGGCAATTGTCGCTGTGGGGCCGATCCCCGGCAGAACCCCCACCAGGGTTCCCAGCAGCACGCCGACAAAACACCAGAAGATATTGATCGGCGTCAGTGCCGTCTCGAAGCCGAGAGCCAGATTGGCGAGGAGATCCATGGTTACGCGCTCCTCAAGAACCGAAGACGGGGCCGAAAGTCGGTATGCTGACGGACAATCCGATCTTGAAGACGAGATAACAGAGAGCCGTCATGACGAGGCCCATCACGAGGGCCGACATTGGAGAGTTCTTGGGCGATGCAAGCGCGGTGATTGCGGTGCAGAGAAACACCAGCGGCACAAGGCCGAGAGTGCGAGCCCCGGCCGCGAAGAGGACAAGGGCCACCGAGATCAACAGGATGGCCCGCCACGGGACGGGACCCGCCACAGCCGCTTCCGACTTTCGCAGACCGCCGAAGATCACTGCGATGCCGAGTGCGCCGAGGAACAGAGCGAGCACCACGGGGAAGAAGCCTGACCCCATCTTGATGGCCGTGCCAAACTCGTAGCGCGCGCCCTGGATGGCGAAGAATGCGGCGATGGCGATGAAGATGCCACCGGCCATGACATCGTGGCGGTTCGGTTTCGTCGTAACGTCCATGTCATTCCCTCCCGGTTCAGGCCCGCCCCCGCTTCTCCGCGGGCCTGTCCGTTACGTCACAGGATATTGGCGCCTGCGATGGCTTCGCAGACCGCCGTGGTCACCTCCTGGGTGTTCGCCTTGCCTCCGACATCCGGCGTCAGGATCCCACTTTCGGTCACGCGTTCCACGGCCTGCATCAGTCGCGCCGCCGCCTGCGCCTCGCCCAAATGCTCCAGCATCTGCGCAGCCGTCCAGAAGGTCGCGATAGGATTGGCGATACCCTTTCCGGTGATATCGAAGGCCGAGCCGTGAATCGGCTCGAACATCGAGGGATAGCGCCGTTCCGGATCGATATTGGCTGTGGGCGCCACACCGAGGCTTCCGGCCAGGGCACCGGCCAGGTCCGAGAGGATGTCTGCATGCAGATTGGTCGCAACGATCGTGTCGAGGCTCTTCGGGTTTAGCGTCATGCGAACGGTCATGGCGTCGACCAGCATCTTGTCCCAGGTGACATCCGGGTATTCCTTCGCAACCTCGGCTGCGATCTCGTCCCACATGACCATGCCATGCCGCTGCGCGTTGGATTTGGTGACGACGGTCAAAAGCTTGCGCGGACGTGCCTGGGCAAGCTTGAAGGCATAGCGCATGATGCGCGTGACGCCGACGCGGGTGAAGATGGCCACCTCGGTGCCAACTTCTTCCGGAAGCCCGCGATGGGCCCGGCCGCCATGGCCCGAATATTCGCCTTCCGAATTCTCGCGCACGATCACCCAGTCCAGATCTCCCGGGCCGCAATTGCGCAAGGGGGGCGTAATGCCCGGCAGGATCTTGGTCGGCCGGACATTGGCATATTGGTCGAAACCCTGGCAGATCGGCAGGCGCAGGCCCCAGAGCGTGATGTGATCCGGTACATCGGGTGCGCCAACGGCACCGAAATAGATGGCATCAAAGGACTTCAGCGTTTCGAGTCCATCGGCGGGCATCATCACGCCGTGCTTCTTGTAATAGTCGGAGCCCCAGTCGAAGATCTCCGCCTCGATGGTGAAATCGCCACTGCGTTTGGCCAGGGCTTCCAGAACCTGAAGCCCTGCGGCAATGACTTCGGGGCCAATACCATCAGCCGGAATGGCGGCAATCTTGTAGGAGCGCATGTCAGTCTCGTTGTTGGAGTGTGAGATGCGGCGCTGCGCTTCGCAGCGCCGCAGATGATCGATCGGCCAATCGGCCATTTCGCTTGAGTTTATTTCGAGGCAGAAGCCTCGATGAGGGCCGTCAGGCGCTCGACTTCAGCACTGAATTTCTTGTCGAGTGCAGCTGGCGTGGCCTGATCCTCCGCAACCGGTGCGGTGCCGAGGCTTGCCATGCGCTCGATGACCATTGGGTCCTTCAGTGCGACCTTCAGGGCATCGGAAAGCTTGTTGCGGATATCTTCCGGCGTGCCCTTGGGCGCCCAGAGCGCATGCCAGGCGCTCAGCTCGAAGCCCTTGATGCCGCTTTCATCGACGGTCGGCAGATCCGGGAACACCCCGATGCGAGCCGTGGTCGTGACGGCATAGGGCTTCACCTCATTCGCCTTGATCTGGGTCGTGGTATTGGTCGTCTGGTCACAGGCGAGATCAATGCGGCCGCCGATCAGGTCCGTCATGGCAGGACCCATGCCCTTATAGGGCACGAGCGTCATCTTCGATTGCGTCGCGTCCTGCAGCAGCATGCCGCAAAGATGGGAGACGGCACCCGTGCCGGCGGTGCCGAAGGTCACGGCCTCGCCGTTTTCCTTGAGGTAGCCGAGCAGGTCGGCAAAGGTCGCCGGCGGCAGATCCTTGCGTCCGACGATGGTCATCGGCACTTCGGTAATCAGGCCGATACTCGAGAAATCCTCGATCGGCTTGTAGCTCAGATCGGGATAAAGCGCCGAAAACGTCGCGGTACCGATATGATACAGAAGCAGCCGGTAGCCATCGGGATCCGCCGTGGCGACGGTTGCCGCACCGAGCGAACCGCCTGCACCGCCCATGTTTTCGACCAGGATCTGCTGTCCAAGTTCTTTCGACATGGCCTGCGCGACAAGGCGCGCCACCGTATCGCTCGGGCCACCGGCTGCAGCCGGCACCATGAAGGTGATCGGCTTTTCCGGAAAACTGCTTTGCGCCTGGGCAGCATGGGCGACCGTCGCCAGCAATGCCGTCGCCAGAACCATATGGATCGGCTTCATAATGTTCTCCTCCAGAACCAAAATCCGGATGCCTCCACATCGGATTTCTTCCATGCCATCTTGCATGCAAGAATAAATTTATAGCCAAATGGATGTTTGTCAACGCCATTTCGCGTAGACAGGCACGACGGGAGAAACACAGCGCATGAGCAAGGCAAATGACATCCTCCGGGTCCCAGCCAGTGACCGGGCTGAACCGGATACCGAAGGATCAAAAGCGGGACGGGTCATGGCTGCCTACCAGGCCCTTCGCGAAGCCATCCGTTCCAACGTCTTCCCCCCCGGATATCAGGCGGCGGAGAACGAGATCGCTCGCCAGCTCGGCATGAGCCGCACGCCCGTTCACGAGGCCATGGCCCGACTACAGGAGGACGGCCTGGTCCGCATCCTGCCGAAGAAGGGCATTCTCATCAGGGCTCTTTCGCCCGCCGACATCGAAGAGATCTATGAGGTCATCATTGCACTGGAGGGTGCAGCAGCGGCCCGGATTGCCCGCTTTGCAGAAGCGGAAAGGACAGCGGTTGCCGATGCGCTGCGTGCTGCAACGGCCGAGATGGACAAGGCCCTGGCAAGCAACGACCTGCAGGCATGGGCTCTAGCCGACGAGGTCTTTCACGAAACACTGGTCGAGCGCAGCGGAAACAAGCGTCTGACGCGCATGGCAGGCACAGTCGCCGACCAGCTTCACCGCGCCCGCATGTTCACGCTGAACCTGCGCCCCCTGCCTTCGGCTTCCTCGGCCGAGCATGATGCGATCATCAAGGGGATTGCAAAAGGCGACGCAGAGGCCGCAAGCAATGCAGCCCGTCAGCACCGCCAGCATGCAAGAGATCAACTGCTGCCGCTCATCGAACGACTGAACCTTCGCAATCTGTGACGGGGACTTTGCAAACGGCCCAGAACAGCGGCAAGAAACTCCAAGTCGCCACTATGGGCGGGAAGCCGACCAAAGGTGACTTGTTGCAGGCCACCCCGGCGTTGTTTCGCGCTTGGCCAGAGACCCGCGATAAGCCATCCGACTGTTTTCTATCATCGACACCTGGTGTTGGAACATTTCCAGCCGAAGCGTGACCGCTTCGGCGTCGGACAATCCGGAAAAGAAGAGCTTACAGCATTTCGGGTGATCCCGTAATCACTGGAAAACCCAGGCATCCGACCTCTCCTCGAAAGCGAAACAGGGATCGGCTTCACCGCTCGACGATACGGCTCAGAATCTGATGTCTGGCCAGCACCTATTCCTTAGAGTATCCGTTTTGATCAAGCTGGTTTTGGGGTCCATTTTCGATTGTTTTTCAGCAGTGCGTTCGCGAGAACGATGAGTTTTCGCATGATGGCGGTGATGGCGACCTTTGTTGGTTTTCCTGCGGCTTTGAGCCGGTC
>JAPZUE010000062.1 GCA_027533385.1 Rhizobium sp. | reverse complement strand
TGAAAATTTTTGCCTCAAACCCTATCGGCGTAAGAACTTCAGGATTTTGTGTCCAGTAGTTCATTGGTATTGTATTGCTTGAACTCAGGCTCTGTAAGACTTTTAGCCATAGCTAGTATGTTTATACGGGGGAAGTCCAGTTATATAACCAAGTAGCAAATCAAGCTGAAGAGAATGAAACGACAAAGTCTCGTCTAATCGTTGACCTACTGAATTTGTTGCTGATGTCTCCCGTTGGTCAGAAACTTCAGGAAAATGCGAAGAAAAATCGACGTTCCCTGCACCAAGAGTTAGAGAGCAACTTAGTTCTGTTTAATGAACAGATCCCGACTGAAGAGATTAGTCGATTAGCTGAGATTAGTCAAAGAAACCCAGACCAAATGCTGATTCACTTAGTATTACTCGGCTTGCAAGTTTACAGGGAGAAAGAGGAGTTAGGCGAGAAAGGAAGCGAGTGAGAATCTATCAACACTATCGTCGCCCAGCGGCGCACCGCATGGCTAGCGCCACAACACCGCACATGACGCGGAATAGCCATGCAGAGCATACAACTTACCTTAGACCTATTCGGTGCAGTGCCATTTCCTGCTGCTGTCCCGAATCTTCCTCACAGTAGTACAAACAACAGGCAGCAAAACCCGCTCGTTGCAGTAGGCGAGGAGATCGCTCGGATGCTGGCATCCCGCTCTCCCATAACCTCAGCAAATTTCTCCAAGCTCATGAGTTGCCAGTTCGACGGCACGGACGCGCAGGGCCGCTGGAGCTGGAAGGATGCCTATGAAGCTCTGGAGGTGGGACTCGTCCTCTACCTCAGGCAGCATGGGAAGGACCTCCTTGCGGGCGATAGCGAAGCGCTGCTGCAAGCAGATCGCCACCAAGCACTCCAGTGGCTCTCTGAGCTTCAAGCAAAGCTTCCCACCCACACCCGCCGCTCTGAAGATTCCTACCTCTACCAACAATTCTCTACACCCCTACCGATGGGGTACGCGGTCAGCAGAGCAGCGCAGTTGAGGAGTGGTGACACGGTGCTAGAACCCAGTGCTGGCAACGGTCTGCTGGCGATCTTTGCCGAACTAGCGGGAGCTAGAATCATCCTCAACGAGATTCACGGCGGGCGGCGGCGCAATCTGCGGGAACTGTTTCCAGATATCACGCCCAAAAGCGTATTAAGCTGTTCGTAATTTAAATTGCTTGTTGAGACGAGGCAAGAGGCAAAAGGCAACAGTAAAAAGATTGGGGAAGGTTCGGCTAATCTAAGAATAAGCGGGTTAAATGCGTCTTAGCTTATCTAGATTAGCCTATTGCCACAAACCTTGTTTAACTAAATTCCTGAAAATAAGCTGAAATAACAGAACTCTTCTAAAAAACTAGCTAAGATTTCTAGTTCTGACCGCACTTCTCCACAAAAATTTACAATTTCACAATATCAACCCATTACCCGGTGGCTTCAGGAGTAGAAAACCCCGTCAGGGATAGAAGTTGTCGTTTAGCGGTTTCCCGTTCGAGACGGTAACGGTTCCACTGAATCTCTAACTGTTCTCGTTGGGCGATTCTTGTTAGATAGGTTTCGGTGGATGAACCGCCCAGACGGTAATCGATCTCGGTAATCCTGGTCAAGAGGTCGTGATGGGACAGTTGGGCTAATACCGCCCGTTCCTGATCGCCGGCGGTTTCGTAGGCGATCACCAGCGTCAAGACCTGTTCTCCGAGTTGGGAGCGTTTGGCAGCCCGTTGACGTTCCAATTCAGACCTGGCCGCCTCTAGGTCGGCCGCCCTGATTTCGAGGTCGGTGATGGCCATCCTCTGTTGTTGTACCTGACCACCCCCAAACAGATTTTGCAGAATGGCGATCGGGTCGGTGGTGAGATAGCCTGTCCATTGTCGGGCGTTGGCTTGGTCGATACGTTGTCCAGCCAACTGTAACCTGCGATCAATCAGGGCGATGCGCTCGTCGAGGGTGTCCAATTCGGGGGAACGTTCGATCGCCGCTTCGGTCAGGGTACGGAGACAATCGTTACCGCTATCGAGACAGGGAAGGGGAGCGGCCTGTAGGGGAGTCAACGTCAAGAGTAAGCTCGACAGTGAGAAGGCGATCATTCTGACCTTGCCATTTAAGCCGTTTGACCGTTCCGGGGTAGGGAGCCTTAACCGTAGCCAATTGAACCAGTGCATTGTCGATCTCCTGTATTCTCGTCCTGATAACCGCTTGGTTGTATTCCCG
This sequence comes from Rhizobium sp., assembly GCA_027533385.1. Classification (GTDB taxonomy): domain Bacteria; phylum Pseudomonadota; class Alphaproteobacteria; order Rhizobiales; family Rhizobiaceae; genus Allorhizobium. Next base: position 955 of record JAPZUE010000062.1, on the reverse strand, counting down.
TTCCTGAAGTTGTGCGGCTCGAACTGCCCTCTGTTTGTCCACTTCTAGTTGTTGGTTCTGAAGGGTGATCGCCCGTCGGTTTTCTTCTAGAGCCAATTGGTATTCTTCCTGAAGACGCTTTTCCTTGGCGGTTGATAAAGCGGCACGGGCGACTTCCAGTTGTATTTTTGCTTTTTCTCGCTCCGTTTCCATTTGGGAGAGTTTCGCCCGTTCATGCTCGATGATCGTCTCCACGGGGGGTAAAGGTTGCCCTTCGGCTTCGCTAGGGGCAAGCCCATCAACTTGTTTCAGGACTTGCCCATCGATGGTGACAAAAGTGGGGAACGTTCGGGTGGGAACGGAAGCTACCCGAACGTCCGTGGGTTTCATGGCAAGACCTTTAACTTGACTCAAGCTAAGTAATTGGGTGATTTTCTGTTGTTGTTGGGCTATTTTAGCCTTTACTTGTTGCAATTCTCCTGTTTTCAGAGTAATTTGGGCGGTTTCTTGTCGGTAGGAAACGGGGGGAAGTTTATTTAATGTTGGGGGTGGTGAAGGTAAGGTTAGTTCGGGTAGGGGAATCTGCAACTTTTTTAGGGAGAGTTCTAACTGTTGACGTTGGGTTTGGAGTCGTTGTCTCTCGGTAATGCGATCGCTGAGTATCTGACCGGCCACGATCTGGGAACCCTGTTTGACCCGCAGATCGGCAGGGGTGGTAAGGGTCAATCGGATTTTGATCTCCCTCGGTACGGTGGATATTTTCTTCGGAGAGGATACCCCCTTAATTCCCCCTTGATAAGGGGGGTAAGAGGTAACGGGTGTAACAGGGGTAACGGTAGGGCTGTTTCATTCTCCCATCAGAATATCAAAAGTAAAAGCGATCACTATCAGGTAAAATGAGAAGTGACCGCCAACCTTTCAAATATATGTTGAGCTTAATAGAAAAACTAAAACAAGTCAAGGACTTTCGGAAAGA
>JAPZUE010000060.1 GCA_027533385.1 Rhizobium sp. | reverse complement strand
CGCCGGCGCGAATTCGGGCCTTTCCAGCGATGGTGCAGCCATTCGTCTGTTCGTGATCGATGGCGTCGTCTACGGCTCGACCGCTACCGGTAACCCGTCTCAGTCCAGCATCAAGAGCGCTGCTGTCTTCTCGATCTCGGTAGACAATGATGGCGAAGTGAAGCTGACGCAGTTCAAGGAAATCGACCATACGACTTCCAACACGTCCGGTCCGTATACCCCGGATGTTCAGATGCTTGCCAACAATCTGGTCAAGCTGACGGCGTCTGCGACGGTCACCGATGGCGATGGCGACAAGGCCAGCGACAGCGAGACGATCGACCTCGGCGGCAACATCCGCTTCCAGGACGATGGTCCGAGCGTTGCGTCTGGATCGGTCTCTGTCGCTGTTGACGAAGACGGCCTGCTGACCGGTGCGGCCGACTCCGGCCGGCCCGGTGAAGTGCTGGGAAGCAATTCTGCGACGGCCTCGGGTCTCGCAGGTGCGCTGACGGCCCTCTTCAGCTTCGGCGCGGACGGCGCGCATGCCAGTGAGGCGATTTCGCTCAAGCCGACGACCGCTCCGGTCAATTCCGGCCTCGACTCAAAGGGGGCTGACGTTCTCATCAAGGTCGTCGGCAACACCCTGACGGGATATGTCGCCGGCACGCCAGAGCGCGTGGTCTTCGAGCTGAAGGTGAATGCGAATGGATCCTATAGCTTCGAACTGAAGGACCAGATCGATCATCCGACGCTCAATGGCCAGACGGGTGACAACACCGAAAACACCCTGCTGACCAATATCGACCTCTCGGCCTATATCGTCGCCAAGGACGGCGACGGTGACACCGTCACGCTCGGCACCGGCAAGTTCGTGGTCTCCGTTCAGGATGACATCCCGACCGTTACATCGCAGACCGTCAACATCTCGGTGGATCAGCCGGAAGTGGTTGCGCCGGTTCCTGGCAAGGTTGCCAACTTCGTGCTGGTGCTCGATAAGTCGGGCAGCACCGATCTTGCTGAGATCAAGGAGCAGGTTGAAGACTTCCTTGAAAAGCTGAGCCAGAGCGATGCCCAGGATGTCCGCGTTCACATCGTGGAATTCGGTAGCAACGCCGCGCCGGTCGGCACTTTCGACCTGATCATCGGCGGGCAGATCCAGCCAATCGCGCTTGATGACGCCATTGATGCCGTGGCTGGCCTGAGAGACGGCGGCGGCACCAACTATGAGGCCGGTCTGCAGCAGGCCCTGCGCTGGATCGAAGGAACGCCGGCAACCACGCTTCAGGTCAACGGCGAGGATGACTTCGACGCCAACAGCCTTACCGGCGATGGCAACAATGACGACGCCTTCATTCTGACCAGCGGCACCACACAGATCGCTCTGGTTTCCGGCTGGACCCAGACCGGCACGTCCATCGCACAGCTGGTTGACGTCGAAGGCGGCGTCGGCTCTGGCTGGGGTGTCGAAGGGACTGCCAACAACCAGGACTCCGATGACGTCGAAGTCAACGAAGTCATCCGCTTCGATTTCGGCGCTTTCGACAACTTCGGCGTTGCGCAGTACACGGACGGAAATCGCTTCAGTGGCGTTCCGGTCACCAGCGCCACTTTCGACCTTGACGACAACAACTCGAATGACGCGACTGTCTTCAGCTACAGGATCGTTTTCGTTGACGGCCAGGTCGAGACCGGGAACCGCAGTGTCAGCACGACCGGTGATAACACTGTCCAGGTTGTTCTGACCGGTACGCTGGCGAATGCCGGCAAGCAGATCGCCTATGTGGAGTTCAGCACATCCGGAAGCGGTCGCGGTGACGTTGATCTTACTTCGGTTCGGACGGCACCAATCGCCCCCGGCACTCTGCCGAATGCGACCGTCAACGAGCTCATCTTCCTGTCGGATGGCGAGCCCAATCAGACAAACGGCAACAGCAGCGCGAGCGTGAGCCAGGCCATCGCAGCCATCCAGAACGAGATCACATCCATCGAGACGGATGGTGACGGTAACGGTCGCGATCTGAGCTTCACGATCCAGGCCTTCGGCGTCGGTGCGAGCAATTCGGAGCTCGGCGTTCTCGGTCAGGTCGAAGGCACGGGTGGCAGCTCCAGCAATGTCTCCGACCAGTCGACCCTGGCCCAGCAGCTCTCCGGCCTTCTCGACAGCCTCGGTGGCACGCCATCGAACGCCGTCACGCCGGAAGTGGGCACGTTCAATCTGTCCGGCCTGGTCAATGCCGGTGCCGATGAGGCCGTGGTCTTCAGCCTGAAGACGGTCACATCTGGTCTCCCCGCCTTGACCTCGGGTGGTACGCCGCTTGTCTATAGCGTCGAGAACAACGTCCTGACCGCCAAGGCCGGCACGCTTGTTGTCTTCACGGTCTCGGTTGCTGCCAATGGCCAGGGAACCTTCACGCTGAACGCGCCGATCGACGGCACGGGCGATCAGACGATCGACCTGTCCTCGATCATCCAGGCGACGGACTTCGACGGCGACTCGATCTCGCTCGGCGCCAACAAGTTCGTGGTGACGGTGGAAGTGCCGGATACGGTACCGCCGACGGTCACGATCACGAGCAGTGAAGCTGGCACGATCAACGTTGCCGATGGCGCCGTGACCTACACGTTCCAGTTCAGCGAAGCTGTCAGCGGCTTTACGGCAGATGACATCACTGTCGAGAACGGAACGAAGGGGACCTTCACCCAGGTTGACGCCGACACATACACGCTGGTCGTAACACCGGCAGCCGGCTTCACCGGCAACCTGACCGTCGGTGTTGCGGCAGCTGTCGCAACGGACGCAGCTTCGAACCCGAATGTTGCCGCAATCCCGTTCGTCCAGGCCGTTGATACGCTTCGCCCGACAGCAAGCATCGTCTTCACGGATGCGTCGCTGACGGTCGGCGAAAGCACGGTTGTTACGTTCACCTTCAATGAGGCTGTCACCGACTTCAGCAATGCCGACCTGTCGGTTGCCAATGGCAGCCTGTCGCCCGTCAGCACGAATGATGGTGGCCGGACCTGGACGGCGACGTTCACCCCGACTGCTGGAGTTGAAGACACGTCGAACCTGATCACGCTTGACAACACTGGCGTGCGGGATCTGTCCGGCAATGCCGGCACCGGGACGACGGACTCCAATAACTACGTGATCGATACGCTTCGCCCGACGGCAACAATTGCCTTCTCGGACACGACATTGGCGATCGGTGAAACCGCGGTGGTCACGTTCACATTCAACGAACCGGTCTCCGGCTTTACGAATGCTGATGTGGCTGTTGCCAACGGTACCCTCAGTGCGGTTTCTTCTGCCGATGGCGGCAAGACCTGGACCGCGACCTTCACGCCGGCTATCAACGTTGACGACATGACGAATGTTGTCACGCTCGACAATACGGGCGTGCAGGATGCGCTCGGCAACGCTGGTACCGGAACGACCAACTCTGGCAATTACGGCATCGACACGGTGCGCCCCACCGCATCGATCGTCATTACTGACACAAACCTTACCGTCGGGGAAACCTCTGCTGTCACCATCACGTTCAGTGAACCGGTTACCGGCCTCACGACTGCAGACTTCACGGTTGAAAACGGTACGTTGTCCGGCCTGTCTTCTGCCGATGGTGGCAAGACCTGGACTGCGACATTGACGCCTTCGACCAACGTCAATGACACCACCAATGTCATCACGCTCGCCAATGCCGGCTATGTTGACGCGGTGGGTAACACAGGTCTGGGCAACACGGCTTCGGTGAACTACGTGGTCAACACGGTGGTCAACCAGGCGCCGACGGATATCATCTGGAATGCGGTCGATCCGGGCTCCAACCGTCCTGGAAACAATGCGGTGCTTGCAACTCTCTCGACGGTAGATCCTGATAATTCGGGTGGCTACACCTATCAGCTGCGCGCCGGAACAAGCACTGGTTTTGCGTTAAGTTCAAATGGGGTTGTCACTGCTGTAAACGGTCTGAACAATGACCAGCAGTACACGCTTGTCGTGCGAGTTACCGATGCTTTGGGCGGCGTCTATGACGAGACGTTCAACATTGTTACCGGCAATGGTAATGGCGATGGCTTGGGAATTGGTGGGGTCGGCAATTCCGTGATGGCTGGAGACGATGTGCTCTATGGTCTCAATGGCGGCGACGTGATCTCTGGTGGCACAGGGAACGACACGCTGTTCGGGCAGGGGGGCGTTGACAACCTCACTGGCGGTTCGGGCCGGGACTCGCTTTATGGCGGGGCTGACAACGATCGTCTCAATGGAGACCAGGACGATTTGTTGCTGGATGGCGGCAGTGGCAACGACGTACTTTATGTCGATGGCGGTTTCACGAGCTCGTCTGATGGGCAGATCGTAAGTGTTGAGAGCGTAGTCTTGAACACAAGCGGTATCCTGAACCTGTCGAACCAGACCGAGAATCTGTTCATGTCCGGTACTTCGGGTGCTGACACGATGACCGGGGGCTCGGGTAATGACACCCTTGCTGGCAATGACGGGAATGACATCCTGATCGGTGGCTCTGGCAATGATACGCTAGAAGGTGGAAGCGGCAGGAACATCTTCCGCTGGGGATCTGAAGCTGCCACTTCTGGCAATGCTGACCGCATCACGGACTATTTCTACAGCAATAATCCGAGCTCAAGTGATAAGATTGAACTCGATTCTCTGATCTCGGCTATCTCCAACGGTAATGCTGGAAACTATGTCCGCTTGCAGAATTCTGGTTCTGATCTCCTGCTGCAGGTTGATCTGAACGGAAGTGCATCGGGCGGCGCTGGTTGGACCACTATCTATACTTTGGTTGATGCGAACACGTCCGGAACCAACTATGTGCGCGTATCACTGGCTGGGCAAAGCTTCGTGTTCAGTGTAAGTGGCAGCGGGACCGCCGGCTTCGTTACGGCCACCGACCCGATCATCCTCGACCTCGACAAGAACGGCTTCGCCTTCTCGTCGATCGACAGCGGTGTCACCTTCGACATCGATGCCGATGGCAACAAGGATCAGATCGCCTGGACCAAGGACGATGGCATTCTTGCCTATGACGTGGATGGTGACGGCACCATCGACGACGGTTCGGAGATCTTCACGCCGGACTTCAACGGCGGCAAGTTTGCGAGCGGCGTGGCAGCCCTTGCTTCGTTGGACTCGAATGGCGACGGCAAGATCGATGGCAGCGATGCGGCCTTCAAGGATCTGAAGATCTGGGTTGATGCCGACAATGACGGCATCAGCGATGATGGCGAGCTGTCGAGCCTCACCGACAATGGTGTTGCCAGCATCTCGCTGACCGCCGACCAGTCGGGTGGCTCGGAAGACGGCCAGGTGATCTTCGCCGAGGGTGAATTCACCTTCGCCGATGGTTCGACCGGCAACTTCGTCGAAGTCGGCTTCGACACGATCTTCGGCTCTGAGCCCGAAGGCGTGACGCTGCATGGTGGCATGGGCGAGGTGGTCATGACCGGCACGGCCGGCGCCGACACCTTCGTTTTCGACGAGACCGCGCTCGATGAGCTCGACGTCGCCGATGTGATCACCGACTTCAGCTCGGATGAGGGTGACGTTCTCGACGTGACGGCTCTGCTCGACAGCCTGCTGGGCGAGCAGCCCGACGCCACGGTTGATACGCATCTTCGCGCAACCGTCGAGGGTGGCAACACGACCGTCAGCGTCCAGGCCGAGCCGGGCGTCTGGAAGGATGTCGTCGAGCTGCAGAACCACGACACGGCGATCAAGGTTCTGTTCGACGACAAGCACACCACGATCACGCCGCATGATTGATGCCTGTCTTTCATGACACGCACTGACGATGAAAGGGGCCCTTTGTGGCCCCTTTCTTTATGGTTTCACGGTTTCGGGCTGCTTGCCGCCTTGATCCCGGCGAGGTGCCGATATGCCTTTTTCGGCACGGCACGGCACGGCACGGCACGGCACGGCACGGCACGGCACGGCACGGCACGGCACGGCACGGCACGGCACGGCACGGCACGGCGGCGCATCCATGAGGTGGGGTCTGATGGCTGGGTGTGACGGTAGTCTGCTTGCCGGAACGACGCCTGTGGCGGTCGCTCAGGGCTGGTGCAGCGTCACCTGGTGTCGCCAGGCGGTCGCGTAGTCGTCGAGGCCCGGGATAGACTGCTCAACGGGTCGCAGCGACTGTTTTGGCCGCGCGCCGGCAAGAATGGCGGCGCCCATGGCCGTGCCGGTCTGAGAACCGGAGGCGAAGACGCTTCGTTTCGTCAGGCTGGCCAGGCAGGCCAGATAGATCATGTTGCTCGCAAATGGGCCTTCGACAAGAATCTCGCCCTGAGCGTCGATCATCTCGAGGCATGTCGCGGTCATCATGGCCTGGTAGAGGCTGGCGGCCGCCCGTCGTGCGGCGGCGGTCTGCGGTGTCTCGGTCCATCGTGCCTTCGCTGCCGGAAAGGGACCGGTGCCCATGACTGTGCCGGGCAGGAGCATGGTCTTCTTCCCGAGGACGGTTTCGAGCTCCGCCCATTCGCCGGCATGGCTCGTGGCCGGCAGATCCTTCGTCGTCATTTCCCACTCACGCCCACCCATGTAGCGGGCTGAAGGGACGGGCGTGCCGAAGGCATCGACATTGACGAGCGTGTCGCGCGCGGCATCAAGAGCCGAAGGCTGCCCGCCGGGTGCGAAGCAGACGACCCAGGTGCCGGTGGAAACAACGGTGCAGGGCTCCGTGCGATCGACGAGATGCGGCAGGAGTGAGGCGTTCGAATCGTGAATGCCGCAATAGACCGGAACCGGTTTCGACAGTCCGATCTGGCGGGCGAGGTCTGTGCGGATCTCGCCGAGAACGTCGAAGGCCGAGTGGATCGGCGCCATCTTGTCCGTGAGGCCGAGCCTGTCGACGAGCGGTGAAAACCGGCCATCAAAGGGAAGCCAAAGGTCGGTATGGCAGCCAAGCGATGTCTTTTCGTTGGCGGCCACGCCCGTCAGGCGCAGTGCCCAATATTGCGGATAGGTGACGATGGTCGACACCCGGGCAAAATCTTCCGGAAAGCAGCGCTGCTGATAGTGCAGCTGCGCACCGAGATTGAGGCCGCCTGTCAGCCGGGGCGAATAGGTTTCGCTGAAGTCAGGCCGCAAAGCGTCATAGGCGCTGTTTATCTCGTCTGCGTAGAGATGTTCATAATCGAGCACCGGCAGTGCGAGCGTACCCGTTGCGTCAAGCAGGGCAGCGCTTGCTCCATGGGTGGTGATTGAGAGGGCATCGAACCCTGGTTCCCGCGCAAATCCCGACAATGACTGCAGGATAAAGGCCCAGAGCCGCTCGGTGTCGAAATGCGGATAGGGTGGGCCTGACAGCACCGCGTTTGCCGTCTTGTGTACGGCAATCTCCTGCCCTGTTGCGGCGTCGACCAGCACCACCTTGGCATTGGTCTTGCCGATGTCGATGACGGCGATGCGTTCGAAGGACTGGCTCATGGCATGTGAAAGACGGGTTTCAGATCGACGGCCCAAGGTGAGTTGTCGGGATTGGTTGCCATGATGTCGGCCATATGTGCCCACCATCGCTTCATCACCGGATGGGAGGGCAAGTCGGCCATCTTGTGCGTCTTCGTGCGCGTGAGAACGCCGATCAAAAGGTTCGTCTCGGGATCGAGATGGATCGTGTAGTCGCTGATGCCGGCATCATGGAGGAGGTCGACGAGATCAGGCCAGATCTCGTCATGGCGCTTCCTGTATTCGGCCTCCATGCCGGGATTGAGCTTCATCTTGAAGACGTGGCGTTCGGTCTCGCTCATTGCGCGTTCCTCGCATGCTTGATCCGGCGGGCGACGATCGGCAGGGCGATGGTGATGATCAAGAGCAGGCCGATGAAGATCGACATGACGATGCCCGGCACGTTAAGAAGACCAAGACCGAAGGTGACGAGGCCCATGACAAATGCGGCGATGACGACGCCGACGATGGTGCCGGATCCGCCGAGGATGGAGACGCCGCCGAGCACGACCATGGTGACGACTTCAAGCTCCCAGCCTTGAGCGATCGAGGGTCGGGTGGAGCCGAGGCGCGAGGTGAGGCAGACGGCGGCGATGCCGCTCATCAGGCCGGTCAGAAGGAAAAGGATGAACTTCACGCGCTCGACCGGAATGCCGGAGAAACGTGCGGCATGCGGATTGTTGCCGATGACATAGACATGGCGGCCAAAATTGGTCCGGTGCAGCAGGATGGCGAAGATGACGGCCATCACCAGGAAAAGCACGAATTCGAAGGAGATGACCCAGAAGACATAGCCCTGGCCGAAAAAGGCGAATTCCGGCGGATATTTGCCGAAGGCCTGATCGCCGAGAACCAGATAGGAGATGCCCCGGAAAAGGCTCATCGTGCCGATGGTCACGACGATCGAGGGCAGCTTCAGGCCAGCAACGAGCAGGCCGTTGAAGGCACCGCAGGCAAGGCCGGTGGTAATCCCGATCGCGACCAGTCCGGGCGCACCGACGCCGAGTTGTGCGGCATAACCCATGGCGGTCGAGGCGAGCGCTATGATCGCGGCAACCGAGAGGTCGATCTCTCCGGCAATGATCAGAAGCGCCATGGCAAAGGCGATCAGCGCCTTTTCGGTGAAGTTGAAGGTGGCGTCCGACAGGTTCCAGGCATTGAGGAAATAAGGTGAGGCCAGCGAATTGGCGATGAAGATCGCGACCGCCACACAGAAGAGCAGAACCTCCCAGCTGCCAAGCAGTCGGCGGAAGGGTGTTTCGAGACGGTCGGGGATGACGCGCTTTGTCTGTTCGACTGCAGTGCTCATGCGGTCACCTCCTTTCCGGCTGCGCGGTCACGCAGAATGATGCGGCCCTTCTTGGCCTCGGCGCGGGCGTTGAAGACGACGGCGAGCACGATGACGATGCCCGAGATCGCCATCTGGGCGAAGGGCGAAATGCCGATGACGGGGAGCGCATTCTTGATGACCCCGAGGAAGAGGGCGCCCAAGACCGTGCCGATCACGGTGCCGATGCCACCTGCAATCGAGATGCCGCCGATGACGCAGGCGGCCACGCTGTCGAGTTCGAAGCCGGCGGCGATGTCGACATAGGCGACGGCGTAACGCGAAACCCAGAGGTAACCGGAGAGGCCGGCCAGCGCGCCCGAGAGCACGAAGGCCAGGAAGCGGGCGCGACCGACATCAATGCCGGCATAGATGGCTGCGACCGGGTTGCCGCCTGCGGCATAGGTTGAGCGACCGAAGGCGGTGCGGGCGAGAATGAAGCCGATGAGCAGGATCACCGCGATCGCAACCCAGGAGAGGATCGGCAGCCCCAGCACCGGCAGGCGCGGCACGCCGAGAAAGTCCGGCTGCATCTGATGGGCATTGACCCAGGCGCCGCCCGAGAGCACGAAGCTCATGCCGCGATAGATTGTGAGCGTGCCGAGCGTGACGACGATCGGCGGGATCTGCAGCGCCCAGACGAGGAAGCCGTTGATGGCGCCCAGCGCTGCACCAATGCCGATTGCAATGAGCACGAGGAGCGCCAGCGGCAGGCCCGGATAGGCGCTGTCGAGCATGGCGACGGCCATGCCGGTGAAGGCGAGATTGGCGGCAACCGAGAGGTCGATCGACTTCGTCAGTATCACGACCATCTGGCCGAGTGCCAGGATGATCAGGATCGAGGTGTCGTTGAAGATCGTGACCAGATTTTCCGGGTTGGCGAAATTGGGCGCGCGGGTGGTGAAGCCGAGGATCATGCCGATGATGATCAGACCCAGCAGCATTTCCCGGTTTTTCAAAAGGTTCTGCATTGTCATTCCTCACGCATTGCCGGTGGCGGCGCGAACTAGCGTCTCTGCGGTCAGGCCTTCGCGCTCGAAAATGCCGGCCTGCAGGCCCTCGCGCATCACCATGACGCGATCCGACATGCCGAGGATTTCCGGCAGTTCGGACGAGATCATGATGATCGAAAGGCCTTCACTTGCGAGTTCCGAGATGAAGGCATGGACGGCTGCCTTGGAGCCGATGTCGATGCCCTTGGTCGGTTCGTCGAGAATGATGACCTTGGGCGAGGTGGCGAGCCACTTGCCGATCACGACCTTCTGCTGGTTGCCGCCCGAGAGCGTTCCTACCGGCACGGAGAGGGCAGCCGCGCGCAGATCGAGCCGTTCGGCAAAGCGGCGCGCAAGCTTCAATTCATTTGTCGCCTTCAGGAAGCCTGCAACCGAAGTCCGGATCAGCGAGGGCAGCGACATGTTCTGGTAGATCGGCAGTTCCAGCGCCAGACCATGGCGGCCGCGCTCCTCGGGCACATAGACGATGCCGGCTGTGATCGCATCGGAGGTGTTGCGGATGGTGATCTCGCGGCCTTCGAGTTCCAGCCTGCCGGATTTCGGTCTGTTAATGCCGAAGATCGACTGGCAAAGTTCCGAGCGCCCGGCACCGATCAGGCCGTAGACGCCGAGGATCTCGCCCTTGCGCAGGGTGAAGCTGATATCGCGGAATTCGGTTTCGTGGCTGTAGCCAACGACACTGAGGACCGGCGCGCCGATCACGGCCTCGATCTTCGGGAAGACGTCGTGGACGTCGCGACCGACCATCATGCGCACGATCTCGTCCTGGGGCGTGTCCTTGAGAACGCCGGAGCCGACCATGCGGCCATCGCGGAAGACGGCGTAGTTGTCGGCGATCTCGTAGAGTTCGTCGAACTTGTGGCTGATGAAGAGGATCGCCTTGCCCTGGCGTTTCAGGCCCTCGACAATGCGGAAGAGATCGTCGATCTCCTTGCGCGACAAGGCGGCCGTCGGTTCGTCCATGATGACGATACGGGCATCGACGGAGAGTGCGCGGGCGATCGCGACGAGATGGCGCTGGGCGATCGAGAAGTCCTTGAGCTTGGTGGTCGGATCGATGTCGCTTTCCAGCGCTTTCATGAGCTGCCGGGATCGCTCGTTGATGGTGCGCCAGTCGATCAGGCCGAAGCGGGTGCGCGGCGCGTGGCCGAGGAAGATGTTTTCGCCGACGGTCAGTTCGTCGAACAGCACCGTCTCCTGGTGGATGGCGGTGACGCCTGCGTCGATGGCTTCCTGGGCGTTGGCAAAGGTGGTCGGCTTGCCGTCGATCAGGATCTCGCCTTCGTTCGGGCGATAGATGCCCGTCAGGATCTTGACGAGCGTCGACTTGCCGGCGCCGTTCTCGCCGATCAGCGCGGTCACCTTGCCCGGATAGAGGGCGATATCGACCCGATCCAGGGCTTTGACGCCCGGGAAGATCTGGGAAATGCCCCGCATTTCGAGAATGGGCTCGCCAGCCGGGATCGCGCCCGCCGCGAGCTTGGCAGATTGAACGGTCATCATTTGCTTACCGAATGAAAGAGAATCCCGGCGGCTGTGGCCGCCGGGTCTGGTCTGCCGAGATCAGAAGATCTTGGAGAATTCCTCGATGTTCGAGGCATTGTAGACAAAGGGATCGGCCATTGCGGCTTCGCCGTTGTCGCCAACCTTGATCTTGCCCATGCGGCCGGCTTCGATTTCCGAGCCGGGAGCCGCATCGGTCTCGCCCTTGACGAGGCGATAGGCGATCTGGGTTGCGGAGTAGCCGAGGTCGATCGGGTTCCAGATGGCGAATTCCTTCGTCGCGCCGGACTTGATCGCGCCAGCCATTTCCGAGGGCAGACCGAGGCCGGTCACGTAGACGTCGCCGATCTTGCCGGCATCCTTGACGGCCTGGGACGCTGCGAGAACGCCAACGGTCGTCGGAGCAACGATGACCTTGACGTTCGGCTGCGAGGTCAGGAGGCCGTTCGCTTCGCGGTAGCTCTTGTCGGCCAGGTCGTCACCATAAACAGTGGTCACGAGGTTCAGGCCGGGGAAGTCCTTGAGCTGCGCCTTCATTTCCTCGATCCAGATGTTCTGGTTGGTCGAGGTGGTGGTGGCGGACAGGATTGCGAAGTCACCCTTGCCATCCGGCAGGTGGTTGGCGGCGAGCTGCAGGCACATCTTGCCAATCAGCGCGTTGGACGACGGGTTGAGGTGCATGATGCGGCCTTCAGGCGCTACACCGGAATCCCAGGAGATGACCTTGATGCCGCGGTCCATGGCCTTCTTGAGGGCCGGGACAACGGCGTCCGGATCGTTTGCCGAGATCGCGATGGCGTCGACGCCCTGAGCGATCAGCGAGTTGATGACTTCGATCTGGCCTTCGGCCGTGGTCGAGGTCGGGCCGGTGTAGATCACTTCCACACCGCCGAGTTCCTTGGCTGCTTCCTGCGCGCCCTTGTTGGCGGCTTCAAAGAAGCCGATGCCGAGCGACTTGACCACGAGCGCGATCTTCATGTCGGCGGCCTGTGCGGCCGAGCCCATGGTGGCAAGTGCAATCGCTGCACCGGCCAGCAACATCTTTGTCAGTTTCATGTTATCCTCCCAGGTTGATGAACTGCTTTACTCTCCCTCCCGGCGCCTCCTCTAGGCGACCGACGAGGTATCCTCCCTTGCCGCAGAAGCTATCGGCTTCACGGTCATGAGCCTTACGCCGGCGTCGGTGACCATGGCGGCCGCCTCGTCGGAAATTCCGTCATCGGTGATGATCGTCGACACCTTGTCGAGCGCACACAGGATCAGGCTGGAGCGCTTGGCGAACTTGCTGGAGTCCACCATAACAATCAGCTCTTCGGCCTGGCGCACCAGCTTCTGTTCGCTCTGGATGACGAGAGCATCTGATTCCATCACACCGAGTGCATTGATGCCCTGCGCGCCGATGAAGATGCGGCGGGCATAGAAATTGCGGATCGCGTCGTTGTCGAAAGGCGACAGGATCAGGCTCTGGTCGCGATAGATCGCGCCGCCTGGAACCGAAACCGTGCATTTCGAATGCTTCACCAGATGCTCGGCAATGGCGAAGGAATTGGTCATCACCTGCAGGCGGCGGGCCGACATGAAATGCACCATCTGGAAGGTGGTGGTGCCGCCATTGATGATGATCGAATCGCCTTCTTCGCAGAGATCGACCGCTGCGCGCGCAATTGCGCGTTTCTTATCGATGTTGACCGATTCGGAGACGCGGAAGGGGCGGGCGGCGAGATTGCCGAGCTGTGGAGGGTGAACCGCTTCGGCGCCACCACGGACGCGCCGCAGCTTTCCCTGCACGTGAAGAGACGCGATATCGCGGCGGATCGTGGCTTCTGAAGCCTCGGTCAGCTCGGCAATGTCCTGCACCGTGATCACAGGCTTTTCCTGGATCGCGCTCAGAATAATGCGATGGCGTTCGCGTTCGTGCATGGGGTCCTCCTGACGGTGATTTATTCGTAATGTTTTTACGCTGTCAATCAGAAACGATCAAAAATAATTATATTGCATCGCACAATGAAAAGAAATGATCGAAACTGATTGACAATCGGACGAAGGCTGCGCGATACCTTGCAACCAAGAAGGAGATGAGCCGTCGCTGACTGCTCATGAAAATCAATGCAGGGAGGATGTCATGACGGGCCAAACCCGCCTTCTCGAAAACCGTTGGGATGATGCCCAGGCGGCCAAGCTGGATGAGCCCGGCAAGCTTCTTTACCGTTCCAATCTCTTAGGCGCCGACAAGCGCATCACCAATTATGGTGGCGGCAACACCTCCGCCAAGGTGATGGAAATCGATCCGCTGACGGGACAGACGGTCAAGGTTCTCTGGGTCAAGGGCTCAGGCGGCGACGTCGGAACGATCAAGCTCGACGGTTTTGCGACGCTCTATCAGGAGAAGCTTGAAGCTCTGAAGGGCATCTATCAGGGTGTGCACGACGAAGACCGCATGGTTGGCTTCCTGCCGCATTGCACTTTCAACCTCAATCCGCGTGCTGCTTCCATCGATACGCCGCTGCATGGTTTCGTGCCTTTCACGCATGTCGATCACATGCATCCGGACGCGATCATCGCGATTGCGGCCTCGAAGAATTCGAAGGAATTGACGCAGAAGATCTTCGGCTCGGAGATTGGCTGGCTGCCCTGGCGTCGTCCCGGCTTCCAGCTCGGCCTCGACCTCGAAGCCTTCGTGAAGGCCAATCCGACCGCCAAGGGTGTGGTTCTCGAAAGCCATGGCCTGTTCACCTGGGCGGATGACGCCAAGGATTGCTACCTGCTGACGCTTGAGATCATCAACAAGGCGATCGCGTGGTTTGCCAAGGAGACGGAAGGCAAGACGATCTTCGGCGGTGCCGTCGCAAAGAGCCTGCCGGCAGACGAGCGCCGCGCGATTGCCGCGCGCCTGATGCCCGAAATCCGCGGTCGCATCGGCAAGGCAGAGCGCAAGCTCGGTCATTTCGACGATCAGGATGCCGTGCTCGAATTCGTCAATTCGAAGAACCTGCAGCCGCTGGGCAGCCTCGGCACGTCCTGCCCGGACCACTTCCTGCGCACCAAGATCCGGCCGCTGATCGTCGATTTCGATCCGGCAAAGCCGGATGTCGATGCGGTTCTTGCCGGCCTCGACAAGGCGCTCGAAGCCTATCGCGCCGACTACACGCGCTACTACGAGACCTGCAAACACGACAATTCGCCTGCGATCCGCGATCCGAACCCGGTGATCTTCCTGGTTCCCGGCGTTGGCATGCTGTCCTTTGCCAAGGACAAGGCGACGGCCCGCATTGCCGGTGAGTTCTATGTCAATGCGATCAACGTCATGCGCGGCGCCTCGACGGTCTCCGAATATCAGGGGCTGCCGGAGCAGGAAGCTTTCGATATCGAATACTGGCTGCTCGAAGAGGCAAAACTGCAGCGCATGCCGAAGCCGAAAAGCCTGGCCGGCCGCGTCGCCTTTGTCACCGGCGGCGCCGGCGGCATTGGCCGGGCAACCGCCGACCGGCTGATGGCGGAAGGCGCCTGCGTGGTGCTGGCCGATATTGACGCGGCGGCACTGGAGCAGACGGTCGCCGACTTCTCGAAGAGACAAGGCGCCGACGTGGTCCGCTCCGTTCAGCTCGACGTGACGCGCGAGGATGCGGTTATCCGCTCCTTCGCCGAAGCCTGCGTGGAATTCGGTGGCGTCGACATCCTTGTGTCGAATGCCGGGATCGCCTCTTCCGCACCGGTCGAGGACACGACGCTTGCCATGTGGGACAAGAATATCAGCATCCTGGCCACCGGCTATTTCCTCGTCTCCCGTGAGGCTTTCCGCCTGTTCCGGCGCCAGAAACTCGGCGGCAACGTCGTTTTCGTTGCGTCGAAGAACGGGCTTGCCTCATCGCCGAATGCGTCTGCCTATTGCACGGCCAAGGCTGCCGAGATCCACCTCGCCCGCTGCCTGGCGCTCGAAGGGGCGGAAGCCGGCATCCGCGTCAACACCGTCAATCCCGATGCCGTGCTGCGCGGTTCGAAGATCTGGAACGGCGAGTGGCGCGAGCAGCGTGCAGCCTCCTCAAAGATCGAAGTCACCGATCTTGAGGAACACTACCGCAACCGCTCGATGCTGAAGCTGAATGTCTTCCCGGAAGACATTGCCGAAGCCATCTACTTCCTGGCGTCCGATCTTTCGGCCAAGTCGACCGGCAACATCATCAATGTCGATGCCGGCAACGCGCAGAGTTTCCCCCGCTGACCTCCCAAGAGCCTCGCGGCGGTTTCGCCGCGAGGCTGTCAGCCGCTCTGCCGGGCGATTGGATGAAGTGGGGTGTGGAGGAGAGGGGCGGTTACGCCTCTCGTATGATGTCCCCTGAAATGCGACAGATGCGCTGAAGCAAGGTTCTTCATGCGCGAAGGAGGATCAAATGACCGAGACCCGGATCGCCGCAGATGTCATCGCGGCAGAAAACGAGCGTCGTCAGAGCGCCCACCAGAGCGACTATGAGGCGCTGGGCGCCAGGCTTTCCCGTCAGTCGATCGATATCGAGGCGGTGACGGCCAAGGTGGCGGACTTCTTTGTTGCCGTTCCGTCCTGGGGTGTCGGCACGGGCGGCACGCGCTTTGCCCGCTTTCCCGGTCTCGGCGAGCCGCGGCATATCTTCGACAAGCTCGACGACTGTGGCGTGATCCAGCAGTTGACACGTGCGACGCCGACCGTCTCCCTGCATATTCCATGGGACAAGGCAGATCCGAAGGCGCTGAAGGCCAGGGCCGATGCGCTCGGGCTCGGCTTTGACGCGATGAACTCGAACACCTTCTCGGATGGCGCCGATCAGGCGCATTCCTACAAGTTCGGTTCGCTCAGCCATGTGGACGCCGCGACCCGTCGTCAGGCGGTCGAGCACAATATCGAATGCATCGAACTCGGCGCCGCACTCGGCTGCAAGGCGCTGACGGTGTGGATCGGTGACGGTTCCAACTTCCCCGGGCAGAGCAATTTCACCCGCCAGTTCGAGCGCTATCTCGATGCGATGCGTGACATTTACAAGGCGCTGCCGGATGACTGGCGGCTGTTTTCCGAACACAAGATGTACGAGCCGGCCTTCTATTCGACGGTCGTGCAGGACTGGGGCACCAACTATCTGATTGCCCAGACGCTCGGTGAGAAGGCCTACTGCCTCGTTGACCTCGGCCATCATGCGCCGAACACCAATATCGAGATGATCGTTGCGCGCCTGATCCAGTTCGGGAAGCTCGGCGGCTTCCACTTCAATGACTCGAAATATGGCGATGACGATCTGGATGCCGGTTCGGTCGAGCCCTACCGCCTCTTCCTCGTTTTCAACGAACTTGTCGATGCCGAGCATCGTGGCGTAAAGGGCTTCCACCCGGCGCATATGATCGACCAGAGCCATAACGTGACGGACCCGATCGAGAGCCTGATTGCAAGCGCCAACGAGATCCGCCGTGCCTATGCGCAGGCGCTTCTGGTCGATCGCGCAGCCCTCGAAGGTTACCAGTCGGGGAATGACGCACTGATGGCGACGGAAACGCTGAAGCGTGCCTATCGCACCGACGTCGAGCCGATCCTGGCCGAGGCGCGCCGTCGGGCCGGTGGCGCGATCGACCCGGTTGCCACCTACCGCGCCAGCGGCTACCGCGCCCGCGTCGCGGGCGAACGTCCTGCGGTCAAGGGTGGCTCGGGCGGGATCGTCTGACAGGCCTTTGGCCGGTCAAAGTGGCCTGACAGTTGAGGGTCTCATCTTGTGACAACGCGGCTCTTTCCCCGCGTGTTTGGCCGGCTGGTTGTTCAGGCTGCTTCGAATTCACGTGCCCATTGCCAGATGCGGTGTCGCAACCTTGACCCGGTTGCGGCCTGCGTCCTTCGCCCTGTAAAGCGCCTGGTCTGCCCGGCGCATGGCGTCGGCCAGATCGGTTGGCAAGGAAACCTGGGCTATGCCGAAGCTTGCAGTGACACTCAGGGTATGCGGGTGCAGGGGCAGGGACATGCTCTCCCGCCTCAGTTGTTGCGCCAGCTGAACAGCGTCGTCGACTTCCATATCGGGCAGAAACAGCGCGAATTCTTCTCCGCCGAGACGGCCGACAACCGAGCGCTGGGGAGCGTGCCGTGCGAGGCATTCGGCAAAAGCCTGGATCACGGTATCGCCGACATGGTGGCCGTAGGTGTCGTTGATGCGCTTGAAGTGATCGAGATCGCAGAGGATGATCGCGTGAGGCCCCGGTGCATCATTGCGAAGCAGGACATGGACCTGGCGATCGAAGCCGCGACGGTTGGCCAGTCCCGAGAGGCTGTCGATTTCCGATTCCGTGCGCTGTATTGCAAGGATTTCCAAAACCAGCTTGGCAAGCAGGGTGAGCCCCACCGCCACCATCAGAACTGCGGTGAGACTTTGTGAGATCAACGCATAATTCGTCTGCACATAGTCCTTTGCGGTGGTGCCGGCGCCGAGGGCGACCGCCAGTCCCGCTTTCATGAAGAAATGCAGGCCTGTCGTCAGCAGCAGCAGGCCTAGGAACTGATCGATTGCGGTGCGTTGTCGGGCCAGAAGGACGACAAACGCGCCGGCAAGGACAACCATCGCGAACGGGCCCTGGTACAAGAAGGCTTGGAGCACCGTTCCGCGGGGTAAGTCGTAAATCACGAAGGCCACAAAAAGGCTTGTCGTGACGAAGATCGCGGTGATCCGGGCGTCGATGCGGCGACGGTACATTTCTCCAACGCCGATGGTCAGCATCACCATCCCGATTAGAACCGTGGCGAAGGCGCCAAGAGCCCAGAGCCGGGGCTGGTCGGTATAGGCCACCAGCAGTTCGCATATCGCGGAGATCGAGGCGACACCGAAGCCGGTTCCAAGCCACATGGCCGCTGTCCGGGACTGGCTTCGGCGGGCAACCACAACAAAAACCGCGCTGAAGGAAATGGCGACAATGAAGTTCACCACCAGGAAGAATACTGCCCCGTTCATGCTCTCACCGCCGTCTGTTGAGCAGAATGCCCTCGTCATGATTATGATGCCGGAGTATCGCGCAAGTGTGAAGACTTTCATCCTAAGGCGATCTTGGTGTCTTGAGTGAGCCAGCGCGGTGCCGAGCATGCCGATGCCCCGATAGGCCCCGATCCGTTTTGGTGCGCCTCACGTCATTGTGAAACGGCGTCGGCATCAACTCTGACTTGAAGCATTGATTTGGTGCAACGCCTCATTTCTCGGCAAGTGCCGCAGTAAAGCGGCTTCTTCTGAAGAAGCGGATTTTCATGATCCATATTCAGCTGATCAGGTAAGGAAGGATTTTACTCAAGATTCACGATAATCCGGATTGTTCACTTCGCATTAAACTTCTTTACGGCTGAAGTTGGTATCCAGTCGGGCATGGTTGTTGCGAGCTATCCATGTCCGACTGTTGATGATCACGCCAGAGCGGGGGCGGCGATGTCGTTTGTCGTCGAGCTTGCGTCGGAAGCGTTTTTTCAGTCCGAGGACTATGCCGCGCTCTTTGAGCGCTCGACTGCATCTGCCTTTCAGCATCCGCTTTGGCTTCAGGCCTTTTATCGTCATCTCGCGCCGTCAAGGGATGCAGAGGCCGTCGTGCTTGTCGGGCGACCGCGAGGTGATGAGCCACCGTGCCTTGTGCTGCCGCTGATCGTGCGGAGGCTCTCAGGCGTCATCATCCTTGAGAGCGCGGATCTGGGCGTGAGCGATTACGCAGCCCCTGTCGTTGACCTCGGCTGGTGGAACAGTCTGAGTGATCATGGGGCGATCCGGGAACGCATCGCCTCCGCATTGCCGTCCTACGACATCTTGCGGGTAAAGCCGATCCGGGAGGAGCATCTGGCCCTGTGGCAGTCCTTCCTGCCAGGCAGTGCGCGGAAGCTCAATTTCTCCGCCCATGCCAGCGACCTCGTGGCTCCTGCGGAGCGATGGCGCGAGCAGGCGCTCACCGAGAGTTTTGCTCGCTATCTCTCGCGCAAGCGGAAGCGCTTCTTCAAGGGGCAAGGTGCCCGTCTGGTGGCCGTCGAGGGGGAGCAGGCCATCGCCGCGGCGGTTGATCGGCTGGCGGCCTTGCGTGAAGGCCGTTTCGAGGGAGATGTGATTGCCGCTCCGGCAGCGCTTTCCTTCTACCGCGCGGTGGCGCAGTCCGGCGTGCAGACGGGTTATTCACGCGTTTATGCGCTCGAAATTGGTGGTGAGGCGATCGGCTACACCTTCTGCGTCGCTCATGACGGGCGGCTGCATTACTTGCTGATCGGCTGCGATTACCAGACCCATGGCCGCCATTCGCCGGGCCTTCTTCTCTATGACGGCATGATCGAGGACTGGATCGCGACCGGTGGACAGAGCTTCGATTTCACCATTGGTGACGAGCCCTTCAAGGCGGATTTTGGAACCGTGCCCACGGGCCTGCATGCGCTCACCCAGGCCAAGACCCTGCGCGGCTCGCTTGCGCTTGCCGCCATGCGGTGGCGCGAACGGTGGCGGGAGAGCGCTTCCGCCGTGAACCAGACACCCTTTGCCAATCGCCAGTCATCCGGGGAGGAGAATGGATGAGCGAGCGCCCGGCTTTCTTGAACAATTCCGTGATCATTGCGGCCCATCCGGACGATGAACTGCTGTGGTTCAACGCGATCCTTCATGAGGTCGACGAAGTCATCGTGGTGTTCCGCGATTTCTGGGCGAAGCCGGGCTTGGGCGACAAGCGGGCTGCGGCGCTTGCCGAGTTTCCCCGGTCTGGGGTCAGCTGCCTCAACGTCGCAGAATCCGGTGCTGCTGGCTGCGCCAATTGGGAGGACCCGCGAGAAAGTACGGATGGCCTCGTTCTCAGCTTCGAAAGCCAGCGACGCGAGCTGACGCGCATGTCGCGCCGGGCGCTTGGAAAGGTCGGCATGGGCGAAATGCGGGTGGCCGAACACAGTGTTCTGACGGCTTACCAGCGGAATTTCGTGAAGATAAAGGAATTGCTCCGCGAACGGCTGCGGCCGGACATGAACGTCTTCACCCATAATCCCTGGGGGGAATATGGACACGAGGAGCATGTCCAGCTGTTCCGCGTGCTGCAGGGCCTCAGAGAAGAAATCGGCTTCAACCTCTGGATGTCCAACTATTGCACCAACCGATCGCTGCCGCTCGCGATGCGATACTTTCAGACCTCCCCTGGGCAGCCGATCCGTCTTGCGACCAACAAGGCTTTCGCGGAGGAAGTGGCCGCCGTCTACAAGCGACATAACTGCTGGACATGGGCGGACGACTGGCGCTGGTTCGATGACGAATGGTATCTGCCGGCGCCGAAGCGAGGGGCATCGCCGCAATCGCACCAGCACCTCTTTCCGCTCAATCTCTTCACCATCGATGTCTCGCAAAAGCGGCCCTGGCTGTCGATGGCAGTCGGGTCGGCGGCCGCTGCCTCGGCGCTGATGGTTGCCGCCGACTTCTAGCGCGGCAGGGATCCGGTCTTGGTGCTGCGCGGGCCGCAACCGGAATGATGACGTCGCGCCGATCATCGCCATCCAACACTCAGACAACAGTGACGCGGGTTAAAATCTTGAACGGTGTTCCAGTGCATAACAAGCTTGATAACTTCAATCTCGCCGCGCCATTTTGGGAATGCGCCAGGGTCCACCCCGGATCTGTTGCCCTCGTTGTTGCCCGGCGCGAGTTTACCTATGACGCCTTGGCGCAGAAGATCGCGCGGCTTGCCGGTTATCTGGCGCCTCGGCTGAAGCAGCGACGGGTCGGGGTTCTGGCAACCCGCAGTCTGGAAGGTTATGTGGGCGTTCTCGGAGCCTGCATGGCAGGGGCGACCTATGTACCCCTCAATCAGAAGTGGCCGGCCGAGCGGCTGGTCAAGCTCTTGGGCCTGCTTCAGCTCGATGCCCTGATTGTCGATCGCAACGGGATTGGTCTTCTTGCTCCGGAGGTGATGGCTGCCGCGCCTGACATCATCATCGGTCCGGAAAAAGCCGATATGCCGGCTACGGTCGATCCGCGGATCATGCCGCTGGACGCCTTGACCGATGCGCCGCTTGGAGCACCTGTCATGGTGGCGCCGCAGCATGAGGCCTATATCATCTTCACCTCCGGCACGACCGGCCTTCCCAAGGGGGTGGTCATTTCGGCAGGCTCGCTCGCTTCCTATCTGGCGCAGGCGCGCCCCTGGACCGGGCTGGGGCCCGAAGACCGTGTCGCCGAGGCGCATGACCTGACTTTCGACCTCAGCGTCCACAACCTGTTTCTGACACTGGAATCCGGTGCCGCGCTGCATGTGATGTCGGCGCTCGAATTGTCGGCGCCGCAGCATTTCATCCGCAGTCATGGCATCACGGCCTGGATGTCGGTGCCGACCATCGTCAACATGATGCGCGCGGCCGGTTCTCTTAAACCTGGTCTGTTCGAGACGATCCGCCTGTCGATCTTTTGCGGGGAGCCTCTCCCGGGTGCGACCGTCGAGGCCTGGGCGGTTGCTGCACCAAACAGCGCCATCGAGAACATCTATGGGCCAACGGAATGCACAGTGGTAATGCTCAGACAAAGCGTGGGAGCGGAGATGCCGCTCACGCCGGGGCGCGGCGTCGTAGCGATCGGAGCGCCGTTCAGTGACGGCAAGATCGCGATCCTTGGTCCTGATCTGCAGCCTGTCGCTGCCGGCGAGCCCGGAGAGATTGCGCTTGGCGGTCCGCAGGTCGGGATCGGATACTTTACCTCGCCTGAGCAGACTGCGGACCGCTTTCGCGAGATCGGCGGAGAGCGCTGGTACCTGACCGGGGATCTCGGCATGTGCGACGCCGAGGGGATCTACCACCATCTCGGGCGGACGGATAACCAGGTCAAGGTCAAGGGGAACCGGATCGAGCTGGAAGAGGTCGAGGCGCATCTGCGGCTTGCGGCGGACAGCACGGTCGTTGCCGTCGTGGCCTGGCCCTTTGTCGATGGTTCTGCGGCGGGCCTCGTCGGCTTCGTAGCGGGCAGCGTTGAAACGGCCGCTTCGATCCAGGCGAACATGCTGCGCTCCCTGCCGCGCTACATGGTTCCGGAAGTCATCCATCTCAAGGATGCACTGCCCGTTAACATCAACGGCAAGGTGGACCGGCGTGCTCTGCGCAGCCTTCTTGAAGGGGGCGTTTCGTGAGCCCTATCTCCGAGCAGGAAGGGGCAAGTCCCCTGCAGCGCCTTCTGCAGTTGCGTCGTTCGTGGCTGACGATCGATACGAATGCGGATGCACGTGCCTATGTCGGGACGATCCGCGGTCTGCTCCTGATCCATCTGCTGTTTCTGGCCGCGCTCGGCGTGAGTTTGCAGATCAGTCTGCCGGCGCTCGCGCTGATCGGGCTGACGCTTCTTGCGGCCGCGCGATGGCCGGGACACCGGCTTGCCATCCTCATTGCGTCAAGTCTGGTGTTTCTGTTGCTGCGGCCTTTCCGGACGGCAGACATGAGCGCGATGGTGCAGGATCTGGCTTCGGGGCTTGGGACCGGCGTCACCGTGCCTCCGCTCGCCTTGCAGATTGCGGGCGTGCTGCTTTTCCTCGGTTTTGCGCAGGCCATGATCGCTGGCCAGAGACTGAGCAGCGGCCTCTGGTCGCGACGTCCGGTGCTGGTGCAGCTGGCCGGTTTCCTCGGCTTGCTTGCTGTCGCCGCTTTCTTGCCGCCGGGGAATTACGGTCATGCCATTCTCTGGGCGTTCGTGGCTGTCTGGGCCTCGTGCTTCTGGTTTCTTGCCTATGCCGCCGTTGATCTGAAGGCCAAGGCTGCAGCGCCCGACAGTGTCCGGGCGCTTTACATGCGGCCGGTCTGGGGCGGCGATGTCGCGCCGATCGGAAAGGGTCTGTCTTTCCTCAAGCGGTTCGAGGCGAAGGACGAGCAAGCCCTTGCCGTGACGCGCCTGAAGGCGCTGAAGCTTGCCGTCTGGACGGCTATCCTCAGCTGGACAAGTCTGGCCGTGACCACCCTGTTCCACGAGATGCTGGGTGTACCGAAGCTCGGTTTTATGATCCTCAATCCAGTGGATGCGGCGGCCATGCCGATCGGGCTCAGATGGCTGGGTCTCTTCGTCAATTACGGCGTCGATCTGCTGATCATTGCGGCCTGGGGCCATGCCATTGTCGCCGTGGCGCGGATGATGGGTTACAACATTCCGCGCAACACCGTGAACCCGCTGGCATCCCGCTCGATCGCCGAGTTCTGGAACCGCTATTACTATTACTTCAAAGAGGTTCTGGTCGATTTCTTCTTCTATCCAGCCTTCATGCGCTGGTTCAAGACATCGCCACGCCTGCGCATTGCGTTCGCGACCTTCTGTGCGGCCGGTTTCGGCAACTTCCTCTATCATCTGATCTTCGTGTCCCATGTCTTTGCCGACGGGACGCCGCTCGATGAACTGGACCGGTTCGAAACGCTCGCCTTCTATGTGTGCCTGCTGTCGGCGGGTCTGATCATCTCGCAGATCTGGGGGCGCAAGACCTCGCCGGATGACGGCTTCTGGCGTCACCAGATCTGGCCGCGGATCAACGTGGCCCTGTTCTTCTGCTTCCTGAAGATCTTCGACAGTGTGTGGCTGGAGGGCCAACTGTCGGATCGTTTCCACTTCCTGTTTGGCCTGTTTGGAGTCTGACCTGCCATGACCACCGATAAGATTGCGTCCATCCGTGCCCGCGTTCAGGGGCTGCTCGAAGAACGCGGTGACAGACAGCCGCTCCAGGATACGGATTCGCTGTTCTTCAGTGGCCGGCTGGATTCGCTTGCGGCCACGCATCTGATGATGCTGCTCGAGGAGACGTTTGGGATCGATCTGGCTGCAGCCGATTTCGACGTGACCCGTCTCGACAGCCTGGCCGAAATCGAGGCCTTTGTCAGCGAGACCCAGGCCTAGACTAACTTGGATTGCGGTTGATCCGAAGCGGCCTTGACCGTGTCGAGGCCGGCTTTGGCGCCCTGTTTCGACAGGGGCTTGTTCAAGGAAGTGCTTGTATCCCCCACGTCCCTGGCCTAGTAAATATTTTCCAGAGGTTTACCAACCTCATGGGAATGCGGGTTGAGGAGGCAGGCCGCCGTGGTGACGATCAAGGAAATTGCGAAGGCCGTCGGCGTGTCATCGGGAACGGTGTCGCGCGTCCTGAACTACGACCAGAGCCTCTCTATCTCTGAGGTGAAGCGCCAGGCGATCATCGAGACCGCCGAGGCGCTGAATTATGCGACGCCGAGGGCGCGCAAGAACGCGCTATCGGTGCCGTTTTCGATCCCCATGGGGCTTCATGCCGAGGTCTCCGCGAACATCGCCGTCATCCATTTTCTGGCGCCGAACGAGGAACTGGTAGACCCCTATTACGTGGGCGTCCGGCTCGGTATCGAAGCCCGCTGCCGTGAATACAAGATCGAGATTGCCCGGGTGTTCAATCCCGATGTGCCGATCGATCTGGCCATGCTGACGGGCATTTCGGCTGCGATCGTCGTCGGACATCATCCGAAGGCCGAGATCGAGGCGATGGCCAAGGTATGCCCGCATCTCATCATGGCCGACTACAATCCGCGCATGCCGCAATTCGACTGCGTTCGCGCCGATCTGGGCGAGGCGACTGTGACGATCCTCGACAGTCTGGACAAGGCCGGATACCAGCGGATCGGCTTTGTCGGTGGCTACGAGCTGATGGACAATGATGCGCTGATGCATGGCGAGCAGCGCTGCAAGGCCTTTATCGAATGGCACGAGGCGCGAGGTCGTTATCGGCCTGAGCTTCTGGCGCTCGGACAGAGCGAGCGGTTCGGGCAGAACCTGCGCCTCGAGACGGGCTATCAGCAGGCGAAATCGCTTCTGGCTCTGGACGTCCGGCCCGATGCGATCGTTGCAGCCAACGACAATATGGCGATCGGCACCTATCGGGCGATCCAGGAGGTGGGGCTTTCCATCCCCGAGGACATCGCAGTCGTTGCCTTCAACGATATCCCCGTCGCGCAGTTCCTGACGCCACCACTCTCCACCATGCGGATTCCGGGCGAGCTGATCGGCGAGGTGGCGGTCGACCTGCTCGTCGAGCGGCTGAATGGCCGGGACTATTCCAAGCATGTGACCCTGCCGACCGAGATGGTCTGGCGGGCAAGCGCGAAAAAGCCTCTGGCGACCTGAGCGTTTTCGCAAGGGAGTCTGGGGATTCCCAAGCACTTACCGCAGCGCACAAAATATTTAGTAAAAATTTTCTTGGCTGTCCTCCGATTTTCGGAAATAGTGGTGATGAGGCAGGGGATGAGGCTGCCGCATTCAACGTCATAATGGGAGGAACACATGGATTATTCTCGCCTGTTCAAGCGCACCGTAACCGGTGCCGTGACTGGGGCCGCCCTTCTCTGCAGCACCGCAGCCTTTGCCGGTGAAGTCACCATCTGGTGCTGGGACCCGAACTTCAACGTTGCGATCATGCAGGAGGCCGCTGCGCGTTACACCGCGAAGAACCCCGGCACGACCTTCAACATCGTCGACTTCGCCAAGGCTGACGTCGAGCAGAAGCTGCAGACGGGTCTTGCCTCCGGCATGACCGACACCCTGCCGGATATCGTGCTGATCGAGGATTACGGCGCGCAGAAATATCTGCAGTCCTTCCCCGGCTCGTTCGCCGCGCTGACGGACAAGATCGATTATTCCGGCTTTGCCAAATACAAGGTCGATCTGATGACCCTCGAAGGTCAGGTCTATGGCGTGCCCTTCGATTCCGGTGTCACCGGCCTCTACTACCGCAAGGACTATCTGGAGCAGGCGGGCTATACCGCTGCCGACATGGAGAACCTGACCTGGGATCGCTTCATCGAGATCGGCAAGGACGTCAAGGCCAAGACCGGCCACGAGATGATGGCGCTCGACTCGAATGACGGCGGCCTGATCCGCATCATGATGCAGTCCGGCGGCCAGTGGTATTTCAACGAGGACGGTAGCCTCAACATCACGGGTAATGCCGCGCTGAAGGCTGCACTCGAAACCCAGGCGCGCATCGTCAACGAAGGCGTTGCCAAGCCGACAAGCGGCTGGAACGACGGCATCAGCGCGCTGACGTCGGGCGATGTTGCCTCCGTACTCATGGGCGTTTGGATCACCGGCACCGTCAAGTCGCAGCCTGATCAGGCCGGCAAGTGGGCGCTGACGGCCATTCCGAAGCTGAATGTCGAGGGCGCCGTCGCTGCGTCGAACCTCGGTGGTTCGAGCTGGTATGTGCTTGAAGCTTCCGCCGAGAAGGACGAGGCGATCGACTTCCTCAACGAGATCTATGCAAAGGACCTCGACTTCTACCAGAAGATCCTGACCGAACGTGGCGCGGTCGGCTCGCTGCTCGCAGCCCGTACCGGTGAAGCCTATCAGAAGCCGGACGATTTCTTCGGTGGCGACAAGGTCTGGCAGAAGTTCTCCGACTGGCTCGTGCAGGTGCCGGCGGTCAACTACGGCATCTTCACGAACGAGCTGGACACGGCTGTCACGGCAAACTTTCCGGCCCTTCTCAAGGGGACGCCTGTCGATGACGTCCTGAAGGCCATCGAAGATCAGGCTGCCACCCAGATCCAATAAACCCATCCCACAGGGGCTCATTCCCAAGGACTGAGCCCCTGTCCTCCCGGAGACGTGCGGCGGCGACGCCGCGCGCCTTCCGTCGATAGACTTTAGTCCGTGACCAATGATCAGGTTCGGGGAGACCGCATGGCCACCACATCCAGATCCAGCTTGAAGCGCTACTACGACGTGAACGGGTGGCTGTTCGTGGCGCCGGCCGTCACGCTTATTGCGATCTTCATGCTCTATCCGATCCTGCGTGCTCTCGCGCTGTCCTTCTATTCCGGGCGCGGGATGATGCTGAAGTTCTCCGGCACCGGAAATCTCGAACGGCTGTGGAATGATCCGGTTTTCTGGCAGGCGCTGCAAAACACGGTCATCTTCTTTGTCGTGCAGGTGCCGATCATGATCACCATGGCGCTGATCCTGGCGGCCATGCTGAACAATCCGAAGCTTCGTTATTCCGGCCTGTTCCGGACGATGATCTTCCTGCCCTGCGTTTCCTCGCTGGTCGCCTATTCCATTCTGTTCAAGAGCATGTTCTCGCTCGACGGCGTGGTGAACAACACGCTGCTTGCGATCGGCATCATCGGCGAGCCGATCGGCTGGCTGACCGATCCCTTCTGGGCCAAGGTGCTGATCATCATCGCCATCACCTGGCGCTGGACCGGCTACAACATGATCTTTTATCTGGCAGCACTCCAGAATATCGATCGTTCGATTTATGAGGCGGCGAAGATCGACGGCGTGCCGTCCTGGGGGCGTTTCGCGTTTCTCACCATCCCCATGCTGAAGCCGGTGATCCTGTTCACCACGATCACCTCGACGATCGGCACGCTGCAGCTGTTCGACGAGGTCTACAACTTCACCGAAGGCACCGGCGGACCGGCGAATTCGACGCTGACGCTGTCGCTCTACATCTACAACCTGACCTTCCGCTACATGCCGAGCTTCGGTTATGCGGCGACCGTCTCCTATGTCATCGTGCTGATGGTGGCGGTTCTCTCCTTCCTGCAATTCTATGCCGCGAGGGAACGCAAATGATGACGACGCTTCGTCGCCGCCTGCCTGACATCGTGCAATATGCCGTGCTGTCGCTTGCGGCCTTCCTTTCGATCTTCCCCTTCATCTGGATGGTGATCGGAGCAACCAACACCACGAGCGAGATCATCCGCGGCAAGGTCACCTTTGGCACGGCCCTGTTCGACAACATCGCGTCCTTCTTCGCGCAGGTGGATGTGCCGCTGGTGTTCTGGAATTCGGTGAAGATTGCGCTTGTCGGCACGGCGCTGACGCTGCTCGTCTCGTCGCTTGCCGGCTATGGGTTCGAGATGTTCCGCTCGAAGCTGCGCGAGCGGGTCTATACCGTGATCCTGCTGACGCTGATGGTGCCGTTTGCAGCCCTGATGATCCCACTCTTCATGCTGATGGGGCAGGCGGGGCTGCTGAATACGCATATCGCGATCATGCTGCCGATGATCGCGTCGGCCTTCATCATCTTCTATTTCCGCCAGGCCTCGAAGGCCTTTCCGACCGAGCTTCGCGATGCGGCCAAGGTGGATGGGCTGAAGGAGTGGCAGATCTTCTTCTACATCTATGTGCCGGTGATGCGCTCGACCTATGCGGCGGCCTTCGTCATCGTTTTCATGCTGAACTGGAACAATTATCTCTGGCCGCTGATCGTGCTGCAGTCGAACGACACGAAGACGATCACGCTGGTCGTGTCCTCGCTCGCCTCGGCTTACGCGCCCGAATACGGCACTGTGATGATCGGTACGATCCTCGCCACACTTCCCACCCTTCTCGTCTTCTTCGCCATGCAACGGCAATTCGTGCAGGGCATGCTCGGCTCCGTGAAATAGGATTTTTCAATGCGCATTATCGAGACTTTCAACAAGGATTGGATCTTCCGCGCCGGTTTTGAGCCGGGTTTTGCCTCGGCTTCGCAGCCGGGCGAGACGGTCCAGCTTCCCCATACGGCAGTCGAGCTGCCCTACAACTATTTCGACGAGAAGAGCTATCAGAAGGCCTTTACCTATCAGAAGGTCATCGCCTGGCATCCGCGGTTCGAAGGTCGCGAAGTCTCGCTGGTGTTCGATGCCGCCATGGCGGACAGCGTGGTCTATCTGAATGGTATTGAGATCACTGCGCACAAGGATGGCTATACGCCGTTCGAAGCCCGGCTCACGCCGCATCTGAAGGCCGGTGACAACCTGCTGACGGTCAAGATCGACGGTTCGGAAAACCCGGAGATCCCGCCTTTCGGTGGTGTCATCGACTATCTCACCTATGCCGGCATCTATCGTGATGTCTGGCTCAAGATCACTGCGCCGGTTGCGATCAAGAACGTCAAGATCGAAACGCCGGATGTTCTGGCCGAAGCCAAGCAGGTGACGGCGAAGGTCTGGATTTCCAATCCGACGGATCAGGCGCTTTCCGGCAAGGTCACGGCTGTTCTGAAAGATGGTACAGGTGCGGAGATCGCGCGGACCGAGACGACCGTATCAGGTGCGGAGGTTTCGCTTGGCCTCTCCGGGCTTCAGGGCATCACGCTCTGGGATATCGACAATCCCGCTCTCTATCACCTCACGGTGACGCTCGAGACAGCTGCGGGTGCCGATGCCGTGACGAGCCGCTTCGGCTTCCGCTCTGCCGAATACACCATCGACGGCTTCAAGCTGAATGGCCGTGTGGTGAAGCTTCGGGGCCTCAACCGTCATCAGGCCTGGCCGCATCTGGGTTACGCGATGGGTCGGCGAGGCCAGGAGAAGGATGCCGATATCCTGAAATTCGATCTCGCCTGCAACATTGCCCGCACTTCGCATTATCCGCAGTCGAAATACTTCCTCGACCGTTGCGACGAGATCGGCCTGTTGGTCTTCGAAGAAATCCCCGGCTGGCAGCATATCGGCGGCGATGCCTGGAAGGCGGAGAG
The DNA here is from genome assembly GCA_027533385.1 of Rhizobium sp. Taxonomy (GTDB): domain Bacteria; phylum Pseudomonadota; class Alphaproteobacteria; order Rhizobiales; family Rhizobiaceae; genus Allorhizobium. Next base: position 28,497 of record JAPZUE010000060.1, on the reverse strand, counting down.
CGTTCAGAACGTCCGCCGCATGATCGAGCGCGACTGGAACCATCCTTCGATCATCATCTGGGGCGTGCGCATCAACGAGAGCCAGGACGACCACGACTTCTATGTCGAGACGAATGCCATGGCGCGGTCGCTCGATACGACCCGCCAGACCGGCGGTGTGCGCTACATCACCGAAAGCGAGCTGCTCGAAGACGTCTATACGATGAACGACTTCATTCTCGGGCTGGACGAAATGCCCGGGCACAATCGCGAGCGGCTGATCCTGCGCGAGCAGCGCGAGGTGACGGGGCTCGACCGCAAGGTGCCCTATATGATCACCGAATATGGCGGGCACATGTATCCGACCAAGCGCTTTGACCAGGAGCAGCGGCAGGCAGAGCATGTCGGCCGTCACTTGGCGATCCTGAATGCGGTTGCGGGCGAGCCTTCGATCTCCGGCTCCACCGGCTGGTGCATGTTCGACTACAACACCCACAAGGATTTCGGTTCGGGCGACCGCATTTGCTACCACGGTGTCACCGACATGTATCGCGAGCCGAAATTCGCCGGTTATGCCTATGCCTCGCAGGGCGATCCGAAGGATGGGATCGTTTTGCAGCCGGTCAGCTTCTGGGCGCGCGGCGAGCGCAATATCGGCGGCGTGCTGCCGCTGATCATTCTCACCAATTGCGACTATGTCGAAATCCGCATGGGCCAGATCGTCAAGCGGATCGAACCTGACAGAAGGACCTATCCGCATCTGCCGCATCCGCCCTGCATTCTCGATCACAGCATGGTCACGCCGGAAGAATTCGGCGAATGGGGCATGACCTGGCGGGATGGCGAACTCGTCGGCTTCCTCGACGGCAAGGAGGTTGTGCGCCGTCATCTGCCGGCCGATCCGCTGCCGACCACCCTGGATATCGCGGCTGACGATACCGAGCTTCGGGCTGGCGAGAAGGACACGGTTCGCGTGATGCTGCGGGCGCTCGACCAGGGCGGAAATGTCCTGGGCTTTTTCGATGATCCGGTAGAGGTCAGCCTCGAAGGTCCGGGCCGCATCGTCGGCCCCACGCTTCTGTCCTTCAAGGGCGGGGCCGTCGGCGTCTATGTCGAGGCTGGAAACGAGGTCGGACGCTTGACGCTGACGGCCAAGTGCCGTCCCTTCGGCATCAAGCACATCACCTTCAACGTCAGCTGATCGAGGCTACCATGGCAGAGGTCCGGCTCACCGATATCCGCAAGTCCTATGGGCAGCTCGAGGTCATCAAGGGGGTGAACCTCGAGGTGCGCTCCGGGGAGTTTGTCGTCTTCGTCGGCCCGTCCGGCTGCGGCAAGTCCACGCTGCTCAGAATGATCGCGGGGCTGGAGGATATTTCCGCAGGAGAGCTGACGATCGGCGGCAGCGTGATGAACGATGTCGATCCGTCGAAACGTGGCATTGCCATGGTGTTCCAGACCTATGCGCTCTACCCGCATATGACCGTGCGCGAGAACATGGGCTTTGCGCTGCGCTTTGCCGGCATGGCGAAGGACGAGATCGAGCGGCGGGTCAATGCGGCGGCGAAGATCCTGGAACTCGACGCGCTGATGGACCGCAAGCCGAAGGCTCTGTCCGGCGGTCAGCGCCAGCGTGTTGCCATCGGGCGGGCGATTGTGCGTCAGCCTGACGTTTTCCTGTTCGACGAGCCGCTCTCCAACCTCGACGCGGAGCTGCGCGTGCATATGCGCGTCGAGATCGCCCGGCTGCACAAGGAGCTGAACGCCACCATCGTCTATGTCACGCATGACCAGGTCGAGGCGATGACGCTGGCCGACAAGATCGTCGTCATGCGCGGCGGGATCGTCGAGCAGGTCGGTGCGCCGCTTGCGCTTTATGATGACCCCGACAACATGTTCGTTGCCGGCTTTATCGGCTCGCCACGGATGAACTTTCTGCCGGCGGTGGTGATCGGTCAGGCGGAGGGTGGACAGGTGACAGTGGCGCTCAAGGCGCGACCCGACACGCAGTTGACGGTTTCCTGCGCGACCCCGCCAAAGGTTGGTGATGCCGTGACAGTCGGGGTGCGTCCCGAGCATTTCCTGCCGGCGGGGAGTGGCGATACACAGCTGACGGCGCATGTCGATGTCGTCGAGCATCTCGGCAATACGAGCTATGTCTATGCTCATACGGTGCCCGGCGAGCAGATCATCATCGAGCAGGAAGAACGCCGCCAGGGCGGCCGGCTGGGCGACGAGATCACGGTCGGGCTATCGGCGAAGACTAGCTTTCTCTTCGATGCTGCGGGACGGCGCATTCGCTAAGGGCCAGGGGGCCGGGTTCTGACTCTGGCCTCCCGTCTTGCGCCCGACCGGATTTTCCCGGTCCTTTTCAGATGCTGCAGGTGGCGTCTGAACGCACTTGTCTTTCCGGGGCATGTCGTCCTCGTGACCGTGGGTCGCCGCTCCGCTCTGCACGGTTTTCCGGCTGTTGATCGCTCTGGCTATGACACTCGTCACAGCCCGAGATCGATCACGGCAGAAAAAATATTTTCATTTTGTATTTCGCGCTGAAATCGGATTGATATGACGCCGATATCATTCAGATGCGCCTGTATGCAGGCTTTCTATCCGAATGCTGCTGCCTGGGAGGAGAAGCTTGCGGTGACGAAATCAAGAAAAATATTCATTACCGATTCGATGCGGGACGGGCAGTCTCTGCAGGAGGCGCTGGATGCCGCGGCGAAGCAGGGGGTGGCCCTGCATCTGCCGAAGGGGATTTATCAGACTGGCGCTTTGCGTCTGCCAAGCGGCATGGATCTCTGCCTTGAGGAGGGCGCCGTGCTGCGCTTTAGTCCCGACTACGCGCAGTATGCTTCGAACACCGTTGACGTTATCGCCGAAGATTCCGATCGCGCTTTGATGCTTGCCCGCGATGCACGGTCCATCCGTATCCACGGGGTTGGTTCTATCGAAGCACCCGGTGAGTCCTTTATCGAGGGCATGCTGGAGGATATGGGGACATATATCCCGTCGCGCCTTCGACCGAGGACCCTGATCATTGATCGCTGTTCCGATGTGCGCATCGAAGGCATCAAGATTTGCCTGTCTGCCATGTGGACGGTTCATCTGATCCGCAGCAAGGATGTCGCCCTTGAAGGTTTGAGCATCATCAATGACCGCAAGATGCCCAATACCGACGGAGTGGTCATCGATGCCTGCGAGCGGGTGACGATCGAGAACTGCGTGATCGACACGGCTGACGACGGCGTCGTGCTGAAGACAAGCCGCGGGACCGATGGTGCGCCGATTGGTGCATGCCGGCAGATCCGGGTTTCCGGCTGCCAGATCATCAGCGAAAGCTGCGCCCTGAAGCTCGGAACGGAGAGCTTCGCGGATATGGAAAACATTGTCTTCGAAGATTGCGAGATCGCCCATAGCAACCGGGCGCTCGGTCTTTTTTCGCGCGATGGGGGGCGCCTTGCGAATGTGACCTTCCGGCGCCTCAAGCTCGAATGCCGGGAAACACCGGAGGGCTTCTGGGGCTCGGGGGAGGCGATCACCGCAACCGCTCTCGATCGTCGCAGCACGCAGCCCGCCGGTGTCATCGAGAATGTGCTCTTCGAGGATATCCAGGGGCTGATGGAGGGTGCGGTCAATCTCTATGCCGATCGACCGGGGTTGATCCGGAATGTCACGCTGCGCCGTGTCCATATCCGCCAGCAGCCCGGGCGCTTCAATGCCTGCCGTTACGATGTGCGTCCGACGAAATTCGATCTTGCGCCCTCGCCCGATGCGGCGGGACGTGCCAATGCCTGGGTCCGGGGGGAGGATGGCAAGGTGATCGGTCTCGTGCCCTATCCCGGCGGCATGCCCGGCGTTTTCGCCTCCAACGTTCACAACCTCGCACTCGAAGACGTCGAGGTGCGCCGCCCCGATTCCCTGCCCGAGGGCTTTCATCCCGAGCCGGTCGTGATCCTGCAGGATCAGGCTCCGGTCTGGTCCTGAAGCTGTTGCAGGAGCGTTGTTCATGAAGACCATTCGCAAGCTCGACAAGCTCCTTTCGGTCCTGGCCGAGCACATCTTTCAGCCGCTCGGTGTTCAGGTGCCGCTGGTCTATCGGCAGGCGGTATCGGGTGACCGTGCGGCCATGGTGGCATCCGATCGCGCAGATTGGACGCCGGTCGGGCGTGATCATATCTGGGGCGAACCGGACGGGTATTACTGGTTCGGGGGCAGCGTTGCCTTGCCAGACGGCATCGACGGTGCGCGCGTCTTCGGTCGCATCGAGGCTGCCTTCGGCAATGTCATGGGGCGCAGCGATCCGCAATGCCTTGTGCGGGTCGACGGACGGATCGTGCAGGGTGGTGACGCAAACCACCGTGAATTTCCGCTGAGCCTGAATGCGGTTGCGGGTCAGGTCCATGACATCCTAATCGAGGCCGGGACGATCGAGGATCGTCGGCAGATCGGCTTTGGGGTGAAGCTGCATCGCCACGACCCTGACGTCGAGGATGTCTATTACGATCTGCGGGTGCCACTCGATGTGGCGCGGCTGCTGGATGAAAACGATCCGCGCCGCCACTTCATTCTGCGGGTGGTCGAGCAGGCCGTCGATGCCATCGATCTGCGACCGGGCAATCCGGAGAGGTTTGCGGCATCCCTGGAGGCTGCGCGGTCGATCGCTTCCGCCATCTATCAGGCCGGCGACTTCGAGGAAAAGCCTGTCGTCGTTGCGACCGGGCACACGCATATCGACGTGGCCTGGCTCTGGCGGGTGCGGGAGACGCGGCAGAAGATGGCCCGTTCCATGGCGACAATGCTCTCGCTGATGGACGAGTTTCCCGATTACCGCTTCATGTACAATCAGTGCGTCCTGCTCGACTATCTGCGCAAGGACTATCCCGAGCTCTTCGATCGCATTCGTGGCCAGTTCTCGGCTGGCCGGTTCGAGATCGAGGGCGCTCTCTGGCTGGAGCCGGATGTCAATATCGCCGGCGGCGAGGCGCTGGTCCGGCACATCCTCTACGGTGTGCGCTATCATCAGGAAACCTTCGGTATCCGTCCGCGCATGGTCTGGCTGCCGGATACGTTCGGCTATACGGCCGCCTTGCCGCAGCTGATGGCCAAGTCGGGGCTTGATACGTTCGTCACCCACAAGCTTTCCTGGAACGACACCAATCGCATGCCCGAGGAAAAGCTCTTCTGGCAGGGCATCGACGGCAGTAAGGTGGTCGCCTATTTCCTGACGACGCAACCGTATGACAGTAAGAGCATCGGCACGACCTACTGCCCCAACCTCAAGCCGACGCATGTCATGGGGACCTGGAAGCGCTACGGTCAGCAGCGGATCGGCGGCGAGCTCTTCCTCGTTTACGGCCATGGCGATGGCGGCGGTGGTCCGACGCGCGAGATGTTGCACAACATCCGCCGCATGGAACGCGGCATTCCCGGCTGCCCCAAGGTCGAGCATGGGGCGATGCGGCCTTTCTTCGAGCGGCTGATCGCCGAGATGAAGGCGAATCCCCAGCGCTATACGACCTGGGTCGGCGAGTTCTATCTCGAGTTCCATCGGGGCACGCTGACCTCCGTCGCCAAGAACAAGCGCTTCAACCGGCTGGCGGAAATTGCGCTTCGGGAGCTGGAACTGATGGCGGTCCTGGCCAAGCGCGCGAGCGGCTATGGCTATCCGCATCAGCAGCTCCGGCGTCTCTGGGACATCGTGATGCTCAACCAGTTTCACGACATCCTGCCCGGATCCTCGATCGGTGCGGTCTATGAAGACAGCGATCGCGACTACGAGACTTTCTTCGCTGAGGCCGGCGCTCTGGCACAAGAGCTTGCCGACCAGATGAGTGGCCGCGGCGAATGCATGGTTCTGAATGCGACGGGTCGATTGCGCGGTGGTCTCGTTGCCTCGTCGCTGCTTGAAGATCAGGCGGTGCAGCAGATCGTGAGGGCCGATGGTGCGCGGCTCCCGGCTGTGCGTCTCACAGCAGTTCCGCCATTGGCATTTGTGCCTCTGGCTAGCGTTACCAATGTGCCGGCTGATGCGTCAGATCTCGAGGTCTCTGTGCGTCGGCTGGCCAATACGCATGTCGAGATCCTGTTCAATGATCGGGGGCGGATCGAGCATTTCCTCGACCGGGCGACAGGGCGGTCGATTTTCAAGCACGGCCAGATTGGAAACCGGCTGCAGGCCTTTCGCGATCGCCCGGCTGAATATGATGCCTGGGACATCGATGCCGATTTCGAAGATCAGGTTTTCGAAATCGACGATCTCGTGCAAGCCGAGGTCGTCGAGCGAGGCCCGATGCGAGCCGCAATCCGCTTCGAATGGCGTTACGAGAACTCGCGGATCGTGCAGGTCGTGGCCTTGGAGGCGGATGCACGACAGGTCGAGTTCGACACATTTGTCGAGTGGTACGAGCATAACACACTGGTGAAGACGGCCTTTCCGCTTGATTTGCATGCCGCTGCCGTCGATGCCGAAATCCAGTTCGGCCATGTGCGGCGGGCGACGCATCGCAACACGTCCTGGGACAAGGCGCGCTTCGAATGCGTGATGCAGCGCTGGGTCGATGTCACCGAGCCCGATTTCGGCGTCGCCTTCCTCAATGACAGCAAATACGGCTACGACGCTCGGGGAACGGATATCCGGCTCACGCTCTTGCGCTCTCCGACCTATCCCTGGCCGGAGGCGGACCAGGGCGAGCATAGGTTCCGTTATGCTCTCATGGTGCATGACGGTGACAAGGACGTGGTGCACATGGCTGCGGAAGACTTCAATCTGCCGCTGAGGTTGATTGCGGGCGCCACTGCCTCGGATGCTCCAGCACCGAAGATGGCACCTCTTCTTCATGTGCTGACCGAGGGCATTGCTGTCGAGGCCGTGAAAGAAGCCGAAGATGGCGATGGTATCGTGGTTCGGCTCTGGGAAACGACCGGGCGTCATCGGTCTGCCGAGATCGCGTTAGCGCCGGACTTCACCCAGGCCGCCCTCATCGATCTCCTGGAAGAGCCTATCAGCAGCCTGGCTCTACAGCCTCAATCGTTGCAGGTCGCCTTCAAGCCTTTTGAAATCATCAGCCTGAAACTGGGGAGGAGCGCCACATGAGCGTCGACCAGGAATTTAACGTGACCATCGACAGCTTTCCGGAGGGTGAGAAATCCTTCGTCGAGATTCCCTTCGAGGTCGGCGCCGATATTGAGCGGATCGAGATCGCCTATCATTTCCCCTTCGGCGGCGGTGGCAGCGTGATTGACCTCGGGGTGGCTCAGAACGGTCGCATGCGCGGCTGGAGCGGCTCCGAGCGCGGGTTCATCACGCTTGAGGAAGATCGTGCAACGCCTGGCTATGATTGCGGGCCGTTGCCGGGTTCGTGGCATGCGGTTCTTGGCATCGTGAAGATTGGTCCTGCCTGCAAGGTCGATCTCAAGATCAGGCTGATCAACAAACGTCAGCGCTGGCTGGTGGGCGAATTGCACAGCCATTCGGAGCATTCCGATGGCGGTGTGACCGTGCTCGATGCGATCCATCGTGCCCGGGCCGGCGGCCTCGATTTCCTGGCGATCACCGATCACAATACGATCTCGCAGAATACGATCCGGCCCGATGATCCCGGCATTCTCGTGATCCCGGCCATGGAGCTGACCTCCTTCTGGGGGCACACCAATTTCCTAGGGCTTGCGAAGCCGGTTGCCGACTGGCGTTGCCGTGGCCCGCATGAGGTGGTGGACCGCATGGCCGAGGCGCGGGCCAACGGGGCGACCATCGTCATCAATCATCCGTTCCAGAATTCCGCAGGTGGCAAGTGGCAGTCAGGCTTCGACGGTCCCTTTGATGCGCTGGAAATCTGGAACGGGCTTTGGACCCCGATGAATGCACAGGCGCTGGCCTTCTGGCAGGAGCTTCTGGTGGCGGGTCGACAGATCCCGATCACGGGTGGCAGCGATTTCCACCTGAAGAACCGTCGTCGTCACGGGCATCCGAGCAATCGACTGCGGGTGACCGGCAGTTCGATTGCCGATATCCTTTCGGCGGTCAGGGCCGGAAGGAACGTGGTTTCATTCTCACCTCACGACCTGACGGCCGAGCCTTATGGTGCCGGGCATCCCGACTTCGGTTCCCGTGTTCCATCGGGAAGCGCGATTGCCGTGTCCTTCTCAGGGCTCGCCAATGGTGATGAGATCCGCTTCGTCGATGAAACGGGCTATACAGGTTCGGTCCGGCCGGAGGCTGGCCGGTTCACTGTCGAAACCAAGCTTTCCGCTCGGTTCCTGCGTTTCGAGGTGTGGCATGGCGAGGAGGCGCGCCTGTTCACCAATCCTTTCTACGCCGAATGAGGCTCAAGCCATGGACAGCACAGACCGACCCAAAGTCGGAATCAAGGATGTATCGCGCGAAGCGGGCGTGGCGCTCAGCACCGTCTCCCATGTTTTGAATGGGACGGCATCGATTTCCCCGGAGGTGCGAAGCCGGGTGCTCGAGGCGGCGAGGCGTCTCGGTTACCTTGCCAAACGGCAGCAGAAGGGCTCGATCGCCTCTCTATCGACAGTCTATCTGGCGGTACCACCAGGCAATGTTCCGCATGTCGATACCAATCTCTTTTCCTGGACCCTGCTGACGGCTCTTACGCGAGAATGCGAGCGGCGCGGTGTCCGTGTGGTCGCCCATTCGGGCGGCGAGACGCTGAATGCGCAGGAAATCATCGACGGGGCAAAGTCGGTTTATGCCGATGGCATCATTCTGGTCTATGACGACAACCCGAAGCTTCTCAGGGCGCTTGCATCCTCGGGGATCGCGGTGGTCCTGCTGAATGGTGAAGACCCGTCGATGTCGGTCGATACGGTCACGCCCGGAAACCGCTACGCCGCACGGCTTGCCACGGAATGGCTGCTGGCGCGGGGGCATCGACAGATCCTGCATCTGACCTGGCGTGGCCGCGGGACGATCACCCGTCGTGTCGATGGTTTCCTTGATGCCTATCGGGAACGGCAGCTGCCTCTCGATCTCGGGCGGGTTCACATCGCCCAGGGCTACAATCCCGCCGACGGCGAGGCGGCGGTCGCATCGCTGCTTGCCGACAAGGCTGGGCTGAAGGGTGTGACTGCAATCTTCTGTGCCTCCGACAATCTCGCCGTTGGTGCGCTTGCGGCTCTGCATGCGCAGGGCGTGAGGGTGCCTGAGGATATCGCAGTCGTGGGTTTCGACGGGGTGGCTCTCGGAGACCTGACCCGGCCGCCGCTGACGACGGTCCGAGTTCCCCTGCAGGAAATGGCTGTGCTGTCATTGCAGGCGCTTGAAAACAGACTTTCCGTCTTCGGCCCAGATCATCCGCCCTGTCGCATAGAGCTGGGCTGCAAATTGATAGAACGCGAAAGTGCGAGGCCAATCTAACTCAGTTATAAATGAAAATATTTTTATCTTGATTTTGGCTTTTCGCTGTATAAATCTTTGGAAATCGCAGGCATTCAAGGGTAAATGCGCGAAAATATTTTCGCTATCTGGGAGGATACAATGATGCGAAGTGAAAAAATTTCAAAGACACTGATTTCGATTTTGATGACGTGTTGCCTGGCTGGTTCGGCCTGGGCCTTCAATGAATCGCCGATGCTCCAGGAGCAGGTAAAGGCCGGCAAGCTGCCGCCCGTTGAGCAGCGCCTTCCGGAGAAGCCGACTGTCGTCACTGCCGTCGAAGTTGGTCAGTACGGTGGCAACTGGCAGCGCGCCTACAAGGGTCCGGGCGACCGCTGGGGTCCGACCAAGCTTATGGAAGAGCGTGTGGTCAAGTGGTCGCAAGGGGCTGACGGCAAGCTGTCGCTGGTTCCGGGCTATGTCGAATCCTACTCCGTCAGCGAGGACGCTCGCACCTTCACCTTCACGCTGCTGAAGGGGTTGAAGTGGTCTGACGGTCATCCGGTGACGACCGAAGACGTCGAATTCTGGTATAACGACGTGTTCCTGAACAAAGAAATCATGCCGTCTATCGATCAGACGCTGGCGCCCGGCGGAAAGCCGATGAAGCTTGAAGTCGTCGATGATCGCACCTTCAAGGTCAGCTTTGAGGAGCCCTATGTCTACTTCCTCGAAATCCTGGCCAAGGATTCGACCGGCGAACCCAGCCTTGACCGGCCGAGCTTCCTGTTTCCAAAGCACTATCTGAAGCAGTACAACAACAATTACGTCTCCGAAGAGGAGTTGAAGGCTGCGGCCACCAAGTATGGTGCAGAGAAGTGGCAGGACCTGTGGGGTTCCAAGGGCGCCGTGACGGCCTGGTGGCAGAACCCCAACCTGCCCGTCATCACCGCCTGGAAGATCGAGACCCCGGCACCGGCTGAAGTCGTGACCATGGTCCGCAATCCCTACTACTATGCCGTCGATCAGGCGGGCAACCAGCTGCCCTATATCGATCGCATCTCGCATCGCCTGTTCAGCGAGCAGGAAGCCTTCAACCTGATGATCGTGCAGGGGCAGATCGACATGCAGATGCGCTATGTCGAGCCGCAGGACTACACCTTCTACAAGGAAAACGAGACCAAGGGTGACTATAAGGTCTATCGCTGGAACCAGGCCCAGACCTGGTCGCTGGTCCCGAACCTGAACGTCAAGGACGATGTGCTGCGTGGTCTCTATGAAAACGCGGATTTCCGCCAGGCGCTCAGCATCTCGATCGATCGTGAGACGATCAACGAGCTGGTCTTCACCGGTCTCGCCGAGCCCCGTCAGGCGTCGCCTGTCACAGGTTCGCCGAACTTCAATCCCGAACTTGAGACCCATTGGGCAGAGTTTGACCCGGACAAGGCAAACCAGCTGCTGGATGGTATCGGCCTCGACAAGAAGGACGCTGATGGTTTCCGCCTCCGTTCTGATGGCAAGCGTCTGTCCATCGTGGTCGAGATGCAGCATGCCAATGGTCCGAAGACCATGGAAATCGTTGCCGATAACTTCAAGCAGATCGGTATCGAGCTCCTGCCGCGTCTGATCGACCGCACCCAGTGGGATGCGAGCCGCGACAACAACGAGTTCCAGATGCAGTGGTATCCCTTCGACCGCCTGTCGGTCGTGGCGGCTGACCCACGCATCATGATGGGCAACGACAGCTACGCCAACCAGTATTACATCTGGTACTCGACCAAGGGCGCGTCGGGCATCGAGCCGCCGGCCGATCATCCGATCCGCAAGATCTTCGAAGGTTGGGATGCCGCCTCCAAGGCTCCGAACCGCGAAGCCGCCGACGCAGCTCTGAACCAGCTGATCGACACCTTCGTCCGTCAGGGTTGGGTCATCGGGATCGTGGGTGAATCCCCGGCCATCGCGATTGCGAAGAACGACTTCAAGAACATGCGTGATGGCCTGATCGAGGATGACATCACGCGCGGTATCGGTCTCGGCGTCACCCAGCAGATGTGGATGAAGCAGTAATCTGAACCAACCGGAGCCCCGCGCCACTGGGCGGGGCTCCTTTCACCTATATCCATGGATTTTGCCGCCACGGAACGGATTCTGCCGTTCCGCCTGCGCATAGACGCGCGGCAAGACAGAGGAAAAGTGCATGCTTGGCTATGCTGTCCGGCGACTGTTGTGGGCGATCCCCACACTGATATTCGTCTCGTTCATCGCCTTCGTCATCATCCAGCTGCCGCCGGGCGATTTCGTCTCGGCCTATGCGGCACAGCTTCGCAGCGGCGGTGAATACATCACCGAGTTGCAGGAAGAGCTGATGCGCCAGCAGTATGGTCTGAATGACCCGATCCTGGTGCAATACTGGCGCTGGATCTCGAATATCATCTTCTATGGTGACTTCGGTCGCTCGCTCGAATGGAATGCGCCGGTCAGCGAGCTGATCTGGGATCGCCTCGGTCTGACGCTGGCGATTTCGACGCTCAGCATGATCTTTACCTGGATGATCGCCATTCCCGTTGGCGTCTATTCGGCGACCCGCCAGTATTCCGTCTTCGACTACGTGTTCACGGTGTTTGGCTTCCTCGGCAAGGGCGTGCCGGACTTCCTGCTCGCACTCGTGCTGATGTGGATGTCCTTCGTCTGGCTCAACATGGATGTCGGCGGTCTGGTCTCGCCCGAGTTTCAGGATAAGCCCTGGGACTTCGACAAGTTCGTCAACATGCTTACGCATATCTGGATTCCGCTGGTGGTGCTGGCGACAGGCGGTGCCGCAGGCCTCATCCGCGTCATGCGTGCCAACATGCTCGACGAGTTGCGCAAGCCCTATGTGGAGACCGCCTATGCGCAAGGCTTCAGCGAGCGGACCGTGGTCTGGCGCTATCCCGTGCGCGTTGCGCTCAACCCGTTCATTTCCACTGTCGGATGGGCGCTGCCCGCGCTGTTTTCGGGCGACGTCATCACCGCTGTCGTTCTCAACCTGCCGACCACGGGCCCGCTTCTTCTGCAGGCGCTGAAGATGCAGGACATGTATCTGGCCGGCAGCTTCATCCTCATCCTCAGCGTCTTCACCGTCATCGGCACGGTGCTTTCGGACATCCTGCTTGCGATGTCAGACCCGCGCATCCGGTTTTCGTGAGGCCCCATGACCGATATTCAGAATATCTCCTCCCAGATGTTGACACCCCGGGTCCCGCCGCTCGCGCCCAAGGAGGAGTTTCGTGACGAAACCCTCTATACCGCAAAGCCGTGGACGCTGATCTGGTGGCGCTTCCGCAAGCACAAGCTGGCGGTCGTCTCGCTGATCTTCATGATCATCCTGTCGACGCTTGCGATCTTCGCGCATTTCTTCACGCCCTATGCGCCGTTCACCATCAACCGGCTGAACACGCTGGCGCCGCCGAGCACGGTGCGGATCCTGCATGATGGGGAATTGCAGAGGCCCTTCATCTATGCCCTGAAGCGCACGCGGGATCCGGAAACGGCACGCGTCATCTATGAGGAAGACACGAGCAAGGTTCTGCCGATCCGCTTCTTCGTGCAGGGCGAACCCTACCAGTTCTTAGGCCTCGTCGAGACGCGTCTCAGGCTCTTCGGTGTCGATGATCGCCGCCAGCAGATCAATCTCCTGGGTACGGATTCGCTCGGTCGCGACCTCTATAGCCGCCTAATCCATGGTGCACGTGTGACCCTGTCCGCCGGCCTTGTGGGCGTTGCCTTCGCCTTCGTGCTGGGGCTCGCACTGGGTGCGATCTCCGGTTACTATGGTGGCCGCATCGATTCAGCCATTCAGCGGCTGATGGAGTTCATCCGCTCGATCCCCACGATCCCGCTCTGGATGGGCCTGGCAGCCGCGCTGCCAATCGCCTGGGATCCGATCTTCGTTTACGTGCTGATCACGCTCATCCTTTCGCTCATCGGCTGGACTCATCTCGCGCGTGTCGTGCGCGGTCGTTTCCTGTCGCTCAAGACCGAGGATTATGTTCTGGCTGCACGTCTGGCCGGTGCCTCCGAGTACCGGATCGTGACGCGACACATGCTGCCGGCGATGACCAGCTACATCATCGCTGCACTGACGCTCGCCGTTCCTGAAATGATCCTCGGCGAGACGGCACTCAGCTTCCTCGGTCTCGGTCTGCGCCCGCCTGTTGTCAGCTGGGGCGTGCTTCTGCAGGACGCCCAGAACCTGCGCTCGATTTCCATGGCCCCATGGCTTCTGGCACCCGGCGTCGCGGTCGTTCTCGTGGTGCTGGCGTTCAACTTCATCGGTGATGGCCTGCGCGATGCGGCCGATCCCTACGGTCAATGAGGGAGGGGACCCGATGCACTCCACAATCAAGGGTAGTCAGACGCCCATGCCGCCCGAGAGGCTTCTCGAACTCGACAATGTCGGCGTTCATTTCCCGACGCGCGACGGTCTCGTCAGGGCGGTCAACGGCGTGTCCTATCACGTCAACAAAGGCGAAGTCCTTGGCATCGTCGGCGAGAGTGGCTCGGGCAAGTCCGTGACCGCGCGGTCGATCATGCGGCTCCAGCCTCGCAGCGCAATCAATGCCCATGGCAGCATCCGATTTCGCCGGGGCAATGGTGAGGAAGTGCGGATCTCCGACCTGGACTGGCAGGGCCGGGAGATGCGCGAGATCCGTGGCGGCGAGATCGGCATGGTTTTCCAGGAGCCGATGACGGCACTTTCGCCGGTGCATACGATCGGCACGCAGATCATGCGCACGGTCATGCTTCACCGTAAGGTCTCCAAGGCCGAGGCGCGCAACCAGGCCATCGAACTTCTGACCCGCGTTCAGATGCCCCGCCCGAACGATATCGTCGATCGCTACCCGCACCATCTGTCCGGTGGCATGCGGCAGCGTGCGATGATCGCGCTGGCGCTCTCCTGCGATCCGACGCTCCTGATTGCCGATGAGCCGACGACTGCGCTGGACGTGACGACCGAGGCTCAGATCCTGGAATTGCTGAAGTCGCTTCAGCAGGAGCTTGGGATGGCGATCGTCTTCATCACCCATAACTTCGGCGTTGTCGCAGACATCGCCGATCGCGTGGCCGTGATGTATCTCGGGCGTGTGGTCGAAACCGGCACCGTGGATGAAATCTTCTACGAGCCGAAACACCCCTATACCCAGGCCTTGCTGCAATCCATCCCGCGGCTTGGAAAGAGCCATGGGAAACGTCTGCGGACCATCGCCGGCGTCGTGCCCGATCCCTACAACGTCCCGACCGGCTGTTCCTTCCATCCGCGCTGCCTTCATGGGGTGGCGGGGATCTGTGACACGGCCGTCCCCGACGACATTCAGTTCGCCAGCGGCCAGCGCGCCCGCTGCCATTTCGCGGGCCAGATCGCGCCTGCGGCGGAGTTCGCGTAATGACCATGCCCCTCAAAGACGCCCTGGACCAGGATACGCTCATCTCCGTTCGCGGCGCGAAGAAGTATTTCCCGATCTATGAAGGCTGGAAGCGCCGTGAGGTTGCGACCATCAAGGCCGTTGACGACATTTCCTTCGACATCCGCAAAGGCGAAACCTTCGGTCTGGTCGGCGAAAGCGGTTCGGGCAAGTCCTCGATCGCGAGACTGATCCTCAGAGCCTATGACCTGACCGCAGGCGAGATCCTGTTTCGGCGGGAAAGCGGCGAGGTTGTCGACATCACCCGACTGTCAGACCGCGAGATGCGGTCGATTCGTCGGGAAATGCAGATGATCTTCCAGGATCCCTATTCCTCGCTCAACCCGCGCATGAATCTGCTCGATCTCGTCGGAGAGCCCCTTGTCATTCACGGCATGGGCACTCCGGCCGAGATCAAGGACCGGGTGGCGGAGTTGCTGGGTCTCGTCGGCCTGCGCCCCGAATACATCCTGCGTTACCCGCATGCCTTTTCCGGTGGCCAGCGCCAGCGCATCGGCATTGCGCGGGCGCTTGCCCTCAATCCGAGCTTCATTGCGGCCGACGAAGCTGTCTCGGCGCTCGACGTTTCCGTTGCCGCGCAGAACATCAACCTGATGCAGGACCTGCAGGAAAAGCTGGGCCTCACTTATCTCTTCATCACGCATGACCTCGGCATGGTCGAGCACATCTCCGACCGGGTTGGCGTGATGTATCTCGGCCGCCTCATGGAGGTCGGGCCGACGGACGAGATGTTTGCGAAGCCGCTGCATCCCTATACGGAAGCGCTTCTGGCTGCAGTGCCGCAGCCCGACCCACGGGGCAATCGCGCCCGCAAGCGCGTGCCGCTGAAGGGCGAGATCGCCGATGCGATGAATGTGCCGAGCGGTTGTCCCTTCCATCCGCGCTGCCCCTATGCGGATGAGGCTTGCCGCAAGGAGACGCCGGACTTGCGGACCATGGCCGATGGGCGACAGGTCCGCTGCCATCATGCCGAGAGCTTGGATCTGGTGGGAGTTGGTGCCTGATGAACGCGCACGCCCCATCACCCCTGTCCGATTTTCCATCGTTTCCGGTCGTCGAGGCCGACCATGCCCTGGCTGAGCGGCACAGGCCGATCTTCCAGCTTGACGAGAGAGAGCCCTTCAAACCGGTCGCAATCGGCTACAGCGTCTATCGCGACACGACCAAATCCGTCTCGTCGAAGTTCAGGATCCGTCCAGGAAGCGGGACGGTGGTCGAGTATGCGATCTGGTATGACTGGGATATCCAGCATCTCTACGACCTGGAGCATGTCTGGGTCCATCTCGACACCGATGGTGCAGTGATCAGGATTGAAGCGTCACGGCACGGCGCGCGCCTGACGATGCGGCGTGCGGATGGTACGCTGCCGCTCGTCGGTACCCGTCCGGAGCTCTTCGTCGAACCGGGCAAACATGCTCACTGGGCTGAACCAGCGCGTATGCAGGCGGAGGCGGGTGTCTTCGTCGATGCGATGTGCGGGTCGTTTGCCGGAGAGGAAGGCATCCATCTCTCGAACCTGTTTTCGGATGCAGGTCTCATCGGCGCGTCGCGCTTCGAAATCCGCCTTGCGCGTCTTTTCCTGAAACGGACAGCTTTCGAACCTGCCTGGCATTTTGCGCCCCTGGCGGCTGCTGCCGAGCCGGAACTTCTGCCGTGGGCCGCGCTTCAATCCTGGATCCCGCAGCGCTTTTCAGCCCTGACCGCACGACTGCCGGCGACCGTGCCTCATCTGGCGGCCGTGTTGCTGGACTGCGGCGACACGCTGGTCGACGAGTCGACCGAGGTCAAACTGCCGGGAACCGATGTCGTGGTGTCGGGCAAGCTCATCCCCGGTGCCGATGCCATGCTCCAGGAACTGGCCACCGCCGGACATCGCCTTGCGCTCGTGGCCGACGGCCCCCGTGCAACCTTCGAGAATCTGCTCGGTCAGCACGGGCTCTGGTCCAGTTTCGAGGCACACATCATCTCGGGGGATGTCGGGGAACTGAAGCCTTCGCCTCGGATGTTCGACGCTGCATTCAGGGCGCTCGGTCTCTCCGACGGGGATCGTGCCCGCAGCGTGATGGTCGGCAACAATCTGGAACGGGACATTCTCGGCGCCAACCGGTTCGGTCTCATCAGCATCTTTCTCGCCTGGTCACTGAGACGGACGCACAAGCCGAAGAACCGGCGCGAGCGGCCAAGGCTGACCATCAAACAGATCACGCAACTGCCGGCACTGCTGGAGAAGATCGAGCTTGCTCTTCCGGCAACGGCAGTCGAAGCGGGCGAGGCGAACGTATGACACAAGTTTCGACTATCGAATCCCGGTCCGAACCGAAGGGTTTCCTCGTCGAAGCCGGTGGCTCCGTCACCGCCTGGGCAATGGGCGACATCGTCCAGACCTATTATCCCGGTGAGTCTGCACTGGCGGAAGACCGGGTGAATTATCGGTTCATCAACGGCTTCGTCGATGTCGGCGACCTCCCGTGCCGGGTGGCCCTCTGGAAGGAAGTCGCAACCCGGACGGTTGAGCTTCGCACGGATTTCGAGCTGACCGGACTCTATCTTCCCGGTTTCAACCGGCGCGTGGAGTTTTCAGATTTCTGGCATCGTCCAACGCGTCTTTCACGCTGGCTGCGGACTCGACTGAGACCCAGGGTTCCCGGTCTGCACCGGTTCAGACTGTCGACCTGTGGCGGGGTCCATATCTGGGTCGACGGCGTTCTGGCGTCGAGGTTCGAACCCTTCAAGCGCAACAAGGAAAGCGTCGTCGAGATCGAGCTTTCGCTGGCAGCGGAAGGCAGCGACGTGGTCGTTCTGACGGAGGAACTGGCGGAACGCGATGCTCTCTGGTTCTTCGAGCTGATGCTTGTAAGCGCTGCGCCGGTTCGGGCGGAGCTGCCGCTAGACGTATCCTCCGAGACCATTTCGCTGCTCAAGGCGCTTGCCACCGATGTCAGACCGAACCCGATGCATGTGACGGACGGGCGTTTGGTCCTGGAATTCGACCTGCCCGCCAAGGTCGACGTCGAGGTTCAGGCGCGCATCCTTCCGAGCGTGCATATGCGCGGCAAGCCGCCACTTCTCGATACGCGTGCGACACTGAAGGCTGGGCAACGACGGTTGACCCTCGACGGGGCACAATCGCTCCCGGATGCCTATCATGCGCTCAACCTGACATTCTCGGTCGGTCAAACCCGTGTCGAGCGCCACATTGCCTTTGCAACCTTCAAGGATGCGCCGCAGGACATGCGCGGTCTCTCGCTGGCCGAGCGTAAGGTTGTGGCACTCGAATATATGGCAAGGCACGGGGAGATGCGCGCCGGGCGGGCGATCGCTGCGCTTTCCGCCGGATTTCCGGTCGATGATGCGTTTCGCGAGATCATCGGCAATACGCTCGCTGCGATCGATGAGCGGCGGGATTGCTCGGATTTCGTTCTGGTGCCCCTGCTGTGGGTAGCAGCAGATTATCGGGATCGCGTTCCCGCCGATCTGATGGCGGAAATCGACCGCAGCATTCTCAATTACCGCTATTGGGTCGATGAGCCGGGCAATGACGTGATGTGGTTCTGGAGCGAGAACCATGTGCTCTGCTTCCATGTCTCGCAGTATCTGGCCGGCCGTCTGTTTCCGGATCAACGCTTCGAATGCTCTGGCCGTATGGGCCGGGAGCAGGCTGCCCTGGCGCAGGACCGCCTCATGCGCTGGTTCGATTCTGTCGAGGCGCATGGTCTCGCCGAGTGGAATTCGGCGGCCTACTATCCGATCGATTTCATCGGGCTGCTGGCGCTTGAGCATCTAGCGGAAGGGGCGATCCGGGAGCGGGCATGCAAGCTGCTCGACCGGCTCTTCCTGATGATCGGCCTGCATACGCTTGGCGGCGTCCCGGCCGGCACCATGGGGCGTGCCTACGACAAGGAACTGCGCGCCGGGCCGCTGACGGAGCTTGCGCCGTTTGCCACGGTCGCCTTCGGGCAGGGCTGGCTCAACGATGGCGTCGCGGCGCTGCCGATGTTTGCCGCAGGCTCCTACACGCCGCCCGTCGCTGCAGGGGAGGTCGTCGACCCGCCGGCCGGGATGGCCGTCACCGCCCATTATGTCCAGGGTCACGACGAGGCGGCCCGGCTCGTCCTCTACAAGACCGCAGCCGTCCAGCTTTCCTCGACGATGGATGGAAAGCCGGGTGGACGCGGGCATCAGCAGCACATTCTCGACCTTCGTTTCGCTGCACACCCGCTGGCCAAGGCCTGGATCAATCATCCCGGTGAGGATGATCCCTGGGGCCACCAGCGGCCGTCTTACTGGGCTGGCAACGGCTCCATGCCGCGTGCCGCGCAACACGGAAATGCAGCGCTACTGCTTTTCGACCTCGGCGCTGATGCACGGCTTCCCTTCACCCACGCCTATGTCGAGCATAGCGCATTCGATGCGGTGATCTTGGAAGACAACTGGATCATCCTCAAAAGCGGCCGAGGTTTAGCCGCGCTGACGGCGACCCGTCCGATCGCCCCGGTGGAAGCCGGACCCGGTGCCGGAATCGAGTTTCGTGCGCAGGGGACGAGTGTCGCCTGGTACACGCTCATCGGCGAAGGCGGCGACGCTGACAGCCTGCAGCGGTTCCGTTCGCGGCTCGCAGGCACGCGCCTCGACGTGGCGGCTGACGGTCGCCTTGCTCATGTGCAGCAGGCCGGCGCGCCGCATCTCGCTCTCCACTGGACCGACGGCCTTTCCGTCGACGGTCAACCCTACCTTTTCCCGAACCGAAGCATCGAGCCCCTGATCCGTTGGGGCGATGCGGTTTCCTTCTAGTCGTCAAAGCCAGGATTTTCGCGCATGTTGTTTCCCGCTCCCGAAGTTCTTTCAGAAGCTCTTTCCCGTGTCGCCGTTGGTCTTGCCAGACTGAAGGGGATCAACGAAACCGCGGATGTTTCAGACAGCGGCTATGATCTGCAGTTCGATGAATGGGATTGGGAGGTCGGTGTCGGGATCTACGGTCTTCTGCGCCATGCGGAAGCGGTCAACGACCGGTCTTTGATCGACGCGATTGCCCGCTGGTACGACTGGCAGATCGGGCGTGGCCTGCCGCCCCGGCAGGTCAATTCCAGCTCGCCGATGCTGCCGCTCTGCGTGCTCATCGATCACGTCAATCGCCCGGATTGGGAAGAGCTCGTTCGCGATTGGGCTCAGTGGCTCGTCACGTCGCTTGCCAAGACCGAGGACGGCGGTTTCCAGCATGTCGTCAAGGAGCGGATGAACGATGGCGAACTCTGGGACGACACGCTGTTCATGACCTGCCTGTTCCTTGCGCGGGCAGGCCAGCGCTTCGGTCGGCAGGACTGGATCGATGAAGCCTTCTACCAGTTCATGGTGCACGAGCGTTACCTCGCCGATCCTGTCACCGGGCTCTGGTACCACGGCTGGACTTTCAACGGCCGGCACAATTTCGCCAGGGCTTTCTGGGCGCGTGGCAATTCCTGGATCACGGTCGCCATCCCCGAACTCTTCGGCCTTGTCGATCACGTTCCCGAGCACCTGAAGCGGCATCTGGTTCATATTCTCGGCGCGCAGCTGAAGACGCTCGCCGCTCACCAGCGCGAAAACGGGATGTTCAACACGCTTGTCTGCGATCCCACCTCTCCCGAGGAGACATCTGCGACTGCAGCCATCGCCTACGGTATCTTGCGTGGCATGGATCTCGGGATCGTCGACGAGGGCTACCGTCCAGTTGCCGAGCGGGCTCTGGAGGCGGTGCTTTCCCGCATTGACGCCAGCGGCATCGTGCTGCAGGTCTCGGATGGCACGCCGATGGGGCATACACTCGAATTCTATCGCCAGATCCCCAATGTGCCTGCCCCTTACGGACAGGCCTTGGTGATGCTGCTGCTGGCGCGGGCGATGAACGATGCCGAGCGGGCCCGCAAACCTGTCGTGTAGCCGGATGTCGTTCCGCTGAAACGGACAAACCCCGGAAGAGTTCTCTCTCCCGGGGTTTTCTATGGTCGGTCACCAGAAAATGGCGATTATTCCACCTCGACGCGACCCTTCTTCTCGTCACGGTCGTCCTTCTTCAGCAGCCAGGTGAGAAGGTTCGGCTTTTCCTTGGGCTGCGGCTTCGTTGTCTTCTGGGTCACCTTTGGGCGATAGACCTTGACGTCTTCCAGCGCCGCGAACTTCTCGCCATATTCCTTCTTGATGGCGGCAACCCTGTTCCAGTTCTTTGAACGGGCGGCGAGCACGGCAAGTCCGACGACGCCTCCTTCGGTTGCCTCCCATTCAATCGACTGTTCGAACAGCCGCGCTGCGTTCTTGCCATCCTTGTTGTCGAGCCGGTGCCAACCGAGTGCCTGGGCCCCCAGCGCTGACTTCTGCTCGAACACGTAGGTTTCGACGGTTTTCAGCTCGGCTTCCTCCAGAGACAGAGGATTTTCCTGATCGGTCAGTCCCGCCGAGACGAGCTCGATATAGATCTTTTTCAGTTCAGGCGTCTGGGGCGCATACTGACGGGCGAGTTGCAGCGCTTCGTCGCGATGCTGGAGGTTGCGAAGGGTCAGAATGACGCCTTCGATGCTTTTCGGGCTGGCGGTCATGCGGGTTGCACTGACGAACCAGTGGTAGGACGCTTCCCAGCTCTGCTGGCCGTAGTAAAACCATCCGAAAAGTTCGGCGTCGTTTGCCGAGAAGGAGCGCTGCACGAAGTCGCTGAAGCGCTGCAGCTCATCGGTGGTCAAAGCATTTGCGGGACCCTGACCCTGGGCGACGATGCCCATCTTGCGACGAACGAGGTCAAAGGAAACGCTGTCGAACTCACCCGTTCCGTCCGGCAGAATACTGCCAAGGGCAACAAGGGACCGCGTGCCCGCTTCTGGCAGCAGGAGACTTGCCTTCTGGACTGTCGAGAGGCGTTCGTTGGGGTCCTCGCAGGTGGTCACGATATACTTGTAAAGGTCGAAGGCTCGGGCAAAGTCGCGCGACTGCGCCAGCGCTTCGGCCGTGATCCACATCGTGTTCATCTCGGCGCAGACCATCAGCTGCGGAGTTGCCTCTGCGAGGCTCACGACCTGACCCCAGTTGCCCTGGGCATGGGAGCGTTCCATCAGCCTGCGGGTTTCAGCAAGGCTCAGCTTGTCCAGCAGTTCCTGGCTTGGCTTCCAGTTCGGGTTCTCGCTTTGCAGCTTGGCGATTTCGGTGCGCACGCGGACATAGTCGCCGCTGCCGAAGATGTCCCAAAGCGGCTGCTCGGAGATGTTGGTCGGGGTGTCGAAGAGATCTTCGGGTGCATCCCAGTCCGGGTAGAGCGTTTTCAGGCGGCGAAGTTCGGCGCCGAGGCGCTTCAGGTCGCGGGTCTGGGCATAGTAGCGTAGCGCCGTTTCGTCGACTTCAGGCTTGCTGGCTGCCGCCGGCTGTTCGGTCTGCTGGCTAAGCCTGGCGATCTGCGTTTCGATGTCGTCGGCCGCTGGCGCAAGGCTGGCTGGCTGAGGAGCAGGGGCGGCAGCGACCGGCTGCTGCGCCACGGCGGGTCTCCGTGCGGTGGTGGCCGCGCTTGGGCCGAATGGATTTTCGCCCGGAGCAACGTCCCGGATCAGCGGAGCCTGTTGCTGCGAGGCGACTGCGCCGGTTATGGCCGTCGCCGCCGGGATCGTGGCGGGCAAGACGACCTGAGCCGGGGCCTGAGCAGCAGGCAGAACCGGCTGAGGTGCCGCCATGGTTGTCGGCATTACCGCCGGGGCAACGGCCTGCACGGCCGGCGTCACGACCGGTGCCGCGATGGGCTGGAAGCTCGGCATGGCCGGCTGCTGGGTGGCGGGAGCGGAGACGTTGGTCACGCTCACTCCGCCCGGAAGGACAACACCCATCGGCGGAAAGGAGATGGCGTTGTCACCAGTGGCCTGAGTGATCGGGATCATCAGGCAAGCGCTGGCGAAGAGTGCGGTTTTCAGGGGAATTCGGTCAAACATGTGGGGTACCTTTCAGCGATCGCCATGAGGCTCAGCACATGGAGCGTGGAGGGGTAGTAGTCTTGGGAGCTAAAGTCGGAGAGCAGGGCGACGTCCGGACGCCGTCCCAGGCTGCATTCGACGAGTGCGGCCACCGCCTGGTAGCCGGGGTCGGGCATGGGCGAGAGGCGGGTGGCCGTCGCAAGTTCGACAACCGACATCGACGCGCTACCAAACTGTTTCCAGTGGTCGGCGAAGATCTCGAGAATGTCGGGATAGTCGCGGGAATACCAGGCCAGGTAAAGCGGTACCCGAATTGCATCATAGCCGAATTGCGAGGGGTAACCGTTGGCAGGGCGCGGAGCGCCGCCTGACAGGGACAACCAGTCAGCCGGAAGTCGCGCCGGTCCGAAGCGGGAATCCCTGAGCAGGGCTATGCCACTGTCCAAAAGGTCCCTTGCCGGGAAGCGGTCAGACAAGCGCCCAAGTTCGGCAAGGGCCGGGAAGATCCAGTAGGACATGTTGACCACCGGGCCATCGGACTGCTCCCTCGGGCCAAAGCCCTGGACACCGGGTAGAAGAACCAGACCGTGATCGGTGTCGAGCGTTGCCCGCTCGACGATCGCTTGTGCGATCCGCCGCGCCTCCCGCTGCAGCTCCGGTTCGTTCCAGCGCTGGCCCGCCCGCATCAAGGCCCAGGCGATCAGGAGATCGCCGTCGGTCGCATTGTTCTTGTCGGTGATCGCCGGGATCTGTTTCGGATCCCATCGCCAAGCCGCAAGACCGTCCTCGCGGACAAACAGATTGGCGCGGGTCCAGGCCCAGATCTGGTGGAAGGCCTGCCGGTCGTTTGCCGATTCGGCCATCAGCATGCCGTAACCCTGGCTTTCGCTGTGGCTGATGCCGCCAGCGCGATTGTCGACCACGCGCCCTTCGTCGGTGACGAAGTTATGCTGATAGACGAGCCAGGCGCCTGCAGCGATGTCCGCAGCCATGTTTTCCTGCGTCTGCGGCAGCATCGCGGTGGCGGCGCCTGCCATCAGGGCGCCGCCGAGCACAAGCGTCATGATGCGAAGACGTGCCTTCACGACCTGCGCCCCTGTCGGAGTACGAGATAGGTGGACGCGCCGAGAAGGATCGCCACCACGATCTGGGCGATGGTGAATTCGCGGGCGTTGTTGGAGAACCAGCCGGCCACAATCAGGCGGCCGTTCTGCAGGCTGAGCGGCTTGGTCTCATAGAGACGCTCGTGTGCCGCGAGCTTGCGATCGACGACGGTGCCATCGTGGGTCAGCGTGTTGACCGATCCCGATAGGCGACCCCAGACATCCGGCTGCGCGAGGCTGCGCATGTTCTCGTTGAGCTGGGCCGGATCCCGGATCGCAATGACCGTCCAGGCATCGCGTTCGTTGACCAGACGTTGCGCCACCAGAATGTCGGCTTCACCGCCAACCTGATAGACGGCATCCTTGGTCAAGACGGAGGGATCATCGACCAGCCCGAGTTCGGCGGCCTGGATGCGAACGCGTACCTTGAGGCCCTCATAGATGTCGTGCAGTCCATCCCGGAGTCCTGCGACAACGGATGTGGGCTGCTCTTCCTGGGTCGGTGCTGCAGTGCCGTCGACGGATAGGGCGGGTGCAGCCTCTTCCGTCTGGGTGCCTGCATCCTGACCCTGGTTCTCGTCCAGCGACAGCGACAGGTCGCTCGCCACCGGATTGAGGTCAATGCCGAGATCCGAGCGCAGCTGGCTCGAGAAACCGGAGAAGGTTCCGAAGGCCAGAAGTGGGCCCTGGCGGTCGAGTGGCCAGCCGGAGGTGACGGCGACGGGGCTCACTTCGCGCGACGTGTAGGCCATCTTTGCGAGGAATGTGCCGGCCGCGCCGAGCATGTTTTCATCCATGCCTTCCACGAAGAGCGGCGTCGGGCGGTCGCCGCCGCCGAACCCTGCCTTGCCGGCCGAAACGACCGCCAGATCCGGGGCATGGCCGATCTGGGCGAAGGCGGGAATGTTCAGCGTGCTGTCACCCTTGATGAAGAAGCGGGCGGTCTGATTGCCGAGGCTGACGGGATCGCAGACGGCATCGGAGGCCGTCGAGAGTTCTGCCTCGAACTCGATGACGTTGTAGCCCGGGCGCAGCTTGTCGAGCGGGATCGGCAGAACCTGACCCTCAATGCGGCCCGAACGACCTTCGCCGAGACGGATGTTCGCAACCGTATCGCCGTTGGCGCGCACGACCATCTGGGCGCTCGGCGACAAGCCCGCCGCATATTCGGCATTTAGCTTCAAATTGGCGGCACCGTAGTCACCGGGATAGAAGTCTGCCGGCAGACTGAAGGAAATCGACTGCTCGAAATGACGGCCGGCAAAGGGGCGGGAAACGAAACCGAGTTCCGCCAGTGTGTTCTCGCTGCCGGACTCCAGCAGACGTCCGCGGCGATTGCCAAGTGCGCGGCGGCCCTGGGGCGAACCGTCGGTCACCTCAGTCTGGGCACGAAGCGTGAAGTCGCGGATGGTTGAGACGAGCTCATCCGCAGTGCGCGCGGCCACGATCATGCGGCTGCGACCGCTGGCCGGGTCGATGTCAAACTGTACGCCTGACTGTTCCGGCGTGACGCCGATCAGGTCGCGTACGGTGCCGAAGGTGCCGACGACCAGATCGATGCCGGGGCCAGATCCGGTTTCATTGCCGACTTCGACGACGGGTCGATCGAAATGACCGAGGATCGAAAGTGCCTGCACCACGGCAAAGGTTCGGTCGATATCCTCCCCGGCGGCTCCTCGCGGGATGATGCCGTTGATGGCGGCGTGACCGTTGATATCGCGGCTATAGGCAAGAAGCGTCGAGACGTCGCTCGGATCGTCCTTGGCGTTGCGGGTGAAGACGAAGCCAGAGCGTGCCGGGTCGATCTGGGTCCAGAGTTCGTATGTCGCATCGATGGAGCAATCGACGCGATGCGACTGGTCGAGCAGCACCGTGACGGCATTGTAACCGGGCTGGAGCAGGCCCTTGGGCAGTTCGAGTTCGACCTGATGAGCGTCACCGGACTTCAGATTGACGCTGCCGATGTCGCGGTCGTTGACGAAGATGCGCATCGCCGAGCGTTCGGGCGCGACCGAGATCGCCGTCTGCAGGGTCAGGATCAGCTTGGCCGAGCCGGTGATTTCAGAGGGCAGGACCACGAAGGGATATTCGCGGTTTGCCGCTTCGCCCGGGAAGAACAGGTCCCGCTTATCAGCGATCAGGCGACGGATCTGGTTCTCGTCCTGGAAATATTCCTTGGTTTCGGACTGTGTCGTCGCCTGCGGAGCCAGGACAAAGCCGCCCGAGGTTGCCGCGAGCGAAGGCGACGCTGCGAGAAGCAGGCCTGCGGTGGCGAGCAGTGAAAGATGATGTCTGATCATTCTCCGGCCTCCCTGTGACGCACCGGGGCGGCGGCCAGTGCCGCGCCGGCAAGGGGTTTCAATCTTTGCGGTTCAACCTTGTCCTCCGGCTTGCCGCCGAGTGCGACGCCAATCGCTGCGAGCGGGCAGGTGATCGCCCAGCGCAGGATGCGAAGGCTGCCGGAAATCATGCTCTTCGGACGCTGACGCAGGGCGCGCTGCTCGCGAACGATGGACATGTCATGCATCAGCAGTTCGGCGATGACCGGGAAGTGATGCGGGTCGGGATCGAAGCGCAGCGAGATCGCGCCGTCCTCGCCGGGGGAGCCGTTCGCAATGCTGACCGGCAAGGATGTGACAAGGAGGTTTGAGGATACGCTGAGCAGCTGCAGACGGCCGTACTCACCCTTGCGAAGCATGCGGGTGGACCCCTGGGCCGGGATCAGCTTGGCGCCCTTGGCCGAGGCCTCGGTTACCGCGCCACGCAGGACGGTTTCACCGAACTGCAGCTCGACATTGGTGCGCAGCGGCAGTTCCACGCCAGCAAGATCCTGGCTGCGTTCGGTAACGACGCCCAGCGCGCAACCGGCGATCATCAGGTTCATCCAGTTCCAGGCACCGACGATCAGGAGCAGGCTCGAGATCTCGGGCTCGGTGTTGTAGCGATAGGCCGCCACAAACAGGGTGAAGCAGAGAATGCCGAAGATGATGAAGTAGGGCAGCGACAGTTCAGACAGGCGGTCATGCTTCAGGGAGACGCCCTTGGCCGTGACCTTGAAGGTCGGGCTTTTCGGCTTCAGAAGCACGCTGATAATCGCCTGGAACAGATAGACCGACTGCACATATTCGTAGAGTTCGGAAATCCATGGCCAGCGGACGCTGCCGTAGAGGTAGCTGCGGACCATTTCACCCACGATCAGATACATGACCGTATAGGCGAAGAAGTCTTCAAAGGATGCGACGAAGATCTTCATGTCGAAGAGGATGAAGAGCAGCGGCGCGACGAAGAAGACCGAGCGGACAAAGGGGAAGAACCAGAAGAGCGAGCTCGAGATGTAGCTCAGGCGCTGCGGCAGGGAGAGGCCGCGCTTGAAGAGCGGGTTCTTGAGCATCAGGATCTGCACCATGCCCTGGCACCAGCGCGAACGCTGACCGACGAAGCTCGCGAAGGTTTCCGGCTGCAGGCCCGAAATCAGCGGCTTGTCGACATAAAGGCTGTTCCAGCCACGGGCATGCAGTTCGAGTGCGGTTTCGCAGTCCTCGGTGATGGTGATGCCGGAGAAACCGCCGACTTCCTCAAGCGCTTCACGGCGCAGAACGGCTGCCGAACCGCAGAAGAATGAGGCGTTCCAGCGATCGAGACCCTTCTGGATCTTGCCGTAGAACATCTCGTTTTCGGACGGCATGCGACCGAAGGTGCCGAGGTTACGCTCGATCGGATCGGGGTTCGAGAAGAAGTGCGGCGTCTGGACGAGGAAGAGACGCTCGTCTTCGAGGAAGTAGCCGACGGTCTCACGCAGGAAGTTGCGCTCGGGTGCATGGTCGGCGTCGAAAACAACGACCAGATCGGCGTGCGTGCGCCAGAGGGCTGCATTGAGGTTGCCGGCCTTAGCATGGACATTTTCGGAGCGCGTCATGTAGACGGCGCCGAGGTCGCTGCAGAGATCCTTGAGGATTTCTGCGCGTTCCTTGGCCTTGGCGGCGGCCACAGGATCGTCGCTGTTGCGCTTCTGATCGGTACCACCGTCATCCAGAAGATAGACCGTGAATTTGTCCGAGGGATAGTCCATGGCCCTGGCGGCCGCGACGGTCAGCGCCAGGATTTCCCGGTCCTCGTTGTAGGTCGGGATGAAGACGTCAACCGATGGGCTCTCGTCCTCGTCCAGTTCCGGCGCCCTGGGGCGCTCGATTGGATCGGCAACGACGAAAAGGCTGATGCCCAGCATCAGGATGCAGTACATCTCGGCCGCATAGAGGATGATGCCCGGGATGAAGGAATAGAGATCCTCGATCGGCGGCAGCGTGCTGGTTGTACGCCAATAGGCGTATTGCAGGATGACCACGCTTGCGAGCGCCAGGAAGACATGCCGCCAGAAGCCGTCGAGCTTCAAGAGCATGATGACGGCCAGGATGGCGATGACGATGACAGAAAGGTTGAAGCGGGCCGAATGGCCGACGGGCTGCGCAATCAGCAGAAACATCGCCACAACGATGGCCAGCCAGGCAGCATAGCGAATGATATCTCGCACGATTTTGGACTCCTCATGAGTTCGATCGTGATAGCGTCCGTCAAGCTGGTGTAATTTCGGGTATGGGACCGGGCCGTCATGATCAGGCGGCTTTCGGTGTAATCTGAAGGGGTTTTTCCTCCTCGATTGTTGGAGAGTTAAGCTCTGCCATGCCCTCGATCTGCATGTA
>JAPZUE010000065.1 GCA_027533385.1 Rhizobium sp. | reverse complement strand
TATCCCACGGACATATCCCACGGACATATCCCACGGACATATCCCACGGACATATCCCACGGACATATCCCACGGACATATCCCACGGACATATCCCACGGACATATCCCACGGACATATCCCACATCCTGGCATGGATGTCGGGATATGTCAACG
Organism: Rhizobium sp.; assembly: GCA_027533385.1. Classification (GTDB taxonomy): domain Bacteria; phylum Pseudomonadota; class Alphaproteobacteria; order Rhizobiales; family Rhizobiaceae; genus Allorhizobium. The sequence continues at coordinate 12,402 of JAPZUE010000065.1, read as the reverse complement.
GGATATACCTCAAGGCCTGATATTACTTTCTTGACGCGATATAGGCGCGCCAGCCGCCGAGATCCGTGACCTCCTGCGCACCCTCTATGGCATAGGGCTCGCAGAGGAAACCGGAAACCTGGCTGCCGTCGTCGAGGGTGACCTTGCCGATGCCGAGCGGTGCGGGGATGTTCTGGACGAAGCGGCCGAAGGCAGCGGGCGTTACCTTCCAGACCTCCACCTCCAGTCCCTTGCCGGCAAAGCCCGGCTCGCGGATGAGGCCCGGCTTGGGCGGCGTGGTGTTGGGCAGGACGAAGAGGCGGTAGTCGCCGGCGGTGCGGCAGGTCTTCACCAGTCTGCCGCCCGGGCCCGTCAGTTCGTGGTTGAGCGGCATGCCGGTCAGATGCGCGCCGACGACCATGATCGTGACGAGGCCATCGTCGGGCTCGGCAACCTTCGAGACTTCCGGCAGGGCTGCAGTCTTGTCCTTGCCCATGCCTGGCTGGGCGGCGCGGTGCATAGCGTCGGCAAAGGGCGCCAGCGCATCGTCGGAGAAGGAGGGGCCGAAGAAGGTGACGCCGCTGGGGAGACCATCCGAGCCGAAGCCGCCGGGCACGGCGATGGCCGCATAGCCGAAGAGATTGGCGAAGTTGGTGTAGCGGCCGAAATGGCTGTTCTTGACGATCGGGTCTGCGAGCATCGCCTCGACCGTATAGGTGGTCGGCGAGGTCGGTAGCATCAGGACGTCGAGCTTTTCCCATTCGACAAGTGCCTTCTGGCGGAGATGGCCGAGCTTGTACTGGCCTTCGAATGCCGCGACGGCATCATAACCCCTGGCACCTTCGATGATGGTCCGCACCGTCGGGTCGAAATCCTCGGCATTGGTGCCGATGAACGCCTTTACCGCAGCGAGACGCTCGGCAACCCAGGGGCCGTTGTAGAGCAGTTCGGCGGCCTGGCGGAACGGCGCGTAGTCGAAGGGGACAATGGTTGCGCCGAGCGATTTTGCCCGCTCGATGGCCTGATCGTAGAGCGCCTCCACCGCTTTGTTTCCGAAGAATTCGCGCTCGGGTCCTTCGAGGACACCGATGCGCAGGCCTGAACCCGGCAGGGCCACTGGCGACGCCTTACGGGAATAGGGATCACCGGCGTCATAGCCATCCATCACCTTGCGGATCGCCACGCCATCGCCAACGGTTGCAGCAAAGACCGTCACGACATCGACACTGCGGCAGGCCGGCACGACGCCGACATTCGGCACGAGGCCCGGCGTTGGCTTGATGCCGACGAGATTGTTGAAGGCGGCGGGCACGCGGCCGGAACCGGCGGTATCGGTGCCGAGCGCAAAGCTTGCGAGGCCCGCCGCAACCGTGACGGCAGAGCCAGACGAGGAGCCGCCGGAGACATAGGCCTTGTCGAAGACGGAGCGCGGGGCACCATAAGGAGACCGTGTGCCGTTCAGGCCCGTCGCAAACTGGTCGAGATTGGTCTTGCCGATGACGATGGCACCTGCGGCCTTCAGTCTTGCAACGACCGTTGCGTCCTTCTCAGGCTGGTAGGCGAAGGCCGGGCAGGCTGCAGTGGTCGGCAGGCCTGATACGTCGATATTGTCCTTGACCGCGAAGGGCACGCCCCAGAGCGGCAGACTGTTCGGCTCAGGCGCGCGCTCCATCAGGGCCTTTGCGGCTGCCCGCAAGTCATCATCCGGCGTCTGCGTGATGAAAACCGCCGGATCGTCGGAGGCCTTGCGGCGGGCGATCACCTCCTCGATGAGATCGAGCGGGGTGAGCCCGCTGGCATAGGCGGCCTTGAGCGAAGCGAGATCGAGAATAGTCGGCAGCATTACAGATCCTCCAAGATGACCAGGACATCGCCGGCCTTGACGTTGCGACCCGGCCCGGCACGCAGGTCCCGGACTGTGCCGGGGGCATGGGCGGTGACGGTGATTTCCATTTTCATCGACTCGATGATGGCGAGCGTATCGCCAGCCTGCACGGACTGGCCTTCCTCGACCAGCAGTTTCCAGACATTGCCGGGCACGGCACTTTCCACCCCAAAGCAGCCTTCGGGGATATCGCCGCCGAGGCTCGGCCCCGCGCCGTCATCGACCTGGAACGAGTCGAGCCCCTCGTCCTTCCAGCGCTTCCGCTCCGCCTCGAAGGCCGCCTGCTGTCCCTGCTTGAAGGCGCCGATGCTCTCTGCATTGCGGGCCATCTCCGCCTCGTAATCGGCATAGGAGAAGGTGCCCTCGTCGATCCGGATCGGATAACCGCCATGCGGGAATGCGGCGCGGGCCTCCGTCAGTTCTTCATGGCTCACGGGGAAGAAGCGGATCTGGTCGAAGAAATCGAGCAGCCAGGGCTTGTCCTTGGCAAAGACATCCGTCTGCCGCCAGGTATTCCACACCTGGATCGTGCGGCCGAAGAGCTGATAGCCGCCCGGCCCTTCCATGCCATAGATGCACATATAGGCGCCGCCGATGCCGACGGCGTTTTCCGGCGTCCAGGTGCGGGCCGGATTGTACTTCGTTGTCACCAGCCGGTGGCGGGGATCAATGGGGGTGGCGACCGGCGCGCCGAGATAGACGTCGCCGAGGCCCATCACGAGATAGGAGGCGTTGAAGATCGTGTCCTTCACGGCCTGCTCGTCGGCAAGCCCGTTGATGCGGCGGATGAACTCGATGTTGGACGGGCACCAGGGCGCATTGGGGCGCACGAGTTCCTGATACTTGCGCATGGCCAGTTCCGCATCCGGATCGTTCCAGGACAGCGGCAGCCAGACGGTCCGGCTCGGCACCTTGACGGCGGAGACCGGAGGCAAGCATTTCTCGATCTCGGCTAGGGCGGCAAGGAGTTTAGAGCGCGACAGCGCGGTGCTGTCATAATGGATCTGCAGCGAGCGGATGCCCGGCGTCAGGTCGATCAGGCCCTGAAGTTTTGCGTCCTTCACCGCCTGCATCAGCAGGTGCACGCGCATGCGGATGCCGATATCGAGCTGCATCGGGCCGTATTCGACGAGCAGGTTGTCATCGCCCTGGCGGCGGTAGACGACGGGGATCGGGCCGGTTTCGTTGGAGGCGAGGATGGGGGAGCCGATGGACTTTCGCGCACCCGGATTCGTTACTGCCGCGATTATTGATGTGGTCGGCTGAACCATACCCCCCTCTGCCCTGCCGGGCATCTCCCCCTCAAGGGGGGAGATCGAGGAGGCTGCCGTCTCGCCTGCCGCATCGATTGAATTGGACGAGAGCTCCTTTGCAGTCTCAGGCGAGGCCTGCGATGGGCCACTCTCCCCCCTTGTGGGGGAGATGTCCGGCAGGACAGAGGGGGGTACCGCGCGTGCTACACTCTGACTTGAGGATGCTATTGGCACCACGCCTGCGGAAAGGACACCATCCTCCTCCCGCGCGACGGCATGAAACCGGATCTTATCCCCCGGCTTGAACTGACCCATCTTCCACTGCTCGTCGCGGGCAATCACCGCCGGGCAGACGAAGCCGCCGAGGCTTGGGCCGTCGGGGCCGAGAATGATCGGCATGTCGCCGGTGAAATCGATCGCGCCGATCGCATAGGCGTTGTCATGCAGGTTGGAGGGGTGAAGCCCCGCCTCGCCGCCATCCGTGCGCGCCCATTTCGGGGCAGGGCCGATCAGGCGCACACCCGTGCGCGCCGAGTTGAAATGCACCTCGTAAGGCGTCGAGAAGAGTGTCTCGATGTCTTCCTCAAGGAAAAAGTCGGGCGCGCCGTGGGGGCCGTAAAGTACGCCGACGGACCATTCGCGGGTCAGTTCCGCCGGTTCCGTTGCCGGCAGCACATCGGCCTGGTTCCGGCGGGCCAGCCGAAGCACATGGCCGGCCCTTAAGGTGCCGGTGGCATTGCCGCCGAATTGGCCGAGGCCGAAGGTGGCGCGGGAGCCCATGACCAAGGGCGCATCGAAACCGCCGGATACCGCCAAATAGGCGCGCTGGCCGGCACCGGTGATGCTGCCGATGGCCAGCGTCTGGCCGGCTTTCACCTGGACCGCCTGGTCATGGGGCACCTCGGCGCCGTCTAGCTTCATCGGCATCACGGCCCCGGCGAGCGCGATCACGGTATCGGAGAAGAATTTCAGCACCGGCCCGGAGACGGTCAGTTCCAGAGCCGCCGTATGATCATGATTGCCGACCAGCCGGTTGGCATGGCGGAAGGAGCGTTCGTCCATCGGGCCCGAGGGCGGCACGCCGACATGCCAGAGGCCAAGACGGCCCGGCAGCTCCTGGAGGCTCGACTGCGCGCCGGGGGCGATCACCTCGACGACATCGGGCACGAAGGCGAAGTCCTTCAAGGCCGTGGTCGCAACATCACCGCTGCGGAACAGGTCGGAGGCGGCAATCGCCTTCAGATATTCGAGATTGGTCTCGATGCCGGCAAGCGAGGTTTTTTCCAGCGCGGAGGAGAGCGCCACAATGGCCGTATCGCGATCCTTACCAGACACGATGACCTTGGCCAGCATGGGATCGTAGAAGGGCGTGACTTCGGTTCCCGTCTCCACCCAACCGTCAATGCGGATGCCATCGGGGAAAACAACTTCGGTCAGCAGGCCGGCACTCGGGCGGAAGCCGGCATGGGGCATTTCGGCATAGAGACGCGCTTCGATAGCGGCACCCTTCGGCACCAAGTTTTCCTTGCCGGTCAGCACATCTTCGCCGGCTGCCTGACGGATCATCCATTCGACCAGATCCACACCGAACACGGCTTCCGTGACCGGATGCTCGACCTGCAGTCGGGTGTTCACCTCGAGGAAATAGAATTCCTCTCGGGCGGGATCATAGATGAATTCGACCGTCCCGGCGGAAGCATACGCCACTTGGCTGCCGAGTGACACGGCGGCGGCGTGCAGGCGCTGGCGCACGGCATCGGACAGCCCCGGGGCCGGGGTTTCCTCGATCACCTTCTGGTTCCGGCGCTGCAGCGAGCAGTCGCGTTCACCGAGCGCGATCACCCTGCCCTTGCCGTCACCGAAGATCTGGACCTCGACATGGCGGGCCTTGGAGACGAAGCGTTCGAGATAGACGCGGGCATCGCCGAAGCTGGATTTTGCCGTGCGCTGGACGGTGTCGAAGGCTGCGGCAAGCGCCTCCGCACCTTCGCAGAGCTGCATGCCGATACCGCCGCCGCCGGCTGTCGACTTCAGCATCACCGGATAGCCGATCTGCTCCGCTTCGGAGAGCGCCTCTTCCCGGCTGTCGAGCAGGCCGGAGCCGGGCAAGAGCGGCACGCCGCTCGCCTTGGCCAGTTCGCGGGCCGTGTGCTTCAGGCCGAAGGCGGAGATGTTGTCGGGCGTCGGGCCGATGAAGGTGATGCCTTCCGCCCTTAGCCGCTCGGCAAAGCCGATGTTCTCCGAGAGGAAGCCATAGCCCGGATGGACGGCTTGCGCACCCGTCTGACGGCAGGCGGCAATCACGGCGTCGACGTCGAGGTAGCTTTCGCTGGCGGGTGCGGGGCCGAGGCGCACAGCCTCGTCGGCCATCAGCACGGCTTTCGAAAAGCGGTCGGCATCGGAATAGACCGCCACGCTTGCGATCCCCATCTTTCGAAGCGTCTTGATGACGCGCACGGCGATTTCGCCGCGATTGGCAATCAGAACCTTGTTGAGCATCAGGCTGCCTCGTCGTCCCAGACGAGCAGCCGGATCGGCGTGGGATCGAAGCCGTTGCAGGGGTTGTTGATCTGCGGGCAATTGGAAATGACGAGCAGCACGTCCATCTCCGCCTGCAGCTCGACATAGTCGCCGGGGGCGGAAATGCCGTCGACGATGGTCATCTCGCCTGAGGGTTCGATCGGCACGTTCATGAAGAAGTTGATGTTCGGCACAACGTCCCGCTTGCTCATGCCATGTTTGGAAACCTCGATGACGAAATTGTCGCGGCAGGCATGCAGGTATTTCGTGTAGTGGCCGAAGCGGACCGTGTTGCTTTCGCAGGAGCAGGCGCCGGCAGAGGTATCATGTCGGCCGCAGCTGTCGGCGGTCACCGTCAACATCACCCGGCCTTCGTTGGAGATCACCTTTGTGCCGGTCGAGATATAGGCCGCCCCCTGCTCGCGCATGGTGTCCTGGCTGGAATAGCGCTCGGAGAAATCATGGGCGTTGTAGAAGAGCGTATCGACGGCCTGCTGGCCATAGGTGTCCTCGATGCGCACCACCTGACCCTTTTTGATGAAGGTCGAGAAGGGCGCTTCGGCAGCGATATAGTGATCCTGCGCGGTGTTGGAGAGCGTGCGGGCGGGAGAGGTCTGGATGAAACTGGTCATGGTCGCCTCTCCTCTCACAGGGCCGCAAAAGCGTTGTTTTCAAAGCCACGGATGGCTTCTGCAGTCGCGGTCCGGCACAGATCATCCGCCGCCGGCTCGATTGCGGCGATCCTGAGAATGCTGACGGGATTGGGGGCGTAGACCGGGTTCGGATCGAGCGGGTGCGGGCAGTTGGAAAAGCCGACGATCATGTCCATCTCGGCACGCAGATCGACATAGTCGCCTTCGGACACGAGATCCGGTTTCCACTCGAATTTGCCATCGGCATCGACACGGACGGGTGCGAAAAGGGCCAGCGCTGCCGGAATGTCGCGCTTGTCGAGGCCTGATTTGGTGGCGATCAGCACGAAGTTGTCGCGGGTGTTGCGCAGATCAGGACCGTTCTGGCCGGCATATTTCTTCGCGTTGGAGGAGGCTGTCGAGCCGCCCATCAGCACGTCATGGGCGCCGGAGCTGTCCTCGGTGATCGAGAACATGACCTTGCCCATGTCGGAAAAGATGACACGGCCCTTTCCAAGCCCGGTGGTCCACTGCACCTTGACAGTATCGGGCAGGTTCATGCGCTCGGTCGGGTCCTTGGCATTCCAGGCGACGACCGATACGGTCGAGAAGCCTTCATCGAGCGTAATGCGCAGCGTCTCCTTGGCCTTGAGGCGGGTCCACCAGTACCAGCCGCCAGGCAGCTTTTCCTGGTGCACGATCTTATCGGCAGCAATTGCCGGCGCGGGCTTTGCGCTCTTGGCCGGCAGCGCCTTCGGCGCGAATTCCAGCCCCTTCTTCTGATGCTCCTCGTAGCGCGCCCGGTTGGCGGCAATCTCTTCGGGGGAACGTCGGATATGCATTCTCATCTCCAGTGGTTTCGTTGGCCGGGTCGTCCCGGCTATTGACCCTGTGAAGAGACCGGGCCGTCCCGGTCGGGGCGAAAGAGGGAGGCCTCGCCCGCCTTGCGGGGCGGCCATATGGCGATGTCGCGGGTGATCGTCGCCCCGTAGCGGAGCTTTTCCTCCGGGCGGTCGCGGGGACGCTCGAAGGCAACGACGCGGGTCGCCAGCGTGAAGGCCTCGCGCATGTCATGGGTGACCATGACGACGGTCATCGGCGCCTCGTGCCAGAGCTTCTTCATCAGCGTATGGATCTCGGCACGGATACCGGGATCGAGCGCGCCAAAGGGTTCGTCGAGCAGCAGAACCTTGGGTCGCATGATCAGCGCCTGGGCGAGTGCCAGTCGCTGCTGCATGCCGCCGGAGAGTTGGGCCGGATACTTGTCCTCTGAGCCGGCAAGCCCGACCGCCGCGATCATCGCGCGGGCTTCGTCCTCGACCGCGCGCTTCGCAGCACCGAACAGCCGGGCGGCGAAGCGGGAGGCCTTGAGCTCCTTGCCGAGCATGACATTGCCGAGCACGGTCAGATGCGGAAAAACGGAGTAGCGCTGGAAGACGACGCCGCGATCCGGCCCTGGCTCCTGCGGCAGGGCCAGACCATCGAGCAGGATCTCACCCTTGGTCTGGCGCTCCTGGCCAAGCAGCAGGCGCAGGAAGGTGGACTTGCCACAACCGGACGGGCCGACCAGCGCCACAAAGGCTCTCGATTCGATCTCGATCGAGACATTCTCCAGCACGATCTGGTCGCCATATTCCTTCCAGAGGTTCTTGATGGACAGCGCGCTCATTTCCCCTTCTCCAGTTCAGACCAGGGGAAGACGGCGATGCGCAGGCGATCGAGCAGGATGTCGGTCAGGATCGCGAGCAGCGTGATCCAGAGGACATAGGGGAAGATGACGTCCATCGAGAGATAGCGACGGACGAGGAAGATGCGGTAGCCAAGGCCACTGTCGGAGGAGATCGCTTCGGCCGCGATCAGGAAGAGCCAGGCGGGGCCAAGCTGCAGGCGGAGCGTGGTGATCAGGCGCGGCAAGATCTGCGGCAGCACCACACGCAACGCGATCTGCCAGGATGAGGCCGATAGCGTTTCGGCCTTGACGATCATTTCACGCGGCAAGGAGATGGCTGTTAGCGCCAGGTCGCGCACCATGATCGGTGCAACGCCGATGACGATGAGCGCGATCTTGGAGGCCTCGCCGAGCCCCATGACGATGAAGAGGATCGGCAGGAGCGCCAGCGGCGGGACCATGGAGATGGTACCGACGAAGGGGGACAGCGCTGCCCGCGCATAGGGCAGGATGCCGATGATCAGCCCCAGCAGGAGCGCGATAGAGGTGGCAATGCCGAGGCCGATGAAAAGCCGCCAGAGGCTTGCCCAGGTATCCGACCACAACAGATAGTCACCGGTTCTGACATCGGGCGTCAGAGCCATGCGATCGATGGCTTCCCACAAGGCGGCGAAGCCGGGCAGCAGCTTGTCGTTCGGGTTGTCGGCAAGGCGTTCTGCCGAACCGATCATGTAGGCGGCGAGCACCAGCACGAACGGCAGGAGCACCAGCGTCAGGCGCGCGCCATTTCCGGGATGAGCATTGATCCAGCGCATCGACCACTCCAGGGTTTCAGGGAGGCAGGCGCTGCCCGGAAGAGATCATCCTCCGGGCGGCGATCACAGCCTCAGAGCGCACCCTTGGCGGCAGCGTCCATGTAGGTGGTGGTGAAGCGGAACTTGACGTTCTCCTTGTCACCGAGAACAGACCCATCCGGCATCTCGATACCGATGACGTCTGCAGAGGGAGCGCCACTCCCGAGAAGGCCCTTGTCGAAAAGGAAGTTGCGAACAAGATCCATGGTCTTCGGGAGTTCCGGGGACGCTGTGAAAGCCACGGCATCGGCCGGCTTGTCGAAGAGCTTGGTGGCAGCCATCTGCGCCTCGAAGCCGGCGAGGTCCGTTCCCGATGCGGCCCCCATGGCTGCCCGGGCTGCCTTGCCTTCTTCGGTATCGGCGGTCATCACGGCCATGGTGTCGTACCAGATGCCGGCCAGCGCCTTGCCGAAGTCAGGATTATCCTTCAGCACCTCGGTGTTGGCCACCATCAGGTCGATGATCTCCCCCGGGATCTGCGAACTGTCGAAGACCTTCTTCGCGGAGGCGTCTTCGAGGATGGAGGAGACCAGCGGGTTCCAGGTCACGACAGCGGTCACGTCAGGCGTCTGGTAGGCGGCGACCATGTCGGCATCCGAGGTGTTGACCACCTTTACGTCGCGCTCGGAAGAGCCGATGCTTTCCAGCGCCCGGGCGAGCAGATAGTGGGAGACGGAGAACTCGACGAGATTGACGTTCTGGCCCTTCACATCCTCGAGCTTGTCCTTGCCCTTGAGGATCAGCGCGTCGTTGCCGTTCGAAAAGTCGCCGACGATGACGGCGGTCGTGTCGACGCCACCGGCGGCGGGGATCGACAGGCCATCCATGTTGGTGAGCGTCACGGCGTCAAAGGCACCGGCGGTATACTGGTTCATCGATTCCACGTAGTCGTTGAACTGCGTGACTTCGATGTTGATGCCGTATTTGTCGGCCCACTTCTTCACGATGCCGGTGTCATTGGCATAACCCCAGGGCATCCAGCCGACATAGATCGACCAGGCGACCTTGAAATCTTTCTTCGGCGCGGCCTCGGCCGGTGTCATCTGGCTGAAGGCGAGAGCGCCGGCCAGCGCCGTGATCGACAGGAGTGTCTTGACAGTCTGCATGTAGAAATTCCCCTTTTGCGTCTTCGAAAAGGGATCGGCATGGACCATCGCGCCGCCAATCCCTTGGCTTACGAGGTCTCCCGGGCTTTTGTCCCGCCGTGCACCCGATGGTATGTCTCTCCATCGGGAGCCGCTCTCGGACCAGCCACGCATACTGCGCCGGAACCCTAGCGGCTAACTCTAAGACTGAGAGAGCAAGGCGTGTGCCAAGTGCAAGAACGCAGGACAGGGCGGCGAAAACGGGTCTCCAGGTGTCCGTCCAGCAGCAGTGCTGCATGTATGGCGGGCAGCGGTGCCTGCTAAAGAGGCAGAAATCGGACGCGAGGCCCAGCCACTCCAGACAGTGCGCAGAATCGAAAGCCGCCCGCTCGGGGGAACGGGCGGCCTGTTTATCATGCCACGTGTGGGCCATGGCATGATCGGACCGGCCAGGCGGAGGCCGATTTCTTGATCAGGGGATCATGGACTTGAAGGCGCCTGACTGGCTTTCGATCCAGTCTTCGAAACCTTGCGGCTCGCGGCCCGTCAGAGCCTTGAAGTCGCCAGTGATGCCAGCAAGGCTGCCATGGGCGATGGCGGTATCAATCGAGGCGTAGACGCGGGCGACGGGCTCCGGCAGGCCTGCGCCGACCATGCCCTGCACCAGCCCCTCCACCGGGACATCGATGACCGTGATCTGCTTGCCGGCTGCAGCCGAGATCAGCGATGCCATTTCGCGATGGGTGTAGGAAGAGGCGCCGGTCAGGGTGTAGGTCTTCTTGGCGTTACCGGCCGCGACGAGTGCGGCGGCAATGGCGCGACCGAGGTCTTCACGGGCGATATGCGCTACCTTGCCTTCACCGGCCGCCGAATACCAATGGCCGGACGCCAGAGCCGGGCCGGCGCTCATCATGACGTTTTCGAAGTACCAGTTGTTGCGGACGATGGTCCAGGCCGGCAGGGCGCTCGCCTGGATGGCGGCTTCGGTGCCCTCATGATCCGGCGCAAACAGCAGCGGCGAATTCACCGGCTCGGGCATGGAGGTGTAGAGCAGGTGCTTTACGCCCGCCTTCTCGGCTGCAGCGATCGCAGCGCGCTGCTGGGCAAGGCGATGACCCGGTCGGTCGAGGGTATCGGTGCTGATGATCAGCACCTTCTCGGCCTCTGCAAAGCCAGCTTCCATCGAGGCGACATCGTCAAAGTCGACACGGCGGACAAGAACGCCCTTTTCGGCGAATTCCTTCAGCTGATCCGGCTTGCGGCTGGCTGCACTGATATCGGCAGGAGCGACACCTTCCGAGGCGAGGAGATGGTGGAGCACCTGCTGGCCGAGTTGGCCCGATGCGCCGGTTACAAGATACTTGGCGGTCATGCGATATCCGTTGATTGAGCCCTCAAACTTTGGGGCTGGTTTATTTTGTAGAGCAGGTCTAGAATACAGATCACATATATGCCGTAAAGTAGGCAGTTTTTTAGAACCAGGTTCTGAGGACGGTACCGATGACAGCCCATGCCAAGATGAAGCCAGACTACAGCGCTGCGATCCAAACGATCATGGCGATGATCGAGGCGCCGACGAATACGATGTTTGATGCCAAGAATTGTCCGGTGCGGGACGTTTTTGCCCATATCGGAGACAAATGGGCTTCGCTCATTCTCCAGACGCTGGGCTACCGGCCACATCGCTTCGGCGAGTTGAAGCGGGCCATTCCGGACATCTCACAGGCAATGCTGACAGGGACCCTGCGCAGCCTGCAGCGCGACGGGCTGGTTCATCGCGAGGTGTTCCCGACCCAGCCGCCGAGTGTCGAATACCGTCTGACGGAACTCGGCGAATCTCTTTTGGGGCCTGTTGCGGCCCTGGTCGTCTGGACGGCGGAACATCACGGGCGCATCCGCGAGGCCCGAACGGCGTATGATCGGGAGAACCCACCAGTTAAGAAAAAGGTGGCGGCAGCCTAAAGGCACGGCTTGCCACGTAACGTTCGAATAACCACGCTGGTCAACGGATTCGAGACAGCAAGTATCTATTCTGTCCTGCAAGATTTTGGGGGCAGTTATGTTCAAAGGCTTTTTCAGTGACCGCAGCGGCAATTTCGGCGTGTTGACGGCAATCCTGCTTGTGCCCGTGATCGGGGTCGCAGGCGTCGCGCTCGATCTCAGCAACGCCTTGATGGTGCGCTCGACGCTTCAGGCGGCCGCTGACGCGGCAGCGCTGGCGGCCGTTTCAGAAACCTCTGCGGGCGTATCGCAGGCACTGCAAATGCAGTCCGACGGCCAGTTGTCAGCTGCCATTGCCGACGCCAAGAAGGTATTTCTTGGCCATGCCAAGATGTCAGAGCACTATGAGCTCAAGAACTTCGACGTGGACGTCGTCAAGACGGGGTGAGAGCGGCGGTGCAAAATTAGTCCACGGTAGCGGCGGGATTGTCCTGCTTCGGGCGGCGTAAAAGTCGGCCACCTATTTACCTTCTGCGACGATTGCAGGAGGGCTGGGGATCTACACCGTGGAATTATATCTGAAG
>JAPZUE010000012.1 GCA_027533385.1 Rhizobium sp. | reverse complement strand
CCGTGATGATACTTGACGGGAGGGATGAGGAAAAACAGGGGGTTAGGTCGGAAAGTGACGGTCATTTAACTATGATGTAGAACGATTATTTTTTATTGCCATCACCCTTTTGTGAGAGAAAAGGGGGCCTCGTGACGGGTGAAAACCACGCTGCGGCCCCCTCCGAGCAGTCCCGGTTCCGATGCGATGACCAGAATATGGCAGCCGCCGGAGCCTGCTTCCTGACCATCGCCCGGAGGCGCGATGCAAACCCTGAGACGACCTTGTCGTCCCCTCCCAGGCCGTCGTCCCGCAGCGGCTGCCACCCGCCGGTGTTTCGCCGTTCGGCGTCAACACGACAGGTTTTCTCCACCAACTGTGCCGCAGGCAGTGCCCCCGTTTCGTCAAGTCGGCAGCGAAAGGGCACCGTTTTGCTATTTTCCCGGCTCGGTTGACTAAGACTACCTCTTTGGTAGTCTTTAATCGTTAACGCCATAGGGGAGCCACAGACATGAAGTGCATTGGGAAAAATCTTGCGGCGTTTCTCGTCGGCCTGGGCCTGTCGACCGGCCTGGTCTTGCCGGCGGGTGCAGCAGAGCTTCTGAACGTGTCCTATGATCCGACGCGCGAGTTCTATCAGGAATACAATGCCGCCTTCGCTCGCCACTGGCAGGCCGAGACAGGCGAAACCATCACCATCGACCAGTCGCATGGCGGCTCCGGTCGACAGGCTCGCGCGGTCATGGAAGGCTTGAGGGCCGATGTCGTGACGCTCGCCCTGCAAAGCGACATCGACATCATCGTCGAGCGGGCACAGCTGATCGCCCCCGACTGGCGCCAGCGTCTGCCGAACAATTCGGCCCCCTACACATCGACCATCGTCTTCCTCGTGCGCCAGGGCAATCCCAAGGGCATCAAGGACTGGGGCGATCTGGTCAAGGGCGACGTCGAGATCGTCACGCCCAACCCGAAGACCTCGGGCGGCGCGCGCTGGAACTATCTCGCCGCCTGGGCCTGGGCGAACCGGGAATTTGCCGGCGACCAGCAAAAGATCCGCGACTATGTCGCCGAAATCTACCGCCGCGCGCCCGTGCTCGATGCCGGCGCCCGCGCCTCGCTGACGACCTTTGCCCAGCGCGAAATCGGCGATGTCCTGATCTGCTGGGAAAACGAGGCGCATCTCGCCGGCAAGGAATTCGGCACTGACAACTTCGAGATCGTCACGCCCTCGCTGTCGATCCTGGCAGAACCGCCGGTTGCCGTCGTCGACGCCAATGTCGACCGCAACGGAACGCGCAAGCAGGCCGAGGCCTATCTGAACTACCTCTATTCGCCTGAAGGCCAGCAGCTGATTGCCAAGCACTTCTATCGCCCGTCGCGCCCGGATCTCGTTCCGGCGGGCTCCGGACCCGAATTGCCGAAGCTTGATCTCGTCACCATCGACGACCCGCTCTTCGGCGGCTGGACCAAGGCGCAGCCCGAACATTTCGGCGAAGGCGGCGTCTTCGATCAGATCTACCGCCCCTGACGGGCGGCTCCTCCCGAGGCAGGAAGGCGGCACCGCAAGGCGCCGCCTTTTCTGTTTTGCGCCGCCCCTTTTCATCTCACCCGCAGATCAAGCAAAGGTGACGTCGAAAAACCGGACGGGCGCACTACCCTTGAGGGTAGATGTGAACCCGATCCGGAGACGATCATGCCCCGCTCATTCTCCCTGCCGTCCCTGTCCCTCTCTGCGCTTCCGCTTTCGGCCCTGGCCGGCGGTCTTCTCCTCGCGGGCGCCGCCGTCGCCCATCACGGCTGGTCCTGGGCCGAGGCCGACCAGATCAACCTGACCGGCAAGATCACCGCGATTTCCTTTGCCCCGCCGCATCCGACGCTGGAACTCGACACGGCCGAAGGTGGCTGGCGCATCGAACTCGGCAATCCCGGCCTCACCCAGCGCTCCGGCTTCGTCGAGGGCGTGGTCAAGATCGGCGACGAGATCACCGTGCGTGGCAACCGCTCGCTCGACCCGGAGGAAAAGCGCCTCAAGGCCGTGCGGGTGATCGTGGCCGGCAAGAACTACGATATCTATCCGAACCGCATCGTGACCAACTGACGCCATGGAATGGCTGGCATCCCTTGGCGATACGGTGGTGGCCCGGGCGCTCATCCGCGCGCCGGTCCTCTACATTATCGCCAATGCCAGCCATATCCTCTCGCTCGGCATGCTCCTCGGCGCGACCGTCATCCTCGACCTGCGCCTGCTCGGGGCCTTCGCCGGACTGCAGCTTGGCGAAACAGTCAGGATCCTGTCACGCGTCGCCGCAATCGCCCTCGCCTCCGCGATCCTGACCGGTGCCTTGCTGTTTTCGGTCCAACCGCTCGAATATGCGGCCAACACGGCGTTCCTGACCAAGCTCGGTCTCGTCGCATTGGGCGCCCTGAACGCGCTCTCCGTGCGCCGATCGCAAGGCTGGAAGGCCGTGCTTGCCGGGGCCCCGCCATCCCCCGGGCTTCGTCGGGCGGCGGTGCTTTCACTGGTGATCTGGGTTGCGGCCGTCCTCGCCGGTCGCTGGATCGGATTTCTCTAGGGCAGGTCCAGCGAAACTGCGTCAGCGGTTTTGCGTGGTCACGGTTTCTGCCACCGCGAAAGCGCCTCGTGCCCGGAAGGCGTCAATCCGTAGACGCCTCGCTCCACCCGTTCGAACCAGCCATAGACATTGCCTGGCAGGATCTTGGCAGCCTCCGGCACCCGGGCCCTGACCTCGCTGAGTTTCAGTGGACCGCTTTCCAGCGCCGCCGCACAGCCAAGCGCCTGCTGGCGATAGGCCGTCATCTGGGGCGTTCGCGTGCTGCCGCCGGTGACCGGGTCACCCTTGCGCTTCTGGTGCTCGCGCATCAGCCGCGAGCGTCGCTTCGGATTGGTGCGCGGCATCGGCGTCACCGAACCGACGATGACGTTGACCTCCCCGTTGTCGCCAACGCCCAGCATGCCGAAACCGAGGCGCCGGCAGAGATCGCGGTAGCGCTTGTCGCTCTCGCGGCCCTTGCCCTTGGCCGAAACGCGGGCCGCAATCCACACCTCGTCTGCAACGGCCGCCCGATCGACGGCCTGCAGGATGAGTTCGAGATTGAAGCTGAGCTTCAGTTCGCAGATGACGACGACCGGCGGGTCCCCGTCGCTCAAGCCCACAATATCGCAGCCGCCGATCTCGCCCTTGACGGTGTAGCCTGCGCCTTCGAGAAAGCTTTTGACGGGAAGGTAGAGCGAGGTTTCCATCGGGACCGGGATGAGGTTGCGGGCTGATCTTCCCCTACCGTGCTTCGTGCCTCTGCGTCATCCGAAATCCGTTGGCCGGGGCGGCAAGAACCGGGTGGCCCTGTATCGGGCTGCTGAGCCATCATCGTTCTTCAGAACCAAGGAGCAGACCATGTCCGCAGACCCGATCGATGATGCCCGCTGGCATGCGATCCGCACCCGCGATGCATCGCAGGACGGACTGTTCGTCTATGGAGTCCGATCCACCGGCATATTCTGTCGTCCGTCCTGCCCGTCGCGGCCCGCCCGACCGGAGAATGTCGTGATCCATGAAACCGTAGAAGCCGCCCGTGAGGGCGGCTTCCGTGCCTGTCTGCGGTGTCGTCCGGATCGGCCCGAGACTTGGGCAGAGCTTCGGGGCCTGCGTTTCACACCAGGAAGATCGAGATGATCGGAAACGCCGTAAGCAGTATGATGCGCAACAGGTCGGCGCTGACGAAGGGCACGATCCCCTTATAGGTCTCGCGGATCGGTACGTCTTTTGACATCGCGGAGATGATGAAGAGGTTCAATCCCACCGGTGGCGTGATCATGCCGATCTCCGCCACCATCAGCACCAGAATGCCGAACCAGATGGCGAAATGCTCAGGGCTCATGCCGAAATCCATCGCGGTGACGATCGGGAAGAAGATCGGGATCGTCAAGACAATCATGGAGAGCGAATCCATGATGCAGCCGAAGATGATGTAGAGCACCAGGATGATGATCAGCACCGTCATCGGCGTAAAGCCCTGCGCCGTCACCCATTCGGCACCCACCTGCGGCAGGCGGGAGAAAGCGAGGAAGGAGTTGAAGACGGTGGCGCCGAGGATGATGAAGAAGATCATGCCGGTCGATACCGCCGTCTCCTTGAAGCAGTCGAAGAGCGACTTGCGATCGAGCCCGCCATTGACGAAGGCAACGAGACCGGCACCGGCGGCACCCACGGCCGCAGCCTGGGTCGGCGTGAACCAGCCGAGATAGATCCCGCCCACGACCGCAAAGAAGATCGCCACAACCGGCCAGACCGCAATCAGCGCCGGCACGCGGTCCTTCCACGGGATACGCGCTGCCTGGCCGGCACTGTCCGGCTTCAGCCGGACATAGATCGCGATGACCACGAGATAGGATATCGCCGCGATGATCCCCGGCACGAAGGCGGCGAGGAAGAGCTTGGCGATGTTCTGCTCGGCCAGGATCGCATAGATCACGAGCACGACGGAGGGCGGGATGAGGATGCCGAGCGTGCCACCAGCGGCAAGCGTTGCCGTGGCAAGCCCGCCGGCATAGCCGTTGCGCTTCAGTTCCGGCAGCGCCACCTGGGCCATGGTCGCAGCGGTCGCCAGCGACGAGCCGCAGATCGAGCCGAAGCCGGCGCAGGCACCGACGGCGGCCATGGCGACCCCGCCCTTGCGATGGCCGAGAAAGGCGGCTGCCGCATTGAACAGCGCCTGGCTCATGCCGCCACGCGCCGCAAATTGTCCCATCAGCAGGAAGAGCGGAATGATCGACAGCGAATAATTGACATTCGTATTCCAGGCGATCGCCTTCAGCTGGGCGAGCAGGGGCGTCCATTTGCCAAGCACCAGATAGGTGCCGACCATGCCGGTGGCGAGCATGGCCGCGCCGATCGGTACGCGCAGGAAGATGAGGAGGATCAGGACCGGGAAGGACCAGAGACCGATTTCAATGCTGCTCATCAGTGCGCTCCCATCGCAGCGACGATCGTCTTGCCCTGGCGGATGGCGCGAATATCGGCGGCGATCACGTAGAGGCTGACAATGATGTTGGCGACAAGGATGAAGAGTGCGATCGCATAGCCCCACCAGACCGGCAGAAGCAGAAGCGGCGTCGTCTCGCCATTGCCGAATTTGTCCAGCGTTCCAATGGCATGGCGCCAGGTGATGAGCGCGGTCAGCACGGCAATGATGATATCGCCGATCAGCTGGGTCCAGTTCATCGCCTTCGGCCCGAAGGCCGAGATCAGGATATCGACGCCGACATGGCCGCGCTTGAGCTGACAGAAGGGCAGGAAGGCAAAGACGGCGAGGCCGCACAGCGCCTCGACAAGTTCAATTTCACCGGGCAGGGGCCGGATCGCGATCGCTCCGATGATCGAGGCAGCCGTCAGGCCGCAGGCGAGTACGAGGCAGAAGCCGCCGAACACGACGAGGCCGCTTGCAAGGGCATTGCAGCCCCGCTCGAACCGTTCGAAGCTGGTGGAATGGGCAGTCGCCATGGATAGGTCCTCGGCAGATGTCGACAAAAAAGTCCGGACGCCTTCCGACGAGCGCCCGGACAAGTCGGGGAGGTTTTACTTGCTGTTGGCCTGAATGAGCGCCAGAGCGTCGTTGTAGAGCGCGGTGCCGTCGAGACCCTTGCCGTCCATTTCGGCGATCCAGGCCTTGGTCACGGCTTCGCCGGCCGCCTTCCAGCGCGCGGTTTCCGCCTCGTCGAGAGCATAGGTCGTGTTGCCGGCCTTGTCAGCGATGTCCTTGCCACGGATATCGCCCTCGTCCATGGCCTTGCCGAACAGACGGGCCAGTTCCTTGCCGGAATTGTTGTCGATGATCTTCTTCAGGTCGTCCGGCAGCGCATCATAGCTGTCCTTGTTCATCGCAAAGACGAAGGTGCCGGTATAGAGACCGTTCGGGCCGGAAAACGCGGTGTGATTGGGCGCGAGTTCGGCGATCTTGATCGCCGGCGTCACTTCCCACGGCACGACGGAACCGTCGATGACGCTCTTCGACAGGCTTTCCGGCACGGCCGTCACGGGCATGCCGACAGCCGAGGCACCCATGGCCTCAAGCATCTGGTTGATGACCTTGGAGGTGCCGCGCAGCTTCAGCCCCTGCATGTCCTCGAGCTTCTGGACCGGCTTGGAGGCGATGGTGTGGATCAGGCCAGGGCCATGGGTATGGACGGCCAGCACGTGATAATCGGCAAGCTCGTCCTTCAGGTGCTTTTCATAATAGTCGTAGAAGGCGACCGAGGTCGCCTCGGCGGTCGTCACCATGAAGGGAAGTTCGAAGGCTTCCGACTTCGGGAAACGGCCCGGCGTATAGCCGAACAGCGTCCAGGTGAGATCAACCACGCCGTCCTTCACCTGGTCGACCAGGTCGGCCGGCTTGCCGCCCAGCTGCATGGCCGGATAGAGCTCGACCGCGATCCGACCACCGGACTCGGCCTGGATCTTCTCGGCCCAGGGCTGCAGGACCTTCGACGGGATCGTCGCCTGCGGCGGCAGCATCTGGTGAAGCTTGAGGGTAACGTCTGCGGCGAAGCTGGCGGTTGCCATCAACGACAGTGCAACTCCGGACAGTCCGGCAATAACGAATTGGCGCAACATGATCTCCTCCCTGTTAGTTGAGCTGGGGAAGTTCACCGGCTCGAGGCAACATGGCGATCAAAAAACATGACATTTTCAGTCATGTAAAGATCGCGATGCCGGTCTCCTCGCTCCCGTCCGACAAACACTCCCTTGATGGTTATGGTTACAGATGGCTTGCCGGCACGCAAATAATCTTATCACGGAAAACCATAACCAGATCGACATGAAATCAGTTGTGCAAACCGGTTGCGCACGCAGCGTTTTGTCCACTGCGCACGGTCCGGTGACGCCTCGCCCTTGGCGAAGTCGGTCCTGCCCGTTATAGGTCAGCCGAAACGCGCTGATGATGAGCCGCGTGCCGGTGATCATGTGTCGAGGATAGATCACGAATGAAATTTGCCGCTCAATCCGTATTCCACACCGCGCGTTTTGCCAGATTTGCCGTCTGCGCCGTCGCGTTCGCCTCCCTGACGGCCTGCGCCGGTCGACCGGGGCCGGAAACGCTTGGCACCGTGGCGCTCGGCGATTTCAAGCCTTCCCGGGTGGAGACGCTCTACACCGTGACCACCCGCGATCGCGAACAGCCGGGCACGAATGTCTTTACCAGCGGCAAGAGCTACGAGCCCAACTACGCCAGCTTTGACATCTCCATCCCACCGAACCACGTGCCGACCAACATCGAGTGGCCGAAGCCGGGCCGCAAGGTCGACCCGGAGACCGATTTTGCCGTGGTCGCCCAATCCGTGCTGGACCGCCCTTCATTGCTCCAGGCGATCCGCAAGAAGGAGGCGGTTCCGCCCGTCGTCTTCGTTCACGGCTACAACTACAATTTCCAGGAATCGCTCTTCCGGCTCGCGCAGTTGAAGACCGATAGCAATATCGATGGCACGCCGGTGCTCTTTTCCTGGCCGTCCCTGGCCGCTCTGCCGGCCTATGTCGCCGACAAGGAATCCGCCACCTATTCGCGTGATGCGCTTGCCGATCTTCTCACCGACATGGTTCGGGCGCGAAAAGGCGAGGTTGACGTCTTCGCCCATTCCATGGGGGGGTGGCTGACGGTCGAGGCCCTGCGTCAACTGCGGCTGGAGGGCAAGGGCGACGTGCTCGACCGCCTGCGGGTCATCATGGCGGCACCCGACATCGATGAGGACGTGTTCACCGCCCAGCTTGATGTCATCGGCCGCATGCGCACCCCGATCACAATTCTCGTCGCCCAGGATGACCGCGCGCTCCAGGTCTCCAGCTTCCTCGGCGCCGGCACCCAGCGTGTCGGTGCGCTCGATGCCCGGGATCCGGCCGTCGCCGAGGCTGCAAAGCGATATGGTGTGACGATTATCGACATCTCGTCGCTCGAATCGGCTGATGCCACCAACCACAACCGCTTCTTCGATGTGAAGCAACTGGCCGCCACCCTGAACAAGCCCACGGCAACGGCAACTCTCGGTGACGCCGGTGCCTTCGTCCTGGATGCCGCTGCCCAGACGGTCTCCAGTCCCTTCTCGCTCGCGGCGAAGGTGCTGCGCCAGCAGTGATTCCCGTCATTAAGACCGGCTTCATGGGCGAGCGGCGATCGTATCGATGCGCCGCTTTGCGCACGGCAGCCTTGCGTTTCCTTCGGTTGACGGCGGAAGAAATTCGGTGTCTTGCGCAATTGATGCACTGGCTTACCGACTCGTTTACCGATTGGTGTCACAAGCTACGGTCCATGCATGGACGCTAATAAGCGTTCGATCCCTTTTTGTTTCGTGGTCTGGTTCATGGCTTCCTCTCTCAATGATGCTGAAGCGACGGCCCCGTCGCCGTCCGCAGACCGCGCCAAGCCGCTTTCGGTCGTTTTTCTGTCGCTCATTCCCAAGCTGATCCTGCGCGCACCCCGCGCCGGTCTGGTGCTGGGAGTGCTGGCCATGGTCGCACTGCTCGGTCCGATCCTTGCCGAGGAAAACCTGTTGAAACTCGGCTGGGGCCTCGTGCTTGCGCGCAACGGGATCGATGCCACCGAAAGCACGCTCGGCCTGTCCATGGTGCTCGGCGTGATTGCCTCGCGGGGGCTGGTGCGTTTGCCACGCCGCCGCCGGGACCAGGATGCCGAGACGGTCGACGATCTCGCCCGCGCCGTGGCCCTCCTGCCGCACCAGCGCAATGCCAGCGCCGGCCTCGTCCGACTGGGTGACAAGCGCCTCTTGTTTTCCGATTGCGGCCAGGGCTTCATCATGTACGCCCGGCAGGGCCGCTCGCTGGTTGCGCTTTTCGATCCCGTCGGCCCGAAGCATCTCTGGGCGCCGCTCGTCGAGAAGTTCATCGCCGAGGCCCGCCGCAGCCGCAGCCGTCCGGTCTTCTATCAGGTCTCGGCCGACTTCCTGCCCTTGACCGTCGACATGCGCCTTCAGGCGCTGAAGCTCGGCGAGCAGGCGGTCGTCGACCTCACGACATTCACGCTCGCCGGCGGTGACTGGCTGAAACTGCGCCGCTCGATCAACCGCGCCGAACGCGACGGCCTGGCGTTCGAATTCGTCCCCGCGGATGCGGTGGCCGCGATCCTGGACGAGCTGCAGGCCGTGTCCGATACCTGGCTCTGCGCCCATCAGGCCGCTGAAAAGGGCTTTTCGCTCGGCACCTTCGATCGCGACTACGTCGCCGCCGGCCCCGTCGCCGTCATCCGCCTTGACGGAAAGATTGTCGCCTTTGCCACTCTGATGACGGCCTCGTCGAGCGGTGACGCCTTCATCGACCTGATGCGCCATGTGCCGGGCGTCCATCGCGGCATGATGGACCTTCTCTTCGTGAAGATCATGGAGACGCTGAAGGCCGATGGCTTCCGCACGCTCAACCTCGGCATGGCGCCGCTCGCCGGTCTCTCGAGCCATCGCCGCGCCCCCGCCTGGAACCATGTCGCCCGGCAGATCTTCGAACACGGCGAGCGCTTCTACAATTTCCGCGGCGTGCGCGCCTTCAAGGAGAAGTTCGATCCCGATTGGCAGCCGCGTTACCTCGCAGTGGCCGGCCAGGGCCTGCCGATCCTGTCGCTGATCGACGTGACGCTGTTGATCGGCGGCGGCCTGAAGGGTCTGACGCGCAAATGACGCGACAAACCGTGTGGCGCATGATCCCCGGTTTCCTGACGAACCTGTCCGTCGCCTCCTGGACCCTGCTCGCCATGGCCACTGCCGTGCTGCCCGCCGCTGCGGCCGGTGACGGCATCATCAGCCTGCCGCAGGACCGCATCTCCACCCCCGACGACGGCAGCGTGACCGGTGTCGTGGTCATAATTTCCGACGCCAACGGCTGGGACATGGCCGAACAGGTCGCCTTGGAAACCGTGGTCAATGCCGGTGCAATCGGCATTGGCGTCGATTTGACGAGCTGGCGCGCCGCCCTCTCGCGTGAAACCGAACGTGACTGCCTGTTTCTACCCGCCGATATCGAGCGTCTGACCCGACAGCTGCATCGCAGCCACACGGCCGAGTTCTACCGTCCACCACGCATCCTTGGCTTCGGCGAGGGCGGGGCACTGGCGCTCGCCATTGCCGCCCAGACCCCGAATGGCAGTTTCGCAGAGACGATTGGCGAGACGGTGGCCGTCGATCCGACCGAGGCGGTCGCCTTGCCCAAGCCGCTCTGTACGCCGGCCCCCCGCCGGGACACACCGGCCGGCATCGCCTACGGGCTGTCGCCCGGAAAACTGCCCAATCCCGTCCGCATCGTCTTTTCAACGACAGCCGACCAAGCCGGGCGCCAGCATGCAGCGTCGCTGCAGGCGAGCCATCCCGATATCGAGATTGCAGACGGGGAGGGCGGTCCCGCCCGCCTCTTGTCCACGGAGGCCGCGACGCTCGTTGAGCGCCTGACGCCCGATGATGCGGCGCTCGATCTGCCGCTGGTCGAGGAGCTTGTGATCCCTGAGCACGACACCATGGCCATCCTCTATTCCGGCGACGGTGGCTGGCGCGAGATCAATCAGCGCCTCTCCGCCCGGCTGAACGAGAACGGCGTGCCGGTCATCGGTGTCGATGCGCTGCGCTATTTCTGGAGCGAGAAGACTCCGGAAGAGACCGCAGCCGACCTCTCCGAAATCATTGCCCATTACCGCAAGCGCCTGGGCGTCTCTAAGGTCGTGCTGATCGGCTATTCCTTCGGCGCCAATATCCTGCCGAAGGTCTATGGCCTGCTGCCCGATCAAGACCGCAAGTCCGTGACGCTGCTCTCGCTGCTGGCCCTGTCGCACCAGGCCGACTTCGAGATCGCCGTCTCCGGCTGGCTCGGTGCTGCCGGATCGGGCAAGCACGGCGACCCCGTCGATCAGCTTGCGACGGTCGAGCCCTCAAGGATCCAATGCGTCTACGGACTGGAGGAGGAAGACACGGCCTGTCCGGCGCTTTCGCCCCGCGTGAAGGACGGCGTCGAGCTCATCGCCCGCCCCGGCGGCCATCACTTCGACGAGAATTACGAGCTGATCGCCGACCGTATCCTGGCGCGCATCGTCGTCCCCTGATCTCTCACGCCTTATCACTCAGCCCTTTTCGCGTTATGATGGCGCGATAGCAGGGAGTTCAGCCATGAACGAGACCGTCAAGCCATCCGTCCTCGACGACGCGGAATTCCACGCCGCAGCCGAAAGCGTGCTGCGCGAAGGCGAAACCGTCGCAGACCTCATCGACCGCTCGGCACGGGCGGAGGTGGAATATCGGCGGGAACAGGCGGAGTTTGTTGCACGAGGTTTGGCGGCCCTGGAGGAGGCTGAACGCACGGGTGTCTGGTACAGCGCCGAAGAGGTTCACGCTGAACTCAGAGCCAAGCTCGAAAAGAGGAAAGCCGAGTTGAGCCAATGAGCCGGAAGGTCCGCTACAATGCAAAAGCGCGGGCGGACCTCAATAGGCTTTACGACTTCCTGCTCGACCGAGACGTAAAAGCCGCAGAGCGCGCGTTGAATGCGATTGTCAGCGGCGTCGCAGGCCTGGTCGATTTTCCCAACACGGGCCGGAAGATTGAGCACGATGGCGAGCAGCTGAGAGAACTACCGATAACATTCGGACGCGCGGGTTATCTCGCGCTGTATCAGCTCGCGGACAACGGTGACGTTCAAATCCTGGCCATCCGCCATCAGCGCGAAGACGACTACCGCTAAACCCTTACCGGTCGCTCTTCTCCCAGCGCGGGTTCACCCACGGCTCCTGATTGCTGCGGGGCAGGGGCTGTTTGCCGAGGATATGATCCGCCGCCTTCTCGCCCGTCATGATCGAGGGGCCGTTCAGGTTGCCATAGGTGACATGCGGGAAGATCGAGCTATCCGCCACGCGCAAGCCCTCGACGCCGATCACCTTCGTGGTCGGATCGACAACCGCCATGGGATCGTCCACGCGGCCCATCTTGCAGGTTCCGCAGGGGTGATAGGCGCCTTCCAGATGCTCCCGCAGATAGGCATCGATTTCCTCGTCCGACTGGACATTCGGTCCCGGCGCAATCTCCGCCTCGCGATAGGGATCGAAGGCCTTCTGGGCAAAGATCTCGCGGGTGACGCGCACCGCATGGCGGAATTTTACCCAGTCCTCCGGATCGCTCATATAGTTGAAACGCAGCACCGGCGCGTCCTTCACATCAGGCGAGCGCAGCGTCACCGAACCGCGCGACTTCGACATGTTGTAGCCGACATGCGCCTGGAAACCATGGCCACCCACCGCCGACTTGCCGTCATAGGAGATCGCGATCGGCAGGAAGTGATACTGGATATCAGGCCATTTGACCCCCGCCGCCGAGCGGATGAAGGCCGCCGCCTCGAACTGGTTGGAGGTGCCCAAGCCCTTCTTGAAGAACAGCCACTGCGCGCCGACGATCCCCATCCAGAACCAGTTGTTCTTCGAATGCAGCGTGATCGGCAGCTTTGATTTGAACTGGTGGTAATATTCCAGGTGGTCCTGCAGGTTCTGACCCACGCCCGGACGATCCGCCACGACAGGAATGCCCATCTCCGTGAGATGCGCGGCAGGTCCGATGCCCGAGAGCATCAGGATCTTCGGCGAGTTGAAGGCCGAGGCCGCGACAATCACCTCGCGGTTCGCCTTCACCACTTCGATCTTGCCGCCGATCTCGACCTCGACGCCGACGGCGCGGGTGTCTTCCATCACGACCCTGCGGGCATAACAGCGGATCAGCGAGACATTCGGCCGTTTCAGAGCGGGCTTCAGATAGGCATTCGCCGTCGACCAACGCCGTCCCTGCCAGCTCGTCTGCTCCATCAGGCCGAAGCCTTCCTGCTGACGACCGTTATAGTCCTCGGTGACCGGGAACCCGGCCTGCCGCCCGGCCTCGATGAAGGCGCGGTAAAGCGGGTTCTTGATCTCGCCGCGCCGCACATGCAGCGGCCCGTTGGTCCCGCGCCAGCCCTCTTCGCCACCATGCGACGTCTCCTGCCGCTTGAAATAGGGCAGCACATCCGCATAGCCCCAGCCGGTCGCCCCCAGCTCCTCCCAGCGGTTAAAATCCTCCGCGTGGCCGCGCACATAGACCATGCCGTTGATCGAAGAGGAACCACCGACCACCTTGCCACGCGGCGCGATCATCCGTCGGTTGTTCAGATGCGGCTCGGGCTCGGTCATGTAGCCCCAGTTATAGCGATCCATGTTCATCGGATAGGCAAGCGCTGCCGGCATCTGCACGAAGGGCCCGATGTCGGAGCCGCCGAATTCCAGCACGATGACCGTGTTCTTCCCGTCCTCCGACAGGCGGTAAGCCATGGCCGCGCCCGCGGAGCCGGAACCGATGATGACGTAGTCTGCGTTCTGCATGGTGTCAGATCCGAATGGTTGAAGAGTTATAGCTATTTGCTATACTCTTGGCATGAAGAGGGTGGAGTACACCAAGGCGGCCAGCAAAGTTTTGGACCGCATGCAGCCCAAGCGACGGGATGCGATCCGGTCGAAGGTCGATGCCTTCGCGCGCGGTGAACGTGTCGACGTGAAGAAGTTGACGGGCAGCCCACTTCTGAGAATTCGTGTCGGAGACGACCGAGTCATCATCGACGAGCAGACGATGCTGGTGATTGTCGTTGAGGTCGGACCGCGCGGCGGCATCTACAAGGAGTGAACCATGGGCGAACTGCGCAAGACCGTCATCGACGGCGAGACCTATGTTCTCGTTCCCGAAGACGAATACGAAGACCTGATCGATAGCATTGCGGCTGAGAAGATCATGGCGCGCGTCAGGGCTGGCGAGGAGACTTGGCCGGCCGAGCTCGTTTACGAGCTCTGGGAAACCGACAGCCGTATCCGCACCTACCGCAACTACCGCAAGATGACTGTCTCCGACCTCGCGGCTGCGGCAGGCATCTCCCAGCCCTATCTCTCCGAGATCGAGAGCGGCAAGAAGACCGGCTCCGTCGATGTGCTCAAGCGCATTGCCGCCGCACTCAAGGTCGATCTCGACGATATTGTGGTGTGACGGCCAAACGTCGAAGCCGCGGCACCCCCCTCTGTCCTGCCGGACATCTCCCCCACAGGGGGGGAGAGCGGCGCGCGGCTGACCGCTCGACCGCCTTGCGAAGCTCGCTAATCGCATTCCAGAACGCTTATTGGGCAAAGCGCAAGCGGCCACTCTCCCCCCCTGTGGGGGAGATGTCGGCGAAGCCGACAGAGGGGGGTATCCTCGCGCGACGCCCGATCTCATCTCAATACGGCGCCTCGCATTTGCCCATGCCGACATAAACCGTCTTCAGCTCGGAATAATGCTCAAGCGCCGCTGCCGAATTCTCGCGGCCAAAGCCGGATTGCTTGGACCCGCCGAAGGGGATTTCCACCGGGCAGAGGTTATAGGTGTTGATCCACAGCGTTCCCGCCTCCAGCTGATCCACCACGCGGTGCGCGCGGGAGAAATCCGCCGTGAACACACCCGCCGACAGGCCGAATTCCGTGGCGTTTGCCCGTGCGATCACCTCGGCCTCGTCCTCGAAATCGAGCACGCACATCACAGGCCCGAAGATCTCTTCGCGCGCGATGGTCATGTCGTCGGTGACATCGGCAAACACGGTCGGCTGGATGTAGAAGCCTTCGCCCGTGACGCTGTTGGGAATACCGCCGCCGGTGACCAGCGTCGCGCCCTCCGCTCTGCCCTTGTCGATATAGGACAGGACCTTGTCGCGTTGGGCGAGCGACACCATCGGCCCCATCTGCGTTGCTTCGTCCTGCGGATCGCCGATGACGATCGCCTCCGTCCGCGCCTTCAACCGCGAAAGGAAGGTGTCCTTGATCGCCTTGTGCACGAAGACGCGGGTGCCGTTGGAGCAGACCTGGCCGGTCGAATAGAAATTGCCGAGCATGGCGCCCGAGATCGCGCTGTCGATATCGGCATCGTCGAAGACGACGATCGGCGACTTGCCGCCGAGTTCCATCGTCACATGCTTGAGCTGGCTGGCAGCCGCCCCCGCCACCTTGCGCCCCGTCGGCACGGAGCCGGTGAGCGACACCTTGGCGACATCGGGATGGCTGACGAGCAGCGGCCCGGTCTCGCGATCCCCCTGGATGACATTGTAGACGCCCTTCGGTGCGCCGGCCTCTATCAGGATTTCGGCGATCTTGAGCGCACCGAGCGGCGTCACTTCCGAAGGCTTGAACACGATCGCATTGCCGGCGGCGAGCGCTGGTGCGCCCTTCCAGCAGGCGATCTGCTGCGGATAGTTCCAGGCGCCGATGCCGACGACGACGCCGAGCGGCACGCGCTTGGTATAGGCCCAGTCGCCGCCCAGCGGGATCTGGCTGCCGTTCATGGCTGTCGCGATGATGCCGCCGAAGAATTCGAAACTGTCGGCGCCAGACGTCGGATCGGCGACGATGGTTTCCTGGATCGGCTTGCCGGTATCGAGCGTCTCGAGTTCGGAAAGCTCGCGGTTCCGCTCGCGCATGATCTCGGCCGCCTTCTTCAATACGCGCCCGCGTGCCGAAGGGCTCCACGACGCCCATTCCTTCTGCGCCCGCTTGGCGGACGCGATCGCCTTTTCGATGATCGCAGGCGTTGCCGCATGCAGCCGTGCGATCACCTCGCCGGTCGCCGGATAGATGCTTTCGATGACGGTGCCGGCGGTATCCTCGACATAGTCCCCGTCGATGAAGTGGGAGGCTTGCGGTTGGGCTTTCATGTCCTGTCTCCAGACGGGGGGTTTCTCTCCACCTCCCCCTTGAGGGGGGAGGTCGCCGCAAAGCGGCGGGTGGGGGTGATCTTCTGATGTCGTTTCGTTCGGTCTGCTGCGCTCATGGCTCACCCCACCCCGGACCTTTGGTCCGACCCTCCCCCTCAAGGGGAGGGTGGGCGGCGAGCTGCCCCGTCACATAATCCTCGACCAGTGCGACAGAGGCATCAATCGACAGGGGCGCTGCCTTCAGGGATTGCCGGATATAGAGCCCGTCGATCATCGCGGCTGCGCCATCGGCAATCCGGCTCGCATCAGCCGCCCCACACAGCGGCTTCAACCCCGAGATCAGGTTGGATTGCAGCCGCCGCGCATAAAGCGCGAGCAGCCGGCGCACCTCTTCCGAGCGCTGTGCTTCGGAATAGAAGGCAAGCCAGGCGGCCACCACCTGAGGGTCGAACTGGTCGGCCTGGAAGGAGATGCGGATCACCGCCGAAATCCGCTCACGCGGCGTTTGCGCCGCCGCCAGCGCCACCACCGCATCGGCGCGCAACTGGCGCAAAAGCGAGCGGATCGTCTCGATCAGCAGCTGGTCCTTCGAGCCGAAATAGTGATGCGCAAGTGCTGCCGACACGCCCGCCTCGCGGGCAATCTCCGACATGGTCACGGTCAGCGAGCCGTGATGGCCGATCGTCTTCAACGCGGCATCGACGAGCGCCTTTCGGCGAACTGGCTCCATTCCGACCTTCGGCATGTCTGTTCCCCTGTCTTGCCGGATGATAATTTTGATTGACTGATCAATCAATAAAAAATCTGCGACATGCCGATAGCCCCGAAAGCGGCGCGCGCTTAACGGTAAACCGGAACACGGCCGATGCGGTCCAGTGCCCGAATGAGGCTGGAGACCGCCGCCTGCGGCCGTCCGGAACGCCCGGCCCGCCGGGCTTTTCCTGCGTTGAGGTGCGCGGCAGTGTCGCCTCGGCCAATGGTTGTGCCGCAAAACTTTCATCTCGCTGTCACACTACGGAAAGCCTTTGTTGACGATTGGCCCGGCACATTTCCGCCCATAAAAACAAGTGGATATTGGAGTATCGCGTCATGTCTGCAGGGGTGGCTGAGGATTTCGGAGCGCTGCGCCGCTTCGCCAGTGACCAGCTCGTCACGCTTGCCAAGCTCGTCGTCGAAAATGCCTTCCAGCCGATCGTCGAGGTCGGCACGGGTGCTGTCTTCGGCCACGAGAGCCTAATGCGCGGCCATGACCGCATCGGCTTCGAAAGCCCGCTCGACTTGCTTGATCAGGCCGCCGCCACCGGCCAGCTGCTCGCCCTCGAACAGATGGTCGCAAGCCGCGCGCTGGCCAAATTCGCGACGCTTCCGGATTGCGCCAGCGCCACCCTCTTCCTCAATCTCGATGTCCGCCTGATCCCCGATGGCAACGCACTCGTCGACACCCTGCTCGACCAGCTGCGCAAGGCGCATGTGCCGCCGTCTTCCGTCTGTTTCGAGCTCTCCGAGCGTTTCGACAACACCCGCGTTCCGGAATTCGCAAGCCTTGTTGAGCGCCTGCGCCGCTCCGGCTTCAAGCTCGCCATCGATGATTTCGGTGTCGGCCACGGCGAGATGAAGCTGCTTTGCGACTTCCCTGTCGACTATGTGAAGATCGATCGCCACTTCATCGCCGGCCTCGACAGCAATCCGCGCAAGCGCCACCTCGTCAAGAACATCGTCAATTTCTGCCATGTGCTGGGCGTCCGGGTGATTGCCGAGGGCATCGAGACCGAGAGCGAATTCCTCGCCTGCCGCGAATTCGGCGTCGATCTGGTCCAGGGCTGGTATATCGCCCGCCCCAGCACCATCGTCTCGGAACTGAAAAGCGCCTTCCCCCATCTCCAGGATGTCGGCAAGGCCCGCCGCACCAGCCAGTCGCTCGACGAAATCCTGATCCGTAAGCAGATCGAGACGCTGCCGACCGTCTTCGAACACGAGAATATCGACCACGTCTTCGATCTCTTCCGCCGCAATCCCGGCCAGTCCTTCTTCCCGGTGCTGAATGCCAATGGCGAGCCGCGCGGCATCATCAACGAGCGGCATCTGAAGGAATACATCTACCAGCCCTTCGGCCGCGACCTGTTGAAGAACAAGCTCTACGAGCGCTCCATCTCGCATTTTGTCGACCGCGCCCCGATCGTCGGCCTCGATGCCGACGCCGAGCGGCTGATGACGATGTTTGCCAATATGGAAGGCTCGGACTGCGTCATCCTGACGGAAAACATGCGGTATGCCGGCGTCGTCTCTGCCGCCTCGCTGATCCGCATCATGAGCGAAAAGCAGCTGAAAACCGCCCAGGATCAAAACCCGCTGACCGGTCTGCCCGGCAACCGCGCCATCCGCGACTTCATGCGCACGGCTGCCCTCGACGGCGATGGCCCGCGCTTCCTGTGCTACTGCGACTTCGACCATTTCAAGCCGTTCAACGACCATTATGGCTTCCACCAGGGCGACCATGCCATCTCGCTGTTCGCCGCTCTCCTGCGCCGCTATTTCTTCTCCGAGGGCGATTTCCTCGGCCATGTCGGCGGCGATGATTTCTTCATCGGTGTCACCGACTGGACCCGCGAGGAGCTGACCGAAATCCTCGACCGCCTCCTGTCGGATTTCCACGACGACGTCATCGACCTCTATTCCGAGGCCGACCGCCAGACCGGCCACATCAAGGGCCTCGACCGCCAGGGCCGGGAGCGGGAATTTCCGCTGATGCGCTGCTCGATCGGCGTGCTCGAACTCCCAGCCGGCCTCGTCATCGACGACGTCAGCCGCATCAGCGGCGAGATTGCGGAGCTGAAGAAACAGGCGAAGGAGAACGACGGTGGTCTCTCCTTCGGCCTGATCGGCGCGTGACCTTCTTCCTGACGCAGATCAGCTCGCAAGCCGGGGCGTGTTGATGATCTTCATGAACAGCGCGCTCATCGCTTCCTCGATGCCTTCGCTTGGGCTCACCTCGAAATAGAGACCGGGCGAGGCGCAGTCGCGCATGACCGTTGGCAGGGTTGGCTGGAAGGGCGCGATCCAGTTGCGATAGAAGTTGTTGGTCGGCAGCGGCAGATAGGTCGTATACAGCACCGCCACACGATAGCCCTTGTCCTTCAATGCTTTGCAGGAGTTCAGATTGACCGGCTCCATGCAGCGGTTGTTGCTGGTGGGGCGCATGCAGGACGTCCGGTTCATGTAATTGGCCACGCCGTCGGAAACAAAGAAGACGATTTTCTCTGGCGTGGAGGATGTCGATCCGTCGCCGGGCGTGCCCATCTTTTCACCCAGGTTTTCGATAGCCTGCGTGAAATTCGTCAGGGCATCGCGGGCAAAGCCGTGGCTCGGCGTCGACATCAGGTCGATCATCGAGGCATTGTTCTGCACTGACCTGAGATCCTTGGTGAGCGGCGAAACCTCCAGGAGCTTCATGTCTTCGGCCTTTTGTCCAAAGGTGTAGACGGCCATCCGGAACTGGTTGTCCGACTTGCGCTCGGTCATCGCCGTCGTCATCAGCGCACTCGTCGCCTGCGCCACGACGTCGATGCGGGTCACGATCCCGTTCCGCTTGGCAATGTGGTAGTAGGAATTCTTGTCGTCCACGCCGTCCTTGACGATATGGCAGGCAAAGGCGCAGCGATCCGGCGTGGCGTTCATCATCCGGGTCACCTCGGCCGGCGTTGCCGCCACACCCATGGATGGCGTGTTGTCGAGCAGCAGATAGAAGTCGCGGAAGGTTTCCGTCTGGAACACGGCCGTCGCTGTGCCTGAAATTGTCACGCTCTCCTGGCCGAGAATGCGGGCCAGCGTCGTTGGCACTTCTGCGGTATAGCTGAAGACGGCCTGCAGGTCGCGGCCGGACTTGACCACTTCGACATCGCTGGCAACCAGCTTGTAGTCCGTGCGATTGCCGGCATGCGCATTGAAAACCTTGCGGGCATCCTCGATGGCATCCGTCAGGCGGCCCTTGTCGCCGATCTGCATCGCCTGCCGCGTCCCAGCCGAATATTCTCCCACCGCCGCGAGAACGGCCGAATCCGCAGCAGCCTGCAGGTCGCCCTTGGCGATGACCGCCGTATGAATATCGATTGCGAGGCCAGCAACGCCAATCACCGGCACCAGCAGAAGAGCCGTGGTGATTCCGAAATTACCGCTGCAGTCCTGGAGAAAACGCCGCATATATACCCCCATTTTTCAGGGGTTATTTGCCGCCTGTCCCCTTAGAGCGTTTCCCCCTCATGCTGGATCGTATCCGCATGATGTGAAGAAGTTTCGGGCCTCCTGAGGCTCGACGAGGTCGAGTAGTTTCCCGATCCTGTCCCAAAGGCCGGTTACGGTGCGCTCTGCCGCTTTGCGCAGGAGCGCTTTGAGCTTTGAGAATGCCTTCTCTATAGGATTGAAGTCTGGGCTGTAGGGCGGGAGGAACAGCATGCGCGCACCGGCAGCCTCGATAATCTCACGCGCTGCCGGTCGCTTGTGGCTGGAGAGATTGTCAAGGATGACGACATCGCCAGGCTTCAGGGTCGGCACAAGAACCTGAGCGACATAGGCCTCGAACCATTCCCCATTGATCGGCCCGTCGATGACGAGCGGCGCAACCATTCCCGTGTTGCGCAAGCCAGCCACCAGCGTCGTGGTCTTGCGGTGGCCGTGCGGAAAGCCCATTCGCAGGCGCTCTCCCTTCCTGCAACGTCCGTGCGTGCGCGCCATGTTCGTCGCGGTCCAGGTTTCGTCGATGAAGACGAGCTTGGCGGGATCAAGGTCGAGTTGATCATCGAACCACTGCTCACGCTGTTCCAGGACGTCGGGACGGCTTTGCTCTACCGCGTGGCCAGTCTTTTTTTACGAGTCTGCCCGTGCCGGACAAGAAACCGGTGCAAAGCCGACTTGCTGATCGTGATGCCCTGGGCAGAAAGCGCATCGCGCAGCTCGAACAATGTTCCATCGCGGTGCTCGGCGAGCCATGCCATGATCGCCTCGCCATGGGCCTCTGTCTTTCGGGAATTTCGATCTCCGCCAAGAGGGCCGGGTCGCACGTCGCCCTGGCGACGTTGCAGATTTCGCCAGCGGCTGACGCTTGCGGCACTCACGCCGAACCGTTCAGCAGCTTCTCGGTGGGTCGCACCAGCGGAAACAGCAGCAAGCACGCGAACACGCAGATCGATAGAGAGAGCCTTTGACATATCCGCCGACCTCCATCGGCAGATAGTTTGAATCAGAACGCGCCTGATTTGCGAAGCCCCGACAGATTCAATCAGTCAGGGAACCGCTCTAGTGCGCCCCAAGCAAATCACCGACAAAGCCCGAAAGGCATCCCATGGCCATGACGCCGCGCAGACCCGTGAACCCGAAGGATGCCGCCGAGGCGCTGTTCAAGCCTGCAAAGAAGCCGCCGGCCCCGGTGGTCGAGCGCCGCGCCGCACCCGAGGTCAAGGAACTCGTGTCGATCAAACTCGACAGCGCGGTCCTCGAACACTTCCAGAAGGACGGCCCCGGCTGGCAGGACCGCATCAACGACGCCCTGCGCGGGGTGGTCGAGGCCAATGGCGGCTCTTAGCGCACGGTCGGATCAACGCTGCGATGCAGGAGAAATTGTCAGGTGACCAACTCCCGTCGCTCGGCAAACATCCGTTCGGCATCCTCTGCGGCTATGACCTCTCCGGCGGCCACGTCCTCGCGACCACGCGCAACCTTGGCCTCTAGAAAGCGGCGATAGCCGTCCGAAACCTTCTGACGTTCGACATAATCCTGCACCATCTCCCGCAGGACTTCGCTTTCTGACGTTTGGGCAGATGTGACCGCTGCGGCAAAATCATCCGCGAGTTTGGGGTCGAGATCTATTTGGATATTGGACTTGCGCGTCATGGCACTTCCGTTCTGTCCCAAATTCTCTCAGTACCTGCGGTTATCAGTTGAGTTTAGGCGTGTCGTTTCTACCTGTCCATCTCGCCCATCTTGCCCCTTCCTTTCGGCGCGAAAAACCCCTAAAGAACGCGGCCATGACGTATCTTTCGGCGGCCCGGATCATTCGAATTATTGGCCCGGCCCTCCCGGCGGCTTGAGAAGCTGCGGGAAGGTCCGGGTTTTTGGCGTTGGGTTGGAAAGCCTTAGCGCCCGCTTGCCGCCACTCCAAGACGCAAATTCCGCGACCGCTTGAGGTCGCCCCATCCGATGGCTGATCCATGACCGATACCCCTGAAAAGATCGATTACTCCAAGACCCTCTATCTGCCCGAGACCGAATTCCCGATGCGCGCCGGCCTTCCCCAGAAGGAGCCGGAAATGGCGGCAAAGTGGAAGCAGATGGGTCTTTACAAGCGCCTGCGTGCCTCGGCCGCCGGCCGCGAAAAATTCGTCCTGCATGATGGCCCGCCCTATGCCAACGGCAACATCCATATCGGCCATGCGCTGAACAAGGTGCTGAAGGACGTCATCACCCGCTCCTTCCAGATGCGCGGTTTTGACTCCAATTATGTCCCGGGTTGGGACTGCCACGGCCTGCCGATCGAGTGGAAGATCGAGGAAAAATATCGCGAAAAGGGCAAGGACAAGAACGAGGTCCCGGTCAACGAATTCCGCAAGGAATGCCGCGAGTTCGCGCAAGGTTGGATCAACATCCAGGCCGAAGAATTCCGCCGCCTCGGCATTGAGGGCGACTTCGACAATCCCTACACGACCATGGCCTTCCACTCGGAAGCCCGTATCGCCGGCGAACTCCTGAAGATCGCCATGTCCGGCCAGCTCTATCGCGGCTCGAAGCCGATCATGTGGTCGGTCGTCGAGCGCACGGCGCTGGCGGAAGCCGAAGTGGAATATGCCGAGGTCGAGAGCGACACGATCTGGGTGAAGTTCCCGATCCGCTCGTTTGAAGTTTCGGACGGCTTCATCGCTGGCGGAGATTTTGTCGGCGATGGAGATGAAGTTTCTGCGCCTATGTCGAAGCCCGATTTTGACGAGTTCAAGGATGCGTATGTCGTTATCTGGACCACGACACCGTGGACCATCCCAGGCAACCGCGCGATCTCCTTCTCTTCCCGAGTTGAGTACGGTCTCTACGAAGTCACGGCAACGACCAACGAATTTGGGCCGCAAGTCGGCGAGAAGTTGATCTTTGCTGACAAACTGGCATCCGATGCATTTGCTAAAGCCAAGCTGGAGTACAAACGTATTCGGAATGCTCCGTGGGGGCTGCTGGAAACCATCACCTGCGCCCACCCGCTGGCCGATCTCGGCTACACCTTCGACGTCCCCCTCCTCGACGGCGACCACGTCACCGATGACGCCGGTACCGGTTTCGTCCACACCGCGCCGTCTCACGGTCGCGAAGACTTTGAAGCCTGGATGGCCAATGTCCGGGCGCTGGAAGCCCGTGGCATCGACACCAAGATCCCGTTCCCGGTCGACGACGCCGGCTTCTACACCGAAGACGCCCCCGGTTTCGGCCCCTCTGCCGAAGGCGGCGCTGCCCGCGTGCTCGACGATAACGGCAAGAAGGGCGACGCCAACAAGCGCGTCATGGACGCGCTGATTGCGGCCAACAACCTCTTTGCCCGTGGCCGCATCAAGCACGACTATCCGCATTCCTGGCGCTCCAAGAAGCCGGTCATCTTCCGCAACACGCCGCAGTGGTTCGTCTATATGGACAAGGAACTCGGCGATGGCACGACGCTGCGCAGCCGTGCACTCTCCGCCATCGACCAGACCCGCTTCGTCCCCGCAGGTGGCCAGAACCGCCTGCGTGCCATGATCGAGCAGCGCCCGGATTGGGTGCTGTCCCGTCAGCGCGCCTGGGGCGTGCCGATCTGCGTCTTCGCCGATGCCGAAGGCAATGTGCTGAAGGACGAGAAGGTCAACGCCCGCATCCTCGAAGCCTTCGAAAAGGAAGGCGCCGACGCCTGGTTCGCCGAAGGCGCCAAGGAGCGCTTCCTGGGCAACGAGTATGACGGCGACAAGTGGCAGATGGTGACCGACATCCTCGACGTCTGGTTCGACAGTGGCTCGACCCACACCTTCACGCTGGAAGATCGCCCGGATCTCAAGTGGCCGGCCGATGTCTATCTCGAAGGCTCCGACCAGCATCGCGGCTGGTTCCATTCGTCCCTGCTCGAAAGCTGCGCCACCCGCGGCCGCGCGCCCTATAACGCCGTCATCACCCATGGCTTCACGATGGCGGAAGACGGTCGCAAGATGTCGAAGTCGCTCGGCAACACGGTGACGCCGCAGGATGTGATGAAGGAATCCGGCGCCGATATCCTGCGTCTCTGGGTCATGTCGACCGACTATGCCGAAGACCAGCGCCTCGGCAAGACGATCATCCAGACCAACATCGACGCCTATCGCAAGATCCGCAATACTGTTCGCTGGATGCTCGGCACGCTCGCCCATGACCATGGCGACGAGATTGCCTATGCCGATCTGCCGGAACTCGAAAAGCTGATGCTGCATCGCCTGGCGGAACTCGATCAGCTCGTCCGCAAGTCTTACGACGAATTCGACTTCAAGCGCATCGTTCGCGCCTTGTCGGATTTCGCCAATGTCGAACTCTCGGCCTTCTACTTCGACATCCGCAAGGACACGCTCTATTGCGACGCGCCGTCCAGCCTGAAGCGTCGTTCGGCTCTCTTCGTCATCCGCAAGCTCTTCGACTGCCTGGTCCTGTGGTTTGCGCCGATGATGCCCTTCACCACCGAAGAGGCCTGGCTGTCGCGCGACCCGAAGGCCGAGTCGGTGCATCTCGAACAGTTCCCGGTGATCCCGGCCAACTGGTCGAACGAGGCGGTCGCCGAGAAGTGGAAGCATGTCCGCACCGTCCGCCGCGCCGTCACCGGTGCCCTGGAAGTGGAGCGCAAGGAAAAGCGCATCGGCTCCTCGCTGGAAGCAGCACCCGTCGTCCACGTCGCCGATGCCGAACTTTTGAACGCGCTCGAGGGGCTCGACTTCGCCGAAATCTGCATCACCTCCGACATCTCGGTTGTCGCTGGTGAAGGCCCTGCAGAGGCTTTCCGTCTCGACGATGGCACAAAGGTCGCCGTCGAACCGAAGCTTGCCGAAGGCAAGAAATGCGCCCGCTCCTGGAAGATTACCCGGGATGTCGGCTCTGATCCGGACTATCCGGATGTCTCCGCCCGCGATGCCCAGGCACTGCGTGAGCTGAAGGCAATTGCCGGCTGAGGCCTGGCTTGAGGAAATGTGACCGGATGATTTGCGCTTTCGCGGGTCATCCGGTAAAACTGCCTGAAATTGGCCGAAATCGACCGGCAGGGCTGGTCGCGAGTATTCGGCACGACTTATGAAACTGCGGCGAGGCTGGTAGGCATTCATGAATTCGGCATATCTGTTCAGAGTTGGCCTGGGTCTGGTCGGTCTTTTCGGCGTCACGACAGGTCTTTCCGGTTGCGTTGGCAGCCCGACCTACGGCACCGACAAGACCGCGATGGAGCAGCTGGTGGACGACGTCGGCTCCGCCGTGTCGCTCGCCCCGCGCGAACCCGCCAACAAGGGCACCAAATACAACCCGCGTCCTGATCTGGTTCTGCCCCCGGGCGGCACCCAGACGGCTGCGCTCGTCGCGCCGCAGACCTCCGTTGCCAACCGCGAGAACAATCCGGAATGGGTGGAATCGCCCGAAGAGGCCCGCGAACGTCTTGTGGCTGAGGCCGATGCCAATGCCGACAATCCGCGCTACCGTTCGCCGCTGCTCGCCGGCTACGGCACGGCCGGCACCATGACCGAGACCCAGAAGTGGCAGGCCTTCCGCGACGCGCGTGCCCTGCAGAAGGGTGCCTACCTCGATCAGCGCCGCCTTCTTTCCGATCCGCCGGCCGAATACCGTCAGACCCAGGATGTGGCGCTGACGGATCTTGGCGAACCGGAACTGAAGAAGGAAAAGCGCCGCAAGAAGGAAGCCAAGGCCGCCCGCCAGGGCAGTTCCTGGTGGATGCCCTTCCAATAAGCGTCTTTTACAGCACACCATATCGGGGCAGGGCGGAAACGACCTGCCCTTTTGCTTGAGGTCGAGACATGCCCTTCACCATCCGCCCCGCAACATCGGACGATGCCGCGACCATTCTCGGCTTCATCACCGAACTCGCCGTCTATGAAAAGGCCGGCCACGAGGTCGAGGCGACCGAAGAGACGATCCGGGCCTCGATCTTCGGCGAAGGCTCGGTCACGGAAGCCGCGATCCTCGAACATGATGGTCGCCCGGCCGGGTTCGCGGTCTGGTTCTACAACTACTCCACCTGGCAGGCGAAGAATGGCCTCTATCTGGAGGATCTCTACGTCTCGCCGGATTATCGCGGGTCGGGTGCCGGCAAGCTGCTGCTCAAGCATCTCGCGCGTATCGCGGTAGACAAGCGCTGTGGCCGTTTCGAATGGAGCGTGCTCGACTGGAACGAGCCGGCGATCCGCGTCTATGACGCTGTGGGCGCCGAACCGCAGACGGAATGGATCCGCTATCGGCTGGCCGGCGACAAGCTCAAGGCGTTTGCTGCCGCCGATTGAGCCGGCTATTCCTCGTTCTCGACGGCGCGCGCGACAAGCGCCATGTGCAGTGCCTGCAGGGCCGGTCCGATGAATGAGACCCAGAGTAAGGCCATGTTGCGCTCGGCATGATCGTGCCGCGAGAAGACGAAGATCACCACGATCAGGCTGATCATCAGCAGCGGCGATGCGGCAACGGCGACGATGCGCGGTGCCCGCCAGTTGATCTCCCCGCGCGCCGACCACTGCATCGGCAGCTTGTCCGCCTGGGGTGCGACATTGCGATAGGCCCAGATCGCAATGGATGCCATGGCTCCGATTGAAAGAGCGAGCACGACATAGATCATCAATCTCTCCTGTCCTGGAAGAAGCTGCGCATCATCTCGGCGGCCTCGCTTTCGCGGATCCCGGAATAGACTTCCGGCATGTGATGGCAGGTTGCCTGCTGATAGAAGCGCACGCCGTTCTCCACTGCTCCGCCTTTGATATCCTGCGCAGCATAATAGAGTCGGCGAATTCGGGCAAAGGAGATTGCAGCAGCGCACATCGTGCAGGGCTCGAGCGTCACGTAGAGATCGGCATCGACGAGGCGCTCGTCCCCCACGGCAGAGGCCGCGCGCCGGATGGCCAGCACCTCGGCATGCGCCGTGACATCGTTGAGCGCGCGCGTCTCGTTGCCGGCCCGTCCGAGGATCTCGCCGTCACGCACGACCACGGCGCCGATCGGAACCTCGCCCCGGGCGCCGGCGGCCCGCGCCTCCTCGAAAGCCGCTTCCATGAAGCCGTTTGTCTGCGCCATGCCTGAACTTTCCACTTAACCAGAGCCGCGCGACCTGATACGACAGCCCAAACCACAGGCAAACAGCAAATGACATTCAAAGACAAGTCCAGGCGTCCGGGGGCAAAGTCCTCCGACCGCAGCGGCAAGCCGCAAACCAGAAAACCAACCGCCCGCTCAGTCGACAAGTTCGAAGACAAGCCCGCGTCGAAGCCCGTCCGCGCTCCGCGTGCCGAAGCAACCGCGACCGACGACGTCGTCAAGCCCGAACGCATCTCGAAGCTGCTCGCCCGAGCCGGCGTCGCCTCGCGCCGTGATATCGAGCGCATGATCATGGAAGGCCGCGTGTCGATGAACGGCAAGGTGCTCGACACCCCCGTCGTCAATGCGACGCTCGCCGACAAGATCGAGGTCGACGGCCATCCGATCCGCGGCATCGAACGCACGCGTCTGTGGCTCTATCACAAGCCTGCCGGCCTGGTGACCACCAATTCCGATCCGGAAGGCCGCCCGACGGTGTTCGAGAACCTGCCGGAGGAGCTGCCGCGCGTCATGTCGATCGGCCGCCTCGACATCAACACCGAGGGCCTGCTGCTGCTCACCAATGACGGTGGCCTCGCCCGCGTGCTCGAACTGCCGACCACAGGCTGGCTGCGCCGCTACCGCGTGCGCGCCTATGGCGAGGTCGACCAGCCGGCGCTCGACGCGCTGAAGGAAGGCATTGCCGTCGACGGCGTGCTCTACGGCGCGATCGACGCCACGCTCGACCGCAAGCAGGGCCACAATGTCTGGATCACCATGGGCCTGCGGGAAGGCAAGAATCGCGAGATCAAGAACGTGCTCGGCGCGCTGGGCCTCGAGGTCAACCGCCTGATCCGCATTTCCTACGGTCCCTTCCAGCTCGGCGACCTACCGGAAGGCAAGGTGCTCGAAGTGCGTGGCCGCATGCTGCGCGACCTGCTCGGCCCCCGCCTGATCGAGGAAGCCAAGGCCAATTTCGACGCGCCGATCTATTCGCACGGTGTCGAGACCGACGAGGAAGAGGCGCCAGCGACGGCGAAAAAGCCCGCCCGCGAGCCGAAGGCCGAATGGGGCCGCGAAGAGCGTCCGACAGACAAGAAACGCGCGCCAAAAGACTGGTCCGACAAGGGCGACCGTCGCGAGAAGGCGCTCGGACGCCTGGACACGCGCCGCGACGACGGTAAATCGGGCGACAAGTTTGGCGATAAGCCGAAGCGCCCGGCCGGCAACACCAAGGGCCGCACCGCCAATGTCTGGATGGCGCCCGGTGCCCGTCCGCTCGGCGAAAAGGCAGCCGCAGCCGCCGCCCGTCGCAAGCCTGATCCGCGTGGCGCAAAGCCCGCCGAGCGTTTTGACGACCGCCCGACCTCCACCGTTCAGATCACCCGCGCCCGCGACGAAGAGGGCGATTGGATCCGCGCCGACGGCCCGGATCAGAAGCCCGGCGGTCGCGGTGGTGACCGTGGTGGAAAGCCTGGTGGCTTTGGCGCCCGTCCGGCCCGCCGTGACGGTGACGATCGCGCCCCGCGCCGCGAAGGTGCCGACCGTGGACCTCGCCGCGATTTCGGCGATCGTGCCGAACGTGCACCGCGCCGTGAAGGCGAAGACCGCGGCCCGCGCCGTGACTTCGCCGATCGTGGTCCGAAGCGTGATTTCGGTGACCGCCCTCCGCGTGGCGATCGCCCGCGCGATGATCGTCCTCGCGACGACAGACCCCGGGATGACCGCCCGCGTGGCGAACGTCCGTTCGGCGACAAGCCGCGCGCTGGCAAGCCGGCAGGTAAGTCCTTCGGTGACCGTCCCTTCGGCGGCAAGCCCTCAGGTAAGCCGGGCGGAAAATCCTTTGGCGGCAAGCCCGGTGGCGGCAAGAGCTTTGGTGGCAAGCCGGGCGGACGTCCAGCCGGTGGCCCGCGCACAGGTGGCCCTGGGGGCAAGCCCTCCGGTGGCCGCAGCGGCGCGCCCAAGGGCAAGAGGTAAGCCGGCATGCGCATCGTCGGCGGTGAGTTCCGTGGCCGTAGCCTGGCCACGCCGAAGTCGAATGACATCCGGCCGACCACCGACCGGACGCGTGAGAGCCTCTTCAACATCCTGGCGCATGCCCATCCGGGCGTGCTCGATGGCACCCGCATTCTCGATCTCTTCGCCGGCACCGGTGCCGTCGGCATCGAGGCCTTGTCGCGCGGCTGCAAGTCGGCGCTGTTCGTTGAAAACAGCGTCGAAGGTCGCAGTCTGCTCTGGGAAAACATAGACGCGTTCGGCTTGCATGGCCGCGCCCGCATCCTGAGGCGCGACGCGACCGATCTCGGGCCGTCGAACAATATCGAACCCTTCGAACTGCTGTTTGCCGATCCGCCCTATGGCAAGGGCTTGGGCGAAAAGGCGCTGCTTGCCGCGCACAAGGGTGGCTGGCTGGCGAAGGACGCGCTTGTCATCCTCGAAGAGCGCGGCGATGTGCAGGTCTCCGTCGATCCAGTCTTCGCCTTTGTCGAAGAGCGCGCCTTCGGTGACACGAAAATGTACTTCTTTTCCTATAGGCCATCCTGATCCCGTCAGTGGAGAAAGGCTGAGCCCATGGATCTCGTCGCAGAAACGCCCATCCCATCTACAGCCGTCAAGGCCGATCCGACGATCGGCCTGGCGCTTGGGGCAGGGGGCGCTCGCGGCTTTGCGCATATTCCGGTTCTCGAAGTCTTCGATGAACTCGGCATCAAGCCGGCGCTGATTGCCGGCTCGTCGATGGGCGCGATCCTCGGTGCGGGCTATGCCGCCGGCATGAGCGGCCGCGACATCCGGGACTACACCCTGGAACTCGCCGACAACCGGGGCCTTGTTCTCAACCGTTTCTGGAGCCTGCGCCCGGCCAGCATCCGCGCGCTTGGCGGCTTTCGGCTTGGCCAGTTCAATCTGCCGCGCCTCTTGCGCGCCTTCCTGCCGCCGCAGATCCCCGAGAGTTTCAGAGACCTGAAGCTGCCGCTGACGGTGATCGCCACCGACTACTACGGCCAGTGCGAAATGGTGCGAAGCGAAGGCGACCTTTACGAGGCGCTCTCGGCATCGGCGGCCATCCCGGCGCTTTTCGCACCGGTGACGATTGACGGGCGGCTGATGATCGATGGCGGCATCTTCAACCCGGTGCCCTATGACCATCTCGTCGGCAAGACCGATATCATGGTGGCGATCGATGTCATCGGTGCGCCGGAAGGCGACGGTTCCTTGATGCCCAACCGTATCCACAGCCTTTTCGGCGCATCGCAGCTGATGATGCAGTCGCATATCGCGCTGAAGATGAAGATATGCCAGCCGGACATTTATATCCGGCCGGAGGTCAACAGCTACAAGGTCCTCGACTTCTTCAAGGCCCGCCAGATCCTCGAGATTTGCGACCGCCTGAAGGATCCGCTGAAGCGGGATATCGCAGCCCGTATCGAGGATTTCGTCCGCCGCT
This sequence comes from Rhizobium sp., assembly GCA_027533385.1. Lineage (GTDB taxonomy): Bacteria > Pseudomonadota > Alphaproteobacteria > Rhizobiales > Rhizobiaceae > Allorhizobium. Next base: position 191,085 of record JAPZUE010000012.1, on the reverse strand, counting down.
GAGCACGATCAGGCCGCTGGTATCTTCTCGTCGTCCTCGATCGTCTGGATCGGCTTCTTCGGCTTGATCAGCGGTTCCGGCTTCACCGGTCGCTTGTGCATCAATTCCCGGCCCGCCAGAATGCCTTCCTGTGCCTGAAGCTTCAAACGTTCCTCGTCACGGCGGCGGATATCCTCGCCGATCTCATAGGCCTCGTCCTCCGTCGCTCCCAGGCCCTCCAGGGTTCGGCGACCGAAAAGCAGACCCGACTCGAAGGTCTCGCGCAGCTCGTATTCCACGTCCTTGGCCCGCAGTTCGAGGCTGTGGATCCGGTCATAGGCGCGCACGAAGAGCCGCACATCCGGATATTCCGACCGGATGAGATCGACGATTTTGTCGGTGATTTCCTTCTTGTGCGTACACACGGCAACGATCTTCGCCTTCTCGATGCCGGCGGCGCGCAGCATGTCGAGCCGTGTGCCGTCTCCGAAATAGATCCGGAAGCCGAAGGTTGCCGCCTGACGAATGCGGTCCGGGCTATCGTCGAGAATGGTGACGTCCCGCCCGCTGGCAAGCAGGATCTGCGCCGCGATCTGGCCGAAGCGCGAGAAGCCGATCATCAGCACGTCGGATCCGGCCCCTTCGAAATCCTCTTCCATCTCTTCCTTTTCAGCTGCATCCCGGCTCAGCAATCTCTGGCCGATCATGGCCGTCAGCGGCGTCAGCGCCATCGACAGCGTCACGATGGAGATCAGCAGCGAGGCCTGCGCTCCACTGAACAGGCCGGCCGTCGCCGCCGTGGTGAAGAGCACGAAGCCGAATTCGCCGCCTTGCGGCAGGAGCATGGCGATCTGGATCGCATCATTGCGCGACGATCCGGCAATGCGGCAGATCGTGTAGATCACCAGCGCCTTGACCGCCATCAGCACCGGCACGGCCAGCGCGATCAAGAGCAGGTTGTCCGTGATCACCTGCAGTTCCAGCGACAGCCCGACGGCGATGAAGAAGAGCGCCAGCAGCAATCCGCGGAACGGCTCGATATCGGCCTCCAGCTCGTGGCGATAGGAGGATTCCGCCAGCATGACGCCGGCGAGGAAGGCGCCCATGGCCATGGAGAGACCGGCCACCTGCATCAGATAGGCCGATCCCAGCACGACGAACAGAGCGGCTGCGATCATCACCTCGCGGGCGCCGGTCCTGGCGATGATCTGGAACATCGGGGTCAGCAGATAGCGGCCAGCCAGGATCATCGCGATCACGGCTCCGACGGCGATCGCCACTTCAAGAAGCGCTGACTGCTCGGCCCCGCCGCCTTGCGCGCTGAGTATCGAGACCATGGCCAGAAGCGGCACGATGGCGAGATCCTGGAACAGCAGGATCGAGAAGGACCGCTGTCCGTAGCGACTGTTCATGTCGCCATAATCCTCCAGAAGCTGCAGGGCAAAGGCGGTCGATGACAGCGCAAGGCCGAAGCCCGCAACCAGCGCCCCGCGCCAGTCGAGCAGACCCGAAGCGATGACGATGCCGGTCAGCGCCAGACCCGTCAGCACGACCTGACTTGTGCCCAGCCCGAAGATGTCACGGCGCATGTGCCACAATCGGCTGGGTTTGAGCTCAAGCCCGATGACGAAAAGCAGCAGCACCACCCCGAGTTCGGCCACGGCGAGGATTTCGCCTGAGCCGCCGATCAGGTTCAGCACCGGGCCGATCACGACGCCGGCCGCGAGATAGCCGAGCACGGTCCCAAGTCCGAGCTTGCGGAAAATCGGTGCCGCGATCACGGCGCCGCCGAGCAGAAGCAGGGGTTGGGCAAACAGGGCTTCGGTTGCGCTGGCCAAGTCTATTCTCCTCGTTTGCCGACGTCAGACGGACTTCTTGGGACCCTATGCCGGGCTCGTGAATGGAAAAGCCCGAACCGCCCTTGATGCCCCTTGTAAGGCACAATAAATGGAGCGGGAAGGAAAGGCCAACCTATGCCCAATCAAATCGATTCCGCCAACCTCCTCGAACGCGCCGAACAGCTTGTCGATCTCGCCATCAAGGCGGGTGCCGACAAGGCCGATGCCGTCGTTGTCCGCTCCCGCTCCAAGGGAGTGAGCGTCCGCCTCGGCAAGGTCGAGTCGACCGAGGCCTCCGAAAGCGACGACTTTTCGCTGCGCGTCTTCATCGGCCGTCAGGTGGCAAGCGTCTCGGCCAATCCCGGCTTCGACCTGAAAGCGCTCGCCGAGCGCGCGGTCGCCATGGCCAAGGTCTCGCCGGAAGATCCCTTTGCCGGCCTCGCCGACGAAAGCGATCTGGCGCGCGAAATCGCCGATCTCCAGCTCTTCGACGACACGGATGTCTCGAGCGACCAGCTGCGCGAGAGCGCGCTGGCCATGGAAGAAGCGGCTCGGTCTGTGAACGGTGTGAGCAATTCGCTGGGTGCCGGTGCCTCCGCCGGCATGGGCGGCCTGGTGCTCGTCACCTCCCACGGCTTTTCCGGCAGCTATGCCGGCTCGCGCTTCTCCCGCTCGGTCGGCGTCATCGCCGGCGAAGGCACCAAGATGGAGCGCGACCATGATTTCGACAGCCGTCTCTATTTCGCCGAGCTCGACAGCCCCGAAGAGATCGGGCGCCGCGCCGCCGAGCGTGCCGTCCGCCGCTTGAACCCGCGTCAGGTGCCGACCGCCTCGAACCTGACCGTCGTCTTTGATCCCCGTGTCGCCCGTGGCTTCGTCGGCACGATCGCCGGCGCCATCAACGGTGCTTCGGTTGCCCGCAAGACCTCCTTCCTGCGCGACAAGATGGGCCAGCAGGTGCTGAAGGCTGGCCTCAACATCACCGACGATCCGCTGAAGGTGCGCGGCTCCTCGTCTCGCCCCTTCGATGGCGAAGGCGTTGCGGGCAAGGCGCTGACCATGATCGAGGACGGGGTGCTGAAGCACTGGTTCCTCTCCTCCTCTGCCGCCCGCGAGCTGGGGCTCAAGACCAATGGTCGCGGCGTGCGCGGCGGCACCTCCGTCTCGCCATCTTCCACCAACCTCGCACTGGAGCCCGGCGACATCTCCCCGGAAGAGCTGATCCGCAGCGTCGGCACGGGCCTTTACGTCACCGACATGATCGGCAGTGGCGTGGACATGATCACCGGCGACTATAGTCGCGGGGCGAGTGGCTACTGGATCGAGAACGGTGAACTCACCTATCCTGTCTCCGAGATCACGCTGGCCTCGAACCTCAAGGACATGTTCATGCGGATCACGGTGGCCAATGACATCGACCGCAAGTTCGGTGTAGCCGCTCCCACGCTCGCCATCGAGGGCATGACCCTTGCCGGGCTCTGATCGAAAGCCGGAAAGCACGCCCCGTTTCGACTGGCAGGCGGATCTAGCTTTGATCACCGAAGCGGCCCGCGAGGCGGGCACGGTGGCGATGGCCCATTTCGGCCAGTCGCCGGAAGTCTGGTGGAAGAACGAGGGCCGCTCTCCGGTCAGCGCCGCCGATTATGCCGCCAACCGCATTCTGGAGGAAATCCTCCGCCATGCCCGGCCGAATTACGGCTGGCTTTCGGAAGAGACCGACGATGATCCGGCGCGCCTCTCCTGCGAAACCCTCTTCGTCATCGACCCGATCGACGGCACTCGCGCTTTCCTGGCAGGCAAGGACACCTGGTGTGTGTCGGTCGCCGTTGTCCACAAGGGAAAGCCGGTCGCCGGCATTCTTGTCGCGCCCTCCCTCGGTGAGGAATTCACCGCAACTGCGTACGGCCCGGCAAGGCGCAACGGCCAGGACATCACCGTATCCACGGCCGGCATCGAGGGAAGCCTGAAGGTCGCCTCCGCCCAGGACATGGTCGCAAGCTTCAGCCCGGTGCTCAGACCCCGTATCGAACGCGTCGAGCATATCCCGTCGCTCGCCTATCGTCTGGCTCTGGTCGCGGATGGCCGTATCGATGCGACGCTGGTCAAGAAGAGTTCACACGATTGGGACCTGGCCGCCGCCGATCTGATCCTGACGCGGGCCGGCGGGTCGATCACCGATCTCGACGGGCACCCGCTTGTCTACAACAGGGAAGACGTTACCCATCCGGTGTTGTGCGCGGCATCGGCTGACCTTCTTCCGGCATTGCTCAAGAACATCACCCGACTTCCCCGGAGTTGACCTTTCAAGGGAAATCGCGCAGATGAATTGCAACAGACCAAGAATGTGAAAAGGCCGCAATCATGACGGAAACCAACGAAAACAAGCAGCTTCTCCATCTGGTTTTTGGCGGTGAATTGTCGAACCTCGAAGAAGTACAGTTCCGTGATCTCGACGCTCTCGACATCGTCGGCATCTTCCCGGATTACGCTAGCGCACTCGTCGCATGGAAGGCAAAGGCCCAGGCAACCGTCGACAACGCCCATATGCGCTACTTCATCGTGCATATGCATCGGCTGCTGAACCCCTCCGACAAGTGAGGCTCAGGCGGCGGCTTGTTGACCGCCGCCGCATCCGGCCCGGAAGGGTCACGTTTTCAACTCAGTCTTCTTGCATCTCTCTTGTTGCGTAGCGACGCCTCCTGAACGGGAAACATGGCATTGTCGATGAAGATGAGCAGGTCTGAACCATGGCACTGAGCGACGGTCTCGCATCCTTCGCGTTGACGTCCTATGGCTGGCTGGGTCTCGCCATCTACCCGCTGTCGCGGCCGATGCTCGCCTATCGTGCGGCCAAGGGCAAGGAAGACCGCGCCCGCCGCAACGAACGGTTCGGCCATGCGAGCCTTGCCCGGCCCGCCGGCCCGCTGGTCTGGATCCATGCGGCAAGCGTTGGCGAAACCACCGCCGTCGTCGCCCTGATGCGCGAACTGCGCCGCCGCGATATCCATGTGCTTTTGACGACGGGCACCGTCACCTCCGCCGAAGTCGCAAAAAACCGCCTTGGCGATATGGTGATGCACCAGTATGTGCCGCTTGATCTCTTGCCCTCCGTCCGCCGCTTCCTCGATTACTGGCAGCCGGACGTTGCGATCGGCGTGGAATCCGAGATCTGGCCGACCACGCTGGCCGAGTTGCATCGCCGCCATATTCCGCAGATCCTCGTCAATGCCCGCATGTCCGACCGCTCCTTCGATCGCTGGAAACGCCACCCGTCGATCGCCGAGACCCTGTTCGGCAAGCTGGCGCTGGTCATTGCCCAGTCCGATCTCGATGCCGAGCGCTTCCGCGATCTCGGCGCTTGGCCGGTCAGCGTCTCCGGCAATATCAAGGTCGACAGCGATGCGCCGCCTTGCGACGAGCAGGTGCTGGAGCGCTATCGCCAGCAGATCGGCAGCCGCAAGACCTGGGCAGCCATCTCCACCTTCGACGGTGAAGAAAAGATCGCCTCCATGGTCCACCGGGCGCTGAAGGCCCATACCGGCATGCTCACCGTACTGGTCCCCCGGCACCCCGAGCGGAGCGACGAGATCGAGGCCATGCTGGTCGAAAAGGGCCTCGTCGTCGCCCGTCGCACGCGCGGCGATGTCATCACGCCCGAGACCGATGTCTTCCTCGGCGATACGATCGGCGAAATGGGTCTGTATCTCCGCCTGACCGAAGTCGCCTTTGTCGGCCGTTCGCTCTCTGCCGATGGCGGCCAGAACCCGCTGGAGCCGGCGATGCTCGGCTGCGCGGTCCTTTCGGGCCCGCAGGTCAGCAATTTCCGTGAAAGCTACCAGCGCCTCGTGCGCAAGGGTTCGGCCCGCATCGTCCGCGATGCCGAGATGCTCGCCAAGGCCGTGCACTTTCTGCTCAACAACGAAGTCGCCCGCTCGAAGATGATCGATGCCGGTCTCGAAAGCATGCAGGAGATGCGCGGCGCGCTCACCGCAACCCTCAAGGGCCTCGAGCCCTATATCAGCCCGCTCTCGGTCAAGGCCAAGCTTGAACCGCGCGCCGCAGGCCAGAGCTGACACGCACCAGGACCACATCCATGACCGACAAGCCCCGCATCGCCGGCATCCTGTTCGACAAGGACGGGACGCTGCTCGACTTCGACGCAAGCTGGGGCCCGGTCAACCGCGAAGTCGCCCTGATGGCGGCTGATGGCGATGCGTCCCTCGCGGACCGTCTGCTGACTGCCTGCGGCATGGATCCGGTGAGCGGCGCGATTGTGCCCGACAGCCTGTTTGCCGCCGGAAACACGGTCGAGATCGCCGAAGGCATGATCGAGGCTGGCTCGCCCTTCGGTCTCGAAACCCTGGTTCCGAAGATTGACGACTGCTTTGCAAGGGCCGCCGAGTTCTCCGTCCCCGTGACCGAACTCGAACCGCTCTTTGCCCGCCTGCATGGCAAGGGTCTGCGCCTTGGCATTGCCTCCAGCGATAACGAACGCTCGATCCGCGTGGCCGCCGAACGCTTCGGCATCCTGCCCTATATCGATTTCGTCGCGGGCTATGACAGCGGCCATGGCAAGAAGCCCGAGGCCGGCATGGTGCTTGGCTTCTGTGCCGCGACCGGCCTTTCCCCCTTGGAGGTCGCCGTCGTCGGGGATAACAACCACGATCTCCACATGGGTCGCAATGCCGGCGCCGGGCTGAAGGTCGGCGTGCTCTCGGGCACCGGCTCGCGCGAAACACTGACCCTGCATTCCGACATGGTTCTGGCTGATATCACCGAGCTCGAAGCCGTTCTCGCCTGACGCAATCAGTGCCATTTTGGCACGCTCCAGCTTGACCATTATGCGTTGCAATGGTTCTTGTTGCGCCCAAGGGAAGGACGCCACAGGGGCGTCGCGGTCACGACAGGGACGAGAATGGTATCCGAGGCACCGCCTTTCTGGTGGACCAAGACCGGCTGGCAGGCGATCTGCCTTTATCCGCTTTCCTTCGTCTATGGCCGCATCTCCGGCGCCATCATGCGCCACCGCCGCAGGCATGCTCTGCCGGTTCCCGTCATCTGCGTCGGCAATTTCACCGTCGGCGGTGCCGGCAAGACCCCGACCGCAATTGCCATTGCCCGCGCCGCGAAGGCCAAGGGCCTGAAGCCGGGTTTCCTGAGCCGTGGCTATGGCGGCTCGCTCGATGTGACCACCGTCGTTGACAGTCATCACCATCGATCGACCGCCGTCGGAGACGAACCCCTGCTGCTGGCCCGCGAGGCGCTGACTGTCATTTCCCGCCGCCGGATCGCCGGTGCCGAAAAGCTTGTCGCCGAAGGCGCCGATCTCATCATCATGGATGACGGTTTCCAGAGCGCCCGGCTGGCCGTCGACTACGCGCTCATCGTTATCGACAGCCTGCGCGGCATCGGCAATGGCTGGGTCGTTCCGTCAGGCCCCGTGCGCACGCCGATCGGCATCCAGATGCGCCATCTCGATGCCATCCTGAAGGTCGGGCGAGGGGACGCCGCCGATCAGTTCGTCCGGCAGGCATCGCGGAGCGGAAAGCCCGTGCTGGTCGCCAATGTCGTGCCGCGCGCCGCAGACGATCTCGCCGGACGCTCGGTCCTCGCCTATGCCGGCATTGCCGATCCCAACAAATTCTACCGCACGCTGGAAGAGCTCGGCGCCGTCATCGCCGACCGGCAGGATTTTCCCGACCACCACCACCTCGCCGACGACGAGATCGCGGACCTGCTGGCCCGTGCCGAAAAGCAGGGTCTGCAACTCGTCACCACGGCCAAGGACAGCGTGCGCCTGGCCGGTGGTCACGGACGTTCGGAAGAGCTTCGGGAGAAATCGCGCGTGGTGGATGTCGACATGCTGTTCGACGATCCGAAGGCGCCGGGCCTGATCATCGACCGGGCGATCGAGGCCTGCCGCCGCAGGCGTCTGGCAAAGAAGGCGTAAAGCTCAGCGGCGCTGGTTGGGCAGGGCGCCTGCGCGCTTTTCGGCTTCCAGCGAGGCTGCTGCATCGACATAGGCCTCCTGCCGCGCCACGCTCCAGTATTTCAGCTCGTCGACCATGACCGGGCGACCGGTGATCGCGCAGGTGACGAAGGTTCCCGGCGTCAGGATCTGGAAATCGGCATCGAGATAGCGGATCTTGGCTTCGCGGTTTCCGCCGCCTTCGAAACGGTTCATCACTCTTCTCCTGCGCCGCGTGTCACGGAACTGCAATACAGCGCCCTCCCGGCGAATGAAAGATGCTCCACCCCAAAACCCCGTCGAATGCCGCTCAGCTCCGTCCGAACAGACGTTCGATGTCGGAGAGCTTCAGCTCCACATAGGTCGGCCGCCCGTGGTTGCACTGGCCAGACCCCGGCGTCTGCTCCATCTGGCGCAGAAGCGCATTCATCTCCTCGACCCTCAGGCGCCGTCCCGACCGCACCGAGCCGTGACATGCCATGGTCGCTGCGACATGTTCGAGCTTTGCCGACAGCCGGTCGGCCGTATCCCATTCGGCGATCTCGTCGGCGAGGTCACGCACCAGCTGCGTCGCATCCATCTCGCCAAGCATCGCCGGCGTCTCGCGCACCGCAATGGCGCCCGGACCGAAGCGTTCGATCGCAAGCCCCAGCTGCTCCAGGCTTTCCGCATGGGTCATCAGCCGGTCGCAGTCTTCTTCCGGCAGATCGACGATCTCGGGGATCAGCAGCCCTTGCGATGGGAGCCTCCGCCCCGTCAGCGCCTTGCGCATCTGTTCGAAGACCAGCCGCTCATGGGCGGCATGCTGGTCGACGATGACAAGCCCGTCATCCGTCTGCGCCACGATGTAATTCGCATGCACCTGCGCCCTGGCAGCCCCCAGCGGATAGCTGGCAATCGCCTCGACGGTCGCGCCCTGCGTTTCTGGAGCGGTCACGATCGGCTCGCTTCTGGCCGTCGGCATGGCAAGGCTGTCGAAGGCCGTTTGCGCCGCCTCGCCAAACCCGCGGGCCGCAGGTGCTGCAGCCCCGGCCAATCCGCCGCCGAAGCTCGGCGTGCCGCCATAAAGTGGCCGCGAGGGCGAGCTGGCTGGTGACCAGGCTTGGGCCGGTTGAGGCGAGAACCCCGGGCGAAACGCCCGCAGCATGCCGCCGGCCCCGGTTGTTGCCGCCCGGTCGCCCTCGCGCTGCAGCGACTGCCTGATGGCGCCGACGATCAGCCCGCGCACCAGCGCCGGGTCGCGGAAGCGCACGTCCGATTTCGCCGGATGTACGTTCACATCCACCAGCGCCGGATCAAGCGTCAGCGACAACACGGCCACCGGATAGCGCCCCTGCGGAATGGTCTCGGCATAGGCACCACGGATCGCCGACAGGATCTGCTTGTCCTGCACCGGTCGTCCATTGACGAAGGCGTATTGATGGGCCGAATTGCCGCGGTTGAAGGTCGGCACGCCGGCAAAGCCTGTCAGCCGCACATCCTCGCGCTCGGCATCGAGCTCGATGGCATTGTCCTTGAAATCGGCACCCAGAACCTGGGCGATACGCGCCAGATGGTCGTCACCGGTGCCGGGGAACTCAAGCGTCGAGCGGTCGGTGCCGGAAAGCACGAAGCGGATGGCCGGAAAGGCAATCGCCATGCGCTTGACGATCTCGGTGATCGCGCCGGCTTCGGCCTTTTCCGTCTTCATGAATTTCAGCCGCGCCGGTGTCGCGAAGAAGAGATCGCGCACCTCGACCGTCGTGCCCGGATTGGCCGCAGCCGGCCTGACATCCCCAACCTTGCCGCCGACAACCGCGATTTCAGCACCGCTGTCGGCGCCCGCCGGACGGCTGGTGATCGTCAGCTTCGCCACCGAGCCGATCGAGGGCAGGGCCTCGCCACGAAAGCCGAGCGAGCGGATATCGAACAGCGTCTCGCTGAGCTTCGACGTACAATGCCGGCGAATGGCGAGCGCCAGATCCTCCGGCCCCATGCCGCAGCCATTGTCGATGACGCGCAACAGCGTCTTGCCGCCGCCGGCCGTCGCCACCTCGATCCGGGTGGCGCCCGCGTCGATCGCATTCTCGATCAATTCCTTCGCCGCACTGGCCGGTCGCTCGATGACCTCGCCGGCGGCGATCTGGTTGATCAGGGTTTCGGAAAGCTGCTTGATGATCATGATTTCATTTTCGCGGATTCGCGCCTTCGACGAAAGACGAAATCGCCAACGCCTCGGCCAATGCCCATCATTAAGCCGACCTTAACGGAATCTCTCTAATCTGAACAATGACTTGCAATGTCTCTACGGCAGGTCCGCTGGCAGTGGAATGAGGGCACCGGCCGATGTGTCCCTCGTGTGGGTTCCCGCCGGAAGCGCAACACGGCATGTCTCCGTCATGGCATCAGCCCCACAAAAGTCTCGTTGCGTGCGGCGACGAGGTTCCAAGAGGCAGCAGTGTGAGCGAGTTTCCACCGGCCCCCGGCCAGGACAAGAGACGGCAGGGGCACGACAGTCCGTCGGCTGAAGCTGCGCTTGATGCTGCCCTGCTGGATGCGGTGTCCGAGGCCTTCTCCGCCGCCTTCATGGTCTATGACCGCAATGATCATCTGATTTTTGCCAGCCGCAGTGCCCGCCAGTTCCTGCCGCTCCCCGCCTCCTTCTTCGAACACGGAACACGCCTTCGCGATATTCTCGGCGCGGCCTATGATCTGGGACTGCGTCAGGCAGCGAGCGGCCAGTCTGACGCAACGCTCAGCCGCGAGGAATGGCTGACCCGCCAGATCGCCGCCCATTGGAAAGAGCGATACGAGATCCAGGCATGTGACGACGGCAAGCGCTGGACCCGCTATTCCAAGCGTCGCCTGCCCTCCGGTTTTGGCTTCTGCGTGATGAGCGACATCACCGAGCAGAAGCGCCGGGAGGAGCAGTGGCGCGCCGATATCGAGCGTGTCCAGCTGACTGAGGAAATCCTCGACAATCTGGCCCATCCGGTTTTCGTTCAGGATCGCAATCTGCAGCTTGTCGCGGTCAACAAGGTCTTCTGCTCGGCCATCTCCGTTGGACCCGACAATGCGCTCGGCGGCACCATCGCCTCACTGTTCGACGCCGAGGTTGCCGCACGCCTGGCAACCGCATCGCGACATGTGCTGGAAACCGGCATCACATCATCCCTGACCTTGCCCATGCGGCTCTATGGCGATCCGCCCCGCCCGATCCTGGTTCACGTCCAACGGGTCGGAACACCCGGTCGCTATCTGATTGTCTCAAGCCTTGGCGAAGTCGGCGGCGGCATTGATCTGCCCGTGCCCGGCGATGAAAAGCCGGAAGGCTTCCACGATCATGGCGGCTCAGGACAGGTTGCCATCGACGGACGGCTGGCAGGTCGCAAGGCCCTTCTGGTTACGGGTGATCGTGACTTCGAAACCAGGGCACTGGAAATCCTGCAACTGCTCGGTCTCGACAGCTGCTGCGTGCGTGACGAACAGGAACTGGACGCCTTCCTCTCGGTTGCCCGGTCCGTTGGCGTGTTCATCGACCTCGCCATTGTCGACGTCGATCTCGACATGCGATGCCTAGAACTGCTGCAGGCCGTCGACATCGGCTACCTCACGCTTGCCGGCAATGAAATCGCGACCGATCTCGCCTTCTGCGTCCTCGATCGAATGACGGCCTTGCAGGCACCGCCGTCGCCGGCGGATGACTGGGAGATCACGACGGAGGATACGCCGGTATCGCCGCCTGCGGTCGACACGGATCAAGGCTCGGGGCCGATGCCACTCACTCCGGCAGCCGTGTCACCGCCATCTGATCCTTCGCTTGTCCTCGTCGCCGAGGACAATGAGATCAACCAGATCGTCTTCTCACAGATCCTCGAAGGTCTCGGCTATGCCTACCGGATCTGTGCCGATGGCGAAACGGCGGTGCGCCTTCAGGCCGAGCTTAAACCCGCCATCGTGCTCATGGACGTGACCCTGCCCGGGATCAACGGCTTTGAAGCCGCCCGCCGCATCCGGCAGACGCCGGAGGACGCCCGGCTGCCGACCCCGATCATCGGTGTTCTCACCCAGGCATTCGACCGTGACCGCGAAGCCTGCTTCGCCTCCGGCATGAACGAGGTGATCCTCAAGCCACTGAGCCCCGGTGTGCTTGACCAGGCCATTCGCCGCCTCGTTCCCGACATTGGTCGACTGGCCTCTTTGGCCTGATACCCGATTTTTGGGGAGTGCCAAGGCGGCCTCTCGATGGGCATCGATATGATTATTTTAATGCTTTAGACCCATTATGGCACGGTAACGGAACCGTAGCAGGAAGCATGAATGGGTCCCGCCCCAATCGCCCCTGAGCCAAAGGCCCAGAGCGACAACAGGACAAATGGCTATACAGATTGCCTGACCGGCCTTGGCAATCGCCATCGGCTGGGCGACAAGGTGCGCCAGCTTGCCGCCGACCGCGCTTCCGATCCCGCCCCCTTCACCGTCGGCATCGTCAATCTCGACGGCTTCAAGCCGATCAACGACCTCTTCGGCCAGGCCGCCGGCGATGAGATCCTCTGCCAGGTTGCCCATCGCCTGAAGGCCTGCGTGCCCGATGGCGCAACCGTCACCCGCCACGACGGCGATGAATTCGCGATCGTCCTGCCGCTGGTCTTCGAACGACTGGGCGCCGAACGCGCCGGTCAGTTGATCAAGGATGTGTTGTCTGCGCCTTACGATCTCGGTGATCGCAACGTGCGCCTCTCCGCCTCCCTCGGCTTTGCCGTTTATCCCTTTGCCGGCGAGGATTTCGAAGAGCTGATGAAGAGTGCCGAGACGGCACTCTATCGCTCGAAACGCCGCGGCCGTGGTCAGATCACCGTCTATTCCCGCGAGATCGCCCAGGAGATGAAGCAGGCGACGCAGCTCGAACAGGCGCTGCGCAATGCCATCATCAACGACACGGTGGACGTCCATTTCCAGCCGATCGTGCGCCTGCGCGACAACCGCGTCGTCGGCTTCGAGGCGCTGGCCCGCTGGATCGATCCCGACCTCGGTTTCGTCTCCCCCGCCGTCTTCGTGCCGCTCGCCGAAGAGCGCGGCTTCATCGATACGCTGTCCGAGACGCTGCTGCGCAAGGCAGCCGAAGCGACACTGGCCTGGCCGCGCGACCTCTTCCTGTCCTTCAACCTCTCCTCGGTCCAGCTGATGGACCTCAGAACCTCCTTCAACACGCTCTCGATCTTGAACAGCGTCGGTTTCGACCCGCGCCGCCTTGAACTCGAAATCACCGAGACGGCGGTCATGTCTTCCGCCGACACCGCGCGCCGCATCATCAAGGAATTGAAGGACGCCGGCATCCGCATCTCGCTCGACGACTTCGGCACCGGCCAGTCGAGCCTCGGGCGCCTGCGCGAATTCACCTTCGACAAGGTCAAGATCGACCGCGCCTTTGTCTCGGCGATCACCACAGACCGTACGTCCGAGCACATCATCAAGGCAATCGTCAGCATGTGCGAGGGGCTTGACCTCGAGGTCGTCGCCGAAGGCATCGAGACGGAAGCGGAAGCCCAGAAGCTCCGTGAACTCGGCTGTGGCATGGGGCAGGGCTATCACTTCGGCAAGCCCGTCGATGCTGCCGCCACCCTGCGCTACCTCGCCGAAAACCACCACGACTTCGCGCTCGTCGACCGCGCCTCTGCCTGATCCTCTCGTTCCTTAGGTCTGCTTCAGCAGCCAGTCACGCACCCGCGTCGCCGCAGCACTCAAGTCCCGTGACCTCGGCCAGACGACATGAAAGGCCTGGCCGGTGCGCAGCGCATGTCCGCCGACCTCCACGAGCTGCCCCTGCTCGACCAGCCGCTCGACGAGATGCCGCCAGCCGAGCGAAATGCCCTGGCCAGCCAGCACCGCCTGGATCACCAGAACATAGTCGTTGATCGCCAGCCGCCGCCCGGTCGGCCGGTAGTCGATGCCAGCCGAGGCAAACCATTCCGGCCAGCTGCAGGCCTGACGCACGGGTTCTTCCAGCCAGATCAGCCGGTGTTTTGCAATCGCGTCTGGACTGTCCGGCAAGCCATTCGCTTCGACAAAAGCGGGGCTCGCCACCGCCGTCACGACCTCCGGCGCCAGTTCGGCTGAGTGATAATGCGGCCAGTCTTGCGGGTTGCCACCACGCACCCCGAGCGGAATGTCCTCCTCGTCGAGATCGAGATCCCGCACGCTGGTCTGGATCCTGAGATCGATGTCGGGCAGATCGTCCCTGAGGGCGGAAAGACGGGGCAGCATCCACATCGAGGCAAAGGCGGTGGAGGCCGCCAGCGTCACATTCACCTCACGCCCCTTCATCCGGATTTCCTCCGCCGCCCGGCCGATCCGCGACAACCCGGCCGACACGTCGGCATGAAACCGCTCGCCGACCTCGGTCAGCCGCGCTGCCCGATGCTGCCGCTCGAAAAGCTGCGTGCCGAGCTGCTGTTCGAGCCCCCGGATGGCATAGGAGACGGCGACCTGCGACATGCCGAGTTCTACCGCTGCCCGGGTGAAGTTCTCGTGCCGCCCGGCCGCTTCGAAGATCACCAGCGCATTGGCCGAGGGGATGAGGCTGCGAAAAGTTGTCATAAGCTGAGCTTATCGCATCTCCAGCAATTTTCCAGCGTCACAGCCGGTTTGCCCTGAACTACCCTGCGGCAAAACGAGGGGAAGCGTCATGGATCAGGCACTTGCGGAAAACCCGGGCACACGCAGGCAGCGGTCGGCCCGACGAGGGGGAGCCTTGGTCTCGCCTCTGGTCGTGCCTTACATCCGACGCAACATCCCGACCTACGACATCCTGTCGGAAGAAAACCTTCTGCGGATCGAAGCGGTGGCAGATCGCATTCTCGCCGAGATCGGCATCGAATTCCGCGACGATCCCGCAGCGCTTGAGCTCTGGCGCAAGGCCGGTGCCGAGATCGCGGGTGTGCGCGTGCGTTTCCCGAAGGGCATGCTGCGCGAAATCCTGAGCTCGGCGCCGGCAACCTTCACCCAGCATGCCCGCAATCCCGCAAACAATGTCGAGATCGGCGGCAATGCGGTCGTCTTTTCGCCAGCCTACGGCTCCCCCTTTGTCATGGACCTCGACAAGGGGCGCCGCTACGGCACGATCGAGGACTTCCGCAACTTGATCAAGCTCGCCCAGGCATCGCCCTGGCTGCATCATTCCGGCGGAACGATCTGCGAACCGGTCGATGTGCCCGTCAACAAGCGCCACCTCGACATGGTCTACAGCCACATCAAGTATTCCGACCGGCCCTTCATGGGCTCGGTCACGGCAGAAGAGCGCGCCGAGGAATCGATCGAGATGGCCCGCATCCTCTTTGGCGCTGATTTCGTCGACCGGAATTGTGTCATCCTCGGCAATGTCAACGTCAACTCGCCGCTCGTCTGGGACGGCACCATGACCAAGGCACTGCGTGCCTATGCCCGGGCCAACCAGGCAGCCGTCATCGTGCCCTTCATCCTTGGCGGTGCCATGGGTCCGGTCACCAATGCCGGCGCCATTGCCCAGTCGCTGGCCGAGACCATGGCCGGCTGTGCGCTCACCCAGCTGGAACGCAAGGGCGCACCCGTCATCTTCGGCAACTTCCTGTCGTCGATGTCGCTGCGGTCCGGTTCGCCGACCTTCGGCACGCCGGAGCCGGCGATCGGCTCCATGGTCATCGGCCAGCTCGCCCGTCGGCTGAAGCTGCCGCTGCGCTGTGCCGGCAATTTTTCCAATTCCAAGCTGCCGGATGCCCAGGCCATGCAGGAGGGCGTCATGTCGATGCTGTCGGCCGTACATTGCGGCGCGAACTTCATCTTGCATTCGGCGGGCTTCGTCGATGGACTGCTCGCCATGTCCTACGAGAAGTTCGTGATGGACACGGACTTCTGCGGCGCCCTGCATTCCTATCTCGCCGGCGTCGTGGTCGACGACAACACGCTCGCCATGGATGCCTTCGAGGAGGTCGGCCCAGGCAGTCATTTCTTGGGCTCCGCCCACACCATGCGCAACTACCAGACCGCCTTCTGGGACTCGTCCCTCTCCGACAACGAACCCTTCGAAAAGTGGTCGGAAGCCGGCTCCACCGACATGGCGACGCGCGCCAATGCCCGCTGGAAGAAGACGCTTGCCGAATATGAAGCGCCGCCCTTGGATGTCGCCATCGACGAGGCGCTTCTGGATTATGTCGAGAGAACGAAGCGCGCCAAGCCGGACGCCTGGTATTGAGAGACGACAAGCCCATGGGACACCCCCCTCTGTCACTGCGTGACATCTCCCCCTCAAGGGGGGAGATTGGTCGATCCGCTGCCCTGCGGTTCCACTGTCTGCCCGGGCTGAGATCAACGGATTGGGAGGGCAGCGACAATCCGATCTCCCCCCTTGAGGGGGAGATGCCCGGCAGGGCAGAGGGGGGTATGCCCCATGCTTGATCGCAGCAAGGATCCCCTTCTCCAGCCCTTCCAACTGAAGCACTTGACGCTGAAGAACCGCATCATGTCGACGGCGCATGAGCCGGCCTATTCGGAAGGGGGCATGCCGACCGAGCGCTACCGCCTCTATCATGTCGAAAAGGCCAAGGGCGGCATTGCACTGACTATGACGGCAGGCTCCGCCAGTGTCAGCCGCGACAGCCCGCCCGCCTTTGGCAACCTGCTCGCCTGGAAGGACGAGATCGTCCCGCATCTGAAGCGACTGACCGACGACTGTCACGAGCATGGCTGCGCCGTGATGATCCAGCTCACGCATCTCGGCCGCCGCACCAACTGGAACAAGGGCGACTGGTTGCCGGTGTTGGCGCCTTCCCCGATCCGCGAACCGGCCCACCGGCATTTCCCGAAGGAGATCGAAGACTGGGACATCGAGCGCATCGTCGAGGATTATGCAAGCGCCGCCGCTCGCATGCAGGAAGCCGGCCTCGATGGCATCGAGTTCGAGGCCTACGGCCACCTGATGGACAGCTTCTGGTCGCCGGCCACCAACCGGCGCGAGGATGAATTCGGTGGCTCGCTCGACAACCGCATGCGCTTTTCCAACCTGGTGATATCAGCCGTCAGAAAGGCCGTCGGCCCGGATTTCATCGTCGGCATCCGCATGGTCGCCGACGAGGACTGGGACAAGGGTCTGAGCCGCGACGAAGGCGTCGAGATCGCCAAGCGTTTCGCATCCTGCGGCAAGATCGACTTCCTGAACATTATCAGGGGCCATATCGAGCACGACGCGGCACTGAACAACGTCATCCCGATCCAGGGCATGGCCGCCTCGCCGCATCTCGATTTCGCCGGTGACGTGCGGGCAGCGACCAAGTTCCCGGTCTTTCATGCCGCCCGCATCGCCGATGTCGCGACCGCCCGCCATGCGATCGCCGAAGGCAAGCTCGACATGGTCGGCATGACCCGCGCCCATATCGCCGATCCGCATATCGTCAAAAAGATCATCGAGGGTCGCGAGCATCAGATCCGCCCCTGCGTCGGTGCCACCTATTGTCTGGACCGTATCTATGAAGGGGGCGAGGCGCTGTGCATCCACAATGCCGCGACAAGCCGGGAAGCCCTGATCCCGCATGACCTGCCCAAGGCCGGGAAATCCCGCAAGGCCGTCGTCGTCGGGGCAGGGCCGGCGGGCCTCGAAGCTGCGCGCGTGCTCGCCGAACGCGGCCATCATGTCGAGGTGCTGGAAGCCTCGAGCCGCGCCGGCGGCCAGGTAAACCTGCTCACCCGCAATCCGCGCAGAAAGGAAATGGTCGGCATCGTCGATTGGCGTCTGGCAGAACTCGAAAGGCTCGGTGTGGCCATCCATTACGACACCTATGCCGGTGCCGAGGACGTACTCGCTTTCCAACCCGATCTGGTGGTCATCGCTACCGGTGGCATCGCCCAGTCACCGGAGCTGGAGGCAGGCGAGGAACTCGTCACCTCAAGCTGGGATATCCTCGCTGGTAGCATCAAGCCCGAAGGCCCCGTTCTGCTTTTTGACGACAATGGCGGCCATCCCGGCATGAGTGCGGCGGAAGTGATTGCCAATGCCGGGGTCGAGTTGGAAGTCGTCTCGCCCGAGCGCTTTTTCGCACCCGAAATGGGCGGCATGAACCACGTGCCCTATGCGAAGGTGTTTGCGGAAAAGAATGTGAAGGTGACGATCAACACCCGGCTCGTCGCCGTGCGTCGCGCGGGCAATGGCCTCGTTGCGACCCTCGGTTCGGACTTTGCCGAGACGAGAACCGAGCGCCGTGTCGCCCAGGTGGTCGTGGAGCATGGCACCATGGCCAATGCCGATCTTTATCTGGAGCTCAAGCCGCTCTCGCGGAACCGTGGTGCGGTCGATTACCCGGCCCTGATTGCCCGGCGGGATCCGCTTCCGGTGAAGGATGAAATGGCAAGCTTCGATCTGCTGCGCATCGGTGACGCCGTCGAAAGCCGCAATATTCACGCGGCGATCTATGACGCCCTGCGCTATTGCAGCCTCTTGTGACGGCAAAGGAAAAGGCGGCGCCGAAGCACCGCCCGCCAGGACGTCGAGCATGTCGCTCGTTCCGGGATTAGTTGTTATCCGTCGACGAGGTGGTTGTGCGGTCGGTCGTACCCATGGTCGAGTTGCCAGTATCGGCAGCCTGATCATCGAGGGTCTGGAATTCCGGCGCGTTGCGCAGGCTTTCCGCGGTTTCCGTCGTCGTCAGGCGGACTTCCGCTTCGGCAACGACTTCAGCCTGGGTTTCGCCATCGGCAGCAGCTTCAGCCGCATCGCCAGTGGCGGTCTCACGGGTGATCGTGATCTTGTCGAACGGGATGGCGACATTCTTTTCGCCGATGCCGAGGAAGCCGCCGACGCCGACGACGGCGGCAACAACGTAACCATTGTCTTCGACCAGCAGGTCGTTGATTTCGCCGATCGACTGGTTGTCGGACGTGTAGATCGCCTGACCCATGAAGTCGTTGACGGAGATATGGTTCTCGGCCTGTTCGGTCAGATAGGTGCCGCTGGCGGAAGACGCCGCAGGCGCCTGAGCCGTGGTGCCCATCGAGCCCGACGAAGCGTCAGGGGTGGCCGGAGCCGGGGTCATGGTGTCGGCGCCGCTGGTTGCTGCCGGCGGGGTCGTGGTGGCGCCTGTACCGGCATCCTGAGCGATGGCGAAGGGGGCGATTGCGGTCGAGCCGAGCAGTGCAGCGGCAACGAAAGTTTTGAAGGACTTGTTCATGGTGGACCTACCTTTCCTCTGAGATGGTCTGCGAATGACGCTACCCGGCGGGAGATCCCTGGGCTGCGTCGGTTCGAGAGGAAAATGTCCGGCGGCAGGGATCGTTCCGCCCGTTAGTCCTTGAATATTTTGATATATCTCGCGGAACAAAAGTAGAGGAAAGCGGTTTGCGGGGGCCTTTCAGCCCCCGACACCGCCAGAGTTCAAAGCTTGAAACGCGGTTCCGGCTTGCCCCTGACGGTCACGCCAAGATCGAAGGTGACGCCGGCGAGCTTGTCTTCGGCGCGCTCCGCATCGCTCAATCCCTCCCAGCAGGAGGTGACCGCCAACCGGTCGAACTGGCTGCCATAGAAGGCGGGGCAGGTCGGGCGGCGCATCGGGGCCGCGTATCGGGCGATGTGACGACCATCCGGCGCGTAACGATCCACGCCGCCGCCGTCCCAGTTTGCATTCCAGATTGTACCGTCCAGATCGACCACCGATCCGTCGATGACGCTCTGGCGCTGCGATTGATCGATGAACACGGTCGGAGCGGAGACCGGCAGACCCGTAGCCGGATTAAGCTCGACCCGCATCATGTGGTTGACCTTCGAATCGTTGAAGTAACCGACCGAGCCGTCCGGCGAGAAGCAGATGCCGTTCGGAATGCTGACGGCCTCGAACAGCTTCGTCACGGTGGTGCCGGCCACATGGTAGATCGCGCCAGCGCCGGTCTCTGCCGTCCGGCTCATGGTACCGATCCAGAGCGCGCCGCTCGGATGCACACGGCCATCGTTCGAGCGGTTCTGCGGCTTGTCTTCGATTGCGGCATAGGGCGAAAGCGTGCCGCTGACGCTGTCACGGAGGAACAGTCCCTGGTCGGAAGCGATCAGCTGCCGTTTGTCGTCGATGACGGCAAGCACGCTGCCGAGAAAGGGCAGGGTGTGCCGTGTCAATCCGCCGCCGGCAACGTCCAGCGCGCAAAGCGTCTTGCCGAGGATGTCGAACCAGAACAGGGTTCCGGTCGCCGGATCAAAACTGGGGCCTTCACCCAGTTCCATCCGCTCTTCGGTCATTGCCTTTCCGTTGAAACTCTCGATCGAGACCACGCGCGTCCTCCTTGTCTTATTTCTGCGTGTATCTGCCTTGCGACTAAGGTCGTAGACAGGGGTTTACGGTAAAATTCAGGGGGTATCTGGACCGTGTCTGCTTTACAAGTCTATGCTCCGGCAACTTAAGAGGACAGATTCGCTAGATTTTCGCCCTTTGGTGTTTTTCACCCATTCTCATCGTTAGATCTCTGGCAAGGGGAGTATGCGAGACAGCGTAAGTCTGGTTGTCTCTTGCATTTCAACCCTTGGCCAATGGCAGGTGTAGTCGCAGTTGACGTATACGTCTTGGACAATCTCATCGAAAATCGTAACCGGTCATCCGGTATGGACGGGTGTGTGATGACGAACCAGGATATGGCGGCGGCTCATCGCGTCGAAGGTCTGATCACCGATGTCAAGGGCTTCAAGACCCAGTTCGACGTCTTCCGCTTCATGAAACGCGTGACCGAGCTTTATGGTGCCCGCGCCTTCATGGTTCTCAATATGCCCGGCGCCACCGCGCAGGAATTGAGCAGCAGTTCGATCATCACCAACTGGCCATCCGACCTGCTGACGGAATTCGACCAGGTCGCACTTCTTTCGGGCAGCCCAGTACTGGCTCATCTGCGCCGTTCCTCCATTCCGCTGCGCTTCGACATCGACGACGTTGCCCTGCAGCGGGATCCGAAATCAGGCGAAATCTCCAAGGCGCTGTTTCACCGCTTCCGCATGAACCGCGGTTCCTATTTTCCAGTCCACGACGCGACCGGTGCGCGGGGGGCCGTGTCCTTCATCGGCGACCGTGCGCCCTTCGATACGCTGGAGATGATGGAGCTCGCCTATATCGCAGCCCATGTCTTCAACCGTCTCGCCGAAATCCGCGAAATGGACAGTCGCGGCAGCGATATGCTGACCGAGCGCGAACTCGATTGCCTCAACTGGACCGCCGCCGGCAAGACCAGTGTCGAGATCGCCGAAATCCTCACGCTCTCTGAGCATACGATCAACCACTACCTGAACCGGGCGACGAAAAAGCTGGATGCGGTCAACCGCACTCAGGCGGTCGCGAAGGCGCTCAGGCTTGGTTTGATCAAGTAACGGTTAATGCTGGTGCATTTTTGTGCGCCAGTCACCGCTCCAGCCTAGTTTCACGGCACAGCATCGATGTCAGGGCGCAAGAGACGGGCCGTCACGCCTGTTTGATGGCCTTTTTGAAACTGGCACGCATTCTGCATTGCTAGGATCAGTCCAGAGGGGACGTTGCACGACACCCGTCAAAGGGTGCAGCCTGACAAGCCGCCGCGGGGGGTGCTCTCCGCAGGCGGCTTGTCTGTTTATGCCGCAAAGGTCGCACCTTAACGCCGCATTTGCTGTTGGCGAATGGCTCCCGCTCCAGTATCTCAATGCGCTGAAGTCAATGACTGAGCGAAAGTAGATCGACATGGCAGAGTTGTCGCGAGAGCTGGTGGTGGAAGCGCTGAAGGGGATCCGGGGGCCGGACCTTGACCGCAACATCGTAGAGCTCGGCATGGTGTCGGATGTCTTCATCTCCGACGGCAAGGTCTATTTCTCGATCAACGTGCCGGCCGAGCGCGCCCAGGAACTGGAACCGCTGCGCCAGGCTGCCGAGCGGGTGGTCAAGGCCTTGCCGGGCGTAAAGGGTGCTGTCGTCAGCCTGACAGCCGAGCGCAGGCAGGGCTCCGCCCCGCCGCCGCCGCGTCCGCAAGCAACGGCACCGGCACATAATCATGGCCACGCCCATAACCATGGTCCGGCGCAGAGCGGTCCCCAGCGCTCCAAGGCCGGCGTGCCCGGCATCGAGGCGATCGTTGCGGTCGCCTCCGGCAAGGGCGGCGTCGGCAAGTCGACGACGGCGGTCAACCTCGCGCTTGCCCTGAAGGCCAACGGTCTGCGCGTTGGCATCCTCGACGCCGACGTCTATGGCCCGTCCATGCCCCGCCTTCTCGGGATCACCGGTCGCCCGCAGCAGATCGAAAATCGCA
This sequence comes from Rhizobium sp., assembly GCA_027533385.1. Taxonomy (GTDB): domain Bacteria; phylum Pseudomonadota; class Alphaproteobacteria; order Rhizobiales; family Rhizobiaceae; genus Allorhizobium. The sequence goes on along the minus strand of JAPZUE010000012.1, from coordinate 169,056 downwards.
TCATCGTGCCGATGGAGAACTACGGCATGAAGGTCATGTCCATGGGTTTCCTGGTCGATGAGGGCACCGCCATGATCTGGCGCGGTCCCATGGTCCAGTCGGCGCTGATGCAGATGCTGCGGGAAGTCGCCTGGGGCGACCTCGACGTCCTGATCGTCGACATGCCGCCGGGCACCGGCGACGCGCAGCTGACCATGGCCCAGCAGGTGCCGCTGTCTGGCGCCGTCATCGTGTCGACGCCCCAGGATCTCGCGCTCATCGATGCCCGCAAGGGCCTCAACATGTTCAACAAGGTCGAGGTCCCCGTGCTCGGCATCGTCGAGAACATGAGCTATTTCATCGCCCCCGACACCGGCAATCGCTACGATATCTTCGGCCATGGCGGTGCGAAGGCGGAAGCCGAAAAGATCGGTGTGCCCTTCCTCGGTGAAGTGCCGCTGACCATCTCCATCCGCGAGACGTCCGACGCCGGAACGCCCGTCGTTGTCAGCGAGCCCGAGGGGCCGCAGGCGAAGATCTACCGCGACATCGCCACCAGGGTGTGGGAACAGGTAAAGGCCCGTTCCGGCCGTGCAGCACCGTCGATCGTCTTCGAATAGGACTGAAAACGAAGCGTCTGCAGAGAGTTAGCGGCCGGCCACACTGGCCCGCGAAGTCCCGATCCTGATCGCGTCCAGATGTGTTTTTCTGCTGCAGCTTTCGACTTTAGGCGTGCATGTGTTGCATTGCTGCGCTGCAACAATTGCTTTGGCAATCGTTTCCGGACTATGATTGTGTCCGCGACTTCAACCGCGCGGCGTGCCATGAAGGTGACCAGTCCTTGATCAGGGCCTATCGAAAAGACGGAAGTGCCGAGGTTCTCGGCATCCAGCCGGCAGCCGGCAGTTTCCCCGAAGACATCATCTGGCTCGACTTGATAAAGCCGACCCGTGAAGAGGAGCATTTTGTCGAGGCCTGCCTCGGCATACCGCTGCCGACACCGGAAGAGCTGAAGGACATCGAACCATCAAGCCGTCTCTATGTGGAGAACGACGCGATCTACATGACCGCTTCGCTGATCTATCGGGCCGATTCCAACCATCCGCTGCTCACCGATGTCGCCTTCATCCTCTTTCGGGGCAGGCTGATCACCATCCGCTATGCGGAGCCGAAGGCCTTTGCGCTCTTCAGCGCCAGCCTGCTGCGGCTCAACGGTCAGTGCGATACCGGTGCAAAGCTGCTCGGCCACCTGCTTGAAACCATTGTCGATCGCACGGCGGAAATCCTGGAAATGGTGGCCTCGCGTCTCGACTCGCTGTCGATCACCATCTTCGTCAACCGCAAGGCCGCCAAGCGCCGTCCACCGCGCTTCCTCGAGGATAAGCTGATCGACATCGCCAGCAATCATCAGTTGGTCAGCAAGCTGCGTGACAGTCTCGTCTCCATGTCGCGGCTTGTCACCTTTCTGCAGTCGCAGCCGGTGGTCCGCCATGAGGAAGATGCCGCCGAACTCTGTGCCATCGTCGCCCGCGACATCCAGTCTTTGGGTGAACACACCGCATTTGTCGGCAACAACATCACATTCATGCTCGACGCCTCGCTCGGCCTGATCAATGTCGAGCAGAATGCCATCATCAAGATCTTCTCGATCGCGTCGGTGGTCTTTCTACCCCCGACCCTCGTCGCGTCGATCTATGGCATGAACTTTCAGTTCATGCCTGAACTCGCATGGAACTTCGGATACCCCATGGCGCTCTTTGCCATGCTGCTCTCCGCCATCATCCCATTCTTGTTTTTCCGTTGGAAAGGCTGGCTCTGAGGAGCCTGTAACCCCATGCAACAGATCGATCACCAGCCTGCGGCTGGCCCGAAGGATGCACGCAGTCTTTTGCTTCTCGCGCTCGGCTCGGTCGGCGTCGTCTATGGCGACATCGGCACCAGCCCGCTCTACGCGTTTCGCGAGGCCCTGAAGCCGATCGGCGTTGACGGGATCACCCGCGTCGAAATCATCGGCCTGATCTCGCTGATGATCTGGTCGCTGACCATCATCGTCACACTCAAATACGTCCTCTTTCTGTTGCGCGCAGACAATGATGGCGAAGGCGGCACGCTGTCGCTGCTGGCGCTACTGTCAAAGACGGCCAACGGCCACGGACCGATCCTGATGGTGCTGGGCCTGATCGGCGCAGCCCTCTTCCTGGGCGATTCCATGATCACGCCGGCGCTGTCGGTGCTCTCGGCTGTCGAAGGCCTCAAGCTCGTCGCGCCCGACATGTCGGAATTCATCGTGCCGATCTCGCTGGCCATCCTGATCGGTCTGTTTGCCGTCCAGTCGCGCGGCACGGGCGCCATGGCCCGCTTCTTCGGTCCGATCACGGCGATCTGGTTCCTCGTCATGGCCGCCGGCGGCATCTACCACCTCTTCGACGACCTCGGCATCTTTGCGGCCTTCAACCCCTGGTACGCCGCGACCTTCCTGTGGCGTGAGGGCTTCCTCGGCATCGTCGTCCTCGGTGCCGTCTTCCTGACCGTCACCGGCGCCGAAGCCCTCTATGCCGATCTCGGCCACTTTGGTCGCAAGCCGATCCAGCTTGCCTGGTTCTTTCTGATTTTCCCGGCGCTGGTCCTGAATTATCTCGGCCAGGGTGCCCTGGTGCTCAGCGATCCCTCAACGGCCTCCGATCCCTTCTATCTGCTGTTTCCGTCCTGGGCGCTGCTCCCGGTCGTCATCCTCGCGACCTTCGCCACCATCATCGCCAGCCAGGCGGTCATTACAGGCGCTTTCTCTTTGGTGCGCCAGGCCATACACCTCGGCTTCCTGCCGCGCATGCAGATCCTGTTCACCTCGGAAACCCAGAGCGGCCAGATCTACCTGCCATCGGTCAACACCCTGCTGCTCTTCGGCGTGCTCTCGCTCGTCGTCTTGTTCGAAAGCTCCGAAGCGCTCGCCACAGCTTACGGGATCTCGGTCACTGGTGCGATGGTCGTCACCACGATCATGGCCTTCGAATTCGTCCGCAAGAAGTGGAACTGGAGCCTGCCCCTGGCCGTCGCGGTGCTCGCGCCGCTGCTGATGCTCGAATTGGTCTTCCTCGGCGCCAATCTCCTGAAGATCCATGACGGCGGCTACGTGCCCGTGCTGTTTGCGGCCGCCTTCACGATCGTTATGTGGACCTGGCGCCGTGGCACCGCGATCATCTTCCAGAAGACCCGCCGCGACGACATTCCGCTTGAAGCCTTCATTGCCATGATCGAGAAGAAGGGCGAGCATAGCCCGGCCTGCGTTGCTGGCACCGCGATCTTCCTGACCAGCGATCCGACCCGTGCTCCGGCAGCCTTGATGCACAACCTCAAGCACAACCACGTCATCCACGAGCGCAACATCATCCTGACGATCCGCACCTTGGGCCGTCCGCGGGTTGCCGAGGAGGACCGTTTCGAGGTCGAGGAATTGTCCGAGCGCTTCTCGCGCGTCGAGATCCGCTTCGGTTTCATGGAGACCCAGAACGTCTCCAAGACGCTGGCAAGTCTGCGTCGCGGCGGCCTGAAGTTCGACATCATGTCGACCTCCTTCTATCTCGGTCGCCGCAAGCTGGTCGCCGGTCAGGGCATGGGCATGCCACATTGGCAGGACCGGCTCTACATCGCGCTGGCGGAAGCCGCAGCCGACCCCTCGGATTACTTCCGCCTGCCGGCAAACCGCGTGATCGAACTCGGCTCACACGTCATCATCTGACCGTCGCGCCTATAGAGCCATGCACCAGGACCGTCGGCAGTGCCGGCGGTCTTGTCGTTTGGGTCCTTCCACTCCCGAACCTGTGATCCGGCATTAACGAAGCATCAAGGTTAACGAGAGATATTCCTCTAATGTAATCCTGTTTGGGTTCGAACCATCGGACCCCTGTCAGCGTGTGTTGGAGTGTGACCTTGCGTCCCAAGTTTCGTCCTTCGAAGAAGGTCCTCTCCCGACTGGAGAACTGGACCTCTCCCCTGGTCTTCGGCCTTGCTTCATGGCTGATTTTCCCATCCGTTGCTGCCCATGCCGATATGGCTGGCCTTCTGACCGGTCTTGACCGGGGCGCAAGCAATTGGCGCATGGTCATGACATCGACGCCAGCCGGCTCGATCCATGAGGCCAATCTCGCCTTCTCGGAAGGGGAGGCCTCGGAAGCGCTGTCCGGTGGCGCAGGGCTTATTCTGCCCGACGGTCGCCGCATTGCTTTCGATGGCGGCAAGGCCGATCCGAATTCCCTGCCGGACGAGATGCGCGTGACCCGCGACCAGAAGAAGGGCAGGGTGGTCGCCGTCGAGCCGATGCAGCCGCCACGTGCCTTCTCCGCCGGATCGATCCTGCAGCGCACGAGCTCGCTGATGGAGCCGGAACTGAAGGCGCCATCCGTTTTCGCCCGCAAGGAGGAAAAGGCAAAGCCGGTTGAACTCGCGAGCTTCTACTTCAAGCGCGAGAAGCCGGCAGTCGATCCCTCGCTGCCGCCGATGATCGCCGATCTCGTGACCAATCCTGTACCGGACGTCCTGGCAACCGCCTATGCTCCGCCGGCGCCGGATTATGCCAGGGTGTCGCCCTTCGACAGCATCCTGACCGAAAAGCAGCAGGACCAGGGCCGCTTCGTTCCCGAAATCGACCCTCAGGACCATGCCTGGGCTGCGACGCCGCTGCCGGCCAGCGTCTTTTCCGACAAGGAACAGAAGTGCCTCGCCGAAGGCATCTACTTCGAGGCGCGCGGCGAATCGGTCAAGGGCCAGGCAGCCGTCGCCCAGGTCATCCTGAACCGCGTGCGCAACCCGCACTACCCCGATACGATTTGCGGCGTCGTCTACCAGAACGAAGACTGGCGCAACCGCTGCCAGTTCTCCTTTGCCTGCGATCGCATTCCCGACATCGTAACATCACCGCGTCACTGGAAGATTGCCAAGGAGATCGCCATGGCGGTCACCGCCGGAAAGATCTGGTTCAAGGATGTCGGTTCCGCCACCCATTACCACGCGACCTATGTCAGCCCCGCCTGGGGCCCGACGATGAAGCGCGTCGAGAAGATCGGCAAACACATCTTCTACCGCACCTATGGCGGCGGCTGGAGCTGATCGGGTCAGCGAAGCCGGTCGAGCCAGCCACTCAACAGCGGCACGATCAGGAATGAGCAGGCATAGGTCAGCGGAACCGTGAAAAAGATATAGATCATCGGCGTCAGATTGCCCTCCGGACCGAAGGTCAAGGCGGCATAGACGCCGATCGTCCAGCCGAGAACGATGCTGATCAGAATGCGGACAAAGAAGCGCGTCATGGGTCCCCCGTCTCGACCGTCCGGCACAAGCCTCCCATGCCTTTGGTGCTTCCGCAATCGTCCGGCCTGAGCCCCGCCCGGGCAGTCGATGACGCCAATTGCACGTCTACGTGATTATGGCAGATTCTGGCCGGCGCTTGCGGCCAATTGACCGGATTTGTCGTCCGTCATCTGCGACGATTCAGCTTCTTGGACTTAAGTCTATGATTTTTCGGGGTTAATTTGTGGTGAAACTTGGCGCTTTGGTGCCTTGACTATGCAGGGGCTCAAAATTATGGTGCGCCCGACTTCAAAGCGGGCCAGAAGGGTTTCTATCTCGCCGTTTCTGCATTCAAATCGGGCGCATGAACGGCCCTTGAAACAGGCAACGGGCGGAGAGAGCCATGACGGACCACCGGGAAGAAGATCTGGAAGAGCGCCGTAGACGGCTGGCCGCGGAACTCGCTGAGCGGGATGCCAAGGTCAAGGATGAGGAACGCGCCGAGAGCAAAGCCGACGAAACCCGCAAGGGTTACGGGATGGCGATGAAGATCTCGAGCGAATTCATCTCCGCCATCATCGTTGGCGCGCTCCTGGGTTATCTCTTCGACCACTTTGTGGGCACGGCGCCCTGGGGCATGATCGTCATGCTTCTGATTGGTTTCTGTGCCGGCGTGTTGAACGTCATGCGCGTCGTCGGGATCGTGGCATCGCCGCATCCTGCGGATCGCAGACTGGACTTGGACGACAAGGGCAAGGGTCGCTGACGCGATCGCCCTGAAACGAGAATGGACCGCTTCGGCGGCGAAAGCGAAAGAGCAGAACGTGGCAAACGATCCCACTTCCCAGTTCCTTGTGAAGCCGATTGTACCGATCGAGATCGGCGGGATTGATTTTTCGTTCACCAATGCCTCCCTGTTCATGGTGGCAACCGTCGCAGCCGCGTCGGGCTTCCTGTATTTCTCGACCTCCAATCGCGGCCTGATCCCGACGCGCATGCAGTCGGTCGCCGAGATGGCCTATGAATTCATTGCCTCCATGCTGCGCGAAGGCACCGGCCCCAAGGGCATGCAGTTCTTCCCCATGGTCTTCTCGCTGTTCATGTTCGTCCTGACGGCGAACCTGCTCGGCATGTTCCCCTACTTCTTCACGGTCACCAGCCAGATCATCGTGACGTTTGCGCTGGCACTGTTCGTGATCCTCACGGTCCTGATCTACGGCTTCTACAAGCACGGTCTGCACTTCCTCTCGATCTTCGCGCCGTCTGGTGTTCCGGGCGCGCTTCTGCCGCTCGTATCGGCGATCGAGGTCGTGTCCTTCCTGTCGCGTCCGATCAGCCTGTCCGTCCGTCTTTTCGCCAACATGCTGGCCGGTCACATCACGCTCAAGGTCTTCGCGGGCTTCGTCGTGTCGATGAGCGCTGCCGGTGCCGTCGGCGTCGCAGGCTCCATCCTGCCCCTCATCATGACGGTCGCCATGACCGCTCTCGAGTTTCTCGTTGCCTTCTTGCAGGCCTACGTCTTCGCGGTACTCACTTGCATGTACCTGAACGACGCCGTGCATGGTGGTCACTGAGAAGTAAAGTCGCTGGCCCCGGCCTCCCGGGCGTCAAAAACAGCCGCAACAACCCATTCGAAGGAGTATCCATATGGAAGCGGAAGCAGCAAAGTACATCGGCGCGGGTCTCGCATGCCTCGGCATGGCTGGTACGTCCCTCGCTCTCGGCCGTATCTTCGGTGACTACCTGACCGGCGCACTGCGCAACCCGTCGGCTGCTGACAGCCAGTTCGGCCGTCTGGTATTCGGCTTCGCCGTTACGGAAGCTCTGGGCATCTTCTCGCTGCTCATCGCTCTCCTTCTCCTGTTCGCCGTCTAATAACGGCTGGAGTTTGGGATCACGGCGCGCCGACGAGGCAGCCGTGATCTCGCGCATTTGAGCATACACCTGGAGGTGAGCATGTTTGTGACCCCCGCCTATGCCGAGGAAAAGCCGGCAGAAGGCCAGCTTCACACGGAAACCGGCGTTGCCCACGACGCGGGCCACGGCGGCGGCGTGTTCCCGCCGTTCGATTTCTCGACCTATCCGTCGCAGCTTCTGTGGCTGGTGATCACGTTCAGCGTGTTCTACATGCTCATGCAGAAGGTCATCGTACCGCGCGTCGGTGGCATTCTCGAGAACCGCCACGATCGCATCGCCCAGGATCTCGACGAGGCTGCTCGTCTGAAGTCCGAAGCCGATGCCGCCATCGAAACCTACGAGCGTGAACTGACCGCGGCCAAGGCGAAAGCCGGCCAGATCGCGTCTGCCGCTCGCGATGAAGCCAAGGCCAAGGCAGACGCCGAGCGCGCCGCCATCGAAGCGGAACTCTCCGCCAAGATCGCTGCTGCCGAAATCCGTATCGCTGACATCAAGGCTCGCGCCTTTGCTGAAGTCGACACGATCGCCATCGACACTGTCGGCACGATCGTCGAAGAACTGATCGGCACCAAGTCGACCGCAGCCGACATCAAGGCCGCTGTCTCCGGCGTCGCGAAGCAGGGAGCGTAAGCATTATGGACTCTTCATTTTTCGCACTCGTTGCCCTCGTTCTCTTCTTCGCCCTGCTGACCTATCTGAAGGTTCCGGGCATGATGGCGAAGGCGCTGGACGAGCGCGCCGACAAGATCCGTGACGAGCTCGCCGAAGCCAAGCGCCTGCGTGAAGAGGCCCAGCACCTGCTGGCCGAATACCAGCGCAAGCGCAAGGAAGCCGAAGCCGAGGCCGCAGCCATCGTTGCTGCTGCCGAACGCGAAGCGGCTGCCCTGACGGCAGAAGCCAAGCAGAAGACCGAGGAATTCGTTGCCCGCCGCAACGCTCTGTCCGAGCAGAAGATCAAGCAGGCCGAGACCGAAGCCGTGAACGCCGTTCGCGCCGCCGCCGTCGACCTCGCGATCGCAGCTGCCGAGAAGGTTCTGGCCAAGAAGTCTGATGAAGGCGTCCAGCAGGCGCTGTTCAAGGCTTCGATCGGCGAAGTGAAGTCGCGCCTGAACTGAGGTCTTGCAACCTCTGAAATTTGACTGAGATTGACGCCCCGATCGGTTCTCCGTTCGGGGCGTTTCTTTTTGTCGGACGTTGCCGCCGAGGGCATTCGTCCGCGACCGGGCGGGAGCCCCTGCCGCCTACTTTGTTTCAGCTGGTGTTTCCAAGGTCGTGGGTTAGTCCTGAGCGACCGGACTATCTTCCGAAGATATCGTAGCCTTGAGTGGCTTGAAGCTCATTCGGTGCAGCGGGCAGGGGCCGTGCGTGACGATGGCGCTGCGATGCCGGTCCGTTCCATAGCCAGCATGGACCTCGAAGCCGTAAGGCGGATAGACGAGACCGGCGCGGACCATCATGCGATCACGCATGACCTTTGCGACGATGGAAGCGGCCGCGATCGAAACCGATCTTGCGTCGCCCTTGACGACGGCTTCACCGGAGCAGGTCAGTCCCATCGGTACGTCACGCCCGTCTGCAAGCACATGCCGGGCTTCGAGATCGAGACCGGCAACAGCACGGCGCATGGCATCGAGGCTGGCCTTGCGGATATCGATGAGGTCGATGCGCTTCGGCGACGACGAGGCAATCGAGACGACGGCGCATTCGAGGATCTGGTGGTAGAGCGCTTCCCGCTGCACAGCCGAGAGCTTCTTGGAATCGTTCAGTCCCTCGGGGATGCGCTTCGGATCGAGAATGACGGCTGCTGCCACGACAGGCCCAGCCAGGGGCCCGCGCCCGGCCTCGTCGGTCCCGGCGACAGGCCAGAGGCCCTTTCGTTTCGCACGGCTCTCAAGCGAGAAATCCGGAACAAGAGGCAGGTCGGGAAAGAGGCCAGGAGAATCGGGTGGCGTGCGTCGTTTCATGCGGCAGAAATCGCACGCGCACCCGACCTCCTGCAAGTCCCCGGTCCCGATCACCTGTTACAGTGAAGGGGGCGGCTTACCAGGGACTACATCCGGTGCGAGGCGGCGGACAAACGCACCGGAATGGCAAAAGCAATGACGCTCAGAGCAGCGAGAGCTGAACCCCGTCGCTGTTGGGCGAGAGAAACAGATCTTCCCGCAGATGCAGGCTGCGCCGCATCAGACCGAGCCGCTTGGTCGCCATCTCGAAGCGGCGGCTGATCTGCCAGGCATAGGGACCAGCCCCCTTCATCCGCTTGCCGAACTCGGCATCGTAATCCTTGCCGTCGCGCATCGACCGCACCAGCGACATGACGTGGCGATAGCGATCCGGATAGTTCTGCAGCAGCCAGTCACGGAACAGCGGGCTGACCTCCAGCGGCAGGCGCAAGAGCACGTAACTGGCCTCAGACGCACCGGCGGCCTTGCCGCTGTCGAGAATGCGTTCGATCTCGTGGTCATTGAGGGCCGGGATCACAGGCGCCATCATCACGGCCACGGGAACACCGGCTTCAGACAGCGACTTGATCGCTTCCAGCCGCCTCGCCGGTGTCGATGCCCGCGGCTCCATGCTGCGCGCCAGCTTCCGGTCCAGCGTCGTCACCGAGATGCCGACCTTGACCAGGCCGCGCTCGGCCATCGACTTCAGGATATCGATGTCGCGCAGGATCAGCGCCGACTTGGTCACGATCACGACGGGGTGGTTCGCCTTGTCCAGGATCTCCAGGATCTGCCGCATGATGCGCCATTCCCGCTCGATCGGCTGATAGGGATCGGTATTGGTGCCAATGGCGATCGGCTTCACCTTGTAGCCCGGCTTCGAAAGCTCCCGCTCCAGCAGGCGCGGTGCATCCGGCTTGGCAAACAGCTTAGCCTCGAAGTCGAGACCGGCCGACAGGCCCATATAGCTGTGCGTCGGCCGGGCGAAGCAGTAGATGCAGCCGTGCTCGCAGCCGCGATAGGGGTTGATCGAGCGGTCGAAGGGAATGTCGGGCGACTCGTTGCGGGTGATGACTGTGCGCGGCTTTTCGACCTGCACTTCGGTCTTGAACGGCGGCATGTCCTCGAGTGTCTGCCAGCCATCGTCAAAGGCGACGCGCTCCAGGGTCTCGAACCGGCCGGCCGGATTGATCCCGGCCGCCCGCCCGCGCCGCCGATCGATCTCGATCCGCATGCCAGAAGCATTCATCAGCGCATCGGCAATATCTGCCGTATTGCCGGGCTGGAAGGCAGCCTGGCTCACAAGAGACAGCTCGTTCATGTGTGCTCCTCGCGGGCTTTCCGGCCCCGCTCAATGACTTTATTCCTAGCACTGAAAAGAGAACAAGACAAGAACAAACTTCAAGAAACTGTTTGTGGCAAAACTTTGTGCAATGCGATAGATGTAGGCAATGTTGACAGTGATCATGGAATGCCACGACCAGGAACCCGAGCTCGCACAGACGCTGTCTGTGCTGGTTGCCGGTGCTGTCGAGGGTCTTGTCAGCGATGTCATCGTTCTGGATCACGGCTCGACGGACGGATCGTCCTTTGTTGCGGATGCCGCTGGCTGCCGCTTTTATCAGCAATGGGACATGAAGGATCTGCTGGCGACGGCGCGTGGCGAATGGCTTCTTCTGATCGAGCCGGGCGCCCGTCTCGGACAGGGCTGGGTCGACGAAGTCGCCGAATATGTGGCCTTGAACAAGGCGCCCGCGCGGTTCTCCGAATCGCGGCTGTACCGGCTGCCTTTCTACCGGCGGCTCACGCGCAGCACGCCGCTGCTCGAGAATGGCCTGCTGATTCCCAAGCGCCAGGCGCTGGGTCTGGCAGGCGAGGGCCGGGAGCTGCTTCAGCTGGCCCGCGGCCAGAAGCCCCGTCGTCTCGCTTCCGAGATCATCCCCTCCTGGGTCGCCCGCGAAGCGCGCCGCTGATCAGCCCTGACTGCGCTTCAGGTGCTCGTCGAGCCTGGGCATGATTTCCACGAAATTGCAGGGAATGTGCCGATAGTCGAGCTGCAGCTTGATGATCCCGTCCCAGGCATCCTTGCAGGCGCCTGGCGAGCCGGGCAGCACGAAGATGAAGGTCGCATTCGCAACCCCGCCCGTCGCCCGCGACTGGATCGTCGATGTGCCGATCTTGTCGTAGGAGATCCGGTGAAAGACTTCCGAGAAACCGTCCATGCGTTTCTCGAAGAGGGGCTCCAGCGCTTCAGGCGTCACATCCCGACCGGTAAAGCCCGTGCCACCGGTGGTAATCACCACGTCGATGTCGGGATCTTTCGTCCAGGTCTCCACCTGTTCCCGGATCGCCGCCTTGTCGTCCTTGACGATGGATCGGGCAATCAGTCGGTGACCGGCCTCTTCGATGCGGGCAACCAGCGTGTCGCCGGACCGGTCGTCCGAAAGGCCGCGCGTATCCGAGACGGTCAGCACGGCAATGCCCACGGGAATGAACGGGCGGCTCTCGTCGATGCGGCTCATCATCTGTCTCCCGGAACGGTGCGTGTCAGAAGCACATACCAGTTGGGCCGATAGGCGGAAAGCGCAAGCGCCGCCTTCATCGCCGCAGCCTCGGTCTCGTAGAGCCCGAAACAGGTGGCCCCGGAGCCGGACATGCGCACGAACCCGGCAAGGCTCTGGCGCAAAAGGTCGCAGGCCTCTGCAATCTCGGGCACCAGGGCTTCTGCCGGCGGCTGCAGGTCGTTGCGCAGAACAGAAAGCGACTGCATCCACGCAGACACTTCAGCCGCTGCAGCGATCTCGCCGATAGGCTCATTGTCGCGGCGCTGAAGGCTGCGGAAGATCTCTGGTGTCGACACCGGTTTCAGCGGATTGACCAGCACCAGCGGCACGGAGAACATGGCAGCCAGCTCGATCGCCTCACCGATCCCGCGCGCCCGAAGCGGCGTCGAGGCAAGACACATCGGCACATCCGCTCCGAGTTTCAGGGCGATCTGCTGCAGCGTCTCGGGCGCCAACTCCGCCTTCCAGAGTTTCAGAAGTCCGCGCAAGGTTGCTGCCGCATCTGCCGAGCCCCCGCCAATGCCGGAGGCAATCGGCAGGCTCTTGTCGAGCGTGATGGCGACAGGGCCATGCGGCAGGCCTCGGACGTCCAGCGCCGCCCGCAGCAGGTCGCGTGCCTTCAGAACCAGATTGTCATCCTGGGAAAGCTCTGCACCGAATCGCCCCACGACGCGAAAACTGTCGCGCTCTGCACTCTCGAAAGTGAGTTCGTCGCCATCCTCGGCAAAGGTCACGAGGCTGTCGAGCAGGTGATAGCCGTCATCACGCCGGCCCGTCACATGCAAAGCGAGATTGATCTTGGCCGGAGCCGTCTCGACGATCCGCTCCGACCGGCGCTCTGCAACAGGGGTCATGCGGCTCAGGTCTTCTTGTCGTCTTTCTTGGGCTCTTCGACCGGCTTTTCCTCGACCTTGGCGGCATCCGCCTCGATCGGCGGCAGGCCCTTCTCGATCTTGGCCTGGATCTTCGGGATCTCAGTTTCTTCCGGTTCGGAAGCGAGTGCCCGCTTCCACTGATACTTGGCTTCCAGCTTGCGACCGACGCGCCAGTAGGCATCACCCAGGTGGTCGTTGATCGTCGCGTCACCGGCCTTCAATTCGACGGCCCGTTCCAGCTCGACAACCGCCTCCTCGAAGCGGCCGAGGCGATAATAGGCCCAGCCGAGCGAATCGACGATATAGCCGTCGTCCGGCCGCAGTTCGACGGCCTTCTTGATCATCTCCAGGCCTTCCTGGAGATTGCGATTCATGTCGACCCAGGAATAGCCGAGATAGTTGAGAACCTGCGGCTGGTCCGGATTGAGCTCCAGCGCCTTGTGGAAATTCGGCTCGGCCTTTTCCCACTGCTTCAGCCGCTCATAGGCGATCCCGCGCTGGAAGAAGACCGACCAGTGGTTCCGGGACGGATTGGGACCGATGATCTCGACGGCGCGATCATAGTTCTCCGCCATCGCCGCATAGTCCTTGGCGTCGGACAGCACGCTGCCATAGGCGAGATAGCTGCGGATGTCCTGCGGATCGGAGGCAATCAGAGCCTGCAGATGCTCCCGCGCCTCTGCCACCTTGCCGGTTTCGGCGAGCGTCAGGCCGAGCTGCAGCTCGGAAATCCGGCGCATCGGCGATTTCTCGGGAACCTTGCGGTAGAAGGCGATGGCCTTTTCAGGCTGCTTGGCGTTTTCGGCGATGCCACCAAGCAGGATCAGCGTGTCCGCCGCTTCCTTGTCCAGCGCATGCGAGAGCTGGAGGTAGAGCATCACGGTGTCTTCCGCACCCTCGCGGTTGAGGGCGCCCCCGATCGAGAAGAGCACGCCTGCTGCCCCTTGCGCGGCAGAGGCAACGACGGGCTTCGGCTTGCCGCCGGCCTCGATCTCACTGCGCAACGCCTTGAACGGCGCGTAATTGGTGATCAGCTCGTCCCCGGCGGAAAGTGCATCGAGTGCCTTTTGCTTGTTGCCGGCCTGCGCCTCAAGCGATGCAAGCGCGATAACGGCGCGTGCAAACGTATCCGGCGCCGTCGCGCCGCCATTGCGGTCCGTGACGGTTTCGGTCAGCGCCTTACGGGCTGCATCGACGTCACCGATCATGGCGGCCATCACGCCGGCATTGTAGTTCCGGAATATCCCGTACCAGCTCGGCCCGTCGAGATCCTGAACCAGCTTCAGCGCTTCCTTGCCCTTGCCGTCGCCGACCTTCGTCCAGGCGATCAGCAATTGGTTCATCAGCCGGTCGAGGTCGTTCGGGCCCTGGTATTTGAAATGCTGCAAAGCCTCTTCATAGTCGCCATCCCGGATCGCCCGGAAGCCGAGCGCAACCGACGTGACGCGCTCGACGGCCTGATCGTTTTCCAGCACCTTGGCGAGATCGGCACCTTCATCGAACTCGCCGCTCATGATCAGCGCGATCATCAGCCGCTGCTGCAGTTCCAGCTCGTTGGGCGTGAATTCCAGCGCCTTTTTGTAGAACTTCACGGCATTGCGATAGTCGCGGTCGGCCTCTGCCGTCCGGGCGGCCAAGAAGGCGCCAGCAAAGGAGTCGACGCTTTCAATATCGAAATTTTCGGCCTCCGCAGGCGTGTCGGATCCGGCCGCCATTGCCAGGGGCGCCTGCGAGACACTGAGGAGCAGCGCGAGCGCGGTGCCGGCGATATAGCGAAGGGCAAAGCTTTGCCGCATGAACGAGCCTTTCCAGATCCGAGAACGAGCGCGGGTTCCCCTCGCGCAGGCAATCAGCAATGATTCACAGACAGAATGGCTTTTTTGAAGCGGGCTCGCAAGGCAATCGCTTGGGTCTGCGTCAATTCACGCGCGCGATGCAGAAGTCGATCACGTCGTTCAGCGCACTTTTCCACGGTGTCTCCGGCAAAGGCGCAAGCGCATCCCGTGCAATCGTGCCGTAATGCTGCGCCCGCTGGATCGTATCGGTGAGCGCGCCATACTTGCCGATCAGGCCGAGCGCCTTTTCAAGCCTGACATCGTCGTTCTGCCCGCCTTCGATCGATTCCTTCCAGAACTCCCGCTCCGCCGCCGTGCCACGGCGATAGGACAGGATGACCGGAAGCGTGATCTTGCCCTCGCGGAAATCGTCGCCGACATTCTTGCCGGTCTCGGCAGCCTTGCCGCCATAGTCGAGCACGTCGTCGACCAGCTGGAAGGCAAGCCCGAGATTCATCCCGTAGGATTTCATTGCGCTGCGGGTTGCCTTGTCGGTGCCGGCCACAATCGGACCTACCTCGGCGGCCGCGGCAAAAAGGGCTGCCGTCTTGGCGCGTATGACCGCCAGATAGTCGTCCTCGGTCGTCTCCATGTTCTTGGCGACGGAAAGCTGCAGGACTTCGCCTTCGGCGATCACGCAGGCCGCGGTCGAGAGCACGTCAAGCGCCTCGAGCGAGCCGACCTCCACCATCATGCGGAACGCCTGGCCAAGCAGGAAATCGCCGACCAGCACGCTGGCCTGATTGCCCCAGATGGTGCGGGCGGTGGACTTGCCACGGCGCAGATCGCTTTCATCAACGACATCGTCATGCAGCAGGGTTGCCGTGTGCATGAACTCGACCGAGGTCGCGAGCTTGATGTGATGGTCGCCCTCGTAGCCGAACATCGATGCCGTCGCGAGCGTCAGCATCGGGCGCAGCCGCTTGCCGCCGGACGAGATCAGGTGGTTGGCCACCTCCGGGATCATCTGCACATCCGAGCCGGCCTTCGACAGGATCAGCTGGTTCACGCGTTCCATGCCGCTTTTGGTCAGGTCCACCAGAGGCTTGACGGATGCCTGTTTGTTTTTGCTTTCCTCAAGCGGTATGACTACGCCCAACGCACCGGACTCCTGTTCAGTTTGGTGGCCGACAATAAAAAGCCCGGAAGGCCACGGCAAGGGGCGAATTGCCTCGCCTGCCGGCTTGAACACGGTTTTGCCGTTAACAGTGAGTTCTGAAATCGATGCATGAGATCATTCGCAGCAACGACGTCGTCCTGCTCTCCTTTGCCGAAAGCCTGATGCGCGACGCCGGGATCGCTTCGATGATCGCAGACCAGTCGATGAGCATTCTGGAGGGTTCGCTCGGCATGCTGCAGCGACGCCTGCTGGTCGATTCCGACTGTGTCGATCAGGCCCGCCGCATCCTGACCGATGCCGGTCTTGGGGCGGAACTGCGCGACCGCGAAGCGTGAGGGCGCGATGGCGGCAAGCGTAGAGCCCAGCCTCGACAAGCCTCAGGCCGAAACGGTCGATGCCTTTCATCGCGGCCGCTTCCATCTCGTGCAGCCGGTCGGTCGCGGCCATCGGGCCGGCATGGATGCCATGCTGCTCGCTTCGCTTGTTGTCGATGATCGCCCGATCCGGGTCGCAGATCTAGGAGCCGGAGCCGGAGCCGCCGGTCTGGCCGTCGCAACCCGCCTACCCAATGCTTCCGTTGTCCTTGTCGAGCGCTCGGCCGACATGGCCGCCTTCGCCCGCAAGAGCCTCGCGCTTGAGGCAAATGCCGAATTCGCGGGGCGCGCCGAGGTCCTCGAGACCGATGTCACCTTGACCGGCAAGGCGCGGGTCGCTGCAGGCCTTCCCGATGATTGCTTCCACCACGTCATTATGAACCCGCCCTTCAACGACCCCGGCGATCGCAAGACGCCGGATGCCCTGAAGGCCGAAGCCCATGCGATGACGGAAAACCTGTTTGAAAGCTGGATCCGCACCGCTGGTGCCATCATGATCCCCGGGGGGCAGCTGTCGCTGATCGCAAGGCCCCAGTCGATCGCCGAGATCATCGCCGCCTGCGGCAAACGCTTCGGCGGGCTGGAGATCACCGCGATCCATCCCCGACCGGGCGAAAATGCCACCCGCATCCTGGTCACCGCGATCAAGGGTTCGCGGGCAAGGCTGCAACTCCGCGCACCGCTCCTGATGCACGACAATCCCGGCAGCCATGCTTTCGCGTCTTTCGTTGACGATCTCAACAATGGCCGCGCAGGCTATCCTCGGCTGCGTTGAAAACACTGATTTTTCCGGGCGAACCATTGTGTTTGCGCCCTTGCGTCTTACATCTCCTGTCAGATTGAAGATCGTGAGGAGTTGAACGCGACCATGGCAGGCTTTCTGAAACGACTGGTTCCCAAGCGCTTCCAGAAGAAGGGTATCGTCATTCCGGTCGTCAGGCTGCATGGGCCGATCATGAGCGGCGGCTCGCGCTTTCGTCCTGCGCTGAACCTCGCCTCGGTCGCCGGCCAGCTGGAAAAGGCCTTCGCCATGAAGGACAGCCCGGCCGTGGCACTCTCGATCAATTCGCCGGGCGGCTCGCCCGTCCAGTCGCGCATGATCTATGACCGTATCCGGGCGCTGGCCGAAGAGAAGAACAAGCGCGTTCTGGTCTTCGTCGAGGATGTCGCGGCCTCCGGCGGCTACATGATCGCCATTGCCGGTGACGAGATCATCGCAGACGCCACCTCCATCGTCGGCTCGATCGGCGTCGTCTCCGGCGGCTTCGGTTTTCCGGAACTCCTGAAGAAGATCGGCGTTGAGCGCCGCGTCTATACCTCCGGTGAGAACAAGGTGATCCTCGATCCCTTCCAGCCGGAAAAGGAAAGCGACATCGAGTATCTGAAGACCCTGCAGGCCGAGATCCACGAGATCTTCATCGACATGGTCAAGGCCCGCCGTGGCGCGCAGCTTGCCGACGATCCGACCCTGTTTTCCGGTCTCTTCTGGACCGGTCGCAAGGGTCTGGAACTCGGCCTTGTCGATCGCCTCGGTGGCCTGCGCGAGGAGATCAAGACCCGCTACGGCAAGGACGCTCGCCTCGAACTCGTCGGTGCGCAGAAGGGCCTCTTCGGACGCCGCGCACCCGGGATCGGTGCCTTCGGCTCGACCGATCAGATTGCCGCCCAGGCGGTGGCCGGTCTTGCAGAGACGCTCGAAGAAAAGGCACTATGGGGCCGCTACGGTCTCTGACCGTTGTGACAGACGAGGGCTGACGGGCGAGGGGACATGGGGCAGCTGATATTCTTGACGATCCTGGTCGGTGGCGCATGGCTGCTCTACCGTCGCTTCGTGGCCCATGCCGAAAAGCTCGCGGCCAAGTCCCGTGCGGAGGAGATGGAGCGTCAGAACCAGGCAATCGGAACGCTCATCCAGGATCCCGAGACCGGAGAATATCGCCCTCGTCGCGAGGACGACGATTAGATGCCTTGCCGCACAAGCATCGAAGATATACATTCTTTGGGTATATCAGGGAGCCGGTCATGCAAGTTGCCAAATGGGGTAACAGCCTCGCCATTCGCATTCCTGCCTCCGTTGCCGAAGCGCTTGATCTCAAGGAAGGCGACGACATCACCGTGCGCGTTGCGGACGGACCGGCCCTTGAAATTGCGCGTGACGACAGACGCAAAGAGGCGCTGGACCGTATCAGGGCCTTCAAACTGAAGATCCCGGCAGACTGGAAGTTCGATCGCGACGAGGCGAATGCCCGCTGATGCCGGCGCTGAAAGTCTGTCTCGATACCAATATCCTGATCTACGCGCTGGGTGAGGGCACCAAGGCGGATGTGGCGCAGGCTCTGCTGCAGGAACCCTTCTTGGTGAGCGTCCAGGCCCTTAACGAGTGCATCAATGTCTGCCGTAGGAAGCTCGGTCTCGACTGGCCGGACATCCGTCTGGCGGTCGAACAGTTTGAAACGCTCGCCCAGCGCATTTTGCCGATCGAGCCGGTCGATACGAGCGAGGCCATGCAACTCGCCATGGACCACAGGATCAGCTTCTATGATGCACTGATGCTTGCCGTCGCACTCCGCAGCGGTTGTGAGAGCTTCTATTCCGAGGATCTCCAGCATGGCTGGCAGCTTGCCGGTGGGATGAGGGTCATCGATCCTTTTCGGCTTTGACGCCCGCAATCGCGCCATACCCGATTGACCCGACGCCTTGAGCGTGGCACTCGTCCGCAACGAATGACAACCCGATACCGAAGATGACCATGACCGCTCCGCTCGCACCGCATATGGACCCCAAGCGCTCCTTCCAGGCCCTGATCCTGACGCTGCACGCCTACTGGGCGGACAAGGGTTGCGCGGTGCTGCAGCCCTACGACATGGAAGTCGGCGCCGGCACCTTCCATCCGGCAACGACGCTGCGCGCGCTCGGCCCCAAGCCCTGGCGCGCCGCTTACGTCCAGCCCTCGCGTCGCCCCTCCGACGGCCGCTACGGCGAAAACCCGAACCGGTTGCAGCACTATTATCAGTACCAGGTGATCCTGAAGCCGAACCCGTCCAACCTGCAGGAACTCTATCTCGGCTCGCTAAAGGCGATCGGGCTTGATCCGCTGCTGCATGACATCCGCTTCGTCGAGGACGATTGGGAAAGCCCGACGCTGGGCGCCTGGGGCCTCGGCTGGGAATGCTGGTGCGACGGCATGGAAGTCTCGCAGTTCACCTATTTTCAGGCCGTCTGCGGCATCGACTGCTCGCCGGTCTCGGGCGAACTGACCTACGGTCTCGAGCGTCTGGCCATGTATGTCCAGGGCGTCGACAACGTCTATGATCTCAACTTCAATGGCCGTGAAGGCGAAGAGAAGATCTCCTATGGCGACGTCTTCCTGCAGGCCGAGCAGGAATATTCCCGCCACAACTTCGAATTCGCCAACACCGAAATGCTGCATCGCCATTTCATCGATGCCGAGAAGGAATGCCAGGCCCTGCTGGCCGCCGGCGCGCCTTCCGACTCGGAAAACCAGCGCCTGCACAAATGCGTCTTCCCGGCCTATGACCAGTGCATCAAGGCCTCCCACATCTTCAACCTGCTCGACGCCCGTGGTGTTATCTCGGTCACCGAACGCCAGGCCTATATCGGCCGCGTCCGCGCGCTGGCGAAAAGCTGCGGCGAGGCATTTTTGCTGACGGATGCAGGCGGAGCGAATTTCGGCCGGGCGGCCTGAGGCTCAAAACTCCAGCCCCGCCGCCACTCGGTTCTCGATCCGGACCACCAGTCCGTGGATCTTCGCCATCAGCACGTCGAAGTCGATCGGTTTGGTCAGGTAGCTTTCAGCGCCGGCGCCCAAGCCCTCGATCATCTTTTCCCGGTCGGCCAGTGCGGTCAGGAAGAGGAAGGGCATGTTGGAGAATTGCGGGTGATTGATCTGCAATTCGCCGAGCATGGCAATCCCGTCCATTTCCGGCATGGTGATGTCGGAGATCACGATGTCCGGGCGTTGGGTCAGGATCTTGTCCAGGCCCTCCTTGCCGTTTTCCGCCTGCAGCACGCGTATGCCGGCCTCCTCCAGCTCCTCGACGATCAGTTCACGGACGTCTCTTTCGTCTTCGACGCAAAGTACGGTGATCATGTCATCTTCCCTTTCAGGCTCCAGGGGTCAGGCGGCGCTCACCTCCGGCGCCGGTTCGGCAGTGTCCTTCGCCGCCGGCCCCTGGACCGGCAGGACGAGGGTGAAGCAGGTGCCCTTGCCGCGTTCGCTTTCGACGAAGATGTCGCCGTCATGCAGCGTGACGATCTGCTTGACGAGCGACAGGCCGATGCCTGTTCCGGCAATGCCGGTCGAGGTGCGGGCGCGGAAATAGGGCTGGAAGAGTTTCGGCACGTCCTCGGCGTCGATCCCGACACCTTCGTCCTTGACCGACAGGAAGATGAAACCGTCTTCTTCCCAGCCCCGGATGGTGATGTCGGGCGCACGGGGTGCATATTTGACCGCGTTGGACAGAAGGTTCGTCAGCACCTGCGAGATGGCGAGAGCATCGCAGCGGATCACCGGCGGCAGGGTCTCGTAGGCAGCATCGAAGCGGTGATGCTGCGAGGAGAGTTTCTGCCGCTTGATGGCCTGCTCGATCAGCTTGTGCAGCGAGCAGTCGACCAGCGAGAGCTCGATCTTGCCCGTATCGATCCGCCCGGCCGACAGGAAGCTTTCCATCAGTTCGACCATGCGCGCCACGGCAGATCGGATCTGTTGGGTCTTGTCGCTTAGGAAATGCGCTTCCATCTCGCCCTTCTTGCGCTGGATGCGCTGGGCGGCCCCATCGATAATGGCCAGCGGTGTTCTAAACTCATGGCTGGTCATCGCCACGAACTGTCGCTGCATGGCATTGATATTCTTTTCCTGCTGCAGGGCTTCCTCGAGCGCCGCAGCCTGGGCGGCGATCTCTGCGGTACGGTGGCGTACGGTCTTCTCCAGCTCGTCGCGATTGCGGATCAGTTCCTTTTCCGCCCGTTTGCGCAGCGTGATGTCGGTATAGCTCAGCACATAGCCGCCGTTGGAGAGCGGCTCGGAGCGGACCGCCAGCACCTTGCCGCTCTTCCGCTCGCGCTCGAAACTGTAGGGCAGGCCCAGCGCCGCCTGGTCGACGCGCTCGCGCACCATGGCTTCCGGATCGCCGTCGCCCCATTCGCCACGGCACGCATTATACCGCAGGATATCCTCGAATTTGGATCCCGGCGGGAAGAGCTCCGGGGGAATGTTCATCAGATCGTAGAGCCGCCGGTTGGCCATCAGCAGCCGCGAGCGATTGTCGAAGACGCCGATGCCACCGGGGATGGCGTCGAACACCTGTTCCAGCAAACCAAAGGCCTTGCGCTGGTCGGCGGTGGCGATGGCGACCTCGGCAAAGAGATCGGAAGACGGGCCGCGAATGCGCCAGACATGCACCTTGACCGGATAGACCGTGCCATTGCGTCGCCGCTGGATCGCGTCGAATGTGACGCTGCGGGCACTGCCTTCGACGAGCGGCATCAGCTTGGCCCGGTAGTCGAGCTCGGAAATGCCGACTTTCAAAGAGGCCGGCGTCATGCCTGCCAGCGCTTCGGCCGAATAGCCGGTGCGCACGCTCGCGGTCGCATTGGTGCGGCTGATGGTGAAGCGTTGCGGTTCGAAGATGTAGATCTCGTCGGTGGAAAGCTCCACCATGTCGAGAACGGAGGTCGTACAGCCGTTGCGCTGCTGGATCACCGGTCCGATTTCCTGGGCAAGCAGGCGCAAGGCGGACAGGCTCTCCGTGTTGATCGGTCTCTCGCTGCGGCTGAAGAAGACGGCGGTGCCGAAATCCGGATCGCCGTTCACGGTGATCGCAATCCAGTAGGGGATGAGATCGTCCCGGTCCGCGATGCATTCGGGCATGCGCGCCCCAGGCGCAAGATCGATCGGCAGATCCAGTTGGTCCGCGGTGTTGTGGTGCACCAGCCGCTGCCGGTCCTGCCCCGCGTCCCGCACATAGATCGCCGCCATCTCGGAAAGATCAAGCTGCGGTAGCCCGGTGATGATCGACAGGATGTCTTTCAGCGTTTCGCCGAGCCGCCGTTCGGGGAGCGCGGCCTTGAGGATGTCGCGGCTGGCGAGCAGCGCCCAGGAGGGCATGGCGTTCCAGGTCATCGTTTGCATGCGACAGCTCCGCTGCAAAACCTTCGGATGGTCATATTAGGGCCTGCCGATTAACGGAGCTGTGTCGGTTTCCCTCCAATTTGAACCATCACCTCGCAGCAGATGCGGCTTCCCGGACAGGACATTCTCCCGCACTTCAGCCATGACTTTCCCAAGATGAACCGCTAACCTGCGGCCAATTCAGCTGGGAGCCTTCCGCATCATGTTCACGACACTTGCCATTCTTGCCGCCATCGGTGCCTATCTCGTCTTCATCTACAACGGCCTGGTAAAGGCCCGGCAGATGGCCGAGGAAGCCTGGTCGGGCATCGATGTGCAGCTGAAGCGCCGCGCGGATCTCATCCCCAACCTGATCGAGACCGTGAAGGGCTATGCCGGTCACGAAAAGGATACGCTGGAAAGTGTCGTGGAGCTGCGCAACAAGGCCCAGGCCGTGCCCGCAGGCGATGTGGCTGGCCGTGCGGCAGCCGAGGGGCTTCTCGGAGCCGCACTTGGCAAGATCATCGCGCTTGCCGAAGCCTATCCGGACCTCAAGGCCAATGAGAACTTTCTCGAGCTGCAGAAGTCGCTGGAAACCGTCGAGGGCGAAATCCAGATGTCGCGCCGCTACTACAACGGTGCGGCCCGCGATCTGAACGTCAAGGTCGAGAGCTTTCCCAACAACCTCGTCGCCGGCCAGTTCGGCTTCTCGAAGAAACCCTATTTCGAGATTGCCAACGAGGCCGACCGTGCGGTACCGACGGTCAAGTTCTGACGTCCACGCAAGGACGCGACAGCAGAGACCGGGATCATGACGACTGACAGTGTGACCATCCTTCCGCCCGCCCATGCCCTGACCGGCAAGGTGAGCCCTCCGGGTTCGAAATCCATCACCAACCGCGCGCTTCTCCTGGCAGGTCTGGCGAAGGGCACCAGCCGCCTGACCGGCGCGCTGAAGAGCGACGACACGCGTTACATGGCCGAAGCGCTGCGCCAGATGGGCGTCACCGTAGAAGAGCCGGATGCCACGACCTTCGTGGTGACCAGCACCGGTGAACTGAAGGCCCCGGCAGCCCCGCTGTTCCTAGGCAATGCCGGCACTGCGACCCGCTTCCTGACGGCAGCACTGGCGCTGGGTCATGGCCGCTATGTCGTCGATGGCGACGAGCACATGCGCAAGCGCCCGATCAAGCCGCTGGTCGAAGCCCTGAAATCGCTGGGCGTCACCATCGAAAGCCCGACCGGCTGCCCGCCTGTCACGATCGATGCCACCGGCCGTTTCGAAAAGAACCATGTCGTGATCGATGCCGGGCTTTCCAGCCAGTATGTCTCGGCTCTTCAGATGGCCGCCGCCTGCGGTTCGGAGCCGTTCACCATCGAGCTTGCCGGTGCCGATATCGGCGCCCGCGGTTACATCGACCTGACGATGTCGGCCATGCGTGCCTTCGGCGCCAGGGTCGAGCAGCCGACACCCTCCTCCTGGGTCATCCAGCCAACCGGCTATACCGCGACCGATTTCCATATCGAGCCGGATGCCTCTGCCGCCACCTATCTCTGGGGTGCGGAAGTCCTGACAAAAGGCCAGATCGACATCGGCACGCCCTCTGCCGATTTCACCCAGCCGGACGCCAAGGCCTATGACGTGATCGCGCAGTTTCCGAATATGCCCGCCGTCATCGACGGCAGCCAGATGCAGGATGCGATCCCGACGATTGCCGTGCTCGCCGCCTTCAACGAGACCCCGGTGCGCTTCGTCGGCATCGAGAACCTGCGCGTCAAGGAATGCGACCGCATCCGCGCCGTCTCGACCGGCCTCAACAACATCCGCGAAGGCCTGGCCAAGGAAGAGGGCGACGACCTCCTGGTCTTCTCCGATCCGTCGCTCGCAGGCCAGTCGCTGCCGGCCGAGATCGACACCTTCGCCGATCACCGCATCGCCATGAGCTTTGCGCTGGCGGGCCTCAAGATCCGCGACATCACCATTCTCGACCCCGGCTGCGTGGCCAAGACCTATCCCGGCTATTGGGATGCACTCGCCTCGCTCGGCGTTGAGCTCGTCAGGAACGATCCGAAATGACCACGCTCCTCCGCCTGTGCTCCGCCTTCCTTCTCCTTTTCTGGATGGCATGCGGCGCGCAGGCTGTGGAAGTCATTCGCGATTACCACGCCGATATCACCGTGTTTCCCGATGCTTCGATCAGGGTCACGGAAACGATTACCGTCAATGTCGAGGGTGACCAGATCAAGCGTGGCATCTTCCGCGATTTTCCGCTCTATGCTCAGGACGCACGGGGCTTTCGCAAAAAAGTCGATTTCGGCTTGATTTCGGTCGAACGCGATGGTCGCCCCGAGAACTTCCATACAGAAAACGTGACGGGTGGAATCCGGATCTACACCGGGAGTGAAAGCATTTTTCTGCGTCCTGGCGAGTACGTTTACACCATCACTTACTGGACTGGTCGCCAGATCCGATATTTCGATGATCACGACGAGCTTTACTGGAACGTAACCGGAAACGGCTGGGAGTTTCCGATTGATCGTGCGGGGGCTACTGTGATGCTCCCTGATGGTGCTCTTCCTACCCGGACGACCTTCTACACGGGCCCCATGGGGTCGACCGCCCAGAATGCCCGCGAAATCCCCGGCTCCAATGGCCTCGAATTCCAAACCACCCAGCCACTCGGCCCGAACGAAGGCCTGACCATCGTGCTCGCCTTCGACAAGGGGCTGGTTGCCGCCCCCTCTTCGGAGGAGACCACCTGGTGGTTCATCCGCGACAACCTCAACACCATCATCGGCTTCGGCGGCCTCGCCGTCATCTTCCTCTACTACCTGCGCTCTTGGCTGGTCGTCGGTCGCGATCCGCCGAAGGGTGTGATGGTCCCTCGCTGGGATCCGCCGGAAGGCCTCTCTCCGGCGCTGGTCAACTACATCGACAACAAGGGGTTCTCCGGCGCTGGCTGGACGGCGCTCTCGGCTTCCGCGCTTGATCTCGCCGTCAAAGGTTATGTCGAACTCGACGATCTCGACCGCAGCATCACCATCCGCCGGACGAAAAAGCCGGTGGAGGGTAGGCTGCAGGCAGGTGAAGCAGCACTGATGGCCGAGATCCCATCGTCCGGCGATGCGCTCGTGATCGACAAGGCCAACGGCAAGAAGGTGGAAGCCGTCGGCAACCGCTTTCGTCAGGCCATCGAAAAGGAGCACCGTAACAAGTATTACAAGGGCAATGCCGGCTACATTTCGCTTGGCATCGGCCTGTCCATCGCCGTGGTTGCCTCGCTCTTCATCTTCGGCGACCTCAGCGAAGACGTATACGCCCTGATCTTCGTGCCGACCTTCTTCTCGATCTTCTTCGGCACCTTCACCATCGGGCTCGTGAACTCGTTCAGACGGGGGCGCTCGCTGTTCAGCAAGATCATCACCGTCGTGGCGTTGGCCCTCATCGGCTTCGTTGCCCTGTCGACCATGGCGCTGATGCTGATCTCCATGTGGATGGATCTGGAGGCGACGCATCAGATCCCGGTCCTCATCGCCTTCGGAGGCATCCTCCTGGTCAATCTGCTCTTCTTCTACATCATGGGTGCCCCGACCCCGCTCGGACGCAAGCTGATGGACGGCATAGAGGGCCTGCGCACCTACCTGACACTCGCCGAAAAGGACCGCATGAACATGGCCGGTGCGCCAAAGATGTCGCCCAGCCATTTCGAAAAGCTTCTGCCCTATGCCGTGGCGCTGGGCGTGGAGAAACCCTGGTCTGAAACCTTCGAAACCTGGCTCGCCTCAGCCGCATCAGGTGCCGCTGCCGCCGATTACAGACCCGGCTGGTACCACGGCAGCAATCCCGGCGGCTTCGGCGACCGCATCGGCGGCTTCTCCTCCTCCATGGCCTCGACGATCGCTTCCACCATCCCGACACCACCGCCCTCCAGCTCCTCGTCCTCGTCCGGTTTCTCTGGCGGCTTCTCCGGCGGCGGCGGCGGTGGTGGTGGCGGGGGAGGGTGGTAGTCGCGAAGACCGAGTGATGGTATTTTTATCATCGCTCATTCCCCCCATTCGACAGGTAGACATGCCATGACCATCGTCCTGCCGCCCGTCCATCCCGGTGAAATTCTGCGCGATGAGTTTCTGGAGCCCATGGGGCTGAGCGCTGGTGCCCTTGCGCGCCATCTGAACGTGCCTCGCACCCGGATCGAGCGACTGGTCGCAGAACAGACGTCGTTGACACCGGATACAGCGCTCCGCCTTGCCCGCTATTTCGACATGTCACCGCAGTTCTGGATGAATCTTCAGACCAGCTACGACCTGAAGACGGAAGCGACGGCGAAAGCCGCCGAGCTGGCTGCCATTCCCGTGCGAACCGATCAGACCGCCGCCTGATCCCCGCCAATTTACACCGATCCATGGATGACTTTTGCCGCGCGGCTTGCTAAGTCCGCCGCAGCCTCAAGCAACATCTCGAAAAGTCAGACCCGATGCCCGATCTCCTGCTCGAACTCCGCTCCGAAGAAATCCCCGCCCGCATGCAACGGAAAGCGGCTGGCGATCTGAAGAAGATGGTCACCGATGCGCTTGTCGATGCGGGGCTGACCTATGAGGGTGCGCGCGAATACTGGACGCCGCGTCGCCTGACGCTGGATATCCGTGGGCTGACTGCCCGTTCCGCCGACATCAAGGAAGAGAAGAAGGGGCCGAGCGTCTCCGCGCCTCAGGGAGCCATCGATGGCTTCCTGCGCGGCGCGGGCCTCACCTCCATCGACCAGGCGATCATCAAGACGGATCCGAAGAAGGGCGATTTCTACGTCGCCTACATGGAAAAGCCCGGCCGTGCGGCGGAAGAGATCATCGCCGATGTCATGCCCGGCATCATCAGAACCTTCCCCTGGCCCAAATCGATGCGCTCGGGCTTTGCCTCCATGCCCAAGGGCTCGGGCTATGGCGGCATCGAGGGCAAGGGCATGGAAAGCTTGCGCTGGGTGCGCCCGCTGCAGTCGATCGTCTGCACCTTCGGCCCCGAGCATGACGAAGTCCAGGTCATCCCCTTCGAGATCGACGGCATCGTGGCTTCCAACGTCACCTATGGCCACCGCTTCCACGCGCCGGATGCCATCACCGTCAAGCGCTTCGACGATTACGTCTCGAGCCTCGAGCGCGCCAAGGTCATCCTCGATGCCGAGCGCCGCAAGGACATGATCCTGCATGACGCCCGCGACATCGCCTTCGCCAATGGCCTCGACCTCGTCGAGGACGAAGGCCTGCTGGAAGAAGTCTCCGGCCTCGTTGAATGGCCGCAGGTTCTGCTTGGCACCTTCGAAGAGGATTACCTCTCGATCCCCGCCGAGATCATCCGCCTGACGATCAAGACCAACCAGAAATGCTTCGTCGTGCGCCCGCAGGGTCAGACCGAAAAGCTCTCCAACCATTTCATCCTGATTTCCAACATCCAGGCCACCGACGGCGGCAAGGAGATCATGCATGGCAATGGCAAGGTCGTGCGCGCCCGCCTGTCGGATGCGCTGCATTTCTGGAAGCGCGACCAGGGCGATCTGCCGGACCTCGACACGCTCAAGGCCTCCGCGGCGAAGTTCGACCTGGATCTCAAGAAGCCGCTCGACCAGCGCATGGCCAAGCTCGATGCGCTGAACGTCACCTTCCACGCCAAGCTCGGCACGCAGGGTGAGCGCGTCGCGCGCATCCGCGAACTGGCCAAGGTGCTGGCGCCAATCGTCGGCGCAGACGCTGCCCTCGTCGACCGCGCGGTGGTGCTCGCCAAGGCCGACCTGCGCACGGAAGCCGTCGGTGAATTCCCCGAACTCCAGGGCGCCATGGGCCGCAAATATGCGCTCCTGCAGGGCGAAAACGCCTCTGTTGCCGCCGCCATCGAAGACCACTGGAAGCCGAACGGCCCGTCAGATCGCCTGCCGGAAGACAAGGTGGGCCTGACAGTCGCGCTCGCCGACAAGCTGGATACGCTCGTCGGCTTCTGGGCGATCGACGAAAAGCCGACCGGCTCGAAGGACCCCTATGCGCTGCGTCGTGCGGCACTGGGTGTGGTTCGGATGATTTTGGAGAAGGGTGTCCGTCTCAATTTGGCCGATGCTCTCAATACGTCTTACTTCGACGTACTGTTGGGCCAACAAAAGGGCGATCTAATCGTATTCGGCCGCACTATCGGTGCGAGCAGGGAGGACGGTGGAGGCTATTATTCTGTGACAGCTCGTTCTCATTCGGAAGAAACGAAGGATATCTTCGAGCGTAATCTCGATCACAATTCTCCATTCGTTCAAGTGCGGGATCCAAAGGTCACGAACGCGCAGTACACGATCTCACATAGAATGGGACTCGGTGGAGCTGAGGTCGTTGCAGAGTTTGCTGCGCTAGCTCAGTTGAAGCGTGACCTCCTCTCCTTCTTCCACGACCGCCTGAAGGTCTATCTCCGCGACCAGGGTGCCCGCCACGACATCATCGATGCCGTGCTGACGCCCGAGGCCGACGATCTGCTGATGGTCGCCCGCAAGGCCGAGGCGCTCACCGCCTTCATCACCTCGGAAGACGGCCTGAACCTGCTCGCCGGCACCAAGCGCGCCACCCAGCTGCTCGCTGCCGAAGAGAAGAAGGGCACCGTCGTCGCCGATGGCGTCTCGGAAGCACTCTTGAAGCTTGATGCCGAAAAGTCCCTCTTCGCCGCCATCCAGTCCGCCTCGAAAGCGGCGGCAGACGCTGTGGCATCGGAAGACTTCCGCTCCGCCATGCAGGCGCTCTCGACGCTGCGCGGCCCGGTCGACAAGTTCTTCGAGGATGTCCTGGTCAACGACGAGGACGCCGCCATCCGCGCCAACCGCCTGGCGCTCCTGAAGGCGATCCGCGAAGCGACCGCAACGGTCGCGGACTTCTCCAAGATCACGGGCTGATGATGTGAGACCCCGCTTCGGCGGGGTCTTTTTCGGTTGAGAATGGTGGCTTATATGGTACCATAAACCCATGGAGATCCTTGAGTTCCTCGACGATCAAGGATGCAGTCCCTTCGGGCTATGGTTCGAAGGACTGGACTCCATGGCTGCGGCCAAGGTCACGACGGCCATCACCCGTATGTCGCTCGGGAATTTCTCCAATGCCAAGGGCGTAGGCGAAGGTGTCTTGGAATATCGGATCGACTATGGCCCTGGTTACCGCATCTATTTCGGCAGAGACGGCGATAGACTCGTCATTCTGGTCGCCGGCGGAACCAAGAAGCGACAGCAGGCAGATATCAAGACGGCGCAGGCTCGTTGGGCAGAATACAAGAAGCGGAAGGCAGGCTGAGATGGCTTTGACGAGAGATTTCAAAGAAACCGTTCGCGATCGAGCGCAATCGGATCCAACTTTTCGCGCCGCACTGCTGAGCGAGGCGATCGAGCTCCTGCTGTCGGGTGATGTCGAAACCGGTCGAGCTCTTTTGCGCGATTATATCAACGCCACCATCGGCTTTATCGAGCTAGGCCAGAAGTCCGGTCTGCCGCCCAAGAGCCTTATGCGGATGTTCGGCCCATCAGGGAATCCACGTGCCGACAATCTCTTCGCCATCATCCGCCTGCTGCAGGACGAAACCGGCGTGCAGATCGCAGTGAAGGCGGCATAAACTCTGATGCCCCCGAAAATCCTCATCAGCGCATGCCTGCTCGGTCGCCCCGTCCGTTATGACGGCAAGGGAAAGCCGCTCGCAGATCCCCGTATCGAGCGCTGGAAGGCGCAGGGCCGCCTCGTCGGTTTCTGTCCCGAACAGGCCGGCGGCCTGCCCACGCCGCGTCCGCCCGCCGAAATCGAAGGCGGCATGAGTGGCGAGGATGTGCTGGCCGGCCGGGCCCGGGTCATGGAAGTGACGGGCGGCGATGTCACGGAGGCATTCGTCGAGGGCGGGAAAAAGGCCGTCGCCTTTGCCCGCGAGCAGGGGTGCGACGTCGCACTCCTCATCGATGGCAGCCCCTCCTGTGGTTCCGGCTTCATCTATGACGGCTCGTTTTCCGGCACCCGCCATCCCGGCTTCGGCGTCACCGCAGCTTTGATGCGTCAGGCCGGCATCGCGGTCTTTTCCGACCGTGAGCTCGATCGGCTCGCAGCGCATATCGATCGCGCGGACTGAAACGAAAAAGGCCGCCGGATCGCTCCGGCAGCCTTGTTGATGTCGCCGTTGTAGAGGGACCTCAGCTCGCCATGCGATACTGCTGCTGGCCGCCGCCGGACTGGCTCGTCTTGAAGCTGCGGATCAGGTTCAGCAGGTCGCCGGTGTCGTTGGCGAGAACCTCAGCAGAGGCCGTGGTCTCCTCGGCCATGGCGGCATTCTGCTGGGTGGCCTGGTCCAGCTGGTTCATCGAGGACGAGATCGAGCGCAGGGTGGTATCCTGCTCTTGAGCGCTGTGTGAGATCTTCGAGACGATGTCGTTCGCCCCGGCGATCTGGTCGGAGATACGTTTCAGGGCTTCGCCGGTCTGGCCGACCAGCTGCACGCCCTGTTCCACCTGAGCGGAAGACCGGGCGATCTGGTCCTTGATCTCCTTGGCAGCCGCTGCCGAGCGCTGGGCGAGTTCGCGGACTTCCTGGGCAACAACGGCAAAACCCTTGCCGCTTTCGCCGGCGCGGGCCGCCTCGACGCCAGCATTCAGCGCCAGGAGGTTGGTCTGGAAGGCGATTTCGTCGATCACGCCGATGATCTTGGTGATCTCGGCCGAAGACTGCTCGATGCCGCTCATCGCATTGATCGCCTTGGTGACGATCTCGTCGCTCTGCTTGGCCTCGCCGCTGACGGCGCCGACGCGGCTGGCCGCTTCACGCGCACCGTCTGCCGTCTGGCGCACGGCAACGGTCAGTTCGTCGAGCGCAGCTGACGTTTCCTCCAGATTGGCCGCCTGGCGTTCCGTGCGCTGGGCAAGCTCGCCGGAGGCACGGCGGATCTCTTCCTTGGAGACCGCGATATCGTTGCCCTTCAGGTTGACGCGGGCCATGGCCTCTTCGAGACGCGCCAGCGCATCGTTGAAGTTGTCGCGCAGGCCGGCATATTTCGGGCCGAGATCGGCACAACGCACGGTCAGATCGCCATGGGCGAGCTGCTCCAGCGACTGGCCGATGGTCGAGACGACATGCGCCTGCTGGCGGGCTTCGGCAACCTGCGCCTCGGCATTCTGGCTGCGTTCGCTGTCCAGCTCGCGCTGCTGCTCCTCCTGACGGGCGGCCAGGGCATGGCGCTCCCGCACCTTGTCCTGCAGGCTCTTCGTCGCCTGCGCCATCAGACCGATCTCGTTGCGCATGTCGGTGTGCGGTATGGTGATGCTGACATTCTCGTCAGCCACGGCCTCCAGCGCATCATGGATGGCCTTGAGCGGACCGGTGATGTTGCGGATGACGAAATAGGCGGCGACCAGCGCCAGCACGAAGATGCCGGCCGACCAGCTGATGGTCTTGATCACGCTGGAGCGGATTTCGGCCTTGAGATCATCGGTGTAAAGGCCGGTGACAATCACGATTTTCCAGGGTTCGAACGCCTTGCCGTAGGAAGCCTTGGGATAGGAGCGGTCTTCCGGATCCTTGCCAGGCTTCGGACCGATGAACTCAACGAAGCCGCCGCCCTGCTGACCGAGGCGAACCAGTTCGTCGCGATAGGCAAAGCCGTTGGCGTCGGGCTTGCCCTTGTTGCTCTTGCCCACGTCCTTCGAGGTCGGATGGAAGATCATCACTACTTCGTAGTCATAGCCGAAGAAATAGCCGTCGGGCTCGAAGCGCAGCTTGTTGAGCATCTCGTAAGCGCGGGTCTTGGCTTCCTCGACGGTGAATTCGCCGGCGACGGCGCGATCATTGAAATCCTTCAGAACCGACAGAGCAGTCTCGACCTGCGTGCGTAGCAGCTCGTAACGCTGCTGATAAATGGTCGCCGTAGACGAGCGCACCTGGAAATAGGTGGCCGCCGCGAAAGCCGCCATCAGTCCGCCGATCAGCACGATCAGCTGGAGGGAAATCTTCAAATTTTTCATATCGGGGGACGCTTTCGTCTGGGGAGCGGTTCGGGCGCCGGAGGAGGGGACAGTCGAACGAATCGGTACGTCATGTCCCGAAGGTGCTTCACAGTCTCATCGCGAAAAGTTGATGCGACTTTAAGCGCGTCCAAATATGATTCTATAAGAATGAACGGGTGAAATGTTGCGGTAAACGGCATAACGCCCGGGACTGGGCCGGGCGTTATGTCCGTGTCGACCACGAGAGACCGCCGCGCCCGGATCGTAAGGCCGGCGGATTGGGATCAGTTCAGACGCAGATCAAAGCCCGCGAGCGCCGGCGTCTTGTCGGCATCGACAGGTGCGTCGACGGCCGCAGTGGTTGCGTCATGGTCGATTGCATCGCCGGTGGGCAGGGCGCCTGCGACAATCGTGGAGCCGTTCGTCGCCCAGCCTTCGGCAGAGGTATAGACCACCACGGGCGAGCCGCCGAACCAGTTTTCAACGCGCTTTAGCTTCTTTTCGCCATCGACTTCGACCACTTCTGCGGTCTGGCTGCCCGGCGGCAGGGTCGGGACTTCATAGTTCCTCTGGCCCAACCTGGGGGCCGGCGGCGGGCATTCGCTGCAATCGACCTTGACGATGCTCGGCTGGGTCGGCGAAAGGCCGGTCACGGTCGAGATCGAACCGGCCATTGCAGGCGCGGCCAAGGTCGATACTGCCAGAACCATGGATGTCGATAGGATGAGACGCATCACGTTATTCCCCGATTGTTGGGAAGAACATTAGCAATTGTTTCTTTCGATCCGGTCAGAAGCTTTGGTAAAATTTGAACGAAAGGACGGATTTCCACCCGAAATCCGGCTCGGGCAGCCGGAAATCAGGCCTTTTCGCGCGCAATCGCCCGCCAGCCGATGTCGCGGCGGCAAAAGCCGTTTGCCCACTCCACCGCATCCACCAGCCGGTAAGCGTCGGCCTGCGCCGCCGCAACCGTCGCGCCGCGCGCCGTGGCGTTGAGCACGCGCCCGCCTGTCGCCACCAGTTGGCCGTCTTTCATGGCCGTGCCCGCATGGAAGACCTTCGCGCCGTCCCTAGCCTCGGGAAGCGAGGCAATCGGCGTCGCCTTGTCATATGCGCCGGGATAACCCTTCGAGGCCAGCACCACGGTGAGCGCCGGGTCCTCGCTCCATTCGGCCGAAACCTTGTCCAGCGTGCCGGTGGCAGAGGCATGGAGGATCGCCAACAGGTCGCTCTTCAGCCGCATCATCAGCACCTGGCATTCCGGATCGCCGAAGCGGACATTGTATTCAATGAGTTCCGGACCCTTGGCCGTGATCATCAGCCCGGCGAAGAACACGCCCTGGAAGGGATGCCCCATCTCGGCCATGCCGCGCATGGTCGGCTCGATGATCTCCTTCATCGTCCGCTCGACCATCTCTGGCGTCATGACCGGCGCCGGCGAATAGGCGCCCATGCCGCCGGTATTCGGTCCTGTGTCGCCGTCGCCGACACGCTTGTGGTCCTGGGCGGTGGCAAGCGGCAAAAGCGACTTGCCATCGGAGAGGCAGAAGAAGCTCGCTTCTTCGCCATCAAGAAAAGCCTCGACCACGACTTCGGCACCGGCCGCCCCAAAGGCGCCCTCGAAGCAGTCGTCGATCGCAGCGATCGCCTCGTCCAGCGTCATCGCAACCGTGACACCCTTGCCGGCGGCAAGCCCATCGGCCTTGATGACGATCGGTGCGCCCTGTTCGCGCACATAGGCCTTGGCCTTCGGCGCATTGTTGAAACGCTGATAGGCGCCGGTCGGAATGTTGAAGCGGGCGCAGACATCCTTCGTAAAGCCCTTGGAACCTTCGAGCTGGGCAGCCGCCGCAGACGGCCCGAATACGGCGATCCCGGCCTCGCGCAAACGGTCGGCGATACCAGCGACCAGTGGCGCTTCCGGCCCGACGACAACAAAGTCGATCGCCTTGTCCTTGCAGAAGGCAACAACCGCGCCGTGATCATCCGTATCGAGCGCAACAAGCTCGGCCTCTTCGGCGATCCCGGGATTGCCGGGGGCGGCGTAAAGCTTGGTCAGCAGTGGCGACTGGGCGATCTTCCAGGCCAGCGCATGCTCGCGTCCACCCGACCCGATCAACAAAACCTTCATCGCCAGCCTCCAGTGCCACAAGGGGAATGCCCGGCGGTTAAGGGGAGGGAGGCGAAAGGTCAAGCGTTTCGCACCTTCGCCCCTGGGAATTCAGGGATGAGCTTGCGTCGATCAAGCGCTATACCTATAAATACGTATAAGGGAGGCGTTTGTGACGAGCCATGAGGTACTGCGCAGGCTGCTTGCCGAGGGCTGGTTCGAGGTCGGGCAGAAAGGCAGTCACAAGCACTACCGGCACCCTTCCAAGCCCGGACGCGTGACGGTTCCCCATCCAAAGCGCGATATTCCGGTTGGGACACTGCGTTCAATATGGCGACAGGCCGGCTGGAACTGGCCACCCAAGTGAACAGGAAAAGAGAGAGCGTTGACATGCAGATCGTCGCCTTGGTCCACAGGGACAATGAGAGCTACGGCATTTCCTTTCCGGATCTTCCCGGCTGCATCTCCGCCGCCTCGTCGCTCGACGAGCTGTTGCTGGACGGTAAGGAAGCGCTCGATCTGCATGTCGAGATGATGCTGCAGGACGGCGAAGCTCTCCCCGATTTCCGTAGTCTCGACGCCTTGCGTGCTGATCCGGAGTTTGCTGAGGACTTCGCGACAGCCGAACTCGTAACACTTCTGCCTGTGGATATTCCCGGTCGTGCCGTGAAGGTGACCATTACGATGGAAGAGCACCTGCTAATGAGGCTCAACAAGGCGGCCGAGCGTCAGGGATATACCCGATCCGGCTTTATTGCTGAGGCCGTGAGGCGCAAACTGGCAGGCTGACGAGGCTTGCCTTGCCGCATTGCCTCGCTATGGTCCGCCTCCAAACCACACGACGGAAGACCCATGGCCGACGACATCAGATCCATTGCCGCCCTCATCGCCACCGAAATCAACGCCCGTCCCGAGCAGGTGACGGCGGCTGTCGGCCTGCTGGACGAGGGTGCCACGGTCCCCTTCATCGCCCGCTACCGCAAGGAAGTGACCGGCGGCCTCGATGATACGCAGCTGCGCAATCTCGCCGAACGGCTGATCTATCTGCGCGAGCTTGCCGCCCGCCGCAAATCGATCTTCGAAAGCATCGATAGCCAGGGCAAGATGACCGACGAGCTTGCCCGCAAGATCGCTTCGGTCACAACGAAGGCCGAGTTGGAAGACCTCTATCTGCCCTACAAGCCCAAACGTCGCACCAAGGCGGAAATCGCCCGCGAAAAGGGGCTGCAGCCGCTCGCCGACGCGATCCTGGCCGATCGCACGAGCGACCCGCAGCAGCTCGCAGCCGGATACATCACGGAAGAAGTCGCAGACGTGAAGGCAGCGCTGGAAGGCGCCCGCGACATCATTGCCGAGCAGATTTCCGAAAACGCCGATCTCATCGGCCGGTTGCGCAACGACATGAAGGATCGCGCGATCCTCTATTCGAAGCTGGTCGATGGCAAGGCCGAGGCCGGCGCCAAATTTGCCGATTATTTCGACCATTTCGAACGCTGGGCAACGGTGCCCGGTCACCGGGCGCTTGCCATGCTGCGCGGCTGGAACGAGGAATTCCTGTCGCTGTCGATCGAAGTCGACCGCGATGACACGGCCCCGGTCAAGCCGAGTCAGCGCATGATCGCGAGCGCCTATCAGGTCGCGGGCAAGGGCCCCGCCGACCAGTGGCTCCTCGAGGTCGCCGGCTGGACCTGGCGCGTGAAGCTTTCGGTCTCGCTGTCGCTCGACCTGATGCGCGAGCTGCGCGAGCGGGCCGAGGAAGAAGCGATCCACGTCTTCGCTCGCAATCTGAAAGACCTGCTGCTGGCGGCCCCCGCCGGTTCGCGTCCCACAATGGGCCTCGATCCCGGCATCCGCACGGGCGTCAAGGTCGCCGTCGTCGATGGCACCGGCAAGGTGGTGGAAACGACGACCGTCTATCCCTTCCCCCCTAAGAACGACATTCGGGGCACCCAGGCCGAACTCGCCTCGCTCATCCGCAAACACAAGGTTGAGCTGATCTCGATCGGCAATGGCACAGGTAGCCGCGAGACGGAAAAGCTGGTGGCCGACATGCTCGCCCAGTTCCCGTCCACCGCGCCGAAGCCGACCAAGGTCATCGTCTCAGAAGCCGGCGCCTCCGTCTATTCCGCCTCGGAAACCGCCGCCAAGGAATTCCCCAATCTCGACGTGTCGCTGCGCGGTGCCGTCTCGATTGCGCGGCGTCTTCAGGACCCGCTGGCCGAACTCGTCAAGATCGAGCCGAAATCGATCGGCGTCGGTCAGTATCAGCACGATGTCGACCAGGGCAAACTCGGCCGCTCGCTCGATGCCGTCGTCGAAGATGCCGTGAATGCCGTCGGCGTCGATCTCAACACGGCATCTGCCCCGCTGCTCGCTCGCGTCTCCGGTCTCGGCAAGACAACGGCGGAAGCCATCGTTGCCCATCGTGATGCAACCGGCGCCTTCGAAAGCCGCAAGGATCTCTTGAAAGTGCCGCGCCTCGGCGCCCGCACGTTTGAGCAATGCGCCGGCTTCCTGCGCATCCCGAACGGCAAGGAGCCGCTCGACGCCTCATCCGTCCACCCGGAAGCCTATGGCGTAGCGAAGAAGATCGTCGCCGCCTGCGGCCGCGACCTGCGCTCGCTGATGGGCGACAGCGCCACCTTGAAGAGCCTCGACCCGAAGCGCTTCATCGACGAGCAGTTCGGCCTGCCGACGGTCAAGGACATACTTGCCGAACTCGAAAAGCCCGGCCGCGATCCGCGCCCGTCCTTTAAGACCGCGACCTTCGCCGAAGGCGTGGAGGAGATCACCGATCTCAAGGTCGGCATGACGCTGGAGGGCACCGTCACCAACGTCGCCGCCTTCGGCGCCTTCGTCGATATCGGCGTGCATCAGGATGGCCTCGTCCACGTCTCCCAACTCGCCGACCGTTTCGTAAAGGATCCGCATGAGGTGGTGAAAGCAGGCGATGTGGTGAAGGTCCGCGTCGTCGAGGTCGATGTGAAGCGCAAGCGCATCGCGCTCACCATGCGAAAGGATGGCGGCGAGGCGCAACAGCCCTCGATGCGCGGCGACGCGCGCGGCAATGCCAATGCGATGAAGCATTCCAATGCCCGCCCGCCGAAGCCGGAACAGCCGGCCATGGGCGGCCTGGGTGCGGCGCTCGCCGAGGCCATGCGCAAGAAATAACAAAAAGAAACAGGCCGGAGCTCATCACTCCGGCCTGCCCATCGCCCCTCAAAAGGTGCCTCTCAATGGGAGGTTGCGCAATCCTTGCAGAATGGTGTGTGCGGCACGGCCTTCAGCCGTTCCATGGAGATCGGCGCTCCACACTTGACGCATCGACCATACTGCCCCTTGGCGATCCGGTCCAGCGCGGCATCGATCGCCCTCAGCTCTTCCTCACCGACCTGGCCGAATTCCTCTAGCACCTCGTCGTTCTCAGACTCGGTGGCCCGTTCTGCACTGTCGGCACTCTTTAGGGTGCCGAGATCATGATCGATCTTCTTCAGCCGCCGCTCGATCTCGTCCTTGCGGGCGAGGAGAATGCGTTCGAAATGCGCCGTGTCCATGGCCTGTACGGGATTGTCCATCATCTCACCTGTCGACCAGAACGGAAATTTTCGAATGGCGCACGACACGGTCGGCCGTCGCGCCGATGAAATAGTTGGAGAAGTCGGGCACATGCGAGCCGACCATGATCAGGTCCGCCTTGTGCTCCTCGGCCGTCGCCAGGATCTCGCGGGCCGGGGCCCCGGAGCGGATCTCGATATGCGCCGTGACCCCCGTCTTCTCCTTGAGGGTGACGAGCTTCGCCTTCGCATCGTTGATCGCGCCCTCGATCAGGTCGACAGGCACGTCGATGGCGAGATAGCCTGGAATGTCCTCGATGATGGTCAGAAGCACGATCTCGCCGCCTGCATCGAGCAGCGACTTGGCCTTCGTCAGGATCCTCTCGCCGATGTCGACGGCTGCTGGATCGACCGGAACGATGATCTTCTTGTACATCTTGCTCTCCTTGTTCACCCGCCGGGTGTTTCCTCTTGATGAATGCAAAATGCGTCCGGCAACCAATTGCCGCATTGATCAGGATCAACTTTGAGGCGTGATGCGTCGTCAAGCATTATCGAACAATCTTTCGCATGTATGCTCTCTTTCGTGAACGGAACATTGGAGCCAT
Organism: Rhizobium sp.; assembly: GCA_027533385.1. GTDB lineage: Bacteria > Pseudomonadota > Alphaproteobacteria > Rhizobiales > Rhizobiaceae > Allorhizobium. Next base: position 130,781 of record JAPZUE010000012.1, on the reverse strand, counting down.
ATGTCGGTAAAGCGCCGCCTCGGGCCGCAGGAGAAAACCGATGATCACTGCCGCAGAAGAAACCGCATCCTTTGCCTTGACCCGCCCCGTGCATGTCGGTCGGGCCCATCTCGTCGTGCGCGATCTCGAAATGATGACCGGCTTCTACGAGAACGCGCTGGGCCTGAAGCGCATCGATCAGGGCCCGAGCGGTGTCGACCTCGGCGCAGGTGACCGTGTCCTTCTGACGTTGACCACGCGCGGCGATGCCGCACCCGCACCACGCAACGCAGCCGGTCTGTTCCACAACGCCTTCCTGATGCCGGATCGTGCCGAACTCGCCCATTGGCTCGCGCACGCCGCCCATCTCGGCCTGCAGTTCGATGGCGCAAGCGATCATCTGGTCAGTGAAGCGATCTATCTCTCCGACCCCGAGGGCAACGGGATCGAGGTCTATCGCGACCGCAATCCGGAGGAGTGGACCTTTCATCCGGATGGCACGGTGGAGATGGGCACCCGGCGACTGGATCTCCAGGCGCTTTATGACAGCGCGGCAAAGACCCCATGGGCTGGCATGTCCCCGAACGCAGCCCTGGGCCACATCCATCTTCAGGTCGGCAATGTGCCGGAAGCCGACCGCTTCTATGAGGGCGTGCTCGGCCTGAAGAAGATGGCTGTCTATCCCGGCGCCAGTTTCTATGGTGCCGGCAGTTACCATCACCATGTGGCTGCCAATGTCTGGAACAGCCGCAACGCGCCCGCCCGAACCGCTGCGATGACCGGCTTGCAGGATTACGAACTCGCCTTCAATGACACGTCGGTTCTCGACGGGGTGCTGGCCACGCTCGAGGGGCTCGAAATCAGGGTCGACAGAACCGCGCGCGGCTTCAGCCTTGCCGATCCTTGGGGCATCGGTCTGACGCTGGTGGCGCCCCAGGCCTGATCCGGCGCGGCTTGGCGGCTTGTCTGCTGGCTAACCGGTGGAACGGTTGCGCTTTCCGGGCGTTGAGAGACGTCGCGAGGGAACAACGCCATGCCAGTATCGAGCCACAGCGCAGTTTTGTCATCGGAGTGTCTCCGGTGAACCTACAGGTCAGTCATCGCCAAAGCCCGTCCCGCAAGGTTCGTTTCAAGAAGACCGGGCTCGATTACGTCGTCTCCTGGTCGGTAATCGGGCTCTTCGTGATCTTTGCGCTGATCGCACTGCATCTGGGCTCTTTCATCCTGATTCCGCTGACGATGGCGGTTGTCGTGGGGCTGATCCTTGGCATTGCCGCTGACCGCATGGGAAAGCTCGGCATTCCGCCCACGCTGACCGCCATCATCCTCTCCGGCCTCTTCCTCGTGCTGCTTCTGGTCCTGGTGGCTCTGATCTGGACACCTGTGAACATGCTGCTCGAAGACGGACCCGAGATGTTCAGCAGGCTGATCACCTATCTCGAAAGCATCCCTTGGATGCCGCGTCCTTTGGCGATCCTGTCGCGCGGCCCCGACTCCATGGAGGCGATGTTGCAGAATTCCGGCACCATCCTCTCGACCGTTGCAGCCGGTGTGACGCCGGCGCTTGTCCAGACCTTCATCTTCGTCGCTGGTCTGCTGCTCTTTCTGTCCTGCCGGCTTGCTCTGCGGCGGGAGTTGATCCGCGCCTTTTCCGATCGCGCCCGCCGTCTCAAGACAATCCGCATGTTCAATGAAGTGGAGGAGGCGCTGGGCTACTATTTCGCCACTGCCGTCATCGTTTACGGCCTCTTCGGTGTCGTCGCCGCGCTCGTGGCCTGGCTGGGAGGTCTTGGCATGCCGGCCCTGTGGGGTGTCGCTGCCTTTCTTTTGAGCTTCATTCCATTTCTCGGCATCGCCATGGTGACCGTCGCCATGGCCATTGGCGGCTTGCTGGTGCATGAAAGCCTGCTTCTCGGCCTTCTGCCGGCCTTTGTCTTCTTCCTGCTGGATGGACTGCTCGAAAACCTCCTGATCCCTGCGGTCATGGGCAAGAGACTGGAGATGAACGCCTTCCTGCTGTTTGTCGCCATTGTCTTCTGGACCTGGCTCTGGGGCGCCGTCGGCGCCATGCTCGCGGTACCCCTGACCTTGATCTGCATGACACTCTATGCGGGCATCACGCCCCAGACGAAAATCCGGCCCAATCTGCCTAACTGATGGACTGTCATTCATCCGTCACGGCCAGGCCCTATGCACCGCCAGACCCAGAAACGGTGCATCCATGACGACCGAAATCCCCCGCCTGCGGCTCGGCATCATTGCCGACCCGCAATATGCCGATCTTGATCCCGATCCGCAACTCAACCGCTATTTCCGCCGCTCGCTCGACAAGTTGCGCGAGGCCGTCGAGCACTTCAATGCGGACGCTCTCGACGCCGTCATCGTGCTGGGCGACCTGATCGACCGGGGCTGGGAGAATTTTGCGCCCGTGCTGGACATTCTTGCAAGGCTCAAGGCCCCGCGCATCCTGCTGCCCGGAAATCACGATTTCCTCGTTGCTGCGGATCGTCTGGCTTCGGTTCATGCCCTGCTCGACATGCCCTCTCCCTATCACGAAGTGCGGTTTCCCGGCATCCGCCTCCTCGTGCTCGATACCTGCGAGATCTCGCTCTTTGCCGCACCGGAGAAAGACGCCCGCCACATGGAGGCGCAAATGCGTCTGGCTGCCTTGAAGGCGAGGGGGGGCCCGAACGCCCATGACTGGAATGCCGGCATCGCGGATCGTCAGGCAATCTGGATCGCCGATCGTCTCGCTGCAGCCGAAGCCGAAGGCGACAGGGTGATCCTGCTCGGACACTATCCGATCCACCCTCCCTCGGATCACTTGTTGTGGGACGGCGAGGAGCTTGCCCGTCTGATTGCCTCCTCGTCCTCGGCGATCGCCTATCTCTGTGGTCATCATCATGCAGGGGGATATGGCGAGGAAAATGGCGTCCACTTCGTCAATTTCTGCGGAATGGTCGATACCGAAGAGACGAATGCCTTTGCTGTCCTGTCGGTTTTCGAGGATCGGATGGAAGTCGTAGGACAGGGACGTGAACCCCATCGACGGCTCCGGATCGCTCCATCGACAGAGCGTTCAAGACGCCTTTGCTGACAGAACGCTGACAGCAGGCTGTCTTGAATTCGTCATAGAATTCCGAAAGTTGCTTTGACCTCCGGTCTTCACTCTATTGTGACTTCTAACGATTGTTCCAACACGGCAAACATAGTCCGTCCCGCAAACGATCGCCGGTGCGCCGGCCGAGCCTTGGAGAAACCTGATGAAGTTGAAAGTCGTTCTGTCCGCCGCGACGGCGATCTGTCTTGGCGTGACCGCAGCCATTGCTGCGGGTGAACCTCAGGTCGTCCGTCAGGACGAAATGAAGAAGGTCGGCGGCGCCATGGGTGCTCTGGGCGGGATTGCCAAGGGCGAGAAGCCCTACGACGCAGAAGCCGTCAAGGCCGCGCTGACCACTCTGGCCGAAGTCGGCAAGACCTACCCGACCCACTTCCCGGCCGGCAGCGAAACCGGCAGCGACTCCGAAGCCGCGCCCGCGATCTGGCAGAACATGGACGATTTCAAGGCCAAGGCCGCCAAGCTCGCTTCGGCAGCAGAAGCCCAGCTCGCCGCATTGCCGGCTGATCAGGCGGGCGTCGCTGCTGCCATGCAGGCCGTCGGTGCCACCTGCGGTGATTGCCACCAGACCTACCGCCTGAAGAAGTAAGGCCTTCCGGCGGGCGAATGGCGGTTGTTCCGCATCGCCCGCCGCTCTGTTTCCCGGACTGGGAACCGAATTCAAATGACGGAGGCCGAGATGGCATCGACTTGGGTCAAGGGGCTGGGTGGGCTGGCCGCTCTCGGAGCTGTCGGTTTCGGCGCTTTCCTGTTTATCACTGCCCCCGCCCGCCAGGACCCTTCGGTCTGGGCCAATCTCGGTGAACCCGATCTGACCAAGGGCCGTGAGGTGTTCTTCGCCGGGGGCTGCGCCAGCTGTCATGCCCCCGCCGGTGCAACGGGCGATGCGAGGCTCGTCCTCTCGGGTGGTGCGCCGCTGAAAAGCGATTTCGGCACCTTCCACGCGCCCAACATTTCATCTCATCCCGAAGCCGGTATTGGTGCCTGGACGCTGGCTGAATTCGGCGATGCCATGACCCGCGGTGTCGGGCGTGAGGGCGAACATCTCTACCCGTCCTTCCCCTACGGCTCCTATGCGCGCATGACGCCCAAGGACATCAACGACCTCTACGGCTTCATGAAGACGCTGCCGGCGAGTGATGCCGTGGCACCAGCCCACGAACTCGGCTTTCCCTTCAATCAGCGTGTGCTGCTCGGCGGCTGGAAGTTCCTCTTCGTCAGCGACGCGCCGATGGTCGAGCTTGCCGACGCCTCCGACATGCTCAAGCGCGGACAGTATCTGGTTGAAGGACCGGGTCACTGCGGCGAGTGCCATACGCCGCGCAATCTTTTGGGTGGCCTTCTGGCCGACAAGTGGCTTGCCGGCGGACCCAATCCGGACGGAGAGGGCTCGATCCCCAACATAACACCGGGCTCGAAGAGCATGGGGTCGTGGAGCGAAGGCGATCTCGTCACCTATCTCGAAACCGGCTTCACGCCCGATTACGACAGCGTCGGTGGCTCCATGGTCGAGGTGCAGAAAAACATGGCTGAACTGACGGCCGCCGATCGCGAGGCGATTGCAGCCTATCTGAAGGCGATCCCGGCGGTGCAGTGAACTTTCACGGCTCTGTTCAGCATCGCGCAAGCCTTGTCTGTCATCTTGTCGCGGTCGAAATGACTTCGGAGGGGACATGAGCATCGAACGCCGGCGGATGGAGAATGCGCTCCGGTCTCTGCTCGACAACTATCCGGACCCCGCCTTGCATCGTTGGGTCGATGAAACCGTGCGGGCTTTCGAGAAGCGCCTGTCGGCGATCGTCGATCCCCGCGAGCGTGATCACGCCCAGCAGGCGGCCCTCATCCTGATCAAGACGACGTTGCAGAAATGGTCAGAGAACCCGCCCGTTCGCCACTGAGCGGATGAAGCGCTTTCAGCGACGATGCTCTGCGGCAAAGGCTGCCAATTCGGCTTCGGCTTCTGGTCCATAGAGATCCAGCGCCTTAAGTACTTCGATGGTAAATGTATCCGGTGCCGCGCCGGCTGCGGTCACGATCTTCCCGTCGCGCGCGGCCTGTGGCTGGTCGAGATAGCGAGCTTCCCCGCGATAGCCGGGATATTTCTTGTGCGACGCAAGCGCGTTTCCGGTATGCGCCACGTCATCGAGCACGCCTGTCGCCGCAAGAGCGCTGGCGGCCGCGCAGATCCCGCCCAAGACCTTGCCCTTGTCGCGAAACGCCGTCGCAAGCGCGGTAAAGTCGAACGCCACACCCTTCTCCCAGGCATAACCGCCGGGAATGATCAGCGCGTCGAAGCGCTCCGCATCGATCGCGTCGAAGCTGATGTCCGGCGTGACCTTCAATCCACCCATGGAGGTAACCGGCTTGCCATCCGCGCTTGCCGTCACCACCTCGCAATCCAGCCAGTAGCGGGTGGCCGCCATCAGGAGCGCAGGCTCCCAGTCGGCATAGTCATTCTGAAGCGCAATCACGATACGGGGCACTGGAAGTCTCCTCGTGCTTGAAGGATGGGCTCAGCTCAGCGCCTGCAGGTAACGCATGCCGGTGATCGGGCGCGGAATGAAGTCCAAATTCTCGTAGAAGCGATGGGCGGCGAAATTGCCGGTGGCGGCAGAGACCGAGAGGAAATCGCAGCCCGAGGCACGCGCGATCTGCTTGGCGCGGTCGACGAGATGCTGGCCGATGCCGTTTCCACGCTGGCCGTCTCGCACGAAGAGATGATGCAACTCCATGCCGCGCTTGCCTTCCTGCGCTCTGTAGAGCGGCACCAGGATGGCATAGCCGATCAGGCCTTCGCCGCTATCGGCCACCAGAGCCTGGATCCACGGCGCTGGCCCGAACAGGTCGCGTTCCAGCACATCCGGCGTCATGGCGGACGCATCGCCATGGTGCATGGCAAGCGCTGCAATCATGGCATTGAGTTCCGGCAGATCGCGCGGCTTGGCATGGCGGATGGCCACGATCGGCGGGCGGGGCTGGGTGAGGTCTGTATCTTCGGTCATGTCACTTTCCCTTGGTCTCGTTTCGTGCCGTCAGGGGGAAAGTCGTCCGGAAAACAACAAGGCCGCCTGACGGCGGCCTGTTGACAATGAGATCTTGTCGGGCCGCCGGTTACCGGTAGGCCCAAAAATACGTGCAGGTGATGTTTGCGCGGATGTCGATCATGGCGGCTGTGATGCGCCAGTTTAAATCGATTGTCAACGGCGATCTTTTCGGACGGCAGCTGATGGAGTAAAGTCCATCAGCTGCCGTGAGGTGAGGATGGCGAAGGCGACGTTGATCCGTAGGATGCGCAGCTTTGTGCGAGACGGGGTCTTCGTCGAGATCTTGATTTGGCATGTCCCGGTTGCCGTCCGGGGTAGCCTGCATGAGTTTAAATACAGCCTCGCCCTGGTTTCCGAAGGCGTATGTGTGCTGCGTTATGACAATGAGGCCGGGAAGGGCGATCACCGGCATATCGGAGCCATTGAAGCGCCTTACGCGTTCATTGGCATCGACCAGTTGACTGCGGATTTTCTTGCAGACGTGAAAGGATGGCTGGATGACAACGCTCAAGGTCAAGATCGAAAGTCTGGAGCAGACCATGGAGGCGCTCGCCGATGCCATGAAGGCTGCCACCGGTCAGGCGGCTCCCGGCGGCGAGTGCAGCCTAAGTTTCCCCTCCTGGGAAGCGATGCATGGGATTTTGACCCCCAAGAGGCTTGAGATCGTGAAGGTGATGACAGGGCAGGGGCCGCTGACCATGCGGGAGGTTGCGCGGCGTGTCGGTCGCGACTTCAAAGCGGTTCATGCCGATCTGGAAACCCTCTTGAACAGCGGTGTTATCGACAGGTCAAATGAGGGCGTCGTCTTCCCTTACGACCGGATCCACTTCGAGTTCGAAATTGAGACGGCGGCCTAAGCGCCGGCTCACCGCTCTACTTCCACCCCCGCCTTCGTCGTCAGCCGCTTCTCGAACCTAACCTTGGTCAGCAGCAGATCCTTGTCCGCATAATGCACCACGTCGTCAGGCGATCGTGTGCCCACCACCAGATAGGTTGCCGGCTCGTTCGAGCGGTTCTCCAGCCGATGGCCGACGGCGACGCCCGCCTTGAAGGTCGCGGCATCGCCGGGTTTCATCTCGGTCAGATCATCGCCCTCGTTCAGCGTCACCCTTCCGGAGAGCACATAGACGAATTCGTCTTCCTGCTCGTGCCAGTGTTTGTGGGAGGAAAAGGAGCCCGGTGGCAGCGTTTCGATGAACGCGCCGAATTGCGTCAGCCCGCCGGCATCCGACAGCAGTCGGGCGGAATAGGGCCCGAGTTCTGCATTCAATCCTTCGCCCTTGCCCTCTTCGAGCGGCGCGTCTTCGCATCTGATGACCGGCATGCTGCTTCCCTCAATGCTCGTGTTCGCAAAGACCGTGATCGGAGAGCGCCCGGATCACGTAACAATCGCCGACCGTATGGCAGTCGGCATGGGAGACGATCCGCGCAAGTTCCGCCTCCAGCTTCTTCAGCCGCGCGATCTTCTCGCGCACCTCTTCCAATTGTTCCCGTGCGATATGATCCGCCCGCTCGCAGGGCTCTTCGGGATGCCGGCTGAGCGTCAGCAGTTCACGGATCGCCTCGATCGGAAAACCGAGATCCCGCGCATGGCGGATGAAGGTCAGCCGCTCCAGGTCGCTCTTTTCGTAGCGCCGCTGATTGCCTTCCGTGCGGTCGGGCGCGGAAATCAGCCCCATCTGCTCGTAGTAGCGGATGGTCGGCACCTTCACCCCGGCGCGCCGGGACAGATCCCCGATCGAAAACATGAAAAAAACCTCTTGAACCTCTAGTCACTAGAGATCTTAAGCTCGATGCATGACCACATCAAGACCTGAAGGATATCAGAAATGAGTGCTGCCTGCGGCCATGACCACGCCCCTTTCGACGGCATGTCGGAGACCTACAAGCGCCGGCTCTGGATGGTGATCGCCATCAATGCCGTGATGTTCGCCGTCGAGATGACCGCGGGCCAGCTCGCCCGTTCCCAGGCACTGCAGGCCGATGCGCTGGATTTCTTCGCCGACGCCGTGACCTATGGCATCTCGCTCGCCGTCATCGGCGCCTCTCTGAAAACCCGCAGCATGGCCGCCGCCGCCAAGGGTGTCAGCCTCCTGCTGATGGGGCTCTGGGTCTTCGGCTCCACCATCTGGCGGGTCTTTCAGGGCGGCGTGCCGGAAGCGCCGGTCATGGGCATCATCGGTTTCCTCGCGCTCGCCGCCAATCTCGCCAGCGTGCTGCTTCTCATGTCCTACAAGGATGGTGATGCCAATGTCCGTTCCGTCTGGCTCTGCTCGCGCAATGATGCGATCGGCAATGTCATTGTCATGATTGCGGCCCTTGGTGTCTGGGGTACGGCCACCGCCTGGCCTGACCTGATCGTCGCGGCCATCATGGCTGGGCTGTTCCTGAGTTCCTCGGTCCAGATCCTGTCCCAGAGCCTGAAAGAATGGCGTGCCGGCGAACCGGTGACGCTATCGACCTCCTGCTGTGGCGGCAGCGCTGCCCGCCATGATCACGGGCATGGGGATGACGAGCATGCCCATTCCCATCGGTGCGACCACACGCATGCCTGATGAAAGGCAGACAAACGCAAGAAGGCCGGCCAGGCATCATGCCGGCCGGTCTTCTTGACCGCATCGTCGGATCAGAATTCCTGATAGGGCGAGGGAGGGATCTCGTATTCGCGGTAAGCCGCTTCGACCATCTGCAGCCGCGGGCTGTCTTCGCCGGCGTCATTCACAGGACGGTTGCCAATATCCACGACCGCCTTGCGCGATCCTTCGACGGTCCACAATGCCGAAGCAAGCTGGTTGGACAGGAGCGTGCTGGAAAAGGTGCTGGCGCCACTTGAGCGGGGCGTGTTGGTGTTTGCCGTTTCGGGTGCAGCATCCTCTCCGCCGACAGTGCTGGGCACGTAGCGGTTTTGATAGGAGTAGCTGCTCAGGCCGCTTTCGATCCTCATGGCGGACACCTCGGTTGATGAATTAACCTTTTGTTAACCATTCAACCTTGCGCGAAGCTTGCGTGTCGCGTTGCATTATGATGATTGGCCCTTGCGAAACGAGGCGTCTGAAAGTACGCGCGCCGAATCACGGCTTCAGAGCACGGCTGTTTCAGGCATCGCCGAAACAATGCCCAAAACACACCCATCAATGCTTACAGAATGTGACCGGCGTCACGCCCTCACATCTTGCCCGCCACCTTGATCGCATAGGCATATTCGAACGCGATCTCCTCCAGCCGCTGGAAACGTCCCGACTTCCCGCCATGACCGGCGGCCATGTTGGTCTTGAGCAGGAACGGTCCAGCCTCCGGGGCCGTGGCGCGCAGCCGCGCGATCCACTTGGTCGGCTCCCAATAGGTCACGCGTGGATCGGTGAGGCCAGATAGCGCGATGATCGGCGGGTAAGGCTTCTTCTCAACATTGTCGTAGGGGCTATAGGCCGCGATCCAGCGATATTCCTCTTCCGACTCGATCGGATTGCCCCATTCCGGCCATTCCGGCGGGGTGAGCGGCAGCGTGTCGTCGAGCATGGTGTTGAGCACGTCAACGAAGGGCACGGCGGCGATGATGCCGGCGAATTTCTCCGGCGCCATATTGGCAACCGCCCCCATCAGCATGCCGCCGGCAGAGCCGCCTTCGGCGATGATCCGGTCGTAGGCGGTGAAGCCTTGCCTCACCAGGTGGTCGGCTGCCGAGATGAAGTCCTTGAAGGTGTTGACCTTCTTTTCCATCTTGCCGTCTTCGTACCAGGAGAAACCCTTGTCCTTGCCGCCGCGGATATGGGCAATCGCATAGACGAAGCCGCGATCGGCGAGCGACAGGCAATTGGTGTTGAAGCCGGCCGGAATGGTGATGCCATAGGCGCCGTAGCCATAGAGAAGGCAGGGCGCCGAGCCGTCGAGCTTCGTGTCGCGGCGATAGAGCAGGGTGACCGGCACCTTCTCGCCGTCATGCGCTTCGGCAAACACCCGGCGGGTGACATAGTCCCCCGGGTTATGGCCTGACGGCACTTCCTGCGTCTTCAGAAGTATGCGCTCGCGCGTCGCCATGTTGTAGTCGAAGAGCTGGCTCGGCGTCGTCATCGACGAATAGGAGAAGCGGATGACGTCGGTCTCGTATTCGGCAGCCCCCTGCAGCCCCAGCGAATAGGCTTCCTCGGCAAAAGCGATCGAATGCTCTTCGCCCGACTTGCGGTCGCGGATCATGATGACCGGCAGGCCTTCACGGCGCTCCAGCCAGACCAGATGGCGGGCAAACGCCATATGGTTGAGGATCAGCCGGCCCGGCTCGTGCGGCACCACTTCTTTCCAGTTCGCCTTGCCTGGTGCGGTGACAGGCGCCTCGACGATCTTGAAGTCCTTCGCACCGTCGGCATTGGTCAGGATGTAGAAGACATCGCCGCCTTCCGTCATCGAATACTCGACACCCTCCTCGCGCTCGGCGACCAGCATCGGCTCCGCCGTCAGGTCCTTGGTCGAAAGCAGGCGATATTCCGAGGTCTCGTGGTCGTGGATGTCGATGAAGATGAAATCGTCGAGCAGCGAGTCGCCGACGCCCATGAAGAAGCCGGGGTCCTTCTCCTCGTAGACGAGCCGGTCGGACGACTGCGGCTGACCGACGATATGGTGGAAGACCTTGGATGGACGGTGGTTCTCGTCCTGCAGCGTATAGAAGAAGCTCTTGCCATCCGGCGCCCAGACCCCGCCGCCGGCGGTGTTTTCGAGCACATCATCGAGATCCTGCTTGGTGGCGAGATCGCGGATCCGCAGCGTGTAATATTCCGACCCCTTGTCGTCATAACCCCAGATACCGAAGGCGTGGTCTGTCGAATGATCGATGCCGGACAGGCGGAAATAGTCCTTCCCCGTTGCCTCCTTGTCGCCGTCGAGCAGCAGCTCGCGGATCGACTCGTCCTTCGGATTGCCGTCGCGCGGGATGCGGAAATAGCGCGGCTGCTCGCCGCCGGTGACGAAGGCCGAACCATAGGCAAACGGGCCGTCCTTCATCGGGATCGACGAATCGTCTTCCTTGATGCGCCCCTTCATCTCGGCAAAGAGCTGGCCCTGCAGCTCTTTCGTGTCGGCCATCGCCGCTTCCATATAGCCATTCTCGGCCTCCAGATATCCGCGGATTTCCGGATCGAGGATGGAGGTATCCTTGAACATCGCCTGCCAGTTGTCGGCGCGCAGCCAGGCATAATCATCCGTCCTGACAATCCCGTGGCGGGTGTCCGTGACGGGCTTCTTGGTGGCAGCGGGCGGGGAGGGCAGGTTCTTGAAGACGGACAAGGGATTTCCTTCCGGGAAATGGAACAGCTGATATCACCGAGAGATAGAGAGGCGGCTGAGCGTGATCAAGCGCCGCCGACCGGAGATCAGCCGTCCGTGCCGGCCGTCGACTTTGCCCAGTCCATGTAAAGGTCCAGCGCCTTGCGGGTGACAGGACCTTCCTGGAACTGCGCGTCATCCAGGCGCGTCACCGGCACGACCTTGGAATAATTGCCGGTCTGGAAGATCTCGTCGGCATTCATGAAGTCTTCGACCGACAGCGTCGCCTCGCGCACCTCGAAACCTGCCTCGCGCAGCAGCCCCATGACGCGGGCACGGGTGATCCCGGCAAGGAAGGTGCGGTTGGCAGCCGGGGTGTAGACGATCCCGTCCTTGACCATGAAGACGTTGGAGGACGCGGTCTCCACCACATTGCCGTTCATGTCGCGCACCAGCGCATTGTCAAAACCGCGTTTGCGCGCATCGATGATCATGCGTCCGGAATTCGGATAAAGGCTGCCGGTCTTGGCGTCGGTCATCGCACATTCCGGCGTCGGGCGGCGGAAGGGCGAGAGCGTCAGCGACGACGGCTTGGCGGTGTGCATCGGCGCCTCGAACAGGCACAGCGCAAACCGGGTCGATTCGGGGTCGGCTGCGACGACCGAGCCCATCTGGCCATGTTCTGCCCAATACATCGGCTTGATGTAGATCGCCGTCTTTCCGTCGAACTTGGCGATCCCCTCCCAGGCGAGCCGCTCGATCTCCTCGGCCGGCATCACGGCTTTCATGCCCATGTTTTCGGCCGAGCGGTTGACACGCTGGCAATGCAGGTCGAGATCCGGCGCGATGCCGTCAAACCAGCGCGCCCCGTCAAACACCGTCGAGCCCAGCCACATCGCATGCGACACTGGTCCGATCAGCGGCGGATTGCCGGCAAACCACTCGCCGTCGACATAGGTGAAGGTGGGGGTGCGGGCAGATGTGTCGACGGCCATGAGGATCTCCTGTTCTCGTTGCACTGCAGGAAAGTCGCCTGCGGCTGTCAGGTCAAGGCGAAACAAGTCTCCGTGACGCAAATCCGCAGCCAAGATGCCCGCGCCTTGAAAACCCGGGCGATTTTGCCGTGAATACAGAAGTTTGACTGATGGAACGATCAATCGGACTGATCGTCGGCGCCCGCAGTCGAGACAGGCCAGGCGATCCGTTTGGTTAAAGGTCCCGTAACAGATTCCTGAAATATTGAACAAAGACGATCTCGCGGCCTGCGGGTCCTTTGTTCTGCGTTCGTTTGGGGGTCTTCATGAACAAGCTACGGATTGCCGCTTTGCTGACCGCGTCTTTCGCGGTCTCGTCTTCTCCTGCCCTGGCCGATGGCTTCTTCTCCGGCAACTGGTATGTGACCCTCGGCGGCTCCGGCATCTCGGCGCCGACCTTCGAAGGGTCCAAGGACAACAAGCTGTTCTTCTCGCCGATCATCTCGGTCGGTCGTGGCGGCGCTCCGCGCTTCTCGTCGCGCAACGACAACCCCTCCTTTGCGATCTATGACACCGATGTGCTGCGTGCCGGCGTCGTCGGCAAGTTCGTACCAGCGCGCGATGCCGGCACGGATGACGCTTTGCGCGGCCTGTCCGAAGTCAAATGGGGCGGCGAGCTCGGCGGCTTTGCCGATGTCTATGTCACCGACTGGATGCGCGCCCGCGCCGAAGTCCGTCAGGGCATCCGCGCCCATGACGGCCTCGTCGCCGATGTCGCGGTTGATGCCTTCACCGACATCGCCCCCGACCTGCGCATCTCGGCTGGTCCCCGCCTGACCTTCGCCACGAGCGGCTACACCAATACCTACTACGGCGTGGACGCAGCCGAATCCGCAGCATCGGGCCTCAGCCAGTACAATCCGGATGGTGGCGTGACCTCCTATGGTGCAGGCGGCGCGATCACTTGGAACGCCACCGACAAGATCACCATGAGCGCCTTCACCGAATACAAGCGGCTGGCAGGTCCCGCAGCCGATTCGAGCCTGGTGCGCCAGAAGGGTAGCGAAAACCAGCTGCTGTTCGGCGTCTCCGCCAGCTACAAGTTCGGCGTCAGCTTCGACTGACGAAAAGGCCGCAGCCGATTTTGACGGGCGAACGGAAGCGGGCGGTTTTCTTGGAACCGCCCATGCTCTATCAGTTTGCCCATGAGCACCACCGAGCCGAACATCGATCGCGTCATCGACGCGCCCTCCGACAACTTCGTCTATCGCGTCCTGCCGCGATGGCTCTGGCCGCATGCCCAGCTGGCCCGCTGGGATCGCCCGATCGGCTGGCAGCTGCTGATGTGGCCCTGTTTCTGGTCCTCGGCGCTCGCGGCCAATGCGCTTGCCGCCGAAGACAGGCTGAGCCTCTCGCTCTTCGTCTTCCACCTTGTGCTGTTCTTCATCGGCTCGGTCGCCATGCGCGGCGCTGGCTGCACCTATAACGATCTCGTTGACCACGACATCGACAATCAGGTGGCCCGCACCCGCTCGCGGCCCTTGCCGTCGGGGCGCATCAGTCGTCGCGATGCCAAGATCTTCATGGTTGTCCAGTCGCTCGTCGGGCTTGCCGTGCTGCTTTGCTTCAACACCTTCTCGATCGTGCTCGGCATTCTCTCGCTCGCCGTTGTCGCGATCTATCCCTTCGCCAAGCGGTTTACGGACTGGCCGCAATTCTTCCTCGGGCTTGCCTTCTCCTGGGGAGGGTTGATGGGCTGGGCGGGCCTGCACGGCAATCTGTCGCTTGCAGCGGTCCTGCTCTATGTCGGCGCCGTCGCCTGGACGATCGGTTATGACACGATCTACGCCCATCAGGACCGCGAGGACGATGCCCTGGTCGGCGTGCGCTCCACCGCGCGCCTCTTCGACCGCGACACCAAGATCTGGCTGACCGGGCTCTACGGCCTGACGCTCGTGCTCTTGCTCTCGGCCTTCCTCGCGGCCGGTGCAGCCTTCCCGGCAATCATCGGTCTGTTGATTGCCGCCGGCCTCTTTGCCTGGCAGATCAAGGTGCTCGATATCGACGATGGCGCGCAATGCCTCGCCCTTTTCAAGTTGAACAACCGTGTCGGCCTGATCCTCTTCCTCGGCCTGGTGATCGCGATCCCCTTCTCCTGAGGCTCCTTCAACCCGCTCTAACGAAGCCTTCGGATCTGTCCTGATCTGAAACGGGCGAGAGCGGCAGAGCCGCACGGAAAAAGGCCCGGAAGTCGCCTTCCGGGCCTTGTCCCTGTTCAGTCCTGGGACGAAATCAGTTGCGTGCGATGATTTCCTTTCCGGAAATCTTCATGGTTACACCGAGCTTGCCGGTCGTGCGGCGCACGAGGAAGCGGGGGCGGCGCTCGGCGAAATAGGAGTGGCGGCGACGCGGCTGCGTCTCCTTGGTGCGAACTTCGCCCAGATGCTCCTCGAGTGGGCGGGCAACGCCATCGGCTTCCACCATCAGCATCGGAATGCGGAAGGCGTCCGCCCAGCCGCGCCAGTCGGCGGCGATGTCGCAAAGGTCGTGCGCGACGAGCAGCGGAATGCAGAGATCCGGATCTTCGTGATGCAGTTCGAGCGTCACGGTGACCTCGCCGTCGCCATGGTCGATGGCGCGGGCGGCAACGCCCTTGAAGGCGCGGGCCGGAAGGGCGAAGGAAAGCGGCAGGCCGCTGCCGGGAAGGATCTTGCGCAGAACGGCGCCGCGCTCGTCAATGGTGATCGTGACGTCGCCCAGCGCACCGCGCAGCGCATATGTAACCTGCTGGGGGAACCGCGAGGGGTCCAGACGCAGAGTGGCGCCGGCCCAGGCTGGCTTCATAACCGTGTTCGTCATCTTCATGCTACCCTTGTTTTACCCGAGAGCGCGTCATGTGCTCGTCTGTTCGGGACTTTTCGTCCTCTGTAGGGGCAACATAGCCAGCCGCTGTTGGAGACAGCTTAAAAGATGCGGTAAAGAAAACCTTGCGCGGTCAAATGGTTAGTTTTGTCGTACCGCTCACGGTTTCGAAAAAGTGAAAGTCGCGGCGCTTCTGTTCCACCCTGGAACGTCAAGCGGTTCACGAGGTGCCCGCCATGCCCCGAGGCTCCGGACGAACAGTCCGCTTCTTCACGATTTCATAAAGCTTAAGGCAAGGATTGTGCGTCATACTGTGATTCGCGCGCGATCCGTTCTGCAGGAATTTCTGATGGTCTCGACCTATCTGAGTTACAATCTCGTCAATCGTGACATCAAGGCGAGCCTCAACCGCACGGCGTCTGATCCGATCGTCACGCGGCAGACGGAGTATTTCAAGGAGAACATCGGCAAGGTTTCCACCGTCGATGAATTTCTCGACGACTACCAGCTCTATTCCTATGCGATGAAGGCCCATGGTCTCGAAGAGATGACCTATGCAAAGGCCTTCATGAGAAAGGTCCTGGAAAGCGACCTTTCCGATGAGAAGAGCTTCGCCAACCTGTTGACCGACGAGCGCTACCGCAACTTCGCCGCCTCGTTCCAGTTCTCCGCCCAAAAGACCGATCTTCAGACCGACGCGCAACAGACCGAACTTCTGGACAAATACGAAGCCTCGCTTGCCGGCGAGAGTGACGCGCTCGAGGCGGAAGCCTTCTATTACGAAGCCGTCATCGACAAGGTGACCAATGTCAGCGGTCTGGTGAACAACAGCCGGCTGATGGAATTCGTTTTCGACGCCTATGGCATCGACGGCAATTTTTACACCAAGGATCATCTGACCAAGGTGCTGACCAGCGACACGTCAGACCCGAACAGCTATGTGAACCAGCTGGTCGCCAATGGTTCGGCCAATGCGGCAAACTTCCTGAGGCTCGCCCAGGCCTTTGATTTCAATGCGGATGGCACACTGTCCGGCACCACCGCCCAGACGACCGCACAGAAGGAGGCGACGGTCTCGCTCTATGTCGAGGAAGAGCAGACCTATGTCACCGACTATTACCGCCAGCGCGAGCGCGCCTATTACGAGTCCAAGATCGCCACGATTACCAGCGTCGACGAACTGACCCGCGACGAGCGTCTGTTCAACTACGTCAAGACCGCCTTCGAGCTCGGCTCCATGGGCGCATCCACCTTCAAGCTGATCGTGACCAGCGACACTTCCGATCCGTCGAGTTATGCCGCGACGAATGGTGGAGACAAGTGGGTAACGCTGGCCGGCAAGTTCAATTTCGCCAGCGATGGCTCGGTTGAAGCCGGGATGACGGCGCAGGGATCGACCCAGCTGGCTTCGACCCATTCCGGATTCGCCACCTTTTACGACGATGCCGACGAAGAACAGAAGACGGACCTGATCAACCTCTTCAAGACGAGGATGATCGAAGTCGAGAATGTCGACGACCTGCTGGCCGATACCACGATGCGGCTTGTGCTCCAGCGGACCTTCGGCTTCGAAGAGGACGAATTCTCCACCCGCGAACTGAAGCGCGCCCTGACCAGCGATTTCACCGATCCGAACAGCTATGCCAACAAGTCGAAGGACAGCCGCCTGATCGAGATGTCGAAGCTCTTCAACTTCGACAGCGATGGTAATGCCGGCGTGCCGCTCGCGCCGCACAACACGCTGACCGCAACGATGATCGCCAAGCAATATGTGATCAACCAGGTGCGTTTCCTCGAAGGTTCGGAAAGGACCTCGACCCAGGAAGCGGCGACGAAGAAGGCAGAAACCTATCAGGAGAAGATCCAGTCGATCGGCACGGTGAGCGAATTGCTGGCCGATCGTGAGGTTCTCGACGTCGTCATCGGCGCCTTCGGGCTCGATCCGGAAGAGGTGACCGACGACTTCCTCAAACAGGCCTTCCGCTCGGATCTTGCCGACCCCAAGAGCTTCGTCAATCAGCAGACCGATAACCGTTGGGCCGAGCTGGTCGCCTCCTTCAACTTCGATGCTAACGGCAATCTCACCCGCGAGACGATCGGCACGATCCAGCAGCGCGGCGAGACGATGGAAACCGTCAACAAGTATCTGCGTCAGACGCTCGAGGAAGCGGAGGGCGCGAGCAACGAGGCGGTCCGTCTGGCGCTCTACTTCCAGCGCACGGCACCCACCGTTACCGATGCCTATGGCCTCATTGCCGACGACGCTCTCATGGCCGTGTTCCGCACGACCTTCGGCTATTCGGACGAATTCTCCAATATGGATGTCGACCAGCAGGCCCGCATCATCAATGACAATATGGATCTCGCCGACCTGCAGGATCCGGAAAAGCTCGAACGGTTCCTGCAGCGCTATACCGCCATGTACGACACCGAAAACAGTGTCGCGAGCTCCTCTGCGGCCACCATTCTCAGCGGTGGAACCGGCAGTATTTCCGCCGATCTCTTGTTCAGTCTGGCCCAGCTCAGGGCCTGATCACGACCGCTTCAAGCAACCCGCCGCCATCTTGCCGGCGGGTTTGTTTTTGGCTATCGATATATCAAGCGGGATATATCGATAGGGAGCGCATCCATGATCCGGGCCTTCAGAAGTGCCATGCTTGCTCTCACGGCTGTCGTCAGTGCCTGGGCTGCAGGCCCTTTCCTGGTGGCAGCCCGTGCCGAACAGCCGGTGACCGTTTTCGCCGCTGCCAGCCTGAAGGAGAGCGCCGAAAAGATTGCCGCTGCCTGGAAGGCGGCTGGCGGCGCGGACGTCACCTTTTCCTTCGCCGGCAGTTCCGCACTAGCCAAACAGATCGAGGAGGGCGCACCGGCCGATGTCTTCATCTCCGCCGATCTCAAATGGATGGACCACCTCGAAAAGGCCGGCAGGGTCAAGACGGACACCCGCGTCAACCTGCTCGGCAACCGGATTGTGCTGGTCGCTCCGAAGGACTCGACCGCAGCAACCACCATCGCGTCAGGCTTCCCGCTCGCCGCACTTCTCGGCAATGAGCGCCTCGCCATGGCCAATGTCGATGCTGTCCCCGCCGGCACCTACGGCAAGGCCGCGCTGACAAATCTCGGCGTCTGGGAGAGCGTCAAGGACAAGGTCGCGCAAGCCGAAAATGTCCGTGCCGCCCTGCTGCTCGTCTCGCGCGGTGAGGCGCCGCTTGGCATCGTCTACGAGACCGATGCCAGGGTTGATCCCTCGGTGAAGATCCTCGATCGCTTCCCCGAGACAAGCCACCCTGCGATTGTCTACCCGGCAGCTCTGACGACGGATAGCACGAACCCGCGCGCGGCCGACTTCCTCGCTTACTTGCAGGGCGCCGATGCCCATGCCATCTTCACCGCCGCCGGCTTCACCGTGCTGGCCAAGACCAACTGACCTTGCCATGACCCTGCATCCGGGAACCCGCTCTTGACCCTGACGGCCGAAGAATGGACCGCGATGCTGTTGAGCCTGAAGGTCGCGGCCGTTGCCGTGGTCTTTTCGCTGCCGCTGGGGCTGCTGGTCGCCTGGCTTCTGTCGCGCAAGGAGTTCTGGGGCAAGTCGCTGCTGAACGGCCTCGTGCATCTGCCGCTGATCCTGCCGCCTGTCGTCACCGGTTATCTGCTGCTGATCACCTTCGGCAGGCGCGGCACGGTCGGCGCTTTCCTGGAAGAGACCTTCGGCCTTGTCTTCTCCTTCCGCTGGACAGGGGCAGCGCTGGCTGCCGCCGTCATGGGCTTTCCGCTGCTCGTCCGCTCCATTCGCCTGTCGCTTGATGCGGTGGATCGTCGGCTTGAGGCCGCCGCCGCCACGCTCGGCGCCCGACCGGCTTACGTCTTCTTCACCGTTACCCTGCCGCTGATCCTGCCCGGTATTGCCGCTGGCGCGATCCTCGCCTTCGCCAAATCGATGGGCGAGTTCGGCGCCACGATTACCTTCGTCTCCAACATTCCCGGGGAGACCCAGACGCTCGCCTCGGCGATCTACACCTATACCCAGGTGCCCGGCGGCGATCTGGCGGCCATGCGCCTGACATTGATCTCCATCGTCCTGTCGCTCGGTGCCCTGATCGCCTCCGAATTCCTGTCGCGCCGCATCGCCGCCCGCGTGGGAGCCGCCTGATGCTGGAACTCGCCATCCGCCATCGCCAGGGAGACTTCACGCTTCAAGCCGATATCACGCTCGGCGAGGGGCTGACCGCCCTCTTCGGCGCCTCCGGCTCCGGCAAGACGACGCTGATCAACGCTGTTGCCGGCCTGATCCGGCCACAGGAGGGGCGCATTGCCTTCAACGGCGAGATCTGGAGCGACGCCTCGACCTTCCTGCCGCCGCACCGCCGCCGCATCGGTTATGTCTTTCAGGAGGGGCGCCTCTTCCCGCATCTGACGGTCGTCCAGAACCTGCGCTACGGCGAACGCCTGCTGCCACGCAACGAGCGCCGCGAGGATCTGACCCGCATCGCCACGCTGCTCGGCATCACCGATCTGCTCGCCCGTCGCCCGTCCCATCTCTCCGGCGGTGAAAAGCAGCGCGTCGCACTCGGTCGCGCCCTGATGGCAAGCCCGAAGCTGCTCCTGATGGACGAACCACTCTCGGCTCTCGACGGTGCGCTGAAGGCGCAAATCCTCCCCTATATCGAGCGCATCCGTGACGAGTTCGGCGTGCCGATCCTCTATGTCAGCCATTCCGTCGAGGAGGTCGCACGCCTCGCCAATGCGGTCGTCACCTTCGATCATGGGACAGCCCGCGCCGTCGGTCGCCCCGACGAAGCCCTGGCGACCGTGGCCCGCGCCTCCGGCGACCTCCCTGCCGGCAATTTCATCGAAGCCGAGATCATAGCCCACCACGATGACGACGGCCTGACGGAAGCCCTGTCGCAAGCCGGCCCGATCCTGCTGCGACAAACCCCTCTGCCAACAGGCACCCGCGTTCGCGTCTTCGTGCCCGTCTCCGATATCGTCGTCGCCACGGAGGCAGGAGACGGCCTGTCCGCGCTCAACCGCCTCTCCGGTGAAGTCGTCGACATAAGCGAAGGCACTGGCGCCAGCGCGACAGTCACCGTCGACTGTCATGGCCAGACCATGGTTGCCGAAGTCACGCGACGATCGCTGCGCCAACTGGCGCTCGCCCCCGGCAAGCCGGTGCATCTGCTGTTCAAGACGGTGTCGATTGCCTCGGAAGGCCTCTTCCGGAAGGCGCAAGGGTAAACTCGGTCGCCTGGCTTTCAGCCTTCGTCGTCGGCCTTCCGCCCTTCGGCAACGAAATCCAGCGCCTGCATGCTCTGAAGCCAGTCGAGATCCGTCGAGAGCGCCTTGCGGCTCTCCGTATCCATCCGCCGGCACGCCTTGAGCAAGGTCTCGCCGAACGGCGTCAGACCCGCGCCACCGCCGCTTTTCCCGCCGTGACGGGTGAAGATCGACGGCTCGCGGAACATCCGGTTGATCTCGTCGGCCAAGAGCCAGGCCCGCCGATAGGACATGCCCATGGCTGCTCCCGCTGCCCGGATCGATCCATGCGCCTCGATCAGTGCCAGCAGCTGCGCCTTGCCCGGCCCGAGCCGCGCGCCGTTGGAAAGATCGATCCGGAGCGAGAGGCGGGGGGTGTCGGGCATCGGATCAGCCGATTACCTTGCCGGGGTTCATGATGCCGGCGGGGTCGAAGGCCTGCTTGATGCGCCGCATCAGCTCGGTCTCGATCGCCGGACGGCTTGCCACGAGTTCGTCGCGCTTCAGCTGACCCACGCCATGCTCGGCCGAAATCGAGCCCGTATGTTTGTGCACGACCGCATGCACGACGGCGTTGACCTCGCGCCAGCGGGCGATGAACGCCGCCTTGTCGGCACCGACGGGCTGGCTGATGTTGTAATGAATGTTGCCGTCGCCAAGATGACCGAAGGCGCAGATGCGGGCATCCGGGATCAGCGCATGCACGGCAGCATCCGCCTCCTCAAGGAAGGCCGGGATGCGCGAGACGGGCACAGAGACGTCATGTTTGATCGACCCGCCCTCCGGCTTCTGCGCTTCGGACATGCTCTCGCGCAGGTGCCAGAAGGCATCCTGCTGGGTAAGCGAAGCAGCGATTGCTGCATCCGAAACGAGCCCGGCCTCGAAGGCCTCCGCCAGCAGCTCCTGCATCATCGCTTCAGCCGTCTCGGCCGAATCCGAGGTCGAGATGTCGACCAGCGCATACCAGGGATGCACCGAGGTGAGCGGGTCGCGCACGCCCGGTATATGTTTGGTCGTGAACTCGATGCCGATCCGCGGCATGAGCTCGAAACCTGTCAGCGCCGAGCCGCAGCGCTGCGACGCCTTCTCGAACAGCTGAAGGGCGGCCTCCGGCGAGGCAAGGCCGACATAGGCGACCTGCTTTCCGCGCGGACGCGGATACATCTTCAGCACCGCCCCGGTAATCACCCCAAGCGTTCCCTCGGCGCCGATGAACAGGTCGCGCAGGTCGTAGCCGCTATTGTCCTTCTTCAGACGCCGCAACCCGTCCCAGATCTCACCGGTCGGCAGCACCACTTCAAGGCCGAGGCACAGCTGGCGCATATTGCCATAGGCGAGCACGGCGGTACCGCCGGCATTGGTAGCAAGATTGCCGCCGATCCGGCAGGAGCCTTCCGACCCGAGCGACAGTGGAAAGAGCCGGTCATGCGCCTCCGCCGCCTTCTGCACATCGGCAAGGATGGCGCCGCCATCGGCAACGATCACGTCGGCCACGGGATCGACTTCCCGGATCTTGTTCATCCGCTCCAGTGAAAGCAGCACGTCCTGGCTTTCCTCACGCGGCACCTGACCGCCGACAAGCCCGGTGCGACCGCTGACCGGCACGATCGCCGTTCCGGTGTCGGACGCAAGCTTCAGGATGGCCGAGACCTCCGCCGTCGAACCCGGCTTCAGCACCAGCGGCGAGGCGCCATGATAGAGGCCACGGTTTTCGGTGAGATAGGGCTTGATGTCCTCGGGCCTGGTCAGGGCGTTGGCTTCGCCGACAATGTCGATGAAGGCGCGCAGACGTTCTGCAAGGCTCATGCTGATGGTCATCCTGTTCATCCCTCCGTGCCGCGCGGCGCTGCCGCCCGCATCAGTCGGTCATTGATGGCTTCACCCAGACCTTCCTCGGGAATGGACTGGACGGCAATGCCGGTTGCACCGCTCGCATCCGCCTTCTTCAGAAAATCGAAGAGATTGCTGGCCGCCTCTCTCAGGTCTCCGCGAGGGCTCAGATTGAACACCGCCCTTGCCGTTGACGCGCCCGATATGTCGCCGGGACCGAAGGCGATCAAGGCCTCGCCCTCTGCCACCGTTGTCGCATGAAGCCGCACCGAGGCGTCAGGTGCATAATGGGAGGCAAGCATGCCCGGCGCCTCGATCGCCGCCGTGCCGGAGGCCTTGGGGCGCACCACACGCTTGCCCGTCACCGCCTCGATCGCCTCGGCATCGATGCCGCCAGGCCGAAGCAGGCGGATTTCACCGCTTTCGACCTTCACGATGGTTGATTCCACACCGACGGGGCAGGGGCCGCCATCGACGATCACGTCGATCTTGCCGCCGAGATCCGCTTCGACATGTTGCGCGGTGGTCGGACTGATACGGCCGGAGGAATTGGCACTCGGGGCCGCCAGCGGCCGCCCGAAACTGCGAATGAGCTCTGCCGTGAAACCGACGGGCACGCGGATACCGAGCGTATCGAGACCCGCCGTCGCCAGCGGATGAATGCCCGAATTCTCCCTGAGCGGCAGGACGATGGTCAGCGGTCCGGGCCAGAAGGCTGCCGCCAGCTGCCGTGAGATCGGATCGAACAGGGCATATCGCTCGGCCATGGCAAGATCCGCCATGTGGCAGATCAGCGGGTTGAAGCGTGGACGGCCCTTGGTTTCGTAGATCGAGGTGATGGCGGCGGGATGGGTCGCGTCGGCTGCAAGCCCGTAGACGGTTTCGGTCGGGATGGCCACGGGACGCTGGCGCATCAGCACCTCCGTCGCCGCCGCGATCGCCTCCACCTTGTCCTTTTCCAGAGCGATCGGGATGATCCGCGCCATGTTTTTCAGCCTTCCTGCCGGCATACCAAGTGTCGATGATAGGAACCCATAGGATCGGCTCGACCGCCCTTTCTGGCTAGGAGAGGTCCGAAGAGCGATGCTTTCGCATCGGTCAAGGAGCTCGACGACGCCAGAACGGGCGGGAAGCCGACCAAAGGTGGCTTATTGCCGGCCCCTGGCGTTGTTGCGCCGCTTTGCCGATGCGACAGCATCGCCCGGCGCGCCGCGCCTGGCCAGAAACCCGCAATATGCCATCCTATAGGTTCCTATCATCGACACTTGGTATCAGTCGCTCGTCCTTATCCTGAGCAGGGCGGGGCGGCAAAGTTCTTTTTTCCACACCGAAAGCGGCAGATTCCACCCTATTTTTTAAAAGGGGATGGGCAAACCGTTCGAATTTTAATCACCGGCGTAACCGAAAGAAAGAAATGTTCGCCTATCGTCGGGAACAAGAGACGGAAAGCCTCATTCGGGGAATTGGACAGATGCAGCAAGTGAAGAACCCGGCCGCCAGCATTGCGCTTCGCGTCGCGACCGCCATGCATCAGATGGGCATCGACGGTCTGCCGCGCAATTACGAACTGGTCTATGAAGCCTATTCCGGCAGCAATCCGGAACTCGTGCGCGAGTTCATCGCGCTCGGCAAGATCAAGACCCAGGAAGCGCTCGACGAGCTCGGCCGGAAGTATCTGCCCCATCACCATGAAGACGGTCTGCTGAGCCGCCAGAACGGCCAGGTTCGCGCCGAGATGAGCAACTTCATCAGCCTGCTCAACGAAGAGAAGATTTCGCTGACCGACTACGGACGCGTCATCGGCCACGCCTCAAAGACAATCCTGACGGAAGCCGATCTCGAGGGCACCCCGCTTGGCCAGTCGATCAAGATGCTGAAGGCTGCGACCGAAAAGCGTGCGCACCAGAACAGCAATGTCGTGCGTGCCGTCGTCGACAAGACGGCCGCCCTTGCCGATCTCCAGCGCGAGGCGGAAGAGGCGGAAGCCGCGAAGTTCGTCGACCCGGTCACGCGCCTTGCAAGCCGCCGTGCCTTCAACAAGGCTGTCGCCAAGATCTATGCCAATCCGGAAATGCCCGTGCTGTGCGGTGTTGCGATCGGCGAGATCGACGACTACGTCCGCATCCAGGAGCAGATGGGCCCCGCCGTGGCCGAACGCTTCCTGATGCAGGTGGCGAAGGTGCTCGAAGCCGTCTCCGGTGGCGGCGATCTCGCCTGCCGCTTTGATGCCGGCCGCTTCGGTCTACTACTCTATACATCCGACCAGGAAGAAATCAGCCGCGTGGTCGATCTTGTCCGCGCCAAGTTGAAGGCCACGAATTTCGTCGGCTCGGCGGGCGGTGCCCGTGTCGGTCAGATCACCATGTCCTTCGGCATCTGCTTCTCCGAACAGGCGCCGAACGCCTTCGACTTCACCAACTTTGGCGAGAAGGCACTCGCAACGTCCAAGGCAGCCGGTGGCGACACCGTCACGATCTATGGCGCAAGCGACTATGTCTCGAAGGATTGGCTGATTTACAAGAAGAAGCCGGTCGGCGGTTTCGGCGCCTGAGCGTCGAAGTCCACTTTCAGAGTTTTGCGATGATCTTCCTGAGCTCGGCGTCTCTTGCGCCGAGCATCAGCACGTTTCGCAGCGCCTCTTTCGGATCAATGGTCTGGAACAGCAGTCCATTGTTCCGGATCGAGCGATCGATGGTCATCGATTTGTTCTCGGCTTCGGGCTTGATCGCGACGGCGAAATACATCCGCCCGTAATTCTGCTTGATCTGCTCGAAGAAGACCTCTTCGCCGCCGATCTCGGCAAAGAAATTGGCGATGTAGAAGGCCCATTTCACATCGGCATATTGTGCGAAATTCGTCCGCGCCGCCGTCACGTGGCAATAACCCAGATGCGGGCTGTTGTTCAGTGTCCGGTGAAAGATGATCTTGGGAAACTTGATGGAGCGGTGGAAGGCGTTGATCCGCTCATGCGTCGTCTCGGCGGCCCGTTCCAGCCGGCGTCCCGTACGGGCGGCCACTTCCTCATAGGTGAGATAGCGACGCTCGTCCGGCAGCCAGTCCTCGCGGTTGCGCGAGATCCGACCGGTTCTGAGGAACTCGGTATGGACTGCCTTGGCAGGCGGCGCCGATTTGGTTTCCCCTTTGGGAGCCGCGTAGTATCTGAGTTTCTGCATCTTGACGCTCTGACGGTACCCGGACTGACTGCTTGAGCTTAGCGCAGCATGGTTAATCATGATTTGACGGTATTCTGACGTATGGAGATTTCCCGAGGCTTGCCGCACCGCAAATTCAGGAAATTGCTTTCAATCGCTCGTTTGCGTCACGGTTTTTTCAGCCGGATTTCGCGTGTTGGCGCAGATCACGGAAAATAATGAGAAATTTGGCGAAGTGTCGTGTTTGTGCGTCGTCTGTGGGATGTCGCAAACGATTTGTGTCGTGTCGTTTCGCAATGCAGCGTCAGCCCCCGCCATATGGTTAGATGCTCATGAGCTCGAGGTGCCGCTCCTTTAGGGAGGGCGGGAAATCGGGAAGCCGGTCAAAATCCGGCGCTGCCCCCGCAACGGTGGTGGAGAATGCGTTTTGGCAAAAGGCCACTGGGGGCGACCCTGGGAAGGCGCCGACGCGGTCCGCAAATGGACCACTCCAGAGCCCGGAAACCAGCCTCGGCAGATGGACATTTGAGGTTGCGGAGGGCGACCGGAGATAGCCATGAACGCCCGCTCCCGGGGTGCTCTCAGGCTGCGCTCTTTTCTCCCCCGAGTTTTGAAAACGAGGACGACATGGACCTGCAGGCCACCGTGCTGCGCCAGCTGAAGAACCGCCGCGAAGGCTTCTCGCTCGAACAGCCCTTCTATATCGATCAGGACTATTTCAAGCTCGACATGGAGATGATCTGGTATCGCGACTGGCTGTTCATCGGTCACGACTGCGAGATCCCGCGCGCCGGCAATTATTTCACCGCCCAGATCGGCGATTACCCCGTCGTCGTCGTGCGCGGCAAGGATCAGGTCATCCGCGCCTTCCACAACACCTGTCGCCATCGCGGCCACCGCGTCTGCACCAAGGACAAGGGGGCGGCTGCCAAGCTCGTCTGCCCCTATCACAACTGGACCTATGATCTCGACGGCTCGCTCGTCTTCGCCCGCCAGATGGGCGAGACCTTCGACAAGGCCGAATTCGGCCTGAAGACCGTTCATTGCGAAAGCGTCGGCGGCTATATCTTCGTCTGCCTCGCCAACGAAGCCCCTGATTTCGCCCCCATGCGCGCCTCGATCGAGCCCTATCTGGCGCCGCATCGTCTGTGGGAGGCCAAGGTCGCCCACAAGAACACCATCATCGAAAAGGGCAACTGGAAGCTCGTTTGGGAAAACAACCGCGAATGCTACCACTGCGCCAGCAACCATCCGGAGCTTTGCCGCACCTATCCGGAAGCCCCGACCGCAACCGGCGTGCAAGGAGCGGGCGATGACCCGTTCATTTCCGAGCACTGGGCTCGCTGCGAGGCCGCAGGCCTGCCGTCCGAGTTCAAGATGGACCCGTCTGGCCAGTTCCGCACCGCCCGCATGCCGCTGATCCAGGATGCCGAGAGCTACACCATGTCCGGCAAGCGCGCCGTCAAGAAGCCGCTCTCCGCCGACGTGCCGATCAGCCATATCGGCACCATGCTGCTCTTCCACTATCCGACGACCTGGAACCACATCCTCGGCGACCACGCGATCTCATTCCGCGTCCTGCCGATCTCGGCGGAGGAAACCGCCGTCACCACCACCTGGCTGGTCAACAAGGATGCCGTCGAAGGCGTCGATTACGACTTGGAAGAACTGACCCATGTCTGGAACATGACCAACGACCAGGACCGCTCGATCGTCGAGGAAAACGCCTTCGGCATCCGCTCGCCGGCCTATGAACCCGGTCCCTATTCCGTCGATCACGAAGGTGGCGTCATGCAGTTCGTCGAGTGGTATTCCAACTTCATGACGGGCCGCCTGCAGGGCGACAAGGCCCGCCTGTCTGCGGTGGCTTGATCATGAACATTGCCGTCACCCAGTATCGCCATGTCGACGAGATGCGCCCCTGGTCCGACCGGGAGCATCTGCTCGAATGCGTCGCAGTCACGCCGGAAGCCGCCGACGTGATGACCTTCACCTTCAAGCCCAACAAGCCGAACCTCTGGTTCCGCTACATGCCGGGCCAGTTCGTCACGCTGGAAATCCCCGTCGGGCCTGAGCCGGTCATGCGCACCTACACGCTCTCCTCCAGCCCCTCCAGGCCCTATACGGTCGCCGTCACGGTCAAGGCGCAGAAGGATTCAATCGGTACCCGCTGGATGTTCGACAACCTGAAGCCCGGCAGGGCGCTGAAGGCCTTCGGTCCGCTCGGCGACTTCTCCTATGCCAAATATCCGGGCAAGAAGTACCTCTTCATCTCCGCCGGTTCCGGCATCACGCCGATGGTGTCGATGACCCGCGACATGAGCGACCGGGCCCCCGACAGCGACATCACCTTCCTGAACTGCGCCCGCTCGCCCGACGACATCATCTTCCGCTGGGAGCTTGAGGCCAAGGCCCGCGAGATGCCGCATCTGACGCTGGGCTTCATCGTCGAGCAGGTCTCGCGCGGCCAGCTCTGGTCGGGCCTGAAGGGCCGTATCGACAAGGCAAAGATCGCGCTTCTGGCACCCGACTTCCTGGAACGTACCGTCTTCTGCTGCGGTCCTGCCCCCTTTATGGCCACCGTCCGCGAAGCACTCGAAGGTGCGGGCTTCGACATGAAGCAGTATCACGAGGAAGCCTTCCAGCCGGTCAAGCAGGAGCTGCCGGAAGTCGTTGTGTATGCCGATGGCGAGCAGCCGACCAAGGTCACCTTTGCCATGTCCGGCAAGGACGGCCTCTGCGCCCCCGGCCATACCGTGCTGCAGGCGGCCCGCGCCGCCGGTGTGCGCATCGGCGCCGCCTGCGAATCCGGCCTTTGCGGCACCTGCAAGGTCATGAAGCTCTCGGGCGAAGTCGAGATGGACCACAATGGCGGCATTCTCGATGACGAGATCGACGAGGGTTACATCCTCGCCTGCTGTTCGCGACCGAAGGGCGACATCGAGATCGAAGCCTAAGCGGCAAACGATCCATCAATTGCGCGTGAAGAGAGGGCGATTCCGGACCGGATTCGCCCTCTCTTCGCGTTTGCGGGTCTGCGGCGTGGCATGGCCTCTTGCCGGTCGAGAAAGCCCCGATTAGCATCCCCTGGTAGAGCCTGCCGCCGCGCGCTGCGGTCCGGTCGGATGCCGGCCATGATGGCCGGCGCAGACGGGAGGAGGCTCAGCCGAAGGGGGATCACGCATGAAGCTTGTTTCTGCTCTCGCCGCCGCATGTCTTGCCGTGACCGGTTTGATGACGACCGGAACCGCGGCGAATGCCGGTGGCATCGAAGTTCGCATCTACGAACGTCAAACCAGCTATCGGCATTATGAACGGGTGACCGTGTATTCACGACACCATGGCCAACGGGTATATGGCCATCGCGTACATCGGCCGGATTATGTTTATCACAATGGGCTCTGGTTCTCGCCGCGCTCGATGCGCGCAGGCGTGATCATCGATCGGCCTATCCCGCGCCGGCAGGTCGTGCATTACGGCGCCGGGATCAATCCGAAACACTACAGCTGGTGCGCCGACCGATATCGCTCCTACCATTGGCGCAGCAACACGTTTCAGCCGTATCACGGCCCCCGCCAGCAGTGCTATTCGCCCTATTATTGACGCCAGGCGCGGGAACAAAATTCATGCATCCGCGTTGACGGGCAGTGGTGCGCCCGCGCGGTCCTGTTGTCGCCATGCGTCGGGCGTGAACCCTGAACAGAGTGTTAATTCTGGGTTCAGGCTGGCATAGTTAACCTTTGTTTCAAGGTCAGGGGATCGGGCGGATCGTCCGCTTCCCGAGGCCACAGGAAACACGCAGGGAGAAACATCATGAAGAGCGCATTGAAGACGACGGCCGTCGCAGCTCTCGCATCGATCCTCGCCGTGACGAGCATGGTCCCCGCCCAGGCGCAGGTCATCCGCCCCGTCGCGCCGATCACGACGACGACGGATGCCGAACAGGTCCAGTATATCGATGGCGAGATCCGCATCTACCGGGAGCGCCGCTACGATCATTATGACCGGTATGACAGATACGACCGTTATGATCGCTACGACCGTGCCCGCTACTGGAACGGCCATCGCGGCTACAGTGAACGCCGCCCGGGCTATCGTTATCACGATGGCTACTGGTATCCTCTGGCAGCCTTTGCGGCCGGTGCGATCATCGGCGGTGCAATCGCCTCGCAGCCACGTCCCGCACCCGTCCCCCGCGCTGGCGGCATCAACCCGCGTCACTACGACTGGTGCCAGGCCCGCTATCGGTCCTACGACAGCTATTCGAACACTTTCCAGCCCTATAACGGCCCGCGTCAGCAGTGCTATTCGCCCTATTACTGATCGGCAGTAAAGCTGATCCGGCTTCCGCCTGAGGCCTCAAAGGGTTAACATCAAGCCGCCCCGGCAGCATGCCGCGGGCGGCTTTTTGTTAGGCCCGATCCGCCTGTTTCCTAACGGCAAATCCGCCGCGTTAACCATTTGTTAACCAAATCGGCCGTACTTCTTTCATCAACGATTTGTTTACGTAGATGACCAAAGTGCTAACCGAACCCCGCTCCATCCGCATCAAGGGAAGATCCTTCCTGGCCGTCGTCCTGACGCCGGATCTGCCGTTCGACGACTGGCTCGTCCGGCTCGATGATCTCGCGGCCCGTTCGGCCGGTTTCTTCCTCGGTCGCCCTGTCGTCCTCGACGTCTCCGAGATCGAGATCGATCGTCCCCAGCTCAAGGCGCTGATTGCCGAACTGGCGTCCCGCAATGTCTCGATCATGGGCATCGAGGGCGGTCGCCCCTCGCTCGTCGAGCCGGGCATGCCGCCGATGCTGAAGGGCGGAAAGCCGGCCGCCGACTACGAGGTGCCACGCGAAGAGGCGCCGGATGCATCGGCTTCCAAGCCCCGCGCAAAGGCCGAGGCGCAGCCCGCCGAACAGGCGGCGCCGCAGGTGGTCGTGCAGCAGAGCGCGGTCGCAGCCCCCTCGCTGATCGTGCGCGAAACCATCCGCTCCGGCCAGTCGGTCATCTACACCCAGGGCGATGTCACGGTCATCGGTTCGGTCCAGTCGGGCGCCGAAGTGATCGCCGGCGGCTCCGTCCATATCTACGGCGCGCTGCGCGGCAGAGCGCTCGCCGGATGCGTTGGCAATGCCGACGCAAGGATCTTCTGTCGTAAGTTCGAATCCGAGCTGGTTGCAATCGACGGCGTCTACGCGATGACCGACGACATGAATCCAGAATTGAAAGGGCATCCCGTCCAGCTGTGGCTGGAGGGGGATGCGATCATGACAGAAAGAATGACGTGAACTTGAGCGGGGATAGACAGGAGAACAACATGGGCAAAGTGATTGTTGTGACATCAGGCAAGGGCGGGGTCGGCAAGACCACGTCGACAGCCGCTCTGGGTGCCGCGCTCGCGCAGCGCAACGAAAAGGTCGTCGTCGTCGATTTCGATGTAGGCCTTCGCAATCTCGATCTGGTGATGGGTGCCGAGCGCCGCGTCGTCTACGATCTCGTCAATGTCATTCAGGGGGATGCCAAGCTGCCGCAGGCGCTGATCCGCGACAAGCGGCTGGAAACGCTCTTCCTGCTGCCCGCCTCCCAGACCCGCGACAAGGACAACCTGACCGCCGAAGGCGTCGAGCAGGTCATCACCGAGCTCAAGAAGTATTTCGACTGGATCATCTGCGACAGCCCCGCAGGCATCGAGCGCGGTGCGACCCTTGCCATGCGCCATGCCGACATGGCCGTTGTCGTCACCAATCCGGAAGTCTCCTCGGTCCGCGATTCCGACCGCATCATCGGCCTGCTCGATTCCAAGACGCTGAAGGCCGAGCGCGGCGAGCGCATGGAAAAGTACCTGCTGCTGACCCGTTATGACGCCAATCGCGCCCAGCGCGGCGACATGCTGAAGGTCGACGACGTGCTCGAAATCCTCTCGATCCCGCTGGTCGGCATCATTCCGGAAAGCATGGACGTGCTGCGCGCCTCCAATATCGGCGCCCCAGTCACGCTCGCCGATGCCCGCAGCGCACCGGCACTCGCCTATTTCGACGCGGCCCGTCGCCTGGCCGGCGAGAATGTTCCGATGACCATTCCGGGCGAGAAGCGTGGCTTCCTCGACAAGATCTTCGCGCGGAGGGCCGCATGAGCATTTTCTCCCTGTTCCGCAAGCAGCGTTCCGCCCCGATGGCGCGCGAGCGACTGCAGGTTCTCCTGGCCCATGAACGCGCGTCGCTGGAAAGCGATCTGGTGGCCGTGCTGCGGGAGGAAATTCTCGCCGTGATTGCCAAGCATGTCGAATTCGACCGTGACAAGGTACAGATCAAGATGGATCGCGACGAAGACGTTTCGATCCTCGAGATCGACGTCGAGATCCCGCGCAACGCCCAGCGCCTCGCCGCCTGATCGGACATCATCCGAATGACAAAGGCCGCCGCCGGTAATCCCGGTCGGCGGCCTTTTCTCTTGGTGAAGAGGGCCGGGCGATGGATACCGCCCGGCCTCCCATTCATCAGCCGATCATCGAGTTGTCGTTCTTCTTTATCGCAACGATGGTCGAGCGCGGCAGCTTGCCTTCGCCATCCGGGAAGGGTGCGGACGGATGCTGGATGCCGACGAAATGCGTGCGTCTGTCGGCCGACCAGGTCTGGCCAGTCACTTCCGAACCCTTCGGTGCGGTCAGGAAGCGCTCGATGCGGCCGGTGACGGGGTCGCCTGCCAGCATCTGGTTGTTGCCCTGGCCGACGAAGTCGCCTTCATTCGAATCTTCGCCGTCGGTCTGGATCCAGAGCAGGCCGGTCGAATCGAACATCATGCCGTCGGGCGAGTTGAACATGTTGCCTTCGTTGATGTTCGACGATCCGGCATAGGCGTCCTTGTGCACGGTCGGATTGCCGGCCATCACGAACAGGTCCCAGGTGAACTTGCCGTCGGCATGGTCGTCGTTTGCCGGATACCAGCGGACGATCTGGCCGTATTCGTTGCCGGCACGCGGGTTGACGGCATTGACATCCATGACGTCGCCACCGGCATTCGTCCGCATCTTGCCGTCCTTCATCACGGCGCGGTTCGAATTGTTGGTGAGCGCGCAATAGGCTTCGATGGCAACCGGGTTGGTGGCAACCCATTCCGGACGATCCATGGTGGTGGCACCGACCTTGGAAGCCGCCTGGCGGGTGAAGACGCAGATCTCGTCGATCTTCATGCCGGTCGTCTCTTCGGTGAGCGCCAGCCACTCGCCATTGCCGTCGTCCGAGAACTTGGCAACGTAAAGCGTGCCTTCGTCGAGCAGCTTGGAGGTGTCGCCGCCCGGCACATAGATGCCATCAGAGACATACTTGTAGAGGAACTCGCCACGCTCGTCGTCGCCCATATAGACGACCACACGGCCATCGCGTGCGATGACGACGGCAGCGTTTTCATGCTTGATACGGCCAAGCGCCGTGCGCTTGATCGGAGTGGAAGAGGCATCCGACGGATCGATCTCGACGACATAGCCGGCGCGGCGCGGCTCGTTCGGGTTCTTCGCCACGTCGAAGCGCTCGTCGAACTTCTCGTAGCCGTAGCGGGTCTCGGCCACGATGCCGTAGCGCTTGTAGTCGTCGGGCATCTTGTGGTCGGCAGTGGTGGTGCCGAAATAGCCGTTGAAGTTTTCTTCGCAGGTGAGGTAGGTGCCCCACGGCGTCTTGCCGGCGCCGCAGTTGTTGAAGGTCCCGAGACAGTCGACACCGGCGGGATCGGCAGCCGTCTTGACGAGCTCGGAGCCGGCGGCCGGGCCGGACAGCTTCATCGGTGTGTTGTGGTGGATACGACGGTTGAACGGGCTGTCGACAACGATCTGCCAGCCATCGGCGCCTTCCGCCACTTCCATGACGGTCACACCCTGCATGTGCTGCAGGATCTTCACGTCGTCGAGCGACTGCGGCATGCCTTCCGGCGCATGCGGCAGGTTGATTTCGTTGTTGACGTATTCGTGGTTGACGGCAATGACCTGACGGTCGCCGATGACGAAAAGCTCCATACCGTCTGTGTTTTCACCGAAGACCTTGTCGGAGTTCTCGACCGAAACGCCCTTGACCGGATCGAGATCCGGCACGTTGGAAAACAGCGGCTGGCCCCACTTGGCAAGCGGCTTCCAGCTATAGCCTTCCGGAACATGCACGGTCGCGTCGGTGGCGATCGGGATCGGCTTGAAGGCAAAGCGCGAGGCCGCTTCCTGGGCCTGAGCCGAGGTCGAGCTCATCAGGTTGCCGAGCGTGCCCATGGCGGCAGCCGCCGAGCCCATGGCGAGGATGCCGCCGAGGAAGCCGCGGCGGGAAACCGCGCGCTCGACCACCCGGTCGAAATCCGTCACGGCCGGCGGCGGATTATGCAGCTCGTCCCACTCGTCCCAGGAGAGATGATTGGTGTTGGTTTCGGTCATGGCAGAGCCTCCTTGTGGTTGAAGTCCATCCTCCGACTAGTCAGCGCGCGTAACAGAGATGTGACGAAACCGGGGCAGCCCGGAAGATGTGAAAACCCTGTTTTAGGACGCCGCAATCGACATTCGGCGGCACAGGTTTTTAAGCCCTTGTCCTGCCTTGCCTTTGCCGACGGCCGGAACGGAACAGCACAGGACGGGACCGCTGGCGCTCACACATCTTTGTTCAGCTCGCCGTTTCTCCCCGGTCTCTTCGCCGATCCATGCCGGTGGACGAGACCGCATGACGCATGCAAAAGATTTGACGTTTACGTAAAAATCAATTAGCCAAAGAGAAGAATAAGCCGCGCCTCCTGGGTGGGAGTCTGGGCGTGGCCTCAAAGCATACGCCAGATGGAGGAGCACGTCATGTACAAGGCGCCCGTTGAAGAGATCGCGTTCACCCTCAAGCACGTCGCGGGCCTGAGCAAGGCCATCGAAGACGGCAAGCTCGGTGACCTGAGCGACGACCTCGTCGATGCCATCCTTTCTGAAGCCGGTCGTTTTGCAAGCGACGAAGTGGCCCCGCTCGCCGAAATCGGCGACAGACAGGGCGCCCGGATGGTCGACGGCAGGGTGATGGTTCCCGACGGCTGGGACACGCTCTACCGCGCCTGGGCCGAAGGTGGCTGGAACTCGCTGACGGCCTCCGAGGATTTCGGCGGGCAGGGGCTTCCCCACATGCTCAATGTCGCAGCGCTCGAAATGTGGAATTCCGGTTCCATGGGCTTTGCCCTTGGCCCGACGCTCACCATGGGCGCGGTCGATGCGCTCACCGCCCACGGCTCGGAAGCGCTCAAGGGGAAATACCTGCCGAAGATGGTGTCAGGCGAATGGACCGGCACCATGAACCTCACCGAACCCCATGCCGGCTCGGATCTTGGCGTCATGAAGTCGCGCGCCGAGCGCCGCGATGACGGCACCTACCGTATCTTCGGCCAGAAGATCTTCATCACCTGGGGCGAACACGAGATCACCGAGAACATCATCCATCTCGTTCTCGCCCGCCTGCCCGATGCACCCGCCGGCACGCGCGGCATCTCGCTCTTCCTCGTGCCGAAATATCTCGTCAATGACGACGGCTCGCTCGGTGCCCGCAACGATCTCCACTGCCATTCGCTGGAGCACAAGCTCGGCATCCATGGCTCGCCGACCTGCACCATGATCTATGGCGACGGCAAGTATGGCGATGAAGCCGGCGCGATCGGCTGGCTGATCGGCGAGGAGAACAAGGGCCTCGCCTGCATGTTCACCATGATGAACAATGCCCGCCTCGCCGTCGGCATGCAGGGTGTCGCCATCTGCGAAGCCGCCACCCAGAAGGCCGTGCAATACGCCAAGGACCGCACCCAAGGGAAGGCGCCGGGCTGGACCGGCTCCGGCATGTCGCCGATCATCGAGCATCCCGATGTTGCCCGCATGCTGGTGACGATGAAGGCGCTGACGCAAGGCTCGCGCGCCATCTGCTATGTCTGCGCCCATGCCACCGACATGAGCCACCATGCAGAGGGCGATGAAGCCCGCCATTGGGCCGAGCGCGCCGCCCTGCTCACCCCGATTGCCAAGAGCTTCGCCACCGATGCCGGCGTCGACGTCGCGTCGCTGGGCATCCAGACCCATGGCGGCATGGGCTTCATCGAGGAAACAGGGGCTGCCCGCTTCTGGCGCGACAGCCGCATTGCCCCGATTTACGAGGGCACCAACGGCATCCAGGCCGCCGATCTCGTCACCCGCAAGCTGCCGCTGTCGAACGGCAACCATGTGCGCGGCTACATCACCGAGCTGAAGCAGGTGGTCAACGCCGTGCGCGCCTCCAACCTCGAAGGTTTCGGCGAAACCGCCGCCCGTCTGGATGCTAGCCTCGCGGACCTCGAAGACACGACCGAATGGCTGCTGTCGCAACTGTCAGCCGGCAATGCTTCGGCCGCCCTTTCTGGCGCGACGCCCTATCAGCGCCTCTTCGGCCTCGCTTTGACCGGCGTCTACCTCGCCAAGGGCGCGCTCGCCGACGAGGACCATGGCCGCGACAACCGCCTGGCCCTCTGCCGCTTCGCCGCCGAAAACCTGATCGCCGAGACCGCAGCCTTGAAGGACCGCGTCATCAACGGTGAGGCAAGTCTCAACGCGGCCAGGGCGCTTTTCGCCTGATCTCCCACCTCCCCCTTGTGGGGGGAGGTCGCCGAACGGCGGGGGGTGGGGGTGACCCTGCCAAAACCAGCATATGTCGTTGTTCACCCCACCCCGGAGCTGCGCTCCGACCCTCCCCCTCGAGGGGAGGGTGGGGACCACCCGAGGAAGCCGAGATGACCGACCACATTGAGATCACCCGCCCGGAAACCCATCCCGGCGTCCTCGTCCTGCGCTTCAACCGCCCGGACAAGAAGAACGCCATAACCCAGGCGATGTACCAGAAGCTGACCGCAGGGCTGCTGGAGGGCGAGCAGGACGACACGATCCGCGCCATCGTCTTCCTCGGCACCGAGGGCTGCTTCTCGGCTGGCAATGACATGGCCGACTTCCTAGGCTTTGCCATGGCCGGCGCTGTGGGCGAGCCTGCCGCCTTCGGCCTCCTGCGCGCACTGACCGAAGTCACCAAGCCGCTCGTCTCTGGCGTCGATGGCCTGGCGATCGGCATCGGCACGACGCTGCACATGCATTGCGACCTGACGGTCGCCTCCGACCGCAGCCTGTTCAAGACGCCCTTTGTCGATCTGGCGCTGGTCCCGGAAGCCGCCTCCAGCCTGATCGCCCCGCGCATCATGGGCCACCAGCGCGCCTTTGCCATGCTCGCGGCCAGCGAAGGTTTCTCGGCTGAGCAAGCCCGCGAGGCCGGTCTCATCTGGAAGGTCGTGTCACCCGGTGAGGTCGAGGCAGAAACCCTGAAGATCGCCTCCTCGCTCGCGTCCAAGCCCCCGGCTGCGATGAAGATCGCCCGCGCGCTCGTCAAGGGCAGTGCCGAAGAGGTTCGGACCCGCATGCAGGAAGAGCTCGTCCACTTCGTCGCCCAGCTCAAGAGCGCCGAAGCCCGCGCTGCCTTCGAAGCCTTCATGAAGGGGCGCTGAGGCGTTTGCCTTTCAGGAAAACTGCTGGCGGTGTTCACCAACGACAGTCTCGATCACCTCAATGGG
The DNA here is from genome assembly GCA_027533385.1 of Rhizobium sp. Lineage (GTDB taxonomy): Bacteria > Pseudomonadota > Alphaproteobacteria > Rhizobiales > Rhizobiaceae > Allorhizobium. Next base: position 93,748 of record JAPZUE010000012.1, on the reverse strand, counting down.
CGGCGTTTCATCCGGATGGACAGGCGAATTCGCCGCCATGACGATTGCCGCCTTCCATAGGGCCCAGGCTCGCGCTCTTGCCCAGCATGCCTCATCGACGGCGACGGCATCACGAAATTTTGCCCGGCTTTCGCCGCCGAAGTACAGCCAGGTGATGACGAGGTCGCAGGCGGGATCACCGACTGCCGAAGAGCCAAAATCGATCACGGCTGCGAGCCGCCTGTCCCGCATCAACAGATTGCTGACAGCAATATCGCCGTGAACCCAGACCGGGTCTCCTTTGAAGGCTGATGCCGCCGCGCGGTCGAGCACGCCCAAAGCCCCTTCGAGATCGATGATTCCCGCGAGCTTCGATAGGGCAGCGCGAGCTTCTGGGCCGTAGACATCAATGACATCTCCACCCCTTTGGAAGTTGTGCGCCCCGGGCGTCGGACCGCCTGCATGGTGTGTACCCCAGACCGCCTTCAGGAAACCGGCCAGATCCCAGGCAAGCCGGTTCCGGTCGAGCTCTGCTTGCCGTCCAAGCGGCGCACCTTCAATCCATTCATAGATCGACCAGGACCAGGGGAAATGCGCATTCGGCCTGCCTAGGGCCACGGGCTTCGGGATGACGAGCGGAAGATGTGGTGCGAGCCTTGGCAACCAAACGAACTCCTTTTCCGCCTGCGCGGCATAGGCGGCATCCGAGGGCAGGCGGACCTTGTGGTGAGCGCCGAGGCGGAAGGTCCAGTTGTCCCAGCCATCGTCCTCAAGCGGCTCGACTGGAAGGCCAGAGAACTCGGGAAACTGGTCTTGCAGCAGCTGCCGAACCAGTGCCGCGTCAACGTCCAACTTGCCGGCCTTGAGCTTGTCGCTTCGATTCATTCTGCCCTCTGGATCGCATTGCGCGGTCTTCACACCCCGACAAGGAAAAGAACGTACAGATCCGCCATTGATAACGCTGTCACGGTATGTGAGGCCTACTTATTTTTCGGATATCGCTTAAGTACCCATTAAATCCTGCGGGGTATGTCTAGGGAAGCGGCAAATTCACCGCTTCCTCACCATGATGGTGCCGTGAACACACCATGCCCCACGACGTCCCCGCGCTGAAGTCGCGCGGAGAGTTTTGCAGGACCTTACCCGTGAAGACCAGCTCCAATCTGATGACCAAGATCCTGGTGGTCGCCTCCCTCGTGGTGGTTGCCGCCCTGTCCGGTTTCTCCTTCTATATCGACAGTCTGCAGCGCAAAGCGACAAGTGCGGCAGTGAAAAGCGAGATCGATAGCTCCGGTCTTCAGGCGTCTCAGAGCATCTCGAACTGGCTCGCGGCCCGCGTCATGCTGACCGAACTGGCCGGCAATGCCGCGGCCAAGGCGCCCGATGCGGCCGCGATCACCGCGGCCTTCGACAATCCGGTCCTGATCCGAGAATTCATGTCGACCTATGTCGGCGACGAGCAGGGTGTTTTCACCAGCGTCCCCAACCAGCCGCTGCCGGAAGGTTATGATCCGCGCAAGCGCCCGTGGTATCAGGACGCCGTCAAGGCCGACAAGCTGGTGCTGACCGACCCTTACGCCGATGCCTCGACCGGCAACCTCATCATCAGCGCCGCGATCCCCGTCAAGAAGGATGGCAAGCTCTACGGCGTCGCCGCCTCCGACTTCTCGCTGACCTCCCTCGTCGACATGGTCAATTCGGTCGATATGGGCGGCAAGGGTTCTGCCTTCCTCGTCAAGCAGGACGGCACGATCCTCGTTCATCGCGACGGCAATCTGGTCACCAAGACACTGAAGGATGCCTTCCCGAACCAGACGCCCGCCATCGGCTCCGGCATCACCGAAACCACCTTCGCCGATGCAAACGTCCTCGTCTCCTTCCTGCCCATCAAGGGCCTGCCGCGTGACGACTGGTATCTCGGCGTGCAGATCGATCGTGACCTCGCCTATGCGAGCATCGGTGAATTCCGCACTGCGGCTGCCATTGCCACCCTCGTCGGCGTCGTCGCCATGATTGCCATCCTGGCAGCCCTGCTGTCGCGCCTCGTCGTCCGCCCGGTGGTCGACATGACCGGCGTCATGGGCAAGCTTGCCGGCGGTGATGTCTCCGCCGAGATCCCCGGCACCGCCCGCAAGGATGAAATCGGCCAGATGGCCGCAGCCGTCGCCGTCTTCCGCGACAACATCATCGAGCGTGGCCGCCTGGCCCGCGAAGCGGATGAAACCCGCACCATGACCGAACAGGAGCGCCGCGAACGCGAAGCCGCCAAGGCGCGCGAAGCCGAGCAGGTCTCGTTTGCGGTCCACTCGCTGGCAGACGGCCTCGGCCGCCTCGCCAATGGTGACCTCGTCTCGCGCATCGAGACCCCGTTCGCCGGCGACCTCGATCGTCTCCGCGTCGACTTCAACGCCTCCGTCGAGAAGCTGCATGATGCGCTCGCCACCGTCGGTCGCAATGCCCGTGCCATCGACAGCGGTGCGGCCGAAATCCGCTCGTCGGCCGACAATCTCGCCCGCCGTACGGAGCAGCAGGCTGCCTCGGTCGAAGAGACGGCCGCAGCGCTGGAAGAGATCACCACCACCGTCAAGGACAGCGCCCGCCGCGCCGAGGAAGTCGGGCAGCTGGTGACCCGTGCCCGTGCGGGTGCCGAAAAGTCCGGCGAGATCGTCGAAAAGGCCGTCGGAGCCATGCAGGGCATCGAGAAGTCTTCCGGCGAGATTTCCAACATCATCGGCGTCATCGACGAGATCGCCTTCCAGACCAACCTGCTCGCGCTGAATGCCGGTGTCGAAGCTGCCCGTGCCGGTGAAGCCGGCAAGGGTTTTGCGGTTGTCGCCCAGGAAGTCCGAGAGCTTGCCCAGCGCTCGGCAACCGCTGCCAAGGAGATCAAGGCCCTGATCAGCGCGTCGGGCGACCAGGTCAAGACGGGCGTCGAACTCGTCAACGAGACCGGCAAGGCGCTCGACGTCATCGTCCGCGAAGTCCAGGAGATCAACGGCCACGTCAACGCCATCGTGACGGCCTCGCGCGAACAGTCGACCGGCCTGCAGGAGATCAACACCGCCGTCAACACCATGGACCAGGGCACCCAGCAGAATGCCGCCATGGTCGAGGAACAGACGGCGGCAAGCCATGGCCTTGCCCAGGAAGCGGCAGCGCTGACGGCGCTCCTCAACCAGTTCCGCATCGACGAGCGCAGCGCCGGCTCCTCGCACCAGGCGCGCCGCGCCGCCTGATCCGTCACACAGGCAAAAGCAATCGAGACGGCGCCCCCGCGGCGCCGTTTCCCGTTTATGTCATCGAAGCCACCTGGTCGGTTCAGTCTGTGTTCAGTCTTTGCCGCTAGTCTCAGCAACCAAGATCCGCCTCGGACGTTCGGTAGTCATCAGTGATGCCGCTGTCCTTGCGGTCAGCCCCAATCGAGCCATTGCGTCGAGGTCTTTATGTTGCGTTTGTTCTGTGTCGCACTCAGCCTGCTTCTCAGCGTTACCGTCTCTGCGGCGGACATGCTGCCCGCCACCGGCGGCTCGTTGATCCTCGTCAATGATTCCAATGACGTGATCACCAGTGAAACCTATTCCACCAACCAGCAGAGCCAGCGCGTGCGCCCGCAGCGCTACATCTGCGTCGTCGACCAGTCCGGCAGTGTGGGTGGCGGCGGGCAGGTATCGTGCCCGGCCAAGCCCGGCCGCGTCGGCGGCCGCTGCCGCTGCGCCAACGTCACGGGTTCCGGCACGCTCTACACCTATTGAGCGGATCAGCCCTTGGTCAGCGTCGCAACCGCCTCGACATGCGGTGACCAGAGGAACTGGTCGATCGGCGTCACCTGGTCAACGCGGTAGCCGCCGGAAATCAGGATCGAGAGGTCACGCGCGAGCGTCAGCGGATTGCAGCTGACGGCCACCACCTTCTTCACCTGGGATTTTGCCAGTTCCGCACATTGCGCCTCAGCACCGGCGCGCGGCGGATCGAAGACAACGGCGTCGAAGCCCTTGAATTCCGAGGTCATCAGTGGCCTGCGGAAAAGGTCACGCCGTTCGGCGCTGACCGGCTTCAGCCCCTGCGTGTTGCGGGCGGCGAAATCGAGCGCCTTCACAGCCTTCTCGTCGGACTCCACCGCATGCACGGAAGCCTTGCGCGCCAGCCGTAATGCGAAGGTACCGACGCCAGCGAAGAGATCGGCGACCTTCTTGGCCTTGCCGATATGCTCGATGGCGAGAGCCGCCATATGCGCCTCGGCCTCATGCGTGGCCTGCGTGAAGCCGCCGGGTGGCAGCACGACGCGCGCCCCACCGAAGTCGAGCAAGGGCTTGTGCGGCTCGATGACGATCTCGCCATTGGCCGAGACGCGGGCGATGCCCTTGAGCTTGATCACGGCATTGGTGACCGCGCGCCGTTCCTGGTCGCCCAACCCGCCGCGCAAGCCATCGAGCGAAATGTCGAGGCCGGTGGTCGTCTCGGTCACCGTGATGCGGAAATGCTCGGCACCACAGGCATTGGCGATGATCTTGATCGCGTCCAGCCGGGAGATCAGCCCGTCCGACGCGATAGGACATTCCTCGACCGGCACGACATGATGCGTTTCCGCCTGCATGAAACCCATGACCAGGCCCTGCTCACGCCGCCTTGCGGTGAAGACGAGGCGGCGGCGCTGATGCGGATGCGCCTCGAAGATTTCGGCCACCGGTGCCTCGATGCCCTTCGACTTCAGCGCATCGATCACGATCTGCCGCTTGAAGCCGTTATAGGCGGGCTTGGCCATGTGCTGCAGAGAACAACCGCCACAGACACCGCCTTTGCCATCAGGCCCGAAATGTCGGCAGGTCGGCTCGATCCGGTCAGGGGAGGGGCTGGCGATCGACATGATCGTGCCCTCGTTCTTCACCCGTGCGATGGAGACAGTCTCGCCCGGCAGGGAGAAGGGCACGAACACGGGGCCATCGGCCCCATGCGCCACCCCGTCACCCTTGGCGCCGAGGCTTGAAATCGTGACGGTTTCCGCGCTCATCCGGCATCCTCTCCGTCTTCGAGATCGTCATCCTCGCCCTGATCCGCATCATCAGGCTTCACGCCCGCAAGCAGAAACTCCTCATTGCCATCGCCGCCGGCGATCGGCGAGGGGATGAGGCCGAGGCTCGTCCAGCCCATGTCCTCCGTCAGCCAGCGTTCAAGCTCGGCTGCGACCTGCGGTGCCGTTTCCGGCTCCTTCAACAGGCCCGCCTTGCTGATCGCCTCGCGGCCCGCTTCGAACTGTGGCTTGACCAGCAGAAGGCAATGCGCGCCGGGCTCGGCCTGTTCCAGGGCAGGGGCGAGTGCGAGCTTCAGCGAAATGAAGGACACGTCGGAAACGAGAAAGTCGAAAGGCTCCTCGTCATAATCCTCCGGCTCCAGATAACGGGCATTCAGACCTTCGAGATTGGTGACGCGCGGATCGCTGGCAAGCCGCGGATGCAGTTGGTCGTGCCCGACATCGATGGCCGTCACATGGGCGGCACCGCGCTTCAACAGCACTTCGGTAAAGCCGCCGGTCGAGGCGCCGACATCCAGACAGTGGCACCCCTCCGGCGACAGGCCGAAATGGTCGAGCGCCGCAACAAGCTTCAGCGCCGCGCGGGAGACGTAATCCTGCGCCGGATCGTCGATTTCGAAGGCATGGGTCGCCGCAAAGACAAGGCTGGGTTTCGTCACGACCCTGCCGTCCACCTTCACCGTGCCACGCTGGATGGCGTCACGGGAGCGGGAGCGGCTGGCGAATAGGCCAAGGGCGACCAGGAGCTGGTCGAGGCGCTGGGGTTCTGGGAGCTTTTTCATGTCCCGTCAATGAGCGGAGAAGTCGCGCGGCGCAAGTGTTTTTCGCGGGCCAGGTTGCAGCGTTGCAGGCGGGACCGGAGGTTGGGGTTGTGGAATTCAATTTAAAAGCCATTCATGGTTTCATTAGGGATAAGTTAAGCAATCTCTTCTAATGTTCCCTGGCCGGCGCGATGCATTCCTCCCTCCCAAGCAGCGTGCTCCGACACAAAACTGCAGGCCCTCCTCCTCCTTCCGGCCTGTAGGAATAGAAGCCCCCCGGATTCGGGCCCGGGGGGCTTCATTTGTTTTGGGATTTCAATGGCCAAGACCGCCCTAAAGAAGAAAATCTTAATAAAAGTAACGCTAAATCACAACATTGTCATTCCGTACCGTCTCACATCGGGGACTTCTCATGAAACGTCTGTCCATCCGGGTCGCGCTCACTGGTATGCTGAGCCTGATCGCTGTCGCAATCCTTGCTCTCAGCGTCACCTCCTACACCAGCCTCTCCAAGCTCAACGAGAATTCCCAGGAAATTGGGCACTACTGGATGTCGCGAATGGTGATCGCGCGCGAGGTGAAGGGCAATTTCAACCTGATGCGTCTCGCCTATGCGCGCCTGCTGATGGCTTCCACCCCGGGTGAGATCGAGGCGGAAATCAAGAGCATCAAAGATATGGCTGACACGGTCCGCAAATCCATGGCGGATTACGAGGCCGGGGTCCGGACCGAAGCCGGTCGTCAGCTGATCACCGCGCTCAAGCCTGAATTCGATGCCTATACCGTCCTCGGCGAAGAGCTGACCGTCATCAAGCAGGATGGTCAGACCCTGGTGGCAACCAGCCTGTTCAAGGGCAAGATGAAGGCCCAGTCGGAAAAGGTGAACGCCATCGTCGACGAGCTCGTGGCAAAGGTCATCGAGAATGCCAACAAGGCGGTCGCCGAAAGCGGCGCCATCTACCAGGTGAACCGGTTGACCACCCTGGGCATCGCCGCCGTTACCCTGCTGATTGCGCTGGGTGGCATCGCCTATGCCATCCTCGGTGTTACCCGACCGATCGCGCGCATCTCCGGTTCCATGCGCAATCTGGCGTCAGGGGACCTGGAAAGCCACATCCCCTTCGAGGGCCGCGCCGACGAAGTGGGCGAGATGGCCGCTGCCGTCGAGGTCTTCCGCCAGGCTGGCATCGCCAACAAGGAGCTTGAGCGTCAGGCGGAGGAAGCACGCATCCGCGAAGGCCATCAGGACGCGGAGACCCGCCGCAGATCCGCCGAAGAGGCCGAGAAGCTGCGTTTTGCCACAACGACGCTCGGCAGTGGCCTGAAGCGTCTGGCGGAAGGCGATGTCTCCTTCCAGCTCAACGAGCCCTTCGCCGCCGAATACGAATCGCTGCGTCAGGACTTCAACGCCTCGCTGAAGCAGCTCGGCACGACGCTCTCGGCCGTCATGAACTCTGTCGAGAGCATCGACAACGGCACCCGCGAGATCTCCTCCGGCGCCAATGATCTGTCCAAGCGCACAGAGCAGCAGGCCGCCTCGCTGGAAGAGACCGCTGCCGCCCTGGACGAAATCACCGCCAATGTGTCGACCTCTTCGAAGCGCACCGAGGAGGCCCGTACGGTGGCAATCCTCGCCAACCAGAATGCCGCAAAGTCGTCCGAAGTCGTCTCGGACGCGGTGGATGCGATGCGCCGCATCGAGGAAAGCTCGCAGCAGATCTCCAACATCATCGGCGTGATCGACGAGATCGCGTTCCAGACGAACCTGCTGGCGCTCAATGCCGGTGTCGAGGCGGCACGCGCCGGTGAGGCCGGCAAGGGCTTCGCCGTCGTTGCTCAGGAAGTCCGTGAGCTCGCCCAGCGTTCGGCGAGCGCAGCCAAGGAGATCAAGGGCCTGATCCAGAACTCCTCGACCGAGGTCGAAAGTGGGGTCAAGCTCGTTCGGGACACGGGCGTGGCCCTGAAAGCCATCGGTGACTACGTCTCCCAGATCAACCAGCTGATGGATGCGATCGCGACCTCGGCTCGCGAACAGTCGACCGGCCTTGCCGAAGTCAACACGGCAGTGAACCAGATGGACCAGACGACCCAGCAAAACGCTGCGATGGTCGAGCAATCCACCGCGGCCTCCGCAGCACTCGCCCAGGAAGCGCTGCGGCTGCGCTCGCTGGTCTCGCAGTTCACGCTTTCCGGCCGCGCCGCAGCCGCACCCGTTGACGCGCGTGCCCAGGCCCACCAGTCTGCCGCCCGGCGTATTCCGATGGCCCAGGGTAATCTTGCTGTGAAGCAGGAGTGGAGCGAGTTCTGACCGGCATAGACAATTCGTCTTGAAAAGTGGCGCCACTGCGAAAGCAGGGGCGTTTTTCGTTCAATGTCTAGCTTTTTTGCCCAGTTTTGGCCTCCGGTAGACAGCCAGGGATCCCTGACGATCAAATTTCGCTCAATTTTAGTAAGATTTTATATAGAAGGTTCGAAATAAACTCTGGGTGAATCAAATTCAGGGGTGCAACCATGTTTTTCCTTCCGACATTCGGCAACGAATCCCGCGCGATCCTCAAGGCGCTCGACCGCTCTAAGGCCGTCATCGAGTTTACGACGGAGGGACGGATTCTGGCCGCGAACGAGAACTTCTGCAACGCCGTGGGTTACTCGCTTGCCGAGATTGTCGGCCAGCATCACAGCATGTTCGTCGCGCCGGACTATGCCAAGTCGCAGGACTACAGGAACTTCTGGGCCCGTCTGGCCCGCGGAGAATTCTTTAGCGCTCAGTACAAGCGCTTCGGCAAGGGCGGGCGCGAGATCTGGATCGAGGCCTCCTACAATCCGATCATGCGTGGCGGAAAGCCCTACAAGGTGATCAAGTTCGCAACCGACATCACCGAGCGCAAGCGGGCCGAACTGGAGAACGGTGGCAAGCTCAATGCAATCTCGCGCGCGCAGGCGACAATTGAATTTACCCCTGATGGCACGATTTTGACTGCAAACCAGAACTTCCTGGCGGCCCTTGGCTACAAGCTCGAGGAAATCGTCGGCAAACATCATGCGATGTTCTGCGAGAAGGAATACGTCCGATCCGCAGAATACCAGGCCTTCTGGAAGGATCTGCGCGACGGAGCATTCAAGTCCAGCGAGTTTACCCGCATCCGCAAGGATGGCAGCAAGGTTTACATCCAGGCATCCTACAACCCGATATTCGACGAGGAAGGCCGGGTCTTCAAGGTCGTGAAATTCGCGATCGACGTCACCGGTCGCGTGTCTGCGGTGGAGGCCATCGCCGCAGGTCTCGAGCGTCTCTCGGAATGCAATATCCGCGTCACGATCGACGACCCCTTCATTCCCGAGTTCGAACGGTTGCGCAACGATTTCAACAAGGCGATCGGCGAGTTCCAGAAGACGCTGGAAAGCGTGCTGGGCGAGACGGGCTCCCTGACGGAGAACAGCAGCAACCTGAAGGCCGATGCGGAAGCCTTGGGCCGCCGGACCGAGCAGCAGGCAGCGGCCCTGGAACAGGCCTCTGCGGCCCTGGAACAGATCACCTCCACGGTCAAGGAGGCATCCGTTCGGGCCCGCGACACGCGCGACATCGTCAAGGAGGCGAGGACGGCAACAGGTCAGTCGGTCGAGGTGGTCCGGTCCACGGTCGAAGCGATCGGGCGGATCGAGAATGCCTCGAAGGAAATCGGTAGCATCATCGATGTCATCGACCAGATTGCGTTCCAGACCAACCTGCTGGCCTTGAACGCCGGTGTCGAGGCCGCCCGTGCCGGTGAGGCCGGCAAGGGCTTTGCGGTCGTCGCTCAGGAGGTCCGGGAGCTTGCCCAGCGTTCCGCTGCCGCCGCCCGGGAAATCTCAGCGCTGATCCTCAATTCGACCAACGAGGTGGCCGAAGGGGTGCGTCTCGTCAACGCCACCGGTACTTCGCTGGAACGCATCGAAAAATTCGTGAACGAGATCAACGTCAACGTCGATGCCATCGCGACCGGGGCCAATGAGCAGGCCTCGAGCCTCGGCGAGATCAACAACGCGGTCAATCAGCTCGATCAGGCCACCCAGCAGAATGCCGGTCTTGTGTCGAGCATTGCGGCGGCCGGCGACATCATGGCCCAAGGCGCCGAGAAAATGAAAACCCTGGTCGACATCTTCAAGCTCAATCGGCGCTCGGCTCCGCGCGAACCCGGTTCGCCAGCGGCAGCCGGCGGTCCGCATATGCGTCGTCGCAACTCGATCGCCGCCTGAGGCTGAAATCTGCCGCACAGGCAGGCGGCAAGGTCAGGGGACGTATCGGTACAGCCAGTCGCGGATGTCTTCCGGCAGCGCGACCGGTTCGCCACTCTCCAGATCCCGTGCCGTCCAGGTCATGTCGACCTCGGCGACGGTCTGGCCGTCCTTCTCCATCGCCACTTCGAAACCGACCGATTTGCCGCCGATCTTGTCGACATGAACGGTCATGCGAACCTGATCCCCAAAACGCAGCGGCTGGTGCAGCCGGACTTCGAACTTGGTCGGGCTGTAGAGCGGCTCGTCTTCGAGCGGCGGACGGTAGCGCCAGAAATGCCGGACGGCCTCCTCGGCGTGGATGACATAGGCGGCCGCTTGCATGTCGCCGGTCGGACTGATGTCACGATAGGCAACGACAAGCCCACTCACCTCCACCCGTTGCGTTTCGTCCATGCCCTCTCCCGCGTTCTCCCAATTTGAGCGGCATCTAACGGCATCCCATGCAGCTTCACAAGATGCCCGACACGGTCCCTGCGTCGCGCACTTGCGCGCCATCTGGGTAAAACCGCCATCCGTGGTGGAAGATGACAGTGTCGCGCATTATGTTCTCCGCGACCCCCGGAAGGATGCACATGGCCACCCGTCTCTACGAGAACCCGATCTTCCTTGAACACAACACGCCGGAAGGACACCCCGAAAGGGCCGACCGGCTGCGTTCGCTCAACATCGCGCTGGAGCATCCGAACTTCGCCCGGCTGGAGCGGATCGAGGCAAGCCAGGCCAACGAGGATGCGGTGACACTCGCCCATCCCGAGGAGCATCTCTTTGCGGTGATGCGGCAGATCCCCGAAGAGGAGGATCGCATCAACCAGCTGGAGGCCGACACCTATGCCTCGCAGAAGAGCCTGCAGGTGGCGCTGACTGCGATCGGCGGGGCGATGTCAGCCGTCGACGACGTGATGACCGGCAAGGCCGACAATGCCTTCGTCGCCGGTCGCCCGCCGGGCCACCATGCCGAAAAGACCAAGGCCATGGGCTTTTGCCTGTTCAACACGGTGGCGATCGCCGCCCGCCATGTGCAGAAGACCTACGGCGTCGAACGCGTCGCGATCGTCGACTGGGACGTGCACCACGGCAATGGCACCCAGGACATCTTCTGGGACGATCCTTCCGTGCTCTTCTGCTCGACCCACCAGATGCCGCTTTATCCCGGCACGGGCGCCAAGGACGAGACGGGCAAGCACCGCAACATCGTCAATGCGCCGCTCTCCCCGAATGTCGGCTCGGATCATTTCCGCGAGGCCTTCAAGAGCCGTGTTCTGCCAGCGCTGAACGATTTTGCGCCAGACTTCATCCTGATCTCCGCCGGCTTCGACGCCCATCACCGCGATCCGCTGGCGCAGATCAATCTGGTCGGCGAGGATTTCGACTGGGCGACGGGACGGCTCTTGGAAGTCGCCGACCGTTTCGCCCAGAACCGGGTCGTCAGCCTGCTCGAAGGCGGCTATGATCTCGAAGGCGTCGCCGAATCGGCAGGCCTGCACATCTTGAGACTGATGAAGGGTTGAGTATGTCCGACGCCATTACCGCCGATCTCTCCGGCTATTCCTTCGAAAAGGCAGTGGCCGAGCTCGAAAGCATCGTCGCGCGCCTCGAACGCGGTGACGTGGCGCTCGACGAGTCCATCGCGATCTACGAGCGCGGCGAACTCTTGAAGAAGCATTGCGAGCAGCTCCTGTCGGCCGCCGAAAACCGCATCGAAAAGATCCGTCTCGACCGCGCCGGCAAACCGACCGGCGTCGAGCCCCTCGACGGCGCGTAAGCAATCACCGGGAGACGGCCCCGGGCGACAGATCGATTGACAGACGAAAGGCGGCGGACGGTTTCATCCGCCGCCTTTTTGCGTGGCTTGGACCGGTGATCGAAACCATCACCCAGACATGAGAATGGCCCCTTGCAGGGCCATTCGTCGTATTGATCAGAGTGGATGCAGTCTGCCTTACTCGGCCGGACCCTTGCCTTCCACGGCCTTGGCGCCGCTGCCGGTCTTCCACAGCGAGTAGGCAACGCCCACGCCGAGGATGAAGAAGGTGATACCCAGCGACCACTCCGGCGGGAACTTTTCCCAACCCATGGCGTCGGCGATGAAGATCTTGGAGCCGATGAAGACCAGCAGGATCGACAGCGCATACTTCAGGTAGGAGAAGCGGTGCAGGATGGCATCCAGCGCGAAGTAGAGGGCACGCAGACCGAGGATCGCGAAGATGTTCGAGGTGTAGACGATGTACGGATCGGTCGTGATCGTGAACACGGCCGGGACCGAGTCGACGGCGAACACGAGGTCGGCGATTTCGATCATCACCAGCGCCAGGAACAGCGGGGTCGCGAAGCGGCGGATCTTGCCCGTGACCGGATCCGGCTTCTTCACGAAGAAGTCGTGACCATGCAGCTCTTCCGTCACGTTCATGCGACGCTTCAGGAAGCGGATGAGACCGTTTTCTTCGATCTTGTGCTCCTTGTCCGCCATGAACAGCATCTTGATACCGGTCAGGATCAGGAAGACGGCGAAGACATAGAGAACCCAGCTGTACTGCTCGACGATCGTGGCACCGAGGCCGATCATGATACCGCGCAGGACGATGACGCCGAGGATACCCCAGAACAACACGCGGTGCTGATACTCACGCGGGACTGCAAAGAAGGCGAAGATCAGCGCGATGACGAAGATGTTGTCCATCGCCAGGGTCTTTTCGACCACGAAGGCGGTCAGATACTGGGCTGTCGCGGTCGTATCCATCTGCCAGTAGATGAAGCCGGAGAAGGCCAGACCCAACGCGATATACATCGCCGAAAGCTTCAGGCTCTCGGCGACGCCGATTTCATGGTCGTCCTTGTGGAGCACGCCAAGGTCAAAGGCCAGGAGTGCGACGACGAGAAACATGAAGACAAGCCACATCCAGAGTGGTTTGCCGAGAAAGAGAACAAGGAGGAGTTCCAATTGTGTGACCTCTGTTGCATTGACCCTGCTCAATGCAATGCCGCTGAGGTCTCGCCAGAGAGCCGGTCCGGGCATGTCATCGAGCGTGCTCGATGCGGTCCGACATCACGAGGGTAGTCCGTCGTCAGAGGGGCCCGGTCCGCGATCGCTATATCGTGATAGCTGACTGAGCTTTCAAGAGCCGCAGCACAAAAAAATCACGAGAAAGACACATTTAAGTCAACAGCCCGGCGATGCCGCGCTTGGCGCGTGCCAACCACTAGAGGGCGATCACCGTACGAATCTCGTCATAGCCGGTTCGGAGCGCCAGTCCGTCACGAGAAATCAAGCCGGCAGCGCTGAGCAGTTCGACGTCTTCATGCACGCGTCGATAGTCGCGTTTGAGGTTGCGGGCGAGCGCAGCCACGCTCCCCTGCGGGTTCCGGTGCAGGTAGCGCAGCAGTTCCAGTCGCTTCGAGGTCATGGTCCGCGAAAAAGCGTCCCAATCGACGAAGGTTAGGTGGTCCTCGTTTACATGCGCGCCATCTTCATGGCGACGCAGCGCATCTCGGACACGCGCCTGCAAACCGTCGAAGCCTCCGCCGACATGAACGTCCAGTTCTCTCGTCATATCGTTTCTCCTCGCAGTCGTTCGACATCAGTCCGAAAATCTTGCAGAAGCTGCTCGATGCCTCGGAATTCATAGGGCGTTTCGGCGTCGCCGTGATGCCGATGATCACCCTTGCCACACTCGTTGTCGTAGCAAAGCAGCCGTTGGCCCGGATAGCCATAGAACAGCGCATATTTGTATCGGTGCTGCGAAGGCGGCACCGGAACAGGCACGGACCAGATCCGGACTTCCAGAATGGCGCCATCACCGAAGACCATACGTTCTCGGATTACCAGATCTGCCTTCATGGCCAACTATGACATTGGCCGCCATAGGCGTCAATGCGGATGATTATGCTCTCGCTCTGAGCGCCCCCGCCACGCGGTGAATGTGCTCCGCCCCGATGCCGCAGCAGCCGCCGATCATGCTCGCACCCGCCTCGGCCCAGTCACAGGCAAAGCGCGAATAGACATCGCCCGTCAGGTCCTGGCGGGTATCATGCAGCCCTTCATTGGCGGCCTTGTCGTCGGTGTCGCTCTCGAAGGCATTGGCATAAACGCCGATCTTGAGTGCCGCACCCTTTTCGGCAAACACGGCTGCGGCCGTCTCGACCGCCTTTTTCATGACCTCGGGCTTGGCGCAGTTGAACAGCAGCGCCGAGGCACCCGAGCCCGCCGCCCATTCCGCTGCCGCCCGCACGGTCTCGCCCGAGCGCAGCTTCGGCTCGCCACCGGCCACCTGGGCTGCATCATCGGCGAGTGTGAATGAGATCCAGAACGGCTTCGGCTGTGCCTGGATCGCCTTGCGCACGGCCTCGCCCTCGGCAATCAGGCTGAGCGTCTCGCCGAGCCAGACATCGACATGGGGGGCCAGGTTTGCAACCAGCACCTTCAGATAATCCTGCACGGTCGACGGGTCGAAATTCTCCGGCTCATAGGAGCCGAAGATCGGCGGCAGGGAGCCGGCCACGACAACCTTGCGACCTGCCGCATCCGCAGCCTCGCGTGCCAGCTGGCCGGAAAGCGCGATAAGAGCCGGACCGTCCTTGCGGAACCGCTCTTCGCCGATATGGAAGGGCACCAGCGCATAGGAATTCGTGGTGACGACATCGGCACCGGCGGCAATGAATTCCGCATGCACCTGGCGCACGATCTCGGGGCTGTTCATCAGCGCCAGCGCCGACCATTCCGGCTGCTTCAGCTCCGCGCCGAGGCGCAAGAGTTCGCGGCTCATGCCGCCGTCGAGGATGATGGTATCTGCCATGGACAAGTCTCCGTCGGATGCGGTCAGGGGGTGAGTGCCTGGTCGAGATCGGCGATGATGTCGCCTGTAGTCTCGAGGCCGATCGACAGGCGGAAGAGCCCGTCGCCGGCATAGGCGCGGTAATCGGTGAGAGCTTCGCCGGTGAGGCGGAAGGTCGAGGTCATCATCTCCTCGGTGTCGAGCAGCACCACGAGGCTGCGCTGGTGCCCGAGGGAAAAGGCGTAGTGAATGACACGCAGTCGCTCGGCCAGCCGATCGGCGGCGGCCCTGGGACCCCGCGTGCGAAAGCCGATCATGCCACCGAACACATCCATCTGGCGTTTGGCGAGATCATGCTGCGGGTGGGAGGCGAGACCCGGATAGATGACGCGCTCGACCTCCGGATGCCCTTCCAGGAAGGTTGCGACGGCAAGGGCGCTCTCGGAGGCCATGCGCAGGCGCGGATAAAGCGTGTCGATACCGCGCATGATAAGCCAGGCGGATTGGGCCGGAAGTGACGCTCCAAGATAGACGCCGGCCCGCCCGCGAATACGCGCGATCAGTTCCTTCCGCCCGATCACGGCCCCGCCCAGCACATCGCCATGGCCATTGATGAACTTGGTCAGCGAATGGATGACGAGATCGACGCCGAGCGTGAGCGGCCGTGTTGCAACCGGCGTGGCAAAGGTCGAATCGACCGATATCAGCGCCCCGTGTCTGTGGGCAATGGCCGCCAGCGCTTCGAGATCGACGATGCGCAGGATCGGATTGACGGGGCTCTCACAATGCACGAGCCGCGTGTTCGGTCGCATGGCGGCTTCAACCAGATCAAGGCGCGCCATGTTGACAGGCGTGACCTCGATGCCGAAATCCGGCAGCACCCTTTGGGTGAGTTCGACGGCGCCCGCATAACAGACATCCGAGACCACGAGATGGTCGCCGGCCTTGAGGAAGGTGAAGAGCGTACCGGCAATCGCCGCCATGCCCGTCGCCGTTGCCAGCGCATCCTCGGCGCCTTCGAGAGCTGCCAGCCGCTGCTCCAGCTGCCGCACGGTGGGGTTCGTCCAGCGGGCATAGAGATAGGGCAGATCGGCGAGATCGGCGACGCCATCGGCGGAAAAGGCGCCATCGCCCGGCATCAGCGCATTGTTGACCGACATCGAGACATTGGGCGCAATCGCCCCGGTCGCCGGGTCGATCACCAGGCCGGCATCGAGCGCCCGGGTTTCGGGACCGGCAGACGCGGGCAGGGGATGGGTCACGAAGACTTTCGTCATGGCATTACACTTTCGGGCCGCCTCAGCGGCGGATCGGCACCTGCGCCTCGACCACTCCGAATGCGCGGGTGATCAGCGCAGTCAGCGCGACATAAAAGAGGGTGACGACGAGCAGCGGCTCGTAGACGAGAAGCGTGTCCTGGCGGACCTTGAAGGCGACCGCATAGAGATCCATCACGGTGACGGTGAAGGCCAGCGGCGTGGCTTTCAGCTGCAGCACGATCTCGCCGGCAATCGTCGGCAGGGCCGTGCGGACCGCCCGCGGCAGCCAGATGCGTCTGATCAGCATCAAGGGGCTCATCCCGAGCGAACGCCCGGCTTCCAGCTCGCCCTTCGGCACGGACAAGAGCGCACCGCGTAACACTTCCGACTGATAGGCGGCAAAATTCAGCGTGAAGGAAACGGCGGCGAAGAAGAAGCCTTCGCGCAGGATCGGCCAGAGAAAGCTCTGCCTCAAGCCCGGCACCATCGGCAGCAGCGAGCCCACGCCGTAATAGAGCAGCCAGAGCTGGATCAGCAGTGGCGTGCCACGAAACACGGTCGAATAGCCGCGCGCGAGATTGCGGGTAATAGGGCCGCCGCTCACCATGGCAAAGGCAAGCCCCACCGCCAACACGAAGCCGAAGCTCACCGAAATCACCAGCAGCGAAACGGTCTGGAAGGCGCCCTCGATCAGCAGCGGCCAGTATTTCGCGATCCACTCGAAATTCATCTGCGCACCTCCCTCAATGCGCCGGCCGCTGGCCCCGGCGCACGCGGCGCTCGATGCCATGGAAGACGAGGTTGGAGAGAAGCGTGATGATGAGATAGAGGACGGCGGCCGCCAGGAAGAACAGGAAATATTCCTTGGTATTGGCGCCCGCGAGACGCGTGGTCAGCGCCAGTTCCTGATAGCCGACCACGGCAACGAGCGCGCTGTCCTTGGTCACCGACATCCAGAGATTGGCCATGCCGGGCAGGGCGTTCGGCAGAAGCGCCGGCAGCGTTACTCGGCGAAACCTGAGGAGCGGCGACATGCCGAAGGCCCGCGCCGCCTCGAGCTGTCCGGTCGGGATCGCCAGGATCGCGCCGCGCAGCACCTCGGTCATGTAAGCGCCCTGCACGAAGCCGAGCACGGCGACGGCAGCAATGAAACCATTGACCTCGATGGTCGGCAGGTTAAGCGCCATCAACAGACGGTTGAGGCCATCGGTCCCGGCATAATAGAGCCCGACGATCAGGATCAATTCCGGCACCGCTCGGATGACGGAGGTATAGCCCTTGAGGATCAGTCCCACCGGGCGATTGTCGGAGAGCTTGCCGATGGCTCCGAAGAGACCGATGACCAGACCGATCGAAAAGGCGCAGGCCGAAATGGCGACGGTCGTTGCGGCACCGGTCAACAGCGCGCCGCCCCAGCCCGGAGGCTCGAGCGCCAGCAATTGCCAGGCCGTCATTGATCCCGTCGCCATCTCGCTCCTGGTCCCCGTCGGTTACTTCTGGCCGTAGATGTCGAAGGTGAAATAGGCCTTCGTGATCTCGTCATACTTGCCCGAGGCGCGGACAGCGGCGATCGCCGCATTCAGCTTGGCCTTCAGCTCGGTGTCTTCCTTGCGCAGCCCGCCGCCAATGCCAACGCCGAGAACCGACGGATCATCCGCGACATTGCCCATGTCGGCGCAGCAATCCTTGCCGAAATCGGTGTTCAGGAAGTCGGCAAGCGGGATGGAATCGCCGAAGACATAGTCGATGCGGCCGGCGGCGAGATCCTGGAAGGCTTTGTCCAGGGTGGCGTAGGTCTGCTCTTCGGCCTTGTCGGCGAAGTATTTCGCATAATAGGCCGACTGCACGGTCGAGACCTGGATGCCGATGGTCTTGCCTTCAACGGCTTCGGGCGTCGCACCCGGCGTGCCATCCTTCGGGCCGATCAGCTTGCTCGGCGTGTTGTAGTACTTGTCGGTGAAGTCGATGGTCTTCAACCGCTCCTCGGTGATCGACATCGACGACCAGATCACGTCGAATTTCTTCGTCTGCAGCGCCGGGATCAGGCCGTCCCAGGAGACGTCGACGATCGTGCAGGTTTCCTTCATTTCCGCGCAGACGGCGTTCATCAAGTCGATTTCCCAGCCCTTCCAGGTGCCGGAGGCATCCTTGGCGAAGAAGGGCGGATAGGCCTCGTTCATGATGCCGAAGCGCACTTCGGCCTGGGCGGTAACGGCGGTTGCGGCAAAGGCGGCACCGGCGAGAAGAAGGGAGATCATTTTCATCGTCGTTTTCCCCGATTGGTTAGATGGTTCTGGATTTTGGATCAAACGGTCCCGCGCCCACCAAGGCTGCGGGTGAAGTCGCGGCATCGGGCGCTTTTCGGGTCGCCGAAAACCTGCTCCGGCGGTCCCTCTTCCTCGACACGCCCCTTGTCGAGGAACATCACATGGCTGGAGACGTCGCGGGCAAAGCTCATCTCGTGGGTGACGAGAAGCATGGTGCGGCCCTCTTCGGCGAGATCACGGATGACCTTCAGCACTTCGCCGACAAGCTCCGGATCGAGCGCCGAGGTCGGCTCGTCGAACAGCATCACGGCCGGATCGACGCAAAGCGCGCGGGCAATCGCCGCCCGCTGTTGCTGGCCGCCGGAAAGAAAGGCCGGATAGGCATCGCGCTTGTCGTAGAGCCCGACCTTGGCCAGCAGCGCTTCGGCCTTCTCGACTGCCTCGCGGCGCGGCACTTTCAGAACGTGAACGGGCGCCTCGATGACGTTTTCGAGCACCGTGCGATGCGCCCAGAGATTGAAGCTCTGGAACACCATGCCAAGCCCGGTGCGCAGCCGCTCCAGTTGCTTGCGGTCGGCGGCTTCAAGGCTGCCCTTGCGGGAGGGGCGCAGCTTCAGCTCCTCACCGCCCACGATGATGCGGCCGCGGTCGGGCGCTTCCAAGAGGTTGATGCAGCGCAGAAAGGTGCTCTTGCCGGAACCGGACGAGCCGATGATCGAAATGACGTCGCCCCGACGGGCCGTGGCCGAGATGCCTTTCAGAACCTCGATGCCGGCGAAACTCTTGTGGATGTCCTGCACGTCGAGCGCGGCCGGGGTGGTCCCTGTCATCTTGATCCCAGGTAATGTGACAATTGCGAGACCTTATGAGGGAGTGGATGCGGATTTCTGGCGCATTTTCTGTCGTCTGCGGGAAAATTCCGCATCGATCGCCGGATCATTGCTGAAAGATGGCGAAGACCTTTGTTTTCCGATATGGGGCAGGAAAAATGGCAGGTGAGGGAGGAAACGCATGCCGGAAAAGCTCGATCAATTTGACCGCAGCATTCTGGAAGTGGTGCAACGCGACTGCCAGCTGAAGGCGGAGGCGATTGCCGACAAGGTGGGCCTGTCGCCCTCAGCGGTGCAGCGCAGGCTCCGCCGGCTGCGGGACGAGGGCATCATCACCGCCGAGATCGCGGTGGTGGATCGCAAGGCGACAAATTTCCCGATGACCTTCATCACCGGCATGGAGATCGAGCGCGACAATTACGATGCGCTTACCCGCTTCCGCGCCTGGGCCGACAAGCAGGAACACGTCCAGCAGGTCTATTATGTGACAGGCCAGGTCGATCTTGTCGCCATCATCACCGCCCGCGATGTCGAGCATTACGACGATATCAGCGCCCAGCTGATGGCCGAGAATCCACAGATCCGCCGCATGCACACCAATGTCGTGTTGCGCGACGTGAAGGTTGGATTGCACATTCCTGTCCGGGAATGACCGTTAGGGGATCAATATCCGCGACCGGTTCCAGTAATCGTAACTGAAGGTCTTGCTCAGCTGCTCAGCCGTCCGACGGCATCGACGAGTTTGGCAGCGTCGAAGGGTTTGACAATCCAGCCGGTTGCCCCGGCCTTGCGGGCGCGCTCCCGCTTCTGAGGATCGTTTTCCGTGGTCAGCACCAGGATGGGAATGGCCCTGTAGCGTTCGCTGCGGCGGATCCGCTCGATGAAGCCGAAACCGTCGAGCCTTGGCATGTTGATGTCGGTGATAACAAGGTCGGGAGCCCCGCCCTCCAGCACTTCCAGCCCATGGATGCCATCTTCGGCCTGCAATGTTGTATAACCGGCCCTTTCGAGCGTCTGGGTCACCATGGACAGGATTGTCTTGGAATCATCGACCGCCAGAATTGTCTTGACCACGATTGCCTCGTTTTCTTCGTGCTGGGCGCGAGCCATACCCCACCGGCAGTCCCGCTTGCGACGAGAATAATTAGATATGGCTTATTAAGCATTAACGGATGTCCACTGCGCCGGATGTGTCTGGCCGAATTCTGTGTGCCGCAAGGACCTGTTCCCGCCAGCACGGAGCCGTCAGGCCGATAGTGATGCCTTCGCGGTGCCTGCCCAGATGCCGTCGACCGGCCAAAGGCTGAACGATGCGTCACCGCGTCTGCAGTCGATCCGTTCTATGATCCGCGTCGAGACCTGATAGTCTTGGCCCGATTGAACGAAGAGGTTTCCCATGTCCTTCTTTCCCGGCAATGATCCCGTCCCGGGCGATGCCTTTGCCTGCGATGCCATCGAGCATCTGATCATTCCCCGTTCCAGCGATATCGGTGGTTTTGGCGTGCGCCGCGCGCTGCCCTCCAGCCGTCGCCGCCTTGTCGGCCCCTTCATCTTCTTCGACCGCATGGGGCCGGCCGTCTTGAAGGCAGGCGAAGCCATGGATGTCCGCCCCCATCCGCATATCGGTCTCTCCACCGTCACCTATCTCTTCGATGGCGAGATCAAGCACCGCGACAGCCTCGGCACGGAGCTTGTGATTGCGCCTGGAGACATCAACCTGATGACGGCGGGTCGCGGCATCGTGCATTCCGAACGGACGCCGGAAAACCTGCGTGGCCATCCGTTCTCGATGTCGGGGCTCCAGACCTGGATTGCGCTCCCGGACCAGCTGGAGGAGATCGATCCCGCCTTCGCCCACACGGCCAAGGGGGAACTGCCGATCTTTGCCGATCGCGGGGCTTCCGGTCGTGTGGTGATCGGATCCATGGGTGGGCTGCGTTCGCCGGTGAAGACCTTCTCCGAGACACTCTACGTCGATCTGACGCTCGAGCCCGGGGCCCGCTTTCCTTTCGATGCCGGCCAGGAAGAGCGCGCGCTTTACATCCTTTCCGGCGAGATCGAAATCGCCGGCGACCGCTTTGCGCCCGACCAGCTGCTCGTCTTCCGCCCCGGTGACGAGATTACGCTCATCGGCGGGGCGACCGGTTGTCACGTGATGTTGTTCGGGGGTGCCGCGCTTGGCACGCAGAAACATATCTGGTGGAACTTTGTTTCCTCGTCGAAGGAGCGCATCGAACAGGCCAAGGAAGAGTGGAGAACCGGCCGTTTTGACATTGTTCCGGGGGACGAAGAGGAGTTCGTGCCTTTGCCCGAGGGCCGTTGACGTCTATATAGCAGTTTGGTGTCGGATATTTGCCCAGTTCGTCTTGGGATGCTATCGCGCACCCAAACGCGTTGAAGAGGCAAGAGCCCGTGACATCCATGCCCGATACCCCGCTGCTGGACAAGGTCGAGTTTCCGAAGGACCTGAAGACCATCGAGGACCGTGATCTGCCGCAGTTGGCGCGCGAAGTGCGCGACGAGATGATCGATGCGGTGTCGAAGACGGGTGGTCATCTGGGTGCCGGTCTCGGTGTCGTCGAGCTGACGATCGCCATCCACAAGGTCTTCAACACCCCTGAAGACCGGCTGATCTTCGATGTCGGCCACCAGTGCTATCCGCACAAGATCCTCACGGGCCGCCGCGACCGCATCCGCACGCTGCGCCAGGAAGATGGCCTGTCCGGCTTCACCAAGCGCGCCGAGAGCGAATACGATCCCTTCGGTGCCGCCCATTCCTCGACTTCGATTTCCGCCGGCCTCGGCATGGCGGTTGCCGCCGACCTGTCGAAGACCGACCGCAAGGTGATCGCGGTCATCGGCGATGGTGCAATGTCCGCCGGCATGGCCTATGAGGCACTGAACAACGCCGGCGCCCTCGACGC
Source organism: Rhizobium sp. (assembly GCA_027533385.1). Lineage (GTDB taxonomy): Bacteria > Pseudomonadota > Alphaproteobacteria > Rhizobiales > Rhizobiaceae > Allorhizobium. The sequence continues at coordinate 71,652 of JAPZUE010000012.1, read as the reverse complement.
CCGGCTGATCGTCATCCTCAACGACAACGACATGTCGATTGCCCCGCCGACGGGCGCGATGAGCGCCTATCTGGCGCGTCTGGCATCGGGCCGCAGCTACATGGGCTTCCGCGAGTTCGGCAAGAAACTGACCGCCTATCTCGGCAAGACCGTCGACCGCGCGATCACCCGCGCCGTCGAGCATGCCCGGGGTTACGTCACCGGCGGTACGATGTTCGAGGAGCTCGGCTTCTACCATATCGGCCCGATCGACGGTCATTCCTTCGATCATCTGCTGCCCGTGCTGCGTAACGTGCGCGACAACGCCAAGGGCCCGGTGCTGATCCATGTCGTGACCCAGAAGGGCAAGGGCTATGCACCCGCCGAAGCCGCTGCCGACAAGTATCACGGCGTCAACAAGTTCGACGTGATCACCGGCACCCAGGCCAAGGCCAAGCCGAATGCGCCGGCCTATACCGCCGTCTTCGCCGATGCGCTGGTCGAGGAAGCCCGCCACGACGAGAAGATCGTCGGCATCACCGCCGCCATGCCCTCGGGCACCGGCCTCGACAAGCTGCAGTCGATCTTCCCGGAACGCACCTTCGATGTCGGCATCGCCGAACAGCATGCGGTGACCTTTGCAGCCGGTCTTGCTGCCGAGGGCTTCAAGCCCTTCTGCGCGCTCTATTCGACCTTCCTGCAGCGCGGCTACGACCAGGTCGTGCATGATGTCGGCATCCAGGGCCTGCCGGTCCGCTTTCCCATCGACCGCGCCGGCTTCGTCGGCGCCGACGGCCCGACCCATGCCGGCTCCTTCGATACCGGCTTCCTCGCGGCACTGCCAGGTTTCGTGGTCATGGCGGCAGCCGACGAGGCGGAGCTGAAGCATATGGTCCGCACCGCTGCGGCTTACGACGAAGGTCCGATCTCCTTCCGCTATCCGCGCGGCGAAGGTGTGGGCGTTCCCATGCCCGAACGCGGCGAGATCCTTTCAATCGGCAAGGGCCGCATCGTCAAGCAGGGCTCGAAGGTCGCACTCCTCTCCTTCGGCACCCGCCTTGCCGACTGTCTGCTTGCCGCCGAAGACCTCGATGCTGCCGGCCTCTCGACCACCGTCGCCGACGCCCGTTTCGCCAAGCCGCTCGACCACGACCTGATCCGCCAGCTCGCCCGCCACCACCAGGTGGTCGTCACTGTCGAAGAAGGCGCCGTCGGCGGCTTCGGCAGCCATGTCATGCATTTCCTCGTCAATGAGGGCCTGCTCGACACCGGCCTGAAGGTCCGCTCGCTGGTGCTGCCCGATGTCTGGATGGACCAGGCGAAGCCCGAAACCATGTATGCCAAGGCCGGACTGGATTCCGCCGGCATCCTGAAGACGGTGTTTGCGGCGCTGGGCCAGGACGTACCGGGCGTGATCGCGGCGGGTTGAGCCACCTTCAGCGGCGAGATTGAAGTGTACGCCAAAACGGCGTACACTTATGGCGAGACTTGAGGGCCGCCATCATGAGCACAGCCAAGGATATCAGCCAGACGAGGGAAGACCGTGCGACGGAGCGGATGCACTTTCGCACCAAGCCGCATGTCAAACAGGCGATCCAGCGCGCTGCTGCGATCAGCGGGGTCGATGAAACGGCTTTTGCGATGAATGCGGCCTATGCCTCGGCGCTCGCGACCATCGAAGCGCATGAACGGACACTTCTGCAGCCGATCGATCACGAAGCTTTCTTCGATGCGCTCGACAACCCGCGTTCCCCGACCGACGCCTTGCGAGATGCCTTTGCCAGCCACAAGTCGCGCGTCATCAGCAGATGAATGACGAGGGGCACTCGGTCATCATCGAGGTGCTCGATCCCGAGCGCCATGATCGGGACAGCTTTTCCTGCGGCGTCGAAACCGTCGACAACTACTTCCGCAAGACCGCAAACAAGCTCGCCAAGGCCGGCAATGCGCGCGTCTACGTGATGACCTCTGAGAAAGGCGATGTGATCGGCTTCTATGCCCTCAATGCCCATTCTGTCGATTTCACCGAACTGCCGTCTCGCTACGCCCGGAGCCGCCCATCCCATGGTGCGATCCCTGCCGCCTTCATTTCCATGATCGGTGTGGACCAGCGATATGCCGGACAAGGCTATGGCGGCGATCTGCTCGCCGACGCCCTGCTGCGGATCGTGCAGGCAGCCGAGCGGATCGGCATTGCGGTGGTCATTCTGGACGTGCTGGATGACGGTAATCCGGATCACGTAGCCCGTCGAAAGACCCTCTACCTGCGCTACGGTTTCGAGGCGCTGCCATCGAACCCACTCCGTCTATTCTTGCCGGTGGCAGCCATACGCCGACTTGTTTCACAGCTATAGCCTTCTTCTCAGCCAGAATGGCTGCCCAGCTGCAGTCCCTTGACATGCTGGGGATAAAGCAGAATTATACGTAAAACCGTATAATTCTCGGAGGTGTTCGTTGGAGCGTCTGGAATTCGACAATATCTTTGACGTCATGACAGACAGCCCAGCGGAAGCTGCGGATCTGCAGTTTCGCGCGGACCTGATGTTGACGCTTCGCAAGCTGCTTGAGGAACGAAAGCTGAGGCAGGCTGAGATTGCAGAGGCGCTCGGCGTGTCCCAGCCCCGCGTCAGCGAATTGATGCGTGGCAAGATCGACCTCTTTTCCGCCGACAAGCTGATTGGCTTTCTGGCAAGCCTTGATGTGCGGCTTCGGCCATCGGTCGACGCAAGCGGTCGGGTCATTTGTGAGGTCGTTCAGGCCGCCTAAGGCTTTGCTTTCAGCGTTTGCAGCATGACCTTGTATCGCTCGCCGGCCGTTTTCATCGCGTGCCGGTCCACACCGTTCGTCGTCTTGGTGAAAGCGTGCAGGATGTAGACGGTCTCGGCAAACTTGGCGCAGTAGATCACGCGATGGGCATTCGGTGTATTCTCGATGAGTTCGATCGCACCGGGACCAACCGTTTCTGTCAAATGCTTCCAGCGCGAAAACGGCGGTTCACCCCGCTGCACCGCCTGGAGGTCGGCGCCGAATTGACGCTGGATCTCCCTTGGCAGGTCGAGGAAGGAGCGTTTGGCCGCCTCGTTGACAAAGACGAACTTCTTCATGCGTCGACCGTGCCAGACAATTATGAGTTTGCTCTGGGTTGCATTTCCGCACATCCGCCGCCGGACTACAAGCTCGACCCTCTCTGGACTTCCCCCAAACGCCCCGCTAGACCGGGCCTTCAATCGACGGGCGCTGAAACGCGCCTCGGAGGCCCCATGCACACCGCACACACCACGGATATCGCAACCGACTTCGCGCCAGACTGGGCGGCGATCGCGGTTGTCATTCTGGGCGTCACGGCCTTTGCGGTGGGGCAGGGGCTCACCTATCCGTTGATTGCGCTGATCCTCGAAAGCCGGGGTGTCTCCTCCAGCGTGGCGGGCCTGAACGCCTCGGTCTTTGCACTGGGCCTTGCCTCCTCGACGCTTCTGATCGGCAAGCTCACGCAGCTGGTGCGCGGCGACAGGCTGATCGTCGCCTCGCTGCTCGGCGTTTCCGTCTGTCTTGCCACCTTCTCGCTTTTCGATCAGCTCTGGGTCTGGTTCGTTGCCCGCTTCCTGCTCGGCTTCTGCACCAGCATCATCTACACCGTCTCCGAAGCATGGCTGAACGCAGCCTGTCCGGACCGCCTGCGTGGCCGCGTGTCGGGGGCCTATAGCGCCGGCATGTGCGCGGGCTTTGCCGCAGGTCCGCTCGCCATTCCGCTTCTCGGCATCGAGGATGGTTTCGCCTTCGCGCTGACGGCGGCTTACGTGGCACTCGTCGCCTTTGCCTCGGTCATGCTGGGCCGTTACGCCAAGACCAAGCCGGAAGCCTCGGAAGCCGGCGGTCTGCTGACCTTCGTCAGGATGGCGCCGGTGCTGACGCTGATGGTCGTCGCCTTCGGCTTCTCGGATATCGCGGCGATCTCGATGATCCCGCTCTATTTCGTCGAGCGTGGCTACAGCCAGAATTTCGCAGCCTTCGTCGTCACCATGGTGGCCCTGCCAACGGCGCTTGCCCAGCCCTTCGTCGGTTGGCTGCTCGACCGGCTCTCGCGCCCGGTGATCGCCGTCTCCGGCTCGTTGATCGCAGCTGTCACCTTCCTGGCTCTGCCCTTCATGACGTCCCAGGCAGCCCTGCTGATCACCATCTCGATCCTCGGCGCCGCAAGCTTCTCGCTCTATACAGCGGCGCTGACACTGCTCGGCGAACGCTTCCGCGGTGGTCTTCTGGTCTCGGGCGCCGCCGTTTTTGCGCTGGCCTACGCCATCGGCAGTGCCGCCGGTTCCGGCAGCACGGGGCTGACAATGGATCTGATCTCGGTCGATGCCGGACCGGTCTTTGTCGGCCTGTTGATGCTCGGCTTCACCGGCTTCTTTGCCCTCAACCTCATGCGCCTGCGCGCCGCAAAGCGCTGAACCCATGCTGGAAACCTCGCCGCCCGACATCTTCGATTGCCAGACCTGCGGCGCCTGCTGCGCCTATTCCGCCGACTGGCCGCGCTTTTCCATGGAAAGCGATGAGGAAATCGCCGCGATCCCCGAAGCGATGATCGCCAAGGACGAGAGCGGCATGAAGTTCGAGAACGGGCGTTGCTGCGCGCTCACCGGCGAGGTTGGCAAACATGTCGGTTGCGCGGTCTATCTCGTGCGCCCGCATGTCTGTCGCACCTGCATGCCCGGCGATGAGGAATGCAAGATCGCCCGCGCCGAGTTCGGCTTTCCGATCGATGGCCTGCCGGAGCCTGATGTCTACGAGGCCTGACTACTTCAGGGTATACTGATCGTCACCTGATCAGCCGGCAGTTCCCCGCCGATCTCCGCCGTCTGGCTCTTCTTGTCATAGACGCAGATCGAACTGACGACAGCAGCGGCCCCAACAGCCTTGCCGGTCAGGATCGCCACGCCATAACTCTCGGTGCCGAAGGGATCGACGACGACCTTTGGCTGTTCGATCCGCCCTTCAGCGAGCGCTGTGCATTTAGCCGCAACATCCTTGGCGAAGTCGTCCCAGGCATCTTCCGAAGAGGCGAGCACTGTCGAAGAGAGCGGAATGAGGACGAGCGCTGTCGCAAGGAGAAGCGTCTGGGAACGGAACATGGGGGACCTCAGTTGGGTAGGATGAGGCTGTGAACCTCGGCCGGAACGCCACACCGTGCAAGTCCAAAAACGGAAGACATTTCTTTCGCTTGGAGGCCGGATTTTGGAAGGGCAAAGGTTGCCTGAGCGAGGTTCCGCACCTATGTTCCCGTCACCTGCCAAACCGCAATCCATTCGCCAAAAGGAGATCTCACCATGGCCTTCGAATTGCCCGCCCTCCCGTATGCCTACGACTCGCTCGCCCCGTTCATGTCGGCTGAAACGCTCGAGTTTCACCACGACAAGCACCATCAGGCCTATGTGACCAACGGCAACAACCTTCTGAAGGATTCGGGTCTGGAAGGCCTGTCCCTGGAAGAGATCGTCAAGCAGTCCTACGGCAAGCATGCCGGCCTGTTCAACAATGCCGGCCAGCACTACAACCACATCCACTTCTGGAACTGGATGAAGAAGGGCGGCGGCGGCAACAAGCTGCCGGGCAAGCTGCAGGCTGCCATCGACAGCGATCTTGGCGGCTATGACAAGTTCAAGGCCGATTTCGTCGCAGCCGGCACGACCCAGTTCGGCTCCGGCTGGGCCTGGCTCTCCGTCAAGGACGGCAAGCTCGAAATCTCCAAGACCCCGAACGGCGAAAGCCCGCTGATCCACGGCGCATCCCCGATCCTCGGCGTCGATGTCTGGGAGCACTCCTACTACATCGACTACCGCAACGCCCGTCCGAAGTACCTCGAAGCCTTCGTCGACAGCCTGATCAACTGGGACTACGTGCTCGAAATGTACGAAGCCGCGACCAAGTAAGCGCGTCAGCCCATTGTTTTGGAAACGCCCGGTGCTCTGCATCGGGCGTTTTCGTTTCTGGACTGCAGGTGCTCCAGAACGAGGAAGTGGAACCATCCCCCGTCGATCACGTTACTTTGGCAAGATCTCACAAACGAAGAGGAGCCGAGCCATGGCGACGTCCAACCTCCAGGCAGAACTGCGCGAGCTGCGCGAACAGATGAGTGACCTGAAGGATGCAATCGGCCGCCAGGCCGAGCGCGCCGGCTATGATGCCCGTCACCGCGCATCGGAAGCCCTTCACGGGGCAGCCCGCACTGCAGGCGTGGTCGCTGACTACGCGCGCGACGGTGCCGACAGTGTGGCCGGCGTGGTCCGCCGTCACCCGACCGCCACCTCCACGGCCCTGATCACCCTCGGCATCATCGGTGGCGTGATCGGCTATCTCGTGGCCACCTCCACCCCGAACCGGCGCGACAATCGCTGGCACTGGAATTGAGGTCATCCAATGGTGAAGGTGACCTATCACGTCGTCGCCCATGACGAAGGCTATGCCTACCGTCTGGGCAACGTCTACTCGGAACCCTATCCGACCCACGACGAGGCGCTCGCAGCCGCCCGTCACGCGGCGGGAGCACAGCAACTTGCCGATGGCGACGCCGAAATCAGCTGGCAGAACGACGAAGGCGAATGGATCCATGAACATGCGGACGGTGCGGACCGCCCCATGACGGACGTCGTCGACGATATCGAGGACGACCGGTAGCCTGATCATTTTGAGTTCAGGCAAAGGAAAGCCCGTGGTGCGCGCCACGGGCTTTCTCATGTCGGTTTGGCGCGTCGAACCGTCAAGCGGCCCGGCGATGTCCATGGTTCGCTGATGGTAGCTTGAAGCGCTGGATCATCTGGCTGAGCGACACCGCTTCCGTGGCCAGTTTGTTGGCTTCGTGGCTCGACTGTTCCGAGACCTGGGCATTCTGCTGGGTGACAAGGTCGAGCGTATCGACGGCGCCGCCGATGTCGCGCAGATTGCTGGCCTGGTCACGGGTGAAGTCCGCGATCGCGTCCATGTGCTCGTTGATCTTCTCGATCAGTCCGCCGATCTCAAGCAGTGTCTCACCCGTGCCATGCACGAGCTTGACGCCGTTCTCCACCTGCGAGGTGGAGTTCTGGATCAGCGCCTTGATCTCCTTCGCCGCATTTGCCGAACGCTGCGCGAGTTCGCGGACCTCCTGTGCAACGACAGCAAAACCCTTGCCCGCTTCCCCCGCACGCGCAGCTTCAACGCCGGCGTTGAGAGCCAGAAGATTGGTCTGGAAGGCAATCTCGTCGATCACGCCGATGATGTTGGAGATCTGCTGCGCACTCTCCTCGATCCGGTGCATGGCGCTTTCGGCTTCCGTCACGACCTTGCCGGAGTTGAGAGCGCTGTCATTGGCGCGCTTGGCAACGGATTGCGCTTCCGCGACCCGGTGATTGGCGGCTGCGACGGTCGTGTTGATCTCCTTGAGGGAGGCCGCCGTCTGTTCGAGCGATGCCGCCTGACTTTCGGTACGACGGGCGAGTTCCCGTGCACCATCGGCAATGGTCGCGCTACCACCATCAATGGTTCCTGCCGCCTGTCGGATCGTGTCCATTGTGGCCGCAAGCTCTCGCACCGACGAGTTGAAGTCGTGCCGCAGGGCCTCGAAGCTTTCCGCGAAAGGTTGATCGATCTGGAAGGCCAGATCGCCGGAAGCCAGGCGTTTCAGACCCCCGGCCAGGCCGGCCGTCGCGACGCGCAGCCGCTCTGCGGCCTCGTCCTCGGCGCGGCGTTCGACTTCAAGGCGGTGCGCTTCGGCCTTGTGGCGCGCCTGTTCGGCTTCAGCCTCCAGCGCCTTGTTGCGCCGCAGATTGTCCCGGAACACTTCGAGCGCCCGGGCCATGATTCCGAGCTCGTCGCGACGCTCGCGATTGTCGATCTCGACGTCGAGATGCCCACCAGCCAGCTTTTCCGTCGCCTGGGTCAGGTTGCGCAGCGGGTTGATCGCCGTGATGCGCAGCATGGCGATGACGAGAGCAATCATCAGGCCGATGGCGCCCGCGCCCATCCAGACGCGCGTCCAGACATTGGCGCGCCACGCAGCAAGCTCGGGCGCGAGATCCACTTGGGCGCTGTACACGCCAATGACCTCGCCGGGCTGGATATTCATCTCCGCCGTGTGACACGCCGCGCATTTCTGGTCCGACGCGCTCCCCTGTCCAAGCACGACGGGTCGTGTCATGCGGAATGTCTCGCCTTCGAGGCTGTTCAGCTTCTGCAGCTTTTCGATCGTCTGCTGGTCGAGCGCATCACGCGGGCTTTCGAATTCGGTTTCGCCCTGCGCCTTCTGGAAGTCGATGACCTTCGGGCCCATCACCAGCCAGATCTTCACGCTGCCGCCGGCATTGGAGAATTGCTCCATCGTGCCGTCCAATGTTTCGATCGCCGGATCGTCCTCGCCGACCGCCTTGCGATTCAGCATGGCCTGCGTATGCACGGATTCGAGCATGTCGAGCGCGGCATCGCCGCGTTTGGCAGCCTTGTCGGTGAGGCTCAGCCGCTCGGCAGAAATTTCATAGGCAGCAGTCCCGGCCTGAATGGCAGCAACCGCGATCCCGATCCCGAGCACCATCTGCACCGAGAGCGGTATTTTATTTAATGATTTCAACATATTTCCCATCCCTGCGACCGCTGCTGATGCGGCCCCGTCAATCGCGGCAGGATGGCCAAAGATCGTTAATTCTTTGGGCAAGAACTGTAAAATCTTGCCGTAATTCTTAAACCCTCGTTCAGCATAACCCTGTGGTTGGGAGCGATGGCCGGGCTTTGCAGCCCGGCCAACTCCGTCAGAATTCCGTCCAGTCCTGCTTCACCGGCTCGGCGGGAGCGGCAGATGCCATGCCGAAGGCGCGCCCCAGTTTGCCGGCAAGCGCCCTTGCGGGCGAGGGGGCCGGGGCATGAACGCTGGAGGCCGGGGCCGGCTGGCGGCTCACGGGTCGGCTGGCCGGTGCGACTGAAGGCGCGGCCGTTCTGCGCATGGTCTGTGCAGATGCCGGAGCCGCAGCACGGCCCTGTCCGAGGCGGAACTGGGCAAGCAGCGTGTTGAGCGAATCCGCTTCCGCCGCCAGCGTATGCGACGCAGCCGTCTGCTGCTCGACCATCGCGGCGTTCTGCTGGGTGCCCTGATCCATGCTGGTTACGGCAAGATTGATTTCCTGCAGACCCGTGGACTGTTCGCGCGCTGCCGTCACGATCGCGCCCACGTGATGGCTGATCTCCTGCACGGCGCTGACGATCTTCTCGAGCTCCTTGCCCGTTTCGCCGACCAGGGAAACGCCATTGCCGACCTGTGCCGTCGATTTCGAGATCAGCGCCTTGATTTCCTTGGCGGCATTGGCCGAGCGCTGCGCAAGTTCACGCACTTCCTGGGCGACGACGGCAAAGCCCTTGCCCGCTTCACCGGCTCGTGCCGCTTCCACGCCGGCGTTGAGTGCCAAGAGGTTGGTCTGGAAGGCGATGTCTTCGATCACGCCGATAATGCTGGAGATCGACTGCGACGACTGTTCGATTTCGGTCATCGCCTGAACCGCATTACGCACGACGTCGCCGGAGCGTTCAGCGCCGGCCCGGGTGCTCTCGACCAGCTGGCCAACATCCTCGGCCCGCTTGGTCGTGTCCCGCACGGTCTTGGTGACTTCGGCGACTGCAGCCGCCGTTTCTTCGACGGATGCTGCCTGCTGTTCGGTTCGCCGGGCAAGGTCGTCGGCCGAGGAACGGATCTCGGCGGCCCCGGCATGGATCGCATGCGCATTCGCGCCGACGGTCCGCAGGGCGGCCTGCAGCTTGTCCAGCGAGTCGTTGAAATTGCCGCGCAGGCTGTCGAGATGGGTCGCGAAAGGCTGGTCGAGGCGGAACACCACATCGCCCTCAGACAAGGCCGAGAGCCCCTTGGCCAGTTCGCTCATTGCAAACCGAACCTCCTCGGCCTCACGCGCCTTCTCGGCTTCGGCCTTCTGGCGGTCGGCTTCGGCCTGCTCGCGCAGCGCGCGCCGCTCGTCGGACATGCGGGCGCTGTCGATGGCCGCCTCCTTGAAGACCAGCACGGCCTTGGCCATGCGGCCGACTTCGTCGCCGCGATCGACGGCAGGGACTTCGATGGAATGGTCACCGGCGGCAAGACGGGCCATGGCATTGGTCATGCCGGTGATCGGCGTGACGATGGAGCGGGCGAGCAGCCAGATAAGGCCGACGGCGAACACGCCGGCGACGGCCGCCCCCAGGATCAAGGCCATTTCAAGCGCATGATGGGCCGCTTCAAGCCGGGCGCGGGTGGCTGCCGTCTGGGTTGCCAGCAAGGCCTTGATCTCGGCAGCCGCGCTGCGGAACGCATCGAGCTGGCCGCCTGTCTGAGAGGCGGTGATGTCGGCGAGTTCTTCGATCGTCTTGCCGGCCTGACGCGCCTTGATCTGCGGATCGGCAATTTGGGCGGCATAGGCATCGGCGGCGGCCTTCATGGCATCGAGCCTGGCGACGAGAGCGCTGTCATCAGCGGCGAGCGCCCGGGCTTCGCTCAGAGCGGTGTCGAGAGCCTTGCGTTCCGCCGCAACGCCCGCAAGCGTGCTCTCGCTGCCGGTCAGCAGATAACCGCGCTCATTCGCGGCCTGTTCGGCCATCGAGGTTCGTGCTGCGTCCACCAGCGTGGCGATGCCCTGTGCCCGATCCTGGTCGACCACGGTGTTCTTGGCCGTATAGGCCTGAAAGAAGACGACGACGGAGGCCAGGAAGCATCCCGCCATGATGGTGCAGAAGGTGAGGATCAGCTTTTTGCTGAGCGAAAGGTCTTTGAGGAACATGGCCGTAACTTTCGAAGCGCGCAATGGAATGCGGGACGTCCGGCTTCACCGGACGCGCCAAAACAGCATGACATGATCCTTTCCGGAATTTGCGCTGCGATCATGGCGCGCTCAGGGGGAAACCGGAAGCAATCGATCGGCGCGATCCTGTCGAAAACGGTTTTACAACCCGTTACCAGGTCATGGCGGATTGCCGCCTATTCCCGGATAGGTTGTTGAGCCTCGTTCGCTCATTGGTCCTTCATCGCGACCTTGTTCGTGACCACGAGCAGGATGTTGAGATCTTCCATCGGATAATAGTCCTTGGCGCGCATCTCGAATGTGGTCGGACCGGTCTTCTTGACGTTTTCGCCGCAGAAGCTGACGAGCGATTCCGGGTGCAGCTTGTCGACCGTGAGGTGGAAGTCGCCGATCGGGCCATACCAGTTGTTGCCTGTGGTCAGGATGTAGGAGAGCCACTGCTCGAAATAGTAGATGCCGGCATCCGGGTTCTGCTTTTTCTCCAGCTTCGCGGTGGCGTTGACGAAGGTCTCGTTCACACAGTAGCGCTTCTGATAGTCGGGATAGGCATCCGAGGGCTTGCCGTCGAACGCAAAGACGAGACCGGCGCTGCCGCCGACGCTCGGCTTGTAGCTATGCTCGACCTCGACGTCCGCGTTGGCGGGGAAAGTTGTTTCCCACCAGAAAATGGATTCGAGTTCCCAGACAGGCACATATTCCGTGACCGGCTGCCCGTTGTTGTTTGCCCCGCCGTTGAGATCGTAGATGAGGCCCTTGGCGAGCCAGTCCTTGGCCACTTCGGGATCCAGTGTCTTCAGCGCTTCAGCCGTCTCCTTGGCGAGCGGCTGCAGCGGGATCTCCTGCGCTTCCACCTCGGCGGTGAAGTCGATGCCGCGCACCAGGACCCTTTGCTGAAGGTTCGGCTCGATCTCCTCGCCGTCCTGGACGACCGAGAAATCCATGAAATTGTCGCTCTGCTCGTCCGGCACCGCCGACATGATTTCAACCGGGCCGCCGATTTTCGGCATGGGGAAGGCGACGATGGTGCTGACCGGCTTGTCCGTGGTGTTGCGATAGAGGTATTTCACCTCCACCTTTTCCGGCGAGATGTAGAGATCCTCCTTCGCCATGGTGATCTCTTCACTGCGTGTGAAGATCAGCCCGCCGGCCCCGAGTGTGGCCATGGAATCGTTGGCCAGCACGGATGCGGTGGCCAGTGCCTGAAAGGCGCAGGCAAGAAGCAGTTTGGTCGTCATTGAAGTCGTCACGGTCCCATGTCCCCATACCCCGTCCCATCCCCGGAACGGAAAATGCCACCTTAGCGGTGGCATTTTGATTCTTGAACGACGGTTTCTGGGTGTTATGCGCGGGCCGGCAGAAGCGGATAGCCGACGATGACGGCGCGTGCCGCAAGCGTGGCGATTGCGGCCTTGACCAGGTCGCCCGGGATGAAGGCGAGCGAGCCGGTGAGCACGGCCGTAAAAGGCGTGCCGGCAACCACCGAAAGCCACGGCATGCCGCAGAGATAGACGACGCCGATACCGCCGACGATCGAGGCAATGAAGAAGCCGGTCATCTGCTTGGCCGCCGACTGTCCCTCGCGGACCAGCTTTTCGGCGAGGAAACCGGTGACGAATGTGCCGATGATCCAGCCGAAGATATAACCGCCGGTCGGACCCATCAGCACGTTGAGACCACCGCGACCACCCGAGAGAACGGGCAGGCCGACAGCCACGAGCACGACGAGCAGGGCATAGGCCAGCGCCCCGCGCTTGGCGCCAATGATGCAGCCGGCGAGCATGACGCCCATGGACTGGGCCGTGATCGGAACCGGCAGCAACGGGATCGGCACCGGCGGGATGAAGCCAAGCACGATGATGATGGCGGTGAAGAGTGCGGCGAGCACGAGGTCTCTGGTGGTCATGGATGGTCCCCGTAGAAAAGATGGCCCCGTTACTGGCCCCGAATTCCCCGCGCGTCAATCGCCTCGGCAATGCGATCGGCATCCTTCAACGTCGAAATGATCAGCGGACCCAGCATGCGCGACAGCTTGACCGGGATGCCGCGCGCCGCATGCGCCTCCTTCAGCGCCTCGTAGCGCTGGGCAATGTCAGGCACGAAACGCAGGACGAGACCGAGGGCAAGCCCCAGATCGGACGCCTTCATCACACCGAGCTTTTCGAGCGGACGCGCAAGATCGGTCACGGCTGCCATGAAGTCGGCAATCGTCGTGGAGGCCGTCACGGCAGCCGCGAGAAACAGGATCGCGACGAGCCGGAGCGTGATGACCAGCGCCTCGTTTGGCGACAGCAGCCAGAGATTGACGGCGGCGAGAAAACCGATGGTAAACAGCACCGGCTTCAGCCTCTGAAAGCCCTCGGAAAGCCCGATGCCCGTAGAGCGATAGAGAAGCGCGGTCAGCACAAGGGCAGCCCCGAGCACGACCGGCTGGTCGATGAAGTAGAGGAGAAGCCCGAAGACCATCAGCCCGAAGAGCTTCGGCTTCACCGGCATCCGATGCAGCAGGCTCGTCCCCTCCACATGCAGGCTCGTCAGCATCCGGCGATCTCCCGGTAGCGGGCAATCGCGGCCTGGCCTGCGCCGTCGAAGGCGAGATCGCCTTCATGGAAAAACAGCACGCGGGAAAAATCCGCCACAAGCTCGAGGTCATGGCTGATGACGACGGCCTGTTCGTCAAGCCCGTCGATCGCCGCCTTCACCCGGGCGCGGTTCTTCAGATCAAGCTGGTTGGTCGGCTCGTCGAAGATCACGACATCCGGCCGGTTGACGCAGACGGCGGCGAGCGCCGCAAGCTGCAACTCCCCGCCCGACAGCTCATGCGGTCGCCTTGCCGCGAGATCGCTGATGCCGAACCGCGAAAGGGCCTCATCCACCAGCCGCTCGACCTCGGACGCAGTCAGCCCCCGCGACTTCGGCCCGAGTGCGATATCCTCGCGGATGATGGGCAGAATGATCTGGTGCCCGGGATTCTGGAAGATGAAGCCGGTCTTCGCCCGCGCCGCCTTTTCGTCGGCCACAGTATCGAGACCGTCGAGCGTCACCGTGCCGGAGGTCGGTTTTGCGAGCCCCGCAATCAGCCGCGCAAAACTCGTCTTGCCCGAGCCGTTGAGCCCGATCACGCCGATGCGCGGTTCAACGAGCGACAGCGTGAGGGCCTTGAGGGCCACGCAAGCGCCGTAACGCAATTCGGCCTGATCGAAACGGATGTGCAAGGCGGGCGGTCTCCGGAGAATGCTAGAGGCCTCTATACTGCTCCGATGTCGGAAGGGAAATGTCAAAGCGGTCGATCACGTCGCATCAAGCGGGCTGTTTATTGCACAATTGCCGGTGCGACGCCTGTGTTTTGACAGCCTTCTGTGATCGCAGGGAACTGCTATAACGGAGCCTAAAATCTACGGATATCGCCTAAAAACTACTTCAGAAATACAATTTCCGCCCTCCGTGGGCCCCACAGAAATATCGAGATATTCAACTGCCTCAATAATAAAGAATCTAAAATAAGAAATTTCAACTCTAATTGTCTCGCCCGGTCGATGTTTTTCGCATTGTAAAAATTTCTTCAATTCGTATATAATAGGGTCTTCATTTGATATTTTCTCAAAATTCTTGTAATCACCATTACGATGTATTTCGGCAAGAGATTTATTTTTATATGTGTACGTATTATTCCATATAATAATAGCGAAAAACACTAGAAACAAAATCGCCAATATATCAATTTTTTTGAATTTTGATCTTGGCATGAGCTATCCATAATCCCGTTTTAGAAATGAGGTTGAATTTTGAAAACGTGATTCATATTTCATGGCGCAATTCGGTGTTTTGCATTCGCGCTGTGCAGAGAAAACTTGCCTCACCCACTAACCTGTCCCGCGCCGCCTTGCCCGAGGACGGCTTGGCGAGACCCGCGATCAGCCGCGCAAAACTCGTCTTGCCGGACCCATTGAGCCCGATCACCCCGATCGGCGGCTCGACGAGCGACAGCGAGAGCGGCTGAAGCGCCACGCGATCGCCGAAGCGCAAGTCTGCGTTATCGAAACGGATGTGCAAGATGTGGGGTCTCCGGGGGCCAGGTGGTGATCCTATAGACTGACGAAGATGGCGGTGCCAGAGGTCTTCAGTCCCGCCGGCTGATGGGGCGGGGTCGCGCCGTGCCATTCCCGGCGCCTGCAATCCACAACCTCCGATTTTCGGCCATTGAACAAACCACGAACATGCCCTAGCCTCCACCCATGTCGATTCCCGTCCCCAACGCCCTTGCGCGAAAAATCTTCCTCGAACGGCAGGGCCTGTCCCGCTCGCCTTCGAAGGCGCTCGGGCGTGACGGTCTCTACGACCTGATCCATGATCTGGGCTTCGTCCAGGTCGACAGCATCCAGTGGGTCGAGCGGGCCCATCACCAGATCCTCTTTTCCCGCAATCAGACCTACAAGCCGAGGGATCTCCAGCATCTCATCGAAAAGGATCGCTCGCTGTTCGAGCACTGGACGCATGATGCCTCGGTCATTCCCTCCGCCTTCTTTCCCTACTGGAAACACCGTTTCGTCCGGCGCGAGGCGAAGATCCGCGAGGATTGGGCCCGATGGCAGGGGCAGGGTTTCGATCAGGCCTTCGAGGAAACCTATGCCCGCATCCGCGATCATGGACCGGTCATGGCCCGCGATGTGAAGAGCGAGGATCATGTCTCCGGTGGCTGGTGGAACTGGCATCCCTCGAAGACGGCGCTGGAATTCCTCTGGCACACCGGCAAGCTGGCCATCGCCCGGCGGGAAGGTTTTCAGAAGGTCTATGACCTCGCCGAACGCGTGATCCCCACTGAACATCACGAAGCGGAAGTCGAGCACGAGGCCTTCGTCGACTGGGCCTGCCGGGCAGCGCTGACCCGCCTCGGCTTTGCCACGTCAGGCGAGATCGCCGCCTTTTTCAAAATCATCACGCCGGAAGAGGCCAAGACCTGGCTGACAGAGCACCGCGACGAATTGCAGGAGCTTGCCTTGGAAACCGTCGACGGCAAACCGCGCAGCTCATATGCCTTTGCCGATCAGGTGGCCACACTCCTCGACGCCCCCGAGCCACCCGCACGCATCCGGGTCCTCTCACCCTTCGACCCCTTGATCCGTGACCGCAATCGGACCGAACGCCTCTTCGGCTTCTTCTACCGCATCGAGGTCTTCGTGCCGGAACCGAAGCGCCAATACGGCTATTATGTCTTCCCGCTCCTGGAGGGCGACCGGCTGATCGGCCGCATCGACATGAAGGCCGAGCGGAAGGAGGGGGTGCTCGACGTGCGCCGGCTGTGGCTGGAGCCGGGCGTCAAGCCAAGCGCCAGGCGCCTGGAAAAGCTTGAGGCCGAACTCCAGCGCGTCGCCCGCTTCGCCGGCATGGAAACCGTGCGCCTTCAGCCCGGCTGGCTCGGCTGATCAAAGACATTTCAACGGGAAAGACCTTTTGCATGACCGACAACAGCGCCTACCGCATCGAAGCCCGCGTGCCCGCCATCGACGACTACCTGCGCCTGCGTCTTGAATCCGGCCTGACACCCTTTTCCCGTGAAGCCGCCGAAAAGGGCCTGCCCAACTCGATCTTCGGCGTTTGCCTGATCTGCGGCGAGGAAACTGTCGGCATGGGCCGCATCATCGGCGATGGCGGCTGCTTCTTTCAGGTCACCGACATCGCAATCCTGCCGGCCCATCAGGGCAGGGGGCTTGCCAAATGGATCATGGCGGCCCTTTCCGATTTCATCGCCACACTGCCAACCACCGCCTATGTCAGCCTGATCGCCGACGTGCCCGCCAACCGCCTCTACGCGCAGTATGGCTTCGACGAGACCGCACCCCGCTCCGTCGGCATGGCGCGCAAGGTTGTCTGAGGCAGCTCAGGCGCTGCGCACGGCACCCGCGAGCGCCCGCTCCTTGAGGTCCTGGAACTTTCGCGACACCGAGGCGAGCTTGGCATCCCATGCCGGATCGGGGCGCTGTCCTTCGATCGCCTGGAAATACACCTGCATCAGCGCAGCGATCGCAAAGGGTTCGAGTACGGCGGCCTTGAGCGCCAGCGCACCGACCACGGCAATCGCGATGCCGAAACCGCTGGCTGCCCCTGGGAAGACATAGACCAGCGCCAGCGCCGGTCCGATCAGGAGGACGAAGATCAAGGCGGTCAGCAGCCAGAGAAAAATCGCGAGCCAAACCGCGTTCTTCACCATCCGCCCGCCGTTCTGGGCATAGAGCACGAGACCCTGTCGCCCGGTCTCCCAAGGGTTGTCGCTTGCCGTGCGGATGTTGTGGGCAAGGATGATCTCGTCGACATAGGTGAGCGACAGGCGGATCACGGTGTTGATGAAACGGGTGACCGCCTCCAGCCCCGGGATCATCATGCCGATGCCGCCGACGATACCGGTGATGGCCCGGATGACGCCCTTGATCAGCTGATCGAGCACGAAAAGCAGGTTGGCCTCGGCGAAACGGGCTTCGACGACCGCGCGCCCATGGGCGATCTGCCCCTTGCCGTCGGGCATCAGGCTCCGCCCCTCATAGAGCTCGACCATCACGGCGATATGAGCGGCCTTCACCATGTAGAGCAGCCACTCGCGGATCCAGTAGACCGCGAAGGAAACAATGCCGAAACCGATGATGCCGCCCCAGACGGCAAAGTCCTCGCTGGAGCCAAAGATGCCGCCAAGCCCGTAGCCGATCCCGGCTGAGCCGCCGGTGCCCAGCACATAGGCCAGGGTGATGGTGAAGTAGATGACGATGCGCAAACCAATGAACGGCAGTGTCTGAAGCAGAATGGAAAGCGCTCGTCCGATCGAAAAGTCCCACATGCTGAAAGCCCCGCAACCTCGAAATCCCCGGCAGAGTGTAAAACGCTATTCTCGGCAGGCAAGGTCATCGAGCACACTTCGGGCATCCGGTGTCCGTGCGCGCTCTGCGGGCGTTCAAAAATTGCCTGCAGCCTTTGCGGTTGTTCAAGAGTCTCAACTCGCACAGTTGTTTGGCATAACAACCGCCCACGGCTGCGACCGTCTTCACCCCTTGTGCCAGCTTCACCCATCTGACGACGAAGACCGATGGCGACGAGGAAACCGGCGGCAGCTTCCCGACCCGCTTCGACGAGACGAAAAGAACGTCCAATACGGTCCGCCTTGGCCTTGATGCGAGCCTTCAGCTGACGCCGACCGAAGCCTGATTTCCCGCGCTGAAGTCGCCCACCGGTTCGAGAGCCGGGCAGCAACACCACCGGCGAGATCGTCGGCTTTTCCGCCTACGACCTGTCGGGCGCCCCGATCGAGCAGAACTGGCTGCGCGGCGGTATTGGCCTGCAAACCAAATCCGGTCCCCTCGAGGGTCAACTCATGTTCAACGCATCAAGCGAGACCAACGGCAGCTACTGGCTCAGCGCCAGCACCCGCGTTGTCTTTTGAAGCCGTGACATGACAACCTTGTGCTCTCCATCAAATGACATATATTCTTATCATCATTTGATGGAGAGCCAGCGTGCTGAACACGATCCCGATCACTCCTGCATCGCCGCCCTTGCTGCAGGGCTTCTCGGACGAAGCCGACCGTAAGCGCCTCTCGGCAACCGCCCTGAAGGCATTTCGACGCCTGGTCACCCAATGGGATCTGACCAGCCAGCAGGCGGCTGCTCTTCTCGGGGTCTCCGTCAGCACCTGGGAGCGGCTGAAGCCGGAGAGCGTGTTGAAGACGCTGAGCCAGGACCAGATGACCCGCATCTCCGCCCTCATCGGCATCTATAAGGCGCTGCATCTGCTCTTTGTCGATGCCATGGCCGACCGCTGGCCGATGCTCGAGAACACAGGTCCGCTCTTCGATCGCCGCACGCCGGTGGCTGCCATGATCGAAGGCGGCATTCCGCACATGCTCGAAGTCCGCCGCTACGTCGATGCCGTGCGCGGAGGCCTCTGAATGGAGGTCGCCGGTCTGCCGGTCTCGACCGTCGCCTATGCGAAAACCGTGCGTCTCGTCTCCACCGCGCGCCTGCGCGAAGCCGTGCTTGCTCCTCTGGCAGACAGCAAGGAGGCACTGGCCGAACTGGCCGAGATCGAGGCCGCCACGTCGAGCCGTCTGCGGGCAGAGACGACCGGCATCTCTGGCCTAGAGGCGCGGGAACTGGTGCATGACGTGCCCCATGCCCATTTCATCAATGCGAGCTTCGCCTATGCCAAGCCCCGCGAGCCAAACCGCTTCAACGGCGAAATGCGCGGCGCCTGGTATGCGGCGCTCGCCGTCGAGACATGTCTCGCCGAGATTACCTTCCACATGACGGAGTTCCTCGCCCGCACCGGCGTCTATGAGGCGATCACCGATTATGCGGAAATGTTCTGCAGTGTCTCCGGCGCGTTTGTCGACCTGCGGCCGGTGCCCAACCATCCGGCGCTATCGCCGGACAAGGTGCGTGGTTATCCGGAAGGCAACCGTCTGGCGCTGGAGGCCAGAAGTGCAGGGCTTAACGGGATCATCTACCCCTCGGTGCGCCATCAAGGCGGCACCTGCTTTGCGGTTCTCAGACCGGCAGCCGTGCAGTCGGTAAGGCAGGGCGATGTCTGGCGGTTGAGCTGGAAGGGCAAGCCGGAGCCCGTGGTGGAGGGGCCGATCGGGGCGTGAGTTTGGTGGCGTCCTCCGGGTCACCCCACCCGCCGCTTCGCGTCGACCTCGCCCCTCAAGGGGAGGTGGTGACCGCCGCCTGACGTGGCGTACATGCGGGCCAACATTCTCCCTCTATCCTCCCCTTGAGGGGGAGGGTTGGACCCAAGGTCCGGGGTGGGGTAATCAGGCGACGGCAAGTCGCCGCGTGCACATCAATGCATCAAGAGGGCCCCGTGGCCCTCAGACGATCTCGGTCGCCGAGATCTTGATGCCGAAGCCCTCGAGACCGACATAGTGGCGCTCGCGCGAGGAGAAGAGGCGGATCGAGGTGATGCCAAGATCCTTGAGGATCTGCGCGCCGAGGCCGATTTCCAGCCATTCGCTTTCGCGCGCCTGCGCTTCCGAATGCTCCTCCCGGTCGTGCTTGCCACTGCGCGCCGTGGTCGAAACGCCGACACCGACGGAACCCTCGCGCAGATAGACCACCACGCCACGACCCTTGTCGGCGATCCGCTTCATGACGGTTTCGATCTGGCGCTCGGT
Source organism: Rhizobium sp. (assembly GCA_027533385.1). GTDB lineage: Bacteria > Pseudomonadota > Alphaproteobacteria > Rhizobiales > Rhizobiaceae > Allorhizobium. The sequence goes on along the minus strand of JAPZUE010000012.1, from coordinate 51,722 downwards.
CCCGAATACGTCCTTGCCGACATGCTCGAGATGCAAACGCACCGGAATGTCTTCCCCGTCGCGGATATCGCCGAAGACGACGGCGAGATGCTGCATCGGATCCCAGGGCAGCGAATAGGCATAGGCCTTGGCCGGGCCGTAGGGGGTCTGCAGGTCGAACTTGGAAACCAGCTGGATCAGCGTTTCCTTGCGTTGACGATAGGCGATGAGATCGGCGACGGTCACCTGCTTCAGGCCGTGCTGCACGGCAAAGGCGGCGACCTGCGGGCCACGCATGACGGTACCGTCGTCATTGACCAACTCCGAGATCACGCCAATCGGCGGCAGGCCTGCCATTTTGCAGAGATCGACAGCCGCTTCCGTATGACCCGAGCGCATGAGAACGCCGCCTTCGCGGGCGACCAGCGGGAAGATATGGCCGGGACGGACGAAATCGGAGGCGCCGACATTCGGATTGGCGAGGTTGCGCACCGTCAACGTCCGGTCGTCGGCGGAAATGCCGGTCGTCGTGCCGTGCTTGAAGTCGACGGAGACGGTGAATGCCGTCGTATGCGCGCTGTCATTGTCGGCGACCATGGCGGAAAGGTTCAGGCGTTTCGCCTCTTCCTTCGGCATCGGCGCACAGACGATGCCCGAGGTATGACGCACGATGAAGGCCATCTTTTCGGGCGTGCAATGCACGGCGGCAACGATCAGATCGCCTTCGTTCTCGCGCCCGTCGTCATCCATGACAACGACGATTTCGCCGGCTTCAAACGCCCGGATGGCCTCGACGACGCGCTTTTGGTCATAGCTCATGGAAATGTCCTTATCTGGTCCGGCCGTTCTGGCCGCGGTCTCTCAGGATATGGTCGAGAAGGATGCAGGCGAGCATCGCTTCGCCGACAGGCACGGCGCGGATCCCGACGCAAGGGTCGTGGCGGCCCTTGGTGCGCACATCGACTTCGTTGCCATCGGCATCGATCGAGCGCTTTTCGGTGAGAATCGAGGAGGTCGGCTTGATGGCGAAGCGCGCGATGATCGGCTCTCCCGTCGAAATGCCGCCGAGCACGCCGCCGGCATGGTTCGACAGGAAGACGGGCTTGCCGTCCGGCCCGATCCGCATCTCGTCGGCATTCTCCTCGCCGGTGATCTCGGCCGCCTGGAAGCCATTGCCGACCTCGACGCCCTTGACGGCGTTGATCGACATCAGGCCTGCGGCAATCTCCTGGTCCAGCTTGCCATAAACAGGCGCGCCGATCCCGGCCGGCACGCCTTCGGCGATCACTTCGATCACGGCGCCGACCGAGGAACCCGCCTTGCGGATACCGTCGAGATAGTCTTCGAACACAGGCACCATCGCCGCATCCGGGCAGAAGAACGGGTTCTGATCGACCTCAGCCCAGTCCCAGTTGGCGCGGTTGATCTTGTGCGTGCCGATCTGCACCAGCGCACCCCGGATGGTCACACCGGGCATGGCAAGGCGGGCCAGCGCACCGGCGGCCACGCGAGCCGCCGTTTCGCGGGCGGACGAACGTCCGCCACCGCGATAGTCGCGGATCCCGTATTTCAGGTCATAGGTATAGTCGGCATGGCCGGGGCGATAGCGCTTGGCGATCTCGCCATAATCCTTGGATCGCTGGTCGGTGTTTTCGATGAACAGCGACACGGGTGTACCCGTCGTGATCATCGTCCCGTCTTCCTGCGGCATCACGCCCGAGAGCACCTTGACGATGTCGTCCTCGCGCCGCTGGGTGACAAAGCGCGACTGGCCGGGTTTGCGCTTGTCCATGAAGACCTGCAGATCCTCTTGTTTGAAACGGACGCCCGGAGGGCAGCCATCAACGACCGCGCCGAGCGCCGGCCCGTGGCTTTCGCCCCAGGTGGTGACGCGGAAGAGGTGACCGAAGGTGTTATGCGACATGCGTGAGCTACCGTTCCATTCTCGCCTCCCGGAACGTCTTCCGGCGGGCCCTGCCTTGGATGGCGTCACTCATAGAGCAAATTGACAATTTCTGTGAAGCGCTTTTGCGCCGGAAGCGGTTGATTTGCGACGACACAGTGTCGCCGCAGACGCGCTGATCCACCGGACTGAGAGATCAGGACGCCTTTCGCTGTGGCAGCCGGTCGACGAAACGGGTGAATTCCTCAAACGACAGCGGCTTGGCAAAGGCGTAACCCTGCAGATAGTCGCAGCCGAGCTGGCGCAGAATGCCGGCATGTTCTTGGGTCTCGACGCCCTCGGCGACCGTCTCGATGCCGAGCGAGCGGGCGATCTCCACGATGTTGCGTACGAGGCTGCGCTCCTGCGGCTGCACCGTGACGGGCATGACCAGCTGCCGGTCGATCTTCAGCCGCTTCGGCTTGAGCTTCAGCAGCGAAACGATCGAGGTATGGCCGGTGCCGAAATCGTCGATTTCGATGTCGATGCCGAGCGCCTTGATCCTCTCGATATTGTCGGAGGCGAGCGTGTCGCTTTCGTCGAGGAAGATCGATTCCACCAGTTCGAAGCAGATCGAGCCGGGGCTGATCGAAAGTCCCTTCAGTTGGTCGATCAGGTTGTCGTCATGCAGGCGCTTCGAGGAGACATTGACCGAAATGCGCGGCACAGCCATGCCAAGCGCCGTCCAGCGCATCTGGTCTTTCAGCGCCGTCTGCAGCACCAGCTCATCGATGCGAGCCATGACGTTCAGGTCTTCGGCGACCTTGAGGAAGTTGCCCGAGGCAAGAATGCCGCGATCGGGATGCCGCCAGCGGATCAGCGCCTCGGCACCGCAAAGCTGCATGCTGTCGGCTTCGAATTGCGGCTGGTACCAGACGATGAATTCATCGCGGTCGAGACCCGCCAGCATGTCGTCGGCCATGCGCTTCTTGGCGATGATGTTGGCCTGCAGGTCGGGCGTGAAGAACTCGTAGCAGTTGCGGCCCTTTTCCTTGGCCTGGTAAAGGGCAATGTCGGCATTGATCAGCACCTTGCGGGCGTCCGGTGCCGCGCCATAGGCCTGCGCGATGCCGATCGATACGCCGCAGCGGCAGTCGAAGCCTTCGAAGTCGAGCGGCTGGCGCATTTCCTCGATGATCGTGTTGGCAAGGCTAGCCAGTTCATCCACCGATGTCTGGCGGCGGGCGAGCACGACGAATTCATCCCCGCCGATACGCGCCACGAGATCGCCGCGCGGCACATGCTTCATCAGGATGCGCGATGCATGCACCAGCATGGCGTCGCCGGCGGCATGGCCGAGCGTATCGTTGATTTCCTTGAACCGGTCGAGATCGAGGTGAAGGATCGCGAACTTGCCGGCCTGCTTGCCGGTGCTGCGCCCCAGCGCATCGAGTTCGAGGTCGAGCTTGCGACGATTGGCCAGCGACGTCAGCGGATCGTGCAGCGCATTGAACTCGATGCGGTTCTTGGCAAGCTCGAGCTCGATGTTGCGCATGTCGGCCTCCGCCTTGGCGGAACGCAGCTGCTCGGCAAGCAGCGCATCGGCGGTCACATCGAAGGCAATGCCGATCAGCTTCTTCTTGCCGTCGCGCCCAACATGTGGCTGGCCCACGGAGCGGATATAGCGGATTTCGCCGTTTTGCAGCACAACGCGCTGGGTGGTGTTGATGATCTGGTCAAGCGTCACCGCCCGCTTGGTGGCAAGCTGGATCTCGCCGCGCTCATCGGGATGCAGGCGAGACAACCAGACATGTTCCGGAACCGGCTTGTCGCTGAACGGCAGCCCGTAAAGCTGATGCATGCGCTCGTCCCAGATGGCACTCTTCGTCACCGGGTCGCCTTCCCAGGTGCCGCAATTGTAGGAACCGAGCGCCAGATCGAGCCGCTGCGAGGCTTCCGCCAGCTGGTGTTCGCGGCTCGAGAGTTCCTCGAGCGCCAGCTCCAGCTCGGCATTCTTGATGTCGCTGTTTTCCTTGGCCTTGCTCAGCGACTGCGTCAGCAGCGTATCGGTCGTCACATCGCAGACGATGCCGGTGATGCTGCCGTCCAGCGCGCGCGCACCAACGGAGCGGAGGTAGTGGAAATTGTTGTCCGCGAGCGGAACGCGGTAGCTGATATCCCATTGGTCGGCCGTACCGGCAACGACACAATCGAAGTATAGCTGCTCCGCCTTGCTGATGTCATCGGCATGCAGGCAGGCAAACCAGTCGGCGAGCCGGTCTTCGTCATCGGAGAGGCTCTCGGGAAGGCCATGCAGGCCGGCGCTCCGGCTGTCCCAGATGAGTGCATGCGTCGCGCCGTCGATTTCCCAGATGCCGATATTGGAGGTTTCCAGCGCGATCTGGAAACGCTGCGAAAGCTCAAGCAGGCGTTGTTCGCGGCCCCGCAGCCGCGCAATGTTGAGATTGCGCTCGCGCAACAGATAGATGGCGAGCAGCACAGAGATCATCATGGCCACGACACCGGCCAGCACCAGCAGGCGGCTGGGCAGAAGCCTGTTCATTGCCGCATCCCAACCCTCTTCCGGAACGCCATAAAGCGTGAATGGCAGGCTGGTTTCGCTGGAACTGACGGTCACCGGATTGTCGTCGAAGATCGTGGTGTCCCCGAAAACCTCGCTCGCTCCGCCATCGGACGCCATGACCACGGCGATCTTGGTGTGGTCGTGATCGTCATGGTCAGGCAGGACCGCTTCTGTCAGAAGTGCGTTGGTCTCGAAAAACCGGTCTCCGTCGGTCTCGATCACAAGCGAGACCCAGTTTGCACTCGACTGCCACGGAAGCGGCGGTACGGGAATGTCGATGATGAAGCTGCGTTGCTGGCGGTTGATCACCGGCGTGAAGGCCATCCGGCTCGGATCGGCAAGAGGGGCCAGGTGAATGCTGCTGATATGCGGATTGTCGGCCATCAGCCTGCCAATCGTCCGGTTCACTTCGGACGGCGAGAGCATATCGTCATCGCCAAAGTCGTCGGCTAGCGAAAGCGCCAGATTGATGTCGCGATCGAGATGGGACTGGATTTCTGCCTGCACATGCAGCAGCCGATCGAGGATAGCGTGTTCGATCCGGACACGCTCGCTGAGCGCCGTCTGGCGGTCGATCATCAGGCCTGCGGACACGATCAGGACACTCAACAAGGCGGCGCTGATCAGCCACAGCATGCCGTTGCCCAGTCCGCTCTCGGCACGCGCGTCCTTTATCAACTTGCGCAAGTTTAAGCTTCCCCTGATCCCGATTGCCGTAAGCCTATGAGACGGCGGTTAATTTAGGATTTCGGCTTGTGCAGGTTTTTAGTCGATCCTCTCGATTTCCCGGGCCGAGCCGCTTGCGATATCCCCTTCAGTTTTTAACCCAGGGATAGTCAGGGGGTAATCCGGGATAAGCGCTTGATCCCGGTCACCATTCAGGTCCACAATCCCTTTGAATTGTCATCATCGCGGGCGAATTCCGCCACAATCAGGAGGCTATTTTGCATAGGTTTTCAGCGTCGATTTGGTCAAAGGTGGTTCGCATGCGTCTCGTGGTCTCTCTGCTTCTTGCCACGGCAAGCTTCATCTCGCCCGTCAGCGCCTTTGCCGGCAGTGCCGACGTCGAGGCCACCATTCGCGATGTCAACGTCGATGGCATGAGCCTCGTCCTCGATGACGGCAAGACCTATGCTGTCCCTGCCGAGTTCAATTTTGAAGGTCTGGAGCCGGGTCAGAAGGTCATCGTCTTCTACACCGAAGTGGACGGCAAGCGCGTCGTCGACGATCTGGAAGTGCTGCAGTAGCAGTAGGAAGAGCACTGGCCGCCGCTCGGAGCATCAGCGGCCACAGTGTCATGACATCCAGGCGATCTCTCTGCGATCACGATCGATTTTCAGAATCCGGTCCTGCGGAATGTTCATCTCGCAGGCCTCGTCCTCGGTGACATCGCCAATCAGCCGGAAACAGCTGCGGATGACCCCGCCATGGCTGACGCAGACCGTCTGCCGCTCGACGGAATTGAGCCAGGCACCGATCCTCCAGGAGAGGATTTCATAGCTTTCCGCATCGTCTCCTGGCGGGATGAAACCCCATTTCTGCCGGGCGCGTTCCTCGACACGTTCGGGCGATATCTGCGCCAGCTCGGGGAGGGTCGAGCCTTCCCAGTCGCCGAAGGAAAGCTCCTTCAGCCGCTCGTCCATCCTATAGCGTCCGGGCTCAAGACCCATGGCAGCCCGCACGCGCTCCATGGTGTCGCGGGTCCGCCCGAGCGGGGAGCTCACAAAATCAAAATCCCCGGCGCGGTCACCGAGGATCTGGGCGAGCTTTCGCCCGTTTTCACTGGCTTGTTGGCGGCCGATGTCGTTGAGGCCTATGTCCTTTTGCCCCTGCATCCGCCCTTCGGCATTCCAGTCGGTCTGGCCGTGGCGGATCATGTAGATGAGCACGGCGCAGTCTCCGACGTCAGTCTTTGCCGAGAACGATGTCGGGCGCATCGACCGACTTCATGCCGACCGTGTGGTAGCCACAGTCGACATGGTGGACTTCGCCGGACACGCCGGTGGACAGGTCCGACAGGAGATACATGCCGGACTTGCCCACTTCATCGGTGGTCACATTGCGCTTCAGCGGCGAATGATACTCGTTCCACTTGAGGATATAGCGGAAGTCGCCGATGCCCGAGGCGGCCAGCGTCTTGATCGGGCCGGCCGAGATCGCGTTGACGCGGATGCCGCGCCCGCCCATGTCGACGGCGAGATAACGCACCGACGCCTCAAGTGCCGCCTTGGCAACACCCATGACGTTGTAATGCGGCATGACCTTCTCGGCGCCATAGTAGGTGAGCGTCAAAAGCGAGCCACCATCGTTCATGATCTTTTCGGCGCGGGCCGCAACGGCGGTGAACGAATAGACCGAGATATCCATCGTCCGGGCGAAGTTGTCGCGGCTCGTCTCGATGTAGCGACCGGTCAGCTCGTCCTTGTCGGAAAAGGCAATTGCATGCACGACGAAGTCGATCTTGCCCCAATGCGCCTCGATATTGCTGAAGACAGCGTCGATACTCTCGAGATTGGTCACGTCGCAATCGCCGGCAAGGAAGGCGTCGAGCTCCTGGGCAAGCGGCTCGACACGCTTCTTCAGCGCGTCCCCCTGCCAGGTCAATGCGATTTCGGCACCCTGGTCACGACAGGCCTTCGCGATACCCCACGCGATGGAGCGATTGTTGGCGACACCCATGATGACGCCGCGCTTGCCTGCCATAAGGCCGGAACTCTGAACCATGTCGAGACCCTTTAAGACTTTCGGTTGAGTTGCCTATGGCATAGGCCGATCCGGGGTTCAAGATTGAACCGGAATGGCGAGAGGGCCGGGGCACAACATTAGCGGCATAGTTCAGAAACGCTTCATAAATCAGAGAGGAAGCGGCTGCGGACCGCCCGTTCCACGGTGGAGTAATACCAAGTGTCGATGATAAGAACCCATAGGATCGGCTCGACCGGCCTTTCTGGCTAGGAGAGGTCCGAAGAGCGATGCTGTCGCACCGGTCAAGGAGCTCGACGACGCCAGAACGGGCGGGAAGCCGACCAAAGGTGGCTTATTGCAAGCCCCTGGCGTTGTTGTGCCGCTTGGCCGATGCGGCAGCATCGCCCGGCGCACCGCGCCTAGCCAGAGGCCTGCAATAAGCCATCCTATGGGTTCCTATCATCGACACTTGGTATAGGTCCGGACGGGGATCGAGGCGCGACAGGGTTTGGCCGAGGCCCCGGGACGCCCCCGCGAGCACGGCCAGGGGGAGGGGAGGGCTCAGATATAGAGCCCTTCGCGCATCAGGCGCATCAGGTCGGTAACCTTCTCGTCCGGCTTTTCCCAGAGCATCACGCGTAGCTCGACGACGAGCGCACCGCGCCCGCCTTCGGGATTGGGCAGGCCGAGATCGTCGATACGGATCACCTGGTCGGAATTCGACCAGGCTGGAACCGTCAGCGGCACCATGGTCCCGTCAGGGCCTTCAACCTGGGTCTCGCAGCCGAGAACCGCGTTTTCCAGCGTGATCGGCAGAACGGTGCGGATGTCGAACTGGTCGACGGCAAAGCGGTCAGCCTTTAGAACCCGGATCGTCACGGCCACGTCGCCGCGCTGCAGACCCTGGAACTTGAGACCCTGGCCCTTGAGGCGCACCACATGCCCCTCTGTCACACCATCCAGCGGCACGCGCACTTCGCGGCCGTCATTGAGCGTGATCGGCACGGATTTCTGCTCAAGCAGGTCGGCGATCGCGACAACTGCCTCGGTAAAGATGTCTGGCGCCTTTTCCGGCGGCGGGGGTGGGGTGCCGCGCAGTCGGCGCACCAGTGAACTGAAAAGCTCGATCGGCGCGAGCAGCGGCGAGATCGCCGGCTTGAGCGGCATGCCCTCGGAAAGCTCTGCGGCCTCCTGTTCGCGGCGCAGGTTCTCGGCGGCGGCGGCTGCTTCCGGGCTGTCACCGAAAATGCGCGATGCCGCCTCTTCCGGGCCGGATGTGGGGCCACCGACCGAGGGGCCCTGGGCACTGGCCGTGCCTTGCGTCTGAGATTTGTCGGCGCCGGCCGTGCTCGCAGCCGCTGGGGCTTCGTCCTGAGCCTCGGCATCGGTCTTCGCCTTGGCCTCGGCTTTCGCCTTTGCCTCCTGCTCCTTGGCCGCCTTCACCTTGGCGGCCTGGGCAGCGTCGGCCTTGGCTTTCTCGGCTTCGGCGCGCGCCAGTTCTTCCAGCACGCGTTCGGCATTCGCCTTGGCCTGTTTGGCCTTTTCTGCTGCCTCTCGCGCCGCCTGGCGCTGCTGCATGATCGTCTGTTCGCGTTCCAAGGCTTCGACCTTCATGCGTTGTTGATCATACCGGCTGCGTTTGGCCGGATCCTTCAGCACTTCGTAGGCGCGACCGATCTCGGCGAAGCGGTTATGCGCCTGCGGATCGTCGCGGTTCTGGTCCGGATGCACGGATTTCGCCTTCGTGCGCCATGCGGCCTTGATTTCGTCTGCACCGGCATCACGCTTCACGCCAAGGATCGAATAGAAATCACGCATCGAGGACACCAACAAACCTCATGCGGGAAGACCCGTTCATGGCGTCTTCTCCGCGCTTCTGAAATGCCGTCCCGCTGACATTCATGCGGGGCCGCGCGTATAATCCGGCGAAGCGTCGCATGCGAGGTACTAATCTAAGGTTACGCAACGTCAGGGCACTGGGGGGCATTTCTTCGGGTTTGCTTAAGCAAATCTTTCGAATGCAACCGAAATCGCCCCGCCGTTTACGATTGGCGGTCGAAGCTCATCAGTTGCCAGTTTCCCGAACCGCTCGTGCAGGTCTTGCCGGAGAAATAGGCGATACCCTCATAGGAATGCCGCGTGGTCGAGAAGTTGCGGCAGATGACGCCGTCACCCTTTTCTTCCTGGATGGCCGTCACCACGCCGGCGCTCCCCGTCGTCGCATTCGCCCAGGGAAGCGGCTTGCCTTCGGTCTTCGACAGGTCAGCCGAAGAGACCGCGCTTTGCACCGTCAGTTCGTCGGAGCGGCTGGTCGTATTGCCGTTCTTGGCAACGGTTGAGGTGGAGATGGAGTTGTCGACGGTGTCGGAACCGAACAGGTCCATGCTGCTGCCGAAGCAACCGCTGAGCGGAAGTGTCGCAGCGATGACGAGCAAGATAGAGCTTCTACGCATGCACCAACCCTTTGTCCGCCCGACCGATTTTGCTATGTCTGCCAAGGGGCCTGCGATCCAATGCTTCGTCATCGACGGCCAATATGCATATCGGGAGCATTTTACACAATATGTCAGATATCGGGTTAACAACTGGTGACTTCACCGAAGAGAACGAACCCTTCGCCCTCTTCGCCGCCTGGCTCAAGGATGCCGAAGCCTCGGAGATCAATGATCCCAATGCCGTAGCGCTGGCCACGGTGGATGCCGAGGGTCTGCCGAATGTTCGTATGGTGCTTCTCAAGGGCTTCGATGTCAGAGGCTTTGTGTTCTACACGAATTTCGAGAGCCAGAAGGGACAGGAAATTCTCGGCCAGAAAAAGGCAGCCATGTGCTTTCACTGGAAATCACTGCGCCGCCAGATCCGCCTGCGCGGGGATGTCGAGGTCGTCTCGGACGAGGAAGCCGACGAATACTACCAGTCCCGCCCGCTCGGCAGCCGCATCGGCGCCTGGGCATCCAAACAGTCGCGCCCGCTCGAGGGCCGCTTCGCTTTGGAGAAGGCGGTCGCCGAATACACGGCGAAATTCGCGCTCGGAAACGTCCCCCGTCCGCCGCACTGGTCCGGTTTCCGCATCATTCCGCGCTCGATCGAATTCTGGCACGACCGCAAGTTCCGCCTGCATGACCGCATCGAGTTTCGCCGCGATGGCGACAGCTGGTCGAAGGTCAGGATGTATCCCTGACAGGGAAAAAAGGTCAGCCGCCCGAGAGCCGTGATGGCAGCCCCGACGCCAGCGCCTCGACATAGCGGCGCTTCTGGTAAAGCCCGTTGAGGGAGATCCGCGGCAGAAGCTGCGGGTTCTCCATCAGGCCGGGATGAAGTGTTCCCGGCCGTGTGGTGACGGAAAGCTTGAAGCCCGCCCAATCGGCATATCCGGCCGTGCGCCTGGTGGCACTGCGTGCGTCACCATAGGGATAGGCAAATGTCAGCGGGCGTGAGCCCGTGATGCCGGCAACATAGTCGGCACTCTCATTAAACTCGCGTAACAGCTCCTCGTCGGTCAAAGCCGAGAGGCCGCGATGGCTGACGGTATGGGCGCCGTAGGAGACGAGCGGATGGCGTGCGAGATCTGCCAGCTCATCATGGTCCATCACCAGTTCCGAGACCAGCGCATGCGGATTGATACCGGCAGCGTTGGCCGCGGCATCCAGTTGGGCGACGCCTCTGGTCTCGTCCCCCTTCATCAACAGCTCCGCGAGCGCCGAGAAGGCGGCAGATTTCCGCGCCGTGGTGCTGCAGTCAAGATCCAGGCGGTCGGCCGGCAGGCAGACCGTCAGGCGGTCGCGCCTTTCGATGAGCGCCGCAGCCGTATCCCACCACATCGTGTGGCTGCGTTCCGACAAGCCCTTGCAGACGAAGATGGTGAAGGGCACGCCATGCCGCGCGAAGACGGGAAGCGCGTGGTCGCGATTGTTGCGAAACCCGTCATCCAGGGTGAAGACGGCGAAGGGCGGGGCGCCGTCCGGCTCGGCAAGCGCCGCCGGCACATCCTCCAGCCGGACAAAACGATAGCCGCGTCCGCGCAGTGCCAGGATCGCCGCATCGAGAAAGTCGGGCGTGATTTCCAGGTGTTTGTTCGGCTGAAAAGGCCGTGGATCGGCAGGGCGCACATGATGCAGGGTGAAGATGACGCCACGGCCCTTCAGCCCCGTCGTCAGCCCCAGCCGCGACAGGAGAAACGAGGCTTCCAGCCCGCCGGTGATCACCGCTTGCTTCAGCCGCTGTTTGAAACGTCCCGCCATCGCCCCGCCTGAAATACCATTTTCTGCAATGGCCGAGAGGCTACCCTTCAAGTCCTTAAACTAGGCTCAACGGCCTCGTTCAATTTTGTGGAACATTCGACGTCTGCGCCGCTGCAAGCCGTGTCGCGCGCCGTGCAAGCAGCATGGCCGGGATCGTCCAGACGACCGGGATCAGGAATGTCAGCGAAAATGCCTGATGCGCCAGCACATTGCCCGACAGTCCGCCGAGCCCGAGGCTGTTGCCGGCAAGTCCGGCAAAGGCGGCCCCGATCGCAAAGCCGGCCGATTGCAGGGTGGGAATGAGCGCGGAAGTCTTGTCCCGCTCGGCACGCCTGCTCGCCTCCATCAGCATCTGGCTCAGAAAGGCCCAGCTGGCGCCGAAGGCCGCGCCGACCACGATCTGGCCCGTGACCAGAATCGACAGCGATCCCTGTTGGAAGCCGAGGACAACCAGCAGCATGCCACAGCATTGCAGCAGCGGTCCGGCCTCGATCGCCCGTCGTCGTGCTCTTTCCGTGCCGACATGGGCGACGAGCACGGCGACAAGGCTCCAGCTCATCGCCATGATCGCCCCGAGTCCCCCGGCCGCCAGCGGACCGAAGCCGAAGCCATGTTGAAGCCCGAAGACGAAATAGACGCTGCTGGTCGCCTGGGCGACGGGCATCAAGAGCACGAGCCAGAGACCCGCCCCGACCGTCGAGGACAGACCAAAGGCATCCTCTGGCATCAGGCGCGTCGGGAGCATCCGATCGCGGCGAACGCTTGCGACCAGAAGGGCAAGTCCGAACACCACCAGCACGGCCGAGATCAACGGCGCCGCCATCACGCCGGAGGACAGGATCATCAGCAGGCCGACCGAGAGCAGCACAAGCGGGGAAAGCGGCACGCCGGCAAACGCTGCACCGGCCTCATCGCGCGGCTGCGCTGTAAGCAGCGCCAGAAGAAGAAAGACGAGCCCGAACGGCAGATTGATCAGAAAAGCCGTCCGCCAGGAAAAACTCTCCGCCAGCCAGCCGGCGGCAAACGGTCCGCCAAAGGAAGCGCATGTCCAGACCAGCGCTTCCACGCCGAAGACCTTGGGCACCAGGCGCGAGGGATAAAGCGCCGGAATGAGCGCATAGCAGATCGCCGCCACGACGCCTTCGCCGAGCCCCTGTCCGAGCCGCCCGAGCAGAACCTGCTCCATCGTCGACGCAAAGGCTGCCGTCAGCGTGCCGACGAGAAAGACCAGCGTCGCCACGATCAACACCCGGCGGGCACCGAAGCGCTGCTTGAACTGGGCCGCCGTCACGCCTGCGACGATCGAACCGATGAGGTAAAGCGACACCGACCAGGCGATCAGGTGCCCGCCGCCGATCTCGGCAATCGCGCTCGGCAGCACGGTGGACACGAAGAATCCGTTGAAGGCAAACAGTGCCACCCCCATGCTCAGCATCAGCGTGGTGGTGAGATGTTCGCGCGACAGGAGTTCAAGCCAGCCGCCCGGCTTGCCGGAAGACGGCCCAGCTTCGGTAAACTCATCAGCAGCGGAGGGGAGGGACGGGCCGGCCAGTCTGTCGGTCGTACGGTCGGTCATGCAATGAACTCACTTTGCGAAACGGCATTGGATGCGATTTGACCCGATGCTACAACCTCAACAAAGGTTGAGGTAAAGCCATGCCCGAACAAAAAAACCATCTGACCGTCGGAGATGTCGCCCGCCGCAGCGGACTGGCCGTTTCCGCCATCCATTTCTACGAGCGCAAGGGCCTGATCTTTGCCGACCGGACGGGCGGCAACCAGCGCCGCTATGGCCGCGATGTCCTGCGCCGGCTTGCCCTGATCCGCGCCGCACAGGAAGTGGGCCTGCCGCTCTCGGACGTCGCCGAGGCACTGTCGGCGCTGCCCCAGAAGCGTACGCCGACGCCGGAAGACTGGCGCCGGATTGCCACTGGCTGGGCCGAGAAGCTTGACCAGCGCATCAGGATTCTCCAAGGCCTGCGCCACGATCTGGATGGCTGCATTGGCTGTGGCTGCCTGTCGCTCCAGCGCTGTCAGCTGGTCAATCCCGCAGACCGGCTGGGCGATGAAGGCACCGGCGCCGTCACCTTGGCCGGCTGACGCCTTCGTGACCATACGTGTCAGCATTCGCGCGATGGATTAACCCTCTGTTGACCATAACTGGGCGACCTTCTGTGGAATGATGGTTGCATTTGATTCCGTTCGGCTGATTGTCGCCCCATTCTTGCCATAGGGCGTCCATCGCAAGACGGCAGATCGGTCGAATCGAGCCACTTACAGTCTTCATTGAAATCCGGGCGGCATTGGAGTTTTCATGAGCAAGTTGTTGATCGCGCTATCGTTTTGTGTGGCGATCCTCTCCCTCTCGACAACCGCCCAGGCAGGCAGTGCCCAGCTCCTTCTCGATGCCCGCACCGGCGAAGTGCTGGCCTCCGAAAACCCCGACGAACTCAATCATCCGGCCTCGCTGACCAAGATGATGTCGGTCTACATGGTGTTCGACGCCATTCGCGCCGGCAAGATCAGCTGGGACAGCCCGGTTCCCTTTTCGAAACACGCCGCCTCCCGCCCGCCGACCAAGCTCTTCGTCAAGGCTGGCGATTCGATCACCGTGCGCGAAGCCGTGCTCGCCATGATCATCCGCTCCGCCAATGATGCCTCGGCAGCGATCGGCGAGAAGCTCGGCGGCACCGAAGAGAACTTCGCCGCCATGATGACGCGCAAGGCGCGTCAGCTCGGCATGATGAACACCACCTTCTTCAACGCGTCGGGACTGCCGCATCCCCGGCAGTTCACCACGGCTCGCGACATGTCGACGCTCGGCGTTGCCCTGATGCGCGACTTTCCGGAAGAGTATGAACTCTTCGCCACGCGGAGCTTCAAGTTCCGCGGCAAGACCATCAATGGCCACAACAACCTGATGTATCGCTACAAGGGTATGGACGGCATCAAGACCGGCTACACCAACGCCTCCGGTTTCAATCTCGTCAGCGCCGTCGAGCACAACGGTCGCCGCGTTGTCGGCGTGGTCATGGGCGGCCGGACTGCCGCCAGCCGCGACCGGATCATGGAGCGTCTGATCGACGCCAACATCAAGAAGGCCTCGACCGGCAGCCAGTTGCTCGTGTCGCGCTCGACCGGCGTCCAGATGGACCTTGCCCGCCTTGGCGATGAGATCCCGGTTCCCGCCTCGCGCCAGTCGGCGCTGGCCGCCGTCCAGAGCATGGCGGGCGCCACCGGAACCCAGGCTCCGGATACGGTCGCCGCCTATGCACCGGCCCACACCTCCTCGGCGGAGCTGGACGCGACGCCGCAGAGCCGTCTTGCTCCCGTTGACCAGCAGCAGGCGGCAAGCACCGTCACACCGGCCGGCAAGAACAAGTGGCAGGTCCAGATTGCCGCCGCCACCTCCGCCCAGGCCGCCATGGAGCTCCTCTCTGAGGCGCGTCAGAAGGTCGGCGGTCCGCTCAACGACCTCGACACCTATACCGAAATGGTGACCCGCAACGGCGTCACCTTCTATCGCGCCCGCTTCACCGGCTTCGACACCAAGGAAGACGCCCGCATGGCCTGCGACAAGCTCGTGCGCCAGCGCTACGACTGCGTGCTGATGCCCGCGCGGGGGTGAGGGGCCCCGACGTCCTGCGTCCACCGGTTCTGCCCAAAAGGGAGCGGGCCTTTCAAGGCTGTTCCTCTTTGGCCATCACCACGAGTTCGCGCTGCAGCTTCCTTGGCAGAGCGCGGCGAACATGGATGAGCCTGAGCACGCCCAGTCTGTCATCGGACAGTTTGCGGAAGAAGACGTAGTGCATTCGATAACGCGAGACAAAAATCTGCACCTCTGTCTCGATACCAAGACGCAGCCGCTTTGTAAGCAGTCGCCAGAGGCCCGGTGTTTCGGCAAGTTTATTCAGGTGCTTGTGAAGTCCACGAATATAGTCTTCTGCCTGCCGCTGCCCCCAGGTCTGAAAAGACCATTGGAAAATCTCGTCCTGCTCCCCATCAGCGATCGGGTGAAACAGGACACGCCGCATGTCATGATCTCCGGTTGCGATCTATGACATCCTCCGCAGTCACGGAACGGTAGTGCTGTTCACCGTCCACCAGAGCTTCGGAGAGCAAATCACTGAGAAACGCGGCAGCCTCCGCGTCGTCTTCCATGTCGCGCCGGATCAGCTCGCCGACATACTCATCGACTGACTTGAAACCACCGTCCCGCTCGATCCTGCGATCTAGATGCATGGCGAGCTCGTCATCCAGAACGATATTCACACGGCGCCGATCCATGATGAGATTCTCCACGGTACACCCGGAAAGTGTTCCAGTATTTCACGAGGCGGCCACCTTGCCAATCGTGTCGCCGGATCAGCCCGCCTCAACCCCCTCGAACAACCGCATGCATTCCAGGAGGTCCTGCGCCACATGGGCGCAAAGCGCCTCGATCTCCTCGGTGGGTGCCAGCAGATCCGGGACCATCACCGCCATCATGCCGGCGGCATGGGCGGAGCGGATGCCGTTATGGCTGTCTTCGAGCGCCAGGCAGTCGTGAGGCGCAACACCCAGCCGCTCGGCCGCCACAAGATAGGGGTCGGGTGCCGGCTTGCCCTTGCGATAATCCCCCTGCGCCACCACCGCATCGAAACGGCGGATGAGGTCGAAGCCCGCCAGGTGATGCTCGACCTGGTGATGCGCAGACGACGTGGCAATCGCCCTGGGCAGGCCGAGCACGTCGAGGAGGTCGAGCAGTTCGACCACACCGGCCTTCAGCCTCAGATCCTTTTCCAGCAGCGCATGGAAATGCTCGAGCCATAGAACCCGGAAACCGTCAGCGTCGAAACCGTCACCCCAGGTCCGCTTGAAAAGCGCCGAGATCCCGGTCCAGGGCTGGCCCATCATGCCTTCATAGACCCGCTCATCGATCGGCAGGCCGCGTTCCCGGGCAGCAGAGATGACCGAGGCCCGGTAGTGGATCTCGGTGTCGAGCAGCAGCCCGTCCATATCGAAGACAACGGCCTTGGGCGGGCGGGGGAGGTGGGACATTCTGGTGCTTCTTGTTTTCGAGGTCATGTCAGGAGCCGGGCCGTCTGCCCGGTCGCGGACAAGAGGGCCACCGCCTCCTTGTCGAATGAATAGAATTCCTCGCCGCCAAGCCATTGGCCTTCATGCGCGATGACCCCGTCGGCGAAATCGCCCCCGGCCTCCAGCATCATAAGGCCCGCTTCGACCGCTGGACGGTTCATGGCAACATTGCCGGCTTGCAGAAGATCCCGGAGGGACTGGGCGACCTCATTAATCGAAAGCCTCGCTCCGCGCCTGAGCACCCAGACGAATTCGCAGAGGCAGGGCAGGGAGATGGCAATCAGCGATGCCTCAGACATGATCTTCGCTGCAGCCGGACCCTGGATGGGGTCATCCTGCAGCACTGCCCGGATCAGCACATTGGTGTCGACTGCAATCTTCACCGCTCACCGGCCCAGCCGGACGCGGCGATCTCGTTGATTTCCTCAAGGGTGAGCGGCGTTTTCACCTTGCCGGCATGCCGTCCGATGAATGCCCCGATATCGCCTGCCGGCCGGTCTGCCCGCACCCGCAGCTCTCCGCCGGGCAGCTTGTCCAAAGCAATCCGCTCGCCCGGCTTGATGCCGAGATGCTGCAGAAGCTCGCGCTTCAAGGTGACTTGACCCTTCATGGTGACGGTAAGTGACGTCATGGAATTCTCCTTGCGGAATAGGGTAATGGAAATTTCCATTCCGGCAAGTGGCTGCATTATTGCGCGACAGGACGCTTCCCGAGATCTTCGAACAACCTCAGCAGATAACCATCCGGATCGACAACGACGAATTGCCGATTGCCGACCTCGTGATCATCGCGGCGATACCATTTCTCCTTGAGCGGCAGATGGAGCGGTACCCCGGCACGTTCGAGCCGCTTCAGAATGGGCGCAACCTGTGGCACCAGTATCTGCAGGTTCAGTCCACGACCGAAGGGCCATGCGAGAGGAGCATCCTTTATCTCGAAGGTCCGTCCAATCCCGATCTGGTCGATCATCAGTTGCGCGTCCCCGAGCGTCAGGAAGCTGAACCCTTCCTCGGGCCGCTCATAGGCAACTTCGAACCCGACGAGGTCGCGATAAAATGTCCGGCTCGTCTGCCAGTCGCTGACGGCGAGTTCGGGAACGAGGGCGTTTCTCCTCAAGCCTTCGTCCCGCCCACCGTGATCTGGTCCATCCGCAGATGCGGCTGGCCGACGCCGACGGGCACCCACTGGCCGGCCTTGCCGCAATTGCCGATCCCGGTGTCGAGCTTCGAATCATTGCCGATCATCGTGATCCGCTTCATCGCATCGGGACCGTTGCCGATCAGCATGGCGCCCTTGACCGGCGCGCCGATCTTGCCGTTTTCGATCAGATAGGCCTCGGTGCAGCCGAAGACGAACTTGCCGGAGGTGATGTCCACCTGGCCGCCGCCGAAGGAGACGGCATAGATGCCCTTTTTCACCGAAGCGATGATCTCCTCCGGCGTCTTGTCGCCCGAGAGCATGTAGGTGTTGGTCATGCGCGGCATGGGCTGGTGGGCATAACCCTGGCGACGGCCATTGCCGGTCGCCTTCATGCCCATGAGCCGCGCGTTCTGCCGGTCCTGCATGTAGCCGACCAGTTTGCCGTTCTCGATCAGCACGTTATAGGCCGAGGGCGTTCCCTCGTCGTCGACGGTGATCGAGCCACGCCGGTCGTTGATCGTCCCGTCATCGACGACGGTCACGCCGGGCGCTGCCACCATCTCGCCCATCAGCCCGGCAAAGGCCGAGGTCTTCTTGCGGTTGAAGTCACCTTCCAGCCCATGGCCGACAGCCTCATGCAGCATCACGCCCGGCCAGCCATTGCCGAGAACGATGTCCATCGTACCGGCCGGTGCTTCCTGCGCTTCGAGATTGATCAGCGCCTGGCGCAACGCCTCGTCGGCACCGCGCTGCCAGCTTTCCTGCGTCAGGAATTCGTCGAAGCTCATGCGCCCGCCGGTGCCGAAGGAGCCGCTTTCCTGCCGGTCGCCCTGTCCGGTGACGACGGAAATGTTGATGCGCGTCATCGGGCGGATGTCGCGCACCCGGTGGCCATCGGCGCGCAGGATCTCGACCACTTGCCAGCTCGCGCCAACGGTTGCCGTCACCTGCCGCACCTTGGGGTCCTTGTCGCGCAGATAGGCGTCAATCTCCGACAGCAGCTTGACCTTCTCCTCGAAAGTCGGCGAGCCGATCGGATTGCCGTCGCCATAGAGTTTGGCATTGGTCCGCTGCGGCGCGGTCGCATAGGAGCCCGAGTAACCATGGGTCACGGCGCCCACGGCGTCGGCAGCACGCGACAGCGCAGCCAGCGACAGTTCGCCGGAATGGGCGTAACCGACAGCCTCGTCGGCGACAGCCCTGAGGCCAAAACCCTGATCGGTGTTGAACGAGCCGCCCTTCAGGCGCCCGTTGTCGAAGGTCAGCGATTCCGCCTGGGCATGCTCGACGAACAGCTCCCCGTCATCGGCGCCCTTGAGAGCATCGGCAACGCGCCGCGTCAGCGTGGCGTCGTCGCAGTCGAAGAGGGAGAGAAGGTCCTGGGTCATGCATGTCTCCTTGAGCGCTGGCATCAAGCATGTAGGCGCGCGACGAAAAAGGGGCAAGCCCGCCGGACTTGCCCCTATCTATAATGTCATCACGATCCGGCGACTGTGCCCTCACGGCAGCTTGTCATAACCTTCACCGAAGCCGGCAAGCTCGATCGGAATGCCGACGCGGTCCTGGTCTGCCGATTCGCGCAGTGCGAAGACTGCGGCCTTGCCGGCGCGCAGGATCTTCATCAGCTCCTCGTCGATCTCCACTTCCACATAGCAGCCTTCTGAGAAGCAGCGGGTGAAATAGGCGCGACCGATATTATTGCCGTCGACGAACAGCTCCATGCCGTCCTTCAGGAGAACGCCGAGCGGCGCCAGGATGCGCAGGATGCGAGCCTTTCGGTCGGCGGTCTTCAGCACCACGACGGACAGGCCGACTTCCGGCCGATCTTCCGCGATCACGTTCTGCATCAGCGCGCACTGCTCTTCGGACGCACCCGCCGGCTTGTCA
The DNA here is from genome assembly GCA_027533385.1 of Rhizobium sp. Taxonomy (GTDB): domain Bacteria; phylum Pseudomonadota; class Alphaproteobacteria; order Rhizobiales; family Rhizobiaceae; genus Allorhizobium. The sequence continues at coordinate 32,248 of JAPZUE010000012.1, read as the reverse complement.
CAGATGACAGACCAGGCACCGTGATTGGAGCGGATCGAGCCCGGCTGTTGTTGGGGTTGCTGGCTCTGTGCCGGCGTCGCGAGTGCGGCGATCAGCACGGCGCTCGCGGTCAGGCTGGACCAGGCAAGTCTTGGCAGACCCATGAAAACCTCTGGAAAACGAATCATCGACGACATTCTTGTCGCCGGGGTGCGGAAATGGAAAGCCCAAAAGCCTTTTTTAAGGCTGACTGCGGCATAATTGGGACTGTGATTCCGTCGCTGTCTGGCAATCAACCGGCCTTTTCAGCCGCTTGAAGCGAAAGCCTGTGAATGCAGGGCGCATCTATTTGATGAAGCGCAAAAATGCCGCACCGGCTTTGGCGCGGGCGTATTGCGATTGCGGCCAATCTGTGATTTGAAACGGCGACACTAGCATGATTTTTGCGCTATGGTTTGATGTGGATCAAGCGCTTGGGGAGACCAAACCGTGATGAAGAGAACCTATGCAGCCTTGGCCGCCTTGGCCTGTCTGCTTTTCGCTTCTGTCAGCTTCGCAGATCAGCCGAAGCCCTGGCAGATGGGTATGCAGGAAGCAGCGACGTCTATCATGGAGAAGAATCGCTGGTTCGAGCAATACACGCTCTGGTTCATCGTACCGATCACCATCTTCGTTCTGCTGCTTCTGGTGATCGTGGTCGTCAAGTTCCGTGCATCGGCCAATCCGGTGCCGTCGAAGACGAGCCACAATACGGCGATCGAAATTGCCTGGACGGTGATTCCGGTCCTGATCCTCTTCGCCATCGCAGTCCCATCGTTCAACCTGCTGACTTACCAGCTCAAGATGCCGGAAAACCCTGATGTGACCATCAAGGCAACGGCAACCCAGTGGCTGTGGAGCTACGAATATCAGGGCGAGCAGGCCGTTTCCTTCGACAGCTACATGCTGAAGGAAACCGACCGCGCCGCCGCTGGGAAGGAAGACGTCGCGCGTTATCCGCGTCTTCTCGCCGTCGATAACGAAGTGGTCGTTCCCGTCGGCAAGACCGTTCGTCTGCTGGTCACGGCTGCCCCGACCGACGTTATCCACGCTTTCGCCATGCCCGCCTTCGGTATCAAGATCGACGCCGTCCCCGGTCGTCTGAACGAGACCTGGTTCCGTGCCGATCGTGAAGGCCTCTATTACGGCCAGTGTTCCGAGCTCTGTGGCAAGGACCACGCCTACATGCCGATCGCGATCCGTGTGGTCTCCGACGAGCAGTATGCGACCTGGCTGCAGGCTGCGACCTCTGACCTCGCTGGCGCCAACAAGGCGCTGATGGCTGCTGTCGACGGCGCTCCCGCCGCCGTCCAGACTGCCGAAAACGCAACGAACTGAGAGGAGTGAGGACAATGGCTGGCTCTGTTGCCCACGACGAACACGCACACGGTGCGCATCACGACCATAAGCCGGGCTTCTTCGCCCGCTGGTTCCTGTCGACCAACCACAAGGACATCGGCACCCTCTACCTGATCTTCGCGATCGTCGCGGGCATCATCGGTGCCGGCCTCTCGGTTGCCATGCGTATGGAACTCCAGGACCCCGGTATCCAGATCTTCCACGGTCTGGCATCCATGGTCTACGGTTTCGAAGGCGATGCTGCCATTGATGGCGGCAAGCATATGTACAACGTCTTCACGACGGCCCACGCGCTGATCATGATCTTCTTCATGGTCATGCCGGCGCTGATCGGCGGCTTTGCCAACTGGATGATCCCGATCATGATCGGCGCTCCGGACATGGCCTTCCCGCGCCTCAACAACATCTCCTTCTGGCTGATCGTTCCGGCCTTCCTGCTGCTCGTCCTGTCGATGTTCGTCGAGGGTCCGGCCGGTGGTTACGGTGTCGGTGGCGGCTGGACGCTCTATCCGCCCCTTGCGACCTCGGGCCAGCCTGGTCCGGCCGTTGACCTGGCGATCTTTGCGCTCCACGTTTCCGGTGCGTCGTCGATCCTGGGTGCGATCAACTTCATCACCACGATCCTCAACATGCGCGCTCCGGGCATGACGCTGCACAAGATGCCGCTCTTTGCCTGGTCCGTTCTCGTGACCGCCTTCCTGCTGCTGCTGTCGCTGCCGGTTCTGGCTGGCGCCATCACCATGCTGCTGACCGACCGCAACTTCGGCACGACCTTCTTCTCGCCCGAAGGCGGTGGTGACCCGATCCTCTACCAGCACCTGTTCTGGTTCTTCGGTCACCCGGAAGTCTACATCCTGATCCTGCCCGGCTTCGGCATCATCAGCCACATCGTCTCGACCTTCTCCAAGAAGCCGGTCTTCGGCTACCTCGGCATGGCCTATGCCATGGTCGGCATCGGCGCCGTCGGCTTCGTCGTCTGGGCACACCACATGTACACCGTTGGCCTGTCGCTGCAGGCTCAGCGCTACTTCCTCTTCGCAACCATGGTCATCGCGGTGCCGACCGGCATCAAGATCTTCTCGTGGATCGCGACGATGTGGGGTGGTTCGCTGACCTTCAAGACCCCGATGGTCTGGTCGATCGGCTTCATCTTCCTGTTCACCGTCGGTGGCGTTACGGGCGTCCAGCTCGCCAATGCCGGTCTCGACCGCTCGCTGCATGACACCTATTACGTCGTGGCCCACTTCCACTACGTTCTGTCGCTCGGCGCCGTCTTCGCGATCTTCGCTGGCTGGTACTACTGGTTCCCGAAGATCACCGGCTACATGTACAACGAGTTCGTCGGCCAGCTGCACTTCTGGGTCATGTTCATCGGCGTGAACCTGGTGTTCTTCCCGCAGCACTTCCTCGGCCTCGCCGGCATGCCGCGCCGCTACATCGACTATCCGGATGCCTATGCCGGCTGGAACTATGTCTCGTCGATCGGCTCCTACATCTCGGCCTTCGCGGTTCTGATCTTCCTCTATGGTGTCTTCGAAGCCTTCGCCAGGAAGCGCCTCGCCGGCAACAACCCCTGGGGTGAAGGTGCGACCACGCTGGAATGGCAGCTGTCTTCGCCGCCGCCGTACCACCAGTGGGAACAGCTGCCGAAGATCAAGTAAGCAGCGCTGGTCAAGCCCTGAACATCGGGCGCCGCGATCCCCAAGGGTTGCGGCGCCCGCAAAACCAAACGAAGAACGGAATTCGAAAGCATGACGGTCATCGACAATCGCGACGTATTCGGCATCGAAGGCGAAGTCCGCCTGTCCGAAGCCGGCCCGCGCGATTTCTTCGCGCTCCTGAAGCCGCGGGTCATGTCCCTCGTCGTCTTCACCGCACTTGCTGGCCTGGTACTCGCACCGGGCGACATCAATCCGATCATCGGTTTTATTGCGATTCTCTGCATTGCCGTGGGCGCTGGTGCCTCGGGCGCGCTCAACATGTGGTACGATGCCGACATCGACGCCATCATGAGCCGCACCGCGACCCGCCCCGTTCCGGCAGGGCGCGTGACGCCTGAGGAGGCGCTGGCCTTCGGTCTTGTGCTGTCGGTCTTCTCGGTTGGTCTGCTCGGCCTTGCCGTCAACTGGTTCTCGGCCGGCCTGCTCGCCTTCACCATCTTCTTCTATGCCGTCGTCTATACGATGTGGCTCAAGCGCTCGACCCCGCAGAACATCGTGATCGGCGGTGCGGCGGGCGCATTCCCGCCCATGGTCGGCTGGGCCTGCGTGACCGGTGGCGTCTCGCTCGACAGCTTCATTCTCTTCATGATCATCTTCCTCTGGACCCCGGCGCATTTCTGGGCGCTGGCGCTGTTCAAGATGAAGGAATACGGCGCTGTCGGCGTGCCGATGATGCCCAATGTCGCAGGCATCCCCTCGACCAAGCGGCAGATCACGCTTTATGCCGTCCTGACCGCCGTCACTGGCGTGCTGCCGACCTTTACCGGCCTGTCGTCGATCGGCTACGGCATCGTCGCAGCGCTGCTTGGCATCGTCTTCGTCCACTGTTCCATCGCCGTCTGGCGCATGGCCGACGGCGATGAGAAGATGGTGCCGGCCAAGAAGCTGTTCGCCTATTCGATCTTCTATCTTTTCGCGATCTTCTCGGCCCTGATGATCGACTTTTATGTCGCGCCGCTTGCCGTGACATTCGGAGGTGCCGCCTGATGGAAACCGTGGAACTCAACGACAAGCAGAAGAAGTCCCGTCGTGGCCGCAACATCGCGCTCGGCGTGGTTCTGGCGGCGCTGGTGATCATTTTCTACGTCGTCACCATCATCAAGATCGGAAACGTGGGTTAACGAGGCTCGCATCGTGACTGTATCGCACGACAACACAAAGGTTTCGAACCGCCGCAACGCCGGCGTCGCGGCAGCTTGCGTCGTCTTTGTCGGCTCCATGGTCGGCATGGCCTATGCGGCCGTGCCGCTCTACCAGTTGTTCTGCCAGGTTACCGGCTTTGGCGGCACCACACAGCGCGTCGAGCAGATGTCTGACGTGGTCCTCGACAGGACGATCAACGTAACCTTCGACGCCAATTCCGCCTCGGGCCTCAACTGGGATTTCAAGGCGGTGGACAAGAAGGTGACGCCGCGGATCGGCGAGACCGTCCAGGTCACCTACACTGCCACCAATAACTCGCCGCATCCTGTGACCGGCGAGGCGATCTTCAACGTCACGCCTCTCGAGGCCGGCGCCTACTTCAACAAGGTCCAGTGCTTCTGCTTCACCGAGACCACGTTGCAACCGGGCGAGACGCTCGAAATGCCCGTCGTATTCTTTGTTGATCCTGCCATCGTCGAGACGGAGGAGACAAAGGGCATCGGCACGATTACCCTGTCCTACACTTTCTATCCGCGCGCAGATCAGGCGCCGGTGGCCGCACTCGCGGTCGGGGAAGACAAGGGACAGCCGAAACTGTGAGAGGGCTCCGGCTCGCCGGAACTCGTAATGAAATTGACATTCGGGGATTGCTGAAATGGCCGAAGCGCACCAGAAGAACCACGACTACCACATCATCGATCCGAGCCCCTGGCCGCTTCTGGCCTCGATCGGCGCCTTCGTCCTCACCTTCGGTGGCGTCGGCTACATGCGCTACCTGAACGGCGGTTCGCTGAACCTGTTCGGCGTAGACTTTGCCAATCCGTGGCTGTTCTTCATCGGTCTCGCCATCGTGCTCTTCACGATGTTTGCCTGGTGGGCCGACACCATCAAGGAAGCCCACGAAGGTCATCACACCCGCGTCGTGTCGCTGCACCTTCGCTACGGCATGATCATGTTCATCGCGTCCGAAGTGATGTTCTTCGTCGCCTGGTTCTGGGCCTTCTTCGATGCCAGCCTGTTTGCCGGCGAAGCCATCCAGACGAGCCGTGTCGAATTCACCGGTGGTCAGTGGCCGCCGGTTGGCATCGAAGTCGTCGATCCCTGGCATCTGCCGCTCTACAACACTGTCATCCTGCTTCTGTCGGGCACCTGCGTGACCTGGGCGCACCATGCCCTGCTGCACAATGACCGCAAGGGCGTTGTTGCCGGTCTGGCTCTGACGGTTGCCCTTGGTATCCTGTTCTCCTGCGTCCAGGCTTACGAATATGCAGTCTCGCCCTTCGATTTCAAAAATTCGATTTACGGTGCGACCTTCTTCATGGCGACCGGCTTCCATGGCTTCCACGTTCTGATCGGCACGATCTTCCTGATCGTCTGCCTGTTCCGTGCGCTCGCCGGCCACTTCACCGCGCAGCAGCATTTCGGCTTCGAAGCTGCCGCCTGGTACTGGCACTTCGTCGACGTCGTCTGGCTGTTCCTCTTCTTCGCCATCTACATCTGGGGCGATTGGGGCGCACCGCTCGCCGTCCACTGATCTCAGTGACAAGACAATCCAAAGGGCGGCGAAAGCCGCCCTTTGTGCATTTCGCCATGCGACGATCCGGCACTGTGAGGGAACCTCGCGATGCTCTAAGGATTGGCGGGGACATGGAATAGCATTCAGGAGAGGTCTGATGACCGAAGACAAAGCCAGTTTTCCACCGGTGGACCCGGTCAAGGCAGCGCTGACCGCCTCCTGCCCGCGCTGCGGTACCGGCAAGCTCTTCGATGGTCTGTTGAAGCCCAAGGCCCGCTGCCATTCCTGCGGCTTCGATCTCTCCTGGATCGATGCCGGTGACGGCCCTGCGATCTTCGTCATCCTTCTCGCCGATCTGCTGGTCGTCGGTTTCGCCCTATGGGTGGAATTGACCTATGAACCCTCCATCTGGCTGCACATCCTCGTCATTGCGCCAATCGGCGTGGCCCTGACACTCTGGCTGATGCGCTTCCTGAAGGCCCTGCTGATTGCACTTCAGTACAAGCACAACGCCTCGCAGGGGGTAATCGACCGTGGCTGACATTGAGATTGGGCAGGGCGGCAAAGACGAGAACCGTCGCAGCTGGCGCTTCTGGCTGGCACTCATCCTGGTGCCTACGGCCCTTGTGATCCTGCTCTCGCTCGGCACATGGCAGGTCAACCGCCTGCACTGGAAGGAAACCCTTCTTGCCGCAATCGAGGAGCGCAGCACCGCACCCGCCATCGAGATATCCGAGGTCGAGCGGCAGCTACAGGCGGACGAGCCGATCGATTACCGTCATGCGACCGCCAGCGGCCGCTATCTGCATGAGAAGGAGCGGCATTTCCTCGCCACCTTCCAGGGTCAGTCGGGCTTTTACGTCTATACGCCGCTCGAACTTGCCGACGGGCGCTATCTCTTCGTCAACCGCGGTTTTGTGCCCTATGACCGCAAGGACGCCTCCACCCGCCCCGAAGGCCAGATTGAAGGAGTGCAGACGGTCATCGGCCTGGCGCGCGCCGAACTGACGGAGAAACCTTCGTCTCTGGTGCCGGATAACGATGAAAAGGCCAACATCTTCTACTGGAAGGATCTGACCCGAATGGCGGCCTCGGTCGATCTTCCCGCCGATCGCGTCCTGCCCTTCTTCCTGGATGCCGATGCATCGCCGGTGGCCGGAGGTTTGCCCAAGGGGGGCGTGACCCAGATCGACCTGCCCAACAATCACATGCAATATGCCATCACCTGGTATGGCCTGGCTGTTGCGCTGATCGCAGTCTCGCTGGCCGGCCTTTTCAGGCGCAGATCCCGATAGTCCGCGAGCCCCTTTTGGTCTAAACACGCTCGACGTGCGGTCTGAATCGGCCGCTGCTAAAGGGGGATTGCATGTCTTACGTCGCTGCAACGCTGGTCGCGCTGGTCGCGCTGGAACATATCTACATACTCGTCCTGGAGATGTTTCTCTGGACGACACCGACCGGCCGCCGCGCCTTTGGCATGAAGCCCGAACAGGCGGAAGCGACCAAGGTCGTGGCCGCCAACCAGGGTCTCTACAACGGCTTCCTCGCCGCCGGCCTGATCTGGGGCCTGCTTCACCCCGATGTCGCCTTTGGCACTCAAATTCAGTTGTTTTTCCTTGGCTGTGTGCTGGTTGCCGGCCTATATGGGGGTGCAACGGCCTCGCGGAAGATCTTCGTCATTCAGGCTCTGCCCGCGGCGCTCGCCATTCTCGCTGTCCTGATTGCCGGTTGACCCGATGAACATGCACATGAACCGCCCCCCTCTGACGATCCGGCTCTGCGGCCCTCGCGGCTTCTGCGCAGGGGTTGATCGCGCGATCCAGATCGTCGTACTCGCCTTGAAGCGCTACGGGGCGCCGGTTTATGTCCGCCACGAGATCGTCCACAACAGGTATGTCGTGGAAGGGCTTGAGGCCAAGGGCGCAATCTTCGTCGAGGAATTGGACGAGATCCCGGCCGAGCATCGCCAGCAACCGGTGGTCTTCTCTGCCCATGGCGTGCCGAAATCGGTTCCGGAAGATGCCGCAAGCCGCAACCTCTTCTATCTCGACGCCACCTGTCCGCTGGTCTCCAAGGTTCACAAGCAGGCCATGCGCCATGAGCGCCTCGGTCGCCATGTGATCCTGATCGGCCACGAAGGCCATCCGGAAGTGATCGGCACCATGGGCCAGCTGCCGCCGGGAAGCGTCTCGCTGATCGAAACGGTCGAGGATGCCGACGCCTACGAGCCCGCCGATCCCGACAATCTCGGCTACGTCACCCAGACGACGCTCTCCGTCGATGACACCGCAGGCGTGATTGCACGTCTCATGGAGCGCTTCCCGAACCTCACGCCTCCATCGGCCGACAGCATCTGCTACGCGACGACCAATCGCCAGGAAGCCGTAAAGCAGGCCGCCCCCGGCTGCGATCTGTTCATCGTCGTCGGCGCCCCCAATTCCTCCAACTCCAAGCGCCTTGTCGAAGTCGCCCTGAGGGCAGGGGCGACCCGCTCCCTGCTCGTTCAGCGCGCCTCCGAAATCGACTGGGCCGAGATCGGCGAGATCCGGACTCTCGGCATTTCCGCCGGTGCGTCTGCGCCGGAAGTCATCGTCGACGAAATCATCGACGCCTTCCGCCAGCGCTTCGACGCCAAGGTGGAGCTGGCGATCACGACGGAAGAAAACGAGCACTTCCTCGTCAATCGCGAGCTGCGCGATGTGGAGCTGACGCGCGAGGACATGGCCTGGGTGAATGGGTGAGGGCTGGACAGTCTTGACTGGTCCGGCGATTTGCCGTCTCCTGAAGCCCAGATAGCCCGAAAGCAGAGGCGTCGCATGAACGTATCGCTTGATGATCGCTGGGAAAAATTTGTTGAGGAGACCGTTCGCACCGGCCGATTTGGGTCCGCTAGCGAAGTGATCCTCGAAGGTTTGCGTCTGGTCGAACAGCGCGAGATGAAAATCTCTGGATTGCGTAAGGAGCTTGCGGACGCAATCGCGGCAGGCGGCGAGCTGAATGATGATGCCGTTACTGAGGCCTTGGAGGAAGAGGCAGCTCTTCTCAAACGTCAGGGCTATTAATTGCCACGCCTACGTTATTCCCATCGGGCGGTCCGCGATCTTCGCTCAATCCTGCAGTATGTCACTCGTGAAAGTGGCTCTGTCGAAACGGGAAGAGCCTTCGTTGCAAAATTGAGGCGAAGATGCGCTGATCTTGCTGACCTGCCCGGTCAAATTGGTCGTCCGCGTCCAGAATTATTGCCGGAATTGCGCAGCGTAGTCTTCCGCGACTACGTCATCTTTTTTCAATATCAGAGCGAGGATTTTCATGTCGTCGCCATCATCGAAGGACATCGCGACCTCGAACGGCATTTTTAGGGTAAGGGATACCCGCGCCCCATTTCCTGTGCCCCATGTCGTTCCAGGGCTGGCACTGTCCGTTACACCGTTATAGGACTCGTGGCCTTATCGAAGCGGCACGGAACTTACACTGTGGCAGTCTATACCGACATCAACGAAATCGACCTCAAGGCCTTTCTCGCGCAATATGACGCCGGAGAACTGCTGTCCTACAAGGGCATTGCCGAAGGCGTGGAAAACTCCAACTTCCTTCTGCACACCTCTAAGTTCCCACTGATCCTGACGCTCTACGAGAAGCGGGTCGAAAAGTCGGATCTGCCATTCTTCCTCGGTCTGATGCATCACCTCTCCGAGCGCGGCCTCAATTGCCCGCTGCCTTTGCCGCGCAAGGATGGCGATTTGCTGGGCGAACTCTCGGGCCGCCCGGCCGCCCTCATCTCCTTCCTTGAAGGCATGTGGCTGAGAAAGCCCGAGGCACAGCACTGCCGCGAAGTCGGCGCCGCGCTCGCCAGGATGCACATCGCCGGTGAAGGCTTCGAGCTCACCCGACCGAATGCGCTGTCGCTTGAGGGATGGCAGATGCTCTGGGCAAAGTCCGAAGCGCGCGCCGACGAGGTGGAGGAGGGGCTGGAAGCCGAGATCGGCGCCGAGCTCGATTTTCTTGCCACCCACTGGCCGAAGGATCTACCGGCGGGCGTCATCCATGCCGATCTCTTCCCGGACAATGTCTTCTTCCTCGGCGATAGCCTGTCGGGCCTGATCGACTTCTATTTCGCCTGCAACGACCTCCTGGTCTACGACCTCTCGATCTGCCTGAATTCCTGGTGCTTCGAAAAGGACGGCGCCTACAACATCACCAAGGGCAAGGCGATGATCGAGGGCTACCAGTCCGTGCGCCCGCTCTCGGCCGCCGAGATCGAGGCCCTGCCGATCCTCTGCCGAGGCTCGGCGCTGCGCTTCTTCCTGACCCGCCTCTATGACTGGCTGACCACGCCGGCAGGCGCCTTGGTGGTCAAGAAGGACCCGCTCGAATATCTGAAGAAGCTGCGCTTCCACCGCGCCGTCACCAATGCCTCCGAATACGGATTGATCGCATGAAGCATGTCGACATCTTCACCGATGGCGCCTGTTCGGGAAATCCCGGCCCCGGCGGCTGGGGCGCGATCCTGCGTTACGGCGAGGTCGAGAAGGAACTCTTCGGCGGCGAGGCGGATACGACCAACAACCGCATGGAGCTGCTCGCCACCATCACGGCGCTCAACGCGCTGAAAGACGCCTGCGAAGTCGATCTCTACACCGACAGCAAATACGTGATGGACGGCATCTCCAAGTGGATCTTCGGCTGGAAGAAGAACGGCTGGAAAACGGCAGACAAGAAGCCCGTGAAAAACGGCGAGCTCTGGCAGGCGCTCGATGCCGCCAACCAGCGCCACAAGGTCAAGTGGCACTGGGTCAAGGGCCATGCCGGTCACCCGGAAAACGAACGCGCTGACGAATTGGCGCGCAAGGGCATGGAGCCGTTCAAGAAGACGGGTGGTTTTCCGAAATCGCTGATGGTGAAGTGACTATCGCAGACCTTACTGATCCCTGTATTTGCAGGGGTGCAATCGTCCTGCCTGCGCGTTACCGTAACCTATCGCTACGGGCGAAGTTGGTATTGCCTGTCGCAAAACAGATGGATGTCGGTGCGGTGGGGGCGGGATGGCGATCAGGTCAATTCGGTATGTCAACAACGCCGCTAAGAAAGCGGTTCAGAAACTGCCGCAAGCCATCGCCATCGACTTTCTCAACGATCTGAACTTTGTCGCCGTAGGGAAAGATCCGCGTTCATCGTTCAAGCATTTGCCTGAACTAGGTGCCGGAGTGATCGAGTTGATCGAAAACGGCTCACCCGCCTACAGACTTGTCTATTGCGCAAAATTTGCCGACACCGTGTTTGTCCTTCACGCGTTCACCAAAACCACGAACGGCGTGGACAGGAAGGCTATGACGACGGTGAGGGAGCGCTACAAGGAGATGATGGCGATCCTTCGTGAAGAACAAAAGTCTGACCGGAGGACATTTTGATCGACGATCAACGGCGTCAGGCTGCCGCCGTCTCGACCACGCAGACGACGTTGCGATCGCGATCCACGGAAGGACGCAAGCGATAGCCGAGTTTCGCCAGGTAGCCGATCAGCCGGTCTGAGGAGAAGAGGCTGATCTTGCCGCGCAACAGCTCGCTCACACGCGGTTGAGGTATATCCAGCGCTGCGGCTGTCTCACCCTGGTTCCATCCCTTGTGCTCGATAACATCGATCAACGTCATCAGAAGATCTGAACGGAACTGGAGATCGGCGGCAAGCGCTTGGTCTTCCGTGATCGATTCGAAGATGTTGCGGTAGGCGAGGGTCTCAGACATATGCCTTACTCAGTTTTATACAGGTTTCAGTATAATCTGGGCGCCTTAACCCGAAATGTCAACATGATCCACGCAGCGGGATCTCCCGGCGATCCGGAAAGGCTCCCGGTGGCCGACACGGAGGCAATGCTTCCTCCCCTTGCCCTTTCCTCCACGGCCCCTATGCTCCCTTCAAAACAGAACAGACGGGAGACATCCATGATCCAGCATTGCGTATTCCTGCGCTTCAAGGCCGCCGTTCAGGAAACCGAGAAGCAGGCGATCTATGCGGCGATTGCCGATCTGAAGGATGTGGTGCCGGGCATGCTGGAGGTGAAGGCGGGTGCGAATGTCTCGCCGGAGGGACTGACGGGCGGCTACAAGGACGGTTTCATCGTCACCTTCGAGGATGAGATGGTCCGCGATTACTATCTGAAACATCCCAAGCATGTCGAAGTCGGAGAGAGGATCGTCAGCGCCACCGATGGCGGCCTGGCCGGCATTCTGGTGTTCGATCTCGCCCATTGAGCACTGGCATAAACGAAAAGAGGCCCGGTCACCCGAGCCTCTGAAATCTCTCTGAAAATAATTGATGTGGTTTACGCGCCGAGCTGTTCGATCATCGTCGCAGCCGAGGACACCGTTGCCTGGCCCGGGTTCTCCTCGATGTTGAGGCTCTTCACCACGCCATTCTCCACCAGCATCGAATAGCGCTTGGAGCGCACGCCAAGACCGCCGCCCGAGAGATCGATGTCGAGGCCGATGGCCTTGGTGAAGCCCGCGTCCCAGTCGGCGAGGAAATGGATCTTGCCCTGGCCGCCCGAATGCTGTGCCCAGGCGCCCATGACATGCCAGTCATTGACGGAGACGACGGCGATGTCGTCGACGCCGCGCGCCATCAGCGCGTCACGGTTTTCAAGATAGCCCGGCAGGTGGTTCAACGTGCAGGTGGGCGTGAAAGCGCCCGGAACGGCGAAGACGACAACCTTCTTGCCGGCAAACAGCTGTTCCGTGGTGATCTCCACCGGACCGTCAGCGGTCTTTTCCTTGAAGGTGGCCTGGGGCAGCTTTTCGCCAATGGCAATGGTCATCAAATCGTCCTCGCTGTGTTGCACCACCCAGAACCCCTCCGGATGGCAATCGAGGCGAATATAGGAACGGGTCAATCAAAGGCAAGCTTGGTTTCCATCGCCCGGTCGCCGCTCACCACAAGAAGTCCCCACTCTTTGCCGGCGATGTCGTATTTCTTCGGCAGTTTGCCGATCGGCAGCGTCAGAAGCGTCTCGCCGCCGTCAAGTTGCGTGGCAAGAGCGCGCACAAACACATGCCCGCTCGGACCACTGACAAAGGCCTTCGGCTGGTCGGTGGCCGCGGGCATTTTCAGACGGACCACCAGTTCCTTCCTGTTTGCGCTCAGTTCATGGGTGACGACATGAAAATCCGCCGACGGCCCGGGCGGCACCTGGGCGCGTGCTGCCCGAACCAGGGCTGCCTCGACCGGATTCGCGACGGCTGCCGTGTCCGGGGGCACGCTGAGATCAGCCTGAAACGGGATGCAGATATTCTGGCAGACGCCGACAAAGGCGCTGAGCGTGACGCCGGTCCCATCCGGCGCATTCTTGAGTGTCAGCGGCAGCGTGACCGGATGATCATAACCCACATCGGTCAGCTCACCGCTCTCCAGCACCTTCGGCACGGGAAAATCCACGCTCTCTACCGTGTATGGAGCGCCTGGAGCCGGCGTCAGCGTCGGAGGAATGCCGACATCGCCGGGCTCTTTCCAATAGGTGATCCAGCCGGGTTTCGGCTCGATCACCAGCGCCCCCTGGCGCAGTCCGTCGGCACCTTGCGGCAGAAGGATCAGCCGCATGCGTCCGCCTTCGTTCACCGCCCAGTCGCTGCTCGCGGCTACAGCCGACGCGCCGGGCATCATCGCGAGCAGACCGATCGCCGCCGAAAGCACCGCCAGCCGACCGCTGCGGATGACCCGCGAAAGGCTCGAACAAGACATCTCTGTTTTCTTCCTGAAGGTCATGCATCCGGCTCTAAAAGATCACTCTCACATTAGCCAGTCACGCTTGCTTCATGGTCATCATTTTGGGTTGATCACAATCCGCTTCTGCCCCATCTTGGATACGAGACTACATCTGAACCACGCATGAAGCCGATTGCCCTTGAGGCAAACCAAGGAGGCGGGCATGGCATTGTCGTCCAAAACCAGTCTGAGAGAGCGCGGCTTCCTGGATGGCCAGCTGCTGATCGCCATGCCCGGCATGGCAGACGGCAACTTCGCCCGCTCCGTGGTCTATATCTGCGCCCATTCCGATGCGGGTGCCATGGGCTTCATCATCAATCGTGCCCAATCGGTGACCTTCGCAGATCTGCTCCTGCATCTGGAGCTGATCGACCGCAACGATGCGATCATGCTGCCCGATCACGCCCGCCATTTCCCCATCCAGTGCGGCGGGCCGGTGGAGCAGAACCGCGGCTTCGTGCTGCATTCCGATGACTATCTCTCGGATAGCTCCATTCCCGTCAGCGACGATATCTCGCTGACCGCCACCCTCGATATCGTCCGCGCCATCTCGGACGGCCGAGGCCCGCGCCACGCGACCATGCTGCTCGGTTATGCCGGCTGGGGCCCGGGCCAGCTGGAAGAGGAGATCGCCCAGAACGGCTGGCTGCATTGCGCGGCCACCGAAAGCCTTATCTTCGACCGCAGCCTCGATAACAAGTATGACAGGGCATTGGCCCTTATGGGGATCAATCCCGCGATGCTGTCGATGGAGGCGGGACACGCTTGATCCGTTACCTTGCTCAGGCGATTGTCGTGGCGGCCATAATGCCGACGGACCTAATTGCCGAGGAGCTTCCTCAGAGCACAGACCCGTTCGGGGTCACGGACTTCCAGCAAGTTGCACGGCTGATTGAGGCGTCAGACTGTGACCAAGCCTGGCGATTGCTTTGGAAGGCGACATTGGCGGGATCCAGCAACGCCTCCATGATGCTGGTTTGGGAGTCGTCTTACGGGAGGCTCGTTCCACCATTCTTGCCCGTCACAGAGCCAGACAATCCGAATGAGTTGGATGCTGCGTGGAAGCAGGCGATGTCATTTTTCGCTGATGTTGCGTTCACTATACAGCCGGAACAAATCCCTCAGGACACTGAAGAGCAGCAGGGTAACCTCTTCGAGTTCAAGGGGGAAGTCTTGGAAAACAGTTGGGCGCCATCGAGTTTCCAGCGTTACGGAGCTTCGGGGTGTCTGAGTGCCGGCGCGGCCAAAACGTGCACCGATCCGCAAGCATGGGCCGCTGATGTTCGTGAGCTGGCGCACTGGGACGCTATGTGGCGAGATGGAAAATCGCCCCGCGCAACGGCCTCCTGCAAGGACGCATGGCATGCTTACCGCAACACGCTTTCGGTAGACTGACACTTTGGGCGATACACTTGTTCGCCGCTAGTAGAACCTTATTCCGATAAGGCACGCTTGTGTGTGGTCGCTGCAAAGGGCAGTCTCGGCTATGCAACCCATCCTGGGCTGCCAGAAAGCGACCCACTCCATGCCCTCCATCGACATCCTCATCGCCTTCTTCGTCACGACCGCCGTCTTTGCCTTCATCCCAGGCCCGGCCATGCTCTACGTCGCGGCCCGAACGCTCGCAGCCAATCGCCGCGCGGGATTGATGGCGACACTTGGCATTCATGTCGGATGTTATGTGCATGTGGTGGCCGCAGCCGCAGGACTGTCGGTGCTGTTCCACCTGGTGCCCACGCTCTATCTGGCCGTGAAACTGGCAGGGGCGGCCTATCTGATATACCTGGGTGTTCGCATGTTTCGCACTGCCCGTTCGGCTGGTGGCATGAATGGTGCGCTTCCGGCGCAGAAGACGGCAGGGCGCGCCTTCGCGGAAAGCATGCTGGTGGAAATCCTCAATCCGAAGACGGCGATTTTCTTCCTCGCCTTCCTGCCGCAGTTTGTTGATGCTGCGGCAAGCTTCCCCGTCTGGCTGCAGTTCCTGATCTTGGGCACGCTGGTCAATGCGATGTTCACCATCGCCGACATTGTCTGCGTGCTGGCGGCCGGCGCGATCACAGCGCGCCTATCAAAGGTCTCGTCCTTGCAGCGCAATTTGCAAAGGGCAGGGGGCGCAATCCTCGTCGGACTCGGCCTCCAGGTCGCCTTGCAACGCACGTGAGGCGTTGAGCCCTCACGCCCGCTTCATCAGCGGAAACCGCTCCTTGAGCAACCTCAAGACAGACTCCGAGCCCAGCGGCGGGCCGAACAGATAGCTCTGGCCGAAGTCGCAGCCCATCATCGCGAGGTCGGCGGCGTCCTGGTCGGTCTGGATGCCCTCGGCCACCACCTGCATGTCAAGCCCGCGCGCCATCGAGACGACGGAGCGCAGCAGAACGGACTTCTTGTCCGACTGGTCGCAGACCAGCGCCTTGTCGAGCTTGATCGTGTCGAAGGGGAAGCGGGTGAGATAGGCAAGCGAGGAATAGCCCGTGCCGAAATCGTCGAGCGCTAGGCTGATGCCCGTATCCTTAAGCTTTTCCAGCATCAGGCGCGCCTGTTCCGGGTTCTCCATCACCACGCTTTCGGTCAGTTCCAGCTTGATCCGCTTCGGATCGCACTGCGTCTTCACCAAAAGTGCCCGCACGTCATTGTAGATCTCGCTGGAGATCAGCTGGGCCGACGAAAGGTTGACCGAAACGAAGATCGGCAACTCGCCCGTCTGGCGCTCCCAGTCCATCAGGTCGCCGGAGGCACGCTCGAGCGCAAACATGCCGAGCGGCTCGATCAGATCGGACATTTCCGCGATCGGGATGAACTCAGTCGGCGAGATATTGCCGCGCTTGGGATGATCCCAGCGCATCAGCGCCTCGAAGCCGGCGATCTCGCCATTGGCGAGCCTGACGATCGGCTGGTAGGCCATCGACAGTTCCTTGCGCTCGATGGCACGGCGCAGATCTGTCTCAAGCTGCAGACGGTCGGTGCTGACGGTGCGGAAGGCCGGACGGAAGGGCTCGACGCGGTTGCCGCCGGTACGCTTGGCGCGATACATGGCAAGCTCCGCATCGGCGAGCAGGCTGGCTGCACTTTCCTGCTGGTCGACCCAGGAGACAAGGCCGATCGAGGCCGTCAGGCTGATCTCGCGGTTGGCAAAGTTGAGCGGCACCATGATCGCCTTGGACACGGCATCGGCAAAGTCGGCGATCTTGCCGGGGTCCTTTTCCGACACCAGGATCAGGCCGAATTCGTCGCCGGACAGACGCGCGAGCGTATCCTGCGGCTTGAGCAAACGACGCAGGCGGCGTGTGATGGCAATCAGGATATTGTCGCCGGCCGCAATCCCCAGCGCATCATTGACCTGCTTGTAGCGGTCGATGTCGATCGCCAGCACCGTCGGGCGCACGCTGTCGGAGGTGGAAGCAAGCGACAGGATCGCCTGCAGCCGGTCGAGGAAGACCTCGCGGTTCGGCAGGCCGGTCAGGTTGTCATGCATGGCATCGACCAGCAGCCGGTCGATCGAGTTCTTCTGCTCGGTGACATCGATGATCGTGCCGACGCAGCGGATGACTTCGCCGTTCGATCCCAAGACCGGCCGTGCGCGGATCTTCAGCCAGTGGAAATGGCCGTCTTCGGCGCGGATGCGGAATTCGTGGGAAAGCCGGCCCTTGCGGTGTTCGAGCAGCACATCAAGCGTCGCGCGGAAACGGTCGCGGTCATCGGGATGCAGGCGCGGCAGCCAGTTGCGCGCCGGCCCATGCATGGTGCCGGGCGAGAGGCCAAGACGGAGAGAAACGTCGGGGCTGGTCACCACGCGGTCGCGCGCCACGTCCCAGTCCCAGACCGTATCGCCGGAGCCGGTCAGCGCCAGCGACTGGCGTTCCAGATCGGAGAACAGGCCCTGCTGATAGGCGCCGCCGGCAAAGGCGTGCTGCATGACGGTGAAGCCGATCAGCAGAACGATGAGAACGAGGCCCCCGCCCAGTGCCGGCTGGATGATGTCGTTGTCCAGCTGGCCCGTCACCGTCATCCAGCCGCCGAACAGCCAGACTAGGATCAGCGCCCAGGTCGGGACAAGCAGCACCGCGCGGTCATAGCGGTTGATGCCGAGATAGATGATCAGGCCGATGCCCACCACACCGGTGAGCGCGAAGGAGACGCGCGCGATGCCGGCGGCAATCGAGGGGTCGAAGATCGCGACACCGAAGAGCCCGCTGAGGCCAAGCATCCAGGCGAGCGTCGCATAGCCGAGATGTACGTGCCAGCGATTGAGATTGAGATAGGTGAACAGGAAGATGACGAGCGACGAGGCAAGCGCCACCTCCGCGCCTGCGCGCCATATTCGGATGTCGGACGAGGTCAGCGTAATCAGCTTTTCGAGGAAGCCGAAATCGACGCAGATATAGGCAAGCACCGCCCAGGCGAGCGCCGCCGCTGCCGGCAGCATGGAGGTGCCCTTGACCACGAAGAGGATCGTCAGAAACACCGCAAGCAGGCCGGCAATGCCGAGAACGATGCCGCGATAGAGCGTGAACGCGTTGACCGTGTCCTTGTAGGCGTCGGGTTCCCAGAGATAGATTTGCGGCAGCTCGGGCGTCGCAAGTTCGGCGACGAAGGTGATCACCGTGCCCGGGTTCAGCGTGATCCGGAAGACGTCTGCATCCGGGCTAGGCACCCGGTCGAGCGCAAAGCCTTCCGACGGCGTGATCGCCAGGATGCGCTGCGAACCGAGATCCGGCCAGAAAAGCTTGGAGCCGGAGAGACGGAAATGCGGTGCGACGATGACGCGCTCCAGCTGCTCTTCCGAGACATTGGCGAGCGCAAAGACCGCCCAGTCGCCCTGATGACCTTCGGTGGACGAGCGGACCTCGATGCGCCGGCGGATCCCGTCCGCGCCGGCTGCCGTCGAAACCTGGAAGGCTTCTCCCTGATTGGTATAGATCTCGGTCGTGGCGGTCAGGTTCAGCGCATTGTCGTCACGGGCGATCTTCACCGGCTCGACGGCGAGCGCCACCGAGGCCGTCAGAAATACGCAAAGCGCCGCACAGGCAGCGAACCACAGGGCGGCAATGCGGGGCACGACGCTCGAAAGGGAGGCAGGCATTGTCATGAGGACGTCTTGCCGTTCCGCGCCTTGTGGCCGCCGATCCGGGAATACAGCAGATGGTCGCGCCATTCCCCGTTGATTTTCAGATAATCGCGCAAAAGACCTTCCCGCTCAAATCCCGCTTTTTCCAGTAGCCTGAGGCTATTGACGTTGTCCGGAATACAGGCTGCTTCGATACGGTGCAACTCAAGTGGCCCGAAGATGTAGGGAATAGCCAGTTGAAGTGCGGCAAACATGTGGCCTTGCCGCGCATGCCGTTCTCCCATCCAGTAGCCGATCATGCAGCTTTGCGCCGCACCTCGGCGGATCAGGCCGATGGTAAGCCCGCCCAGCAGGGTGTTTTCCGCCCGATCGAAGACGAAGAAGGGCACGGCCAGGCCGGAGTGAAATTCCTGTTCATTACGCAGGACCCTTTGCCGGAATGCCCGTTCG
Organism: Rhizobium sp.; assembly: GCA_027533385.1. Classification (GTDB taxonomy): domain Bacteria; phylum Pseudomonadota; class Alphaproteobacteria; order Rhizobiales; family Rhizobiaceae; genus Allorhizobium. The sequence continues at coordinate 13,220 of JAPZUE010000012.1, read as the reverse complement.
GTCAGTTCGTCGGCACGCCAGGTCGGCTCCCAGGGCTGCAGGAAGGCGCGGCTCTCGCGCCTGAGCTGGTGCCATTGTTCGAAATCGCGAAAGCGGGGCAGGCGCAGCAGATGACGTTCGCTCGTAAGCTCCGGCATATCCGGATGCCGGGACAGAAACCGAAAGACCGAACGCGTCATCGTCAATCCCCGAGCAATGTCCGGCGGATGACCGCCGGTCGAAGTCTGTACCGTCGGCTCCTTAGCCGACGGCCTTGCGGATACCGGTAGGCTGCGTGGTCAGCGCCCCCCTGATGTCATCAAGCGGAACCAGGTGATCCATCGGGCCGATGGCCGACAGCGTCGGTGCCGTATCGAAAAACAGGCGACCGGCGAGGTCCGTCAGCCGTTCCGTGGTGATGCCCGCCAGCCGATCCATCATTTCCTGGTTCGGGATCGTGCGGCCATAGAGCATCATCTGCCGGGCGATCTGGCCGGCACGCGCCGCCGGGCTCTCCTGGCCCATCAGCAGCTGCGCCCGGATCTGCGCCCGTGAGCGCTCGATTTCCTGCTGGTCGATGTGTTCGCACACCTTGCGCAGCTCATCGATGATGACGGGCACCAGCTCCGGCAGGTTCTCGCCGCCGGTGGCCGCATGAATGCCGAAGATGCCGGTATCGGAGAAGCCCCAGTGGAAGGCATAGACCGAGTAGCAGAGGCCGCGGATCTCGCGCACTTCCTGGAAGAGGCGCGACGACATGCCACCGCCGAGGATGTTGGCGAGGATCTGCGAGCAGTAGAAGTCGCGCATGTGATAGGCCTTGCCCTCGAAGCCGAGCAGCACCTGCGTATCCATCAGGTCGCGCTCTTCGCGGGCTTCGCCGCCGGTATAGCGCGCCACATCCATCACGGGTGTGGTGGAGGGTTTCGTCGGCAGCGAGGCAAAGCGCGCCTCGACCTGCTTGACGAAGGCATCATGGTCCACCTTGCCGGCGGCCACCACGAACATCCGGTCTGTCGTGTAGTTGCGCGAGAGATAGCCGCGGATCTGGTCGCTGGAGAAGGACTGCACCGTCTCCGGCGTGCCGAGAATGCTGCGCCCGATCGTCTGGCCCCGGAAGGCCTGCTCGGAAAAGCGGTCGAACACCACGTCGTCGGGCGTGTCGTCGGCAGCGCCGATCTCCTGCAGGATGACGTGTTTTTCGCGCTCCAGCTCCTCTTCGTCAAAGACGCTGTCGGTGAGGATGTCGGCGAGAATATCGACCGCGAGCGGGACATTGTCCTTCAGCACGCGGGCGTAATAGGAGGTGGTTTCCGTCGAGGTGGCGGCGTTCACTTCGCCGCCGACATTCTCGATTTCCTCGGCGATCTGCCGGGCTGTCCGCTGGTTCGTGCCCTTGAAGGCCATGTGCTCAAGCAGATGCGCAATGCCGTGCTCGGCTTCGGTCTCGTTACGCGAGCCGGACTTGATCCAGGTGCCGAGAGCCACGCTTTCCAGATGCGGCATGTTCTCGGTTACGACAGTCAAACCCGATGGAAGCCGGGTGCACTCAACATTCATGGTCCGTCTTTCCGCGCTTCCTACCTGACTGCCCGTGCATGACCACTGACAAAGCCTTCGATGGCTTTCAGGTCTGCGGGCAGGACTTCGAAGCGCTCCTCCCTGTCCATTAGATCAGCAAGCCACGCCGGAAGCGCGGGGTCAATACCGGAGGCGGATTTTACTGCCGCCGGGAACTTCGCGGGATGGGCGGTGGCGAGCACAACCATGGGGCTCTGCGGCTTTTCGAACTTGCTTGCCACATGCACGCCAACCGCCGTATGCGGGTCGAGCAGGTAGCCTGTGTCGGCGAGAACGGCCTTGATCGTCTTCGCCACTTCCTTCTGGGTGGCGCGACCGGCGCGAAAATCCTTGCGGATGAATTTCAGCGCATCCGGCTTGATCTCGAAGGCGCCGGACTGCTTCAGCCCGTCCATCGACGAGCGGATGGCAGAGGCATCGCGTCCATAGGCCTCGAACAGTAGCCGCTCGAAATTCGAGGAGATCTGGATATCCATAGACGGCGAGGTGGTGGCAGACACGCCCTTCATCTCGTAGCGGCCGGTCTTCATCGTCCGCGCCAGGATGTCGTTGTCGTTGGTGGCAATCACCAGCTTGTCGATCGGCAGACCCATTTTCTTGGCGACGTAGCCGGCAAAGATGTCGCCGAAATTGCCGGTCGGAACGGTGAAGGAGACCTTGCGGTCCGGGGCGCCGAGCGCCACGGCGGAGGTGAAGTAGTAGACCACTTGCGCCATGATGCGCGCCCAGTTGATCGAGTTGACGCCCGACAGCTTGACCCGATCGCGGAAGGCGCCGTCGTTGAACATCGCCTTCACCAGGTTCTGGCAGTCGTCGAAATTGCCCTCAACCGCGATGGCATGCACGTTCTCGTCCTTCGACGAGGTCATCTGGCGCTGCTGCACCGGCGAGACCTTGCCATGCGGGAAGAGGATGAAGATGTCGGTCCGCGACCGGCCGGCAAAGGCGTCGATCGCCGCACCCCCGGTATCGCCCGAGGTCGCGCCGACGATCGTCGCACGCTCGCCGCGCTTTTCCAGCACATGGTCCATCAGGCGGGCGAGCAGCTGCATCGCCACGTCCTTGAAGGCAAGCGTTGTGCCGTGGAAGAGCTCAAGCACGAAGGAATTCGGCCCCGTCTGCACCAGCGGCGCGACGGCCGGATGCTTGAAGGTCGCGTAAGCCTCGTCGATCATCGCCCGGAAGGTTTCGGGCTCGATCTCGCCATTGGTGAAGGGCAGAAGGACCTCGAAGGCAACCTCTTCATAGGATTTGCCGCGCAACCCGCGGATTGCCTTCTTCGACATCTGCGGCCATTCGCGGGGCACATAGAGCCCGCCGTCACGGGCCAGACCCGCCAGAAGTGCGTCACAAAAACCGAGGCTCGGGGCCTCGCCGCGGGTCGAAATATAGTCCACGTCGCTCATCCCTAGAGTTCAAGAAGTCGGAGCCGAAGCCGCCGTCAAACCTATGGCGTTTCGGATAAAGAGGTTTGCCCGTTTGCGCCAGTGCGCGTGCCAGGATTTCGCAAGCCCGGCAATCGTCTTTGCCCGTATTGCCGTCAGCTCACGCAGTGGCTGTCGCAGCCCCGTTGAAAATTGAAGCAAATTGCCGGCTACCCAATCGATTTTTCTCGTGGCCGCTGGTATAGACCATCCGCGAGGGCGCTGAAAAGCCTCAAGTTTGACTGTTTTTCGGCCTCTGGCCGAGCATGCGGAAGGTGGAGTCTGGTGTCTGTAAACGTGTCGCGCGGTGTGATCGCTGTTTCGCTGATGATGGTTCTCTCAGGCTGCAATGCCGGCAGTCTCGGCAGTGGCCTCGGCCTTCCTCAGTCGCAGCCTGGCAATGCTGCGGCCGCCGCTGCGGCACAGCCGGCCTTCGTCCAGGGCTTCTGCCCGCAGATCTCGCTGCGGGATGGCACCGCCGTTTACCGCACCTATGTGCGCGGCAAGGACGGTGATGCCGAACAGGTGGTCTTCCAGGCCTCGCTTGCCGATACGACGCGCTCCTGCTCGCGCACCGACACGTCGCTGACGATCAACGCTCTGGTCAAGGGTCGCCTGGTCGCCGGTCCCCAGGGCAAGGCCGGCACGATCAACCTGCCGATCCGTGTCACCGTCATGGACGGCGATCAGGAACTGTTCAACGAGGTCGAGCAGTATTCCGTCACGCTCGCCGATGTGAACCTCCCGACCCAGTTCATCTATAACAAGGTCGCCACGGTCCCCGGCAATGCCTCCGGCACGACGCGTGTCTTCATCGGTTTCGAACAGCCGAAGAAGAAGAACTAAGCTCGGGCTTTCAAGCTCCTAGGTCCGCCGCGTCAGCACCACCAGGTAGCGGGTCGCCCGGTCGCTTGCATTGACGAAGACGCAGTCGCTGGGTGCCCCCAGTTGCAGGCAGTCGCCCGTCGAAAGCTGGTGGCTGCGCGATCCCTCGATGAAGTCGAGCGTGCCGTCGAGAACATAGATCTGCTGGTGCTGGAAGCTGAAGGCGGAAGCCGGGTAGGGCACCCGCACACCGGCCGGCAGAAGCACTTCTAGAAGCTCCAGCTGTCCGCCATTGGCGGGTGACAGTGTGCGGCGGGTATAGCCGGTTTCCGGATCGGTCCAGACCGGCTGCTGTGCACGGCGCGCCAGCCGCTCTCCCTCCCGTTCGGCAAGCGCCAGCAGCACCGAAAGCGGCAGGCCGAAGGCGCCCGACAAGCGGCCAAGCACCGTCGCGGTCGGGCTCGCTTCACAGCGCTCCACCTTGCTGATCATCGCCTTGGACACGCCTGACCGCGCCGAAAGCTCGGCGAGCGACCAGGACCGCGTCTCGCGTTCAAGCCGGATGCGATCGGCAATCGCGCGTGCCTGGCGATTCTCGTCCGTCATGCTGTCTGCGCGTGCCGTCTTGCTCATCTGAGTACTTGCCAAATCCGCTTCTTGCGTCTTCTATAGTGGACAAGAGAATAAGATAGGTGACGGCGGCTCCACAAGACCCCCGCATCGATCCTGTCACGATATCGGGGGGAAGCGAAGTGGCACGCGAAATCCGTTTCAATGCATTCGACATGAATTGCGTCGGGCATATCCAGCAGGGGCTCTGGACCCATCCGCGCGACCGCTCGATGGACTATCGCAGCCTGACCTACTGGACCGACTATGCCAAGCGTCTGGAGGCCGGCCTCTTCGACGGCATCTTCCTGGCCGATGTCGTCGGGATCTACGACGTCTTGAGCGGCAGTCCGGCCCCCGCCCTGCGCGGCGCCGTGCAGGTCCCGGTCAACGATCCGATGATGCTGGTGCCGGCCATGGCCTCGGTCACGCAGCATCTCGGCTTCGGCGTCACCGCCAACCTGATGTACGAACAGCCTTTTCTGTTCGCCCGCCGCATGGCAACCCTTGACCACCTGACCGGCGGTCGCATGGGCTGGAACATCGTCACCGGCTATCTCGACAGCGCCGCCCGCGCCATCGGTCTCGATGGCCAGATGGCCCATGACGACCGCTATGATCTCGCCGACGAATATATGGACGTCGTCTACAAGCTCTGGGAAGGCAGCTGGGAGGACGATGCAGTCCTGGGAGACAAACAGGCCAAGGTCTATGCCGACCCGGACAAGGTGCATCCCGTCCACCATCATGGACGCCAGTACCGGCTCGATGCCTATCACCTCTGCGAACCCTCGCCGCAGCGCACGCCGGTGCTCTATCAGGCAGGCTCCTCGCCGCGCGGCCGCCAGTTTGCCGCAACCCATGCCGAATGCGTCTTCGTCAACGGCCAGAAGAAGGAGGGCGTGCGCGAGATCGTGAGCGACATCCGCGCAAGGGCGGAAAGTTTCGGCCGCAGCGGCGATGACATCAAGGTCTTCCTCGGCGCCACCATCGTCACCGGCCGAACCGAAAAGGAAGCGCAGGAGAAATTCGAGGATTATCGCCGATATGTCAGTTCCGAGGCAGCACTCACCCATGCTGCCGCCTCCATGGGCATCGACTTCGACAGGTTCGACATGGACGAACCGGTCGAGACCGGAAAGAGCCAGGCGATCACCTCTAACATCAAGGCCATGGACCGCGCCGCCGGTCCGCAATGGACGAAGCGCAAGCTGATCGAACAGATGGTGCTCGGCAGCCGCCAGCCGCCGCTCGTCGCTTCCGCCGATCAGGTCGTCGACTGGCTTGTGGACTGGGTCGAAGACACCGGCGTCGACGGCTTCAATCTCTCGCGCACCGTCGTGCCCGAATGCTTCGACGACATCATCGAACTCGTCATCCCGCGGCTTCAGGAGCGCGGCCTCTATAAGACCGCTTACCAGGAGGGACCGCTGCGCGAAAAGCTCTTCGGCGAACCACGCCTCGGCGACCGCCACGTCGCCGCAACCCACCGGCACCGTCCTCGCTGACGCACCCGATCGCCGGATGCCTTGATCCCCGGGAGCACCGGAACGTCACCTTGCTCTCGGCGCATCGCAAATGCTAGTTTCCCGCCCATGATCGGACGTGCGCTTCGTGAGAAGGGCGGACACTCCGGCAAGCAGAAAATGGGGAGGCGTCCGCGAAGATGCCTCTTGGGGGAGGCCTGAGTGAGAATTGCTGTGGTGCGAAACCCCGTCGCGGGTGGCCGGGTCGGCCAGAAGCGCTGGGCTCCCTTGCTGGCTGCCTTTCGTCAGCGATTCCCGACCCTGGAAATCCACGAAAGCCGCTCGAGCGGCGATGCCCGCAGGCTTGCCCGCGAACTCGCAGCCGGTCCCTATGATCTGCTGCTGGTTGCCGGCGGTGACGGCACGATCAGCGATGTCGTCGACGGCGTCCTCTCCTCCGACCGCCCCGATATGCCGCTCGCTTTCCTGCCCGTCGGCACCGGCTGTGATTTCGTCCGGAACTTCAACCTGCCGCCCGATCCTGCGGCACTCGCGGACCACATCGCCAACGCCCCGCTCCGGCGCATCGATGCGGGTCTGCTGATCTCGAAGGACAGCGCTGGCCGGGAGCTCGGCCGGCATTTTTCCAACATCACCAGCGTCGGCATTTCCGGCGAAATCGTCGAAGCCGTCAACGCACCCGGACGCCGGCGCATCCTGAACGGCCCGCTGCGCTTCATGGTCCACTCGGCGCTCGCGATCCTGCGTTACCGCCCCTATGATTTCGAGATCCTGATTGATGGTATGCAGGTGCATATCGGCCGGCTCGCGGTGGTGGCGATCGCCAATGGCGGCTGGTTCGGCGGCGGCATGCATATCACCCCGCGCGCCGATGTTGCCGACGGGCAGTTCGACATTGCCGTCATGCGGGAGGAAAAGGTCCTCGGACTTTTGAATTTACTGGGACGCCTGCATTCCGCCGGCCATGTCGGCCACCCGCTGTTGAGCTTCCACCGGGGACGTCGCGTCGAGGTCCGCCCGCGCGATCCGTCGCGTTTCCCCATCGATGTCGACGGTGAAAACGCGATAAAGGGCGGCTTTATCGCCGAAATCCTGCCCGGGGCCCTGACCGTCAGGACGTAATACCAAGTTTCTATGATAGGGACCGGCTCTGAGACCCTCAGAACGCGCCTTCCCATTCGGCCATGGCGGCAATCACTCCGGGAAGGTCCTGCATCCGGGCAATCACCGTTTCGGCGCCGGCATCCGTCAGCCGGTCGGCATGCGAGGGATAGGTATGCGAGGCGCCGGTGAAGCCGACCACACGCATGCCGGCTTCGCGCGCCGCATGCACGCCATGCACGGAATCCTCGATCACGATGCACTTCGACGGGCTGACATTGAACTGCTTGGCACCATGCAGGAAGATGTCGGGCTTCGGCTTGACGCGGTCGGCGCCGAGATCCTTGGCCGAATAGATATGCGGCGCGAAGAATTCCTTGAGCCCGACCTTGGAGAGCATCATGTCGAGACGGTGCGAGGACGAGTTGGAGCAGATGCAGCGCGGACCGGATATCCGCGACAGCGCATATTGCACGCCCTCGATCGCCTTCACCTCGCGCGCGAGCTTCTGGTCGAGCAGCTGTTCCGACTTGTCGATCAGGCTTGCCGACAGCGGAATGTCGATCTCCTTCTCGATCGACAGAAGAATGTTCTTCCAGGTCATGCCGGCGAAACGCTCGCCCATTTCTTCAACCGAGATCGGATAGCCCGCTTCCGTCAGAAGCTTCGACTCGACCTTGGCCGCGATGATCTCGGAATCGACGAGCACGCCGTCGCAATCGAAAAGGGTGAGGTCGAAGCCGCTCATGGTAACATCCGTCGTGTCGTCCTGAAGAAGGCGGCTTCCTACACGATCGCAAGGACAAGGACAATCACGCCGGGCGCAGGGCTGCTGTGCCGATCGACGCAGGTCCCAGCAGGGTTTACCCCTTGGCCATCGCCAACAGCACCGCCTCGTAATCCTGCGGATAGCGCTTAAGCCCACCAGCCTTTTCCATCATGTCTGCCAGCCAGACGCCATCCGCTGCCAGCCTGACCGCAATCAGCGACGGGTCGCCGTCCGTTTCGGCATGCTGCGCCATGCGACCGTCGAGCCAGGCAGACCAGAGCGCGCGCAGCGCCGGCTCCGAAACGATCGCGACCGAGAGCGCCGCCCAGAGGCTGCGCTCGCCAAGCAGACGGTCGGAGAAACAGGCCCGCACATAGGCCCGCGTGAAGCGCCCGCGCGCTACGGGATCACCGGCCATGGTCTTCTCGATCTCCCGGTCCATCTGCTCGAGCAGATCGGAAAACACGGCGGCGAGCAGCGCCTGCTTGCTGTCGAAATGGTGCAGAAGCCCGCCCTTGGTCACGCCGGCCCGTTCGGCCACAGCCTGAATGGTGATCGCCTGCGCGCCCTGTTCGGCGGCAATCTGGGCTGCGCAATCCAGCAGCGCCCGGCGCACCTGCTCCGGCTGCTTCTTGCGGTGATGGGCCGACAGCTGAGCCTCGGCGGGGGAGGGCGAGACCATCAATGGGCCGCCGTGTTCGACAGCGTGTTCATCACGATCACGCCCGAGACGATCAGCCCGATGCCGGCAAGGGCCGCATAATCGAGGCTTTGCTTGAAGACGAAGACGCTGATGAGCGCCGTCAGCACGATGCCGAGCCCGCCCCACATGGCATAGGCCACACCGAGCGGCATGCCCTTGAGCGCATGGGTGAGCAGGTAGAAGGAGGCGGCATAGAACATCACCATGCCCGCCGTCGGCAGGAGCTTGGTGAACTGCGCCGACTTCTGCAGAAGCGTGGTGGCGATGACTTCGAGCACGATGGCGCCGGCAAGCGCGCCATAGGCAGTGATGGCGGGGGACATGGAAGAAACTCCAAAAATAGGACTTGTTCTAAACATACCGTACGGTCGGTTTCTTTTCAAGGTCTCCGAAGCCGAATTCCGTGACCTCAGTCGGGCAGCGGAAACCAGTTCAGAAACTGCCGCTCGCCCTCGGGTGAGAACCGGATGATCCGGCTCTCCTCCACCCGCCGGGCAAGGCCGCGATCGAGAAAATGTTTCAGCAGCGCGGCCCCCAGCGTGCCCGCCAGATGCGTCCGCCGTTCGCTCCAGTCAAGGCAGGCGCGGCAGAGCGGCCGGCGCTTTGCCCTGAGGCTGCCGATATCGAGACCCCGGGCATCGAGCAGCGCCTCGCCCTCTGTCGTGAGCGTCAGCGCCTCGTCCTCCGCCCGGATGGCACCCTGCGCAATCAGGCTGTCCAGCATGCGCACACCATAATCGCCGGCCAGATGGTCGTAGCAGATCCGCGCCTTGCGCAGCTCCGGCTCCTTCGGCCCGGTGCGGTGGCGCATATGCCCGCGCGTCGCCGAAAAGCTCATCAGGCTTTCGATCATCGCCCCGACATGACCATCGGCCAGCGCGAAATAGCGATGCCGCCCCTGCTTGCGCTGGCAGAGAAGCCCGCCCTCTTCGAGCTTCGCCAGATGTGAACTCGCCGTCTGCAGCGTCACGCCCGCCGCCCCCGCCAGCTCCGTTGCCGTCAGCGCCTTGCCGCCTATGAGCGCCAGCAGCATGTTCGAACGCGCGGGATCGCCGATCAGCGAAGCAATGCGCGCGATATCAGGGCCTTCCGCCATCAGATCCTCTCCATGGTCTCAAGCGCAGTCTGCACCATGAGTGTAGCACATGCTTCGATACCGGTCGAACTGTGGAGGAGGGCATGCGCTGCAGACTTCGATGCCGATCGAAGCATCACCCGATGTCGCCATGGCAAGACGCGCCTCGTCAACCACGAGGAGCCACTCAATGATCACCTGCATCATCCGCTACCGCATCGACCCCTTCGGTCACGACGATTTCGCCACTTACGCCCGCAACTGGGGCGAGGCGATTCCGCGCTGCGGCGCCGATCTCGTCGGCTATTTCGCCCCGCACGAGGGCTCGGCAACGACAGCCTATGGCATCTACCACATCGAAAATCTGGCGGCCTACGAGGCCTATCGCGCAAGGCTCGCCGCCGATCCGCTGGGCAAGGCGAATTACGACTTCGCCAGAAACGCCCGCTTCATCCTGGAGGAGGACCGCCTCTTCCTCAAAAATGTCTCCAATCCACCGCTGTCGAAAGTCCAGCCATGATCGCCGTCATCTTCGAAGTCATCCCCTTCACTGGTGAGCGTCACCGCTATCTCGATCTGGCCGGCGAGCTGCGCGAGCATCTGCAGGCGACTGACGGTTTCCTCTCCGTCGAGCGCTTCGAGAGCCTGACCACGCGCGGCAAGCTGCTCTCGCTCTCCTTTTGGCGCGATGAAGAGGCGGTTCGCCGCTGGCGCGAGACGGAAGAACACCGCGCCGCCCAGTCCGCTGGCCGAGGCGGCGTCTTCGCCGATTACCGTCTGCGTGTAGCCCATGTCCTGCGCGACTACGGTCTTCATGCGCGCGACGAGGCGCCGGAGGACAGCCGGGCAAGGCATGGGTGAGGGGAGGGTTTTGACAAACTTTGCCATCCGCGCCATCTTGATCGCATGACTGGAGGCAGACCATGGCAACGATGAACGTATCCCTTCCCGATCCGATGAAGGCCTGGGTCGAGCGTCAGGCCGAGAGCGGCCGCTATGGCAATGCCAGCGACTATATCCGCGATCTCATCCGCAAGGACCAGGAGCGCCTTGCAGCCTTCGACCAGCTTCAGGCTGCCATCACCAAGGGCATCGAAAGCGGTCCGCCGGAGGCCTTCGATCCCGAGGCCTTCAAGCGGCGGATGCGCGAGAGCCATGGCGCCCGATAGCGCCCGCTACACCCTTGCGCCTGAGGCTCTACGAGACCTCGAAACCGTCTGGGCCTATGGCGCTGAAACCTGGTCCCCCGATCATGCCGATCGCTATCTGGACGAACTCGTTCAGGCCTTCGACCGGATTGCCCGATCTCCGACGCTGTTTCGCGAGCGCCTCGAGTTCACGCCGCCGGTGCGGATCTATCCCTATCGCAGTCATCTCATTGTCTATGTGGGTCTGGAAGGGCAGGTAACCATCCTGCGTATTCTCGGCGGGCGGCAGGATTGGCAGGCGATCCTAAGGGCGCTCGACTGACGCGCGTCCTCCGCCATACCTCGACAAGCCATGCCCCGCTGACTATGCAGATACCCATGCCGAAAAAGCCCCAAGATTCTCCCGAGGACACGATTGCGAGCCGCATCAGCCGCGCGCTGGCTGAGCGCATCATCCATGGCGAACTCGTGCCCGGCTCGCGCCTGGCGCAGGACCATATCGCCGAGGAATTCGGCGCAAGCCATGTGCCTGTGCGCGAGGCCTTTCGCCGGCTGGAAGCGCAGGGCCTCGTCATCTCGCTGCCCCGTCGCGGCGTCCGCGTTGCAAGCTTTGATCTCAAACAGGTGCGCGAAGTCGCCGAAATGCGCGCAGCCCTTGAAGTGCTGGCCCTGCGCCACGCCGCCCCGAACCTCACGCCGGAAGTGCTGGCCGCTGCTGAACGGGCCGCAGCCGACGCCGACGATGCCAAGGATGTGCGAACCTGGGAGGAGGCCAACCGCCGCTTCCACCGTCTGATTGTCTCGACCTGCGGCATGCCGCGCCTGCTCTCCGTCATCGACGATCTCCATGCCGTCTCCGCCCGCTTCCTCTTCGTCGCCTGGCGCGCCACCTGGGAAGCCCGCACCGACCACGACCACCGTGCCATCCTCGAAGCCCTGAAATCCGGCGACGGCGCGGAAGCCGCCCGCATTCTCGAGCGCCACGTCCAATGGATCGGCCGCGCGCCGCTGCCGGTTCCGGGCCGCGCCGAAACCGAAGGCTTTGCCATCGTCGGCTGAGTGTCGCCGAGCCGTTCCGCCGCACTCCACCTCCCCCTTGAGGGGGGAGGTCGCCGCAAAGCGGCGGGTGGGGGTGAACCCCGCTGGCCTGTCCAACTTCCACTTGCTTTGATTGCTGCCGTATCGCCATCATTGGGCGGATCCGCCGCCGTCACCCCACCCCGGACCTTCGGTCCGACCCTCCCCCTCAAGGGGAGGGTGTTGGTGGCGCCACCTCAAGGCCCCCCCCATCCAGCCAGAAGAAGGTTCCGCTCTCCGCTGACCCGCTATCGCGCTGTGATGGAAGCGCTCCTCCCTGGTGACCAGCCCTCATCCTGAGGCGGAAGCGAATGCTCCCCTCGAAGGACGAGGGCGTGTGGCTCCTCCGTGGCCTCGCCCTTCGAGGCCTGCTGGCGCAGGCGCCTCAGGGTGAGGGGGGCTTTGCCTCTCCATCTGCCTCCTGCGCCCGCCGAAGGGCGGCACCTTTTCCTTGGCTGCGGGCAGAAGGTGTCGATCTTGCCTCCCTCTCCTCGCTTGCGGGGAGAGGATAGGGTGAGGGGTTGGATCCCATTCCCCAGCATAAAAATATAGATAAAAGTGAATGGCCACTGCCAGACTTGGTCTCGAAAAGGAGATCAGGTCTCTGATCTGACAATCTGATCACCAGATTCCTCAATCTCCCATCTTGGCATCCGCCGATTCCATAGATAAAAGATTCCCCGTCACTTCAAATTATCTATAAAATGGAGATTGCCCATGACGACCATTCTGGCACCCGCCGCCCGCGGTTTCGATCCGCTCGGCATTTCAGGCCGTTCGCTTCCGGTGCAGGCCGCCCTTCTCCTCTTCGGAACGGGCGTGCTCGCCCTTGCCTCGCAGATCTCCGTGCCCATGGTGCCGGTGCCGATCACCATGCAGACCTTCGCGCTCACCATGATCGGCGTGCTCTATGGCTGGCGTCTGGGCGCACTCACCGTGCTTGCCTGGCTGGGTGAGGCGATGATGGGGCTGCCGGTTCTCGCCAATGGCGGCGGCGGGCTTGCACCCTTTGTCGGCCCGACCGCCGGCTACCTCGTCTCCTTCCCGATCATCGCGGCACTGGCCGGTTATCTCGCCGAGAAGGGCTGGACGGGCAGCCATGTGGTCAAAAGCTTCCTCGCCCATCTCTCCGCCAACATTCTCTGCCTTGCGATTGGCGGTGCCTGGCTTGGCTATCTCATCGGTGCAGAAAAGGGCTTGGCTCTCGGCGTCACGCCCTTCATTCTGGGTGCCGTGCTGAAATCCGCACTCGCCGCCGCCCTGCTGCTGGCGCTGGCCCGCCGCCAGACCAGCAAGCTCGACCTCTAATACCAACCGTCATTGATCAGAACCTTTGGGCCCATTTGCGTCGGCCGATCGACATTATCTTCCACGGTCGGTCCTGTAGGGTTCTCCAAGCGTAGCAGCAGTGGTCGACGATATCCTCGTAGGACTTGAAGACG
>JAPZUE010000091.1 GCA_027533385.1 Rhizobium sp. | reverse complement strand
CCATCTGCCCCAAACAGGGCAAGGCTGCCGCTCTCGTCATGCCGTGGTGCGACACCCATGCCATGAACCTGCACCTGATCGAGATCTCCCGCCACGTCGCGGACAATGCCCACGCCGTTCTCATCATGGACCAAGCGGGATGGCATATGTCCAACAATCTCGTGGTCCCAAATAACATCACCATCATGCCACTGCCGCCCAAATCACCCGAGCTGAACCCGGTCGAAAACATCTGGCAGTTCATGAGGGACAACTGGCTCTCCAACCGCGTCTTCAAGTCCTACGAGGATATCGTCGACCACTGCTGCTACGCTTGGAGAACCCTACAGGACCGACCGTGGAAGATAATGTCGATCGGCCGACGCAAATGGGCCCAAAGGTTCTGATCAATGACGGTTGGTATCAGTTCCGCGTGAAACGTATGGCCCGCCCTGCTTGCAAGTGTTTTTTTGATCCCTGCCAGTCTGCTTCAACGTATTCGGTCTCACGGGCATGCCGTGGCCAAGATGGATATCCGCACGTCCAGAGCCACGATAACCAACACGGTTTCAAAGAACCATTTCCACGCCTGGGCTATCTGAACGCCGATCAACTGTCAGGCCATCTCCATTCCACTCGCAAACATCGTAGGCTGCGCTCCCGGCAGCCAATTACTCAGATTACAGCTATGCCATAGGCCCGTTCATAGGGCTGCCCCTCGCGCAACACTGCCCAGGCGATACGAGCGAGCTTGTTTGCCAGGGCCACAATCACGACATTGCGGTGGACGCCTCGGGACAACATCGTCTGGAGCCATTGCCCGATTGGCGTGTCACTTTGACTGAGCGTGTGCATTGCCGCTCGAGCGCCATGGACCAGCAAAGTTCGCAGATAGGTGTTGCCGCGCTTTGTTATCCCAAGCAGACGGATCGTGTCCCAGGGATTGGTGTAGCTCCGGCGGTCGCCGTGCCTTCCGGACAAAGCCAGGAATTGATCAGCTTGCGGCTGTCAGGCTGATGAGCGGATCATCGCTCATTGTGGCGATGGTTTCCAGTGTCATGTAGCGG
>JAPZUE010000034.1 GCA_027533385.1 Rhizobium sp. | reverse complement strand
CAGGTTGGCTCTAAGCAACCCGACCCTACCGGAAAACACTGGTGACCACCGCTACGCCGCCCGCTCCCTACAGCACATTGGAGGGCGCGCTCGCGAGCGGCTTCGCTATCACCCAGCTACACCACTCGCCGGGACACGATCCCTCGCTCTGCGAGGGCACCTCAGGATGAGGGATATCCGTCAAGCCGCGAACTCGCCCCACCTCCCGAAAAAAGGGGGACGAATTCCAAAAATTCCCCAACAAAATCAACAAAAAATCTTTTTTTCATCCCCGCCCTTTTCCACCCTCTTAGAATCAGCGCTGTCCCGCCCTCGGATACACCTGACGATGCGATGTCAGGCGAGGCGGGGCCGGCGCCGGGAAGGAGGGTTGTCGCAGACCTGAATTCCCGGCCCGCTGCAACGGTCTCCCTCCGGACGAAGGGCTTGACGAAGGCAATGGGGTCGGATGCCCCAAAGCCTGGATACCCTGATCGGAAGGACGTGCCTCAGAGGCACACAAACAGGGCGCCCGCGCTGTCGCGAACATCCAGACAGCGGGGCGGAGAAAACGGCGGGGATGATGGTCGGTCGCAAATGACCAAGGCACCATCCCCCGGGCGAGGGTCCCGGTCGGAATGGTGCACCATCCGGCGGGAACCTCCCGGGCCACCGGCCAGGCTCTGGCAGACACTTCTTTGGGAGGCGTCTGTCGAAGCCGGACCCTACGCCCGGTCATCCTCGGGCCTGACCCGAGGACCGTCGCCGCCTTGCCAGAGAGACGCATGCAGCGGGAATAGACGCCGAACGAGGCGCCGGAAGGAGCCACATAAACTACTTAGACAGGTTGCTTCTGGCGCCTCGTCCGAGACAAGCATTGATGACCCGGAGGGAGATGATCCCGACCGGCGGCGAAGCTTGGGGTTTTTGACAGTTCAGTGTCACCTCCCCCCAATGTGGGGGAGGACGGAAAATCGAAGGCTTGAGGTCCGCGCAAGCCGCCTAAACTTCAGATTTTCCTGGTGAGGGGATCAGTGCTGCGGGCACGACGAACAGACCCCCCCTCTTGCGATTTCAGATGTTTAGGCGGCTTGCGCTCGCCTAATTCATCGAAATCGCTTTCTCCCCCACCAAGGGGGAGATGGGAGAGCACGCTCACTGCTCGCCGAGCTTCATCGAGGGATCATAGTCCTTGCCATGGACCGTTTTCACCACGGCCTGACCGCAATACATGCGGTTTTCGGCGGCGTTGAACGTGTGGCTCGGCGAGCCGTGCAGGTCCCAGCCCTTGTTGAGCGCGTCGGTCACGCGGTGGCAGAAGCTCGAATCATCCGGGCCGGTGAGGAAACGATAGACTTTCATGGCTTGTCCTTTCTGGCGTCGATCAGGGCGACTTTTGCAAGAAGGCGGGCAGCCTCCTCGGCATGCAGTCGTTCGATCATTCGCCCATTGATGTTGATGACATTGAGGCCCGTATGGGCCGGGTCGGAAAAGGCGTCGGCCACGAGACGGGCCTCGGCAATCGCGGCCTCCGAGGGGCCGAACTGGCGGTTGGCGGGTTCGATCTGCGCCGGATGGATCAGCATCTTGCCGTCAAAGCCCATGGCCCTGCCCTGGCCGCATTCCTCCGAGAAGGCTTGAAGGTCGCGAAAATCGTTCGAAACGCTGTCGATCACGTCGAGCCCGTAGGCGCGGGCGGCGAGCACGACCTGCATCAGATAGGGCACGAGATAGGTGCGTCCGGGCGCTGCCGGAATGCCGGTCGCCTTGCGCAGATCGTTCAACCCGACGACGAAGGCATCGAGCCGGCTGTCGCTGGTGCGCCCGGATGAGGCGATCGCCGCAGCATTCAGCACGCCGCGCGGGGTTTCGATCATCGCCCAGATCCTGAGACCTTCCGCCGCATCGCTCTCGCTGAGCATGTCCGCCACGTCCTGCACAGTCACCGGCTCCTCGACCTTCGGGAGAAGGACGGCATCGGGAAGGGCGGCAAGAACGAGGCTCATGTCCTCGCGGTAAAATGCGGTGTCGGCAGCATTGATCCTGATGATCCGCTCGCGGTGGCCAAGATCTCTATCTCTTAGGAAATTCAGAAGGTTGACGCGCGCATCCGCCTTGCGGTCTTCGGCCACGGAATCCTCGAGATCGAAGATGACCGCATCGCAATCCAGGCTGGTGAGCTTGTCCAGCGCACGGTCGTTGATCGCCGGAACCGTCAGGATCGAACGGCGAAGACGCGACGGGTGATGCGCGCGGAAGGAGGAGGCCTCTGAAGTCATGGCCGAGTTCTGGCAAGCTTTGCCCGGCCATGCAAGATGACAATTGGGTGAAAGGCCCTTGCAATGCCCTGGAATAAGGACCACCTTGGCATCTGAGAAAGGACATGATCATGCAGAATTTTCGATCCGCCGTTTACGCCCTCGCTGGCCTCGCCTTTGTCGGTCTCGCTGCCGCCTTCGCGGTTTCGCTGACGCTGGTGGTCGGTGCGCTCCTGACCGTGACGCTCGGTGCCCGCATGCTGATGGGCAAGGCGAAGCGCGCTCCGGTCTACGTCAAGGCGAAGCGTCGCGATGACGTGCGCGTCTGGAACGACGGCAAGGGCACGATCATCGATCTCTGATCTGGCCTCAGGCCGATCACCCCTCTCACCCGTCAAACGGGTGAGATTCCATTGCGGTGGCAAAGACGTCGATCCGGCCTCCTCAAGATTCTCCTTCAATTTAATCCGGTTTTGCTCTATGGGCGGGTCATCAAACGCGCATTAGCCAGATCGAAGGCAGACTGATGGACAAGTTCGTAAAGCTCACCGGTGTCGCGGCACCGCTTCCGGTCGTCAACATCGACACGGACATGATCATCCCCAAGGATTACCTGAAGACCATCAAGCGCACCGGTCTCGGCACCGGCCTCTTCGCCGAGGCGCGCTACAAGGAAGATGGTTCGGAAAACCCGGATTTCGTTCTGAACAAGCCGGCCTACCGGAATGCGCAGATCCTCGTGGCCGGCGACAATTTCGGCTGCGGCTCCTCGCGCGAGCATGCCCCGTGGGCGCTCCTCGACTTCGGTATCCGCTGCGTGATCTCGACCTCGTTTGCCGACATCTTCTACAACAACTGCTTCAAGAACGGCATCCTGCCGATCGTCGTGAGCCAGGAAAATCTCGACAAGCTGATGGACGATGCCTCGCGCGGCTCCAACGCCGTGCTGACCGTCGACCTGGAAGCCCAGGAAATCACCGGTCCTGACGGAGGCAAGATCGCCTTCGAGATCGATGCCTTCAAGCGCCACTGCCTGCTGAACGGTCTCGACGACATCGGCCTGACGCTGGAGAAGGCATCGAGCATCTCGACCTTCGAGCAGTCCAACGCCGCCCAGCGCCCCTGGGCCTGAGCCTTGCTTGAGAACTGACGTGATGAAGCCGGGCCAGCGCCCGGCTTTTTCTTTGGCCTCAGAGGAAACGGGCCCGCCAGGCTTCGAGTGCGGCAAGCGACACGCCGATCCCGCCGCAGACCTCGATCAGCGGTGCCTTGTAACGCGACAGCCGATCGGCATGCACATCGGCAACCGCGAGTGCCGCACCGCAGGCGGGCTCGACCAGGATCCGTTGTGCATCGGCAAACTTCAGGCAGGCCGCAACAACCTCGGCGTCGGTGACCGTGACACTGTCGATCGGATGGGTTTCAAGCAGATCGAAGACATGCTGCGCGACCTGGCGCGCGCCGAGCGAATTGGCGATCGAGGTGATAGCCGGGAGCGTGACGCGCTCCCTGGCAAGGACGGCAGCGTTCAGCGAGGCCGCACCTTCCGTCTCGACGGCAATGACGGGAACATCGCGCAGCCCATTGCGCCGCAGCCCCTCGACGATGCCGGCGAGCAGTCCGCCACCGCCAACGCTGGTTACGACACAGTCAAACTCGGCACCGGCCTTCACCACTTCATCGATCAGCGTCGCGTGACCTTCCCAGAGCAGCGGATGGTCATAGGGATGGACATAGGCGGCCTTGCGTTCGGCCGCGAGTGCCACCGCATGGGCATTGGCCTCGTCGAAGACGACACCATGCACCAGAACATTGGCGCCCGTTGCAGCGATCCGGTCGCGGACTTCGGCAGACGTCGTTTCCGGCACGACGATCGTCACCGGCACGCCGAGCGCCTTGCCGGCGACGGCAGCCGCGATGCCGGCATTACCACCGGAGGCGCAGAAGATCTCGCGTGCCCCTTTGGCCACCTCGTGCTGGCACAGCAGGCCGACGCCGCGCAGCTTGAAGCTTCCCGAGGGCTGCAGGGCGTCGAGTTTCAGCCAGAGCGGCAGGCCGCTTTTGCTGTAGTCGGCGGTCGTGCGCAGAAGGGGCGTTTCGATATGGAGGGGAGAAAGCGGCATGGGGAACTCGAAAGGGAGGAAGGGAAGCTGAAGCTGTGTCGTGTTTTGAGCCTCTGGACATGCCGGGTCAACCCTACCTTGCCCGTCGGTAAGCGCGCCAAACCGTACCGTTTCCGGCCTATCTCGCTTGAAATGCCCCTGCCCGGCGCGTAAGACACCGCGACTTCTTTTTCGAGTGGAGGGTTTCCATGACGGCTCGCAATCTTCTCCTGCTGCCCGGCGACGGCATCGGCCCCGAGGCCATGGCCGAAGTTCGCAAGATCATCGGCTACATGAACGAGGCGCATGGCGCCGGCTTCGTCACCGACGAAGGCCTCGTCGGCGGTTCCGCCTATGATGCCCATGGTGCAGCGATTTCCGAAGAAGACATGGCAAAGGCGCTTGCCGCCGACGCCGTGCTCTTCGGTGCCGTTGGTGGTCCGAAGTGGGACGACGTCCCTTACGAGGTTCGCCCGGAGGCCGGCCTGCTTCGTCTGCGCAAGGATCTGGAACTCTTCGCCAACCTGCGTCCGGCGATCTGCTATCCGGCCCTTGCAAACGCCTCGTCGCTGAAGCCGGAACTGGTCGAGGGTCTCGATATCCTCATCGTTCGCGAACTCACCGGTGGCGTTTACTTCGGCGAGCCGAAGACAATCACCGATCTCGGCAATGGCCAGAAGCGCGCCGTCGATACGCAGGTCTATGACACCTACGAAATCGAGCGCATCGCTGCCGTCGCCTTCGAACTCGCCCGCACCCGCAAGAATGCGGTCTGCTCGATGGAAAAGCGCAACGTCATGAAGTCGGGCGTCTTGTGGAACCAGGTGGTCACCGCGACCCACAAGGAGAAGTTCTCCGACGTCAAGCTCGACCACATGCTGGCCGATGCCGGCGGCATGCAGCTGGTTCGTGCACCGAAGCAGTTCGACGTCATCGTCACCGACAACCTGTTCGGCGACATGCTCTCCGACGTTGCCGCCATGCTGACCGGCTCGCTGGGCATGCTGCCGTCGGCTTCTCTCGGCGCTCCGGATGCCAAGACCGGCAAGCGCAAGGCGCTTTACGAGCCGGTGCATGGTTCCGCACCCGACATCGCCGGCAAGGGCATCGCCAACCCGATCGCCATGATCGCCTCGTTTGCCATGTGCCTGCGTTACTCCTTCAACATGGTCACGGAAGCCGATCGCCTCGAGAAGGCCATCGCCAATGTGCTCGACAAGGGCATCCGCACCGGCGACATCATGGCCGAGGGTTGCCGCCAGGTCGGCACGGTCGAGATGGGCGATGCGATCCTCGCAGAGTTCAAGGCGCTTTCCGCCTAACTGAACCCAACCAAGTTTGCTTGCAACGGCGCGGGGCAACCCGCGCCGTTTTGCGTTTTCGGGGTCCGCTTCTTCTCCTCCGACGCCGGCCTTGCTCTCACTTCCCCGTGATCACCCCTGTCCGACAGAAGGTCGCACCCCATGCGGCAATCCGATGGCGCATGCGCCGCGTAGTAGTGGTCAGACAAGCAGATGAGAGCGACGCAACCACCGCCCTTGCCTCACTGATTGGAACCTGACCGAGGCTCAGCCGTTCAGGGTCCAATGCCGGCAACCAGGCCTGCGAGAGGCCAGCGGTCCCAAGAGACCATGGAGATGTTCGATGAAAGCCACATCCGCTGACAGACACATCATAAAGTATGCCATGTCACAGCCCTATCTGGAGCGCGAGGAAGAACTGGACCTCGCCATCCGCTGGAAGGAAAATGATGACCAGGGCGCCCGCAATCGCATCGCCCAGGCGCACATGCGACTTGTCATCGCCATGGCCTCCAAGTTCCGTGGTTTCGGCCTTCCTCTCAACGATCTGATCCAGGAAGGCTATATCGGCCTTCTCGAAGCAGCCGCCCGCTTCGACCCAGGCCGCGAGGTACGCTTCTCGACCTATGCCGGCTGGTGGATCCGGGCCTCGATGCAGGACTATATCTTGCGCAACTGGTCGATCGTGCGCGGCGGCACGAGCTCCAGCCAGAAAGCGCTGTTCTTCAACCTGCGCCGCCTGCGCGCAAAGCTTGCTCAGGGCGACAACCGCCTTTCCGACCAGGCCATTCATCAGGAAATCGCCTCGGCGCTCGGCGTCAGCCTTGCTGACGTGCAGTCGATGGATGCGCGCCTCTCCGGCAACGATGCTTCTCTGCAAACGCCGGTTGCCGGTCGCAACGGTGAAGGCACCGAACAGCTCGACATGCTGGAAAGCAACGAGGCACTGCCGGACGAACAGGTCACATCGATCATCGATGGTGAGCGCTGGAATGGCTGGCTGAAGGACGCGATGAACCGCCTCAACGAGCGCGAAAGCCGGATTATCAAGGCGCGTCGCCTGACCGAAGACGGTGCGACACTGGAAGAACTGGGTGCCGAACTCGGCATCTCGAAGGAGCGCGTTCGCCAGATCGAAACCCGGGCGCTGGAGAAGCTGAAGATTGCCCTGACCGACAAGGCACCAGCGGCCGCCCGATACGAAATGGCGTACTGACGCCAGCTTCATCGCCAAACCAAAAGCCGGCTCACGAAGCCGGCTTTTTTCTTGGCTCGACAAGAGGCTTTATTCGGAGATGATCTTGACGCGCATGCCCGGGGTGACCGTCGAGGTCGGGCCGAGCGCGTTGATCAGGCGGAAAAGTTCAAGCTTGCGATCCGTGCCCATCATGCGGGCAGAGAGAGTTCCGACGGTATCGCCTGAGCCTACGGTCACGACGCGCACACGCAGCGGCTTCAGGGACGCGGCTTCCTGCGGGGTGATGCGACGGAAGGATGCCCGCAGCTGTGCAGCCGTCGTTTCAAGCGCCGGGCTGCCTTTCGGAACCGCTGTCAGGAAGCGGAAGATCTGCGGGCCGATGCGGATGACGGTGATATCGAAATCCCAGCGATCGGCCGAGGCGCGCGCGGTCGCGGCTTCCAGTCCGTTGACGGTGATCGTGCGGATCGTGTCCGGCAGCAGGCCGGTCACCCAGCCGCTCGAAATATAGTTCGGCAGACTGATCTTCTGACTGTCGGCAACGCCATCGAAACGAATGGCCACGTCGCCCGGGCCGGTTGCCAGGACAGCCTCGACCTTGTTGTCGATCTGGAAGCCCGGCGGCACATCGAAACGGATGCCGAGCTGGCCGTGGAGGAAGGTCTGGCCGCGCACGAAGCCTTCCTGCGGGCTGTCGCCATAGAGCAGGCCGTCGATGCCGTTCAGATAGTAGTCGCGACCCGTCTCGCCATGCGTGCCTTCCGGACCGAAGGCACGGGCATGGCGCTTGGCGAGCTCGACGCGCTGCGGCGCGTTGGGGTGGCTCGACAGGAAGTCCAGGCTCTGGTCGGCATCGGGATCGACAGAGGTGAACTGGCTGTAGCGGGCCATGGAATCGAGGAAACGGGCGGCGGCATAGGGATCGTAGCCGGCTTCGCCGAGCGTGCGCACGCCGATGACATCGGCCTGCAGCTCCTGCTGACGCGAGAAGGCAGCCAGCCGCAGCTTGCCACGGGCAAGCGCCTGCTTGCCGGCGAGATCGCTGGAGAGCACTTCGGCGACGACGCGGCTGGCAATGACTTCCGCCTCTTCACGGCGCTGACGCTCGATGCCGTGATTGGCGGTCACGTGTGCCATTTCGTGGCTGAGCACGGCGGCCACTTCCGAGGCGTCATTGGCAAGCGCCAGAAGACCGCGCGTCACGTAGAGATAGCCACCCGGCAGCGCGAAGGCGTTGATCGCCGGGGAATTCAGGATGGTGATGCGATAGGACTGGTTCGGATTTTCCGACACCGCCGTCAGCGCGCCGGCAATGCGGGCGACGAGGCGTTCGGTTTTGGCGTCGGAATACTCCCCGCCATAGGAGGCGACGATGCGCGGATGCTCGCGGGCACCCATCTGGGCGCGGGGGTCACCCTTCTGCACCTCGTCAACGATCTGCGGATTGCTGGATGGGGCGACCGAGGGCTCATAGGCCTGTTCGAAGAGCGACTGGCAGGAGGAAAGCACAAGCCCGGCCGAGACCAGCGCAGCAACGCTCGACGCGAGCCTTGCAGGCCGGCGCCACCGATCTCGATCGGCAGTCATCGTGCTGTTCCGGCTCAAAAACTGCATCCTGCCCCTTCACGCTGTGCCCCGATATCGCCGACATCCGGGTTCAGCATCCAATTGTCATCTGCCGAGATCGCATCATGCCGATCCGGCAGCCCTTCACATAATGCGAAATCGCCGCATGCTCCAGAAGATAGTCACGCCAACGGAAATGACCAATGGTCTTGCCGGGGGAACAACCATTCCCTACGCGCATGGCAGGCGGGGGCGACCAAATTAAGGCGATTTGCCTGCAAATACCGTATCGCCAAGGAAGTCTCGCACCGCCTGCAGGTCGGTTGTTGCAAGAAACTCAGCCTTGGATGCGTGCAAAAGCGCCTGGCCATCCTCGATGAAGAGAACGTGATCGGCGAGCCGCACGACGTCGCGCGGATCATGGGTGACGAGAAGGATCGTGGATCCGGTTTCTGCATGGAGATCGGCCAGGAGTTCCACCATGGCCGCCCGCAAGCCGGGATCGAGCGCTGCGAATGGCTCGTCGAGCAGCAGAACCGGACGTCTGCGAACCAGCGCCCGGGCGAAGGCCGCCCTTTGCCGTTCGCCGCCGGAAAGCGACCCAGGAAGCCGTCGCTCGTAGCCGGGAAGTCCGACGCGGGCGAGAGCATCGGAGATCGCCTTGCGATCGGCCGGCGTCAGCCGCAGCCCGGGATGGATGCCGAGCCCGATATTGGTGAAGAGATCGAGATGCGAAAACAGGTTGTTGTCCTGGAAGACCAGCGAGACGGGACGCTCCGCCGGCGCAAGACCCGTCACATCCTCGCCCGCGATCTCGATGCGGCCGGATATCGGCTGTTCAAAGCCTGAAACCAGATTGAGCAGGGTCGACTTGCCCGAGCCAGAAGGGCCGACAATGGCCGTGATACCCCCGCTGTCGAAAGCGCAATCGAAATGGAAGCTGCGATTGCCGAGCGTCAGGCGCACGTCACGTAGGCTGATCGCGCTCAAAACTTCGTCACGCATCGCGTCTCTCCCGCTGATCACCGTTTTTCTGTGCTCCCGGAGCGCCGATCAGGGCCAGTGCCAGGCAGACGACACCGAGCAGCAAGGCCAGTCCATCGGCGTCCGTACTGCGATAACTGCCCATCTGGGCATAGATGAGGGCGGGCAGGGTCGAGATGTTTTCCGATCCAAACAGGGCGACGGCGCCGAGATCGCCGAGCGACAGCGCCATGGCAAAGGCAAGCGCCATCAACAGAGGACGTTTCAGGACCGGCCAATCGATGCGGCGCAGGCGCTGCGCGACCGACAGGCCGAGACTTTCGCAAAGGCGCCCGGTGCGCGCCCGATGCTCGCGATAGGCCGGTTCCAGCACCCGCACGGCAAAGGGCAGGGCCATCAGTGCGTTGATACCGGCAACCACCAAGGGGGCAAAGCTGGCGACGTCGCCGCGCGACCTGAAGGCCAGAAACCAGCCGGTGGCGAGCACGCTGGTCGGGACGAGCAGGACCAGCGACGAGGCAGCCGCCAGGGCGATGGAGAAGATGCGGCTGCCGGCATGGCGGTTTCGCATCGTTGCGATCTCGGTTCGGGCTGCCACGGCGCCATAGGCGAGCAGGACGGCAAGCAGGCCTGCTGCGAGCGCCACGACGAGGCTGGTCAGGGCTGCTCGCTGAAAGGTGGCTTGGGAGATGAGCCGCCCGAGATCGGCCTGCAGCCCCGACACGACCACCTGGCCCAGCGGCAAGACGAGGAAGAGACCGGCCAGGAGAAGCAACAAGCCGTCCACAAGGCGCACCAGCGGTCGCTTTCCATCGAAGCGCTGATAGCGGCGACCGCTGGTCACGCCTGTGTCGGAGGCAGCGGGCAGAAGGCTCAAGGCTGCGAGGATGACGGCCGTGACGGTGATCTGCAGGAGGGCCAGCGAGACGGCGCGTTCGGGGTTAAAGTCGAAGCGCAGCGCCTGGTAGATGGCGACCTCGATCGTGGTTGCGGCCGGCCCGCCGCCAAAGACCAGAACAAGCGTGAAGCTCGTGACGCAGAGCATGAAGATCAGCCCTGCTGCGCCGGGAATGACGCGTGCGAGCACTGGCCATTCGATGAAGCGGAAGGTGGAGAGTGGCGACAAGCCGAGGCTCGCCGACATGCGCCAGTATTCCGCCGGTACCCGTTCGAGTGCCGAGAGCATCAGCCGTGTTGCGAGCGGCAGGTTGAAGAAGACATGAGCCACGAGGATGCCGGTCAGCCCGTAGATCGAGATCGGCCGGGAGAGGCCGAGGGAGCTCAGCGCATCATTGACGATGCCGCTTCGTCCGAAGATGCCGATCAGGCCGAGCGCGCCGATCAGAACGGGCAGGCCCATCGGTACGGCCATCAGGCGGATCAGCCAGATCCGACCGGGGAAATCCGGCTGTCTGGCCAGCGCGCTGGCAACGGGTAGGGCAAGGCCGACGGAGATGACCGTCGACAGGAAGGCCTGCCAGAGCGTGAAGGAGAGCACCGACCGCACGACCGGATCGGCAAAGGCGGACAGAAGATTGCCGGAAAGCCGGCCCACCAGCAGCGCTGCGAGCGCCACGCCGACAAAGCCCGCCACCACCAGCAAAACGAAAAGGCCGCCCGCAAGCGCAGGCAGCCTCTGGCGTCTCGACTGGTGAAGCGGACGGAGCATCCGGTGTTACTTCAGCGTCATGGCTTTCAGCCACTCGTCGATCCAGGCCTGACGGTTGGCGGCGACTTCAGCCGGGTCCATCAGGAAGGTGGTCTTCGGCTGCACGAGCTTGCCGAAGGCCTCGGGTAAGGGCTCGGACGTGGCGCCGACCGGCATCATCCAGTTGTTTGTCGGGATGGTGTCCTGGAAACCAGGCTCAAGCATGAAGGCGAGGAACTGGCGGGCGAGCTCCTTTTCCGGCGCGTTCTTCAGAAGGCCGGCGACTTCGATCTGGATGTAATGCCCTTCGGAGAATTCGGCAGCCTGGTAGCGGTCGGTTTCCTCGGCGACCATGTGGTAGGCCGGCGAGGTGGTGTAGGAGAGCACCATCGGCGCTTCGCCCTTGGTGAACAGGCCATAGGCTTCCGACCAGCCGGGGGTGACGGTCAGGACGCGGTCCTTGAGCTTGGCCCAGGCTTCCGGTGCCTTGTCACCATAGACCGACTTGACCCAGAGGAGAAGCCCGAGACCCGGCGTCGAGGTGCGCGGATCCTGGATGACGATCTTTTGGGCCGGATCGCCCTCGACCAGTTCCTTCAGGCTCGTCGGCGGGGTCTTGATCGTTTCGGTGTCGTAGATCACGGCGAAGTGGCCGTAGTCATAGGGCAGGAAGACATCGTCGCTGAAGCCGCCCGGCACCTTCACAGCCGAGGCATCAACGCCATGCGCTTCGAAGAGACCGGTCTGCTTGGCTTCCTCGACGAGATTGGTGTCGGGCCCGAGAACGACGTCGGCCTTCGAGGTCTCACCTTCGAGCTTGAGACGCGTCAGCAGCGCCACACCATCGGCGACGCCGACGAAGTTGACGGTGCAGTTGCAGGTCTTCTCGAAGGCTTCCTTGACCTTGGGGCCGGGACCCCATTCCGAGACGAAGCTCTCATAGGTGTAGACGGTCAGCGTCTTGCCTTCGGCGAGGGCCGGCGAGACGAAGCCGAACATGGTGGCTGCGACGCCGCCGATAAACATGGAAACAGTTGTGGGTCGCATGGCGCCCTCCTCCTTCATCATCATAACTGTCGGGATAGGGCGCTTTGCGATCGACGCGTCTAATCCCTCCGCCGGTGTTAACCGGATCAGGTTCCGCGGGTTGGCTGACGCCTCTCAGCATTCCGATCGTTGTAGATCGAAAGGCACCCCGTTAGAGCAATCCTGAGATAGCGCGTCGCCCTCCGGTGCGCAAGGTGGGGACAATTAACCGCATCGTCACAGCCATGAGGAAATTGACACTTTGCCTGTGTTACAAAGGTATCGGGATATGTGAGAACCGGTGCGCATGGCAGGCTTACAGTCGAAGGGCATAAGTGAAACGGACCGCGTCGTTGCCGAGGTCGAGGCCAGTTTCAGCCGTCAGTTGGCCATGGCGCTGGACAGTTTCTGGAAATCCGACGCCCGCAACCGCATTCTCGGCTTTGCCTTTGCGCTTGTCGTGGTGATCCTCGCCACCGTCTATGGCACCGTCCAGCTCAACCACTGGAACGCCCCCTTCTACAACGCGCTCGAACGCCGCGACCTGCCGGCGTTTCTGACCGAGCTGCGCAACTTCGCGATCATTGCCGGTGTGCTGCTGGTCCTGAATGTGGTGCAAGCCTGGCTGAACCAGATGACAGCGCTGCACATGCGCGAGGGCCTGTCGCGTGACGTCGTGGATCAGTGGCTGAATGGAGCGCGGGCCTACAGGCTTTCGGTGTCGAGCGCGCTTGGCGTCAATCCCGACCAGCGGCTGCATGAGGATGCGCGCAAGCTGGCGGAGATGACGACCTCACTGTCGATCGGGTTGTTCAATGCCACGATCCTGCTCGTCAGCTTCATCGGGGTCCTCTGGGGCCTGTCCAGCGAGTTCACCTTCAAGATCGGCGACTGGAGCTTCCAGATCCCGGGCTACATGGTCTGGGGTGCGCTCATCTATGCGCTCGCCGCGTCGCTGCTCAGCCAGCTGGTCGGACGCAAGCTGTCACGGCTGAATGCCGATCGCTATGCACGCGAGGCGGATCTGCGCTTTTCGCTGATGCGCGCCAACGAGAACCTCGAGGCGATCGCCGTCACGCGCGGCGAAGCGACCGAGCGGCAGCATATCCACGAATCGCTGGATGGTGTGCTTCTGTCGATCCGCCATCTGGCGCTGGCGCTCACCAATCTCACCTGGGTGACCGCCGGCTTCGGATGGCTTGCGATCATCGTGCCGATCCTGATCGCCTCACCGGCCTATTTTGCCGGCACGATTTCCTTCGGCGGCCTGATGATGGCCGCTGCCGCCTTCACCCAGGTCTATTCGGCGCTGCGCTGGTATGTCGACAATTTCGGGGCCATTGCCGACTGGCGGGCGGCCCTGATGCGGGTGACGGTGCTGCGAGCCGCCCTGACCACGATGAACGACAACGAGGGCGGCAGCGGGCGGTTGACGCTCGCACGCAGCGAGGATGGGATGCTCAGGCTGGAAAACCTCGAGATCTGCGTCCGCGTCAACGGCGACGCCTGCGAAAGTGCTTTCCATCTCAAGGAAAGGGATGTGGTGATTTCCCCCGGCGACCGCGTGATGGTCAATGGCGACCAGGGCGTGAACCGCAAGCTGCTCTTCCACGCCATGGCCGGGCTCTGGCCCTATGGCGAGGGCCGAATACTGCTGCCGGAGGACGAACTCGTCTTCGTGCCGCAGGCAAGTTATCTGCCCGAAGGCCGTTTGCGCAGCCTTCTCACCTATCCGTCGCTCTCTGCCACCGTCGATGATGCAGCTCTCGTTTCGGCCCTGCAGACGGTCGGGCTTGGCGAATTTTCTCGCCGTCTCGATGAAAAGGGACGCTGGGAGAGGATCTTCGACAAGGACCAGCAGATGGCGCTGGCTTTCGCCAACATCCTGCTGAGGAAGCCCCGCTGGCTGGTGATGCAGGATGTGCTGGAAGGGTTGGAGCCGGAAACCGAGAGCCGGCTCACGAAAATTCTGGCGACGGATCTCGCCGAGACAACGCTTATCTATCTCGGCCGGTCGCTGGCCTTTGCCAATGCAACGGGAGCGCGCACGGTGCATCTGGAGAAATCAGGCGCGCTCACGCCCGATGCGGTCACCTGAGGGCAATTAGCCCTCCAGTTCCTCGCGCAGCATCTCGAGTTCCAGCCATTCCTCTTCCATGCGCGTGATATCGGCGCGCAGCTTTTCCATTTCGGCGGCGAGCTTGTTGAACGTCGCCGGATCCTTGGTGAAGAGGTTGGGGTCGGCCATCTTCGCCTCACGCGCGGCGACCTCCTTCTCGGCCTTTTCCATTTCCTTCGGCAGGTTTTCGAGCGCGAACTTCTGCTTGAAGGAGAGTTTGCCCTTGCCCTTCGAGCCGGCCTCGGCGGGCTTGCCGCCTGATGCTTCCTGGGCCTTTGCCTTCTCGGCCTTTTCGACCCGCTTGCGCTCGTCCTCGACGCCCTTGCGCTGGGCGAGCATGTCGGAATAGCCGCCGGCATATTCGATCCAGCGACCATCGGGTGCGTCCGGATTGGCCGGCGCTATGGTCGAGGTGACGGTGCGGTCGAGGAAGTCACGGTCGTGGCTGACCAGGATGACGGTGCCGGAATAGCCTGCGACGATTTCCTGCAGCAGATCGAGCGTCTCGATGTCGAGGTCGTTGGTCGGCTCGTCGAGGATCAGGAGGTTCGAGGGCTTGGCCATCATCCGCGCCAGCATCAGGCGGGCGCGCTCGCCGCCCGAGAGGTTGCGGATCGGCGTGCGGGCCTGTTCCGGCTGGAAGAGGAAGTCCTTCATGTAGCCGGTGACATGCTTCTGCTCGCCATTGACCAGAAGATTCTCGCCGCGACCATCGGTCAGGTAATGGGCGAGCGTGTCATCGGGGTTCAAGTCCTCGCGCTTCTGGTCGAGAACCGCAATCTCCAGATTGGTGCCAAGCTTCACAACGCCGTCGTCCGGTTCCAGCTGGCCCGTCAGCATCTTCAGAAGCGTCGTCTTGCCGGCCCCGTTCGGGCCGATCAGACCGATGCAGTCGCCGCGATGGACGCGGATCGAGAAGGGCGCGACGATGGCGCGATCGCCATAGGTCTTGGTGATCTTGTCGGCCTCGATGACGAGTTTGCCGCTTTCCTTGCCCTCGGTCACGGATGCCTGGATCGTGCCCTGGGGTCCCTTGTGCCCACGATAGTTGGCGCGCAGCGCCTGGAGATTACCGAGACGCCGCATGTTGCGCTTGCGCCGCGCGGTCACACCATAGCGCAGCCAGTGCTCTTCCCGTTCGATCTGGCGGCCGAGCTTGTGCTGCTCGATTTCCTCTTCTTCCAGCACCTGGTCGCGCCATTCCTCGAAATGGGCAAAGCCCCGGTTCAGCCGGCGCGACTGGCCGCGATCGAGCCAGACGGTGGCGGTCGAGATCTTTTCGAGGAAACGACGGTCGTGGGAGATGAGGACGAGCGCGCTGCGGCTCTTCGACAATTCGCCTTCCAGCCATTCGATGGTCGGCAGGTCGAGATGGTTGGTCGGCTCGTCGAGCATCAGGATGTCAGGCTCGGGCGCAAGCACCCGGGCAAGGGCCGCACGGCGTGCTTCTCCGCCGGAGAGACGGGTCGGATCTTCCTGTCCGGTCAGCCCGAGATGTTCGAGCAGATAGGTGACCCGGTAGGGATCGTCTCCCGGTCCAAGACCGGCCTCGGCATAAGCCTGAACGGTCGTGAAGCCGGCGAAATCAGGGGCCTGCTCCAGATAGCGGATCGTCGAGGCCGGATGACGGAACACTTCACCGGACTGGGCTTCCACCAGGCCCGCCGCGATCTTCATCAGCGTCGACTTGCCCGAACCATTGCGGCCGACAAGGCAGATGCGGTCGCCCGGTTCGACCTGCAGGCCGGCGCCGGCGAGCAGCGGCGTGCCGCCGAAGGAGAGATGGATATCGTCGAGTTTCAGAATGGGAGGCGCCAAGGCATCAGGCTCCGGAAAGGTCATAAGGGCGGGCGAGCAACATGGCCCGGCCACGGGAAAGCGAGACCGAGATCGGCCCCTCGGCGACGTTGGATATGGTTCGCGACGATCCGAAGGGCAGTTTGAAATCCTGCAGCGGATAGCGTGCATAGCGGATCGTCAGGCCCTCGAGCGCCGTAAAACCAAGCACGGAAAAGAGCGCTCCTGCCGGGAGCTCAAGCGCCAGTTCGCTTTCCTCCGAAAACGGATAGGCCTCTTCCTCGCCCGAAGTGAGCACCACCTCATAGCCGTCTTCGACAAGGCCGAGCGCATTGAGATAGTGCTGCAGGGCGTGGTCGGAGCGTTCGCCGGCAAGCGCACCGGCAAGGATGAGACGGGTTGCACCGCGGGCGATGGCCTCGGCAACCGCGATCTCGCCATCGGTGACGGCCTTCGCAGCCGGATAGGTGCGGCGCTCAACCGACGGAAAGCGGTCGATCAGGGCGCTGTCGCTGCTGTCGAAATCGCCGACCCAAAGCTCAGGCGTCAGGCCAAGACCGACAGCATGGCGCATGCCGCTATCGGCCGCGATCACACGGCTGCCCTGCGTCAATGCCCGCAGGCGATCCGTGACGGTCAGATTGCCGCCGAGCAGGAGAGTGAAGGAGGTCGCGTTCATGCGCCTGCCCATACCGCATCTTCAGCAAAAAGGGAAAGCCGAAAGCGTGGGCGATCGGGTGGTTCAGAGGATGCAGGGGCGGGATGGCGGACTGCGATGAGACCGCCACGCCCCCGGGTCAGCGCTTCTTGGGCGAAGCGGCCTCGGCATTCTTGATCTGGGTGGTGAAGCTCGACACCGGAGCCGTGGAGGGCTTCGGCTTGTCCTGCTTCGGTTTTCTTACTTCGCGGTTCGAACGCTGCTGGCCTTTAGCCATGATGTGCTTTCCTTTTTCGGAGTGGCCGGTGCCCGGGCGGATGCCTTGCTGCGGCTTGGGTCGATGTCGCCTTCGGCGATGCAGCGGTCGAAACTCTCGTTTTCGAAACGCACGCGGTACTGCCTGCTTCCTGCCGTTTCAGGCAGCGTCGCCAGCACCTTGCAGGTGCCGGTGCTGCGGGCCAGGCGGACTGGGCCTTCCTTGAGGACGAGCAGGTCGCCGATCGAGTAGATGTGTCTGGTCAATGCTGTCTCCTGCAGTGGGATGCTGCGATCGGGAAAGCCTTCCGGCGCGACATGGCCGAAAGAATCTGTGGGACGGTGTGGCCTGGCAAACGGCTGGCCATGGCGGCCAAACCGATCGTTCGGCCTGCGGAGTCTTGGTCGTGGGAAGGTCGGTGATGCCCGGCGCCCGATGTTCCGACCTCGCGGAATGGGCATTTGCAACAAGGCACGCATCAGCTTTCGTGAATTCACGTTGTCAGAATGGGGCAAAAACACAAGCTTTATCTGCCTGGATCAGGGAAACTGTCCGCTTCACTTGCGCGGGAATGGTCCTCTGACTAGGTTTCAGCCCGGTCAAGGAAGAGGTCGAGACATCATGCAGTTTACCGGAACCGCCGACTATGTGGCCGACAAGGATCTGATGATCGCCGTCAATGCGGCCATCCGCCTCGAGCGGCCCCTGCTCGTCAAGGGAGAGCCCGGCACCGGCAAGACGGAACTGGCGCGCCAGGTCGCAGCCGCCCTCGGTCTCGACATGCTGGAATGGAATGTCAAATCAACCACGAAGGCGCAGCAGGGGCTCTACGAATATGACGCCGTCTCACGCCTGCGCGACAGCCAGCTCGGCGATGCCCGCGTCAACGACGTGAGCAATTACATCCGCAAGGGCAAGCTCTGGCAGGCCTTTGCCGCCGAGCGGAAATGCGTGCTGCTGATCGACGAGATCGACAAGGCGGATATCGAGTTTCCCAACGATCTCCTGCAGGAACTCGATCGCATGGAGTTTCACGTCTACGAAACAGGCGAGACGGTGACCGCGCGGGTAAGGCCGATCGTCATCATCACCTCGAACAACGAGAAGGAATTGCCGGACGCCTTCCTGCGTCGCTGCTTCTTCCACTACATCCGCTTTCCCGAAATGGAGACCCTGGAGCGGATCGTCGAGGTTCATTATCCCGGCATCAAGAAAACCCTGCTGCGCAATGCGCTGACGCAATTCTACGAAATCCGCGAAACGCCGGGGCTGAAGAAGAAGCCTTCCACCTCGGAAGCACTCGACTGGATCCGTCTACTGGTTTCCGAGGATGTCGATCCGGCAGATCTGCGCGGCGAAGCGAAGAATGCGCTTCCGAGACTGCATGGCGCGCTCCTGAAAAACGAGCAGGATGTTCACCTCTTCGAACGGCTCGCCTTCATGGCCCGACGCGACCGCTGATCGCCGTCACTTGTTTCCGCCAGATCGTGAGTGCTGCGACATCCGGTGTCGCTGCCCCGCTTGACGGCTGGCTGCCGGATAGGATCAAATTCAAGCCTCACGATTGCAGTGCCTGATCAAGCAAGCGGCCCGGCACGCCAATCCGCCACGTTCCGGAGCCTTTCATGCTGCTCGGCATTCTCGCGGGTCTTCTGACCTGTGCCCTCTGGGGTCTGACCTTCGTCGCCCCAAGGCTCATCGACCCCTATTCGGCTCTTGACCTGACTGTCATGCGCTACGGTGCCTTCGCGCTGGGCTGCCTGGTGCTGATGATCCATCCGCGGCTGCGCCCGCGGGGCTTCAGCCGCCAGAGGTGGATGATTGGCCTTGCCCTCGGCTCCGTCGGTTACATCGGATATTTCCTGGCCGCAGCCTTTGCCGTTCTCTTGGCGGGCGCTGCCATCCCGCCCCTGATCGTGGGACTGATGCCGGTGGTGCTGGCCGTGATCGCCAATACGCGGGATCGGTCCCTGCCCTGGTCGCGACTGACCCTGCCGCTTCTGCTGATCCTCATCGGCGTGAGCGTCGTGAATGTCGATACCCTGGCACGGACCGAACCGGCGGAACTCGGATCCCTCTTGCTCGGGATCCTCCTGTCCTTCGTCGCTCTGTCCACCTGGGTCGCCTACGGGCTCATCAACTCCGTGGTGATGAACGGACCGAACCCGCCGCAGAGTTTTCACTGGACGGCTATCCAGGGCATGGGCGCCGGCATCGGCGTCCTCTTGCTCCTGCCCTTCGCAACCTTCCCTGACCTGATGGCAGCCGGCGTCGAGGGCACGGGCCGCTTCATCTTCTGGGCGCTGCTCCTGGGGCTCGCCGGCTCGCTCATGGCGACCTGGCTATGGTTGATCGCCGCAACGCGCATGCCGCTGGCGCTGGCCGCTCAGCTCATCGTGGCCGAGACGGTGTTCGGCCTGTTCTTCGGCTTTCTCTATGAAGCCCGCCTGCCGACGATGTGGGAAGGTATCGGTATTGTCCTGCAGATTGCAGGGGTCGGTCTGGCGATTGCGCTCTTCAACCAGGCGCGCAAGCTGAAGCTTGCGACCGAGGCCATCATCGCATCGCGCAATGCTTAGATAATTGGGCCTAGTCATCGGGGCCTGATCATCGGATCGGTGCACGCAACGAAAAAAGGCTCCGGAAACCGGAGCCTTTGATCATGTGACAGGCTGGCAGCTGCTTATTCGGCAGAAGCTTCAGCAGCAGCGGCCTTTTCGGCGGCTTCTGCTGCGGCCTTCTCGGCTGCGAGAGCCTGAGCGGCTGCAACCTTTTCGGCTTCCAGACGTGCCTTTTCCTCGGCAACGGCGGCACGCTCGTTTTCGTTGAGCTTGCGGGCGCGGGTGCCGGTGTTCTCGACGATACGAGCCGACTTGCCGCGACGGTCGCGCAGGTAGTAGAGCTTGGCGCGACGAACCTTACCGCGACGGACGACTTCGACGCTTTCGACGAGCGGCGAGTAAACAGGGAATACGCGCTCGACGCCTTCGCCGTAGGAGATCTTGCGAACGGTGAAGCTTTCGTTGATGCCGGCGCCCGAACGAGCGATGCAAACGCCTTCATAGGCCTGCACGCGGGTACGGTTGCCTTCCTTGACGGTGACGTTGACGCGGAGCGTATCGCCAGGCGAGAATTCCGGAAGCTTGCGCTTGGCTTCGATCTTGGCGGCCTGTTCGGCTTCCAGCTGCTGAATGATGTTCATGTCTAACCTCGGTTTCTTCTGAATCAGCCAGAGCGCTCAACCATGATCCATTGGGACAGTGCCGCAGGATATTGACCCAGACGAGCCGGAGCGAATACGCAGTTCTTTCTTGTGGCAGACGGGCGAAACGCCCATTTCCGAGGCGGCCAATACACCAAGACATGCGCCTTGTCACCCCTTTGGCGCCGATTTTTTGCGCCGCCGCAGAGTACCGGACGCCTTGCGGCGCAGGATGTCTGCCCCTATCACGGTGCCGGGTTTCGGAGGAGATGGGGTCTGATGTCGATTGCACTGATACTTCTGCTGTTTGGCGCAGGCTTCCTGTCAGGGGCGGTCAACGCGATCGCGGGCGGCGGAACCTTCCTCACCTTCGGCGCGCTGACGCTTGCCGGCCTGCCGCCGATCAGCGCCAACGCGACCTCATCGGTCATCCAGTTTCCGGGCTACATCACCTCGACACTGGCCTATGGCAAGGAGCTGAAGGCAATGGGACGCGGTGCCTGGATCCTTGGCGCCGTCTCGGCTGTTGGCGCGCTCGGCGGCGCACTCTTCCTGATCTCGCTGTCCAACCCGGCGTTTCGCGCCATGGTGCCCTGGCTGCTCTTGGGCGCGACCGTGATCTTCGCAGCCGGTCCGAAGCTCCGGCCAAAGACCAAGGGAGAAAGCCATCCTGCCACCCCGCTCGGCCTGACGCTGCAGGGTGCGACCTCCTTTTATGGCGGCTTCTTCGGTGCCGGCATGGGCATCATGATGCTAGCATCGCTGGGGCTTGCGAGCGGTGGCGATTATCACCGCCTCAATGCACTGAAGAACTTCCTGTCGATCGTGATTGCAGCCGTGGCGATCATCGTCTTTGTCGGCGCGGGCGCGCTGTCCTGGCTGCATGCCGCGATCATGATCCCGGCGGTGGCCGCTGGTGGATATGCGGGCGTGGCGGTGGCGAAGAAGGTGCCGCAGGCGATCCTGCGCTGGGTCGTCGTGGCTGCCGGTCTGGCGCTTGCCGTCTATTACTTCTTCACCGGCTGAGCGGGCAGAAGGTCGGGACGACGTTCGCGGGTGAGCGCAACGGCCTGCTCGTGGCGCCATTTCTCGATCGCCGCATGATTGCCTGAAGTGAGCACCTCGGGGATTTCCCGCCCCTCGAAGACCTGCG
Organism: Rhizobium sp.; assembly: GCA_027533385.1. Taxonomy (GTDB): domain Bacteria; phylum Pseudomonadota; class Alphaproteobacteria; order Rhizobiales; family Rhizobiaceae; genus Allorhizobium. The sequence continues at coordinate 132,856 of JAPZUE010000034.1, read as the reverse complement.
GGCGGGTATATTGCGGGTGTTCGAGCAATCCGCCCTCGAAGCTCTCATGCACGCCGGAGAGCTGGTTGCCCATGACGCCGGGGAGGATGCGGACCACGGCATCGAGCAGGGTCAGCGCCGCAGGCTCGCCGCCGGAAAGAATATAGTCGCCGATGGAAACCTCTTCGAGCTGGCGGGCATCGATCACGCGCTGGTCGACCCCTTCGAAACGGCCGCAGACGATGACCACGCCCTCGCCGGCCGCGAGCTCCCGCACGCGCTCCTGGGTGAGTGGCCGGCCACGCGGGCTCATCAACAGGCGGGGCCTTCCATCGTCGGCTATGGAATCAATCGCCCGCGCCAGCACATCGGGCCGCAACACCATGCCGGCGCCGCCGCCAGACGGCGTATCGTCGACGCTGCGATGTTTGTCCTCGGCGAAGTCACGGATCTGCACCGCTTCGATCGACCAGTCGCCACGCTCCAGCGCGCGGCCCGCAAGCGCCGAGCCGAGATGCCCCGGAAACATGTCGGGATAGAGCGTCAGGATGGAGGCCTTGAAGGGCATGGGCGCTCAGCGACCGTTGTTGGGACGCGGCTTGCCGCCGGCATTGCCGTAAGGCTTTTCTTCGCCATCGTCCTTCAGGCCGGCGGCGATCGGATCGACGAGAATGCGCCCGCCTTCCAGATCGATCTCGAGTACGGCGGCCTCGGAAAAGGGAATGAGCACCGGCCGCTTGCCGGGGCCCTTGAGCTCAAGCAGATCGCCCGCGCCGAAATCATAAACGGCGGTCACCGCACCATAGTGGTTGTTTTCGGCATCATAGACCTCGAGCCCCTCGAGGTCTGCATAGTAGAATTCGTCTTCGTCCAGATCATCATCCGGCAGCGCATCACGATCGACGAAGAGCTCGGTTCCGTTCAGTGCTTCGGCGGCATTGCGGTCGTTGATGCCTCGGAAGCGGACGATGGCGACCGTCTTGCCGTCACGGATTTCGAGGATTTCGAACTTGCGGCCATCGGCGGCATAGAGAACCCCGTAATCGCCGAGACCCAGAGGATCCTCGGTGAAGGTCTTGACCCGCACCTCGCCCCGAAGCCCTTGGGGCGCACCGATCACGGCCATCAGTATCGGGTTTTCAAGCTTGCTCATCGGTGAGAACGGTCCTGCAGATGCATCGGTTCGACATTCCTTTTAGGCGGAACGGCGGGGAAAGAAAACGCAAAAACGGGCGGTGGGGTGACCCACCGCCCGCTCAAAACGGCGGAAAGCCGATTATTCTGCAGCGGCTTCCGAAGCGGCGGCAGCAGCGTCAGCTGCCTTCTGAGCCTTTTCGGCAGCGCGCTCCTGAGCCTTCTTGCCCGGCTTTGCCTTGTCCGGGTTACTGCGGGCAGCGCGCTCGGCAATGCCGGCTTCTGCCATGAAGCGCAGAACGCGGTCGGTCGGCTGTGCGCCCTTGGCAACCCAGGCCTTGATGGCGTCTACGTCCAGCTCGACGCGCTTTTCATTGTCCTTGCCGAGCATCGGGTTCCAGGAACCGACCTTGTCGAGGAAGCGGCCGTCGCGCGGCGAGCGGGCGTCAGCAACGACGATCTGGTAGTACGGGCGCTTCTTGGAACCACCGCGGGCGAGACGAATCTTGAGGGACATGTGAATACTCCTTGGGTTTTCAGTCCGGGCCGCCGGAGCGAACCCTGTTCTTGTTGAGGCCGCCGTCAGGCGGTCTTTTCGGTGACACCGCCATGTTCGGCGGCAATGGCTTCATGATGCCGGATGACTTCCTTGATGATGAAGTTCAGGAACTTCTCGGCGAAATCCGGGTCCAGATTGGCATCCTGAGCCAGACGGCGCAGGCGGGTGATCTGGTATTCCTCGCGCGCCGGATCGGCGGGCGGCAATTCGTGTGTGGCCTTGAGCACGCCGACGGCCTTGGTGCAGCGGAAGCGTTCCGCCAGCATGTGGACCAGCGCCGCGTCGATATTGTCAATCGACTGGCGATAGCCGGAAAGCTGCTCCTTGACGGACGGATCAATCATCGGCGCCCTCTCACTTCTTCTTCGGCAGGCCGGGAAGGCCCGGGAAACCGCCACCACCGAGGCCGGGAAGCTTGGGGCCCCCGAGACCCGGCAGGCCGCCAGCGCCCAGACCAGGCAAACCACCCGGCTTGATCCCGGCGGCTTCGGCCTGCTTGGCAAGCGCTTCGAGCTGCTTCGGGTCCATCTTGGACAGATCCGGCATGCCCATGCCGCCACCCATGCCGCCGAGACCCATCTTCGAAGCAAGACCGCCCATCATCTGCTTCATCATGCCGCCTTTGCCCTTGCCGCCCATGGCCTTCATCATGTCGGCCATCTGGCGATGCATCTTCAAAAGCTTGTTGATGTCGGAGGCATCCGTGCCGGAGCCGGCCGCGATACGCTTCTTGCGGGAATGCTTGAGCAGGTCGGGATTGGCGCGCTCGGCCTTGGTCATCGAGGAGATGATGGCGAGCTGGCGCTTGAAGATGCGGTCGTCGAGGCCGGCAGCGGCCATCTTGTCCTTCATGCCGGACATGCCCGGCATCATGCCCATGATACCGCCCATGCCGCCCATGGCCTGCATCTGCTTGATCTGCTCGGCGAGGTCGTTGAGGTCGAACTTGCCCTTGGCCATCTTCTCGGCCATGGCGCGGGCTTTTTCGGCATCGATGTTTTCGGCAGCCTTTTCGACCAGCGAAACGATGTCGCCCATGCCGAGGATACGGTCGGCGATACGGCGGGGATGGAACTCATCGAGTTCCGTCATCTTTTCGCCGACACCGATCAGCTTGATCGGCTTGCCGGTCACGGCACGCATCGAAAGGGCTGCACCGCCACGGCCATCGCCGTCCATACGGGTCAGCACGAGGCCGGTGATTCCGACGCGTTCGTCGAAGTTGCGCGCCAGATTGACGGCGTCCTGACCGGTCAGCGAGTCGGCGACGAGCAGGATTTCATGCGGCTTGGAGCGGGCCTTGATCTCGGCCATCTCGATCATCAGCGGCTCGTCGATATGCGTACGACCGGCGGTGTCGAGAATGACCACGTCATGGCCGCCGAGCTTTGCGGCCTGAACGGCGCGGCTGGCGATATCGGTCGGCGACTGGCCAGCGATCACAGGCAGCGTGTCGATGCCGGTCTGGACGCCGAGCTGGCGAAGCTGTTCCTGAGCGGCCGGACGACGCGTGTCGAGCGAGGCCATCAGGACCTTCTTCTTCTCGCGATCCGTCAGGCGCTTGGCGATCTTGCCGGTGGTCGTCGTCTTACCCGAGCCCTGCAGACCGACCATCATGATGACGACTGGGGCTGCGGCATTGAGGTCGATGGAGACGCCTTCCGTGCCGAGCATCTCGACCAGCTCGTCATGGACGATCTTGACGACCATCTGTCCGGGCTTGATCGATTTCAGAACGGCGGCACCGACTGCCTTTTCACGCACCTTGTCGGTGAAGGCGCGGACCACTTCGAGAGCCACGTCGGCCTCGAGAAGCGCACGACGGACCTCGCGCAGAGCAGCCGAGACATCCGCCTCGGACAGTGCGCCACGGCCGGTCAGTCCATTCAAAATGGATCCAAGACGGTCCTGGAGGTTCTCAAACATCGGCTCTTCCTTGCATGGTCAGGGGAAACCCAAACCTCGGTCTTCTCCACACGGAAAACAAGACGCAAAGCCAAAAAGCACCCGAGGGCGCAACGCGCTGTCGGGTGTTGACCTCCGGGATCTCTTTATACCTTTTCGGGTCCCGGTCGGCGGCTCGGAGTACTTGTCTCTTCGCAGATTGCGGCGGATAAACAGGAAATCGCCCAGGAAGTCAAGCGAAGTCCCTGTTTTCCGGGAGATCGCGTCGATCCGACAATCCGTGATGCACCTATTGCCGTAGAAACGGCAGAACCACATATGGGTGAACCATGAACAGACGCAGTTTTCTCAAATGGTCGGGCTTCGGTCTTGTCGCCGCTGCAATCGGAGGTCTCGGCTTGCGCGAGGCACAGGCGGGCAACCGCTATTACACCGGCCCGATCTCCGACCATTTCGACGGCAAGGTGTTCTTCAACCCGGGCGGAGAAGAGCCTCGCGGCTTCACCGATCTGCTGCGCTGGCAGCTCGGCGGCGGCAAGATCGAGTGGCCGAGACCGGCCCAGGCTGACGATTTTGTAACGACGAAGCCGGAACCCCGTGTCGAAGGAAGCCGGCTCGTCGTCACCATGGTCGGCCATGCGACCCTGCTCATCCAGACGGCAGGGCTGAACGTCCTGACCGACCCGGTCTGGTCGGAACGCGCAAGCCCCGTGACCTTTGCCGGCCCGAAACGCAACAATCCGCCGGGTGTAGCCTTCGACGACTTGCCAAAGATCGACATCGTCATCGTCACACACAATCACTACGACCATCTCGATATCGCGACGCTGAAGCGGCTTGTCGAGCGGGACAATCCCCGCATCGTCACACCACTCGGCAACGACACCATCATGCGCGACGACATGCCAGGCATGGTGGCTGATGTCATGGATTGGGGTGACCGGATCGAGATCGGCAAGGGCTTCACCATCCATTGCGAGCCCTGCCATCACTGGTCGGCACGCGGGATGGGCGACCGGCGCATGGCACTCTGGGCTGCCTTCGTCTTGGAAACTCCGGGCGGCAAGATCTATCACATCGGTGATACCGGCTATGCCGAGGGCAAGCATTATCGCGAGCTCAAGGCCAAGCATGGCGACATCAGGCTCGCCATCATGCCGATCGGTGCCTATGAGCCACGCTGGTTCATGAAGGCGCAACACCAGAACCCGGAGGAAGCGATCGAAGGCTTCCGCTTGAGCGGTGCAGCCTTCGGCATCGGCCACCATTTCGGCACCTTCCAGCTGACCAATGAAGGCATCGACGATCCGCCAAAGGCGCTGGCCGTGGCCATGTCCTCAGCCGGTATCGGCAATGACCGCTTCAAGGGCTTGCGACCCGGCCAGCAATTCGAGGTGCCTCTCACAAACGCTTGAGGCCAAGGACACAAGAGACAGGGGCTCGTTGACACGACTCACGCTTTTGGCCAGACTTGGCGCATTCACCAGGGGTGTCCCGACAAGGGGCTGAGATATCGCTACGCCAATCCCGATAAGGACCATGGCAGCGCGGTGACCCGTTGAACCTGATCCAGTTCATACTGGCGTAGGGACGGTGCGAGCGCTGCAAAAACGACGATTCGAAAACCCGAATCCCGTGGCGTCTTTCCATCATTCCGGCTGACATGACTGGGTCTCCAACCTGAACACTTGGAGCTCCATGATGAACATTGCCCCTGACTTCAACAGGCCCGACGTCACCACCGGGCCGCTTCCCGCCTCGACCAAGATCTTCTTAGCAGGGGACATGCACCCGAATATCCGCGTGCCCCTGCGCCAGATCGCGCTGCACCCGACCTCCGGCGAACCGCCTGTGAATGTCTATGACGCCTCAGGTCCCTATACCGACCCACAGGCGACCATCGCCATCGACCAGGGGCTTGCCCGGCACCGAACAGCCTGGGTCCAGGCACGCGGCGATGTCGAGGCTTATGACGGCCGCGCGGTCAAACCCGAGGACAACGGTTTTGTCTCTGCCGAAAAGTTGACGCCAGCGTTTCCCGTGAAACATCAGCCGCTTCGTGCAACGGGCGGCAAGGCCGTCACACAGCTTGCCTATGCCCGCGCTGGCATCATCACGCCGGAAATGGAATATGTGGCGATCCGGGAAAACCTTGGCCGCAAGGCCATGAAAGAAGCGCTCATCCGCGACGGCGAAAGCTTCGGCGCCGCGATCCCCGATCACGTGACGCCGGAATTCGTCCGCCAGGAGATCGCTCTGGGCCGGGCGATCATCCCGGCCAATATCAACCATCCGGAACTCGAGCCGATGATCATCGGGCGGAATTTCCTGGTGAAGATCAACGCCAATATCGGCAATTCCGCCGTGACGTCCTCCATGGCCGAGGAAGTCGAGAAGATGGTCTGGGCGATCCGCTGGGGGGCCGATACGGTCATGGATCTCTCGACCGGCCGCAACATTCACAACATCCGCGACTGGATCATCCGCAATTCGCCCGTTCCGATCGGCACCGTGCCGCTCTACCAGGCGCTGGAAAAGGTCGGCGGCATTGCCGAGGATCTCACCTGGGAGGTCTATCGCGACACGCTGATCGAGCAGGCCGAACAGGGCGTCGACTACTTCACCATCCATGCTGGTGTCAGGCTGCATTACATCCCGCTGACCGTCAACCGCGTCACCGGCATCGTCTCACGTGGCGGTTCGATCATGGCCAAGTGGTGTCTGCATCATCACAAGGAGAGCTTCCTCTACGAGCATTTCGAGGAAATCTGCGACATCTGCCGCGCTTACGATGTCTCCTTCTCGTTGGGCGATGGCTTGCGCCCCGGCTCGATTGCCGATGCCAACGATGCCGCCCAGTTTGCCGAACTGGAAACGCTGGGTGAGCTGACACAGATCGCTTGGGAGAAAGATTGCCAGGTGATGATCGAAGGTCCCGGCCATGTTCCCATGCACAAGATCAAGGAGAACATGGACAAGCAGCTGAAGACCTGCGGCGAGGCCCCCTTCTATACGCTGGGGCCGCTGACGACCGACATCGCACCCGGCTATGACCACATCACCTCCGGCATCGGGGCGGCGATGATCGGCTGGTTCGGCACGGCCATGCTCTGCTATGTCACGCCGAAGGAGCATCTCGGTCTTCCCGACCGCGACGATGTGAAGACCGGCGTCATCACCTACAAGATCGCAGCGCATGCGGCCGATCTCGCCAAGGGGCATCCGGCAGCCCAGCTGCGCGACGATGCTCTTTCCCGCGCCCGCTTCGAATTCCGCTGGGAAGACCAGTTCAACCTGTCGCTCGACCCGGAAACCGCCCGCGCCTTCCATGACGAAACCCTGCCGAAGGAGGCGCACAAGGTCGCGCATTTCTGCTCGATGTGCGGGCCGAAATTCTGCTCGATGCGCATATCCCATGACATCCGCGCCGAGGCCCAGAAGGAGGGCCTGACCGCCATGGCGGAGAAATACCGCGCCGGCGGCGATCTCTACATGACGGCGGACGAGATCGCGGCACTTGGGGCGGGAGACCGGTCATGACCATCATGGTGAAGGGCGCCGGTGTCGCAGGGCTGGCGACGGCGCTGGAACTGGCGCGCAGGCGTGTCGCCGTCGAGGTCGTGGAGCGCCGGGCCGATATCGGGCTTGGCGCCTCCCATTGGGCGGGCGGCATGCTTGCTCCCTATTGCGAGCGGGAGGCGGCGGAAGAGATCGTCCTGACATCAGGTCTCTTGGCTGCCGACTGGTGGGACGAGGCCGTGCCCGGTCTCGTCCAGCGCCGGGGCACGCTGGTGCTGGCCAATCCCCGCGATCTCGCCGACCTCAAGCGCTTTGCGACCCGCACGCGCGGCCATCGCTGGCTGGGCGAGGACGAGATCGCAGAGCTTGAGCTGGATCTCGCAGGGCGTTTCGGCACCGGCCTCTTCTTTTCAGAGGAGGCGCATCTTAATCCGCGCCAGGCCTTGCGGGGTCTTTATCGGGCGGCGCGGCTGCTCGGCGTCTCCTTCCGCTTCGGAGAGGAGGCGGGTGAGACGGGAGACTATGCGAGCGTCGTGGATTGCCGCGGACCCCAGGCGATCGGCGAGATCGAAGGGCTGCGGGGGGTGCGCGGCGAGATGCTCTATCTGGAGACGGGCGATGTCACGCTCTCCCGCCCCGTCCGCCTCCTGCATCCCCGCCACCCCCTCTACATCGTACCGCGCGGCAACGGGCTGTTCATGCTGGGCGCGACCATGATCGAGACGGAGGATGACGGGCCGATCACCGCGCGTTCGATGATGGAACTGCTGAACACCGCCTATGCGCTGCACCCGGCCTTTGCCGAGGCGCGCATCGTGGAAACCGGCACCGGCATCCGCCCGGCCTTCCCGGACAATGTGCCCCGCCTCATCGAAACCTCCGACGGTCTGGCAGTCGCCGGCATGCACCGCCACGGCTTTCTGCTGGCTCCAGCACTGGCGCGTGAGGCGGCAGAAAGGCTGACGACCACACACGCAATCGAGAGAAGGAGGAGCGCATGAAGCTCACCGTCAACGGAGAAGCCCTGGAGCTCGATGCCGGCAACCTCGCCGATCTGCTCTTGAAACTCGACTACGAGGGCGACTGGCTGGCAACCGCCGTCAATGGCGACCTCGTTCACCGCGAGGAGCGCGCGGCCCATCCCTTGAAGGAGGGCGACCGGATCGAGATCCTTTCGCCCATGCAGGGAGGCTGAGATGACCCTTGAACTCTATGGCAAGACAGTCTCCTCGCGCCTGCTGCTCGGCACGGCGCGCTACCCCTCGCCCACGATCCTGGCGGAGGCCGTGCGGCGCTCGAAGACCGAGATCGTTACCGTCTCGCTGCGCCGGGAAACTGCAGGCGGCAAGGCGGGTGGTGCCTTCTTCCAGCTGATCCGTGAGCTCGGCGTCCACGTCCTGCCCAACACCGCCGGCTGCCACAGCGCCCGCGAGGCGGTGCTGACGGCAAAGATGGCGCGCGAGGTTTTGGGTACCACCTGGATCAAGCTCGAGGTGATCGGCCATCACGACACGCTGCAACCCGATGTGTTCGAACTGGTGGAAGCGGCAAAGATCCTTGTGAGCGAGGGCTTCGAGGTTTTCCCCTACACGACCGACGATTTGGTGGTCGGGGAAAAGCTGCTCGCCGCCGGATGCCGCGTGCTGATGCCCTGGTGCGCGCCGATCGGCAGCGCCATGGGGCCACAGAACGTGGCCGCGCTGAAATCCATGCGCGCGGAATTCCCCGACGTGCCGCTGATTATCGATGCCGGCATCGGTCGCCCGTCCCACGCCGCGACGGTGATGGAACTCGGCTATGACGCCGTGCTGCTCAACACCGCTGTTGCCTCGGCCGGCGATCCCGCTGATATGGCAGAGGCCTTTGCCAAGGCCATCGAGGCTGGGCATATCGCTCATGGAGCAGGCATGCTGGAACCGCGCGACATGGCCGTGCCATCCACCCCCGTGATCGGAAAGGGGGTCTTCGCATGAAGCTCGATCCCTTCTACCTCATCGTCGACAATGCCGACTGGATCGAGCGGCTGGTGCCGCTGGGGGTCAAGCTGGTGCAGCTGCGGATGAAGGACGCCGAGGAAAGCGTGCTTCGCCAGCATGTTCGACGCGCCCGGCAATGCTGTGCCGACCATAGCTGCCAGCTCATCGTCAACGACTTCTGGCAGATCGCCATCGACGAGGCCTGCGACTTCGTCCATTTGGGACAGGAGGATCTGGCAACGGCGGATCTCGCCGCCATCCGCAGCGCGGGCCTGAAGCTTGGCCTCTCGACGCACGACGAGGCCGAACTCGAAACGGCATTGGCCGCCAAGCCGGATTATGTCGCCCTCGGCCCTGTCTATCCGACGATCCTGAAAAAGATGCCCTGGGCGCCGCAGGGCCTGGACCGACTGACGGTGTGGAAGGAGAAGATCGCTCCCCTGCCCCTGGTCGCGATCGGCGGGCTTCGCCCCGACCGTGTGCCTGGCGTCTTTGGAGCAGGAGCCGACAGTGCGGCGGTGGTCACCGACATCACACTCAATGCCGATCCCGAAGCGCGGACCCGGGAATGGCTTGAGGCGACTGAGCACTGGAGGCTTGTTCCAACTTGATTTGATGGCAGTGGCGCGACGCTACCCCCCTCTGCCCTCCTGAGATTGTCGAAGGGCGGGCATCTCCCCCACACGGGGGGAGAGCGGAATGCGGCTGGTCTCGCGGCTTTCCGATATTGAGCTGCGACGTTGCACCGAGCTGGCGCTGGGCACCCACTCTCCCCCCGTGTGGGGGAGATGTCACGCAGTGACAGAGGGGGGTCCCCACGCCGCAGCGAAAGCCGCGTTGATTGACCATGGTCGTGCAGTTTTGGCTGCTCTACTGGTAATTCGGCTGCTTTTCCGCCATATAGGCTGAAAATGCAGCTTTCTGGAGTGACGATGTCGGATCGGGTCGAATTCGCTGTTATGAACGGGCTTGGCAACAAGATCCTGGTCGTCGACATGCGCGGTCGCACCGACCGGGTGACGCCGGCTGCCGCGATTGCACTCGCCGCCGATCCTGCGACCGCCTTCGACCAGATCATGGCGATCCATGATCCGAAAATCGACGGCACCGACGCCTATATCGACATACTGAATTGCGATGGCTCGAAGGCCCAGGCCTGTGGCAACGGCACGCGCTGCGTGGTGCAGGCACTCGCCAGCGAAACCGGCCGCAAGAGCTTCACCTTCCAGACCATCGCCGGCATTCTGAACGCCGTCGAGCATCAGGATGGCACGATCTCCGTCGACATGGGCAAACCCGTCTTTGCCTGGGACAAGATCCCGCTCTCGGAAGAATTCCACGACACCAGCCGCATCGAGCTGCAGATCGGCCCGATCGACGCGCCGATCCTGCATTCGCCCTCGGCCATGTCGATGGGCAATCCGCATGCCGTCTTCTGGGTTGATCGCGATCCGATGACCTATGATCTGGAACGCTTCGGGCCGCTCCTCGAAAACCACCCCATCTTCCCGGAAAAGGCCAATATCACGCTGGCCCAGGTCACATCGAAGACATCAATGGTGACGCGTACCTGGGAACGCGGCGCGGGCCTGACGCTTGCCTGCGGCTCTGCCGCCTGCGCCGCCGGCGTCTCTGCGGCTCGCACCGGTCGTACCGAACGCAAGGTGACGATCACGGTGGCCTCGAGCCCCAATCGCGGCACGCTGACCATCGACTGGCGCGCCGACGACAAGGTCGTCATGACCGGTCCCGCGGAATGGGAGTGGTCCGGCACGGTTGATCCGGCAACCGGCAGCTGGCAGCGCGACACAAGCGCCGGTGCAGAGGCCGCCACCCCGTGACCTCCGCGCGACAAGGCGCCGTCGAGGTCATCACCTTCGGCTGTCGCCTGAACACCTATGAATCCGAAGTCATGAAGGCCGAAGCCGCCAAGGCCGGCCTCGACAACGCGATTCTCGTCAACACCTGTGCGGTCACCTCCGAGGCCGTGCGCCAGGCCCGCCAGGCAATCCGCCGGGCGCGACGAGAAAACCCGGAAGCCCGTATCATCGTCACGGGTTGCGCGGCCCAGACAGAAGCGCAAAACTTCGCTGATATGCCCGAGGTCGACGCCGTCCTCGGCAACGAGGAAAAGCTGAAGGCCGAGCACTATCGCCGCCTGCCGGATTTCGGCGTCTCGGCAGAAGAAAAGGTGGCCGTCAACGACATCATGAGCGTGACCGACACGGCACCGCAGATGGTGGCGCATATCGACGGCCATGTGCGCGGCTTCCTGCAGGTGCAGAACGGCTGCGATCACCGCTGCACCTTCTGCATTATCCCCTATGGCCGTGGCAATTCGCGCTCCGTGCCGATGGGCGCCGTCGTCGAGCAGGCGCGCAAGCTCGTCGAGAACGGCTATCGCGAAGTGGTGCTAACAGGCGTTGATGCGACGAGTTATGGCGCGGACCTGCCCGGCACTCCGACGCTTGGCCTGCTTGCCAAGACACTGCTGAAGCAGGTGCCGGAGATCCTGCGCCTGCGCCTCTCCTCGATCGACAGCATCGAGGCGGACAACCATCTCTTCGACCTGATTGCCGATGAGCCGCGTTTCATGCCGCATCTGCATCTGTCGCTGCAGCATGGCGACGACATGATCCTGAAGCGCATGAAGCGACGGCATTCGCGTGCCGATGCGATTGCCTTTGCCGAGCAGGTCCGGCGCCTGCGCCCTGGCTTTGCCTTTGGTGCCGATATGATTGCCGGTTTTCCGACGGAGACCGAGGAGATGGCGGCAAACTCCGCGCGCCTTGCCGAGGAGATCGGCATCGCGCATCTGCATGTCTTCCCCTACAGCCCCCGCCCCGGCACGCCGGCAGCCCGGATGCCGCAGCTTGACCGGGCTCTTATCAAGGCACGTGCGGCGGAGCTCCGCGCGGTGGCCGAAAGATTGCAGGCTATGCATCTCGCCTCGCATGCCGGCACACTTCAGAAGCTGCTGGTCGAGCGCAACGAAATGGCGCATACGGAAGACTTCACCCTCGTTGCAGCGCCCGGCATGACACCCGGCAGCCTCGTCGAGGTCTCGATCGGCGGCCACAACGGTCGCCATCTGACGATTGCATCGGCAGCGGCAAGCGCGGCTGCCTGACAGACGGAATAGAGTGACCATGGCCCTCGGCTTCATCAAGAAAGTCTTCACCTTCGGCAAGGAGAAGCCGGCAGAAAAGCCTGCAGCGCCGGCGGAGTTGACGGCCGAGGAAAAGGCCGCGATCTCGGCGGAAACCGAGCCTAGGGATCGCGACGAAGATTTAGCCGTGGCCGAGGACCCGGTTCTCGCGGAACAGATGGAAACGGCCGGCGGACCGGCGGATGATCTTTCGCCCGAAGATATTTCCATGGTGCCGCTAGAGCTGCTCGAGGCGGAAGCCGAGGAAGAGAAGGCCGAAGCTCTGGCCGCGACGGCTGACGACACGAAAGCAGAAATTGAAGCTGCGGCCGTCTCGGATGCACCGCCCGAGCCCGTCGTCCCCGTCCTGCCCAAGGGTTTCGCGGCGGCTGAGGCGAGAGCTCCGGAGCCCGAGGCCCCGGCCCCGGCGGAAAAGCTGAGCTGGTTCCAGCGCCTGAAGGCGGGCCTCTTCCGCACCTCCTCACAGCTGACAAGCCAAATCACGGCGCTCTTCACCAAGCGCAAGCTGGATGACGAGACGCTGGAGGAACTGGAGGATCTGCTGATCCAGGCCGACCTCGGCGTCGAAACCGCACTCCGCGTCACCGACACGCTGGCCTCCGAGCGCTACGGCAAGGATGTGACCGGTGAGGACGTAACCAAGATCATGGCGACAGAGATCGTCAAGGTGCTGAAGCCGGTCGCCAAGCCACTGGCCCTTGATCTCAGCCACAAGCCGCATGTCATTCTCGTTGTCGGCGTCAACGGCACCGGCAAGACGACGACGATCGGCAAGCTCGCCGCCAAGCTTTCGGGCTCGGGGTTGAAGGTGATGCTGGCAGCCGGCGATACCTTCCGCGCAGCCGCCATTGAGCAGCTGAAAATCTGGGCCGACCGTACCGGCTCGACCTTCATCGGCACCAAGCTCGGCGCCGATGCCGCAGGCCTGGCGTATGAAGGCTTCGAGCGCGCCAAGGCGGAGAAATCCGACGTCCTGATCATCGACACCGCTGGCCGGTTGCAGAACAAGGCGGAACTGATGGCGGAACTGGAAAAGATCGTCCGCGTTCTCGGCAAGCTCGATCCGGATGCACCCCACACCGTACTGCAGACGCTCGATGCGACGACGGGCCAGAATGCCCTGCAGCAGGTCGAGATCTTCCGCAACGTGGCGGGCGTCAACGGCCTGATCATGACCAAACTCGACGGCACGGCGCGCGGCGGCATCCTTGTTGCGATCGCCGCCAAACACAAGCTGCCCGTCTATTTCATCGGCGTCGGCGAAGGCATCGACGACCTCGAACCCTTCGAGGCGGAAGACTTCGCCAGCGCCATTGCCGGCATCGCGCGCTGAGCGCCGGAAACGTTAGGAAACGACATCATGTCGGACACATCCACCGATACCCAGGCCTCCCAGGCCGAAAAACAGAACCCCGTCCTGAAGATGGCGCTCGAACTCGGGCCGCTCCTGATCTTCTTCTTCGGCAACCTGCGCGGCGAATGGCTGGCGAAAACATTTCCGGAGCTCACCGCAATCGGCGGACCGCTTCTGATCGCGACCGCACTTTTCATGGTCGCAACGGTCATCTCGCTGATCATTTCGAAGATCGTCTTCAAGCACCTGCCGGTCATGCCCTTCGTCTCGGGCATCGTCGTTCTGGTCTTCGGCGGCTTGTCGATCTGGCTGCAGGACGAAACCTTCATCAAGATGAAGCCGACGATCGTCAACACGCTCTTCGGCGTCGTCCTGCTCGGCGGGCTCGCCTTCGGAACTTCGCTTCTGGGCTATGTGTTCAACGCCGCCTTCCAGCTCGACGCGGAAGGCTGGCGCAAGCTGACATTTCGCTGGGGCATCTTCTTCCTCTTCCTTGCCGTGTTGAACGAGGTCGTCTGGCGCAATTTCTCGGATGATGTCTGGGTCAGCTTCAAGGTCTGGGGCACGATGCCGATCACCATCCTCTTTACGCTCGCCCAGATGCCGCTGCTCATGAAGCACTCCCTGGAAGACAAGGAACAGCAATGAGCGACATGACCGGCCAGGCGGGCGAGAACTCGACGACGCGTTTCTGGCTGGTGGTGACCTTCGTCATCATCCTGGTTCAGGTCCTGTCTCAATATCTGATGGGGCGTCTCTGGATCTGCGAATGCGGCTATGTGAAGCTCTTCGAAGCCGGCGTGAACACACCCGGCAATTCGCAGCACCTGTTCGACTGGTACACGCCATCGCACATCATCCACGGCTTCCTGTTCTATGGTCTGGGCTGGCTGGTGATGCGCAAGCAGCCGATCACCGCAAAGCTTTCGCTTGCCGCCCTGATCGAGGCAGCATGGGAGATCCTGGAAAACTCGCCTGTTGTCATCGACCGCTACCGCACGGCGACCATGGCGATCGGCTATACCGGCGACAGCATTCTGAATTCCGGCATGGACATGGTGGCGATGATTGCCGGCTTCTTCTTCGCCGCCCGGATGCCCCTGTGGCTGACCGTCGTGATCGCGCTCGGCTTCGAGGTTCTGACGGCATTCGTCATCCGGGACAATCTGACCCTCAATGTCCTCATGCTCGTCTGGCCGATCGAGGCTGTGAAGACCTGGCAGGGCGCGCTCTGACCGGGAAGGATCAGCCTTTGCCGAGCGCCTTTTCGATCGCTGGCATCAGCTCGGTCTGGAAGCTATCCGCATCGAAGGGGCCGACCTTCTTGTAGAGGATCGTACCATCAGGACCGACGAGATAGCTCTCCGGAATGCCATAGACACCCCAGTCGATCGCTGCCTTGCCATTCGGGTCGACACCGATCGCTGAAAAGGGATTGCCGAGTTCACCGAGGAACCGCAGCGCATTGTCGTTGCGGTCCTTGTAGTTGATACCGACAACGTTCACGCGGGTATCCTTGGAGAGCTCCAGCAAGATCGGATGCTCCTGCCGGCAGGGCACGCACCAGGAAGCAAACACGTTGACCAGCGTCAGCTTGCCCGAAATGGCAGCTGTGGTCAGCGCCGGGCGCTCGGAGCCCTCAAGCGCGGCAAGCTCAAGCGCGGGCGCCTTGGTCCCGATCAGGGCCGAGGGGATCTCCGACACGTCGCGTCCCGATTGCAGTTGGGTCAGGAAGACGCCCGCAAGCGAAACAAAAACGACGAGCGGCAAGGCCGCGATCAGATAGCGGCCACGTCCCTTGCCGGCATCTGCAGGATGGCTGTCGCCGCTCTCGGTCATGCCTGGCTATCCTGCGAGGACCCGGCCGATCGCCGGCGAATACCTTGCGTCTCAAGCGTCTTGAGCTCGTTTCTGCGCGCCCGACCGTCGAGATAGACCCAGACGATCAGGCCAAGACAGATCCCGGCCGTCATCACATAGGAGCCGATCACATAAAAGGCGTGTGTCATGCCTGATGCTCCCGACCGGCCTGACGCGCCGCCATCCGCCTCTGGGCGCCGACCCGGCGCCGCCAGATCTCGTTGCGCATGGCCATCAGATGCAGGATGAAGAAAAGAAGGGTAAAGGCGAGCGCCATGACCATCAGCGGCCAGAGAAACTCGGGATGGATCGTCGGCCCATCAAGCCGCATGACGCTGGCCGGCTGATGCAGGGTGTTCCACCAATCGACCGAGAACTTGATGATCGGAATATTGACGAAGCCGACAAGGATCAGGACGGCGCTGACGCGCGCAGCCTTCGACGGGTCATCCATCGCGCGGTTCAGCGCGATCAGACCGAGATACATCAGGAAGAGCACGAAGACCGAAGTGAGGCGCGCATCCCAGACCCACCAGGTGCCCCACATCGGCTTGCCCCAGAGCGAACCGGTGACCAGAGCAATCAAAGTGAAGGCCGCACCCAGCGGCGCTGCTGCCTTATGGCTGACATCCGCCAGCGGATGACGCCACACCAGTGTCCCGATCGCGGAAAGCGCCATCACGGAGTAACACATCATCGAGAGCCAGGCCGCAGGCACATGCACATACATGATACGCACCGTGTCGCCCTGCTGGTAATCCGTCTCGGAGGTGAAGCCGAGATAAAGGCCCACGACGAAAAGAAGTACGTTTATCCCGACAAACCACGGCAGAACTTTCTCGACAAATGCGAGGAATCGCGTCGGATTGGCGAGGTCGATGATTTTGGTTACGGCAAGCGTGTTGTCGGTCATATCTCGTTCTAGCCTGTCTCAAGCGAGGCTGCAATTGATCCTGGTCAAGCCGAAATGCCTCAATCCGCCGAACTGCGCAGTGCCGCTGCCGCACCGACAGGGCCGATCACGGCAAAGAGAAGTGTGACGGCCGACAGGAACAGGAAGGGCGGCAGGAACGGCGCCGGATCCTCGACGGCTGCATAGGAGGCACTGACGCCGAAAATCAGCACCGGCACGGCCAGCGGCAGCACCAGAATGGAGACCAGCAGGCCGCCACGCGGCAGCGCAACAGCAACCGCAGCACCCGCCGCACCGATGAAGGTGATGGCCGGCGACCCGACCAGCAGCGTCAGCATCACGGCGCCGATGGCCACTTCATCCATGTTCATGAACAGGCCGAGCAGCGGCGAGGCGATGACGAGCGGCAGACCGGTCGCGACCCAATGCGCCAGGCATTTGACGAGCACCGTCAGCACCAGCGGCGTTTCCTGCATCAGCAGGATGTCGAGCGAACCATCATCCCGCTCGGCCTGAAACAGACGGTCGAGACCGAGCAGGGCCGAGAGCAGGGCCCCGATCCAGACGATTGCGGGCCCGATCCGTGACAGAAGGTTGAGATCAGGCCCGACGCCAAAGGGAATGACAGCGACAACGGTGGTGAAGAACAGCACGCCGATCAGTGCGCCGCCGCCGGCGCGGACGGAAAGCTTCAGGTCCCTGAGGAAAAGCGCCATCATCCGGCATACTCCATATCGACGCCATCGAAGCCGAGCATCTCCAGGGACTGCGCCCCTTCGAGCCCCAGCGGCTGGTGGGTTGCCGCAAGTGCGATCCCACCTGACTGACGGTGATGGCGAACGAGCCCTTCAAACATCGCATCCGCCTTGAGGTCGAGGGCGGCGGTGGGCTCATCGAGAATCCAGACCGGACGATGCGCCACGAGCAGCCGCGCCATGGCGAAGCGCCGCTGCTGACCTGCCGAAAGATAGCCATAGGGCAGGTGGGTAATGCCGGACAGATCGACGGCAGCGGCCGCCTCTTCGACATCAAGGCTTCGGCCCGTGCCGATATCGCCAAGAAACGACTTCCAGAAGGCTAGGTTTTCGGCGACCGTCAATTCCCGCTTCATGCCGTTGCGATGACCGAGATAATGGCTGAATTCACCCGCCGGTCGCGCCTCCTTGTCCGTGCCGGAAAAGCACACCGCACGCCCCGTCTCGGGACGCAGCAAGCCGGCGACGACGCGCAGAAGTGTCGACTTGCCGGAGCCGTTTCGACCCGTCAGGACCAGCGCCTCTCCTGCGGTCAACGTAAAGGAAACATTAACGAAAATCAGATCCTCGCCACGACGCGCTGAGAGATTTTCGGCTTCAAGCCTGATCATGGTCGCCTTCTGGCAGGATGAGGCCTGCCTCATAAAAAAATCCGTTTTCGCCCTTCGTCGGTCTGGCGCCTTTCTTAGAAATTATCTATAAGACCTGCAACCACGCCAGCGGCCGGCGTGAAGTTCATCCTTGTGCCGAACTTGAACATCGCGAGGAGCGATGTCACGTGCGGACAGCGGAAATGGTCGTACCCGCATCCTGATGTGCATGAAGTGCATGGGCGTCCGCACGATTGTGTTGGCTATCAGTTTCAAGCGGGGTTTCTATCCGTGGCTAAATCTCTCGACAGCTTCAATTGCCGTTCGGTCCTGACCGTCGATGGCAAAGACTATGTCTACTACAGCATTCCCAAGGCCGAAGCGAACGGTCTTGCCGGTGTATCGAAGCTCCCCTACTCGATGAAGGTTCTGCTCGAGAACCTGCTTCGCAACGAAGACGGTCGTTCCGTCACCAAGGCGGATATCGAAGCTTGCGCCGCCTGGCTCGTCAACAAGGGCCTGACAGAAGCCGAAATCGCCTATCGCCCGGCCCGCGTTCTGATGCAGGATTTCACCGGCGTTCCCGCCGTCGTCGACCTGGCTGCCATGCGTGACGGCATCAAGAATCTTGGCGGCGATCCGGAAAAGATCAACCCGCTGGTTCCCGTCGACCTGGTCATCGACCACTCTGTCATCGTCGACGAATTCGGCACGCCCCAGGCCTTTGCCCGCAATGTCGAGCTGGAATACCAGCGCAACGGCGAGCGTTACCGCTTCCTGAAGTGGGGCCAGCAGGCCTTCAAGAACTTCCGCGTCGTTCCCCCGGGTACCGGCATCTGTCATCAGGTGAACTTCGAATATCTCGGCCAGACCGTCTGGACGAAGGACGAGGACGGCGAAACAATCGCCTATCCCGACACCTGCGTCGGCACGGACAGCCACACCACGATGATCAACGGCCTCGGCGTTCTCGGCTGGGGTGTCGGTGGTATCGAAGCCGAAGCGGCCATGCTTGGCCAGCCGGTTTCCATGCTGCTGCCTGAGGTCATCGGCTTCAAGCTGACCGGCACGCTGAAGGAAGGCGTCACCGCGACCGACCTCGTGCTGACGGTCGTGCAGATGCTGCGCAAGAAGGGCGTCGTCTCGAAGTTCGTCGAATTCTACGGCCCCGGCCTCGACACGCTGCCGGTCGCAGACCGTGCGACCATCGGCAACATGGGTCCGGAATACGGCGCGACCTGCGGCTTCTTCCCGGTCGATTCGGCCACCGTCGGCTATCTCGACATGTCTGGCCGCTCCAAGGAGCGCATCGCTCTCGTCGAAGCCTATTCCAAGGCTCAAGGCATGTGGCGTGACAATGACGGCTCGCAGCTCGTCTTCACCGACACGCTCGAACTCGACCTCGGCGATGTCGTGCCGTCGATGGCCGGCCCGAAGCGTCCGGAAGGCCGCCTGCCGCTTGAAACCATCGCCCCGAACTTCGCAACCGCTCTCGAAGGCGACTATAAGAAGCCGGGTCAGCTCTCCCAGCGTTGGGCTGTCGAAGGCACCGACTACGATCTCGGCCATGGTGACGTGGCAATTGCCGCCATCACCTCCTGCACCAACACCTCGAACCCGAGCGTGCTGATTGCAGCCGGTCTGCTCGCCCGCAATGCCGTGGCCAAGGGCCTGAAGACCAAGCCCTGGGTCAAGACCTCGCTCGCACCGGGATCCCAGGTCGTCGGCGAGTATCTCGAAAAGTCCGGCCTGCAGAAGGAGCTCGACGCGCTCGGCTTCAACCTCGTCGGCTTCGGCTGCACGACCTGCATCGGCAATTCCGGCCCGCTGCCGGGTCCGATCTCGAAGACGATCAACGACAAGGGCATCATCGCTGCCGGCGTGCTCTCGGGCAACCGCAACTTCGAAGGCCGCATCTCGCCGGATGTCCAGGCGAACTACCTCGCCTCCCCGCCGCTCGTCGTCGCCTATGCGCTCGCCGGTACGGTCCAGAAGGACCTGACCAAGGAGCCGATCGGCGAGGACCAGAACGGCAACCCGGTCTACCTGAAGGACATCTGGCCGACCTCTGCCGAAGTGCAGGAGTTCATCCAGAAATACGTCACCCGCGCACTCTTCGAATCGAAGTATGCCGACGTCTTCAAGGGCGACGAAAACTGGCAGGCCGTGCAGGTTCCGGAAGGCCAGACCTATGCCTGGGACGACAAGTCGACCTATGTCCAGAACCCGCCCTACTTCGTTGGCATGGGCAAGACCGGCTCGGGCCTGAAGAACATCAAGGGCGCGCGCGTCCTCGGTCTCTTCGGCGACAAGATCACCACCGACCACATTTCCCCGGCCGGTTCGATCAAGGCGGCATCCCCGGCAGGCGCCTATCTCACCGAAAACGGCGTGGCTGTGGCGGACTTCAACCAGTACGGCACGCGCCGCGGCAACCATGAAGTCATGATGCGCGGCACCTTCGCCAACATCCGCATCCGCAATCACATGCTCGGCCCGAACGGCAAGGAAGGTGGCTACACCATCCACTATCCGTCCAAGGAAGAGCTGTCGATCTACGATGCCGCGATGAAGTACAAGGAAGAGGGCGTTCCGCTCGTCATCTTCGCCGGTGTCGAATACGGCAACGGCTCCTCACGTGACTGGGCCGCAAAGGGCACCAACCTCCTAGGCGTCAAGGCCGTGATCGCGCAGTCCTTCGAGCGTATCCACCGCTCGAACCTCGTCGGCATGGGCGTCGTGCCCTTCACCTTCGAGGAAGGCACCACCTGGGCTTCGCTGAACCTGAAGGGCGACGAGATCGTCACGATCGAAGGTCTCGAAGGCGAGATCAAGCCGCGCGAGAAGAAGATCGCCAAGATCACCTACTCCGACGGCACCGTGAAAGACGTACCGCTGCTCTGCCGCATCGATACGCTCGACGAAGTGACCTACATGAACAACGGCGGCATCCTGCAGACCGTTCTGCGCGATCTCGCCGCCTGATCGTCTGGCGATATGACCACAAGAGGCCGCCGGGAAACCGGCGGCCTTTTCTTTTGGAGCGCCGCACTCCATCTGATGCCAAAAGTTTCACCCCATCGTGACTTCTCGGATGGCGCTGTTGGCGTTATCAGTGCAGCACTCAAGTGAAGGCATCTCGATAGCATGCGGCACACGATCAATAGAAAAACGGCAGGATGGCTGACGACGGGGACGATGGTGGTCCTTGCCGCGCTCAGCCTTGTCTCCTTCTCTGGAGAGACGTCCGCCGAGGAATTCGTGGAGCCCAAGGGCGTTGTCGAGCTCTTCACCTCGCAAGGCTGCCGTTCATGTCCGCCTGCCGATCGCGCCTTTGAACAGCTGGTGCGCCAGGGCGATGTCGTCGCCCTTTCCTATCACGTCGATTACTGGAACTACCTCGGCTGGGCAGATACGCTGGCATCTCCTGAAAACACCGAGCGGCAATATGCCTATTCCAAGGCCTTTGGTCGCAGCGGTGTCTACACACCGCAGGCCATTCTGAACGGCCGGGAGCATCTCAAGGGTACGGATGCAGCCGATATCGACCGCCGCCTCGAGCGGCTGCAGGCTGAGGGCCAAGGCCTTGTCGTGCCCATCCGCGCCTCGCGCCATGACGACCAGCTGTCGATTTCCGTCGGCGCAGGCCAGGGGAAAGCAAACGTCGTCGTCGTATACTTCCGTCAGCATCAGACCGTTGAAGTGCTGAAGGGCGAAAACGTCGGCCAGAGCCTCGATTATTGGCACAGCGTGACCGACGTGCAGACGGTTGGCATGTGGGACGGAAAGCCGCTCGACCTGACGCTGCCGGCGAAACGCATGGGCGACGAGAAGAGTGACGGTTGCGCGATACTGCTGCAGGCGGCTGATGACAAAGGCAACCCCTCCCACATCGTTGGGGCGACCGTGATGATGGAAAAGCCAAAGACACTCTAGGGGAAAACCTGGTGTGGTCCGGCCCGGAAGCATTGGGGGGCTGGGGGTAAGGGGTCAATGCGCCAGACCGGACCGTTTGGCGCATCGCGCCAACCAAGTTAGTTATATCCTATCGCAAAAAGCGGCGCTGGTATGTTCAAATTTGGGCGCCGGAGCAATTATCCTGTTTAACGCGTGATAATTGTCACAGGCTCGCGCAGACCGCGAACAGAAAAGACCTGCCCCACGGCTGGGACAGGTCTCCAATCCTCGTTGATGATGTGGAGCCTCAGCCCTGCAGGGCGTCGTAGGCTTTCACGCTCTTGGTCGCCCGCTCGCCGATGAGTTTCGCATCGTCACCCGGCTTGTACAGGCTGGAACCGAGACCGAACGCGCGCACACCGACGTTCCAGTAATCCGCAAAATTGGCATCCGAAACACCGCCGACCGCACCAAGCGGCAGGTGCGGCGGGAGGATGGCCTTGATCGCCGAGATTCCGGCCGGGCCAAGAACGCTGGCCGGAAAGAACTTGAGCGCTGCCGCACCGCACTTGGCCGCGAGCAGGGCCTCAGTCGGGGTAAACACACCCGGCATCGCCACCATGCCATGGGCGACGGCGCGGCGAATCACATCCGGCTCGACATTCGGGGTCACCAGCAGGTTTCCTCCAACATCATGGAGACGATCGACCTGTGCCACCTCAAGAACCGTGCCGGCACCGATCAGAACATTTGACGGCGCACGCTTGCGGGCCTTCTCGATCGAGACAAAGGGATCGGGTGAGTTCAGCGGAACTTCGATCGCTTCAAAGCCGGCTTCGACGAGAGCGTCAACGGTCGCCTCGATTTCGGTCGGCTTGATGCCACGCAGGATGGCGACGAGGTTGCGACGAAGCGCGGGCCAGGCAACGGATGCGGTCATCGTTCAGTCCTTGAATTCGTGGTCGAAAAGCGAAAGGGCCGACGCGAGCAGGCCCCGACGCACGAGAAGGCCGCCATCGAGCAGCACAGGCTCACCGCCGGCCTTGGTGATGGCGCGCGCATAGAGACGGGTAAGCTTGCCGGTCCCGATCAGATAGGCCTTCCCGTGGCGCAGAAGGTCATCACGAATAGCCGCGATTTCTGCACCGATCAGAAGACCGGAGAGACGGGCTGCGGGGTTGACCTTCGCCCCCTGGCCGGCCAGCAGGCCCTCGGCGCGGATCGAAAAAAGCACCGATGTCAGGGCGAATCCGGGCGCAAGCGCCTGTTCAACGGCGGCGTCGAAAATATCGGCATCCGCTTCGGCATCGCCATCCTCCGGAACGGAGAGACGCAGGATCGATTGCCGGCTAATCAGATGAAACAACTCTCCCGTCATGACGGTGGAGAAGCGGCGAACCTGACCTTGCTCGACGAGCGCCCATTTGGAATGGGTTCCGGGAAGGCAGAAGAGGGCATTGTCCAGCCCTTGTTCGAGCGCGCCGGCCAGCTGGGTTTCCTCGCCGCGCATCACGTCATAGGCGCCACCCTCGCGCTGACAGACACCCGGCAGGATATAGACAGGACGGCTAGCCCCTTCCGGCTGCACAGCGTGCTGGAAAAGACCGACCAGAGGCGCCGGTGTTTCAACGTAGGGCGCTTCGCGCCATCCGGTACGCGCCCCGGCCATGCCGGCAATGACGACGGGCAAATCTGCGGAGGCTCCGAGAGCCGAAAGATGGCTCTCCAGAACGGCGGGATAGGCAGCCTTGTCCAGGCTGCCCATGCCTTCGGACGATTGTCTCTCACCGATCACCCCACCCTGGCCATCGACGAGCCAGATGCGCAGGTTGCTGGTGCCCCAATCGACGAGCGCGGCAAACGGTGATCCGGTCACGTCGGCTCCTCAGGCGAGATCGATCGGCAGCAGGGATGCCGGGATATCCTGGAAGCAGACCGGCCGCAGGAAGCGGCGGATCGACAGCGTACCGACCGACGTGGCACCGAAATTGGTCGAAGCCGGGTAGGGGCCGCCATGAACCATGGAGTCGGCCACTTCGACGCCGGTCGGGAAACCGTTGGCCAGCACGCGGCCGGCCTTGCGCTCCAGGATCGGCATCAGCCGCTTCGCGACCGGCTCATCGCCTTCGGCGACGTGGATCGACGCTGTCAGCTGACCGGACAGGCTGCGGGCCATGGCGACCATTTCGTCTTCGCTGTCGGCGATCACCATCAGGCCCAGCGGTCCGAAGACTTCCTCGCCGAGCACGTGGTTGTCGAGCCAGTCCTTCGCAGTCGTCTGGAAGAGATAGGGGGTCGCATTGCGCAGGTCGCAAGTGGAGGTCAGAAGCGACCGAACACCTTCCGTGCCGGCGGTCCGGGTTGCACCCTTGCGATAGGCGTCGGCGATGCCGTTGGTCAGCATGGTCTGCGGGCCGACGGCCGACAGGGCCTCCGTAGCCGTTTCGACATACTTGTCCGCATCTACGCCCTTCAGCAGGACGACAATCCCCGGATTGGTGCAGAACTGGCCGGCACCCATGGTGAGCGAAGCAACCCAGCCCTTGGCGATGGCTTCACCACGGACGGCGACGGCCTTGGGCAGCATGAACATCGGGTTGACAGAGCCGAGCTCGCCGAAGAACGGGATGGGCTCGGGGCGCTGGGCGCAAAGATCGAAAAGCGCGCGACCGCCACCGAGCGAACCGGTGAAGCCGACGGCCTTGATCAGCGGATGCTGGACAAGAGCCTGGCCCACATCACGGCTGCCGCCATGGACGAGCGAGAAGACGCCCGGGTGAACGCCGCAGCGCTTGATAGCAGCATCGATGGCCGACGCCACGATTTCACCCGTGCCCGGATGGGCATCATGCGCCTTGACGACAACGGGGCAGCCGGCAGCAAGCGCTGCTGCGGTATCGCCACCAGCCGTCGAAAAAGCGAGCGGGAAGTTGGAAGCACCGAAGACGGCGACAGGACCGATGGGCCGCTGGACCATCTTCAGGTCCGGACGCGGCAAGGGCTTGCGGTCGGGCAGCGCTTCATCATGGCGACGGTCGAGATAGTCGCCCTTGCGGATATGCGCGGCAAACAGGCGGAGCTGGCCGACGGTGCGGCCGCGCTCGCCGATCAGACGCGCTTCCGGCAGGCCGGTTTCCTGGCTGCCGATCTCCGTGATTGCATCGCCGCGTGCGTCGATTTCCTCCGCGATCGCATCGAGGAAGGCAGCACGTTCTTCACGGCTCGAATAGGCATAGGTCTCGAAGGCTTCTTCAGCCGCCTTGACGGCCTGGTCGACAAGCGCAGGCGTGCCCTTGGAGAAGGTATGGGAGGGGCCCGTGGCCGGCGACGAGGCAAAGGTATCCGTGCTGGCAACCCAAGTGCCGGCGATCAGGTGTTTTCCGGTCGGTGTATAGGCCATGGAATGGGCCTCCTCTTGTCTTAGTCTTCGAAGGAAGCGACGACCTTCCGTTCCCCGCAGAGGAACGAATCCGCCACGATGCGCAGCGGCTGATAGTCGGTGTCGCTCTGGCGGGAGCGGATGAGCTTGGCGAAGCGTTCGTAGATGCCCGCATATTCGCGGTCCGGCCCGGACGCCTGCTCGCCTCCCCCGATATAGAGTTCCGAGCCACCCTTTGAAAGACGCAATTCGCCGGCATTCGTCTGGACTGTGATGTCCCACGTCTGCGGGCCTTCCTGTCGCCAGTCGAATTCGGCCGTAACAGGCGCGCCTTCGACGGTCCGCATGGCGATGGAAGCGGCGATCGGCTGCTTCTTGTTTTCGGGGAACTCGAGAACCGACTTCTCGACCATGATATGGCCGGGAACGATCTCGGTCAGGATGGAAAGGGCATTGATGCCGGGATCGAAGACGCCGAAACCACCCGGCTCCCAGATCCAGGCCTGTCCCGGATGCCAGCGGCGGACGTCTTCCTTCCAGACAATCGAAATCGACTGGATGACCTTGTCCGAGAGCCACTGGCGAGCAGGCTCGACACCGAGCGCAAAGCGGGAATGCCAGGTGGCAAAGAGCGTCACACCGGCCTTGGCAGCGAGTTCCGAAAGCGCCTCTGCCTCGCCGAGCGTGGTTGCCGGCGGCTTTTCCATCAGCACGTGACGACCGGCTGCAATTGCAGCCTTCGCCATGTTGAACCGCACTTCCGGCGGCGTGCAGAGCGATACGACCTTGATGTCCGGTCGGGCGGCCAGGAAGGCATCGAAGTCGGTGAAGTTCTCGGCACCCTCGATCTTGCCGTGCCGGCTAACACCGGCGGCGACGACAAAGTCGTCACCGCCTGCGATCGACGGGATATGCTGGTCGCGGGCGATCTTGCCGATGCCGACAAGCGCGAGCGGAATACGATCTGCCATGATCCGGTTCCTCAGTGTGCGTCCTTGCCGACCGGCGAACCGCGGCAGCCCTTCAGGAAGTCGAAGTCGGCGCCGGTATCGGCACCTTCGACGTGATCGTGGAAGAGCTTAGCGTAGCCGCTGGCCGGCGGCTCGACCGGCGGACGCCAATCGGCGAGACGGCGCTGCATTTCCTCATCCGAGATGTCGAGGTGTACGCGACGGGCTTCGACATCGACTTCGATGAAGTCGCCATTCTTGACGATCGCCAGCGGACCACCGCGCGCGGCTTCCGGCGAGGTGTGCAGGAGAACCGTGCCATAGGCCGTGCCGGACATGCGGGCATCCGATATGCGCACCATGTCGGTGATGCCCTTGCGCAGCACCTTGGGCGGCAGGCCCATATTGCCGACTTCGGCCATGCCCGGATATCCGCGCGGACCACAGTATTTGAGAACCATGACGCAGGTTTCGTCGATATCGAGCGCCTCGTCGTTGATCTTCGCCTTGTAGTCGTCGATGTCTTCGAAGACCACCGCACGACCACGATGCTTCATCAGATGCGCAGACGCGGCCGACGGCTTCAGGACACAGCCCTTGGGCGCGAGGTTGCCGCGCAGGACGACAATGCCGCCCTGGGGGGTCAGTGCTTTCTCGACCGGCAGGATGACGT
Source organism: Rhizobium sp. (assembly GCA_027533385.1). Lineage (GTDB taxonomy): Bacteria > Pseudomonadota > Alphaproteobacteria > Rhizobiales > Rhizobiaceae > Allorhizobium. The sequence goes on along the minus strand of JAPZUE010000034.1, from coordinate 106,244 downwards.
CTTCGTTCCAGTTGCGGACATCCTTGACTTCATCCCAGATGGTTTCGCCGGAGACGGTAAGGGCATCCTTGTGCAGCTTGCCGGCTTCGCCGAGCATCTTGATGACGACGGGCAGACCGCCGGCATAGAAGAACTCTTCCATCAGGTATTTGCCCGATGGCATCAGGTTGACGATCATCGGAACATCGCGGCCGAGGCGGTCCCAGTCGTCAAGCGTCAGATCGATGCCAACGCGACCCGCCATGGCAAGCATGTGCACGACGGCATTGGTCGAACCGCCGATCGCACCATTGACACGGATTGCGTTCTCGAAGGCTTCCTTGGTCATGATGTCGGAGGGCTTCAGGTCATCCTTGACCATCTGCACGATGCGGCGACCCGAGAGCTGGGCCATCACCTTGCGGCGGCTGTCGACGGCGGGGATGGCCGCATTGCCGGACAGGGCCATGCCAAGCGCTTCGACCATCGACGCCATCGTCGAGGCCGTTCCCATGGTGTTGCAGGTCCCCGTGGAGCGCGACATCGAGGCTTCCGCCTCGAGGAACTCTTCCTGGGTCATCTCGCCGGCCTTCACGGCTTCGGAGAACTTCCAGAGATGCGTGCCGGATCCGACGCGCTCACCACGGAAATAGCCGTTGAGCATTGGGCCACCCGTCACGACGATGGACGGAAGGTCGGTGGAGGCGGCAGCCATCACCAGCGACGGCGTGGTCTTGTCACAGCCGACCAGCAGGACGGCGCCATCGATCGGCTGCGCGCGCATGGCTTCCTCGACAGCAAGCGCCGCGAGGTTGCGATACATCATGGCCGTCGGGCGGAAGGTGTTTTCCGACGCAGAGAACACCGGGATTTCGACCGGGAAGCCGCCGGCCTCCCAGACGCCGGCCTTCACCTTTTCGGCCAGTTCACGCAGATGGCCATTGCAGGGTGTCAGGTCAGACCAGGTGTTGAGGATGCCGATGACCGGGCGTCCGTCGAACAGATCGTGCGGATGTCCCTGGTTCTTCAGCCAGCCGCGGTGATAGATGGTGTCACGCGACGTGCCACCATACCAGTGCTGGGATCTCAGTTGGCGCGGCCAGGCCGCCGGTTTGAACTTGCTCATGGCTTTCGTCCTGTCTCTGGAAAATGGGCGGGTCGATCAAACCGATCCGCTCAGAGCATCTTCACCTTGACGGTCTCTTCTGCGGCCTTTGCGAGGCGGTTGCGCAGCGGGAGCCCGAATTGCGGGGACACGATTTCGAAAATGTCGCCTTCCTGCGTGACGAACCCGTCAGCGACCGAAAGCGTCGCCGTGCCATACATATGCACGTGCAGATCGCCCGGCTGGCAGAACAGCGCGTATTTGAAATGATGGTATTCGAGGTTCGCGATCGTGTGGGACATGTTGGCCTCACCCGAGAGGAACGGCTTTTCCCACACGGTCTTGCCGCCCCGGAGGATGCGGGAGGTACCCTCGACATGATCGGGCAGGGCGCCGACGCGCAGTTCCGGACCAAACGAGGCCGGGCGCAGCTTCGAATGGGCGAGATAGAGATAGTTGATCTTCTCGGTCACATGGTCGGAAAACTCGTTGGCAACCGAAAAGCCCAGACGGTGGGCCGTGCCATCGTCACCGATGATGTAGTAGCCGGCCATCTCCGGCTCTTCGCCGCCATCGAGCGCGAAGGACGGCGAGATGAGGTCGTCGCCCGGAGCCACGGCATTGAAGCCATTGCCCTTGTAGAACCATTCCGGCTGAACGCCGGTTTCGCCCGGCTTCGGCTTGCCGCCTTCCAGCCCCATGCGGAACATCTTCATGGAATCGCTCATGCCGGCTGTGTCGGCATGCATGCTGTCGCGGGCGGAAGCCGAACCCGTGTGGGTCAGGCCCGTACCGGTCAGATACATATGTGCCGGATCGGGATGGCGTACCGGGCAGTCGAGCTTGCCATCGGCTGCAAGTGCGACGAGGTCGACGCTGTTGCCTGCACCCTGCTTTTCGATGAGGGCTGCGACCGAGGTGCCGGCGGCAATCGCCGCCTTGGCGAGGTCGTAGGTCGTTTTGAATCCTGGGACAAGGCGCGCAGCCTCACCCTGGCGGCAAATGATGCCGCCAGCCTTCAATTGCGAGAGAAACATAAGCCTATCCTTAGACTGCTTTGTTCTTGTTGTAGACGTCGAAGAAGACAGCAGCCAGGAGCACGAGGCCCTTGATGAGCTGCTGGTAGTCAATGCCGATACCCATGATCGACATGCCGTTGTTCATGACACCCATGATGAAGGCGCCGATGACCGCGCCGGTGATCTTGCCCACGCCGCCGGAAGCCGAGGCGCCGCCGATGAAGCAGGCCGCGATGACGTCCAGTTCGAAGCCGACACCGGCCTTCGGGGTCGCCGAATTCAGGCGGGCCGCGATGATCATGCCGGCAAGTGCTGCGAGAACACCCATGTTGACGAAGGCCAGGAAGATCAGGCGTTCGGTGTTGATACCAGAGAGCTTCGCCGCCTTTTCATTGCCGCCGAGCGCATAGATACGGCGGCCGATGGTGGTGCGCGTGGTCACGAAGGAATAGAGCGCGATCAGAACTGCCATGACGATCAGCACGTTCGGCAGACCGCGATAGGTTGCGAGCTGATAACCGAGGAAGATGGCGACGACGCTGATGATGGCCATCTGCAGCACGAAGAAGACGAAGGGCTCGTTCTCCGTGCCATGCTCGTCATTGAGCCGGCGGTTCTTCATGCCGCTATAAATGGCGAGCGCCACAAGAGCGATCACCGCGATGATCGCGACATGGTTGACGATCCCCGTGACATCCGGATTGGTGAGCGGCAGGAAGTCCGGGACGAAGCCGGTCGACAGCAGCGTGAATTCCTTCGGGAACGGTCCGATCGGGCGGCCATCCAGAACGACATAGGTCAGGCCGCGGAAAACAAGCATGCCGGCGAGCGTGACGATGAAGGACGGGATCTTCTGATAGGCAACCCAGTAACCCTGGGCTGCGCCCATCAGGCCGCCGAGCACGAGGCAGAGCGGCACAACAAGCGCAAAATGCCATTCCAGCTTCACCAGCATGATCGCCGATATACCGCCGATGAAGGCGACGATGGAGCCGACCGACAGGTCGATATGACCCGCCACGATGATCAGCAACATGCCGAGCGCCATGATGACGATGAACGAGTTCTGCAGAATGAGGTTGGTGATGTTGACCGGACGGAAGAGAACGCCTTCGGTCAGGACCTGGAACAGTAGCATGATGATGACGAGCGCGAGCAGCAGGCCGTATTCACGGATATTGTTGCGCAGGTAGTCACCCACGGAGACCTTGGGGGTTTCGGTTCTTGTGTCGATGGCCATTAGTGTTTCTCCCCAGAGCGCATGATGGCACGCATGATGGACTCTTGGCTTGCTTCTTCCTTGGTGAGTTCCGCGACGATTCTCCCTTCGTTCATGACGTAGATGCGGTCGCAGGTGCCGAGCAATTCGGGCATTTCCGACGAGATCATCAGAATGCCCTTACCTTCGGCGGCAAGCTGGTTGATGATGGTGTAGATTTCGAACTTCGCCCCGACATCAATGCCGCGTGTCGGCTCGTCGAGGATGAGGATTTCAGGATTGGTGAACAACCACTTCGACAGCACGACCTTCTGCTGGTTACCGCCCGAGAGATTGACGGCTTCCTGATAGATCGAGTGCGAGCGGATCCTGAGCTTCTGCCGGTAGTCGGCAGCCACCTTGGCTTCCTTGCGCTCGTCGATCACCGTGCCGCTCGACACGCCGTCGAGATTGGCAAGCGTGGTATTGTCCTTGATGTTGTTCTGCAGCACCAGACCGAGATGTTTGCGGTCTTCCGTGACATAGGCGAGGCCGGCATCGATCGCCTTGGGGATCGTCGATACGTCGACCGGCTTGCCATGCATCAGCACCTCGCCGGTGATCTTGTGACCCCAGGACTTGCCGAAGATGCTCATCGCCGTTTCGGTCCGTCCGGCGCCCATCAGCCCCGCGATACCCACGACTTCGCCGGCCCGGACGTTGAAGGCGACATTGTGCAGGAACTGTCGATCGCGATGGTTCTGGTGGAAGACGTTCCAGTTCTTCACCTCAAGCAGCACGTCGCCGATCTTCGGCTCGCGCTTCGGGTAGCGGTCTTCCATGTCACGGCCGACCATGCCCTTGATGATCCGGTCTTCCGTGATCTCCTGGGTGTGACAGTCGAGCGTCTCGACGGTGCCACCGTCTCGCAGGATGGTGATCTGGTCGGCGACCTTGCGAATTTCGTTGAGCTTGTGGGAGATGATGATCGACGTCATCCCCTGTTTGCGGAACTCCATGAGCAGCGTCAGCAGCGCATCCGAATCCGTCTCGTTCAGAGATGCAGTCGGCTCGTCGAGAATGAGAAGGCGAACCTTCTTGGAAAGTGCCTTGGCGATTTCGACCAGCTGCTGCTTGCCGACGCCGATGTCGGTGATGCGCGTCGACGGTGAATCCTTCAGGCCGACCTTGTCCAGCAGCTCTTTGGTCCGCGCAAGGGTCTGGGGCCAGTGGATCACACCATTCTGGGCGATTTCGTTGCCGAGGAAGATGTTCTCGGCGATCGACAGGAGCGGCACGAGCGCCAGTTCCTGGTGAATGATGATGATGCCGAGATGTTCGCTGTCGGAAATCCGGCTGAAGCGACGGACTTCGCCGTCGTAGAAGATGTCGCCGTCATAGGTACCGGCGGGATAGACACCGCTCAGGACCTTCATCAGCGTCGACTTTCCGGCACCGTTTTCGCCGACCAGCGCGTGGATCTCGCCCTCGCGCACCTTGAAGCTGACATTGTCCAGCGCCTTGACGCCGGGGAATGTCTTTGTGATGCCGCGCATCTCGAGAATGATGTTGTCCATGTGCAGAATTCCGGCGCCAGGCCAGCGATCCTAGCAGGATCCAGCTGGAGGCGCGAGCTCCCTCAATGCGTATAGAAAAGGGGTCCGCGACATGTCGCGGACCCGGATGTGATCCGAAGGATCAGTTGTCGATCTGGTCGGCGGTGTAGTAACCGGCGCCGACGAGAACGTCCTTGGCATTGGCCTTGTCGAGAGCGACAGGCTTCAGCAGGTAGGACGGAACGACCTTCACACCGTTGTTGTAGGTCTTGTCATCGTTGATCTCGGGGGTCTTGCCGCCCATGATGGCTTCAACCATCGAGACAGCGACCTTGGCGAGTTCGCGGGTGTCCTTGAAGACGGTCGAGTACTGCTCGTTAGCGAGGATCGACTTGACCGACGGAAGCTCGGCGTCCTGACCGGTGACGATCGGCATCTTGAGGTCGCCCGAGCCGTAGCCGACGCCCTTCAGAGCCGAAAGGATGCCGATGGACAGGCCGTCATACGGCGAAAGCGCGCCGTGCAGCTTGTCTTCGGTGTAGGTCGAGGACAGCAGGTTTTCCATACGAGCCTGGGCAACGGTACCGTCCCAACGCAGCGTACCGACCTGGTCCATGCCCTGCTGGCCGGACTTGATCACGATGTCGCCGCTGTCGATCAGGGGCTGCAGAACCGACATTGCGCCATCGTAGAAGAAGAAGGCGTTGTTATCATCCGGCGAACCGCCGAAGAGTTCGACGTTCCACGGCTTGGTGTCCGGGAAGCGCTCCTTGAGGCCAGCAACGAGGCTGTTGGCCTGGAGAACGCCGACCTGGAAGTTGTCGAAGGTGGCATAGTAGTCGACATTGCCGGAGTCGCGGATGAGGCGGTCATAAGCGATGACCTTGACGCCAGCGTCGGCAGCCTTCTGCAGGATGTCGGACAGGGTCGTGCCGTCGATGGCGCCGATGACGAGAACCTTGGCACCCTTGGTGACCATGTTTTCGATCTGGGCGAGCTGGTTCGGAATGTCGTCGTCAGCGAACTGCAGGTCCGGGGTATAGCCGGCGTCCTTGAACAGCTTCTCCATGGTCTCGCCGTCGGAGATCCAGCGGGTCGACGTCTTCGTCGGCATGGAAATGCCGACCATACCCTTGTCCTGCGCGAAGGACGCGGGTGCGAATGATGCGATACCGATTGCGAGCGACGCAATCAGGGCGCCAAGTTTCTTCATGGTAACCTCCCTGGTCATACCGTGCGAGGCCAAGCTCCTCCTGGCACCCGCTGAAACAAGAACGAGCGGCTGACGCGACAGCCCCCAGCTCCGCGGCGAGTCTTATCGTCCCCGATATACCGATCAAATGATTATTTTGACTTTGTGCATATCAAGGTTGATATAACGTTCATGACCGAGATTCATATCAACCGTTTGCAGCCCAAACACCTGAACCTGATCCGCTCCATTGCGGAGCTCGGGCAATTAAGCTTGGCCGCGCAAGAACTTGCACTGACGCAACCTGCGGCTTCCCGCATGCTGGGGGAAATCGAGCGCTATGTCGGCTCGCCGATCTTCATCCGGACACCCAAGGGCATGGAGCCGACCGCCGTAGGCAGCGCGCTCGCGCGGCGGGCGCAGAACGTCATCGAGGAAATGCGCGAAGCGGCTCGCGAAGTCGAAGCCATCCAGCGCGGATTGACAGGCAAGGTGAGGATCGGAGCTGTCACCGGAGGCGCCGTCGGCTATGTGGTGCCGGCAATCCGGGCGCTCAAAGCGGAAGCCTCAACCGTCGACATTCACGTTGACGTCGCTCCGAGCGGCGAAATGATCCGCGATCTGCTCTCCGGCCAATATGATTTCGTGCTCGGACGAATTCCGCCGGGGATCGATACGCGCCAGTTCCATGTCGAGGGCGCGACCATGGAGGAGGTGGAAATCGTCGTCCATCGACTTCACCCGCTGGTCAATGTCGACCGCCTCTACCTGTCGGACATGGCGCATTTTCCATGGGTCATGCAGGCGCCGGGCACACCTCTGCGCCAGGCGGTTGAAAACGTCTTCATTCAGGAAGGCGCGCCGATCCCGCGCAACATCGTCAACACGACGTCCCTGCTTGTGATGATCGCCATGCTCGCATCGTCCAACGCCATCGCCCCGATGTCGCGCGAAGTCTCCGATCTCCTCTGTCGACAGACGCCAGTCGGCGACCTGACGACGCTGAGGCTGGACACGCCGATCGAGGTGACGCCCTATCATCTGATCACGCTCAGCGGCAAAAGACTGTCTCCCATCGCAGCACGCCTGCGCGAACTCCTGCTCGGCCACTTTCTGACCAGGAGCCGTTGAAGGCGCCGACCCTCTCTGCCCGATAAGCTTGCATTTTCGGGCATGTCAGGCACACTGTCACGCAGCCGTCATGAATCGGAGCTCGTGGAGCATTGATGACAGAGCAGCCGGAAGGGCAGCGCCGCGAAGACGAGGGAACCGAGAAAAGCGCCGCTGGCGTGGTCGATCTCGGAATTTACAGGCAGTCTCTGGACCCGCTCCCCATCACCTTCCATCGCCGCGAGCTGGACGCCATTCTCTGGATTTATGGCCGCATGGTCGGCGAAGGCGAATGGCGTGACTATGCCATCGACCACCTCAAGGATCGCGCCGTCTTTTCCGTCTTCAAACGGGCGGGCGAATATCCGCTTTACCGGATCGAGAAGAACCCGAAGCTCGCGGCAAAGCAGGGTGCGTTCTCCGTCGCGGCTACCGACGGTCGCATCCTGAAGCGCGGCCATGATTTGCAACAGGTCCTGAAGGTCTTCGACAAGGCCCTTAAGGCGCTCGACTGAACCTTAGGCGAGCGTGCCGGGAAAGGCAGCGAGGTCCGGTGTCGTCGCGTTACCGGGCCCGAGCGATTTCTGCATAAAGACTGTGTCAAGCCAAAGCCCGTGCTTGAAGCCCGTGCCGACCAGGCGACCTGCCAGCTCGAAACCACAGCTGCGATGGACCGCCATCGATGCTTCGCTCGCTCCGCCGATTACGGCGACCATCTGTCGGAAACCAAGGCTCTCGCAGCGCGACAGCAACTCAGAAAGAAGGGCCTTTCCAACGCCACGTCCGCGTGCGGAAGGATCGATGTAAATGGAGTCTTCGACGAGCCATCGATAGGCCGGTCGGGTCCTGAAAGCCGACGCATAGGCATAACCTGCCAAAGCACCGGTTTCATCGACGGCAGCGAGATAGGGATATCCTTTCGAGTGCAGCGCTTGGTAGCGACCCGTCATTTCAGCGAGATCCGGCGCGACGATCTCGTAGCTCGCCGTCCCGTTCTTGACGGCTTCGGCGTAAATGGACGTCACGGACGGAAGGTCGCCGGGGTTCAGGTCACGTATCTTGAGCTGCATGCTGGGCTCCGCTGGGAATAGATCGTTATTTTCACGGCAAAAGGGGACAGGCAAGCCATAGCGTGTCACGGTGACACGGCGATCGACGAGACGGCCTTCGCTTTTCGCCGATGCGGTGGGATTGTCGGCTTGACTCACGGCAAAAAGCTTGTAATCCCTCGCCACGAAGAGGAATTCGGTCCATGCACGCTTTCGGACAACCCTTTGCGGTCTTCCACCCCCTGCAGCAGCTTGCTGCCGGCGGCGCATGCCATTCTCTTGCATCCACGACCAAGGCCAAAACGACGACGAAAACCGTCTGACGTCTTCGGCCACCGCTCTCTCCCCGGCACGGCCGGGGACAAGGAAGGTTGCGTTCTGTCGCGAACTTCCCCCTCACCATCCGCGGAGAGACAGAAAGAGAGCATTGACATGGGTTTCAAGATTGCAGTCGTAGGCGCCACCGGCAATGTCGGTCGCGAAATGCTGAACATCCTTTCCGAACGCGGCTTTCCGGCCTCGCAGGTCATCGCGCTGGCATCCGCCCGCTCCCAGGGCACGGAAGTCTCCTTCGGCGACAGCGTTCTCAAGGTCCAGAACCTCGAGAACTATGACTGGTCGGACACGGATATCTGCCTGATGTCTGCTGGCGGCACCATTTCCCAGAAGTGGTCGCCGAAGATCGGCGCGCAGGGTTGCGTCGTGATCGACAACTCCTCCGCCTGGCGTTATGACGCCGATGTTCCGCTGATCGTTCCGGAAGTGAACCCGGACGCAATCGTCGACTTCAAGAAGCGCAACATCATCGCCAACCCGAATTGCTCGACCGCCCAGCTCGTTGTGGCCTTGAAGCCGCTGCATGATGCGGCCAAGATCAAGCGCGTCGTGGTCTCGACCTACCAGTCCGTTTCCGGCGCCGGCAAGGAAGGCATGGACGAACTCTTCACCCAGACCCGCGCCGTCTTCGTCGCCGATCCGGTCGAATCCAAGAAGTTCACCAAGCGCATCGCCTTCAACGTCATCCCGCACATCGACGTCTTCATGGAAGACGGCTACACGAAGGAAGAGTGGAAGGTTCTGGCCGAGACCAAGAAGATGCTCGACCCGAAGATCAAGGTCACCTGCACGGCCGTTCGCGTGCCGGTCTTCATCGGCCATTCGGAATCGGTCAACATCGAGTTCGAAAACGAGATCACCGCCGACCAGGCGCGCGACATCCTGCGCGAGGCGCCGGGCTGCCTCGTCATCGATAAGCGCGAGAATGGCGGCTACATCACGCCGGTCGAATGCGCCGGTGAAGATGCGACCTATATCTCGCGTATCCGTGAGGACGCGACGGTCGAGAACGGCCTCAACATGTGGATCGTCTCCGACAATCTGCGCAAGGGTGCGGCCCTCAACGCCGTTCAGATCGCCGAGCTGCTGGTCAATCGCGGCCTGATCAAGCCGCGCGCAGCCGCCTGATCCGATCAAACCGAGGCTTCCCGGCCAATCCGGGAGGCCTCCGACGGACCTTTCAGGCGAAAGTGATCCGATTTGAGACCCGGACGGCCCTGCATGCGCATCGGGCGGATGACAGACATCCCATTCGCTGGCATGGTGCGGCCGAATCGAACCCATCCACAGTCCGTAATGAGGCATGAATGCGACTGACTTCAACTCTGTCGGCAGCCCTGATCTCCGTAGCCACCCTGATGGCGGGTGCCGGAACTGCGGCAGCGGCCACGTGCAGCGACACTTCCGAAGGTTTTGAGGCCTGGACCGCCTCATTCAAGCAACAGGCTGCGTCCCAGGGCTTCAGCCCGCGCATGCTCGACAAGGTGTTCTCATCGGTCAGCTACAGCCGCAGCACGATCAGCGCGGATCGCGGCCAGAAGAGCTTCAGGCTTTCCTTTGATCAGTTCATGCAGAAGCGCGGTGGTCAGACGATCATCAACCGCGGCAAGACGATGAAGAAGAACAATGCGGCGCTCTTTGCGCGGCTTGAGAAGCGCTATGGCGTGCCCCCCGGGCCGCTGATCGCGATCTGGGGCATGGAGACCGGTTTCGGCTCCTTCCTCGGCAAGGAGCATACGCTTTCGGCCGTCGCAACGCTCGCCTTCGACTGCCGTCGCAGTGAATTCTTCACAGACCAGCTCTATGCCGCTCTCGAACTGGTTCAGGCCGGCAATCTCGACGTCAACGCCAAGGGTGCAGCCCATGGCGAAATCGGCCAGACGCAGTTCCTGCCGCGCAACGTCGTTCTGTACGGTGCAGACGGCGATGGTGACGGCCATATCGACATGGTCCGCTCTCGTTCGGACGCTCTGGCCTCGACGGCAAACTTCCTGCGCGGCCATGGCTGGCAGCCTGGTGCGGGTTACCAGCCCGGCGAACCGAATTTCGTCGCCATCGAGGGCTGGAACGCGGCGAAGGTCTATCAGCAGGCGATTGCCTATATCGCCGCTCAAATCGACGCGGAATGATCACATGAGAAACGGCGGCCACGAGCCGCCGTTTTCCTTTCGCGGACCAGCTTGAGGTCGATACAAATCGGGTCAGCCAGCTGCCTGGGCAGGGCTGAGCGCATCGACGTCCAGCCGACGAAAATCCTGCGATTTCGGATCCATCAGCCAAAGTTCACCATTGCTGATGTCGAACCAAGCACCGTGGATGCGCAGCTTCCCGCGCTCTTCCAGGATCCGGACGCAGGGGAACGTACGCAGATTGGAGATCGAGTTGCGGATGGAAATGCGCTCGAGGGCCGTCTGACGTTCCGCAGGCGTCATCCCCGAATTTCCCTGGATCTGCTCGGCGGCGGGCGCCACAAGGTTCATCCATTTTCCGATGAAGTCACCGGAAGAAAGCGGTTCGGCATTGGGGTCGAGCGCCGCCCGGATACCCCCGCACCGACCATGCCCCATCACGATGATGTCCTGCACTCGCAAGGCCTGGACGGCGAATTCGAGCGCGGCCGACGTCGAGTGATAATGGCCATCCGGTTCGTAGGGGGGAACCATATTGGCGACGTTACGCACGACGAACAGCTCACCGGGGATCGAATCGAAGATCATCTCGGGTGCGGCGCGCGAGTCGCAACAGGCAACGACCAACGTATTTGGCTTTTGCCCCTGTTCGGCGAGGACCCGGTAACGATCGCGCTGATCATGATAGCGACCAGCCATGAAGTTCCGGTAGCCGTTCAGCAGCGCGGGAGGAAAGTGGCTCATTTCTACGAATTACAGCGCGCCAGCGGTCGTGGCAACCTATCACCGGCACTTGGTATTAGCCGGCATATCATTTCGGACCGCCGGACTTCCGCTGCGACGGATGCACGAGGCGGCGCATCTGAACCATGGCCATAGGGGTCGAAAGGCTGGCGTAATCGCTTTCCAGGGCAAGTTCGTCGCCGCCCCTTTTTGCCGTGCGGGCCAGGATTTCGAAGACGCTGGCTGTCGCCAGCTGAAGTGCCTTTTCTTCCTCCATGCCATCCAGCAGGCGTGCCAGAAAGACGGCAGCCAGAAGATCGCCAAGACCGTTCGGGGGATTATCGATCAGCCTGTGCTCGGCAAGCAGTGCCGAGCGGCCGCTGAGAAGCAGGTTGCCGGTGCCGCCAGCCATCATCGGCACGGCCGAGGTCACCAGCATCCGCTTCGGCCCCAGCGAGAGGGCGGCATCGATGATGGCCTGGTTGCTCGTCAGTTCACTGCCGACCATCCATTGCAGCTCGTAGCGATTGGGCGTTGCCAGATCCGCGAGCGGAATGAGCCGGTCACGGATCGCGCTGGCGGTCTCGACCGGAACATACAGTCCGCCAACGTCACCCATGACCGGATCGCAGACATAGGTCAGGTCTGGATTCCTGAGCCTCGCGGCCTCCACAAGCCGCGCCACCGCAGCCGGCTGCTGCGGAGTGCCGAAATAGCCGGACAGAATGGCAGATACTTCTCCAAGCCAGGGAGCCCTGATCAGGTCATCGATCGCATGATCGAAATCGGCATCCGGAAACTTGAGGCGGGTCGCCGGGCCATGTCCGGGATGCCAGGGCAGGACGATCGTCGGCAGCGCCCAGACCGGCCGACCAAGGATCTCGAGGGCAAAGACGGCGGCTCGGTTGCCGACGGATCCTCGAACCACATGGCTGGAGATGACGATGACGGCACCACCTGTTTTTTCGCGCATTTTACGTGTTTCCGTGTGCTATTCCGGCAATTGACCCGTCGATCGGTCCATACGTGCCAAAATTTCCTGAATTGAGAGAATTTGACCGCATATTTTTGCCTGATTTTTTCCTATTTCTGTTCCATACATACTTTTGCAAGTCATTTGCGTGAAGATTACGCGAAATGGCGCGAGCTACGGAGGGGTAAATGGGCAGGACTGGGGTGAGCAAGCGGGATCAACTGCTGGAGAGCGCGGAAGAGCAGGCCAAGAAGCAGGGGGAAGCATTTGTCTCGCCCGCGGCTGTCTTCGGCAGGGCCAGCAACGACGATCTGGATCGATACGATGCGGCCATGCTGGCACGGTCGGCAGCGCGAGCAGCCAGTGACATCGCCGGCTGGGATCGCGAGATCCCCCATATCCGTATCGAGACGATCAAGAGTGTAAGTCCCGACGGCGTCCCTGTGAGCATCCTCTCGATTGTCGACCACAACAAGTCCTTCCTCTACGACTCACTGATGGCCGAAGTCACGAGCCACTATCGTGACATCTACATGGCGGTCCATCCGATCCTCGCGGTGACGCCTCGCGGTGACGTCTCGCTTTCCAATCCCGACTCCGACCCGGAAGGCGCGATCAAGGTCAGCTATATCCAGCTCCACCTTGCGCCGCTCTCCGCTGAGCAGTCTGCCGACCTGATCAAGCGGCTCCAGCACGTCCTCGGCCAGGTCAAGATGGCTGCGACCGACTGGAAGCCCATGCTGAACCTTCTGGAAAAGGCGCTCTCGGAGCTGCGAGACCTGTCTGCAGGGCGCAGCGAAGCCGAACGCGACGAGGCTGTGGCCTTCCTCGAATGGCTGCGGAACAACAACTTCACCTTCCTTGGCATGCGCGAATACGTCTATTCCGGCGAAGGCGCCGATGCGACCGTCGAGCGCGACAAGGGCAGCGGCCTCGGCATTCTCTCGGATCCCGACGTGCTCGTTCTCCGCCAGGGCCAGAATCAGGTGACAACGACCCCGGAGATCCTCGCCTTCCTGCAGGGGCCGGATTATCTCATCGTCACCAAGGCAAACGTCAAATCCGTCGTCCATCGCCGCGCCTATATGGATTATGTCGGCGTCAAGCGCTTCGGACCAAACGGCAAGGTTGTCGGCGAATTGCGCATCGTCGGCCTGTTTACGGCCACGGCCTATACCCGCTCGGTCAATCAGATCCCGCTTCTGCGCGCCAAGGTCGAGAAGGTCGTCTCGCATTTCGATTTCGATCCCCGCAGCCACTCGGGCCGCATGCTGCAAAACACGCTTGAGAACTATCCGCGCGATGATCTCTTCCAGATCACGCCCGAACTGCTGGCGAAATTCTGCGAACAGATCAACGATCTTTCGGAACGGCCGCGCGTCCGCGTTCTGCCGCGCATCGACCACTTCGACCGCTTCGTCTCGCTGATCGTCTATGTACCGCGCGAGGACTATAATTCGATCGTCCGCGAGAAGATCGGCCTTTACTTCCAGTCCGTCTACAAGGGCCATGTTTCGGCCTTCTATCCGGCCTTCCCCGAAGGCGGCGTCGCCCGCGTCCACATCATCATCGGCCGGCGCGAGGGAACCACACCCGACATTCCCCAGGCGACCCTCGAGGAAGCGGTCCGTCAGATCACCGCCCGCTGGACCGATCGCTTTGCCGCATTGGCCGGCGCCGGCGCACCCAGTCTCGACGTCGGTCAGGCTTTCCAGGAGGCCTTTACGCCGGAAGAGGCGGTGAGCGATCTCAAGCATATCAAGGCATGCATCGCCGGCGCGCCGCTCTCGCTCGAATTCCACGAGGTAACGAGCGAACACGGCCCGCTTCTCTACCTGAAGATTTTCCACGCCGGTGACCACCTCCCGTTGTCCCGCCGCGTGCCGCTGCTCGAGAATCTCGGCTTCCGGGTGATCAGCGAACGCACTTTCGACATTGGCCTGAGCAAGTCCGGCGAAGCACAGCGGTCGGTCGTCCTGCATGACATGGAACTGCAGGTGCCGGAGGGCGTGAGCTTCGATATCCGGCAAAATGGAACCCAGGTTGAAGAAGCCTTCCTCGCCGCCTTCACCGGCGCCGTGGACAACGATGCCTTCAACCGGCTGATCCTCGCGGCCGGCTTGAACGCCCGCGAAGCGTCCGTGCTCAGAGCCTATGCCGCCTATCTGCGCCAGGCGGGTGCTGTCTATTCACTCACCTACATGGCGGAGACGCTGGCGAAGCATCCGGCGATCGCATCCGATCTCGTCACCCTCTTCCGCACCCGCTTTGATACCACGCTCGCCGAAAAGAGCCGCAAGACCCGTCAGGCGGAGCTTCTCCAGACCCTGGAAACCAAGCTCGCAGACGTGAAGAGCCTTGACGAAGACCGGATCCTGCGCCGCTATATCAACGCGATCGAGGCAACGCTGCGGACCAACTTCTTCCAGAGGGGTTACCGCGAGAGCGAGCGCCCGATGCTCGCCTTCAAGTTCGACCCGCATAAGCTCGACGGCCTGCCCGAACCGCGTCCGTTCCGCGAGATCTTCGTCTATGGCGTCGAAGTCGAGGGCGTGCATCTGCGCTTCGGCAAGGTGGCCCGTGGCGGCCTACGCTGGTCCGACCGCGCGCAGGACTACCGCACGGAAGTGCTGGGCCTCGTCAAGGCGCAGCAGGTGAAGAACGCGGTCATCGTCCCGGTCGGGGCCAAGGGCGGCTTCTTCCCGAAGCAGCTGCCTCCGCCAAGCAACCGCGAAGCCTGGTTTGCCGCAGGCACAGAAGCCTACAAGACCTATATCCGCACACTGCTGTCGATCACCGACAACATCGTCGCTGGCAAGATCGTACCTCCCGCAGATACCCTGCGGCCCGATGGTGATGATCCCTATTTCGTCGTCGCCGCCGACAAGGGTACGGCCACCTTCTCCGACACGGCAAACGGCCTCGCGCAGGAAGCAGGCTTCTGGCTGGACGACGCCTTCGCATCGGGTGGTTCTGCCGGCTATGACCACAAGAAGATGGGCATCACCGCCCGCGGTGCCTGGGAGACGGTCAAGCGTCATTTCCGCGAGATCGACACGGATATCCAGACCACCCCTTTCACCGTTGCCGGTGTCGGCGACATGTCCGGCGACGTCTTCGGCAACGGCATGCTGCTTTCGGAAAAGATCCGGCTGATTGCTGCCTTCGACCATCGCGACATCTTCATCGATCCCAATCCGGATCCGGCAGTGTCCTTTGCCGAACGCAAGCGCATGTTCAATCTGCCGCGCTCCAGCTGGCAGGACTATGACCGCTCCACCCTCTCGGCGGGCGCGATGATCATCTCGCGTGCCGAGAAGTCGGTGACACTCACCCCGGAAGCGGCAGCCGCGATCGGCCTGGAGACAACGACGGCGACACCGATGGACATCATGACGGCGATCCTCAAGGCGCCCGTCGATCTCCTCTGGTTCGGCGGCATTGGCACCTATATCAAGGCAGCAGCCGAGACGGACGCGGAGGTTGGGGACCGGGCCAATGATGCCATCCGCATCAACGCCACCGATGTGCGCGCCAAGGTCATCGGCGAGGGTGCCAATCTCGGCGTCACCCAGAAGGGCCGTATCGCCTATGGCCTGAACGGTGGCCGCTGCAATTCCGACGCGATCGACAACTCGGCAGGCGTCAACTCCTCCGACGTCGAGGTCAATATCAAGATCGCGCTGAGCCCGGCCATGCAGGACGGACGCCTGCCGCGCGAAAAGCGCAATGTGCTGCTCGCCCAGATGACCGACGAAGTCGCAGGCCTCGTGCTGCGCAACAACTACCTGCAGTCGCTTGCGATCTCGCTGACCGAAGCCAAGGGAGCCGGAAACCGCGAAGAGCTGAGCCGGCTCATGGACTATCTCGAAGGCATGGGCCGCCTAAACCGCAAGGTTGAGACCCTGCCGGATTCCGCCGGCGTTGCCGAACGCTACGTCTCCGGCAAGGCACTGACCCGCCCGGAAATCGGCGTGCTTCTCTCCTATGCCAAGATCGTGCTCTTCGACCAGTTGATCGAAAGCGATCTGCCTGACGATCCCTATTGCGAGACGACGCTATTCAACTATTTCCCGGCCGCCATGCGCAAGGCCTTTGCAAACGACATCGCCGGTCATCGTCTGCGCCGGGAAATCATCGCGACCGTTCTTGCCAACCATGCCATCAACCGGGGTGGCCCCGGCTTCGTCGTATCCGTGTCCGATGCCACCGGAAGTTCACCCGATGCGGTGGTCAAGGCGGCCCTGGTCACCCGGGATGCGCTGGGGCTTTCGGCACTGTGGAGCAAGATAGACGCGCTGGACGCTACGCTTTCGGGCCAGACGCAGAACCGGCTCTACGCGATCGTCGCCGAGGTCTATGCAGCAATGACCCGGTTGTTGCTCGACACGGGCCTGGTAAAAGGCTCTGTCGGTGAAGCCGTCACCCGGGTCACCGGTGCTGTTGCCGCTGCCGCTCCCGTCTTCAAGAAGGCGGTTCCGGCCACACTCCGCCAGCATTTCGACGAGCAGATTGCCGCCCTGATCGAGGCCGGTGCGCCGGCGGCTCTGGCAACCGAGGTGGTGAACCTGCAGACCATGCAGCTCCTGCCGGAGATCCTGCAGATCGCCGAGCGGACGGGGGCTGATTTTGCCAACGCCATGCGCGGCTTCTTTGCCGTGTCGGAAGCGTTCCGGATCGGACGCATCGTCGAGAATGCCGGCCGCATCCAGACGACAGATCACTATGACAGTCTGGCGCTGACCCGCAGCCTCGACCGTATCGGCCAGGCCCGCCGTCAGATCGTTTGCGCGGCTCTGACTAGCCACGGCAAGGAAAGCCAGCCGGTGCAGGCCTGGATCGAGACCGACCGCAGCCGCGTCGAGCGGATCGGCAAGGAATTGGCCTCGATCGTCGACAGCGGCGAGCCGAGCATTTCCAAACTGGCCGTTGCCGCGGGGCTCCTCGGTGATCTTGCACAAGACCACGTGAGGTGACACTGTCCCGGGCCTGAGAGCCTGTGGGGGTGCGCGTGACGACAAGTGTAGAGACAAAATCCGGCCACGGTCCCATCGACAAAGGGGTCCGTGGCTGGATGTTTTTCGACTGGGCCGCACAGCCGTTTTTCACGGTGGTGACGACCTTCATCTTCGGCCCCTATTTCGTGTCGCGGATGACCGAAGATCCCGTGAGCGCCCAGACCGCCTGGAGCAATGCGGCGACGATCTCCGGTGTGATCATTGCAATCCTTGCGCCGATCCTGGGATCGATTGCCGACGAATCCGGGGCGCGCAAACCATGGATCGCCTTCTTCGCGCTGATCAAGATCATCTGCCTTGCGATGCTTTGGACCGCAGCCCCGGGCTCGCCGGTCGCCTTGGTCATGCTGTTCATGATCATGGCGAGCGTCGCGGCCGAGTTCTCGATCGTCTTCAACGACTCCATGATGCCGCGCCTGGTGAGCCAGCAGGATGTCGGTCGTGTTTCCAACATCGCCTGGGGCATGGGCTATCTGGGCGGCATGATCGTCCTGATCTTCGTGGTCCTGTTCCTCGCCGGCAGTCCGACAACCGGCAAGACGCTGATCGGCATGGATCCTCTATTCGGCCTGGACCCGGCAGCGGGCGAAGATGCCCGCATCACAGGTCCGATCTCGGCCGTCTGGTACCTGATTTTCATTCTACCGATGTTCCTCTTCACGCCCGACGCGGCGAAGGGCAAGGCGCTGGGTGCCGCCGTCCGATCGGGACTGCGCGAGATCCGCTCTACGCTCGGCGAACTGCGTCATCGCAGCAATATCCTGCGCTTCCTGATCGCCCGCATGATCTATCAGGATGGCGTCAACGGACTGCTCGTCCTCGGTGGCGTCTTTGCTGCGGCGATGTTCGGATGGTCGACGATGGAAATCGGCATCTACGGCATTATCCTCAACATCGTCGCCATCTTCGGCTGCCTGGTGGCCGGCCGCGTCGACCGTGCCTTGGGGTCGAAGGTGGTGGTTCTCGTGAGCCTAGTGATGCTGATCACCGCCACGTTCGGGATCGTGTCCACCGGTGTCGACTTCACCCTTTTCGGGCTGGTCAGCCTGCCGATCACGGGGACGGAGGGTCTCTTCGCCACGCCGGCTGAAAAAGCCTATATTCTCTACGGCCTCCTGATCGGCATGTCCTTCGGGCCCGTCCAGGCCTCGTCCCGATCCTACCTCGCCCGGAGTGTTGAGCTGCACGAGGCGGGCCGCTATTTCGGCATCTACTCGCTCTCCGGCCGCGCGACGAGCTTCCTTGCAACGCTCTCCTTCTCGGTCGTGACGGCCTGGTCCGGTTCGGCACGCGCCGGTATGGCAACACTGCTCGTCTTCCTCATCGGCGGCTTGGCACTGCTCTGGAAGACCTCCTATCCCGCCAAGGACCACGTGAAGCCAGTCTAGGCTCAATCATGTGCCAGAAACAAATGGGCCGGCGGATCACTCCGCCGGCCCACTTGTTTGTACAGGTATGATGAAATCAATGGCGGAAGTGCCGGATGCCGGTGAAGACCATGGCCACGCCATGCGCATCGGCAGCGGCGATCACCTCTTCGTCGCGCATCGAGCCACCCGGCTGGATGACGGCAGTGGCACCGGCCGCAATCGCCGCCAGCAAGCCATCGGCGAAGGGATAGAAGGCTTCCGATGCAACCGCGGAGCCCTTGGTCAGCGGCTCGGCAAGACCAAGCGCCTTGGCAGCATCTTCCGCCTTAAGTGCGGCGATGCGGGCGGAGTCCACGCGGCTCATCTGCCCGGCGCCGATACCGGCCGTCTGGCCGTCCTTTGCATAAATGACAGCATTCGACTTCACATGCTTGGCGATCTTGAAGGCGAATTTCATATCCTCAAGCTCGGTCGCAGTCGGCGCGCGCTTGGTGACGACCTTGAGCTCCAGATCCTCGACCATGACATTGTCTCGGCTCTGGACGAGCAGGCCGCCCGAAACCGTCTTTGCCATGACGCCACGAGCGCGCGGATCGGGCAGGGCACCCGTCGTCAGCAGGCGCAGGTTCGGCTTTGCCGCAATGATCGCCTTGGCCTCCTCGGTCACTTCAGGCGCGATGATCACTTCGGTGAAGAGCTTGACGATCTCCTGGGCCGTCTCGCCGTCGAGGATCTGGTTGAGCGCAATGATGCCACCGAAAGCCGAGGTGCTGTCGCAGGCCAGTGCCCGCTTGTAGGCCTCGACCAGACTTGAGCCCGTGGCCACGCCGCAGGGGTTGGCATGCTTGATGATCGCACAGGCCGGACCGTTTTCCGGCGGGAACTCGGCGACGAGCTCGAAGGCGGCATCCGTGTCATTGATGTTGTTGTAGGAGAGCTGCTTGCCCTGCAAAAGCGTGGCCGTTGCGACACCGGGGCGGTTTTCGCCGGTGACGTAGAAGCCGGCGCTCTGATGTGGGTTTTCCCCGTAGCGCATCTTCTCCTTCAGCACGCCGCCGATGGCACGATAGGTCGGCATGTCGATCTCAAGCGCCTCGGCGAACCAGTTCGAAATCGCAGCATCATAGGCAGCCGTGCGCGCATAGGCCTTGGCCGCGAGCCGCTGGCGCAGCGCGTAGGTTGTTTGTCCATCATTGTCGCTGAGCGCGGCGATAACCTCTGGGTAATCGGCGGCATCCGTGACCACAGTGACATAGGCATGGTTCTTGGCCGAGGCGCGGATCATCGCCGGACCACCGATATCGATATTTTCGACGGTGGTCGGGTAGTCACCGCCGGCGGCGCGCACCTGTTCGAACGGATAAAGGTTGATGACAGAGAGATCGATGGCCTCGATCCCATGCGCCTTCATGGCCTCGACATGCTCGGCATCGTCACGGATCGACAGAAGGCCGCCATGAACCAGCGGATGCAAGGTCTTGACGCGACCGTCCATGATCTCGGGGAAGCCGGTGACTTCAGAGACATCGATGACGGGCAGCCCAGCGGCAGCCAGCGTCTTGTGCGTGCCGCCAGTCGACAGAAGGCGCACACCGCGCTGATGCAGCGCCTGGGCAAATTCGACAATGCCGGTCTTGTCGGACACGGACAGAAGTGCCGTGCGCACGCGCACGAGGTCAGGGGCGGGGATCTTTTTGGAAACGACGGCCATGGTTCACTCCGAGCTGGCGGGCGCCCGGACAAGCGGCAGCGGGCGCGATGCCGCCGCCTAGCACAGCTTCATCCCCGATGAAACCGCAAGATCGCTGCCATCAGGCGTGATGGGCGAGAAACCAACGGATTTCCGGGCCCTGGAAGACGATCTCCAGCTGCTGCGACGGCCGGATCCCCGATACATCCGCAAAGAACACATCTTCGCCGATCACCAGTTCGCCAACCGGAATGGAAAAGGACCAGCTTTCACCATCGGGCGCGACAAGGCGTACCTTGCGGTCATCCGCACGATCGACGCTGATCGACGGATGAATGTGAAACCGCGCCACGACCTCGGCCCCCGGCAGGTTTACGGTCGGCATGCCATCGGGCAGGAGCAGGCGATCACGCCCGGCAATCTTCGTGCCCTGCTCGTTGACGCGGATTTCGCGCTCGTGAAGCACCCCGAAGCGCTCCACATAGCCGTCATGACGCGCCGAAAGACGGTCGCTACCGTCAGGCCCGGTCTGGCGATCGATGTCGATCGTCGATGGTCCAGACAGGATGATCGGACCGAGATGCGACGAATGGGCGATCCTGGCCGATGAGACATCACCAATGCAGACGGTCGTATGGGCAGCCGTGGTGCGCGCCAGCTGCCGCAGCCGCTCGCCGGCGAAGCGCGGCGAACCGCTGTTGATGATGAAACGGTTGCGCCCTGACGAAAGCTCGAAGGACAGGCAGCCCGCATGGGCGGTGTTCGACAAGCGCGCCGACAGAGGCTTGCCAGTATCGACGAGGATGGTGGTATCACCGCCTGCGAGGCGCTGATAACCGCCATGCGGCAGGGCCTTGAAGGGTTGACCGGCCGTCTCGTCGTAGCGCAGCACACTCATCATGTCTGTCGCGAGCGAGGAACTGGCTCCATTGAAGAGCGCCAGATCGCCGCTGCTATGCCGGAAGAAACGAACCGCCGGATACATGCGATCGATCGCGGGAATGAGTTTCGACGGAACTTCATGGCCGAGATTGATGTAGCTCTGGCGCAGCGGCAAGAGGTCGAACAGCAAGTCGACGGAGGCCTGCGGATTTCGCGAGACATGGCTGCCATCCGGCAGGACCTGCCGTTCGAGCTCACGATCGAGCAAACGTCCCGCCCGGCGGACGGCGCCCGGCTTTGCCTCCGCTGCAACCGTAGCCATGGCGATCGCAATACGGGCCTTTAGCCGCGGCAGACCGTCCGGCAGGGAATCGGCACGGCGCTGGAGATGACGGACCTGTTGGCCAAGCGACGAAGTGAAACGACGATAGAACCCGGCATCGGCGTCCTGCAGCAGGATCGGCGAGTGGGACAGCCAGCTGATGATCCGCCGCGACACGACTTCGCTGTCCCAGGCGATCCCCTTTGTGCGATTGCCATGAAGGGAGATCCACTGGTCGGTGATCCGTCGCGCATTGCTGCAGGCGGCCGATGTCTTGCCTGCCCGGATATGCCTGAGCCAGCCAAACCCATGCAGCCGCCGCGCAAATTGCACCGAGGGCAATTCCAGTTCGAAGGGCGATTGCCCCTCGGTATCCAGGATGCGGCCGGCAAGCGGATAGCGCCCGCTGATGATTTCTTCAGCGACGAAGGAATCCACCGCCCTCAAGTCGGTGGGTGCAACGACGACACGACTGACACGAAATCCGCCACGGTGGAGAACAGACGGAGTGAGGACGGCAGCCGACTGGCGCAGGCGTCGCCAGGATTCGGCAACATGAAGCGAGATCAGACGGGTGCGATCTTTGATTCGCATACTATTTCCTGTCACCGGATCATGATGACCCGACCATTTCGGTTGTCCGGCCCAGGACCAAGCAGGGACACACCGGTCTCCCGACTATGATTCTTTGGGGGCACGAAATTGTATGTCATACCGTCATGCGTCAGAACTGCGGAGCAACCAATGGTTTGCGCGCAGACTTCCCAACAGGTTTATTGAGATATTAGTTAAATTTTAGCAATCACTGCCGCGTAGAAGCCATCCAATCCGCCGCGGTCCGCCAGCATGGCTGGCGTGGTGCGGAATTCGCCCCTGCTGGTGATCGCCTCTTCAAGCCCTGGCCAGTCGGCCGGATCGATCGGCATCAGGCGCAGGCCGGAAACATCGGCCAGCAGCCGGTCGACCACCTGCTCGCCCTCTGAAGGGTCGATCGAGCAGTTGGAAAAGACGAGCCGTCCGCCGGGTTTCAACAGGCTGACGGCATGGCGAACGAGCTTCTCCTGAAGGGCGGCCAGCTTGGCGATATCGGCGGCGTCCTTGGTCCACAACACATCGGGATGTCTGCGCGTCGTTCCCGTGGACGAGCAGGGCGCGTCGAGAAGGATCGCGTCGAAACCTTCGGCATCCTCGATATCGAGCAGGTTGATACAGCGCGTCTCTGCTGGGAGAGCCAGACGCTGGAGATTGCTTTCAAGGCGTTTCAGACGGGACTTCGACTGCTCGACCGCAAGCACATCCCCACCGGCAAGGACAAGCTGTGCCGTCTTGCCGCCGGGGGCGGCACAGAGATCGGCCACGCGTTTGCCTGTGAGAGCGCCAAACAGCTTGGCGGGAATGGCGGCAGCGGCGTCCTGAACCCACCAGGTACCATCCTCGAAACCTTCGAGCGTGGTAATCGAACCACGGAAGCGGTCGAGGCGAACACTGCCGGTCGGAAGGACCTGCCCACCCAGACTCGCGGCCCAGCCCTCGGGATCGGCCTTCACGGTGAGATCAATCGTTGGCGGCTCGAGTTGCGAGGCGGCGATCGCAAGCGCCTGCTCAGGCCCATAGACCGCGGCAAGCCGCTGCATGAACCATTCGGGCATACACGGAAGCTTCTCGACAGAAGCAAGGAGGTCCGCCTTTTCGCGACCGATGCGGCGCAGGATGGCATTGACCAACTTCGCAAACCGTCGGCTGCGGGGATCACTATTCGCCTGCTCGACGGCCAGATCGACAGCCGAGTGATCCGGCACATCGAGATAGAGCATCTGCGCGGCCGCGACGACGAGAAGATGATGGAGGGAGCGCGCACCATCGGGAAGCGGGCTGTCGAGCAGCTGACCAATGATGGCTTCGATGCGTGGCAGATGGCGGAGCGCGCTTTGCAGGATCGCCTTGACCAGAGCGCGATCGGCATCATTCAGCGCCATAAAGGCCGGATTGCCATGTTCGGGATCCAGCATCCCGTCAAGCGACGTCTTCTTATCGATGACGGCTGCCAGGATGCGGGACGCGGCGATACGCGCATCGAGCCCCGGCTTGTCGCTGCGCCGGGGTGCTGCGTCTTTCTGGCTCTGATGGCGTTTCGGCTTCTTCTTGGATGCGTCCGTCGATCGATCGTTCAAGACCATGGTCCCTTGGGTGGTTCGGCATTGCCGCGCCCCCAACCGGTGGTCGGAACGGAACGCGCCGTGCGCGTTGCCTTAACAGGGGCCTGCGGTGGCGTCGATCCCTTAGGACCGATATCGGTCATCGCCAGCAAGGCTTCGATCCGGTTGCGCGTGTTCGGATGGGTCGAGAAGAGATTGTCCATCCGCTGACCGTTCAAGGGATTGATGATGAACATATGTGCGGTGGCCGGATTGCGCTCGGCATTCACATTCTCGAACTTTGGCGCCTCGCCCGCAATTTTCTGCAGAGCCGAAGCGAGCCAGCGCGGCTGGCCGCAGATTTCGGCACCTCGACGATCGGCCGCATATTCGCGCGTGCGGCTGATCGCCATCTGGACCAGCATCGCGGCAAGGGGAGCTACGATCATGGCAAGGAGGACACCGACAAATCCGAGCGGGTTGCGATTGTCCCGGCCGCCGGAGAAGAGAAAGGCAAAATTCGACAGCATCGAGATCGCACCGGCGAGCGTCGCCGTGATCGTCATCGTCAGTGTGTCGCGGTTCTCGATATGGGCAAGCTCATGGGCCATGACGCCCGCGACCTCTTCGGGGGTGAGCCGCTGCAACAGTCCGGTGGAAGCAGCAACGGCGGCATTCTGCGGATTACGACCAGTGGCGAACGCATTGGGCTGCGGGCTGTCGAAGACATAGACCTTCGGCATCGGCAGACCGGCATTGCGGGCGAGATCCCGCACCATGACATAGAACTCCGGAGCCGTCCGCTCGTCGACCTCCTGGGCGCGATAGGCGCGCAGCACCATCTTGTCGGAGTTCCAGTAGGAAAAGAAGTTCATCCCCGCCGCAACGAAGAAGGCAATCATCATCCCGCCGCGGCCGCCGATAAGGAAGCCGACGCCCATGAACAGGGCAGTCATGAAGGCGAGCAGCATGGCAGTCCGCATGGTATTCATGTCGAGCTCCTTCGGAAGCAACACATCGGCAATTTTCTTGCCGTTTTCGCCTGTTGATTTAAAAAGCGGCCACCCCAATTTCAATGTTTGCGCATGAAATGCCGTCTCAGCAAAGGACGATGTGATGTCAGAAGATCGTGAAGCCGAAGTCAGCGTGGACGAACAGCCGCGGGAACTGAGCCCGGCCGCGAAACGCGCACTGGCGGAAGCCGAGGAGCGGCGCCGCAAGGAAGCGGCCGCGCAAATGCCGCCGGAAATCGGCGGACGTGGCGGGGCAGACCCGGCCCGCTTTGGGGATTGGGAGATCAAGGGTCGGGCAATCGACTTCTGAGGAATGATTCCCCATTGATCACGCCCCTCATTCGGAATATGTTCCTATAATGTTCCGAACCCATCTCTCACTTGTGATCTTTTTCCTTGCCGGGGGGCTATCGGCACCGGCTGCCTCAGCCAACAGGCTGATTGACGGCCCTGTCGCCGCAGAGGTCGTGAAGGTTATTGACGGTGACACGGTGCTGGTCGAGGCCATGCCCTGGCCCGATCACAAGGTCAGCACCTATGTGCGCCTGCGCGGCATCGATGCGCCCGAGCTTCGATCGAAATGCCTGGCCTTCCGCAAGGCAGCGCAACAGGCAAAGAGTGAACTGGCAAGCCTGGTCGAGGGTGAGCGGATGGTGCAGCTAACCGCAATCTCCGGTGACAAATATTTCGGCCGCGTGGTCGCCGATCTCGAATTGTCCGACGGCACCCGTCCGGCCGAGCTTCTTCTGAAGGCGGGTCTGGTCGAAGCCTATAAAGGGCGCAAGAAAAACAAGCGGCCCTGCCCGGACGACTGACATGAAAAAGGGGCTCCCCGGTGGAAGCCCCTTTTTTTCTCTCACGGCCTGATCTGATCAGCCGGTCTTGTTCTGACGGTTGGCGATCAGGTCGTCGACAACAGCCGGATCCGCCAAGGTCGAAGTATCCCCCAGCGCACCGAAATCATCCTCGGCGATCTTGCGCAGAATACGGCGCATGATCTTGCCGGAACGGGTCTTCGGCAGGCCTGGCGCGAACTGGATCTTGTCCGGCGTCGCAATCGGGCCGATTTCCGTGCGGACATGCTTCACCAGATCGGCCCGCAGCGCATCGTTGCCCTCATGACCCGCCATCAGGGTGACATAGCAATAGATGCCCTGACCCTTGATGTTGTGCGGATAGCCGACGACGGCCGCTTCCGAGACGAGGTGGTGCGAGACCAGCGCCGATTCGACTTCCGCCGTTCCCAGACGGTGGCCGGAGACGTTCAGGACGTCGTCCACGCGACCCGTGATCCAGTAATAGCCGTCTTCATCGCGGCGGCAGCCGTCACCCGTGAAATACTTGCCCTTGTAAGTCGAGAAGTAGGTCTGCACGAAGCGGTCGTGATCGCCATAGACCGAACGGGCCTGGCCCGGCCAGCTGTCGGTGATGCAGAGGTTGCCGTCGGTCGCCCCTTCCAGCACCTTGCCTTCGTTATCGACGAGTTCGGGCTTCACCCCGAAGAACGGACGCGTGGCCGAACCGGGCTTCAGCGGCGTCGCACCCGGCAGCGGCGTGATCATGATGCCGCCGGTTTCCGTCTGCCACCAGGTATCGACGACGGGCGACTTCTGTTCGCCGACGACGTTGTAATACCACTCCCAGGCTTCGGGATTGATCGGTTCGCCGACCGAGCCGAGAAGGCGCAGCGACGAGCGATCCGAGCGCTTGACGAAATCGTCGCCGGCCCCCATCAGCGAGCGGATGGCGGTCGGTGCGGTGTAGAAGATGTTGACCTTGTGCTTCTCGATCACCTCCCAGAAGCGACCCTGGTCCGGGAATGTCGGAATGCCCTCGAACATCAGCGTCGTGGCGCAATTCGAAAGCGGCCCGTAGACGATGTAGGAGTGACCGGTGACCCAGCCGACATCGGCCGTGCACCAGTAGATATCACCATCGTGATAGTCGAAGACATATTCATGCGTCATCGAAGCATAGACGAGGTAACCACCCGTCGTGTGCATGACGCCCTTCGGCTTGCCTGTCGAACCCGAGGTGTAGAGGATGAACAGCGGGTCTTCCGCCTTCATCTTCACCGGCGGGCATTCCGGCTTCACGGTATGCATTTCCTGGTGATACCAAATGTCGCGACCCGGCGCCCAGCCGATCTTGCCGCCGGTGCGGCGAACGACCAGCACCTTGTTGACGATGACATATTGCTTGGCAGCGATGTCGATCGCAACGTCGGTGTTCTCCTTGAGCGGCACCGGCTTGCCGCCGCGCACGCCCTCGTCGCAGGTGATCACGAAGGTTGATTCGCAGTCAACGATACGACCTGCCAGCGCTTCCGGCGAGAAGCCGCCGAAGACGACCGAATGAACTGCCCCGATGCGGGCGCAGGCGAGCATCGCATAGGCCGCTTCCGGGATCATCGGCATGTAGATCGTGACGCGATCACCCTTCTTGACGCCGTGCTTCTTCAAGACATTCGCCATGCGGCAAACTTGCTCGTAGAGCTCGTTATAGGTGATCTTCTTGTCGATATAGGGATTGTCACCTTCCCAGATGATGGCGGTGCGTTCGCCATGCGTCTTCAGGTGACGATCGATACAGTTGTAGGAAACGTTGGTAAGCCCGTCCTCGAACCACTTGATCGGGACCTTGCCCTTGAACGACGTGTTCTTGACCTTCGTATACGGCTTGAACCAGTCGATCCGCTTACCGTGCTTGCCCCAGAACTTCTCGGGGTCTTCGATGCTTTCCTGATACCATTTCTGGTATTTGTCATCATCGATCAGAGCGCGGACTTTTGCGGATTTCAGCACCGGATAGGTTTTGGCTGACATGAACTCCTCCTCATGTTGACGGGCCACTACTGGCGACCAGGACCGTCCTCCCCGGCCTATCGACGCCATTCATAGCAGGTGCAATATGGCCAGCAATTAGACAAAGGTCATTCGTGACTTCGCGAATTGCAATTTCGTTACATAATCGCTATAAGGACGCCGAATTCCCGGAAATAGTGGTTTAAACCCACGGCCCGCGACAACCGGCGCGGACCCTCAGAAGGATTGTATCTATGGCCCAGACACTGCTCATGCCGAAGGCGACCGCCGTATGGCTCGTCGACAATACCGCTCTGTCATTCGACCAGATCGCGCAGTTCTGCAAACTGCATCCGCTCGAGGTGAAGGCGATTGCGGACGGCGAAGCAGCGCAGGGCATCAAGGGTCTCGACCCGATCGCAACCGGCCAGCTCTCGCGCGACGAAATCGCCCGCGCCGAAAAGGACGTGAACTACAAGCTGAAGATTTCCGAGCCGAAGGTTCGCGTTCCCGACAACAAGCGCCGTGGCCCGCGCTATACGCCGGTCTCCAAGCGCCAGGATCGCCCGAACGCCATTCTCTGGCTGGTTCGCAACCATCCGGAACTGAAGGACGCCCAGATCTCCCGTCTCGTCGGCACCACGAAGTCGACGATCGAACAGATCCGCGAGCGCACTCACTGGAACTCGGCCAACCTGACGCCGATGGATCCGGTCACCCTCGGTCTCTGCAGCCAGATCGATCTCGACCTGGAAGTCGAAAAGGCATCGAAGGGCCGTCCGCTTCCGACCGCTGCCGAACTCGGCGCAACGCTTCAGTCGGCCAGCGAGACCGAAAACCTCGGCTTCGGCTACGAGCGTGAGGAAGAAAAGGAAATCGACGCAAACGCCGTCTTCGCCAAACTGCAGTCGCTCAAGTCGGACCGCCGCAACGACGACGAAGACGATCAGTACTGATCACGTTTACAATACATCGAACCCCGGCAGCCCATGGCAGCCGGGGTTTTTTATTGCCCGCAATTCGGGTTCACGCGCTGGCGGCGGCCTTTGTCACGACTGGCACCTGGCCATGCGCCTGCAGCACGGCGGTGATTTCATCCAGGATTGCGGGATCGTCGATCGTCGCCGGCATCTTCCAGGGCAGACCATCGGCAATCTTCTGCATGGTCCCCCGCAGGATCTTGCCTGACCGCGTCTTCGGCAGACGATCGACCATCAGCACCATCTTAAAGGCGGCCACCGGCCCGATCTCATCCCGCACCAGCTGGACGACTTCCTTGGAGATCAGAGCGTGATCGCGATGCACGTTCTTCTTCAGCACCAGGAAGCCACAGGGGATCTGCCCCTTCAGTTCGTCGGCGATGCCAATGACCGCGCATTCCGCCACATCGGGATGCATGGCGCAGACCTCTTCCATGGCGCCGGTGGAGAGGCGATGACCGGCACAATTGATGATGTCGTCCGTGCGGGCCATGACGAAGACGTAGCCGTCCTCATCGATGATCCCGGCATCGGCGGTCTTGTAGTAGCCCGGGAATTCTTCGAGGCACGAACTCCGGAAGCGATCGTCAGCATTCCAGAACGTCACCAGGCAGCCTGGAGGCAGGGGAAGCTTGGCCACGATATTGCCAAGCGTGCCGGCGGCGACCGGGTGGCCGGCATCGTCCAGGACTTCGAGCGCATAGCCCGGCATCGCCTTGGTCGGTGAGCCATGTTTCACTGGAAGCAGCCCGAGGCCTGCGGGATTGGCGGCAATCGCCCAGCCCGTCTCCGTCTGCCACCAGTGATCGATGACCGGGATCTTCAGGATCCGCTCGGCCCATTTGAGGGTTTCCGGATCGGCCCGCTCGCCGGCCAGAAACAGGGCGCGGAGCCCGGAGATGTCATAGCGGGCAACATGCTCGCCGTCGGGATCGTCACGGCGGATCGCGCGGAAAGCCGTCGGTGCGGTGAACAAGGCTTTGACATCGTGATCGCTGACCACGCGCCAAAAAGTCCCGGCATCGGGTGTGCCCACAGGCTTGCCTTCGAAAACCACGGTGGCATTGCCGGCCAGAAGCGGCCCGTAGACGATATAGGAATGACCGACGACCCAGCCGATATCCGAGGCCGCCCAGAAGACTTCGCCGGGTTTCACGCCATAGATGTTTTTCATGCTCCAGTTGAGCGCGACCATATGTCCACCATTGTCGCGCACCACGCCCTTTGGCTGGCCGGTGGTACCGGATGTGTAGAGAACATAGAGGGGGTCGGTTGCCGCCACAGGCACGCAATCGACAGACGAGCCGTTCATCTTTTCCTGCTCGATCGCCTGGGCGAGATCGACATCGCCATGTTCATAGCGCAGCGGCGCGTGGTACTGGTCGCGCTGCAGGATCAGGCAGTAGTTCGGCTTGACCTTGGCCATGTCGATCGCCTGATCGAGCAACGGCTTGTAGGGAACGATGCGGCCCGGTTCGAGGCCGCAGCTGGCACCGATCACCACCTTCGCGCCGGAATCGTCGATGCGCGTTGCGAGCTCATGTGCCGCGAAACCGCCGAAGACCACCGAATGCACGGCACCGATGCGCGCACAGGCGAGCATGGAGAACACGGCTTCCGGGATCATCGGCATGTAGATGATGACGCGGTCACCCTTGCCGACACCATGATTGCGCAGGACCGCAGCAATCGCCGACACCTCGACCAGCACCTGGTCATAGCTGTAGCGCGCCGTCTGCCCGGTCATCGGGCTGTCGTAGATGACGGCGGTCTCGGCACCGCGACCCGCTTCAACATGCCGGTCGATACAGTTGTAGCATGTATTGGTCTCGCCACCCGCAAACCACCGACCATAGGTGCCCTGGGACGGATCGAAGACGCTCTCGGGTGGCTTGAACCAGTGGATGTCTTTCGCCGCAGCCTCCCAGAAGCCCTCGGGGTTCGCCTTCCAGGAATCATAGATGTCCTGATAGCTGTCGCGCATGTCGATCCTCCCATGACAACGCTTGAGGCTTTCGCCTTTGGCATCATTTTAGGATCGACGAAGGGAGGAGGAAAGAGAGACCAAAGCGCTATGCCGAAGGTCTAAGGCAAATTAACGTGTGCCAAATATGGCGGAGCCGACACGCACGCTCGTTGCCCCGAAGCCGATGGCCGTCTCGAAATCGCCGGACATGCCCATCGATAGCTTCGACAGCCCATTTTCCTCGGCGAGTTTGGCAAGCAGGGCGAAATGCGGCCCAGGATTTTCTTCGACCGGCGGAATGCACATCAGGCCTTCAACATGCATCGCAAGTTCATCCCGGCAAAGCCTTACAAAACACGCAACGTCATCGGGGGCAATGCCGGCCTTCTGAGGCTCAAGACCGGTATTGACCTGAATGTAAAAGCGGATCGACCGGTCCTGCCGCTTCGCTTCCTCCGCGAGCGCCCGGGCGATCTTCTCGCGATCAACCGTCTCGATGACATCAAAAAGGGCCACGGCATCGGCTGCCTTGTTGGATTGAAGCGGGCCGATGAGGTGCAGTTCGAGATCTGGGGTTTCCGCCTTCAGATCGGGCCATTTTCCCTGGGCTTCCTGGACACGGTTTTCGCCGAACACTCGCTGCCCCGCGACGATCGCCGGGCGGATATGCTCGGCATCGAAGGTCTTGGAAACCGCAACGAGCGAAATCGAATCCGGCTTACGACCGGCTTCCTGCGCCGCCCTTGCGATCTTGTCCCGGACGTCCTGAAGCCGCTCTTCAACCGACATGCCCAATCCCCGTTTTCATCTGCCTGATATCTGGCGTCACCAGATCTTTCGGCAAGGGGTTAATCCGAGGCTCGGAGGTTGGCAAGCGCTTGCCCGGAAGGCCCGTCTGAATGCCTCAAAAACTTGACGCTTGGCCGGTTTCGTGATGAAGGTCGGCCCTCTCTTTTTGATGCTATTCCCGGAAATGCGATCCATGGCTACCGAACGTTACAATCCGCGCGACGCCGAGCCCCGTTGGCAGGCGAAATGGTCTGAAGACAAGGTCTTCGAGACCGACAATGCCGACCCGCGCGAGAAATACTACGTGCTCGAGATGTTCCCCTACCCGTCGGGCCGCATCCATATGGGCCATGTCCGCAACTATGCGATGGGCGATGTCGTTGCGCGCTACAAGCGTGCTCGTGGCTACAACGTGCTGCATCCCATGGGCTGGGACGCCTTCGGCATGCCGGCGGAAAACGCCGCGATGAAGAACAAGGTCCACCCCAAGGCCTGGACCTACGAAAACATCGCAACCATGCGCGGCCAGCTGAAGTCGATGGGCCTGTCGCTCGACTGGTCGCGCGAATTTGCGACCTGTGACGTCGACTACTACCACCGTCAGCAGCACCTCTTCCTGGACTTCCTCGAGAAGGGCCTGGTCTATCGCAAGAACTCCAAGGTCAACTGGGACCCGGAAGACATGACCGTGCTCGCCAACGAGCAGGTCATCGATGGGCGCGGCTGGCGCTCCGGCGCGTTGGTGGAACAGCGCGAACTGACCCAGTGGTTCTTCAAGATCACCGATTTCAGCCAGGACCTGCTCGACGCCCTCGACGAGCTCGATAACTGGCCGGAAAAGGTCCGGCTGATGCAGAAGAACTGGATCGGTCGCTCGGAAGGCATGTTGGTGCGCTGGGAGGTTGCCTCCGGCAGCGAAGCCGGAGAAGTGACCGTCTACACGACGCGGCCCGATACACTGTTTGGCGCCTCCTTCCTGGCGATCGCTGCCGATCACCCCTTGGCCAAGGAAGCGGCTACCCGTGACGCGGCCGTTGACGCCTTCTGCCAGGAATGCCGGCATGCCGGCACGTCGCTCGCGGCACTCGAAACCGCCGAAAAGAAGGGCATCGACACCGGTATTCGTGTGAAGCACCCGCTCGACCCGAGCTGGGAGCTGCCGGTCTATGTCGCGAACTTCGTGCTGATGGAATACGGCACGGGCGCAATCTTCGGCTGCCCCTCCGGCGACCAGCGCGACCTGGACTTCGCCCG
Source organism: Rhizobium sp. (assembly GCA_027533385.1). Taxonomy (GTDB): domain Bacteria; phylum Pseudomonadota; class Alphaproteobacteria; order Rhizobiales; family Rhizobiaceae; genus Allorhizobium. The sequence continues at coordinate 73,652 of JAPZUE010000034.1, read as the reverse complement.
CAAATATGATCTGCCCGTCGTCCCGGTCGTCATGCCGAAAGATGGCGACGCCGCAAGCTTTGCGATCGACGACACCGCCTTCACCGATGACGGCGTGATGATCAATTCGCGTTTCCTGGATGGGCTTTCGACAACGGACGCCTTCGAGGAAGTCGCCAACCGTCTGTCGTCGCAGCAGCTGAACGGCGCACCGCAGGGCGAGCGCAAGGTAAACTTCCGTCTGCGCGACTGGGGCATTTCCCGCCAGCGCTATTGGGGCTGCCCGATCCCGGTCATCCATTGCGATGACTGTGGCGTCGTGCCCGTCCCCAAGAAGGACCTGCCGGTCAAGCTCCCCGACGATGTCAGCTTCGACAAGCCGGGCAATCCGCTCGACCGTCATCCCACCTGGCGCCATGTCGCCTGCCCCCACTGCGGCAAGGATGCCCGTCGCGAGACGGACACCATGGATACCTTTGTCGATTCAAGCTGGTACTTCGCCCGCTTTACCGCGCCCTGGGAAGACAATCCGACGGATCCCGCCGTTGCCAATCGCTGGCTGCCGGTCGACCAATATATCGGCGGCATCGAGCATGCGATCCTGCATCTTCTCTATTCGCGCTTCTTCACCCGCGCCATGCGCGAGACCGGGCATCTGGACCTGAAGGAACCCTTCAAGGGCCTGTTCACCCAGGGCATGGTTGTGCATGAAACCTACAGCATCGGCGAGGGCCTCGAGCGTGAATGGGTGGCCCCGGCAGACCTGCGTATCGAGGAAGCCGATGGAACTCGCCGTGCTTTCCTGCTGAGCAATGGCCGGGAAGCCAAGATCGGCTCGATCGAGAAGATGTCGAAGTCGAAGAAGAACGTCGTGGATCCCGATGACATTATCGGCTCCTACGGTGCCGACACCGCTCGCTTCTTCGTTCTCTCCGACTCACCCCCGGATCGTGACGTCATCTGGTCCGAAGCGGGCGTCGAAGGCGCCCACCGCTTCGTCCAGCGTGTCTGGCGCCTGGTTTCGGAAGCGGCCGACAGACTGAAGTTCGTTCAACCGAATCCGGCTAAGGAAGGCGACGGGCTCGTTGTTTCGCAGATTGCCCACAAGACGCTCAAGGCTGTTCAAGGCGACCTGGACAAGCTCGCCTTCAACAAGGCGATTGCGCGCATTTACGAACTGGTGAACGCACTCGCCGCACCGCTGACCAATGTCGCAGCAGGACAAGGTGACGCTGCCTATGTCGCCGCCGTCCGCAATGCCGCCGAGATCCTTGTGCAGCTGATCGCGCCGATGACGCCGCATCTGGCCGAAGAATGCTGGTCCGTCCTCGGCAATCAGGGTCTCGTCGCCAAGGCAGCCTGGCCGCAATTCGACGAAGGCCTTGTCGCTGAAAACGAAATTGTCCTGCCTGTGCAGATCAACGGCAAGAAGCGCGCTGAATTGACAATCGCGCGCGACGCAGACCAGAATGCAGTCCAGGAGGCCGTACTGGCTCTCGATGCTATCCAGGCCGCCCTCGGCGGTCAGGCTCCGAAGAAGATCATCGTTGTCCCGCTAAGGATCGTGAATATTGTCCTCTGAACTCAAGCCTTCCACGGTGCTTCGGCGCTCGCTACTGATTGGTGCGGCTCTGCTTCTGGCAGGGTGCCAGGCGCGCCCGCTTTATCAGGATGCCAATGGTGAAACGCGCGGCGCTCTCGCCGCGATCGCCTATTCGGAAGCCAGCAGCAGGGTTGGTCTGGAGACGCGCAATCGTCTGATCTTCCTGACCAGCGGTGGCGACGAGTCGAAGACACCGGAATATCGCGTCGAGTTGACCGTCAGCGGCGGTGTCGAGGGGATTCTCCTGGATGAGACCTCTGACACGGCAAATGCCGGCCGTGCGGTTGTCGTTGGCAACTACACCCTGAAGCGGATTTCGGACGACACCGTCTTGAAGACGGGCCGTCGCACGGGCGTTGCCCTCTTCGACTATCCGCGTCAGGAGTTTGCAAAGCTTCGCGCCGCGCGTGATGCGGAGACACGCGCCGCTCGCGAACTCGCAGAAATCATCTACGCCGATCTCGCAATGGCCCTTGGTCGCTGATTTGCGGCCATGGTAGACGTCAAATCCCACGAGTTTGAGGCTTTCCTCGCCAAATCAGCGAGGCACTACCGCATTTTCGTTGTGTATGGTCCCGACCGCGGGCTCGTCGCCGAGCGGGCGGGAGCCATTGCCGGCACCACAGGCGTTGATCTCCATGATGGGTTCGCGCTGATCCGGCTGGATATCTCCGACATTCAGTCCGATCCCGGACGCCTGGTGGATGAAGTCAACGCCTTCGGCCTGTTTGGTGGAGAAAAGCTGATCTGGGTCCGCGGTGCGGCCAACGAGAAGCAGCTTGTCGATGGCCTCTCCCATCTCGCTGCAAACCCGCCCGAGGGCAGCTATCTCCTGATCGAAGCAGGTGACCTGAAAAAGGGATCAGCGCTCAGAAAGGTGGCCGAAGGTGAGCGCAGTATCGCTTGCATCGCCTGCTACCAGGATGATGCCCGTGCCCTGAACGCCTTGATCGACACCGAACTCTCGGCCGCAAACCTGAGGATCACCCCGGCAGCGCGTGAACTGCTGGTCGAATCGATCGGCGGCGACCGCATTGCGTCGCGCAACGAAATCCAGAAGCTTGTGCTCTATTGCATGAAGGATGATCTAATCGACGAGCGCCACGTTCTGGAGATTGTAGGCGATGCCAGCGCCGTGTCGACAGACGAAGTTGTCGACGCGGTGCTTTCAGGTGACCCGGACGGCTTCCTTCACGCCATCCAGAAGGTCATTGCATCGAAGACCGCTGTCTTTCTCGTCCTGCAGGGCACGATGAAACAGATCCAGCTGCTGGAAACCATGCGGCTAGACATGGAAGAGCGTCAGCAGCAGGCCGCCCAAGTCATGCAGACTTTGGGGCGCGGCATCCATTTCAAGCGAAAGCCGATCATCGAAAAAGCGTTACGGAACTGGAACAGTGCCGATCTCGCACGCGAGAGCGCGCGGCTCAACGCAGCCATTCTGCAGAGCAGACAAAACGCGCCCCTGGAAGACAATCTGGCGATCCAAACCCTGCTCGCAACCACGCTGCAGTCTGCAAGGCGCAATCGTCGGGGCTGATCAACGCGCTTCGAGAAGCCGGCAAATCTCTTCGAGCTGGTCTAGCGTCTTGTAATTGATCTTCAACTGGCCACCGCCACCCTTGTGGTTGATCGAGACCGAAAGACCAAGACGATCCGACAGGCTGCGCTCCAGCGCAATCGTATCGGAATCCTTAGCTTCGCGGGTCTCAGCCGGGGCAGGGGTCTGCTGCGCCTTGATGTGGTTCTGGGCCAGTTTCTCCGCATCGCGAACGGAAAGCCCCTTCTGGGCAATCGTCTTGGCGAGCATGACTGGATCAGGTGTTGATACCAGAGCGCGCGCATGACCGGCCGACAGGCTGCCATCCGCCAGCATGTCCCGGACCGGGTCAGGCAGCTTCAACAGTCGCAGGCTGTTTGCCACATGGCTGCGGCTCTTGCCGATGATTTCCCCGAGATCATTCTGGGTATAGCCGTGCTCGGCGATCAACTGCTCGTAGCCGAGCGCCTCTTCGAGCGGGTTGAGATCTGCGCGCTGGACGTTTTCGACAATCGCGAGCTCCAGCGCCGTCCGATCGTCGACGTCCCGGACGATGACCGGGATCTCGACTAGGCCCGCGAGCTGCGCGGCACGCCAGCGACGCTCACCGGCAATGATTTCATAACGATCACTGCCGATGGTGCGTACGACAACCGGCTGCACGATCCCGTGCTGGCGAATGGAACCGGCGAGGTCCTGAAGCTCTGTCTCGTCGAAATAGCGGCGGGGATTTTTCGGGCTGCGCGCGACGAATTCGATCGGAACAGTGCGGTCGGCACTGATCGCGGGACGCGTCTCACCGACGGGAACGGGCTGATCCATTTCGCCGATCAGTGCTGCAAGTCCACGCCCCAGGCGCCGTTTCGATACGTCTTCGCTCATACTCACACCCTTGTACGAAGATTAGGCTGCTTTGCGCTGCCGCTCACGCTGGATGACCTCGGATGCCAGCTGCAGGTAGGCCTGGCTACCGGCGCATTTCAGGTCGTAAAGGATAGCCGGCTTACCATAGGATGGCGCCTCGGATACGCGCACATTGCGCGGAATGAGGGTGGCATAGACCTTCTCGCCAAGATGTTCGCGGACATCGCTGACCACCTGCTGCGCCAGATTATTGCGGGAGTCGAACATGGTCAGCACGATGCCCTGGATATCCAGGGTTGGATTCACGCTCTGACGCACCTGATTGATGGTCTCGAGAAGCTGGCTCAGCCCTTCGAGCGCGAAAAACTCGCATTGCAGCGGCACGAGGACCGAATGCGCCGCAGCCATCGCGTTCATCGTCAGGAGATTGAACGAAGGCGGGCAATCCAGCAGCACATAGCTATAAGCACGTGCATCATCGAGATTGAGCGCCTTCTTGAGGCGGAATACCCGATCTGCCTGTTGGGAGATCTCCATCTCAAAGCCGAGCAAATCCATCGTCGATGGCACAATCGAAAGATTGGGCACAGCTGTCTGGAGTGCGGCTTCACTGATGGAGTTCGCACCAATCAGCACATCATAGGACGACAAGCGGCGATCGCGGCGGTCAATCCCGAGGCCCGTGCTGGCATTTCCCTGCGGATCGAGATCAACGATGAGCACACGCTCACCGATGGCCGCCAGGGCGGTTGCCAGGTTGATCGCTGTTGTGGTCTTGCCCACGCCGCCCTTTTGATTGGCGATGGTGATGATGCGGTTCTTTTCGAGACTCATTTGGCACCCGAAGCGTTAAACCCTGCGCGCCAGGGAGGCGATCTCCAGAATAACGGAATCCGCCTCGACAACGCTTTGATGTTTTATCAGATCGAAGTCCCAGCGACCACGCGCTTTATCGATTTCCTGCTGGTAATCCCGACCTTTATGGAAGATCAGTTTCAGATCAGGATTGGCAAGCGCCCAGGGTTGAGCATAGGCGAACAAAAGATCGAGCTCGGCAAGCGCACGCGCCGAGATGAAATCAGGTGCGGCCAGCGTATTTGCCGCATCCTCGATCCGCAGAGGGTGAACGGATGCCCGAGCACCAATCTCCGTGATCGCCGTCCGCAGAAAACCGCACTTCTTGTTGTTGCTTTCAACCAGATCGACCCAACCGGCCTGATCTTCCGTCAGGGTGATGGCAGTGATGATCCCTGGAAATCCTCCGCCACTCCCGAGATCTATCCATCGACCCGGCCTCGGCACAATGTTTCGGAGTTGCAACGAGTCTGCGATGTGCCGTGTCCAGAGCTGTTCGACAGTTGACGGCGCAATCAAGTTGATTCTGGCAGCCCATTTCAGGAAGAGGTCAGCAAAGCGATCAAGGCGCTCCTGCGTTTCACGTGAAACATCGATTCCATACGGAGCGCTTTTCGTTCTTTGCATGTCAGGATGCCAATTTATTGATGTGATTCTTGCGCAGATGCGCGACGAGCAAGGCGACAGCCGCCGACGTCATACCTTCAAGCCGGCTTGCCTGGGCAATATTGCGGGGTTTGTTGGCGACGAGCTTGATCTTCAGCTCGTTGGAGAGACCGGATAGGGCGGAATAGTCGAAGTTATCGGGAATGACGCGCTCCTCTTCGGCACGCACCCCTTCGATATCCGCCAACTGGCGCTCGAGATAGACGTGGTACAGGCAATCGATCTCAACGGCGGTTGCGATCTTCGTATCCACGCACTTCAACTCGGGCCAGACCTGAACAACTTGTTCCCAGTTGATGTCCGGATAGGACAGAATCTCCCGAGCAGAACGACGACGACCATCCTGGTTGATAACCACGCCGGCGAGCGCCATTTCGTTGGGCGAGGCAGTGAGCGATCCGAGCTGTTCGTAAAGTCCCTCGCGCTGGCTGCGATAGGCCTCGAACTTCTCGGCCCGTTCCGAAGACACGCAACCAAGCTCGATACCATAGGGCGTCAGGCGCATATCGGCATTGTCAGCACGCAGCGACAAGCGATATTCGGCCCGGGACGTGAACATGCGATAGGGCTCCGCCACACCGCGCGACGTCAGGTCATCAATCATGACGCCGATATAGGAATCCGTGCGGCTGAAGGAGAAACCGCTTTGCCCGGCCGCGAGCCGGGCCGCATTGATACCGGCCAGCAGGCCTTGAGCGCCAGCCTCTTCATAACCTGTGGTACCATTGATCTGACCAGCCAGGTACAAGCCCTTTACGCCCTTGACTGCCAGAGACAGATCGAGCTGCTGTGGATCGACATAGTCATACTCGATCGCATAACCCGGCTGCAGGATCCGGACATTCTCGAGCCCCGGGATAGAGCGAATGAACTGCTCCTGCACCTCTTCCGGCAAAGAAGTCGAGATCCCGTTTGGATAGATGGTGTCGTCATCGAGCCCCTCCGGCTCCAGAAAGATCTGATGGCCATCACGATCGCCGAATCGATTGATCTTGTCCTCGATCGAGGGGCAATATCGCGGTCCAACGCCCTCTATCTGGCCGGAATACATGGCGGACCGGTGGATATTCTCCCGGATGATACGGTGGGTTTCTGCCGTTGTGCGCGTGATACCGCAAGCAATCTGAGGCGTTGTGACCGATTCCGTCATGAATGAGAAGGGAATCGGGTTCTCATCCGCCTCCTGGACTTCCAGTTCTTCCCAACGAATGGTTTTGCGGTCCAGGCGCGCCGGAGTGCCGGTTTTCAGACGACCAAGCTTCAGACCGAGCGCCGCCAGATCACCGCTCAATCCCAGGGCAGGGGCCTCGCCGACACGGCCTGCGGCAATCTTCTTGTCGCCGATATGGATCAGGCCGTTGAGAAACGTACCCGTTGTCAACACGACTGCTGCAGAATGGAGCTGCAGTCCGTTATCAAGGATAACGCCATTTATTTCGGTAGAGTCACGAACGAAACGGACCACACCACCTTCGATGATCTCGAGGTTCGGGGTTTCCGCGAGCAGGCGCTGCACAGCCAGGCGATAGAGCTTGCGATCGGCCTGCGTGCGGGGGCCCCAGACTGCCGGGCCCTTTTTCCGGTTCAACATGCGGAACTGGATGCCGCCTTCGTCCGCAGCGCGGCCCATGATGCCATCCAGTGCATCGATCTCGCGAACGAGATGGCCTTTGCCCAAGCCGCCGATGGCCGGATTACAGGACATGACGCCGATCGTTTCGGCCTTGTGTGTCACGAGCGCGGTTTTGGCGCCCATGCGAGCAGCCGCAGCAGCCGCTTCGGTACCGGCATGACCGCCGCCAACAACAATTACATCGAAATGTCTCTCAGACATGATCGGGGTACAGCCTGTTTCACGTGAATCACTTGCCGACACAGAATTCGGAGAAGATCTTACCTAAAAGCGTTTCGGTATCGATTCGACCGGTCACTCTCGCCAGCTCGACGGATGCCGATCGCAGCTCTTCGGCCCGGATCTCAAGCGGCAACCCGCCGCCCCCAAGCGCCGATGCAAGATGCCGTGACGCCGAGCGAAGGCGCTCTGCATGCCTCAAACGGCTTGGAATTGCAAGGCTTTCAACCTGCGTATGGCTTCTGACTGCCTCAAGCAGCCACTTGCGAAGGAGTTCGAGACCTTCCCCCGTCGCCGAAGACACACAGATATCATACGCCGCACCTGTCGAAAGGTCGCATGCGAGATCGATTTTGGTACCGATGCGCAGAACGGGTCGCTCGAAGTCCATCAACTCTGGGTCGGCATTCCCGGACAGGTCGATCAGATGCAGAATGAGGTCCGCATCATTGATCGTTCGGAATGCCCGCCGGATTCCCTCCTGCTCGACGAGGTCATCCGTATCCCTGAGACCGGCGGTATCAAAGAGTTCGAACTTGTATCCATCGATATCCAGTTCACAGCGAACCACGTCACGGGTCGTACCGGCAATCGGCGTTACGATGGCCACATCGCGCTGCGCCAGCGCATTCATCAGGCTTGATTTGCCTGCATTCGGAAGACCCGCCAGAGCCACCTTGAACCCGTCGCGGATGATCTCACCCGCGCGAAGATGACCGATTGCCCGATCCACCTGTGCCTTGAGTTCGGCAACATCGGCCCAAACTCGATCCGACACAGAACCTGGAATGTCGCCTTCGTCGCTGAAATCCAGCTCCGCCTCAAGCATCGAGCGAACGAAAACCAGCTTTTCGCGCCATTCGTCGTAAACGGCTGAGAGATGACCGTTGGCCTGTTCCCCCGCGAGCCTTCTCTGCATTTCGGTCTCGGCGCTGAGCAAGTCAGCGAGACCTTCAACCTCGACAAGATCCATCTTGCCGTTCTCAAACGCACGTCGTGAAAACTCGCCAGCTTCTGCTAGTCGAACGCCGTTGAATCCGGCTAAAGATCGGAGAGCGGCGTTGACGACCGCGCGGCCGCCATGCAGATGCAGCTCAACGCAATCTTCGCCAGTGAAGGAATTGGGTCCCGGGAAAACAAGAACAAGACCGCGATCAAGAAACTCGCCATCAACCGTGCTGATCGTCCGCAGCGAAGCCAAGCGCGGCTGCGGCAACGACCCGACCATCTGGCGGACTGCATCGAAGCAGGAGGGACCGCTGACCCTGATAACGGCAACGCCGGCGGGCAAGCCGCCGGACGCAAGGGCACAAATCGTATCGGATCGCGCTGTCACGAGATCACCCACAGGCAAGGCCTGAGGCTGCCGGCCGAAACCGGCACCACATCAGGTGTTCATCGAGTCGAAGAAGTCGCCGTTGTTCTTCGTCTGCTTGAGTTTGTCGATGAGGAATTCGATCGCATCCGTGGTACCCATCGGTGCGAGGATGCGCCGCAGAACGAAGATCTTCTGGAGATCCTGGCGCGGCACGAGCAGGTCTTCCTTACGCGTACCGGATTTGAGGATATCCATGGCCGGGAAGATGCGCTTATCGGCAACCTTGCGGTCGAGCACGATTTCCGAGTTACCCGTACCCTTGAACTCTTCAAAGATGACTTCGTCCATGCGGCTGCCAGTATCGATCAGAGCCGTGGCAATGATCGTCAGCGAGCCGCCTTCCTCGATGTTACGGGCAGCACCGAAGAAGCGCTTCGGGCGCTGCAGGGCATTTGCGTCAACACCACCGGTCAGAACCTTACCCGATGAAGGCACAACGGTGTTGTAGGCTCGACCGAGGCGCGTGATCGAGTCCAGGAGAATGACGACGTCACGGCCATGCTCGACGAGGCGCTTTGCCTTCTCGATAACCATTTCGGCCACCTGAACGTGACGCACCGCCGGTTCATCGAAGGTGGAGGACACGACCTCGCCACGCACCGAGCGCTGCATGTCGGTCACTTCTTCCGGACGTTCATCGATCAGGAGAACGATCAGATAACATTCGGGATGGTTCGCCGTGATCGAATGGGCAATGTTCTGCAGGAGAACGGTCTTACCGGTTCTCGGCGGAGCAACGATCAGTCCGCGCTGGCCCTTGCCGAGCGGCGCGACGAGATCGATCACGCGGGCGGACAGATCCTTCGAGGTCGGAACATCCAGTTCCATCTTGAACCGCTCGTTCGGATAGAGCGGCGTCAGGTTGTCGAAGTGAACCTTGTGGCGGATCTTTTCCGGATCCTCGAAATTGATCGTGTTGACCTTTAGAAGCGCGAAATAGCGTTCACCTTCCTTAGGGCCGCGGATCGGACCTTCGACGGTATCGCCTGTTTTCAGCGAGAAACGACGGATCTGTGACGGGGAGATGTAGATGTCGTCTGGGCCTGGCAGGTAGTTTGCATTCGCCGAGCGAAGAAAACCAAAGCCATCCTGAAGAACTTCAACGACGCCTTCGCCGATGATCTCCACGTCCTGGCTCGCAAGCATCTTCAGGATCGCAAACATCAGCTCCTGCTTGCGCATCGTGCTCGCATTTTCAACTTCGAGCGATTCGGCGAAGGTCAGGAGATCGGTCGGCGATTTGCTTTTGAGTTCTTGTAGCTTCATTTCAGCCATGAAGGGAGACCACGTCAGATAGGTATTTTGAAGGGGAACGGCGAGCTGGTGGAATTCGGTACGATCGCGAAGGCCGCAAATGACTGAATATTACGCAAGCCAAAAGAGGAAGTGGCGCGAAAATAGCGACTCGCGGATTCGACCGCAAGCGAAAAGCCCGTGCGCATGAAAATAATGCGTGATCAGCCGAAAGTTCAGAAAGGCTTCACCACCGCAAGCACGACAATCACGATCATCAGCAGCGTCGGTGCTTCGTTCATCATCCGCCAGTAGCGAGGCGTGCGAATGTAATCTCCGCGGCCGAAAGACTTCACAGCCTTGGAGAAATAGCCGTGAACGCCGGAAAGCGCGATGACGGCCGCGATTTTTGCATGCAGCCAGCCACCCTGAAACGCGAAGACCTGCCAGGCGAGATAGAGGCCAAGCACCCAGGACACGACCATCGCGGGGTTCATGATCACCTTCATCAGCCGAGCCTCCATCACCGCAAAGGTTTTCGCCTGCTGCGAGGAAGGTTCACAGTCTGAGTGATAGATGAAAAGCCGCGGCAGATAGAGCATACCGGCCATCCAGGAGATGATGGCAATCACGTGCAGCGCCTTGATCCAGGGATAGGCCTGGTCAGGTCCTGCCAGCATGATACCGCCGCCAATCAATACGAAGAAAACAAGCGCCGTCGCCGCCTTTTTGGCGGCCTGGGCTCCCGGCTTCGCGTCAATCTGCTTTTCCATCCTCAGCCGAAGCTCCTGACCTGTGCCACCAGTTCGCTGACATGCTGGGGATCGGCTTGCGGTGTGATTCCGTGTCCGAGGTTAAAGATCAACGGGCCGTGTCCCAGAGCCTGCAGGATCGCATCAATGCCGTCCTTCAAGGCCGCACCACCGGCGACAACCCGCATGGGATCGAGATTGCCCTGAACAGGCCCGTCCTTCTGCAGCTCAACGGCAAAGCTCAACGGGACGGACCAGTCGAGGCCAATGGCATCGGCATTCGTATCCTGGCGGTAGTGCTTCAACAGGATACCGGCACCCTTGGCAAAGGCGATGACCTTGGCCTGCGGCCGGCGCGACTTAACCGAGTCGATGATCCGGCGAACGGGACGAACGGCATAGGCTTCGAACTCGGCCTCACCGAGAACGCCAGCCCAGGAATCGAAGATCTGCACGGCGTCCGCGCCGGCATCGATCTGTGCAACCAGATAGTCGGCAGACACGTCAGCGAGAAAATCGAGCAGCCGCGCAAAGACCTCCGGATGACGATAGGCAAAGAGCCGGGCAGGGGCCTGATCGGGTGTGCCATGTCCGGCGATCATGTAGGTGGCAACCGTCCAGGGCGCACCACAGAAGCCGAGCAGCGTGGTTTCCGACGGCAGTTCGGAACGCAACTTCGACACAGTCTGCATGACCGGCTTCAGGTGATCCATCACACCATCGGTCGAGAGCCCCTTGATGCCATCGACATCGATCGGATCCATCTGAGGACCATGACCCTCGGAGAAGCGCACATTGCGATGCAACGCATCTGGGATCACCAGAATGTCGGAGAAGAGGATCGCAGCATCGAAGCCGTAGCGCCGGATGGGCTGGAGAGTGACCTCTGTCGCAAATTCCGGCGAGTAACAGAGATCGAGGAAGCTCCCGGCTTTCTGACGGGTCTCCCGGTATTCCGGCAGATAGCGTCCCGCTTGTCTCATGAGCCAGATGGGCGGCGGCGTCACCGTTTTCCCATCCAAGACGTCGAGGACTTTTCGGTTCGTCGTGCTCAAAGCTCAAGCCCTTTCAAAAAAGAAAAGAGATATTGAATCTTCTTCTATTTCTAAGAGTCTCTGACTATCAAGGATTAATCCAGAGCCACAGCTTGTTCTCGCAATATTGCCAACCCATCCGGTACAGGGTCCTAGATGCCAAATGCCGCAGGGATAATGGGGATAACCCGAAATTAACCCGCGATTCCATCTACTTCCAAGAGGCAATTAGAGACCGTTAACAGGGGATGGGGAGTCGATCAGGATCGGGCATCCCTCTTTCGTCACCACAATTCACAACCCCCGAAATTCGAAGACCGGTTGGTGACCGATTGTGGATAAATCGGCACTTTTCCTCTTGCCCCTTCGCCCGCATCGCCGCTACCTCTGTTTATCCCAAACAATCAACAGGGCACGGTGAACAACGTGGAGAACCGGAAAAACTTCTTCCATCTCCACCTGATTTCTGACTCAACCGGTGAGACTCTGATCTCGGCTGGCCGTGCCGCAGCCGCACAGTTCCGCGGTTCGAACGCCATCGAGCACGTCTACCCGCTCATCCGCAGCAAGAAGCAGATCAAGGCGCTCATCGAAGCGCTTGATCGAGAGCCTGGGATCGTTCTCTATACCATCGTCGATCAGGACCTCGCCGCCCTCGTTGAAACCGGCTGTCATGAACTCGGCCTGCCCTGCGTCAATGTGCTGGCCCCGATCATCGAAAAGTTTCAGGCCTATCTGGGAGCACCCTCGCGTGGCCGGGTCGGTGCCCAGCATGTGCTGAATGCCGAGTATTTCGCGCGGATCGAAGCGCTTAATTTCACCATGGACCACGACGATGGTCAGGCTCCCGAAGATTATGACCAGGCGGATGTGGTCATCATCGGCATCAGCCGGACATCGAAGACACCGACAAGCATCTATCTCGCCAATCGCGGGATCAAGACCGCCAACCTGCCGATCGTCCCGGGCGTGCCACTCCCTGATGGACTTCTGACGGCGACCCGGCCTCTGGTCGTCGGGCTGATCGCGACATCGGATCGGATCTCGCAGGTGCGGGAGAACCGGATTCTCGGCGCAACGGCTGGTTATGACAAAAGCGAATATGTTGATCGGGCATCGATCACCGAAGAACTGAAATATGCGCGCTCGCTGTGTGCCCGCAACAACTGGCCGCTGATCGATGTCACCCGCCGCTCGATCGAAGAGACCGCGGCGGCCATTCTTGCCCTGCGTCCAAAGCCGCGCTAAGCGATGACCATTGCCATTACGAAGGTATCGTCATGAGCTCATCCTTGATTCTCGCGTCTGGCAGCAAGGCGCGACAGATGCTCCTTAAAAATGCCGGTCTTGAATTTAGTGCGGTTCCTGCCTCGGTCGATGAACGGGCGATTGAAGAGAACCTGCCACTCGCCGGACGGGATCCGGTCTCCGTTGCGCGCCATCTCGCTTTGGCCAAGGCCAACGAGGTATCACGACGTTTTCCCGGCGCTTATGTGATCGGCTGCGACCAGACCATGTCTTTGGGTCCGAAGATTTTTCACAAGGCGAATTCGATAGCCGAGGCGCGGGAGACATTGCTCGCCTTGCGGGGACGGGCGCATTTCCTGAACAGCGCGGTTTGTATCGTCCGAGACGAGCAGCTGCTGTGGAGCGAAGTCGTGAAAGCCTGCATGCAAGTGCGCGAATTCTCGGATGAGTTCCTCGCCGGCTATCTGCAGCGCAACGGTGACGCCGTCTTGTCGAGTGTGGGCTGCTATCAGCTTGAAGGGGAGGGCGTACAGTTGTTCGATACGATCGCTGGCGACTATTTCACGATATTGGGTCTGCCCCTTTTGCCGCTGCTGGCGGCGCTTCGGCAACACGAGATTAACCATGCGTGATTCACGTGAAACATTCCCGCCCCGTGCTTTTGTCGCCGGCTATCCGATCAAGCATTCCCGCTCGCCGATCATTCATGGCTATTGGCTCGATCAATATGGACTGCCTGGCTCCTACGAGAGAGTCGCAGTTCCGCCGGAAAACTTTGCGGACTTCATCGCACAGCTGAAGGATGCCGATAGCCCCTATCGGGGTGGCAATGTCACCATCCCTCACAAGGAGGCGGCCTGCCGTCTTGCCGATCACATTGACTCGCTCGCCGAGGAGTTGGGAGCTGCCAATACCCTTTGGCGTGAAGATGGATTGTTGCACGCCACGAACACCGATGGTGTCGGCTTCCTTGCCAATCTGGACTTGCAGCATCCTGGCTGGGACAAGGTTGGACGCGCCATCGTTTTGGGGGCAGGGGGCGCCAGCCGTGCCATTCTTCAGGCGCTTCGCGATCGCCAGATACCCGAGATCCATGTCGTCAACCGCACGGTCGACCGCGCCCGAGAACTGGTTCATCGCTTCGGACCGCCCCTTGAGGCGCATGGTATGGACGCACTGGATGCCCTGTTGGAGGGCGCCGGATTGTTCGTCAACACGACGTCCCTGGGGATGGATGGAACGGCAGCGCCGACACTGGCTTTTGACCGGATGCGGAGCGACGCTGTTGTCACTGACATTGTCTATGTGCCGTTGAAGACACCATTTCTGTTGCAGGCCGAGCAGCTTGGCCTGAATACGGTGGATGGCCTGGGCATGTTGCTCCATCAGGCGGTCCCGGGGTTCGAACGATGGTTCGGCAAAAAGCCCGAGGTGACAACGGAGCTGCGACGCCTCGTGCTCGAGGATATCGAGGCGCATCAATGATCATCCTTGGTCTGACCGGATCGATCGGTATGGGGAAATCAACCACGGCCGCAATGTTTGCGGAGGAGGGCGTGCCCGTAAACGACGCCGACCAGGTGGTTCATGATCTCTATCGTTCGGAAGCCGTTCCGCCGGTCGCTGAACTCTTCCCCGACGTTATTGTCGATGGGGCTGTAGACCGTCAGTTGCTATCTGCGAATCTGGCAAAGAATCCGGCTAAGTTCAGAGAGCTTGAGGCCATCGTTCATCCGCTAGTCCGGGCCCGTGAGAAGGCCTTTCTCGATCGGCAGCGAGACCTTGGACAGGACCTGGTAATACTCGACATCCCGTTGCTCTTCGAGACCGGTGGACAAGACCGTGTCGACAGGATCATCGTGGTCAGCTGTGATCCGCAGATCCAGAGAACACGTGTTCTGGCGAGGCCGGGAATGACCGAGGAAAAGTTTCAGCTCATCCTCGCACGCCAGGTGCCGGATGCTGAGAAACGCGCCAAGGCCGATTATATCATCGATACAGATCACGGCATTGACAGCGCCCGTGCCCAGGTCAAAACCATCGTCAGAGAATTACGCGAGCAGGCAAAACGGACGAACCATGCGTGAGATCATCTTCGATACGGAAACGACAGGTCTCGACAACAAGGCCGACCGCGTCATTGAAATCGGCGGTATCGAACTGCTCAATCATTTTCCGACGGGTCGCACCTTCCATGTCTACATCAACCCGGGCGACCGCAAGGTTCACCCCGACGCGCTCGCCGTCCATGGCATTACCGACGAGTTTCTGAAGGACAAGCCGCTCTTTGCAGATATCGTCTCCGACCTGCAGGAATTCTTCGACGGGGCCAAGTGGATCGCCCATAACGCCACTTTCGACATGGGCTTCATCAACGCGGAATTCGAGCGACTTGGCCTAGCACCTGTGCCCTCGGACATGGTTGTTGATACGCTTGCGCTTGCGCGTCGCAAGCATCCGATGGGTCCGAATTCTCTCGATGCTCTGTGCCGCCGTTATGGGATCGACAACTCGCACCGTACCAAGCACGGCGCCTTGCTCGACTCCGAACTCCTGGCGGAAGTCTATATCGAGATGCTGGGTGGGCGGCAGGCCGCTTTCGGCCTGACGACGATCGAGACCCGGCGCAACCAGTCGAGCGAAGTCGATGACGTGATCGAGATCAGCTATGACCGCCCGCGTCCATTGGCGCCGCGCCTGGCGGCGACGGAAGTTGAGGGACACGCCAAGCTCGTCACGCGGCTCGGCGGCAAGGCACTTTGGGCTAAATACGACGGATAACAAAAAGGGCCCGATGGGGGCCCTTTCTCAAATCTCGCATCATATGAGGCGGTATCAGTTCGGAGCTGCCTGGCTCTTGGCGCGGGACTGTTCTTCCGCCACGCGCTGAGCAAACATCTGTGCAAAATCGATCGGATCGATCATCAGCGGCGGGAAGCCGCCATTGCGCGTTGCGTCGGCAATGATCTGACGAGCGAACGGGAAGAGCAGGCGCGGGCACTCGATGAAGAGAACCGGCAGCATATGCTCCTGCGGAAAACCAGAGATCCGGAAGACGCCGCCGTAAACCAGCTCGCTGACGAACACGACCTTGTCGCCGTCCTTGGCTTCCGCGTTCAGCGCCAGCACTACGTCGAAGTCGGTATCCGACAGCGGGTTGGCATTGACGTTGACATTGATATTGATGGCCGGCGCCTTGTCACGAGCCTGAAGCGAACGCGGCGCGCCCGGGTTCTCGAAGGAGAAGTCCTTGATGTACTGGGCAAGAATGTTGAGGGACGGAGAAGTCGTTCCCTGATTGTTGTCGGCCATAGGGCGTTTCCTTGAAGATGAACTGCTAAGGCCATCTAACATTTGACACTTCACCTTACAACCCTGCGCAGGGAGGGGTGCGAGGCATCAATCGCGACCGATTCGCGGGTCCCGCCAGGGCGAATTCGGGTTCGGTTCTCGGCTGTACTCGTCGTCGCCGAGATCCACCACATTCTCGTCCATGGGCTTGCTGGTCCTGAAACCGCCATCGGTAAAGCCTGTGCTTCGAACAACGATGCGCGGCTTGATCAGCCGCCAGGCGAAGTCTCGCACGAAGGGGATAAAGAGCAGGATACCGATTAGGTCGCCGAAGAAACCCGGCACGATCAGCAAAAATGCGGCGACCGCCAGCAGGGCAGCGTGAACGAGTTCACGTCCGGGGTCGAGACCCTGCCGTGCCTCGCTCTGCAGACGGCGAAGAATACCGGCTCCCTGAAACCGAAGAAGGGCAACGCCAACGCCTGCCGAGAGGATGATCAGGGCGAGCGTCGGCAAAACACCAATGACCTGACCAACAAGGATAAAGCTTGCGATTTCGATAAGTGGTGCAATCAAAAAAAGCACCAAGGGCAGGCGCATAGGCTGGCTCCAAACGCCTTTGTGATCCGGATATCGCAAGAGTCGGCGCTTACTCGATGCAAAGAATGCGTTGCGCCATTTGAATGATGCGGCGCTGGAGACTATATGGGAGAACGAAAAATCAAATTCAATCAAGCCTGGCGGTATTCATGGGATCTAGCGATTTCGTTACATTGTTCTTCCTGGTGGCTGCGGTGCTGATCTTTTTTCAGCTTCGCAGCGTCCTCGGACGCCGCACCGGCCATGAAAAGCCGCCGTTCGATCCCTTCGCGCAACGCGATCTGCCAAAGGGTACCGCACGCGATGACGGCAAGGTCGTAACACTGCCGCGCCGTGAAGAAGCGACCGGCGAAGAGCGCTTCAACGCTGTCGACGCCTATGCTCCTGCAGGCACGACGCTGAATGACCAGTTGCGCGAACTTCTGCGCCACGATCCGAACTTCAACCCGAAGGAATTCCTGAACGGTGCGAAGATCGCTTACGAAATGATCGTGATGGCCTATGCCGAGGGTGATCGAAAGACGCTGAAGGGTCTCCTCTCCCGGGAAGTGCTGGAAGGTTTTGAAAATGCGATCGCCGACCGCGAGAGCCGTGGGGAGACCGTCCGATCGACCTTCGTCGGCATCGAGAAGGCAGAAATCACCCAGGCTTCGGCACGCGACAACGAGGAGCAGGTCACCGTTCGCATCGTCAGCCAGCTGATCACTGCGACCTTCGACAAGGACGGCACGTTGATCGATGGCGATGCCGAAGCCGTGTCTGAAGTGAACGATGTCTGGACCTTTGCCCGCGACGTTCGCTCGCGCGATCCGAACTGGAAGCTGATCGCGACTGAAGCGGAACAATGAGCGAGCAAGGCTCATACCGCCTGAAGCCGGTGTCGTTCGACGATCTGCCCGGCTGGAAGGCGGACAATCCCACAACTCTCTGGGCTGCGATGACCGACTGCAGGAACTATCTGCAGTCGGTCAAGCCGTATAAGGCAGGCCGTCTTGGCCTGACCGCGCAGGACCTTATGCCGCTTCTCGATGCCGCCGATAGGCTTCAGCCATCAGGAGCCGAAGACGCGCGTGCCTTCTTCGAGCGCGAAACCCGGCCGTTCCTGATCCTGCCCGATGATGGCAAATCCGGCCTGGTCACAGCCTTTTATGAGCCGGAAGTCGCCGTCAGCGATGCGCCCGATCAGGAGTATCGCCATCCCTTCTATCGTCGGCCGCTCGATCTCGTGGATGTCGAAGAGGCCAACCGCCCGGCGGATCTCGATCCATCCTATGCTTTCGCCTTGAAGACCGATCAGGGGCTGCGGCCCTATCCGGACCGGCGTGCGATCGATCAGGGCTGGCTTGAGGGCAGGGGGCTGGAAATTGCCTGGGCCCGCTCGAAGGTCGACGTGTTCTTCGCCCATGTCCAGGGAGCCGCGCGTTTGCGCTATCCGGATGGTCGCTTGCATCGTATCACCTACGCTGCCAAGGCCGGCCACCCGTTTTCTGGGATAGGCCGACTACTGATTGACCTGGGGGAGATCCCGGAAGCCGAGATCTCTATGCAGTCCATCCGCGCCTGGCTCGCGGCCCATCCTGAACGCGTCGACGAAATCCTCTGGCACAACAGGTCCTACATCTTCTTTCGCGAGGCCGATGTCGACGATCTCTCGCGCGGCCCGATCGCGGCCGCCAAGGTGCCGCTCATTGCAGGCCGTTCACTGGCCGTCGACCGCAACATCCATACCTTTGGCTTTCCCTTTTTCATCCATGCCCGGGGCCTTAATCATATGGACGGCGGGCAGGATTTTGCCCGCACGATGCTTGCCCTCGATACGGGTTCAGCAATTGTCGGTCCTGCGCGCGGCGACATCTTCACCGGCTCGGGAGACGAGGCCGGCGACTTGGCAGGCGCGGTGCGCAATGCAGCGGATTTCTATATACTGATCCCGAAGCAGGCAGCAGAGAGGTTTGTCTGAGTGTCGGGTGCACCAAAGCTCAATCCGGAAGATCGCATCCTCTGGGGCAAGGTCGCGCGCTCGACCCGGCCGATGCCCGGCCGCATGGAGGAACTGCTGAGTTTTGAGGAGCAGTTTCAGACTGCTGTCGAGGAAAAGGATGTGCCGGCGCTCAACCGCGCTGCCCTTTCGACGTCGAGTTCAGCATCCGAGACCGAACGCAAACCGGCAGCGCACGCCCATCATCCTCTGGAAAAGCCGGTCAAGCGCAAGCTTTCCCGCGGCCATCTGGCACTTGAGGCGCGCATCGACCTGCATGGTCTGATCCAGAGCGAAGCCCATGGAATGCTGCTCGACTTCCTGATCCGGGCGCATGAGCGGGGCCTACGCCATGTGCTGGTCATTACTGGCAAAGGCAGTTCGCTCGGCAGCGAAGGCGCTCTGAAACGCGCGGTACCGCTCTGGTTTGCGATGCCGGAGTTCCGGTTTCTGATTTCGTCTTACGAGCCGGCCGCCCGTCATCACGGCGGGGATGGTGCTCTCTATGTGCGGCTTTCCCGCCGCGGGCAGGACCGTCGATGACACCGTTTGGCGATGCCCTTCGGCAGTTGCGCGAGCGAAAGGGAGTTTCGCAAAAGGAGATGGCCGCAGCCATCGGGGTCTCGCCAGCCTATCTTTCGGCGCTCGAGCATGGAAAGCGCGGCCTGCCGAATTTCGATTTCCTGCAGCGTGTTGCGGGTTACTTCAACATCATCTGGGACGAGGCCGAAGAGCTCTTTTCGACGGCCGGCCGATCAGACCCCCGTGTGGTGGTTGATACCTCCGGAATGAAGCCCGAATACACCGCCTTCGCCAATGATCTGGCCAAGCTGATTCGCCAGCTCTCTCCCGATGTGATACGAGACATGCAGGATATTCTGGATAGCGCCAAAAAACGGCCTTGAAGGGGTTGAAAAGCCCTGTCTATCCACGACAAACGACGCCCTTACCTTTGGAACTCAGGCCAAAACCCCTATAGTCGGGCTACTTGAAGCTGCTGATTCGAATCAGCCGGGCCTTTGAGAATTGACTGGAAAGATTGCTGAATGACCGACTTGCCGATCGCGGAAAATGAGGGACCGGCCGAATACGGCGCGGACTCGATCAAGGTTCTGAAGGGACTGGACGCCGTCCGCAAGCGCCCCGGCATGTATATCGGTGATACCGACGACGGCTCCGGCCTGCATCACATGGTCTACGAAGTCGTTGACAACGCAATCGACGAAGCCTTGGCCGGCCATGCCGACATCGTGACGGTGACGTTGAATGCCGATGGCTCCGTAACGGTGACCGACAACGGCCGCGGCATCCCGACGGACATCCACACCGGCGAAGGCGTCTCTGCTGCCGAAGTCATCATGACCCAGCTCCACGCCGGCGGTAAGTTTGACCAGAACTCCTACAAGGTTTCAGGTGGTCTGCACGGCGTCGGCGTTTCGGTCGTCAATGCACTGTCGGTGCGTCTCAGCCTCAAGATCCGCCGCGCCGGCAAGATCCACGAAATGAGCTTCACCCATGGCGTGGCCGATGCACCTCTCAAGGTGACCGGCGACTACGAAGGGCGTTCCGGCACGGAAGTCACCTTCCTGCCGAGCTCCGAAACCTTTACCAAGACCGAGTTCGATTACGGAACGCTGGAGCATCGCCTGCGTGAACTCGCCTTCCTGAATTCGGGCGTGCGCATTCTTCTGACCGACAAGCGCAAGTCCGACATCCGTCAGGAAGAGATGATCTATGACGGCGGTCTCGAAGCCTTCGTCCGCTATCTCGATCGTTCCAAGAAGCCGCTGGTGGAAAAGCCCGTGGCCATCAAGGGCGAGAAGGACGGGATCACTGTCGAAGTCGCCATGTGGTGGAACGACAGCTACCATGAGAACGTGCTCTGCTTCACCAACAACATTCCCCAGCGCGATGGCGGCACGCATATGGCCGGCTTCCGCGCTGCGCTGACCCGCCAGGTCACTTCCTATGCCGACAGTTCTGGCATCACCAAGAAGGAAAAGGTGACGCTGCAGGGCGAGGACTGCCGTGAAGGTCTCTCGGCTGTCCTTTCGGTCAAGGTTCCCGACCCGAAGTTTTCGTCGCAGACCAAGGACAAGCTTGTGTCCTCGGAAGTTCGCCCGGTCGTTGAAAACCTCGTCAACGAGGCGCTCAGCACCTGGTTCGAGGAACATCCGACCGAAGCCAAGATCCTGGTCGGCAAGGTCGTCGAAGCTGCCGTTGCCCGCGAAGCCGCCCGCAAGGCGCGTGAACTGACCCGCCGCAAGGGAGCGCTCGATATCGCGTCTCTCCCCGGCAAGCTCGCCGACTGCTCCGAGCGCGATCCGGCCAAGTCCGAACTGTTCCTGGTCGAGGGTGACTCGGCAGGTGGTTCGGCCAAGCAGGGCCGCTCGCGTGAAAACCAGGCCATCCTTCCGCTGCGCGGCAAGATCCTGAACGTCGAGCGCGCCCGCTTCGACAAGATGCTCTCGAGCCAGGAAATCGGCACGCTGATCACCGCACTTGGCACCTCGATCGGCAAGGACGAGTTCAACGCTGACAAGCTGCGTTACCACAAGATCATCATCATGACCGATGCTGACGTGGACGGCGCGCATATCAGAACCCTGCTGCTCACCTTCTTCTTCCGCCAGATGCCGGAACTGATCGAGCGCGGTCACCTCTACATCGCTCAGCCGCCGCTCTATAAGGTGTCGCGCGGCAAGTCCGTTCAGTATCTGAAGGACGAGAAGGCGCTTGAAGACTACCTGATCACCATGGGTCTCGAAGAGGCGACACTCACGCTCGCCAACGGCGAAGTCCGTGCCGGACAGGACCTGCGCGACGTCATCCAGGACGCGCTGCGTCTGCGGTCGCTGATCGACGGTCTGCATTCCCGCTACAACCGCAATGTCATCGAGCAGGCAGCAATTGCCGGTGCGCTCAATCCGGAACTGACGGGCAACCGCCAGCAGGCCGAGGCAACCGCAGCGCTGGTCGCGAGCCGCCTGGACATGATCGCCGAAGACACCGAACGCGGCTGGCAGGGCTTCGTCACCGACGAAGGCGGCCTGCGCTTCGAGCGCATGGTCCGTGGCGTCAAGGAAGTGGCCGCAGTTGATGTGGCGCTCATCGGCTCTGCTGACGCTCGTCACATGGATCAGATGTCCGCGCGCCTGCGCGAGATCTATTCCGAACCGCCGGTTCTCACCCGCAAGGATGGTCGCAGCGACATGTCGGGCCCGCGCGCGCTCTTGGATTCGATCTTCGCGACCGGCCGCAAGGGCCTGTCGATGCAGCGATACAAGGGTCTCGGTGAAATGAATGCCGAGCAGCTCTGGGAAACCACGCTGGATCCGAATGTGCGCTCGCTGCTCCAGGTCCGCGTCAACGATGCGACCGATGCCGACGGCCTTTTCTCCCGCCTGATGGGCGACGAGGTCGAGCCGCGCCGCGAATTCATCCAGGACAATGCGCTGAGCGTCGCCAACCTCGACATCTAACGGCATCTGCAGAAACGTGAAAAGGGCCGTTCATCAGGGCGGCCCTTTCGCTTTCAACAAGCTTTCTTTCCGAGATGGTTAACGTGATTCACGTGAAACCATCAGATCAAGATTTTCAGAAGTGACCTTCGAAGGCGACCTCAGCGAGCGGCTTGCGCTCGTTCGGCGTTTCGCGCGAACGCAGACCTTCAGGCAGCGTCTCCTTGTCGCCAAGCTTGCCGATCGCCACCGCCGCGTTGATGTGGAAGCCTTCCGGTGCCCCAAGTTCTGCCAGCGCGCGATCAAAGCTGAAGCCCGTCATCGCATGCGCGAAATAACCGGATTTCATTGCCTGAAGCGACAGCATGCCCCAGGCGGCACCGGCATCGAAGCTGTGGCTGCGGTAGGGCTTGGGCTCCGAACCATCGGCCGGACGGCTCAGCGTGTCGGAGAAAATGAAGACAAGCGCGGAGGCGTTCTTGGCCCAGCCCTGATTGAACTCGATCAGGATGTCGAGAAACTTGTCGAACTCCGGCGTACCCTTCAGCGCGTAAATGAAGCGCCAGGGCTGATAGTTGAACGCCGATGGCGCCCAGTGGGCCGCGTCGAGGATCGTAAGCAGGTCTTCTTTCGGCATCGTGCTGCCGTCGAATGCACGCGGTGACCAACGATCGAGGAAGATCGGATCGACGTTGTATTCGGACTTGCGGTTGTTGCTGTTGGTCATGGTGTTCCTTCACTCATGTCTTGGGATGACGGATGGAACAAACATCAAATCGCAAGCCTCGGAAAGGGTAGGACCTGCAAATTCGGTTGAACACTGTGATCGTTGATTAACCGCATCCGCAGCAGGGAACCTTAAGGCTTTTCGCACATCATCCGGAGTCTGGAGGCTTTTGGCGTCGCGGCTTGAGGGAAAATCCGGGCTTTTGCAGCGCACAAAGTCTGTTAGTGTAGCGAATGAACGCGGATCTCCGGTGATCCGGTATGAAGGTACAGAACCCATGTTCTATCAGCTCTATGAACTCAACCACGCATTCATGGCGCCTTTCCGGGCAACGGCGGATGCGATGAACCTCGCCTGGCGCAATCCCCTGAACCCCTGGTCTCACACGGCCCTCGGGCGTTCTTTCTCTGCCGGCTTCGAGGTCTTCGAGCGCGTCACACGCCGATACGGTAAACCCGCATTCGGACTTCCGACGACAATCGTCGATGGCGAGAGCGTCATGGTTGAGGAAGAGGTGGTCTGGCGCAAACCCTTCTGCGATCTGATCCATTTCAAGCGCCATCTGCCGGCTGGAGCAGACAAGGGTCCTCGCATCCTGATTGTCGCTCCAATGTCGGGCCATTATGCAACATTGCTGCGTGGAACGGTCGAAGCGCTGCTGCCGAGCGCTGATCTCTACATCACCGACTGGATCGATGCCCGCATGGTGCCGGTGACCGAGGGCGACTTCGACCTCGACGATTACATCGACTACGTCATCGACATTCTCCATCACCTGGGTCCGGATACCCATGTGGTCGCTGTCTGTCAGCCCTCGGTTCCGGTTCTTGCGGCCGTTGCCGTGATGGAAGGTGACCATGACAGCTGTGCACCTTCCTCAATGACCCTGATGGGCGGACCGATCGACACCCGCATCAACCCGACCGCGGTCAACCAGCTGGCCCAGGACAAGCCGCTCGAATGGTTCCGTGACAACGTCATCATGCAGGTGCCGTGGCCGCAGCCCGGTTTCATGCGAAACGTCTATCCGGGCTTCCTGCAGCTCTCAGGCTTCATGTCGATGAACCTGGACCGGCACATGATCGCCCACAAGGATTTCTACATGCACCTCGTCAAGAATGACGGGGACTCGGCCGAAAAGCATCGTGATTTCTACGACGAATACCTGGCCGTCATGGACCTGACGGCAGAGTTCTATCTGCAGACCGTCGACACCGTCTTCATCAAGCACTCCCTGCCGAAGGGTGAAATGATGCACCGCTCGAAGCGGGTGGACACCACCGCCATCCGCAACGTCGCGCTGCTGACCGTCGAAGGCGAAAACGACGACATCTCCGGCGTCGGTCAGACGAAGGCCGCGCAGACCATCTGCACGAACATCCCCGACCATATGCGCCTGCATTACATGCAACCCGATGTCGGTCACTACGGGGTCTTCAACGGTTCGCGTTTCCGTCGCGAAATCGCGCCGCGCATCATCCAGTTCGCCCAGACCCATAGCAAGAAGGCCAAGGCCACAACGCCGGTCAAGCGCGTCATCAAGGGTGGCAAGTCCCTCTGACATTTTCGTCATTCGGAATTTAAGAAGCGGATTCAATCGGTTCTCCGATTGGGTCCGCCTCTTTCTTGAAGGGCAGGCTGCCATTTCCCACATCGAAACCATCGGAGGGCATTCCGCCCTTCGCGTGAACGAGGTTATCGATGATGAACCAGTCAGCACTGCTTCGGCCGGATTGGACTCCGGCAACCGTCGCCCTGATGGTGCTGGGCTTCGTGGTCTTCTGGCCGCTCGGTCTGGCCATGCTCGCCTACATCCTGTTCGGCGAGAAATTCCAGAGTTTCAAGGGGGAAGCCAACCGCAAGGCGGACACGGCTTTTGCCTGGTGCCGCACCAACACCTACAGCGCCTCCGCCTCGACCGGCAATGTCGCCTTCGATGATTGGCGCAAGGCCGAACTCGAGCGTCTCGACGAAGAGCGCCGCCGTCTCGACGAAATGCGCGCCGAATTCGACACCTATGCCCGCGAACTGCGCCGGGCCAAGGACCAGGAAGAGTTCGACCGCTTCATGCGCGATCGCCAGCAGGTCAAGCCGGCAGGCGAGGGCGGTCCGGCTCAGGGCTTCACCGGCAACTGACAAACCACTGCCTTCATGGACAAGATCGAGGTCGGCGCCCTTGCGCCGGCCTTTTTTGTTGCAAGATGACACCACGAATCGGCTAGAACGATCGCATGTTTCCCCTGCTGAAAAAGCTGACACCCAAGAGAGCCCCGGCGATCCAGCTGGAGCGGGCGATTGCCGTCGATGGACGGTCGGTTCCGCTCACAATTCGTAAGAACAGCCGTGCGACCCGCATCACGCTCCGGATCGAGCCGGGTGGCCGTGCATTGAAGATGACAATTCCGCCAGGGCTGCGCGAACGCGATATCGAGGACTTTCTCGATCGACATCAGGGTTGGCTCAGCACCAAGCTCAAGCGCCAGAAAACGGCCGGCAGCATCGAGGACGGGGGCGAGATCCTGCTTCGTGGCATTCCCCATCGCATCGTCCATACCGGACAGTTGCGCGGGTTGACCCAGTCGATCGACAGCGAGATCGGCCATATCCTGAGCGTCAGCGGTCTTGAGGATCATCTGCCCCGGCGTGTCGCCGATTTC
Organism: Rhizobium sp.; assembly: GCA_027533385.1. Taxonomy (GTDB): domain Bacteria; phylum Pseudomonadota; class Alphaproteobacteria; order Rhizobiales; family Rhizobiaceae; genus Allorhizobium. The sequence goes on along the minus strand of JAPZUE010000034.1, from coordinate 47,934 downwards.
CTCAAGAAGGAAGCACGCCGCGATCTGGAGCGGCTCGTGGCACTGCATGCCGGAAATGTCGGCAAGCCGGTGAAGAGCATGACCCTGAAGGACACCCGCAGCCGCTGGGGATCCTGTTCCTGGGATGGCAAGCTGAGCTTCTCCTGGCGCATCGTCATGGCCCCGCCGCTCGTCATCGACTATCTCGCGGCCCACGAGGTCGCGCATCTGCGCGAGATGAACCATGGTCCGGCCTTCTGGGCGCTCTGCCGCAAGCTCTGCCCGGAAATGGATGAGGCCAAGGCCTGGCTCAAGCGCCACGGTTCGGCGCTGCACGCCATCGACTTCGACTGAGCAACCCGCGACCTTTCAGCCTTTGTCGCAAATTGGCTCGACTCTTTTTTGATTTCGTGCGACTTCGCTGCCATGAGACCCGATATCAAGATCTGCGGACTGAAGACGCCGGAGGCGGTCGATCGTGCGGCTGACCGCGGCGCGAGCCATATCGGCTTTATCTTCTTCGAAAAGAGCCCGCGCAACATTGAGCCCGACATTGCAGGCACGCTCGCCGATCGCGTTCGCGGCAGGGTGAAAAGTGTCGCGGTAACCGTCGATGCCGACAATGACGATCTCGACGAGATCATCGCCTTGATGCGCCCGGATATCCTGCAGTTCCATGGGCACGAAAGCCCGGAACGCCTGCTGACGGTCAAGGCCGTGACCGGTCTTCCGATCATGAAGGCATTTTCCATCCGCGATGCCGATGATTTGAGGCGCATCGAGCCCTATATCGGTATTGCTGATCGTTTTCTTTTCGATGCCAAACCGCCTGTGGGCTCCGATTTGCCCGGCGGCAATGGCGTGACCTTCGATTGGCGCCTGCTGCGCTCGCTTGACGACAGCGTCGATTACATGCTTTCCGGAGGCCTCAACAAGGCCAATATCGCAGAGGCTCTGCGGGAGACCGGGGCGCGGGCGATCGATATCTCGTCCGGCGTGGAATCCGCCCCAGGCGTCAAGGATCTTCAGATGATGGACGAGTTTTTTGCGGCCGTTGCCGAGGCAAGTCGTGCACAGCCGGTTTCAGGGAGTGTCAAGTGAACCAGTCACCGAAACCCAATTCCTTCCGTGAAGGTCCCGACGAAGACGGCCGTTTCGGCATCTTCGGTGGCCGCTTCGTTGCCGAAACGCTGATGCCGCTGATCCTCGATCTGCAGGCGGAATGGGAAAAGGCAAAGACGGATCCGGAATTCCAGGCGGAGCTGGCCCATCTCAACACCCATTACACCGGTCGTCCGAGCCCGCTCTATTTCGCCGAGCGCCTGACGGAAGAGCTCGGTGGCGCGAAGATCTACTTCAAGCGCGACGAGCTCAATCACACCGGTTCGCACAAGATCAACAACTGCCTCGGCCAGATCCTGCTCGCCAAGCGCATGGGCAAGACCCGCATCATCGCCGAAACCGGCGCAGGCCAGCACGGCGTTGCCTCGGCCACGGTCGCGGCGCGTTTCGGCATCCCCTGCGTCGTCTACATGGGCGCGACCGACGTCGAGCGTCAGGCACCGAACGTCTTCCGCATGAAGCTCCTCGGCGCCGAAGTGAAGCCGGTCACCGCCGGCCATGGCACGCTGAAGGATGCCATGAACGAGGCGCTGCGCGACTGGGTCACCAATGTCGACGACACCTATTACATGATTGGCACCGCCGCCGGCCCGCATCCCTATCCGGAAATGGTCCGCGAGTTCCAGTCGGTCATCGGCCGCGAAACGCGCGAGCAGATGCTCGCCGCTGAAGGCCGTCTGCCGGACATGCTGATTGCCGCCGTCGGTGGCGGTTCGAACGCAATCGGCCTCTTCCATCCGTTCCTGGATGACGAGAGCGTCCGGATCGTTGGCGTCGAAGCCGGTGGCAAGGGTCTCGAAGGCGAAGAGCATTGCGCCTCACTGACCGCGGGCACCCCGGGCGTCCTGCATGGCAACCGCACCTATCTGCTGCAGGATGGCGACGGCCAGATCAAGGAGGGTCACTCGATCTCCGCCGGCCTCGACTATCCCGGCATCGGTCCTGAGCATTCCTGGCTGAAGGACATGGGCCGTGTCGAATATGTCCCGATCAAGGACGACGAGGCGCTTGAAGCCTTCCAGCTCCTGACACGCACCGAAGGCATCATCCCGGCGCTCGAGCCGAGCCACGCGCTCGCCGAAGTCATCAAGCGCGCCCCGAAGATGGACAAGGACCAGATCATCGTGATGAACCTCTGCGGCCGCGGCGACAAGGACATCTTCACTGTCGGCAAGATTCTCGGTATGGGGCTCTGATCATGACTGCGCGTATGGACCAACGTTTCGCTGCCCTGAAGGCAGAAGGCCGCCCGGCTCTCGTCACCTATTTCATGGGTGGCGATCCGGACTACGACACGTCGCTGGCGATCATGAAGGCCCTGCCGGAAGCCGGCGCCGACGTCATCGAGCTCGGCATGCCCTTTTCGGATCCCATGGCTGACGGCCCCGCGATCCAGCTTGCCGGTCAGCGGGCGCTCAAGGCTGGCCAGACCCTCGTGCGCACGCTCGATCTGGCCCGCGAATTCCGCAAGACGGACAACGAAACGCCGATCGTCATGATGGGTTACTACAACCCGATGTACGTCTATGGCGTCGAGCGTTTCCTTGACGACGCACTCGCAGCCGGCATCGACGGCCTGATTGTCGTCGACCTGCCGCCGGAAATGGATGACGAACTCTGCATTCCGGCCCGCAGCCGCGATATCAACTTCATCCGCCTGGCGACACCGACGACCGACGACAAGCGTCTGCCGACCGTTCTCAAGAACACCTCGGGCTTCGTCTACTACGTCTCGATGAACGGCATCACCGGTTCGTCGCTGCCGGATCCTTCGCGCGTTGCCGGCGCCGTCCAGCGTATCAAGGCGCACACGGACCTGCCGATCTGCGTCGGCTTCGGCGTCAAGACCGCCGAACATGCCCGTCTGATCGGCGCCAATGCCGATGGCGTCGTGGTCGGGACCGCGATCGTCAATCAGGTTGCCACCAATCTCACAGCCGATGGTCAGGCGACGGCGGATACGGTTCAGGCCGTCGCCACGCTGGTGCGCGGATTGGCAAGCGGCGTGCGGTCTGCGCGCCTTGCTGCTGCCGAATAAGCACCCCATATGGGCTGGAAACATCAGGAGTAAGCCGCGTGAACTGGATCACCAACTATGTGCGCCCGCGCATCAATTCCATGCTGGGTCGCCGCGAAGTTCCGGAAAACCTCTGGATCAAGTGCCCGGAAACGGGCGAGATGGTCTTCCACAAGGACCTGGAAGAGAACAAGTGGGTGATCCCGGCCTCGGGCTACCACATGAAGATGCCCGCCAAGGCGCGTCTGACCGATCTCTTCGACGGTGGCCAATACGAGGCCCTGCAGCAGCCGAAGGTGGCGCAGGATCCGCTGAAGTTCCGCGATTCCAAGAAATACACGGATCGTCTCAAGGACAGCCGCCTGAAGACCGAGCAGGAAGACACGATCGTCGCGGGCGTCGGCACGGTACAGGGCCTGAAGCTCGTGGCCGTTGTGCACGAGTTCAACTTCATGGGCGGTTCGCTCGGCATTGCCGCTGGCGAAGCGATCGTGAAGGCTTTCGAGCGTGCCATCAAGGAAAAATGCCCGCTGGTCATGTTCCCGGCTTCGGGCGGCGCGCGCATGCAGGAGGGTATTCTGTCCCTCATGCAGCTCCCGCGTACAACGGTTGCCGTCGACATGCTCAAGGAAGCCGGCCAGCCCTATATCGTGGTCCTGACTAACCCGACCACGGGCGGCGTCACGGCCTCCTATGCCATGCTGGGCGATCTCCACATTGCCGAGCCGGGTGCCGAGATCTGCTTTGCCGGCAAACGCGTCATCGAACAGACGATCCGCGAAAAGCTTCCCGAAGGCTTCCAGACCTCGGAATACCTGCTGGAACACGGCATGGTCGACATGGTCGTCAAGCGTCACGATATTCCGGACACGCTGGCGCGCGTCCTGAAGATCATGACCAAGCGCCCTGCAAACGACGTAGCGGTTCCCGTGAATGGGGCGAAGCCGGTCGCCAAGGCTTCGGCCTGAGCCTTGCTTTCCTTTAAGGCCGCGCTCGCGGAACGAGTGTCATGACAGACCCCATCGTCAGCCAGGCCGAAGCCGAGATCGAAAAGCTCATGGGGCTGCACCCCAAGGGCTATGATCTCTCGCTCGACCGTATCCGGCGCCTCCTCGAGGTTCTGGGCAATCCCCATCTGAAGCTGCCGCCGGTCATCCATGTGGCCGGCACCAATGGCAAGGGCTCGGCCACGGCCTTTTGCCGTGCGCTTCTGGAAGCCCAGGGTCTGTCCGTCCACGTCCACACATCGCCGCATCTCGTGCGCTGGCACGAGCGCTATCGCATCGGCGTCAAGGGTGGCCGCGGGCAGATCGTTGATGATGCGATGTTTGCCGATGCCCTGCGCCGCGTGGCCGAGGCCAATGGTGGCAAGCCGATCACCGTCTTCGAGATCCTGACGGCGGTAACCTTCATCCTCTTTTCCGAGCAGCCTGCCGACGTCGTCGTGCTGGAGGTCGGTCTCGGCGGACGCTTCGATGCCACCAATGTCGTCGAAAAACCGGCTGTCTGCATCGTTCAGCCGATTTCGCTCGATCATCAGGCCTATCTCGGCGACCGGGTCGAGCTGATTGCCGCCGAAAAGGCCGGCATCATGAAGCGCGGCGTTCCCGTGGTCATCGGTCATCAGGAGTTCGACGGCGCGAAGGATGTGCTGATCAGCACCGCCGAGCGCCTCGGCTGTCCGCTCGCCGTCTTCGCCCAGGATTTCCTCGCCTATGAAGAATTCGGTCGCCTCGTCTACCAGGACGAGTTCGGCCTGATGGACCTGCCGCTGCCGCGCCTTCCCGGCCGCCACCAGATTGGAAACGCTGCTACGGCCATCCGGGCCGTCAAGGCAGCCGGCTATTCGGTGACGGAAGAGATCGCCGAAAAGGCCATGCTGTCGGTCGAATGGCCGGGCCGCCTGCAAAGGCTGACCGAAGGTCAGCTGGTGGAGCGTGCGCCTCAAGGCGCGGAAATCTGGCTTGATGGCGGGCACAATCCGGGTGCGGGCGAAGTGATCGCCGAAGCCATGGCAGCGATGGAAGAACGCCAGCCGCGGCCGCTGCATCTGGTTATCGGCATGATCAACACCAAGGACCCGATCGGCTTCTTCCGCGCTTTCGTCGATATCGCCCACAATGTCTACACCGTGCCGATCCTGGGCTCGGACGTCGGTCTCGATCCGGTGGCGCTCGCCCAGTCCGCCGCAGAAGCTGGCCTTAAGGCCCTTCCAATGGGTTCGCTTGGTCAGGCGCTCGATGCCATCCGTGAGCGCAGCGAAGGCGGAATTCCGCCGCGCATCATGATCGGCGGCTCGCTCTATCTTGCGGGCAATGTGCTCGCCGAAAACGGCACCATCCCGACATGAAAAAAGCCCGGCGAAAACCGGGCTTTTTCTTTTGTTATCAATGACTTGAGGCTTATGCCGCACCGGCGATCCAGCTGGACAGCGCAGTCTTCGGGGCGGCACCCACCTTGATGTCGGCCACTTCGCCACCCTTGAAGACGGCCAGCGTCGGGATCGAGCGAACGCCGAACTGGGCAGCCAGTTCCGGGTTTTCATCGATGTTGAGCTTGGCGATCTTCACCTTGCCGGCGAGCTCGTTGGAGATTTCTTCGAGGCTCGGTGCAATCATCTTGCACGGGCCGCACCATTCGGCCCAGAAATCCACGACCACCGGTTCGGAAGCGTTGAGCACCTCGGCCTGGAAATTGGACTTGTCGACTTTAACGGTAGCCATGGGGCTCTCCCTTCATAGATACGGAATTGACTAGATATGTGATGCCGCACGGCAGCAATTTCAATATGCGGTATCTCACGATGTTTCGAGGTCGGCAAGAGAGCGCTGAAGCAGCCCGTCATCGAGCCGGATGAGGCTGCCGTTTTCGGTGTAGATCAGCCAGCATTCCACCTGCTTGCCGGGGTAAAGCGGCTGCAGGATTTCGCGGTAGATGGCGAGCTGCACCCGGTGGGAGAGGGGGGCTTGCGCGGCCTCCAGCGGTGGATTCCGGTTGGTCTTATAGTCGGCGATGATCACCCGGTCGGCGAGCACTGCCATGCGGTCGATCCGGCCGGAGACGGCACGCAATTCTCCCTTCAGCCGCATGGTGCCCATGACTGAAACTTCGGCACGACTGCCGGCATCGAAGAGCGGGTGAAGCACCTCGTCTTCCAGCACGGCCATGACGGTTGAGACCAGCCTCTGTCGTTGCTCTACCGGCCAGAACCGGGCCGCACGTTCTGCATAACGTTCGGCTGCCTCACGGCGTTCACCTTCCGGAAAACCCGGCAGGTTCTGCAGCATCCGATGGATGAGCCGTCCCCGCTGCAGAGCTAGATCTGCCTTTTCCGTCGTCGAAAACAGCGCCGACGCCGTCAGCGCGTCCTCGTCGTCGTCGATAACGATACTGCCGGCACCCGATGGACTGAGCGGTCTCGGCAGGCTGACCGGTGGCGGCAATGGTTTCCAGAGCGTCTGGGGAAGGCTGTGGCTCTCCTCGCTTGCGGCGCTTTCTTCGCTCGCGGGCAGGTCAGGCTCTGCGTCGCCGAGAGACCAGCGCAGTCCGGCCCAGCTGCCATCCGGCCCGGAAAATTCGACAGGTTTGCAGCGGGTTTCGTCGGCGCTGAGCGCCCGCGCGATCATCTTGTGCCAGATCTCGCCCGGTTCCTGCACACCACAATAACCGCCCACAATCAACCGGTCTGCAGCGCGGGTCATCGCGACATAGAGCAGCCGCCGATATTCCTCCTCGGCCTGATCCTTGCGCCGATCCATGTCGGCAGCGGAGATCGAATTGCCAAGCGACTTCGAGGGGACCCAGATCGGGAAGGGCAAGCCTTCGGCCGTCTCGATGATTCTGAGCTTCGCCACATGGTTCGAATTGAACGGCTTCGAGCCGCCATCGATCAGGAAGACGATCGGCGCTTCGAGACCCTTCGAGGCATGCACCGTCATGATGCGGACTTCGTTGCGCTCCTTGTCCTGTTCGCGCTTGACCTCCGGCGCCTCCATCTCGAGCGTCGAAACGAAGGATTGCAGCCCTGGTAGTCCGCTGGTCTCGAAGGAGAGCGCAAAGGTCAGGAACTCGTCTATGATGTCGCTGACCTCGGAGCCGAGACGCCCCAGATAGGCCCTTCGGCCGCCATGGACGCTGAGCACCCGGGCATAGAAATCATGGACCGAATGCTCCCGCGCCTGTTCGAGAAACAGGGTCAGCCGGTCGTATGTCTTCTTCCACGCCGTATCCGTCTCAGCCTGCTCTGTCAGTCTCGCCCAGAGGCTCTGCGCTTCCGGCCGCTCGGCAGCAAGCTGCATCAAATCGTCTTCGCTATGGGTGAAGAGCGGGCTCTTCAGGAGCGAGGCGAGCGAGAGATCGTCACCCGGCAAAAGCAGGAAGCGTCCAAGCGCCAGCATGTCCTGCACGGCGATATGGCTGGTCAGCTTCAGGCGGTCGGCACCGGCGACCGGAATATTGTAGGGGCGTTTCAGCGCACGCGTCAGTGCATTGACGAACCCGTCGCGCTTGCGCACGAGCACGAGGATGTCCCCCGGGCGGATCAGCCGCTTGTTGCCCTTCTCGATGATCGTTTCGCGTCCGACGATCTGGCTGATCTGATGCGCCACGCGTCGTGCGAGGATCGCGGACGGAGCGCTTTCCGGCGTCGCGTCGAACGGGGCGGTCCAGTCCTCGTCTTTTTCCTGCTTTTCGGCGGCGATCATCTCCCAGACATCGACGGTCCCCGGATGGCCGATGCGGCTCGACTGGTGGATGACGGGATCGCCGCCTGCACTCAAGCCCCGACTGTTTTCTGGCAGGCTGAAGACCTGATCGACGGCCGCAAGGACCGATTGCGTCGAGCGGAAGGAGAGCGGCAGACGCACCGTGTTGAAGCTTTGCCCGCTTTCCGTGACCGCGCGTTCGGTCTGGCGCGCTTCCTGCGAGAACTGCTCCGGGCGTGCGCCCTGAAAGGAATAGATCGACTGCTTCTCATCCCCCACGGCAAAGAAGGTGCGGATCCCGGGCCGGGCGCTCAAGCCCGTAAAGAAGTCTTCCCGCAGCGACCGGATGACATCCCATTGCACCGGGCTCGTGTCCTGTGCTTCGTCGACGAGGATATGGTCGATGCCCTGGTCGAGCTTGTAATGCACCCAGGCACCGACATCGCCGCGCGTCAGAAGCCGGGCGGTTCGCACGATCAGATCCTCGAAATCGAGCTGCGAGCGCCGCTTTTTCAGCTCCTCGTAGTCGGCGTCGAGGCGCACGGCCAGCGTCAGTGCCGACCGCGTCGCCTCATACATCCGGAAAATGCGTAGCCTATCCCGCATGGCGACCACATGGTCGCGGGCCGCAATCACGGCATCCTTGAGATCCGGCGCGACCTTGGTCATGGCGGCGGCAATCAGAGAACTGTCGGCCTTCGGTGCTTCCTGTGCCGTCAGGAAAGCCTGGTCCAGAAGCTTCGCCCGCTCCAGCGGATCGGCTGCCACCAGCGCCCGTTCCAGCACTTCCGCGACAGCCCGCACTTTCTCGCCGCCCTTTTCGAGGGCAAGCTGGATGTAGCGGCTGAAATTGCCCCCCGACAGTCCGGCCAGCGGCCAGTAATTCTCCGCACGGCTGATCTCGCTCTCCAGCGGCCCGATACCCAGGCCCTTCCGCAGGGTCGCATCAAGGCCACCCGTCCGTTCCGCCCGCTGCCGGAAGTCTCTGACAGCATGGCGGTTGGCCACGGTATCGGCAATCAGTCCTTCGAGCCCGCTTTCATCGGCAATGCTCAAGACCTGCGAGAAGGCTTCGGCGAGTGCTGCATCATTCTCCGTCGACGTTGCCGTCAGCAGCGATCGCCGCGCTTCTGCAAGAACCGTGACGGCGGCTCGATCGTCGAGCACGTTGAAATGCCCGGCGACATTCGCTTCCAGCGGAAACTGGTGCAGCAACGCTTCGCAAAAGGCGTGGATCGTCTGAATCTTCAGGCCACCCGGCGTTTCCAGTGCCTTGGCAAAGAGCCGCCGTGCAGCCGCAAGTGTCGCGCGATCCGGCTCTTTCTGCTCGATCGCCGCAATGCGCTTAGCCAGTTCCCGATCATCCAGCGTCGCCCATTCCGCCAGCCGCTCGAAGACGCGGTTCGACATTTCGGAGGCCGCAGCCTTGGTATAGGTGAGGCACAGAATGGACGAGGGGCGGGCACCGGCGAGCAGAAGCCGGATCACCCGCTGCGTCAGCACATGCGTCTTGCCGGAGCCGGCATTGGCCGACACCCAGGCCGACTGGCCTGGATGGGATGCGCGCGACTGCGCAAGCGTCGTCCAGCCGAGCCAGGCGGTGGGATCGCTGCCGGTTGGCAGCTCGTCCAGAGCAAAGCGCTGATCATTCATCGCCGCCTCCTTCCTCGGCTTCCGCCGTCGACCATTCCGCGACACGCGCCAGATGGTCGTATTCGCCGCCATAGGCGTTCTGTTCGGCCGGGATCAGACGGGAGACGTAACCCCGCTCGCCGCTCTGCAGCGCCTGCACGAAGCGGCCGAGCTCGTCCACAGACTGCGTGGCAAGCTCGAGCGCAGACTTCTTGTTGTCGCCCCGCGTCGCCATCTCGTTGTTCACCTGGTCGGCCGAGAAGCGATCGCCGGGCCGCAGACGCACATAGGTCAGGTTAAGCGGCTTGACGTCTCCGGCCGGTTTGAAGGCGCCTTGGATTAGGGCTGCCGCTTCGAGGGCCAATTGCGGGTCGAGCAGGCTGCGCGCCTGATTGACGCTGGGGTTGAGCCCCGTCTTGTAATCGATGATATCGGCAAAGCCGCCGCCCCGGATATCGATCCGGTCGGCAATCCCGCTGATGGTGATATCGACAGGGCGCAGCAGTACATTGCCCCGCACTTCCGTCAGCGAGCGCTTGATTTCCGGTCTCCGCTGCCGCTCCCAGGTGAGAAAGGCTGAGGCGACGCTGTAGAAGCGCTGCCGCCAGACGATGTCGATATGCAGCGGCAGAGCCTCTTTGAGAAACTCCTCATCGGTGATCCGGTGCAGGATATCGAGCGCGTCCAGCCGGGCCGGGTCATGATCCTCGCGGATGAAACGCTCGACGATGCGGTGATAGAGCGTCCCGCGTTCCGCCGCTCCCGGATCCTGGTTGAAGGGATCGACGCGGTCGAGACGCAAGATTCGCCGCGCATAGATGGAATAGGGGTCCCGCCGGAAGCGCCCGACCTCGGAAAAGCTGAAGGCGCGGGGTTGTATTTCGGCGCGCGGCCGTGGCGCAGGGCGCTGCGCCGGAGCCTGGTTTTCGCCCTGATCGATCAGGTCGGCATAGCGCCGGTAGATCTGGCCGCGCTTTCGCATCTCGTCTTCAAGCATTGGCCCGCCGAGCGCCATCAGACGCTGGAGCCAGCGCGAGGCAACCGTCGGCGCAGATCCTTGTCGCAGCGAGCGCGAGAAAATCAGTTTCCGCGTGCCACAGGCCATCTGAAAATCATGCGCCACCTGGCCGATCTGCCGCTCCGGCGGCTCAAGCCCGATTTCGGTCTTCATGACACGCGACAGGAAGGGATTGTTCTTGGTCTGGCTCGGCCAGCTCCCCTCGTTCATGCCGCCGATCACCATCATGTCGACATTCTGCAGGCGTGCTTCCAGCGTCCCGAAGATGAAGACACGCGGATGCCGCATGGCGCGTGGCTTGACCGCCTGGCCGGCCATCAGCGCCGTCAGGATGTCCACCCATTGCGGGCCATCGGCCTCGATCTGCCCGTCCGTCTCCAGAACTTCGGCGAGAAGCCGCGCCAGAGCCTCACCGGCCGCATCACCCCAGAGTCCGGCAAGGTCACCCCGCTCGTCGACAGTGACGGCTTCCAGCACCCGACCCGTACGCTCTGCCCAATCGCTGACAGTCAGCTTCTGCGACAGCACGCGCCCGTCGGTCGACCGGATGATCGACGAGACGAGCGGTTCAACCGCTGAGGTGACCCGGCTCGCAAGAAGACGAGCAAGCTCGATCTCTTCAGCCGCAATCGAGATGCGCCATTGCGGCTTGTGGCGGTCGGCCAGATGCGCCTCGAGCCCTTCGGCAAAAAGTGGTTCCATCTCGGCGAGGTCGAGGCTTTTCAGGCCCCCACGCAGCGCGATGCGTTCCAGCGCGTCGGCAGCCTTGCGCATATCCTCGGCCGTGAAGCCGAACCGTGCCAGCGGATGCTTGATGAGGGAGACGATCGCCACAGGGTCACCCGGACGCAGGCAGGCCTCGGCCACTACCTGGGTCAGCATGGCAGCCTGGGTTCCGGTCATCGGCGTACCCGCCGAATCGTCCGCCTCGATCCCGAATCGCGCGAGTTCGGACATCACGCGCCGCGCCAGCGCACGATCGGGGGTGATCAGCGCCACCCGGCTTTCGGGATTGTCGGAAACCTCTTCGAGCCCCAGCCGCAGTGCAATCGCAATTGCCGTTGCTTCCTCGCGTTCATTGGCCGTTTCGATCAGCGCGACATCGCCAAATGCCGCAAGCACGCGCGAATCGTCGATCTCCTGCCGCCACGCCTTCCAGGTATCCGTCGCCTCGGCGGGTGCCATGGCGCGCGACAGAAATTCGGCCCGGTCCTGGAGCGCCGGATCGGAGGTTTCGAGCACCCGGACATCGGCGCGCTCGAGTTTCATATGCCGCAGCAGATGGGCAAGGCCATATTGCGGATGCCCGCGCACGGCAGGGCTTGAACGGATAACCGAGATCTCGCGGTCGTTGAGCTTCGCCCAGTCCTCATCCGGCATGTCGAGATCGAGCCCGGGCAGTACCACGACACCCTGCTCGAGTTCGGCAATCGCGGCAATCAGTTCGGCCGCTGCCGGGATCGAGCCGGTGGAGCCTGCAACGATGACGGGGCCAGCCGAACCCTGCCTGCGGAAGCGGTCGGCCTCGGCCCGGAGCACCGCATCGCGGTGGCGCGCCGGAGACGACCGCACCAGTTCCTGCAGCCGCGCCGGCCAGAACTCCGTGGCGATCGTCAGAAACTCCAGCGTCAGCTGCCACCAGGAGCCGAAATCCGCCGATTGCAGCTTTGCGAGATCCTTCCAGTCGCAGCCTTCGGTCTCCGCCGCTTCGATCAGTTCGACCAGCGCTCGGGCCAGCCAGACGGCATCGGCGGGGCTCGCGGGCGCGACCAGCGGCGTGTCCGAATGGATCGACCGCACGATGTCGGGCAACTGGTTGCGCCAGGCCAGGATCAGCCGGGCGAGTTCCAGAAGCATGACGGTGCTGCTCACCGCCGGGGCGAGATCCATCAACTGCGGCGCATCGAGGTCAAAAAAGCCGCTGTCGTCATCCGTCTCGCCGAGCGTGCGAATATCGGGAAGGATCGCCGCGCGACCGCCGAGCAGGTCGACGAATTCCGAGCGCAACACGCGGGCTGCGCGCCGGGTCGGAACCAGCAGAGTGACCCCTGCCAGAGAAAGCGGATCGGCGGGGTCGTAGCGAAAACCCTCGGTGAGACGGCCGTCGAGCAGCGCTTCCGTCAGCGTCCTGAGAAAGGGCCGGCCCGGAGGGATCGTCAGCAGACGCGGCGCCTTACTCACCATCTCAACGGCTCCCGCCGTATCGGGCCACCACGGCTTCGGCAGGCGCGATCGCGTCAGGCGTCCCGACCGTCAGCCATTGACCATTGAGGCCGGTGCCGAACAGCCGATTAGCGGCAATCGCACGATCGAAATAGATGTTGAGGTTGAAGGGACCCGCAGGCGCGTCATCGAAGAGATGCGGCATCAGCGCAAGAGCCCCGGCATAGACGACCGGGTTTGAGCCGCCGGAGACGTAACGGGTCAGCCGACCGTCATCTGCCATCGAGAAATCGTTCTTGCCGTTATGGCCCGTGGTCCGTTCCTCTTCGACGCAGAGCATCGCCATGTCCATTCGGGAGGGATCGAATTGCTGCGCCAGCCGGACAAGATTGCTCGGCTCATCATCTCGTTCCCCGACCCAGAAGAGATCGGCATTCATGACGAGCGCCGGCTGATCCGGATCGAGCAGCTTGAGACCCTTTGCGAGACCACCGCCCGAATCCATCAACCGCTCGCGCTCGTCGGAAATGCGGATCTTGGCCCGCGTCTCCGTGGCGAGGTGAGCCTCCATCTGGTCGGCATGGTGATGCACGTTGACGACGACCGTCTCGACGCCGGCGTCTACGAGCGCGTCGAGCACATAGTCGATCATCGGCTTATCCCCGATGCGGACCAGCGGTTTCGGCGTGGTCTCTGTGATGGGGCGCATCCGCGTGCCGAGGCCGGCCGCGAGCACCATGGCTTGCTTGATGATCATTTGCTCAGGCCGGTGATTCGGGAAGCTCGATTCCAGCCTCTATGCACCAGTTCCGCAAGGGGGCGAGGACAGGATGTTCGAAAGCGACGCTCAGGTGCCAGAGTGTGCGGGGAAGATGGCGCATATAGCCCGGCTTGCCGTCCCGTTCCTTCAGCCGCACCCAGAGCCCGTTCAGCTTGCAGGCTCGCTGCGCCGACATGATTGCCCAGCTCTTCAGGAAGGCGGTTTCGTTGAAATTTGCTTTCCTGGCGCGTGCCGAAAGATAGTCGGCCATCAGCTGATCCATCAGCGGCCGCTCGATCGTCACCCGCGCATCCTGGACGAGTGAAACGAGATCATAGGCCGAGGGGCCGATCATCGCGTCCTGGAAATCGATGAGGCCGACCCGGTCATGCCCCGTGCGGTCTTCGCGCCAGATGATGTTGGGCGAATGAAAGTCACGCATCACGATGGATGTATCGGCCCCCGCCAGCTCGTCGATCAGCTGATCCCAGATGGCGAGATAGCGTGAGCGCTCTTCGGCCGTAGCCGGTTGCCCGTCACGTTTCCAGGGCAGGTGCCAGTCGAGCAGCAGCTCCACCTCAAATTTCATCGCCGCGCGATCGAAATCGGGAATAACGTGTCTATGCCCTCCGTCAATGATGATCTCCCGATCGAAGGGCGTGTCGTGAATGGCAGCAAGGCATGCCGCACTGGCGCGGTAGCGATCGGCGATCGGCTTTCCCTCTCCGTCGAGAACACCGCCTTCGCCGAGATCTTCGAGCAGCAGGAGACCGGCGTCGAGATCCTGTGCCAGGACTTCGGGAGCGGCAAAGCCGCGCTGGCGCAGTGCCTGTCCGATCGCCACGAAGGGACGCACATCCTCGGCCAGATGCACGAGTTGCGAATAGGGCTTGCCGTCGCGGATCGGCGGACCGTTCGGCCGCTTCGGCGCATCCATCAAAACGAGACGCGCTGCCCCGTCGGCAGGATACACATGTTCATAGGCCCGGTTCGAGGCATCACCCGTCAGGTGCCGTCGTCGGGCGCCCGCGTAGTCGTTTTCCTCAAGGAAGTGGCGAATTTCGATGACGCGACGAAGTCGCGCCAGCTTCAGCTCAGGAGCCTGTATGGAGAGGTTTCGCCCACCGTCGGATGCGAACTGGAAGCTGATCTCGATGCGGTTCTTCGGCAGCGCGCGACCGGCCTTGGCAGGCCATTCAACGAGGCAGATACCCTCGGCCAAAGCCTCTTCGAGACCCAGTTCGTCGAGCTCACTCGCATCAGACAGCCGATAGAGATCGAAATGGGCGACCGGTATCCTCAGATCGTAGTTCTGCACCAGCGTGAAGGTCGGGCTTGGAACTTCCAGACCAGGTTCATCAGCCAAAGCTCGGATGAGCGCTCGGCTTAGCGTCGACTTGCCGGCGCCCAGATCCCCCTCAAGTGCAACGCAGTCGCCGACCTGAAGAGCGAGGAGCAAATCCTCGCCGAAACGCGCCGTGGCAACGTCGTCGGCAAGGTGGATGGCAAGCGGGGTCGGCTCGGCGCTCATTCGGCGGCGGCGATCATCTGCGGCAGACTGGCGTTGGGAATGCGGCAGTGAACCGTGGTCCCCCGTCCTTGTTCACTCTCGATCTTCACCTCACCCTTGTGCAGGTTGACGAAGCTCTGGACGATCGAGAGCCCAAGGCCGGGCCCGCTGCGCTTCCCGCCCTTGGCACTTGTCGAGAAACGATCAAAGGCCGAGGAGACGAGGTCTGGGCTCATGCCGCAGCCGCTGTCGCTCACCGAGAACACGAAGTCGTTCGTCTCGCGCCAGCACTTCATCGAGACGACAGTCCCTTCGGGTGCGAAATTCACGGCATTCGTCAGGATCTTGATGAGGATCTGCTTCAGCCGCTGTCGGTCGGCAATCAGGTGGCCCAGCTGCGTCGGCGCCGCGATCTCCAGAGTCACGCCACCTTCCTGCAGCCGATCAGTCATCTGCATCGAGACGTCATCGAGTAGGTCGCTCAGATCGATCTCGGAATAGTCGAGCTGCATGATACCGGCATCGACGGTCGCGAGATCGAGAATGTCGTTGACGATGGTCAGCAGCACCGAGGACGAGGTCGAGATGTGGTCGATATACTCCGCCTGGCGCTCGTTGAGCGGCCCGATCGCCGGGGTCTTCAGGAGATCGGTGAAGCCGATGATATTGGTGAGCGGCGAGCGCAGTTCGTAGGACACGTGCTGGACGAAATCGTTCTTCAACTCGTCCGCCTTGCGCAACGCCTCGTTCTTTTCCTTCAGCGCCCGTTCGGCACGCACGCTATCGGTCATGTTGACAAAGGTCAGCATGGTCTGGGCGTTGGGTAGCGGTGTCACCGCATAGTCGAGAACAAGGCCGGAATAGAGTTCGAGCGTGCCCTGGCTCGACGGCCGTTCGTCCTCGAAACTGGTGATCATCTTGCCGAAGGCTTTCCAGCCATCCGGCTTGTCATAGGAGGGCGCACAGGCGGCTTCGAGCGAGCGGATATGGGTGCCAACGGCAGCCTCTGCCTCGGAGATCCCCCAGAGTGCACGGAACGCCGGGTTGGACAGCTGGATCCGGCCATCGGGACCGAAGACGGCAACGCCTTCGGACAGATGATCGATCGTTTCACCCTGAACCTGAACCAGCGTATTGTAGCGGGTTTCGAGGTTGACCTGTTCCGTGAGGTTTTCGAAGACCCAGGTTGCGCCGCCCTGCGGGTGCGCTGAGGCAATCACCCGCAGCGTCTGGCCGTTCGGCAGATGCCAGAGGTCGGTCTGGGTTTCGAGCGCCCGGTAGACAGACAGGCAGTTCTCCTTCCAGGCCTTCCAGCTCAGCTGCTCGGGCAGCTTGTGTGCGGCGCGCAGCCGGTCGAGCAGCTCGGCATGATCGGGACGGCTTTCCAGGAACTTGGTTTCCAGATCCCAGAGCTGCGCAAAGGCCTGATTGTAGAACTGCAGCCGGCGCTCCGAATCGAAGATCGCAACCGGGGTCGCCAGATGATCGAGCGTGTCGGCATGGCTCTTAAGGGTCCGGGCCAGTTCTTCGCGCAGGGTTTCGGACGAGGAGACATCGATCGCCATGCCGCAGGAACCGCCGGGACCGCGAACATCGACCACATCGAAGAAGGTGCGAGCGCCACGAACGGCAGTTGAAACCGTATCATGGAACGGAGACTCCGGCGTCGCCGACGCCTTGATCTTCTCGCGGGTGAGGGTGCCCAGGATCTCGCGCCCTTCCTGCACGGCCTGCTGCGGCGATGAGGCTTCGACCGCATCGCTATAGGCCTGATTGACCCAGACGAGCCGTCCGTCACTATCGCGCTGCCAGACGGGCTGCTCGATCGAATCAAGCAGTGATTCGAAGGTAGCGATGGAGCTACGCAGACGGTTCCGCTCGATCTTCAGTTCGGCGAGTTCTGCCCGGAGGTTGTCGAGAGCGACGAAATGCGCATAGGCGCGGCCGCCATAGAGTTTGCCCTGGACTTCGAGGACCTCCCCACGCTGCGTCTCAACCACGAGGTCGAAGGATTGGGCATTGAGGCGCAAAGCCTCGATAGCACGCTCGACTTCACTCGCCGAATGGGGCTTGAGCCAGCGCCCAAAGGCCAGGAAATCCGGATCCTGCTGAGGCGCGCCCGTTTCCGCAGGAAGCTGGCCGAGCAGTTCGGCCTTGCCGTTATGGCCTTCCCAGATCACGGTACGACGGTTCTTGTCGGCGATCAGCGTCTGATAACGGGAAATCTTCTGCTGACTGTCAGAGAAGGCGGACCGCAATTCGCGAATCTCGACATCAAGCTTGTTGCGCTGGCGCAGCAGGACGGCTGCAAAGATCAGGGCGGCGGAGACCGAGCCAAGAAGAACGGCATAGCCGGCAACGTCGACGCTGTCGAAGTCACGCACGGCCTGCGCTTGGGCGAGGCCTGGGATCAAGAAGCCGGCGAGCGCGCTTCCACCGGCCAGCAGGCGGTGTTTCGCCGCCAGGACGGGACGACGGGTCAGCTTTCGCAGCATCCCGTATTTCTGTTCAGAAACTGGCCGCCAGAGGCTCGAAAAGCCGGCCATCATAGCCGTATCCCGCTGACGCGGGGCGCGTTGATCTACCGACATTCTCGGTCTGTCCTCGTCTCATTATGTGCCGCATCGTCGACAAGACATCCGTGTTCGCGGAGCGCTCGTGCAGTCCACGAATCAAGTCTTAAAACAATACCGCCGATAGAATGGGTCGGGAAGGCCGGGCCCCAAAAAAGAAAGCGGCGCCTTTGTCAAGGCGCCGCCCACTAGATGTAGATATTATCCAGCTATATTTTAATAGCGGTAGTGTTCTGCCTTGAACGGACCCTGCGGCGTCACGCCGATATAGGCGGCCTGTTCGTCCGAAAGCGTCGTCAGCTTCACGCCGAGCTTTTCAAGGTGCAGTCGGGCGACCTTTTCGTCGAGGTGCTTCGGCAGGACATAAACGCCCGGCTTGTATTCGTCGGTCTTGGTGAAGAGCTCGATCTGGCCGAGAACCTGGTTGGTGAACGAGGCGGACATCACGAAGGACGGATGACCCGTGGCGTTGCCGAGGTTCAGGAGACGGCCTTCAGACAGCAGGATCATGCGGTTGCCCTTCGGGAACTCGATCATGTCGACCTGCGGCTTGATGTTGGTCCACTTCAGGTTCCGGAGAGCAGCAACCTGGATCTCGTTGTCGAAGTGACCGATATTGCCAACGATCGCCATGTCCTTCATCTCGCGCATGTGGTCGATGCGGATGACGTCCTTGTTGCCGGTGGTGGTGATGAAGATGTCGGCCGAGGAGACGACGTCCTCGAGCGTGACGACTTCAAAACCGTCCATGGCGGCCTGCAGTGCGCAGATCGGATCGACTTCCGTGACCTTGACGCGAGCGCCGGCGCCGCGCAGCGAGGCGGCAGAGCCCTTGCCGACGTCGCCGTAACCGCAGACGACGGCAACCTTGCCGGCCATCATCACGTCGGTGCCGCGACGGATACCGTCGACCAGCGATTCCTTGCAGCCATACTTGTTGTCGAACTTCGACTTGGTGACCGAGTCGTTGACGTTGATGGCCGGGAAGGGGAGGAGGCCCTTCTTGGCGAGTTCATAGAGACGGTGAACGCCGGTGGTGGTTTCTTCGGTGACGCCCTTGATCGCATCGCGCTGCTTGGTGAACCAGCCCGGCGAAGCGGCAAGGCGCTTTTTGATCTGTGCGACGAGGATCTCTTCTTCTTCCGACTGCGGATTGGAAAGGACATCTTCGCCGGCTTCGGCGCGGGCGCCGAGCAGGATGTACATGGTCGCGTCGCCACCATCATCGAGGATCATGTTGGAGACGCCGCCATCGGCCCACTGGAAGATCTTGTCGGTGTAGTCCCAGTAGTCGGTGAGCGTTTCACCCTTGACGGCAAACACCGGGATGCCGGCGGCTGCGATCGCAGCGGCAGCGTGGTCCTGCGTCGAGAAGATGTTGCAGGACGCCCAGCGAACTTCGGCACCGAGAGCAACGAGGGTTTCGATCAGAACCGCAGTCTGGATCGTCATGTGGAGCGAGCCGGTGATGCGCGCGCCCTTCAGCGGCTTGCTCGCGCCGAATTCTTCACGGCAGGCCATCAGGCCCGGCATTTCGGTTTCCGCGATGCTGATTTCCTTGCGGCCGAAATCGGCAAGACCGATATCGGCGATCACGTAGTCATGTTTGCTCATGGGATTCTCCGGCTGGATCCGACCCGATCCGCATCTCATGGCGGACGGACTAACTGGCTCTCCCGCAGTCAAGGCTGCAGGGCTGGGGATCTTCTAGCAGGGAATGACAGCAAACGCAATCTGACATAAAGAAGTCTTTATGTCTTTATGTCGCGATGCTTTACATCTCTTCACCGAAACGATCGGCCACCAGAGCCGCAAGCGCTTCCATCACGGCCTGCGCCTGATTGCCTGAGGCTGTGACGGAAATCGAGCAGCCCGGGCTGGCGGCGAGCATCATCAGGCCCATGATGGAGGTGCCGCCCACTGTGGTGCCATCCTTCGATACGCTGACGACGGCGTCGAACCCGCTGACAGTCTGCACGAATTTTGCGGATGCGCGCGCATGGAGCCCGCGCTTGTTGATGATCAGGAGGTCCTGGGAAATCGCTTCGGCCATGGTCGTCATTTGCCGCTCAAAACGCGGCTTGCAACATTGATATACTTGCGGCCGGCCTCCGACGCCTCGACAAGGGCGCGATCCATGTCGTTGTCACCGCGAACACCGGCGAGCTTGATCAGCATCGGCAGATTGACGCCTGCGATCACTTCGATGCGACCGGTATTCATCACGGAGATCGCGAGGTTCGACGGCGTTCCACCGAACATGTCGGTCAGGATGATCACGCCATGGCCATCGTCGGCGCGCAGCACGGCATCAAGGATATCCTGACGACGCTGGTCCATGTCATCTTCGGGGCCGATCGAAACGGTCTCGATACATTTTTGTGGGCCTACGACATGAACCACCGCATGGTGGAACTCTTCAGCCAGCTTGCCATGCGTGACAAGCACAAGTCCGATCATTCTCTACTGCCCCTTCGCGCAACTCTTGCCAAATAGCTCAAGATTGGCGTTTCGTCCATCAATTGGACGCCATCTTGTCGATCAAAGTGCGAAGTGCAAGCCAAAACAGCGTGTAAATCAGCCGTTTGCTGCAAGGCTGCGAATGCGCGCAAAGATGAGGCTGAGCGGAAACCGGCTCCATGGGGGAACCCGGATCAGGGGAAGACGGAGACCTGCGGCGATCTCCACATGCTCGTCATCCGGCGGAAGACGCTCCTCTTCATCCCCCGAAACGAGCTGCACCGCATAGTGCAGCACTGCTTCCTCGACAGGATCGACGCTGACGATCCCGGTATAGCGAAGCTCGATAAGGCCGCGGATTGCCTGCGGTCCACGGGCGATGATCAGGCCGTTTTCACGGGAAACGAGAACACGGTCGTCGGACACGAGGGCGGCCGTCCGTCCGGCCAACCGCGCTTCGGCCAGACAATCGAAGGCAAGTGCCGATTTGCCGCTGCCCGACGGACCGAGAAAGAGAAGGCCGATGCCGTCGACGGCGATGGCTGTCGCGTGAATGTTGTCGGCCCGGGCCGTCACGTGGAGCTTTCCACCGGCAGCGACAGAATGAACCGAGCGCCGGTGATGCGGCCGGTTGCCGCATCCATGACATTCTCCGCCCTCAGCGTCCCCCCATGGGCTTCGGCGATCTGCCGGCTGATCGAAAGACCCAGGCCCGAATTCTGGCCGAAACTTTCGCCCTCGGGACGATCCGTGTAGAAGCGCTCGAAGATGCGGTCGATGTCTTCCGCCTGGATGCCCGGACCGTTGTCCTCCACCTGGATCAGACAGCGGCTCCGGTTGCGTGACAACTTGACCAATATCCGGCCGCTGTCTTCCGGCACGAAAGAGCGGGCGTTCTCGATGAGGTTGGTCACGATCTGACCCAGGCGCAGATCATGGCCGGTGACGACGAACTGCTGGTTTGCTCCGGGCTTCTGATCGATCACATAATCGATCTTCACCGCTTTCTTGCCGCTGCGGATTTCGCGCGAGATATCGACGAGGCTTCCGACCAGCACTTGGAGATCGACCGGCTTCGCGTCCGAGCGCGCCAGCTCCGCGTCCAGACGCGATGCGTCCGAGATATCGCTGATCAGGCGGTCGAGTCTTCGGACATCGTGCTGGATGATGTCCATCAGCCGCTGCCGCGACTGATCGGTCTTGGCCAGCGGCAGCGTCTCGACAGCCGAACGCAGTGAGGTCAGCGGGTTTTTCAGCTCGTGGCTGACATCGGCGGCGAAGCTTTCGATCGCATCGATCCGGTCGTATAGCGCCGTCGTCATCTCGCGCAGCGCAATCGAGAGATTGCCGATCTCGTCCTGACGAACGGAGAAATCCGGAATCTCCTCGCGCTCCTTGGCGCCGCGACGCACGCGAATGGCTGCAGCCGACAGCCGGCGCAGCGGATTGGCAATCGTCGAGGACAAGAGCAGCGACACGACGATGTTGACGAGTGTCGCCACGCCGAAGACGCGCAGGATCGCGAGACGCTCCGCATGCACGATCTTGTCGATGTCACCGGCCTGGGTCGACAGCAGGAGAACGCCGAGGACAGCACGCGAACGTTGCACGGGCACTGCGACCGAGACGATCAGCTCCCCCTGATCGGTCACGCGCACCACGGCGCCGCGAACGCCGGTCAGCGCGTTCATGACCTCCGGATAGATCGAGCCGTCTCCACCGGGAGCCTCGCGGTAGACGGGCAGATTGCCGGGCTGGAGAATGGTGTTGAACAGCCGGGTGATCCAGTCGGTAAAGCTGGTCGAGTCGTTGTCGACGGGCGGCAGGTCGAAACGCAGCACCTGCCCGCGCGAATAGAGATGCCGCGAATCAAGCAGCAGGTTGGCATCGGCATCGAACAGCCGGGCACGAATGCGCGTCGGCGAGATCAGGCGCCGAAGCACCGGTGCCACCCGTTCCGGGTTGATCGGAAACTCCAGATCTTCATCGTTCGGAACAGGGGTGATGCTCTGGCCGGCCTGCAGCTCCAGCAGTTTTTCGGGATCGATGGTGATCGAGTTGGTATCGACCGAAGCCGAGGCGGAGACGGCGGCCGCGATGATCTCGCCCTGGGTCAGAAGGCTTTCGACACGCGCGTCGATCAGCCCCTCGCGGAACTGATTGAGATACATGATGCCGCCGACGAGCACGATCAAAGCGGCGAGGTTGAAGAAAACGATTCGGCGCGTCAGGCTGGAAAACAGGGCGTGACCGAAGATCCGACGGATCAGCGTGAACGGGTGGCTGAACAGCCGACGCTGTTCGGAGCCGGTATCCGGCTCCTCTAGATGTCCCTCGTCAACCTGCTGGGTCAAACCTTTGCCTTTCGCCCACGAGCCCGTTCATCAGGTATTGCCTGCGAACGATGCCCGCAGAACCTCACGCTGCTTCGCGGAAGCGGTAGCCCACACCGTAAAGGGTTTCAATCATGTCGAAGTCCGTATCGACCATCTTGAACTTCTTGCGCAGCCGCTTGATGTGGCTGTCGATCGTACGGTCGTCGACATAGACCTGCTCGTCATAGGCGGCATCCATCAGCGCGTCGCGGCTCTTCACCACGCCCGGGCGCTGCGCCAGAGACTGCAGGATCAGGAATTCGGTCACGGTCAGCGTCACCGGATCACCCTTCCAGGTGCAGGTATGGCGTTCCTGGTCCATGACCAGCTGGCCGCGCTCGAGCGTACGAGCCTGCTGCTCGGGGCTTCCCTTGGCGGGGCCGTTACCGGCTGCGAAGCTCTCCCGGCTTGCTGAGCGGCGCAGGATCGCCTTGACGCGCTCCACCAGCAGGCGCTGCGAGAAGGGCTTGGTGATAAAGTCGTCGGCGCCCATCTTCAGACCGAAGAGCTCGTCAATCTCCTCGTCCTTGGACGTCAGGAAGATGACCGGCAGATCGGATTTCTGCCGCAGGCGGCGCAAAAGCTCCATCCCGTCCATACGCGGCATCTTGATGTCGAAGATGGCAAGCTGCGGCGGACGGGCGAGAAGGCCGTCGAGTGCGGAGGCGCCGTCGGTGTAGGTTTCGACCTTGTAGCCTTCCGCTTCGAGCGCGATGGACACCGAAGTCAGAATGTTGCGGTCGTCATCCACGAGGGCGATCGTCTGCATTGTGTATGTCTCCGTCATCGTTGCGCTGCTCCTGGTTCGTCCAGCCCAGCTCTGGTTCCATGGCAGTGCGATATGGGGATAAAGGTGGAACAAATTGTGGCAGAGGGGAAGGGGAGCGCTTCGTCATTCGCGGTTCAACCGCAGATTTCTGTCGCAAGCAGTGTGCGAGAACGGCGGAATAGAAGCAGAACTAAACGATTTAAAATAGTCATTTTCCGTTTTAAATCGATTAAATAATTGATATCATTATATTTTTTGGCACGACGCCTTGCGTTTCCAGCCTTCACCGTTTAGTTTTCCCTCATTCAAGGTTCTGGCCCATGTGAGAGGAAGGCGCACCATGGAGGAATTCGGCGTGAGGAACCCGGCTGCGGGGATCGCGGAAATCGGCTTGGGAAAGGCCGCCAGCGTTCGCTACAATCTCCTGGAGGCGGCCCTTTATGAGGAAGCCATCCGCCGGGGAGAGGCCGAACTGACGGCTGACGGCGCATTGCGTGCGCTGACCGGCCAGCACACGGGTCGCTCTGCCAAGGACAAGTTCGTCGTTCGCGATGCGAAGACCGACGGGCAGATCTGGTGGGACAACAACAAGCCGATCTCGCCGGAGCATTTCGCCGTGCTGCATCAGGACATGCTGGCTCATGCTGCAGGCAAGGATCTCTTCGTTCAGGACCTGATCGGCGGTGCCGATGCCGACAACGCGCTTCCGACCCGCGTCGTGACCGAATTCGCCTGGCATTCGCTCTTCATCCGCAATCTGCTGATCCGCCCAGAGCGCGCGGCCCTCGAAGGTTTTGTGGCCAAGCTGACGATCATCGATCTGCCGAGCTTCCGCGCCGATCCGGCGCGCCACGGCTGCCGCACCGAAACTGTCATCGCCTGCGACCTGACCAAGGGCATCGTCCTGATCGGCGGCACGTCCTATGCCGGCGAGATGAAGAAGTCGGTCTTCACCGTGCTCAACTACCTGCTGCCGTCGAAGGGCGTCATGCCGATGCATTGCTCCGCCAATGTCGGTCCCGAGGGCGACGCCGCAGTCTTCTTCGGTTTGTCCGGCACCGGCAAGACCACACTGTCGGCCGATCCGAGCCGGACGCTCATCGGCGACGATGAGCATGGCTGGGGCGAAAACGGCATCTTCAACTTCGAAGGTGGTTGCTA
This sequence comes from Rhizobium sp., assembly GCA_027533385.1. Classification (GTDB taxonomy): domain Bacteria; phylum Pseudomonadota; class Alphaproteobacteria; order Rhizobiales; family Rhizobiaceae; genus Allorhizobium. Next base: position 23,692 of record JAPZUE010000034.1, on the reverse strand, counting down.
CGCCAAGACCATCCGTCTTTCAGCCGAAGCCGAGCCGGAAATCTTCGCCACGACCAAGCGTTTCGGCACCGTGCTCGAAAACGTCATTCTGGACGAGAACCGCGTTCCCGACTTCAACGATGGCTCGCTGACGGAAAACACCCGTTGCGCCTACCCGCTGCATTTCATTCCGAATGCATCGGAGACCGGTATAGCCCCGCATCCGAAGACGATCATCATGCTGACGGCCGATGCCTTCGGCGTTCTCCCGCCGATCGCCAAGCTGACGCCGGAACAGGCCATGTACCATTTCCTGTCCGGCTACACCGCCAAGGTCGCCGGCACGGAAAAGGGCGTGACCGAACCGGAAGCGACCTTCTCGACCTGCTTCGGCGCACCTTTCATGCCACGCCATCCCACCGAATACGGCAACCTGCTGCGTGACCTGATCGCCCGCCACAAGGTCGATTGCTGGCTGGTCAACACCGGCTGGACCGGTGGCGCCTACGGCACCGGCAACCGCATGCCGATCAAGGCAACGCGCGCACTTCTGACGGCTGCTCTGACCGGCGAGCTGAAGAAGGTCGAGATGCGCACCGATGCGAACTTCGGCTTCGCCGTTCCGGTCGCTGTCGCCGGCGTCGACACGAAGATCCTCGATCCGCGTTCGACCTGGGCCGATGGCGTGGCCTACGACGCCCAGGCCAAGAAGCTGGTCGGCATGTTCATCGACAACTTCGCCAAGTTCGAAGCCCATGTCGACGGCAAGGTCCGCGACGCGGCTCCCGGCATTCGCCTCGCTGCCGAGTGATGTGTTGATTTGACGACTACGAAGAGGCTCGGCATGTTTGCCGGGCCTCTTCTGCTTCCGGCTTGCCTTTGCAGTCTTTGCGGCCGATATGGAAGCCGAGAAAGAGACCGACGACATGGCAAGCGAACCCCTAGAGATCAACAACCGCATCACGATTGCCGGCTGGGAACTGACGGAGCAGTTCGTTCTGGCTGGTGGCCCCGGTGGGCAGAACGTCAACAAGGTCTCGACCGCCGTCCAGCTCTTCTTCAACCTGCTCGGATCGCCATCGCTGAACGACCGAGTCAAGCAGAACGCCGCGAAGCTCGCTGGCAAGCGTCTGTCGAAGGAAGGCGTGCTGATGATAGAGGCGAGCCGCTTCCGCAGCCAGGACCGCAATCGCGAGGACGCGCGCGAGCGCCTCAAGGAATTGCTGCTTGAAGCCGCCAAGCCGCCACCGCCGCCGCGCAAGAAGACCAAGCCCACCAAGGGCTCTATTGAACGTCGCCTCAAGGAAAAGTCCGGCCGCTCGGATGTAAAGAAGATGCGCGGCAAGCCGATGGGAGATTGACCATGGGCGGAGCGCAAGCCGAGATCAGCCTCCGCTCCGGTCTTCGCTACCTACCTGGCCGTCTGTCGCGTCCGGAGCAGGAGGCTCTCGTTGACATCATCCGGGGCGTGGTCGCCGAGGCGCCGCTTTATGTGCCGGTCATGCCCGGCACCGGTCGTCCGATGTCTGTGCGCATGACGAATTGCGGTCCGCTTGGTTGGGTGACGGACAAGGAGCGGGGCTATCGTTACCAGCCGTCTCATCCGCTGACGGGTAAGCCCTGGCCGGCAATTCCGGAGGTGCTGCTCGACCTCTGGCGCGAGCTTTCAGGCTATACGAAGGATCCCGAAGCATGCCTCGTCAATTTCTATACCGACGACGCCAAGATGGGCCTGCATCAGGACCGCGATGAGGCGGACTTCTCCGCTCCGGTGCTCTCGATCTCGCTCGGCAACACGTGCCTCTTTCGCATCGGAGGACTGGCGCGGACGGATGGCACCAAATCCCTGAAACTGGAAAGCGGCGATGTCTTCCTTCTCGGCGGCGAAGGACGGCTGTGTTTCCATGGTGTCGACCGGATCTATCCCGGCACGTCAACGCTGCTCAAGGCCGGCGGACGCATCAACCTGACGCTCCGCCGAGTCAATCCATAGCCGACGATCTATCGCCTACAGTTTTCTGAGCGCCACCGTCTCGACGAGGTGGTTGTCACCCTTGCGCAGGATGAGATCCGCGCGCGGGCGGGTCGGCAGGATGTTTTCCCTGAGGTTCTTCAGGTTGATATTCGCCCAGAGCCCTTCGGCGATTTCCTTGGCCTCGTCCTCGCTGATCGTCGCATAGCGATGGAAGTAGGAATTGGGATCGCGGAACGCCGTCTGCCTGAGCTTCATGAAGCGATCGACATACCAGCGATGGATCGCGTTCTCGTCGGCGTCGATATAGATCGAGAAGTCGAAGAAGTCCGAGACCATCGGCACAATCTTGCCGTCGGCCGGCAGATTGCGCGACTGCAGGACATTGATCCCTTCGAAGATCAGGATATCGGGCCTGTCGATCACCCGGTGCTCGTTCGGCAACACGTCATAGGTCAGGTGCGAATAGCTGGGCGCCTTGACGTTCGGCAACCCGGCCTTGATCGCCGACAGGAAGCGCAGGAGCGCGCCGATGTCGTAGCTTTCCGGGAAGCCCTTGCGGTTCAGGATGCCGTTCTTCACCAGATGCGCGTTCGGATACAGGAAGCCGTCGGTCGTCACGAGATCGACCTTCGGGCTGGAAGGCCAGCGGGCCAGCAGTTCCTTCAGGATACGCGCCGTCGTCGACTTGCCGACCGCTACCGATCCGGCAATGCCGATCACGAACGGCGTCTTGAAGACATCCGACATGCTCAAGAAGCGGTTGCGCTGCTCGAACAAGAGCTGCGACGACTCGACATGCGACGACAACAGGCGCGACAGCGAAAGATAGATCCGGCGCACCTCGTCGAGGTCGATCGGGTCGTCGATCGAGCGCAGCCGGTGCACTTCGTCGGCCGTCAGTGTCAGCGGCGTATCGGCGCGGAAATGCGCCCATTCCTCGCTGTCGAAGAACAGGTAGGGGGAATAGCCGTTCGCCTGGAAATGGTCGAGGACGTCTGGCGTTTCGGGGTCCCGCATAGCTATCGTCATGGATCCTGCCGACTGGCCTTCTCATTCAGGCCCGTCTGAGCGGTCCGACGCTCAAGTTCCTGCATCACTGTTTGTAAAGGGATGTCCGCAATTTTCAATACGACCATCAGGTGATAGAGCAGGTCTGCGCTCTCGTAGACGAGGTTCTCGCGATCGTCTTTCACCGCAGCCATGACCGCTTCGATCGCCTCTTCTCCGAGCTTCTTCGCCGCCTTGCCCTGTCCACCTGCCACGAGTTTGGCCGTCCAGGACTGGCTCGAATCCGCCTCAGCGCGGCTGGCTACAATGGCTTCCAGATCGGCCAGGGTGAAATTGCTCATGACAGGCCTTTCCGCGTCAGTCGAGACGCATGGCGATGCCGGCTGCGGCCATATGGGCCTTCGCCTCTGCAATCGAATAGGTGCCGAAGTGGAAGATCGAGGCAGCGAGAACCGCAGTCGCATGCCCATCGCGAATGCCTGCGACCAGATCATCGAGATTGCCGACACCGCCGGAGGCAATGACGGGTACGCGGACACTGTCGGCGATGGTGCGGGTGAGGCCGATGTCATAGCCGCTTTTGGTGCCGTCCCGGTCCATGGACGTGACCAACAGTTCGCCGGCCCCGCGCTCGACCATCTTGATCGCGAATTCCACGGCATCGATCCCGGTCGGCTGGCGTCCGCCATGGGTGAAGATCTCCCAGCGATCCACGTCGCCGACGGCTGAAACCTTCTTCGCATCGATCGAGACGACGATACACTGATTGCCGAACTTGTCCGCAGCTTCCGCCACAAAATCGGGGTTCTTCACCGCTGCCGAATTGATCGACACCTTGTCTGCGCCGCAAAGCAGCAGCTTGCGGATATCGGCGACGGCGCGAACACCACCGCCGACCGTCAACGGCATGAAACAATGGTCGGCCGTCTGCGCAACTACATCGAAGATCGTGTCGCGATTGTCCGAGGATGCGGTGATATCGAGAAAGCAAAGCTCATCGGCGCCGGCTGCATCGTAGGCCTTGGCCGCCTCGACCGGGTCACCGGCATCGATCAGGTCAACGAAATTGACGCCCTTGACGACGCGGCCGTCCTTGACGTCGAGGCATGGGATCACGCGGGCCTTGAGTGTCATGGTCTTGTTCCTCAGCCTCTCGCAGCCTTGATCAGCGCCAGCGCCTCTGCGGGGTCGATACGCCCATCATAAAGCGCGCGCCCGGAAATCGCACCTTCGAGCTTCCTTGCATCCGGTTCAAGCATGCGCTTGATGTCCTCGATCGAAGCGAGACCGCCCGACGCAATCACCGGGATCGAAACGGCTTGGGCCAGTTCCAGCGTCGAGGTCCAGTTGATCCCGGTCAGGATCCCGTCGCGGTCGATGTCGGTATAGATGATTGCGGCCACACCGGCGCCTTCAAAACGCTGCGCAAGTTCGATCACCCCGAGTTCGGACGCTTCCGCCCAGCCCTCGACGGCAACCTTGCCACCCTTGGCGTCGATACCGACGGCGACCTTGCCCGGGAAGCGCTTGCAGGCTTCGATGACGAGGGCCGGATCACGGACGGCAACCGTACCGAGGATCACGCGCGACAGACCGCGCGACAGCCAGCTCTCGATATGGTCAAGCGTGCGAATGCCGCCGCCCAGCTGCACCGGGTTCTTCGTCGCCTTCAGGATCGCATCGACGGCAGCGCCGTTGACGCTTTCACCGGCGAAGGCACCGTTCAAGTCGACGACATGCAGCCATTCGAAGCCCTGGTCTTCGAAGGCGCGCGCCTGTGCTGCCGGATCGGGATTGTAGACGGTCGCCTGGTCCATATCGCCCAGCTTGAGGCGAACGCACTGGCCGTCCTTGAGGTCGATGGCGGGAAAGAGGATCATGGGAGTATCCGTGCCCTTCAGGGCGTCCAGGTCAGGAAATTGGCGATGAGCTTCAGGCCGAGAGCCTGGCTCTTCTCGGGATGGAATTGCGCACCCACCATGTTGTCGCGCCCGACAAAGGCCGTCATAGCGCCACCGTAATCGGTCGTCGCGATCACATCCGCAGGCTTGCGCGCGGCCAGATGATAGGAATGCACGAAATAGGCGTGCAGCCCGTTCGGTCCGGTCGGAATGCCGTCAAACAAGGGATGCGGCCGGTTGAGCGTCAGCGTATTCCAGCCGATCTGCGGGATCTTGAGGGAGGGATCGGACGGCGTCATTTCGACCACGTCGCCTGCTATCCAGCCGAAACCATCGGTCACGGTCTTCTCGAGACCACGCGACGACATCAGTTGCATGCCGACGCAAATGCCGAAGAAGGGACGGCCCTTCTTCTCGACCACGTCAGCGATCGCGTCATGCATGCCGGGGACCGCATCCAGTCCGCTGCGGCAGTCGGCATAGGCGCCGACACCCGGAAGAACGATCCGGTCGGCAGTCGCGACCCGCTCTGCCTTGTCGGTGAGTTCGATCTCGGCGTTAAGGCCGGCCTCGCGGGCGGCCCGTTCAAAGGCCTTGGTGGCCGAGCGCAGATTGCCCGAGCCATAGTCGATGATAGCTACACGCATGTTGTCCAGTCCTTTCTGCTCGACGGTTCGGCTTCAACGTCCGAGCCGGAGCAAGGTGGCAGTTCCCCCGTGGGGGAAGATGCCCCTTAAACCAGGGTGCCCTTGGTGGAGGGGATACGGTTTGCCTGCCGCGGATCGACTTCGGTTGCCGTCCGAAGTGCGCGCGCGACCGCCTTGAAGCAGGTCTCGGCAATATGATGGTTGTTCGCGCCGTAATGGTTCAGCACATGCAGCGTGATCCCGGCGTTCTGGGCGAGAGCCTGGAAGAATTCGCGCACCAGTTCGGTGTCGAAGGTGCCGATTTTCGGCGCGCTGAAATTGACGTTCCAGACCAGGAAGGGACGGCCTGAGACGTCGATCGCCGCCTTCGTCATCGTCTCGTCCATGGCAAGGTCTATCGAGGCATAGCGCGTGATGCCCTTGCGGTCGCCGAGCGCCTTGGAAATCGCCTGGCCGAGCGCAATGCCCGTGTCCTCGACGGTGTGGTGATCGTCGATATGCAGGTCGCCCTTCACATCGATGTCCATGTCGATCAGCGAGTGGCGGCAGAGCTGGTCGAGCATATGGTCGAAGAAGCCCACGCCCGTCGAAATCTTGCCCGTGCCGGTGCCGTCGATATGGACGGAAACCGAGACCGAGGTTTCGTTGGTCTTGCGGGAAACTTCGCCTTTACGCTCTGCCATCTGGCTGCTCCATGAGGATCTCGGCCCTCCCATAACAGCAGGGCGGTGAAATATCCAGAAGTTACATTGCGCTGCCGCAAGGCGGCGGCGGAGCTTTTGCCGCAGATTGCAATCGCCGAAACCCCACTTACATAGGAACCGACAAACCGGGCCCGACAGCCCGTTCCACAAGGCCCGCCGGCGCGGGTGACAGGTGATTGATGACAACGATTGTTACCGTACGCAAGGACGGCAAGGTGGTGATGGCCGGTGACGGACAGGTCAGCCTCGGCCAGACCGTGATGAAGGGCAATGCCCGCAAGGTCCGCCGCATCGGCAAGGGCGGCGACGTCATCGCAGGCTTTGCCGGCGCAACGGCGGATGCCTTCACACTGCTTGATCGTCTCGAAAAAAAGCTCGAGCAATATCCCGGCCAGCTGATGCGCGCAGCCGTCGAGCTCGCCAAGGACTGGCGCACCGACAAGTATCTGCGCAATCTCGAAGCCATGATGCTCGTCGCCGACAAGTCAATCACGCTCGCAATCACCGGCAATGGCGACGTGCTGGAGCCCGAGCACGGCGCGATCGCGATCGGCTCCGGTGGCAACTATGCCTATGCGGCTGCGCGTGCACTCATGGACAGCGATCGCTCGGCTGAGGAGATCGCAACGCGCGCCCTGACCATCGCCGGCGAGATCTGCGTCTACACCAACAACAACATGGTGGTCGAAACGCTCGACGCCGCCTGACGGCTGCCGAAAACGTCCCACCGCAAGCGACGATGCGCGGCCCCGCAGCATCGTGAGGAGCAGACTGAATGACCAATTTTTCTCCGCGGGAGATCGTTTCCGAACTCGACCGCCATATCATCGGCCAGCATGAGGCCAAGCGGGCGGTTGCCATCGCGCTGCGTAACCGCTGGCGCCGCCAGCAGCTCTCGGAAGACCTTCGCGACGAAGTAATGCCGAAGAATATCCTGATGATCGGACCGACCGGCGTCGGTAAGACGGAAATCTCCCGTCGCCTCGCCAAGCTTGCCGGTGCGCCCTTCATCAAGGTCGAGGCGACCAAGTTCACAGAAGTCGGTTATGTCGGTCGTGACGTCGAGCAGATCATCCGCGATCTGGTCGAGATCGGCATTGGCCTTGTTCGGGAGAAGAAGCGTCTGGAAGTCCAGGCCAAGGCCCATGCGCTTGCGGAAGAGCGTGTGCTCGACGCCCTGGTCGGCGCCACGGCATCGCCCGCGACCCGCGACAGCTTCCGCAAGAAGCTGCGCAACGGCGAGCTCGACGACAAGGAAATCGACATCGAAGTCTCAGACAGCGGTTCCGGCATGCCCGGTTTCGAAGTTCCAGGCATGCCCGGTGCCAACATCGGCATCCTCAACCTGTCCGAAATGTTCGGCAAGGCCATGGGCAACCGGACGAAGAAGGTCAGGACGACGGTCAAGGCATCCTACAACGATCTGATCCGCGACGAGTCGGACAAGCTGATCGACAATGAAGTCATCCAGCGGGAAGCGCTGCGGTCGGTCGAGAACGATGGCATCGTCTTCCTCGACGAGATCGACAAGATCGCAGCCCGAGAAGGCGCTATGGGCGCCGGCGTGTCGCGTGAAGGCGTGCAGCGCGACCTGCTGCCGCTTGTCGAGGGAACGACGGTTTCGACCAAGTACGGCCCGGTGAAGACGGATCATATCCTCTTCATTGCTTCCGGCGCATTCCATGTCTCCAAGCCTTCGGACCTTCTGCCGGAACTCCAGGGCCGTCTGCCGATCCGGGTCGAGCTCAAGCCGCTCACCAAGGAAGACTTCCGCCGCATCCTGACGGAGACCGAGGCAAGCCTCATCCGCCAATACAAGGCGCTGATGGCGACCGAAGAACTCAATCTTGATTTCACCGAGGATGCCATCGATGCGCTGGCCGACGTTGCCGTTCGGTTGAACGAGACGGTCGAGAATATCGGTGCCCGACGTCTGCAGACCGTCATGGAGCGTGTGCTGGACGAGATTTCCTTCCACGCACCGGATCGTGGCGGCTCGGCCGTGATGATCGATTCTGCCTATGTGCAGCAACATGTCGGAGATCTGGCGACAAACACCGACTTGAGCCGTTACATCCTGTGATCTTTGTGCATCTACGGGTCACTTTCACCGTCGCCGTATCGGGAAAGTGAAAGTGCCCCGTATCGACAATACAGGCAGCCCTTATGTAAGGAATGCGCCTGTCGGATGACGGTGGCCCTGCGTCGCCAGTTCGTGCGGGACATATGTCCAGGGGCCGGAAATCGTGCTGAACATTACCAGGATCATCATCGTCGCATTGGGGCTGGCGGGTCTTTATCCGGCAGCAGGCGTCGCTGCGGACAAGGTGCCGCCCGGTAATCGCAATGCTGAACAGCCGGCGATCCCAGGTGCGTCGGTGCGACGCACGAAAGCGGGGCGAACCACCTTCGACCTGAAATACGAGAAAGTTCGCGATCTCTTGCGAAATGATTCCTCGCTGATCGCCAAGATCAAGAAAACCTCATCGGCCTATGGGATCGCACCCATTCACATGGTCGGGGCGATCGTTGGCGAGCACACCTACAACGTCGATGCCTATGACAGCCTCCAGAGTTACTATGTGAAGGCTGCGTCCTATGCCGGGAACAGCTTCCGCTTCGGCTACAAGGACGAAAGCATCTCAGATTTTGTCGGCCGGCCGGAATTCGCGGACTGCAATGGCTATCAGGACTCCTACCGCCTGTGGTCCTGCCGCGAAGATGTCTGGCAGGATCGTTTCCGTGGCCAGACGGTCGGTGGCACATCCTATCCCGACAACCGTTTCAGCGCCGTGTTCTTTCAGCCCTTCTATGCCGGACAGACCTTCGGCCTTGGGCAGATCAATCCGCTGACCGCCCTGATGCTGTCCGATCTGGTTCATGAAAAGTCCGGCTATCCCAAGCTCGACGAAAATGATGCGGCCGGTGTCTACAAGGCAATCATGGATCCGGATATCTCGCTCGCCTTCATGGCGGCCGTGATCCGCAAGTCGATCGATGACTACAAGGAGATTGCCGATGTCGATATCTCAGGCAATCCTGGTTTGACGGCCACGCTTTTCAACATCGGCAATTCCCAGCAGCGCGCACGTGCTCTGGCCACCAGGCGCGCCAGCGGTGCGGCGAATTGGCCGGAAGAGAACTATTACGGCTGGTTGATCAATGATCGGCTGGAAGAGTTGGAGTCCCTGCTCTAACTCTTGAAAGGGGGCTTTTGCGCTCCAAAGGGAGCATGACATGGACGGCAGTCTGCGAAGATCGACCTTTGAGCCGCCGGCCCCGGTGCCGCGCACCGTCCCGCCGAGCCGACTTGAGATCATCCGCACAGTCCTGCGCAATCCCCTCGAACTCTGGGGACAGCCCTCTTATACCTGGCCCTGGATTGTCACGCGTTTCTTCGGCCAGACCACCATCATCGCCAATGATCCCGGCCTGATCCGGCACGTGCTCGTCGACAACGCTGCGAATTACGAGATGTCGGAGATCCGACAGCTCGTGCTCAGGCCGATCCTGCGCGATGGGTTGCTGACAGCCGAAGGTCCCGTCTGGAAGCGCTCGCGCAAGGCGATGGCGCCGGTGTTCACCCCGCGCCATGCCCGCGGTTTCGCCCGCCAGATGCGCGAGCAGAGCGAGCTTTTCCTCGAACGATATGAAGCGGGCGCCGAAGGCACGGTTCGCGATGTCGCCGTCGACATGACGGAGCTCACCTATGCGATCCTCTCCGAAACCCTGTTCTCCGGTGGCATCATCTCCGAGCAGGGTGACTTCGCCAGGGATGTTGATGACCTCTTGCACAGCATGGGCCGCATCGATCCGCTTGATCTGCTGCGCGCGCCAAAATGGATCCCCCGCCTGACCCGCATTCGCGGTCTCGGCGTACTGCGCAAGTTTCGCGAACTCGTGCGCCGGACGATGGACCACCGCCGAGCCATCATTCAGGCTGAGCGGGAAAAGGCGCCTGATGATTTCCTCACCCTCCTGTTGGAACTCGAGGGGCCGGAAGGCCTGACCTCGGAGGAAATCGAGGACAATATCCTCACCTTCATCGGCGCCGGTCACGAGACCACGGCCCGGGCGCTGGCCTGGACGCTCTATTGCGTGGCGCATTGTCCCGATGTCCGCGATTCCATGGAGCGAGAGATCGACGAGGTGATCGCCTCGGGCGCCGATCTCGTCGAATGGCTGGACCGCATGCCGCATGTGCGTGCCGCCTTCGAGGAAGCCATGCGGCTCTATCCTCCGGCCCCCTCGATCAACCGCGATGCGATCGCCGATGATCGTTACACGGCTCCGAACGGCGAGGTGGTGGAAATCGCCAAGGGTACGACCGTCCTGGTCATGCCCTGGACGCTGCATCGCCATGAGCTCTACTGGGATAAGCCGCGCATCTTCGATCCTTCCCGCTTTCTGCCCGGCGAGCGGGAAAAGATCGGTCGCTTCCAGTATCTGCCCTTCGGCGCTGGTCCGCGCGTCTGCATCGGCGCGACCTTTGCCCTTCAGGAAGCGGTGATTGCGCTTGCCGTTCTGATGCAGAAGTATCGGTTCGAAACGACACCGCAGACGAAACCCTGGCCCGTGCAGAAGCTCACCACCCAGCCGGCTGGCGGGCTTCCGATGCGTGTCACCCCGCGCAAGCCTTAGAGCCCTTCATTTTTAACTGGAAGCAGTTCTGCCGGAGCAGGTTTTCGTCAGGGCAGCGACGATCGGCGCTGCGCATACCCTGAGGTATGGGCGAGACGATCGCCGCTGATCCTGGCGGAAAGATGCCCTGCCCTTCGGGTTGGCTGGAACGGGCCGCCTGATCGCCCGGCTGGCTTGGCCGTATGCTATGGCTACGACGCGCGCCAGCCGGGCGACCATCCGACTCCGTTTCAGCCAACAGAACTGATTCCATTTAGAAATGAACGGCTCTAGAAGCCGATCGGTATCTCGGGCTTGTTCAGCATCAGCCAGAGGATGGCCATGACCGAGAAGAAGGCGGGAAAGCCGCAGGCAAACCAGATGCGGAAGAGCCTGTGATAGCGGGGTGGCAGCGGCGAGCCGGTGGCGGCGGCTTCCCGGGCGAGATCGCGGAGCCGGATCTGGATCCAGACGACGGGCAGCCAGAAGAGGCCGACCACGACATAGAGGATCAGTGACAGCAGCACCCAGCCAGACATCAGCGGCCAGCCGATCTCATAGGCCAGCCAGGCGCCGGTGATCGGCTGAAGGATGGCGGCGGTCGCGGTGAAGATCGTGTCGGCGATGACCACAGTTCCGGCTACATGGGCAATATGCGAGGCATTGCCGGTCCTGTGCGCCAGCAGCATGAAGAAGGCGATGCCGGCACCGGTGCCGAAGAGTACGGTCGCCCCGATCACATGCACGAAGCGCAGGATCTCCTCCAGCATCTCAGCGCTCCTCCACGACTGCAAGCGTTGCTAGCGTCAGCAGGATTGAGGGGATGACCTTCACCAGCGGTCCAAGTGGATCGAGCCAGAGGGTTGGTTCGATCAGCGTTCCGCCGGCAAGATAGGCGAGTGAGACGGCGATCATGCCGAGCATGGCCCTTTTTGCCCAAGGCTGGACGAGGATTGCCACGCCGAGTGCAATGTCGAGCAGCGAGGTGAGGATGGTGACGGTGAAAGCCATGCCTTCCGACATGCTGGCGCCGAAGCGGAGCGATGTCGTGACAGGATCGAGAAGCGGCACCAGACCGGAGACGATCCAGAACAGCGAGAGCGTCAGGATCATCAGAGGCTTGAGGAGATAGAGACGGGCGAACCAGAGATCCTGAACGGCAGCCGGTTCTGTCGCCAGCCGCAGTGTCGGGTCGGGCGCGGTCAGTGTCCGCCTCCCTTCGTCGGGTGCCACGCCGATGCCGCTGATCCGGATGGAGGTGGAGCGTAGCGGCGAGCGCCAGCCGAGGCGACCGGCGAGATCGGCGGCAAGTGAGAGGGGGCGAGCGAGAGTTGAGGGCAATTGGATGACGGGTGCATCGGCAAGGCCGAGCCACTTGCGGTAAAAGCGTGCCATCTGTTCGACACTACGGGTCGGTTCGCCGGCGAGCACCAGATCTAATCCAGGCGCGATGCGGCCCTCGACGGTGTCGAGCACCGCTTGTGCCACGTCATGCACATGGACTGTATTCATCGGGCTTTCGTCGTCGACCAGCGGCAGGATGCCGGGGAAGGAGGCGATGGCGCGGAGCAGGGCGGTGCCGCCATAGGCATTGCGTCCGACCACGACCGTCGGGCGAAGGATGACATGCGGGAGGCCCGAAGCCGCGAGCGCTCGGTCGGCCTCAAGCTTGGTGGCCATGAAGGTGGTGCCGGCGCTCGCCAGATTTTCGGGTGCCGAGATCTGGATGAGCAGCGGAGGTGTTGAGCGCGTGGCGGCCGCCTGTTGCAGGGCGAGCATGGCCTCCGTCTGCACGGCCACGAGGTCGTCGCGCAACCCGTCCTGCAGGGCGCCGGCGCAGTTGATCACGGCTGTCACGCCATCCAGGAGCGGAAGCCAGTCCGCCGCTTGCCGGAGCGTGCGGAGATCGCGGGCGATCCAGGTTGCAGCGGGAAAACGGGCGCTGGCCTGCCTGATGTCGCGGCCAAGGCCGGTGACCGGATGGCCGGCTTCTCTGAGCGTCAGCAGAACCTGCTGGCCGATGAAGCCGGTCGCGCCAAGGATGAGGATGGTCATGCGTTCACTTTCCGCCGTGCCGGTCGAGATCAGATCATGTCCAGCGGCATTTTGCGCGCCGGTGGCGGGAAGGCAGCGTCGAGGCGGGCCCAGTCCTCGTCGGAGATGTCGAGATCCACCGCGTCGCGATTCTCGTGCAGGCGGCGAATGTTCGAGGTTTTCGGGATCGGGATGACGCCGTCACGCTCCAGCAGGAAGGCAAGGGCAACCTGTGCCGGCGTCGCCTGATAGGCTTTGGCGATGTGGATGAGTTCGGGATGGTGCAGGATGCGGCCCTGTTCGATCGGTGAATAGGCCATAATCGGTATGCCGTGCTCCTGGCACCAGGGCAGGAGATCGAATTCGATGCCGCGACGGGAGAGATTGTAGAGGACCTGATTGACGGCGCAGTTTTCGCCATCGGCCACGGAGAACAGCTCCTCCATGTCATCAAGGTCGAAATTCGAGACGCCCCAGGCGCGAATTCGGCCCGCAGCTTTCAGTTCTTCCATCGCCGCGACCGTGTCGTCGAGCGGATGTTCGCCCCGCCAGTGCAGAAGGTAGAGGTCGAGATGATCGGTCCCCAGCCGGTCGAGGCTGGCATGGCAGGCCTTGATCGTGCCGTCGTAGCTGGCATTCCAGGGCAGGACCTTGGAGACGAGAAAGGCGTCTTCGCGCCGATCCTTCAGCGCTTCGCCGACAATACGTTCGGCACCGCCATCGCCATACATCTCGGCCGTGTCGATCACCGTCATGCCGAGATCGAGCGCCAGCCTGACGGCATCGACTTCCGCCTTGGCCTCGGATTTCGTTTCGCCCATCATCCAGGTGCCGAAGCCGAGAGTCGGGATCTCCGCGCCGCTCGGCAGGGTGACAGTGGGGATGGCGTCATGCATGGTGATCCTCCTTGAGGCGGGATGCGCGAAGGATAGCGAGGCGGTCCCGCGAGGCAAGGACAAAGCGCTGTGGCCTTCGTGTCACCATAACAAGAATGCGGCTGGCTTCGGTCCAAAGGACAGCTAGGCTGACATAAAAATCCGGGAGGAATACACATGTCGGTCGATACGCTTCTTGCGCTCGTCCTGTTTGCCTTTGCGACCTCGATCACGCCGGGGCCGAACAACATGATGCTGTTCGCGTCGGGCGTGAATTTCGGCTTCCGGCGGACGGTGCCGCATATGCTCGGCATCGGTGCCGGTTTCCTCTCCCTTCTGATCGGTGTCGGCATGGGGCTTGGCGCGGTGCTGCATGCCTATCCGCCGGCCTTTATCGCGCTGAAGGTCGCGGGCGGTCTTTATCTCCTTTGGATCGCCTGGAAGATCGGTTCTTCGCGCTCGATGGGCGAGGGGGAGGCCAAGGCACGCCCGATGACGTTTCTCGGCGCTGCCGCCTTTCAATGGGTCAATCCGAAGGCCTGGGTGATGGCCGTGACGGCGATGGCGGTCTATCCTAACCCGGAGCAATATGCGCTAACGGTCGCCATCGTCGCGCTGGTGTTTGCTGCTGTGAACGTACCCAGTGTCTCGACCTGGGCGGGTTTCGGCTCGGCGCTCAGGGAGTGGCTGTCGGTGCCGGTCCGGCTCAAATGGTTCAACATCACCATGGCTGTGCTGCTCGTTCTCAGCCTCTGGCCAATGCTGAAATAGCGCTGAAACAGGAATATCCGATGTCCGGCCATCATCACGACCACGACGATCATCACCATCACCATGGTCATGATCACCACCACGACAACCAGTATTCGGACATGCAGGCGCGGGTGAAGGCGCTCGAAACGCTGCTGACCGAAAAGGGCTTGATCGATCCTGATGCGATCGATGCGATCGTCGAGACTTACGAGACGAAGGTGGGGCCGAGGAACGGTGCGCGGGTCGTGGCCAAGGCCTGGGCCGATCCCGCATTCGCTGACTGGCTGAGGCGCGATGCGACGGAAGCGATCGCAAGCCTCGGCTATGCGGGCCGGCAGGGCGAGCATATGCGGGCCGTCTTCAACACGCCCGGCACCCACAATCTCGTCGTCTGCACCCTGTGCTCCTGTTACCCCTGGTCTGTGCTCGGCCTGCCGCCGGTCTGGTACAAGGCACCAGCCTATCGCTCGCGGGCGGTGATCGATCCGCGCGGCGTGCTCACTGAATTCGGCGTGAGCCTGCCGGAGGAGACACGGATCCGCGTCTGGGATTCGACGGCGGAGCTGCGTTATCTCGTCGTGCCCCTGCGCCCCGCCGGAGCCGAGACGCTCGATGAAGAGGCGCTCGCCGATCTCGTGACGCGCGATTCGATGATCGGCACGGGGCTGGCGCTTACACCGGAGGGCGCGCCATGAACGGGCCGCATGATCTTGGTGGGCAGATGGGCTTTGGGCCGGTCGCACCGGAGAGGGACGAACCTTACTTTCATGCCGACTGGGAAAAGCGGGCGCTTGGGATCACGCTCTCCTGCGGGGCTTTCGGCGCCTGGTCGATCGACGAGAGCCGGCATGCGCGCGAGAATATTCCGCCTGCCAACTATCTGGCGGCGAGCTATTACGAGGTGTGGATCCGCGGTATCGACATGCTGCTTGAGCGGCATGGCTTTGCCACTGCCGAGGAGCTGGCGCAGGGCCGGCACCTGGAGCAGGGACGCGCGCCGAAGCGCGTCTTGAAGGCCGAGATGGTCGAAGGGGTGCTGGCCCGTGGCGGGCCTTGTGACCGTCCCGTCGAGACCGAGCCGAAGTTCGGCGTGGGTGATCAGGTGCGGACGAAGAATTTTCATCCGACCGGTCATACGCGTCTGCCCCGCTATGCCCGGGCGAAGACGGGTGTCGTCGAGGCAGTACAAGGCGGCTTTGTTTTCCCTGATGATAACGCACATGGACGGGGTGAAAACCCGCAATGGGTCTATACGGTCGTCTTTACGGGAGCCGAGATCTGGGGCGAGGGCGCCGATCCGACGCTGACCGTCTCCATCGATGCCTGGGAGAGCTATCTTGAGCGTGTGTGACACGGTGACCGATCTTACGGCATCCCCGGGCCTGCCCCGCTCGCCCGAAGGAGTACCCGTTTTTGCCGAGCCGTGGCAGGCACAGGCCTTTGCCATGACCGTGCATCTGCATGCGCGCGGCGTGTTCAGCTGGGCGGAATGGGCGGGCAGCCTGTCCGCCGAAGTGCATCGCCCGGAGCGGGCCGCAGACGGATCCGACTATTTCGATGCCTGGGTCGCGGCCCTGGCGGGACTGCTGGAGCGCAAGGGGCTCGCCGATCGCGACACCGTCGAGGCCTTGCGTGAAAGCTGGCAGCGGGCAGCCGAGGCGACGCCGCACGGCGCGCCGATCGAGCTTTCAAACGACCCGCTCAGGGTCTGATGTGCACGATTTGTTCTGATATTGCCGGCTTTGGCCTTGCATCGGGCCTACGAATCCGCGCATGACCTAGGCCATGCAATTCGCGCCCCAGCAAGACGAGGCCCTCAAGGCCGTTTCGAAATGGCTGAAGGAGGGGAAGTCCCCCGTCTTCCGCCTGTTCGGCTATGCGGGTACGGGCAAGACGACGCTGGCCAAGCATTTCGCCGAACATGTCGACGGTGACGTGCTGTTTGCGGCCTTTACCGGCAAGGCAGCGCAGGTGCTGCGTTCGCGCGGGGCCTCCAACGCCAAGACCATTCATTCGCTGATCTACCGACCGCGCGGCGAAGAGGCGGTGGAGGACGAGGAGACGGGCAAGACGTCGATTGCGCCGATGTTCTCGATCAACCGCCAGAGCCCGGTCGCCAAGGCCGCACTGATCGTCATCGACGAATGCTCGATGGTCGACGAGGCGCTCGGGCGCGATCTGATGAGCTTCGGCACGCCGATCCTGGTGCTCGGCGATCCCGGCCAGTTGCCACCGGTCTCCGGCGGCGGCTTTTTCACCGACCAGGAGCCGGACTATCTCTTGACCGAGATCCATCGCCAGGCGCGCGACAACCCGATCATCCAGCTCGCGATGCATATCCGCGAGGGCAAGGAGATCATGTATGGCGACTATGGCGATACCGCTCGGGTGATCTCAAAGAACGAGGTGACGCAGGATCTCGTGCTCGGGGCTGATCAGGTGCTGGTCGGAACCAACAAGACACGGCGGCGCTACAACATGCGCCTGCGCGAGCTCAAAGGCTTTACCGTCGACTATCCGCAGGCCGGCGACAAGCTGGTCTGCCTGAGGAACGACCAGGTGAAGGGCCTGCTCAACGGCTCGCTCTGGCAGGTCATGACGTCTTCGCGCGAGACGGTGAAGCCGGGCATCAATCTCTTGATCAAGCCTGAAGACGACGACATGGATCGTGGGGCGGCGAAGATCAAGCTTCTGAAGGCGGCCTTCGAGGACATCGAGACCGAAGTGCCGTGGTCGACGCGCAAGCGTTACGACGAGTTCGACTACGGCTATGCGCTGACGGTCCACAAAGCCCAGGGCTCGCAGTGGAACGACGTTGTGCTGTTCGACGAGAGCTGGGCGTTTCGCGATACGCGCGAGCGCTGGCTCTATACGGCCGTCACCCGCGCGGCAGAGACGCTCACTATCGTCCGGTGAGCGATCTTGACAAAGCTTACCTGGCTTTGAGGGCGGTCAGCGTGGCCATCAGTTCCATCGTGTCCTTGCCGGAGGCCGTCGCGATTTCGGTCAGCGGCTTTGCGCCATCCGCTGCCGTGAAGCCGCCCTGTTTCAACGCATCGACAACTTCGGCCTCTGTTTTCCCGAGCAGTGGGGCAACCTGACCCGGCGTGCCCGCGGCAACGACGTTGACCATGGCAAAGGCCGGATTGCCGCCTGCGCCGCTTGCCGAACCGGTCATGGCCGGCCAGGCAAAGACGAGGCCGGCGACCAGACAGAGGCCGAGCGACAGTGCCATGGGCAGGCGCTTGAAATAGGCAAGAAACGGCCGCCAGTTCTTCCAGACATGCAGGACGAAAGGCAGGATCAGCACCATGCTCAGCCATTCATGCATCTCGCGGAAGGCGGTCGTGCCGAAATGGAAAAACAGTGCAATTCCCGAAATCAAAGAGACGAGGAAGAGCCCGGTGGTGAAGGGTGTTGCATAGCGGGACAGGAGATTCGGCATGATGGAGAAGGCCTCAGTCGTTGACATCGCCTTGCTCCTAATCCTGGTCTATCGCCCTGTCCCGTTAAACTTCCTCCACAATTGATGATCGGCAACCCTATCCGGCAGGGGGCTCAGTTTGCCACCATCCCGAGGAGAACGGCTTTCGCGACCGCCTGGAAGCGGTTCTGGGCATCGAGTTTGCCAACGATGCTCGCTTCGACGGCGGCGACCTCGTCCATCTTCAGCTCCAGTGTCCGTGCGATGCGGATTGGCGTGTAGCCCTCGGCCATCAACTGCAGGCACCGCGCTTCCATCTCCGTCAGGCTTGGTCCCTTCTGTTCGGTCGATGTGCGCTTTGCCTGAGTTTCCTCATGCTCCAGCAAGATGTTCAGCTGCTGGAGCTGGCGATGCACCGTCGAAAGATTGGCGGCCAGCTCACGGCGCCGGGCGATGAGCGTTTCCTCCAGGATCAGATTTGCCTCGCTTTTCGATGTCGCCGTCGAGAGTGTGTCGAAGAGATCCTGGATGACGGAGATCGGCATGCCGACCTCGCGGCAGATATTGATGAGTGCCATTCGGGCCACTTCGTTGCGACCATAGACCCGCATCAGCCCGATGCGCTGGGCCTTGATCAGCCCCTTTTCCTCATAGAAGTGCAGTGTTCTGTGGGTCACCCCAAAGAATTCCGCCATGTCCGCGATCGCCACGGGGTCTTTGGGTGGCTCCTTCAGCAGGACGATGTCGGGAAAGATCATGTCCATTCCGGACTGGCCGGATGTGGTGGTGATCGGTTGCAGATGGTGTGTTCCGTTCGACATGTTCCCCCTCCATGTTCAGTGTCGACGCGTCTGCTCAAGCCGATGGTCCGCCGTTTTTGATGTTTCTGTGTCTTGTCTGCTCCCGTTCTCGAATCTCCGCCTGTCCTGCAGCGTATAGTATATTCGAGATGCATAAAATAAAATTTCGGTGCGGCCTGTCACCGATGGTGAGCCCTGCGGCTATCGATCAGCGGGCGAGCGCCGAAAGGCTGATCAGCTTGGTGATTTCGGTGATGACCTCGCTGCCCGGGCCAAGGCCGGCCCATTGTTGCTGGCAGCGTCGAGCGCTGACATAGGCAGCGTCGGTAAGCTCGAGTGTGTAGCGGTAGGTCGCTTCGAGGCACTTCATCTGTCCGGTCGACAGGGCGTTGGCATGGCAGAAACGGTAGATGGCGCCGGGGATCGTCAGGCTTGCTGCCGCAAACTGATTGGCGATCATGCCGAGATCGAGGATGTCACCGGACGTTTCGTAAATGCTGGTGCCCACGGGCACCTCTCCGTCCGATAGGAGATGGCGCAAGCCGAGCTTTATGGCCGTCGCCCCCAGCGCTTCCGCCCGCAATTCGAAATGCAGCGGGTGGGCAGCTCCGCCTTCCAAAGTCGGTTCGTCGTCAGCGCCAGCGATCGCGACGGCCCATAGCCGGTTGCTCCAGAGGCGGGTGGCGTTGACAAAGACGGATGCCAGGTGATCGGCAGGATCCGGTTGACGGATGAACAATCGCGGCAGGGCCTTGCTGCCCTTGCCGACACTGTTTTCGGCGTGCTGTGCAGAGCGCGGTTTGTCGACATCAAAGCCGCTGTCGTCCTGCGGCTGCCGCCTATCGTCTGCGGGCCTCTCGTAGATCGGGACATAACCGCCTGTGGGAATCCGGATGCGAAGCGGCTCGGCGCGACCTTCGCTGGAATAGAACTGGTTCAGGAGCTTCCGGAGTTTGCCTGCCTGCACCCGCACCAGCGGATCCGTTCCGGGATCGAAGCCGTCGCCACGACTAAAGACGTCGATGCCGATCGTGTAGCCCTTCAGCTGATGGGCGAGGCCGACCTGCTCCATCTCGACAATGAATTTGAGGAAGGCCCGCAGACGCTCCGAGCGGGCGAAGGTGCGACTGGACAGAACCCGCTGCAGGGCGTCCGTGACCTCCTGGCCATCGATCCTGGCATCCGTCAATATTCTTGCTCCCAGACGTCAGCGGTGCCGCACACCACATTGGCGCATGCCGTGCTCAAGTGTGCGATCCGTCACAATCTGCTTCTGACTAAGCCATGGGGGAGTGGGGTCAATACCCCAAAGTCTAGGTGGTGAACGCTGTTGCTATTCATCAATTTCCCGCATCGGAGCATTCGCGATTCTCGTTGGCCTTCGTTCGCGCGATGACGTATGGATGCCCGCGAAACTCTCCATCGCTGGATCATGCCGTCATGCCTGCCAAGCTCTCCGTCAATCTCAATGCCATCGCCATGCTTCGCAATCGCCGTGACCTGCCTTGGCCCGATGTGGCCGGTCTTGGCCGGATCGCCTTGAAGGCCGGTGCCAGTGGGCTGACGGTGCATCCACGCCCCGACCAGCGCCATATCCGTTTCAGCGATCTGCCGGTGCTGAGGGCTCTGATCGACGACGAGTTTCCTGCTGCCGAATTCAACATCGAGGGATATCCGAGCGAGGATTTCCTGGCGCTTTGCGAGGCCACCGAACCGGAACAGGTCACACTCGTGCCGGATGATCCGTCCCAGGCCACCTCGGATCATGGCTGGGATCTCGTCCGCCACCAGGAATTTCTGAAGGGCGTCGTGTCGCGGCTGCGGAGCAGGGGGATGCGCGTCTCGCTGTTCGTCGATGGCGATGGTGAAGCAGAACCGATGGCTCTGGCAAAGGCGACCGGTGCCGAACGGGTCGAGCTTTACACGGGCCCCTATGGTGGCTGCTACAACGATCCGGAAGAAGCTGCTCGCCAGGTCGAGTTGCTGGGCCGGACTGCCGATGCTGCAAAGGCGGTGGGGCTCGAGGTCAATGCCGGACACGACCTGACGGTTGCCAACCTGCCGATGCTGGTGAAGCGGATCCCGCATCTTGCAGAAGTCTCGATCGGTCACGGCCTGACCGCTGACGCGCTGGAATATGGCATGGCAGAAACGGTGAGACGGTTCTGCCGTGCCTGTGGTCAGAAGATCTGACCCAAGGCTGCCCGATCAGGCAGCGCGCATCGCGCTAATGTCGGCAAGCGCGAATTCGACCGCGGCCTCGGCGTGGATCGTGGTGGAATCGTAGCCTTCGAGTGGAAGATCTGCCGGATCGAGGATGAGGCAGATCTCGGTGCATCCGAGGATCACGCTGTCGGCGCCCTCGGCCTTTGCCTGCTCGATGATCTCGAGAAGCCTGTCACGCGACGGTTCGAGAATGCGGCCGGCGCAAAGTTCGTCGAAGATGATGTCATGGGTTGCGGTCCGTCCCGCTTCGTCCGGCACCATGATCTCGATGCCGTGGCGTTTCATACGCTCGGCATAGAAGGGCTGTTCCATGGTGTAGCGGGTCGCGAGCAGCAGCGGACGCTTGGCACCGCCGGCCTTCAGGGCGCGGGCGGTTTCGTCGATGATGTTGACCAGCGGTACGCTCAGCTGCGCCTCGACCTCATCGGCGACCATATGCATGGTGTTGGTGCAGATGAGAACACAGGCGGCGCCCGCCTTTTCAAGGCCCGAGGCAACATCGCCCAGCCGCTTGGCGGCGAGATCCCAGCGACCGGCCTTTTGCAGGGCGACGATCTCTTCGAAATTGACCGAGTGCATCAGGACTTCGGCTGAGGCCAGACCGCCGAGGCGAGCGCGTACGGCCTCGTTGACCTGGCGATAATAGACCGCCGAACTCTCGAAACTCATCCCGCCAATCAGGCCAATCGTCTTCATGTCTCGTCTCCGTCGTTTGATGCGAAGATCATGACGCGCATCCGGCGCGATTGGGTTGCAATGATCGGATCGAGAACAGGGCTTGGCGCGCTCCAGTTGGCGCGATATGATGAATATGCGCATATTTTTTGCGCATTGAAAGCCGATGCATGTGGAGATGTGGCGTGATCGACGAAAGAGACAGGAAGATTCTCGATCTGTTGCAGCAGGATGCCAGCATCCCGGTTGCGGATCTCGCCGAGCGCGTGGCCTTGTCAACGTCCGCCTGCTCGCGGCGGATCCAGAAGCTGGAGGAACAGGGCTATATCGCCCGGCGCATCGTCGTCCTCGATCGCGAGAAAATCGGGGTGCCGACCACGGTCTATGCCCTGGTGAAGACGGCCCATCATGCCGACGACTGGATCGAGGAATTTCGTCGCGCGATCAGCGATATCTCGGAGATTGTCGAAGCCCATCGTCTGACGGGGCATTACGACTATATCCTCAAGCTGGTGCTGCCGCGCGTCGAGCATTACGACGTCGTCTATCGTCGCCTGGTGAAGCGCGTCGAACTCTTTGATGTTTCTGCATCGATCTCGATGGAAGTTCTCAAGCAGGGGCTTTCTGTACCCGTCGACTACGCGCGTTGACTATTCCGGCGAGGGCAGGGCCTTGTCGGCGCGGCACTGGCTGATCGGCAGCTGCTTTACGGCGTAAATCGCGGAAATCCTGCCAAGAAATGCGTCGCCGAACGCAGTACTGCGCTCGGTTTCAGCCTCGATGCAGCCGCAGGCATAGCCGTAGTAGCCGTTCGTCTCGACGAAATCCCCGGTGGTGAAATCAGGCATGTTCTCCATGCCGAGCGGCTCGATGTCGGAGCCTTGCGTCATCAGCATCCATGAACCTTCACCATCATCGAGCCAGTAGTTTCCGGGTGTGGGATTCTGGATCCAGCCGCAGCGGTTTTCCTTGGCGGAGAGGGCGGATGTTCCGGCGAGGGTGAGGGCGAGGCAGATGAGGAGCTGTTTGGCGCGCATTTTTGTTTCCCGTGATGTCGCCGCACCATAGCCATCGAATTCGGTGCGGGGAATGTCCAAGTCTGGACTCTCTCGCAAACACAAAAAAAGCCCCGGGACTTGCGCCCCGGGGCCCCACACGCACCCTGGAATCAGGAGGCGTTGGAGATCTGACGGTTGACGAGGGTCACGGTCTTGTCGGCGTTCACCTTGTAGACTTCGCGGACGTCACGGCCGTCACCGTTGGAGAAGGTGTGGAAGAAGGTCGAACCGGCGGGTGCCTTTTCCAGCTGGACGTTGGCGTTGTCATAGGTGATCGAGCCCGGGATCGGCTGGACGGCGGCGAAAGCGGCCGAACCGGCAACGAGGGAGATCAGGGCGGCGGAGAGAATGGTCTTCATGGTCTTGGTTCCTTGTGTCGCGTGGGGTGGGCGGCGGCTCAGTGGGGCGGGGAGAGGGGGCCGAGCCGGCCGCTAGAGGGTGTGTGTGAAGGCTTCGCGATTACGAAGCGTTGGAGATCGAGCGGCTGACAAGGCTGACCGACTTGTCGGCGTTCACCTTGTAGACTTCGCGGACGTCGCGGCCGTCACCATTGGAGAAGGTGTGGAAGAAGGTCGAACCGGCGGGGGCCTTTTCCAGCTGGACGTTGGCGTTGTCATAGGTGATCGAGCCCGGGATCGGCTGAACGGCTGCGAAAGCGGAGGTGCCGGCTGCGAGAGCGATGAGGGCTGCGGAGATGATGGTCTTCATGGTCGTTGTTCCTTGTGTGCGTTGGGTGTGGCGGCGGCCCGGTTTGGGGGACGGGGGCGAGGGGACCGGACCGGCCGCCAAGGGGTTTTGCGTCTTGGGAGGCGCGTGTTGGGATGCTTCGGATTAGGAAGCGTTGGAGATCTGACGGTTGACGAGGGTCACGATCTTGTCGGCGTTGACCTTGTAGACTTCGCGGACGTCACGGCCGTCACCATTGGAGAAGGTGTGGAAGAAGGTCGAACCGGCGGGTGCCTTTTCCAGCTGGACGTTGGCGTTGTCATAGGTGATCGAGCCCGGGATCGGCT
>JAPZUE010000064.1 GCA_027533385.1 Rhizobium sp. | reverse complement strand
CGCCGGCGCGAATTCGGGCCTTTCCAGCGATGGTGCAGCCATTCGTCTGTTCGTGATCGATGGCGTCGTCTACGGCTCGACCGCTACCGGTAACCCGTCTCAGTCCAGCATCAAGAGCGCTGCTGTCTTCTCGATCTCGGTCGACAACGACGGCGAAGTGAAGCTGACGCAGTTCAAGGAAATCGACCATACGACTTCCAACACGTCCGGTCCGTATACCCCGGATGTTCAGATGCTTGCCAACAATCTGGTCAAGCTGACGGCGTCTGCGACGATCACCGATGGCGATGGCGACAAGGCCAGCGACAGCGAGACGATCGACCTGGGTGGCAACATCCGCTTCCAGGACGATGGCCCTAGCGTCAATGTGATGGCAGGGAATGACTCGTCCGTTGTTCTGCAGACGCAGGATCATGACACGAAGGGCAGTGACTCCGACGTTTCCGTGAGCTCGGCACGCTTTGGTAACGTGTTCTCGCTCACGCAGTCTTATGGTGCCGATGGTGCCGGGACGGCGGCGAGCCTGAAGTATGCCTTGGGTCTCTATGGCGCTGCAGGCACGAATTCGGGCCTCGATAGCGACGGCGTCGATATCCGTCTCTATATGGTCGATGGCGTTGTCTACGGCTCGACCGTCTCCGGCTCCAACCCGTCTGAAGCCAGCATCAAGAACGCCGCTGTCTTCTCGATCTCGGTCGACAATGATGGCGAAGTGAAGCTGACGCAGTTCAAGGAAATCGACCATTCGACCTCCGACACATCTGGCCCGTATACCCAGGATGTTAAGACGCTTGCCAACAATCTGGTCAAGCTGACCGCGTCTGCGACGGTCACCGATGGCGATGGCGACAAGGCCAGCGACAGCGAGACGATCGACCTGGGTGGCAACATCCGCTTCCAGGACGATGGCCCGAGCATCAACGTTTCCGCAACGGACGAAGCCTCCGTTGTTCTGCAGACGCAGGATCATGACACGAAGGGCAGTGACTCCGACGTTTCCGTGAGCACAGCACGCTTCGGTAACGTGTTCTCGCTGACGCAGTCCTATGGTGCCGATGGCGCCGGAACGGCGGCGAGCCTGAAATATGAACTTGGTCTCTACGGTAGCGCCGGCGCGAATTCGGGCCTTTCCAGCGATGGTGCAGCCATTCGTCTGTTCGTGATCGATGGCGTCGTCTACGGCTCGACCGCTACCGGTAACCCGTCTCAGTCCAGCATCAAGAGC
>JAPZUE010000115.1 GCA_027533385.1 Rhizobium sp. | reverse complement strand
GTCAGGTTGAAGTCTCGCAACTCCACCTTCTCCGACGGGCCCGGTGCCCACCTGACGTCTCGTGGAAAACGAAAGCGAAATCTCCACCGCTTTCTCCACTCAAATCGCCTCCGAAATTACACCAGCTTCGCGGACGCTATCAGTGTATCAGTTTTTCCAGGTCTCGTGGTCCAGCCCGAGGGGTTCACTCCATAACCGGCTCAGTTCTGCGTGGAAACCAACAGTTTGCCCCTTTCCTCGGGGGTTTCGCGAAATTGCAGCATGAAGTTCATGGGAATAGCTTTCTTTCTGCAGATGACTGTCAGCGGACGACCCTTTGACGGCCGGGCGTGCGCATGGGGGAAAGTCGGGTTTAGTATACCGCAGGAACTGCGCTCGGCGAGGGCCGACTGGGCCGCGGCATCGCCGAGCGCGTCGCCCATCACGCGCCGGGCGGCGGCAGGATCGGGCGGATTTCGACGGACCCGGCTGTGACGCAGGGTACCCGTGAAGCCCAATCGAGCGCTGTGTCCAAATCTGGCACATCAAGAATGACATAGCCGCCCAGAATTTCCTCATTGTCGGCGAAGGGGCCATCAACGACCGCTCTCTTGCCGTCCTTGACACGCAGCGTCGTCGCGGTATCGGGCGGCAGCAGTCCATTGCCGCTGACCATCGTCCCGGATTGCGCAAGCTTGCCGATAAATGCGGTCCAACCAGCGAAATAGGCATCGACCCGCGCGGGATCGTGATGTTTGCCCCGTTCTTCCGGGTTTTCGTAGAATTGAAGCATGTAATGCATCGGTATCGCCCTTCTTCTCAGAATGGCCGTCAGTCGGCGGCCCGTTGATCGGTGAGCGTGTTCGTACCCGCTCGTCACAGTGTGCGGCGAGGTCGATGCATTTCGACAGGCCCCGGACGTTTGTTTCAAAAAAAAGGTGGTGACCGGCAGGGCTCGTCCGATTTCGGGGGGTACGCTGGTGTTGTTGATCAGCTTGGGAAGGGGCGAAACGCCCGATCGGCGGGTCTGCGTCCGGTCCTCTCCTGGCCATCCCAAACCAGATGCCTAAGCTGGCTGGTTCGAACGCCGGCACAAACATATGCAATCGCGGATGATCGGCTACATCCCTCTCAGCGCGAGCCATGCTGCGAAAGCTCTGTCCGCACAAAGCGGCGAACTGGTACGTCGGCCCTGAATTGATCACTACGACACTTGCAGAGACCTTACATACTCGGCGCTTTCGTGTGGATGCACACGCGTGAATCTGATCAATGCATCGAAGTGTCGCTGCATCTTGCGAACGGGATCGGCATTGTTCAGCACCAGATACATGCCGCCCACGAAGATTGCGACGCGCTGCGAGCCAAAGATCGTATAGGGAACAGAGAACCTTTCCTTCTCGTTGAAAAGAAATAGACGGAAGGAAGGGTACAGTTCATCGATCAACGTTGCCATATGTCGCAACTGGTCGACACGGACGGCGCGCTGCAGACTACCCCACATGCCTTGCCCTTGCGCAAATGCTTCGAGTGTTTCCAGAGGCATGCAGACTTCCATATCCGTTCCCGGCTGACGATTGTAGTCGAGCCGAAATGCCGCCTCATTCGCTTGCGCCTTTGCATTTTGATGCGCTGCATCGGCCTCGAACGCTATGATTTCAGGTGTTCGGAGCAGGTCCGGAATGCGTGCGGGCACATATCTTATCTTGGAGCCGGTGGCTTCGGCGTGCCACTTCATCAAAAGCGACTGTGCATAGTCTTCGCTCCCTTCTTCAATCTCAAAACTGGGGCGCAGCTCTCCCGTCAAGCCCGGGTCATGGGAGATGCCGAGCAACCAGTCCAGGGAGATTGAGTGTTCTTGCGCGATGTTCAGAAGCGTTTCCACGCGGGGCAGGCGTGGTGAAGTGCCAGAGAGAAGTTGCGACAGAGCCGAGCGATCAATGCCGACGGCGGCTGCGAAGGCGGATTGGTTCGTGCCAGAACGCGATACCAGTTCTGTCAGTCGCAAGCGAAATTGCTCCGCTAAGTCACGCTTATCCATCAATGCGCCTCATGTTTACGATAGTAAACAGGTAAGCTGTTCCGTTATCATGATCAACAACTGGTCACCATACTCTCATTGGTCTGCAACATGCTGGGTGACACTCTGATTTCGTCGTGAATCAGGGGGGTACTATGAACGGCGCTTTCAACCAAACTTCGGTTAGCGGCTCTTCGCCACGCCGGAACCTCAAAATAGAGTGGCCAACGATCTTCTTGCTTGTGGTCTGTTATGGCCTTTGGGGGACGGCCGGCTATCTCGTATACCCGCATTATCCACTAGCCGCCCTGGTGCTGATGGGTATCGCGGTCGCATTGCATTCCTCACTGCAGCATGAAGTGCTGCATGGACACCCGACACGAAACGCCCGGGTGAATGAAGCGCTCATCTTCGCTCCACTAGGTGTGTTCTACCCCTACCGCAGCTACAAGCGAACCCATCTCCAGCACCATGCAGATGAGCGCTTGACCGATCCTTTCGATGACCCTGAGAGCTATTATCGCGGGACAAAGGACTGGGAAAACATGCCGATGTTTCTGAGGCGCTTGCTCGTCTGGAATAACACGTTGATCGGGCGCGTGCTCATCGGACCCTGTTTGATGATCGTCGGATTCACGGCGTCGGAATGGCGTCTGATCGGAAACGGCGATCGCAAGGTCAGGATAGCTTGGGCTCTGCACCTGGCAGGGCTGATCCCAACTTTGCTGGTGGTCTCCCAGCTGTTTCACATCCCGGTTTGGCTTTACGTGGGAGTGTCAGCCTATCTTGGGGTCGCCATCATCGCGATCCGGTCCTACTGCGAGCACCAATGGGCAGAGCAGCCGGACGCACGCACGATCATTGTCGAAAACTCACTTCTCGCACCGCTGTTTCTCTATAACAACCTGCATCTCGTGCACCACAAGTTCCCGACTGTGCCTTGGTATAAGCTTCCCTCACATTACCGCGCCAGGCGTACCGAGTGGCAACAGATGAATGAGGGCTATGTGTTTGCCAACTACATGGAGATTTTCAAGGCTTTTGCCTTCAAGGCGAAGGAGCCTGTAGTTCATCCCGTATGGCGTCGTCATGACCAGCAACTTGCGAATGATTTGCTTCCGACGCACGAGCCCCGTAGCCCGATTGCTCGGGCCTCCTTCACTTTGGAAGTTTCTGATCTGCAGGCGTGACGAAACACGATGAGATTGCCAAGGAATCGAGGGCCGTCGAACAGCCGCGATGGTGATCCGCTACGCTGATGATGACAAGTAAGCCGACATTGCTGCAGCCAGTCGGCCGGCGCGCTCGATATGGGCGGGATCGGATACCAGAAACTCTGAGACGAGTGCTTCGATCAGAGCAAGGGCGGGCAATGAGGACGAAGGCAAGAGCGGATGTGGTGCTGGTGCAAGAAGCAGTGTCGTGGTCACTGCCGCCAGGGGTGACGCTATGGAATCGGTCAGCGCGACGACACCAGCACCCGCCCGTTTTGCAGCGTTGGCGAGATCAGTGACATCTGCGGAATAGCGTGGAAAGGCGATTGCGATGACGAGATCGCCTTTACCCGCGCTCATCAGTCGGCCGGCCGCCACCTCTGTCCCACCATATTGCACAACATTGACCACGCCGTCGCGATAGGGTTGGAGGCCAAGTGTGAGCATGGCTGCAAGATGCGATGATAGCCCGAAACCCATGATCCAGACGTTCCGCGCCTGCTTGATCGATGTGGCTACCTCGCGGATCGTGTGAGCCGTTTGCGGATCTGTCAGAGCTTCAATGGATCGCAGACCGTTTGCGAGACTAGCCTCTGCCGCGCCTTGTCCTGCGCTTCCCTTGTCCAGTTCCGCCCCAAGCTTGTTTACCGGCGCAATGAGCGCATGCACGGTCTCGCCGACAGCTGCGCGAAATTCTGCATAGCCGGAGAGGCCGAGATCCCGCACGTAACGACTGATCGTGCTGGCGGAAATCGTTGACTGCCGAGCGACCTCTTCGATCCCGTGGGTGGCGACGAATATCGGGTCCCTCAGAATGAATTCGGACAGGCCGCGCTGAGAAGGCGATCCGTCGGCCATAAGCGCGAGAACCTTCTTTCCCAGCGGCGAAGTGCTGAAACGGCGGTCGGCTTCTGCCGACCAGGACGACGGAGACGGTGACATGATTTTTTTCACCCATTGACTATCTGAAAATCTACTGCCATCGTCAAGCCACAGGAAAGAAAACAGGGAGGTCATTTCCTATGCGCTTCAAGACAGCATGCTCTGTGATTACACTTCTTCTTGCCGCCAGCGTAGCCCATGCGGATACGCTGCGCATCGGGGTCGAGGGCAACTATCCGCCTTTCAGCCAGGTGGCAGCCGACGGGACGCTGTCAGGGTTCGACATCGAGATTGCGCAAGCGCTGTGCGACGAGATGAAGGTCACCTGCGAGATGGTGCAGCAGGAATGGGATGGCATGATCCCGGCACTGAATGCCAAGAAGTTCGACATCATTGTTGCTTCGATGACCATCACGGAAAAGCGCAAGCAGGTCGTTGACTTCTCCGATCCCTATTACGATGTCCCCTCGCGTTTCGTCGCCAAGGAAGGGGCTTTCACCGGCTACTCGCCTGAGGATCTCAAGGGCAAGACGATCATCGTTCTGCGCAACAGCCCCCGCGCCGACTACATCGCGGCGAATTATCCCGACAGCGAAACGCTTCTCGTGGACAAGGAAACGGCAGTGTATCTGGAGCTTGCGGCGGGCCGCGGTGATATCGCGTTCGGATCTTCGGTGGTCTCGGGCGAGAGCTTCTTGAAGCAGCCTGAAGGCAAGGGTTTTACGCAGGTCGGCGAAGCCATCTCCCTGACGCAAAGCACGGATGGCGGCGTTGGTATCGCGCTTCGCAAAGGAGAGGACGATCTCAAGTCGAAGATCAACACGGCGATCTCTGACGTGATGAAAAACGGAACCTACAAGACGATCTCCGCCAAATACTTCGATTTCGACATCATGCCCAAGCCGGTCCAGCCCTGAGATGTAGACATGCATGCGGCTCCACCACGTCATGTGGTGGGGCGGCGTGCCTTGGGAGGCTTCATGTTCCACGGATATCTGCCCATGATCGTGGCGGGGCTCGGCGTTACCTTATCGGTGGCTTCGGTTTCGCTGCTTATCGCATGTGTTTTCGGACTGGCTGGTGCGGTCGCAAAGCTGTCGCCGTCTCCGCTGTTGCGTGCTGTTGCGAACGCCTACACGACCATCATACGGTCGCTACCCGATCTGCTCCTCATGCTCGGGGTGTTTTACGGCGGTCAGATCCTGCTCAACCGAATGGCTGATGCGCAAGGCTGGGGATATATCGAAATCAATCCCTTTGCCGCTGGCACGCTGACGCTCGGCTTTGTTTTTGGAGCCTATCTGACCGAAACCTTCCGTGGCGCGATCCTAGCCATTCCCCGGGGCCAGATCGAAGCCGGCTATGCCTGCGGGCTCACGCGCTGGCAGGTTCTCTCCCACATCACCCTGCCGCAGATGATCCGGCATGCCATCCCGGGCTTCACCAACAACTGGCTGGTGATGCTCAAGGCGACGGCGCTTGTGTCGATCATCGGGCTGGATGACATGGTGCATCGGGCGGGCCTGGCATCGGCGGCGACCCGTGCACCCTTCACCTTCTATGCCCTGACGGGCGTCATTTATCTTGCCGTCACAACAGTTTCGATCCTGGTGCTCTCGGGCGTGGAAAGACGCTTTTCCAGAGGCGTTCGGCGGGAGGCGCTCCGATGATCAACTGGCAGATCGTGTCGGAGACCCTGCCGCTCTTTTTCAACGGCTTGTGGATCACACTTCTTCTTCTCGTCCTTTCGGTGTCCGCGGGTCTCGTGCTCTCGGTTCCCTTGTCCATCGCCAGGGCCTCGGCCAATCCCTGGGCACGCACCCCCGTCTGGCTCTATACCTATGTCATTCGCGGCACGCCGCTTCTGGTGCAGCTCTTCATTATCTATTACGGCTTGCCGCAATTCGAGGCGATCCGCGAGAGCGCCATCTGGCCTGTCCTGCGCAGCCCGTGGTTCTGTGCCTGGCTCGCCTTCACTTTGAACACCACCGCCTATACGACGGAGATGTTTGCAGGTGCTATCAGGGCGACCCCAGCCGGCGAAATTGAAGCGGCGCGGGCGATGGGGCTGGGGCGCTACCAGGTGCTGCGCGACGTCTTCTGGCCGGGCGCCTGGCGGCGGGCTCTGCCGCAATATGGCAATGAGGTCGTGCAGATGATGCATGCGACAGCGCTCGCCAGCACAGTCACAATCGTCGAGATCCTCCGTGTCGCCCGTGATGTCTACACCAATTATCTTGTCCTACCGGAGAGTTTCGGCGTGGCTGCCGTCTTCTATCTGACACTCACCATCATCCTCACCCAGACGTTCCGCCTTCTGGAGCGTCACTATCTTCGCCATCTCGACCCACGCGCAAGCGTGACCAAGCTGGTGGCTGCGGACCCCATTCATGCATGAACATTTTATTAATATTCCCGGGCGCGCGATCGGCACGACCCATCGGCTGACCTGGTTCACCTTCGACTCTGGCAACGACGGTCCGCATGTCTATGTCCAAGGCGGGCTGCATGCAGACGAGGGGCCTGGCATGTTGGCAGCACGGCTTCTGGTCGACCGCCTGATCGAGGAAGATCGGGCGGGCAAGATGCGCGGAAAGGTGACCGTCGTGCCTGCGGCCAATCCGCTTGCACTCGGCCAGTTCCTGCATGGCGATCAGCAGGGCCGCTTTGATCACTATGACGGCCGAAACTTCAACAGAGACTATCCGGACCTAACGGCGCTGGCGATCGCCTTGCTCGGGGACACACTCACCAACGATCCTCAGGCGAACACGGCTCGGATCCGGCAGGCACTGCTTCAGGCACTGGAAACGATCGAGACATCAGCGCCCAGCGATCGGCTGCGCCATGCGCTGATGCGGCTTGCACTTCCGGCCGATGTTGTCATCGACCTGCATTGCGACGGTGAGGCAGAGGTGCACCTCTACACTCAGCCGGTCTCACTGGAGCGCGTGCTTCCGCTTGCCGCGCTCACGCGCTGTCGCGCTGTGCTCGTGGCCGAGGTTTCCGGCGGGGAGCCGTTTGATGAAGCATTGACGAAGCCCTGGCGCTCAATCGCTGAAGCATTTCCCGACAACCCCATCCTCCAGGGATGCGCAAGTTGTACGCTCGAATTGCGCGGCCGGATGGACGTTGATCGCAGACTTGCTGCAGACGATGTCGCGGAACTGGTGAACTATCTACGCCATGTCGGCGCTCTGGCCGGTAATCAGTCAATCCCCGCTATGTCCTGCCAGCCTACGCCACTTGCCGCCTCGGAGGCGTTGGTCGCTTCAGTCTCCGGTCTTCTTTCCTACGCGATTCCGCTTGGTCATCATGTCCGCGCGGGCGATGTCGTTGCGGAAATCACCGATCCCATCACCGGTGAACTGCATCCCATTCAGGCCACCACGGCAGGGATCTTCTATGCGCGACCTGCGACGCGGATCGCTGAAATCAACAAGCGGCTCGGCAAGATCGCCGGTACTCGTCCCTTCCGGGATGGCCCACTCCTCAGCCCGTGAGAATGTCCATGACAACAATGCTTTCTGCAAACAGCATCCACAAGTCCTTCGGCGCCGTTGAGGTGTTGAAGGGCGTATCTCTGACGGCAAACAGGGGCGATGTCATCTCGATGATCGGATCGTCTGGGTCGGGAAAAAGTACGTTCCTTCGCTGTCTGAATTTCCTCGAGCGGCCGACGTCCGGTACGATCGCACTGGACGGAGCGCCGCTTGCCTGCCGCAAGGATCGGGCCGGCGATCTCATTGTGGTTGATGAGGCCGAGCTTCGCGCCCACCGCGCCCGCGTGACTATGGTGTTCCAGCAATTCAATCTGTGGGCGCATATGACTGCCCGTGAAAACGTCATGCTGGGCCCAACCCGCGTCAAAGGGCTGACGCGCTTAGAGGCCGGCGAGCGCGCTGACTTCTATCTCGCCAAAGTCGGGCTGTCGCATAGGCGGGATGCCTATCCTGCGTTTCTGTCTGGCGGGGAACAACAGCGTGTGGCAATTGCCCGGGCGCTGGCTATGGAGCCGGAACTCGTCCTGTTCGACGAGCCGACAAGCGCACTTGATCCCGAGCTCGTGGGCGAAGTGCTCCGCGTCATGCGCGGCCTTGCGGAAGAAGGGCGCACGATGATCGTCGTGACGCATGAGATGAACTTCGCCCGTGAAGTGTCAAACAAGGTCCTGTTTCTCAGTCAGGGTGTGGTGGCTGAAGAAGGTGATCCGCAGGAGGTGCTTCGCGCTCCGCAAACTGATCGGCTGCGGTCTTTCCTAGCCGCTCAGGCGGCGTAGGCAAACGACCTGGTCGTCAGTGGAGGTCCAGCAATTGGTACAGTCCGGCGGGGTCTACGGGAACGTCTGTTCCAGCTTGCTCCGAAGGATCTCTACAACGGTCACCATCCATCGAACCCCATCCGCCGGCAATTTGCGCTTTCTTTCTTGGTTCATTTCCGAGGTGCTGCCGTTTATTCGTATTTAATTGAGAGCAAAGACGACGGGCAGCGCCTCACACGTGAGTCAAAATTTTGCTCGTCTTCCTGCAATCGGCAAGCGCACATCAACCACGCCATGCTGTCTCCCTTACCTTGTGATGGAGACACCCTGAGGGCCATGGTCCTTGCCATCGCCGAGAACGCTGCGCGCGCAGACGCTCCAGAGAGCGGGTCGTAGATCTGAAAGCGGGAATCCGATGTTGATGAATACATTGGGTGACTAATACCAGTCGTCGGTAAGTTTGACTCTCTTTGGGATTCCTAAAAGCGGACGAATCTGAATCTCTGGCGCAAACGGGAGGTTTGCGATGGGTTCAGCCCTTTCTTTGCGGTCGGATTTCGACGGGTCCATGGTGCGGCGT
>JAPZUE010000120.1 GCA_027533385.1 Rhizobium sp. | reverse complement strand
CAACTGATCGGGTCCGATCGCAGGAGCAGGTGGCCGATCATTGGCGTGAGCGACGGGAGCCATGGCAAGACAGAGCAGCAGACTGGAGGTGAACGGTCGCACGGTAATCCCCTTGGCTGATTTTCCTGAAACGCGAGGTCGAAAGCTGGACTTGGTGGCTTGGCTCAAGCGACCTAGAGGGTACCCTCGTTCGTCAGCGACATCACATTGGCGACGACCCCGCTGTTCGACACAAGGCAGCGCCAAGGCGCCCGTGTCGGACCGACGCCGACGGTCACCTGCGAATTTGCTTCCGAGAAGAGCATCTCGATGATCTGAACGTCGCCGTTGTTGGTGGTATTCGACACTGCGGCGAGGCAGGCACTGCGGGCCGCCGGCGGAACGCTCTCGTCCATAAGGGGCTGGGTCGAGGCGGCCATCGGCGGCGGCTGCGATGATCCGTCCGCCGTGCAGCCGGCAAGCAGGCCAATGGCAAGGCAAATCATTCCGGTTGTCGGTCTCGATCTAGCCATGCGTCTCCCCCTCGTTTTGCGCTACAGGCCTTCTATCCCGGCCCGCGCTTAGTTGCTCGCTTCGATCAGAAACCGACCGGCCGCCCAGCCGGATGCGCTACCATCGGGCCGGGAAACACGGCACCAGCGCGTCTGGCCGGTCATGCGGCATCCGCCGTTGCGCAAGATCTCGCCATTGACCACCCGGGTGACGATCGGGCTCTGCGCCGAGGGCCGCGTTCTAATGTTCAGGGTATCGCCCGGTGAGATGCCGGCCACTTGGAAGAAGTCTGGCCCACCGGACAGGCCGTCGGCAAAGGCGGGCGAGGGCGGCGCAATCGGCCTACCGCCTGTGACCTCGATGCGGAGCGTGAAGCGCGCCTGTTCGTTACGGCGCGCCGCATTGCGCATCAGGTAGACCTGCACGACATAGTCGCCGCTACCGGGAACGATGATGTCGGCAAAATCGCCAGAGATTGAGCCGTTGAACAGGGCTTCACCGCCGCCGGGGCCGAGAATGTTGAAGTAGTTGCTTCTGTTCGAGCTATCCATGGTGACGGCGAGCCTTTGGCCGCCACGGACATTGATGCGGTAATTGGCACCGTCGTAGCCCCTGACCGTCCCGCGGATGACCGTTGAGCTCTGGCCGCGGCCGAATTCTACCCGGGCGCTGCGTTCTTGCGCCAGTGCCGCTTGCTGCCCGAAATCAGCAATAACGACCAGTGCCATCGCAACCACCACACCCAAGAACGCACGCCACATACGCATCCGACATCTCCCGTTGGGAAGGCTTCGAGAGATCGACTTGCAACCTCTCGATGTCCCGAGACTGACATGCCTAAAGCCTGCAAACCAGTGAATTAATTTAGTCTAATATGAAAAAGTCTCATGGTTGCACGAGACGCAGCTTCCCTGCTCGCTGAATGCTGCTTGGCTTGGGCACTTCCTGCCGGAACCACTGTAGGAGGGCGTCGAGAGTGTGTTCGGACCGGCGGCTTTCCTTGACACAGAGATGATAGTCCTCGTGCGTGGGCAACGAGGCATCGTGAAGAAGACGAAGAGTGCCGGATGCAAGCTCTCTCGCAACAAGAAAATCCGGAAGAAGAGCCGCACCATATCCATGGCGCACCATATCCAGGGCGATGACATAGTGCGATGCGAACAGCCAGCGGTTGTCACCGGGTAGAAGGTCTAAACGCCCGCTATGTCTGGCGTAAGCCTGCCAGTCATGTCCTGTTCGGCCGGGCATCAGGTCCGTGGTAATGTAAACAAGGTCTGTCTTGCCATCGACGAATGCTGACGACGCGACAGGAACCAGCAATTCCGGCCAGAGAAGCTGCGCATGATAGCCAGGATCCCTCGGTAGGGTCGTAACGAAGGCGTCGCCCGAAGCATCGGTTAG
This sequence comes from Rhizobium sp., assembly GCA_027533385.1. Lineage (GTDB taxonomy): Bacteria > Pseudomonadota > Alphaproteobacteria > Rhizobiales > Rhizobiaceae > Allorhizobium. Next base: position 1,013 of record JAPZUE010000120.1, on the reverse strand, counting down.
TTCTGGATCCTGGGCATACATCATGATCTGCAGGTCGATGTCCGGATGCGCTGCCTAGAACGATTGCAGGCGCGGTACCAGCCACGCGGTCGCAAAGCTGCTGCAGACCGCAAGTCGCAGGCGATTGCGGGAACCACCGATTGCCTCTCCTAGCGATCGGTCGATTTCGGCGAACGCTGGCTGCAGACGCCGGGCGAGATCACGCCCCGCATCGGTTAGCGCAATGCCACGCCCACTTTTCTGGATCAGCCTTTCGCCGACGATTTCTCCGAGAAGGCGCAACTGGTGACTGACGGCGCTTTGCGTGACACCCAGTTCTGCAGCCGCAGCGGCGACGGAGAGATGGCGGGACACCGTCTCGAAAGTATGCAAGGCTCGCAGGTTGTGACGAAATTCCATGCTTTGATCCCTCCGATGCGCGCAGGCCGGTCACAGGCACCCGCAGTGATTTATACGCCTTCGAACGCGTTGTCAGACCAGAGCAACGTTTCATGAGAGTTTTTTAAAATTCAAGCAGGAAACTCATTGGACAGCCTCAATCAGCCCTGAAATGATCGCTGCGATACAGATGAGAAGGTGAAATCTGCATGACGGGAACGGAGCAGCGCAGGCGATCTTTCATTTCAGGTCTGGTGGCTTTCGCTGCGCTGGCTGGTCCGGCCCGCACGCTCGCCGGAGAGGTGATAAAGGAGATTGCCGCGCTGAAGCCCGGCGAGTTCACCTGGCATCCGGAGCGGCAGCGCACAGGACCGGTGGCCGTTGTGGTCTCTCTCCCGGAACAGCGTGTGCATGTCTACCGCAACGGCATCCGCATTGCCGTTTCTACCTGTTCGACCGGCAAGCCCGGCCACGAGACGCCGACCGGCGTCTTCGTCGTCCTGCAGAAGGACAAGCACCACAAGTCGAGCACCTATGACGATGCGCCGATGCCGAACATGAACCGGCTGACCTGGTCCGGGATCGCGCTGCATGCCGGCAATCTGCCGGGTTTTCCGGCCTCGCATGGCTGCGTG
>JAPZUE010000092.1 GCA_027533385.1 Rhizobium sp. | reverse complement strand
TGAAACCCTTGCTTGACAAGGGAACGCTAACTTTTTTTCTAATAAAAACTCAAATTTCGGGTTTCTGTTAGTTAGCACTCGCTTGAAGGCTTACCCCATAAGAGGGCTAGAGTTTAGAGACTGTAAGACTTTTGCCAGAGTTCCTCCAAGAGCGTTAGAAGCCAACTTTAATTATTAATATCTCAAGTTTTTGGAGTCTCTTACTTCTTCAAAATTGCTTTTTTTTAACCGCGTCCATATTGAGAACTGAAGTTTTGCCATGGGATTCTAAGCTGAGACTGAGCTAAATTGCGTATTTCCAAAGTCCCTAACCTTATTCCCTAACCCCTGTCTCCAGTCTCAAGCAGCAATTTGAAGGCTTGATAGCTTGTTCTTTTGTTCAACGGATAAAACTGAGAAAGGTTTGATTATGGTTTCGTCTTTGAAATGGCTGCGTAAGCGCATTTTCGGCATTTCGCTGCAGGAGGCGACCTTTGCTAAAAGGGGTTTTCTGGAGGGGGACGCGGGGTTGCGGCAGCGATTGGAGCAGATCGGTCAAATATTTTTGCTCGGCTACCAGGCGGCACTCAACGATGATCGACCAGAGGGGCTCGTGCGCCAGCTAAATGCGATTGAAATTGAGTTGCGCGGGTTTGCTTTTGAGGGAGCTGCTATGGGACTGGCTTTGCTAGATGGCTTAACGCCTTGGAAGCGAAACCGAGTGCAGTCCTTTTTAAAAGGTGCAGGAAGCGAGTATGCCTATATGGTCTATGTAGGAGTTGGTTGGGCTCTAGCCCGACTTCCTTGGGGAATTGAGTGGTATCTGGCTCAACTCAATAAAACTTGGGGAATGGAAGGGGAAATCGATCCTGTGCTTGGATGGCTAGTCTTGGATGGCTATGGTTTCCATCAGGGGTATTTTGGCTGGCAGCGCCATATCCAGGAAATGGCCGTTCCCCCCCGACTTTCCGGGTATGCCTGTCGGGTTTTCGATCAGGGGTTGGGGCGCAGTCTTTGGTTTGTCAAAGGGGCTGATGTCAGGCGCATCCACCATGCCATTGAGAATTTCTCCCCTAGCAGGCGAGCAGATCTTTGGAGTGGGGTGGGTTTAGCCTGCGCCTATGCGGGGGGCGTGGAACGAGCAGTCATAGAAGCCTTACAGGTAGCTGCCCAGCCTTATTGGTCAGAGTTATCTCAGGGAGCAGCCTTTGCCGCCAAGAGCCGCCAAAGGGCGGGGAATTTAACTGCTCATACGGAGGTGGCGTGTCAAGTGTTGTGCGCCATGTCCGCCGAAGCAGCCGCAGGAATTACTGACAGGATGCTGGAAGACTTGCACCCAGACGGGGCAAATCCTGCTTACGAAGTCTGGCGGCGGCGAATCCAAGCTCAATTTGTAGCAGTCCAGGTTAACCCATGAAAACGTTAGCTCAGTTCATTAAAAAGTACGCCAAACCGCTAGTGGCGATGGCAGTGATTCTCAGTCTCTGGAGTTTTAGCCGCCTTCCCGCCCTGTCAGCCAGTGAAAGAGCGGCGCTCGCGTCCCGGTTTGAGTTTACGGCTTTACCCTTGCCGGAATTGGCAGGAAAACCTCAAAAATTCCTGCGCTCAGTGCATCCCAGTTTGGAACGCCATGCCGCCTGGATTTCTGCGGTGGGAGCTTCAATAGCACTCAACGATTTAGATGGAGATGGTTTGCCCAACGACGCTTGTTATGTAGATACGCGCACTGACCAGGCGATAGTCGCCCCCATACCAGAAACTGAAAACCGCTATCAACCCTTTGAATTAACCCCTAGTTCCCTTCCTTACGAGGCAACCACGATGGCACCGATGGGCTGCCTTCCTGGGGATTTCAATGAAGATGGACAGATGGATTTGCTGGTTTACTATTGGGGGCGGACTCCAGTAGCTTTTTTAAAGCGGGGAAGCTGGGAAGCAGAGGAACAGGGGAACAATTTCCGGCTCAGCCAACTGAGCTATGTACAACAGGAAGTCGTCCCCAGTGGAGAGCGCTGGTACACCAATGCGGCTACTAGAGCGGATTTAGATGGGGATGGACATAACGACCTGATCGTTGGGAATTACTTCCAGGATGGGGCGGAAATTCTCAACGCCAAAGCGATGGGCAGTGGGGAAATGCAGCATTCCATGACTCGCGCTTATAACGGCGGGAAGAATCGCCTCCTTCTCTGGGCAGGAGCAACGCCGGGAAAAGAGCCCAGCGTCCAGTTTCAAGAAGCTGGCGGCGCTTTAGACGAGGCGATCGCTCGCGGGTGGACTTTAGCAGTGGGGACGGCGGATTTGGATGGGGATTTATTGCCTGAAATCTATTTTGCCAACGATTTTGGACCAGATCGCCTGCTGCACAACCGCTCCCAACCGGGAAAACTTCGATTTGCTCTCCTAGAGGGGCAAAAAAGCTTGACTACGCCAAATTCAAAAGTACTAGGACATGACGGATTTAAGGGCATGGGAGTAGATTTTGGAGACGTAAATCAGGATGGTTTGTTGGATATCTATGTCAGTAACATTGCGTCGGAATATGCCCTAGAAGAGAGTCATTTTCTCTTCACCAGTACGGGTGAGTTAGGGAAGATGGAGCGAGGAATTGCGCCTTACGTGGATCGCAGCGAACCGCTTGGATTATCCCGCAGTGGCTGGGCATGGGAAACTAAATTTGGAGATTTTGACAACGATGGCAACCTAGAGGCGTTGCAGGCAACGGGATTTCACAAAGGAGAAGTCAACCGATGGCCCGAATTGCATGAGCTGGCAATGGGTAATGATAACTTGCTGAGCCATCCCAACAGTTGGTTTCGCTTGCAAGAAGGAGACGATTTGAGCGGACACCAGCACAATCCCTTCTTCGTTCGGGCTGCCAACGGTCGCTATTACGACTTGGCTAAGGAATTGGGAATAGATGACCCCTCCGTGACTCGCGGTATTGCTACGGCGGATGTGGATGGAGATGGAGATTTGGATTTTGCTGTTGCGAATCAATGGGAAACTTCCTATTTTTACCGCAATGACAGTCCGCACCCAGGGGCATTTTTAGGACTGAAACTCTTACGTTCAGACAAGAATTCCCAATCAAAACCAAGTCCTAAATCCGGCTCTAGGACTGAGTTTGAGGGCGGCAAAATGCAAAAAAATCAAGGTTATCCCGCAATAGGCGCAACAGCAACGATTTACCTTCCAGATGGACGAAAAATGGTAGCCCAAGTCGATGGTGGGAACGGTCATTCTGGAGCAAGGAGTTCTGACCTTCACTTTGGATTGGGTCAGGGTGAGAGCGATACCCCCTTGCCCGTTGAGGTGCAGTGGCGAGATACCAAGGGGGAGATCCATCGGGAAATCTTACATCTATCCCCGGGTTGGCACACAGTAATGCTTGACAGTTAACCGAGAGCAGTTATTCAGTTGTTTTCGGTCAGAGGTTCAATCGCTAAGGTAAAAAGACAATGAGCAACGATCTAGGACAAATAACAAACGACAGTTGGACAAAAAACAATCGCCTTGCAGGACTACGGCGTTTTGCGATAGCGATTACTATTCTTAACCTATTAGGACATACAGTTTTCGGCTTCGAGCAATCCTGGGCCTATCCCCTTGTCTCCCTGGGCACCGCTTACAGTTTAGAACTGCTGTTAGAAGCCATTGATAGTTGGGCAAACTGCCAGCAACCTCGTTTCTGGGGAAGCTTTGGCAAATTCATCGATTTTCTCCTCCCTGCTCACATTACGGCCTTAGCCGTTTCCATGTTGCTCTATGCCAATGAACAGCTATTGCCCATCGCCTTGGCTGCGGCAGTTGCCATTGGCTCAAAAGCTCTCTTGAGGATTTCTGTGGGCCAAGGGCAACGGCATTTCATGAACCCTTCTAACTTGGGAATTACCGTCACCTTACTCTTATTTCCCTGGGTTGGCATTGCACCCCCCTATCAGTTTACTGAAAACCTCAATGGTTGGGGAGATTGGATTTTACCGGGAATTATCGTCTGTTCGGGGACGTTCCTCAACGCTCGTTTTACGCGACGGCTGCCGCTAATTGTGGGTTGGGTAGGCGGTTTCCTCCTTCAGGCAGTTTTGAGGAGCTATTGCTTTGATACGCCTCTAGTGGCTGCTTTAGTTCCCATGACAGGAGTAGCTTTTGTCCTTTTTACCTTTTATATGGTGACCGATCCAGGGACAACGCCGAGTAACCCCGTCGAACAAATCATCTTTGGCGCATCCGTAGCCGCCGCTTACGGCGTGCTGATGGTCTGTCATATCGTCTTTGGGATGTTTTTCGGACTCACCCTCATCTGTACTTTGCGGGGTTTGCTCCTCTACGCGCAGACCTTAACAGCGAAAGGAACGCAGTGGCAAGTTCTCATCCCTGCTACGAGAGAAGCTCAACTGGCATCAGTCAAGGCGGTTTTCCAATATCAATACCGAGGTGACGATCGTGTCTGAATTTCTAAGTCCTCATGCTACAGCCCCGGCTATGGCGATCGTTGGGATGGCTTGTTGCTACCCCGATGCGCGCTCGCCCCGCGAACTCTGGGAAAATGTCCTCGCCCAACGCCGCGCTTTCCGACAAATTCCCCGGGAAAGATTGTCCCTCGATGATTATTTCTCGTCCGAGCGCACGGCACCTGACGCCATCTATTCTCAAGAAGCTGCTCTCATTGAAGGCTATGAGTTCGATCGCGCCAAATTCCGAGTCGCGGGGAGTACCTACCGTTCTGCCGATTTAGCCCATTGGCTGGCTTTGGATATCGCTGCCCAAGCCTTGGCTGATGCTGGTTTCTCGGATGGGCAAGATTTGCCCCGCGAGACGACGGGCGTTTTATTGGGAAATACCCTGACAGGAGAATTTTCCCGAGCTAATAGCCTGCGCCTGCGCTGGCCTTATGTGCGCCGCATCCTAGAAGCCAAGTTGCTAGAACAGGAGATGCCAGAGCAAGAAAGACGGGCGTTCCTGCGAGATTTAGAAGCGCACTATAAAGACTCCTTCCCGCCCATCGGCGAAGAATCCCTCGCAGGCAACCTATCCAACACCATTGCTGGGCGCATCTGCAACCACTTCGATCTCCAAGGCGGCGGGTATGTGGTCGATGGCGCCTGTAGTTCTTCGCTGTTAGCGGTGGCGAATGCTTGTTCTGCTTTGGTGGCAGGAGATTTGGATGTGGCGCTTGCCGGTGGCGTAGATTTGAGTTTAGATCCCTTTGAGCTCGTCGGGTTTGCCAAGGTAGGGGCACTCGCTGAAGGTGAGATGTGGGTGTACGATAGGCGTTCGGCGGGCTTCATCCCCGGAGAAGGCTGTGGCTTTATCGTGTTGATGCGCTATGAAGAGGCTTTAGCTCAGCAGCGGCGCATTTACAGTTTAATTCGCGGTTGGGGCATCTCCTCAGATGGCAATGGAGGCATTACCCGCCCTGAAGTTGAAGGGCAATTACTCGCCATCCAACGAGCCTATCAACGGGCAGGATTCGGCCTTGATACAGTATGGTATTTGGAAGGGCACGGCACCGGAACCCGAGTTGGAGATACGGCAGAATTGACAGCCCTCTCGCACGCCCGTGAAGAAGCCTTTCGGGGAACGAGCCGGCAGAGTGCGGCCATCGGGTCAATTAAGGCCAACATCGGACATACAAAAGCTGCCGCCGGGATAGCAGGGCTGATTAAGGCGACAATGGCAGTCTACAGCCAAATCTTACCTCCCAATACGGCTTGCGAGCAACCGCACTCCAAACTGACAGAGGACAATCCGCCCTTGAAACCGCTCAAGCAAGGTCAACTGTGGCCGGAGTCAACGCCTCTGCGGGCGGGAGTCAGCGCGATGGGGTTTGGGGGAATTAATACCCATGTCGTCCTCGAAGGCGTGACGGCAATCAGGCGGCAAATCCTCACTCCCCCAGAACAAACTCTCCTCAGCAGCGCTCAAGATGCTGAACTCATTTTATTAGGAGCTGAAAATGAGGGGGAATTGCAGCAAAAAGTCCAACATCTGCTCACCATTGCCCCTCGACTTTCTAGGGCAGAAGTGGGAGACTTAGCTACTGAATTGGCGCGGGGGTTAATGCCGTCTATGCCCTGTCGGGCAGCCATCGTGACCGCCCATCCCCAAGAATTGACCCAATATTTAGAAATCCTAAGCTCTTGGCTTTCAGAAGGCGAGAAGCCGAGAGCCGAGAGCCGGAGCCAGAATTCCTTGCTCTTCTTGAGCCGGAGCCTCAAGGTGCCTCGCATCGGTTTCCTTTTCCCTGGACAAGCGGCTCCCGTCTATCTCGATGGGGGAGTTTGGGAACGCCGCTTTCCTGAGTTGAAGGAATTATATCAACAAGCCGATCTCCCTCAAGAGGGAGATCCTAAATCGACCGCCGTCGCCCAACCGGCTATCGTCACCGCTTCCGCCGCCGGGTTGCGACTGCTCGAACAACTGGGCATCAATGCCGAGGTAGCTGTCGGGCACAGTTTAGGTGAACTGTGCGCCCTACACTGGGCTCAGGGGATGGATGCTACCGCCTTAATTCGCCTGTCCAAGGTTCGCGGCCAGGCTATGGCTGACTTAAAAAGTGCTGGTGGCGCAATGGCCAGTATCGGTGCGGGTGCTCAAGCTGTTCAAAGCTTACTCAATGGGAAAGTCGTGGCGATCGCCGGCTTCAACTCTCCTGGGCAAACCGTCATTTCTGGCGACCGGAGCGGCGTGTTCGCCGCCATGGAACGCGCCCAAGTCCAGGGGTGGCGGACGGTCGAATTGCCCGTGTCCCATGCCTTTCACTCTCCCCTCGTCGCGGGTGCGGCTCAACCTCTGTCCCAATATCTGGCACGACAGACGTTCTCCTCTTTGCGGGGAAGAGTCGTTTCTACTGTCACGGGACTTGCACTTGAAGCCGATGAAGACTTAAGAGTGCTGCTCGTCCGGCAGATTACGGCTCCAGTACAGTTCCAGGAAGCGGCTACTACCGCCGCCAAAGACTTGGATCTGTTGATTGAAGTGGGTCCGGGGCGCATTTTAAGTGGGTTGTGTCAGGATTTTCTCGGCGTTCCGTCCATCCCTCTAGATGCGGGCGGTCCCTCTCTCAAAGGCTTGTTACAGGCGGCTGGAGCCGCGTTTGCCCTTGGCGTTCCCATTAAGCACCTGTCCCTCTATGCCAGCCGCTTTACCCGCTCCTTCAATCTCGACTGGCATCCCCAATTTTTTGCCAATCCCTGTGAGTTAGCACCAGTTGGAGCAACAACGAAAGAGGAGATAGACAACAGAGAACAGCAGACAGGAGACAGGGGATTAGAAAGTTCTTCTTTAGCTTTCGATGGCACTCTACCTCTGCCATCCCCCTTGGAATGCGTCCGCCAGTTAGTCGCGCACCGGGTGGAACTGCCGCCGCCATCTGTCAAAGATGACCATCGCCTGTTGAGCGATCTACATCTCAATTCCATTACGGTGGGGCAATTAGTAGCGGAAGCGGCGCGGATGCTCAATCTCTCCCCGCCGGTGTCTCCTACAGACTATGCGGATGCCACGGTAGCTGAAGTTGCCCAAGCGTTAGAACACCTGTCAGAAATCGGGAATTCTGCCCCTGTTGAAGATGACAGACAAGTGCCCTCTGGGGTAGATTCTTGGATTCGTACCTTTACAGTCGAATGGGTAGAACGTCCCTTATTGGGCAAGGTCATCCAGCCAAATTCAGCCGTCAGCCGCCCGCCGTCAGCTTTCAAAATTATTGCTCCTGCTGAATATCCTTTAGCAGGGGCTTTAGAGCAAGCGTTCGCTCATTGTGAAGGGAGAGGGGTGGTTGCCTGCCTTCCCCTTAACCCGGATGAAAGTCACATCGATGTCTTGTTACAAGCTGCCCAAGCTCTCATCAAAACCCGCAGTTCGCTCAGTGAAGAAGGCGATAAAATCCCAACTCTCTTGGTTTTGGTACAGCATGGCGGTGGCGCTGCCTCTTTTGCCCGAACTTTTTACATGGAAAATCCCCAAATAACGACCTGTGTAGTCGATCTTCCCCTTGAACACCCTCAAGCAACTGCTTGGGTAGTGGCAGAAGCGCAAGCTGCTCAGGGCTATTGGGAAGCCTATTATGATGCAACAGGAATCCGCCACTCCCCCGTCCTTCGCCTATTTCCCCTTCCCGTCGAGAGGCGCAATCCAAAATCCAAAACCCGCCCGCAGGACGGACTCCGTTCGCGAAGCGTCTCCGACAGGAGAGGACAGCAAAATCTAAAATCAGCAGATGTCCTCTTAGTCACGGGAGGAGGTAAGGGAATTGCTGCTGAATGCGCTCTCGCTCTCGCTCAAGACACCGGAGTGCGTTTGGCGTTACTGGGGCGCTCTAAACCAGAAAATGATGCGGAATTGAGCAATAATCTGGCTCGAATGCAAGTCTTGGGCATTCAAGTACAGTATCTCTCTGTCGATGTCACCGATGCTCAAGCTGTCAGGACAGCAGTGAGTCACATCGAAGCAGAGCTAGGCACGATTACCGCTATCCTCCACGGGGCGGGGGTCAACACCCCAAAATTGATCAAAACCCTGGACAAAAATGACTTTTTATCCACTCTGGCTCCCAAGGTTCAAGGGCTGCGCCATCTCTTAGCGGCAATCAACCCAGAAAAACTGCGAATCTTAGTCGCTTTTGGCTCAATTATTGGGCGTACGGGGCTGCCAGGAGAAGCAGACTATGCTGTCGCCAATGAATGGCTCGGCCGTCTGGTAGACCAGTTTAAGGCGCAATATTCCCACTGTCACTGCCTGACTCTGGATTGGTCGGTGTGGTCGGGTGCGGGGATGGGGGAACGATTAGGGCGCATTGACGCACTGATGCAGCAGGGGATTACTCCTATTTCTCCCGATACGGGAATTGCCATCCTGCGCCGCTTGATGGGGCAATCCTTAGAGCCCGTAACTTCTGTGGTTGTCACCGGGCGTTTTGGCGAACCGCCTACCCTGAAGGTAGAACGCCCAGAACTGCCTTTCCTGCGCTTTTTGGAGAAACCGAGGGCTTACTATCGGGGAGTGGAATTAATTGTAGATGCAGAACTCTCAACCGATACCGATCCCTACCTCAACGACCACATCTATGAAGGGGAACGTATTTTTCCTGGCGTGATGGGATTAGAAGCTATGGCGCAGGTGGCGATGGGGTTGCTAGAAACCTCGGAAATTCCCGTGTTTGAAGACGTACAATTCCATCGCCCCGTCGTCGTTGCTGAAACCTCTCCCCTGAAAATTCGCCTGGCTGCTTTAGTGCGAGAGTCCGGCAAAGTTGAGGTGGTGTTAAGAAGTGAACAGACAGGATTTGCCGTCGAGCATTTTCGGGCTACCCTCAGTAAGGCAGGCGGCAAACCGCAGGCGACCAAAAATCCCATCCCCAATCCGCTCCCCCCTACCCTCCTTAAAAAGGGGGAATCCCAAATCGGCGAAACCCAGTTGCCCCACCCTGCTGGAATCTCCCCCCAGCAGAACGGCAACCCCAATCCATTCGACCCCAAACAAGCTCTCTATGGCAACCTCCTCTTCCACCGTGGGCGCTTTCAACGGCTGCGGGAATACCGCCATCTCAGGTCGACCGAATGTATTGCTGAGATCGAGATAGACTCAATAGCGCCTTGGTTTAGCCGCTATCTCCCCACAGAATTAGTCTTAGGCGATCCGGGAGCGAGAGATGCAGTCATTCACGCCTTACAAGCTTGCGTCCCCCATGCCACCCTCTTGCCAGTTGGGATTGAGAGACTGAAAATCTACCGTCTCGCTACCTCTGAGACTTGCCTCGTTGTGGCCAAGGAAAGGCAACGCAGCGGCGATACCTTTATTTACGATCTGCAAGTTCTCACTCCTGATGGCGAGGTTTTAGAACGGTGGGAAGGCTTGACCCTCCAGATCGTCAAGCTTCGGGACACCAGACAAGCTTGGGTAGCCCCCTTACTCGCTCCTTATCTGGAACGCCAGATTCGAGAATTTATTCCCACTGCTGATGTGGCGATCTCGATCGATAGCGATGGGACGGTGGAAAGGAGGGTGAGGAGCGATCGCGCCCTTCTTGTAGGACAAGAAGCAATGCTCACCCGCCGCCCTGATGGAAAACCAGAACTCACCAATGGGAAAGCGTTATCAGTTGCCCATGCTGGCGATCTGACTTTAGTGGTTACGGGAGCGGGTTCCCTTGGGTGTGATGTGGAATCTGTGGTGTCAAGGAGTGTTGCCGTCTGGCGAGATTTGTTAGGAGGAGAAAGGTTTGCCTTAGCCGAGGCGATCGCCTCCCAAGCTCAGGAGGGCTTAGATACAGCCGCCACAAGGGTTTGGACGGCCAGTGAATGCCTCAAGAAAGCGGGTGCAACGGTCAATGCTCCCTTAACGCTGGTTAAAGCGGACGAGCGAGAGGTGTGGTTGGAGTCTGGGGAGATGGCGATCGGGACTTTTGCTGTCTGTGTTGGTCAGGCTGAAAACCAACTGAATTTCGCTGTTTTAACTAAGCAGCGAATGGTCACTGGCAAAGCTTAAGAAGAATTAATTTCAATCTCAAACCAATTTAAGGAGAAACCAACCATGACTATTGCTCAAAAAAAACCTAAACTCAGAAATTTTCCCCCGATCTCAAAACTAGGATCGGCTCTCCAATTTCTAATTCACGCCCTCAACGGGCGCTGGCACAAACGCGCCATGCAAGTCTTCATGATTGTTGTTCTGGCGCATCTCTCAGAACATCTCATTCAGGGAGTTCAACTTTGGGTCTTGCACTGGCCAAGACCTCAATGCATGGGCATTTTGGGGCTGATGTACCCTTGGCTAATGAAAACAGAATGGTTGCACTATGGTCATGCCCTTTTTATGCTACTCGGTTTGGCAGTTCTGCGTCCAGCAATCACAAGTGGTCTAGCGCTGTTTTGGTGGAATATCGCTCTTGCGATCGCGTTCTGGCATCACATCGAACACGCCCTTCTACTTGGCCAAGCCCTGATCCATGACAACCTCTATGACTTCGCCGCGCCAGTAAGTATCGCTCAACTGATCGCCCAATTCTTTAGCGGGCATCCCTTGGCGGGCCAACCTTGGCTGCCTCGTATTGAACTCCATCTGTTCTACAACTTAATCGTTCTCATTCCGATGCTGGTTGCCTTGTACTATCATCGTTTCCCGCCCGCCCGCAGTAATCTTTCAGCTTAAGAGAAGCAAGAGGAGAGATGAATCAACAGTGAACAATGAACAATCACCATCCAAAATTTACTGATGAAAGCCTACGAATACCAGCACATCGTCAGCTTTGAAGAGACCAACCTCGTTGGCAACGTCTACTATGTCAACTACGTCCGCTGGCAGGGACGCTGTCGAGAAATGTTCTTGCGAGATCGTGCCCCTGAGATTATTAAAGACCTGTCTCAAAACCTCGCCTTAGTTACGGTTCGCGTCTCCTGTGATTACTTGTCTGAACTGTTTGCCTTCGATCGAGTCGCCATCCGCATGCGTCTGGGAGGACTGACCCAAAATCGGATTACCATGCTCTTTGACTACTGGCGCATCACGGACGAGGGAGAAACCTTGGTTGCTAGGGGCGAACAACAAGCGGCTTGCATGCGCAGAGAGGGAGAAAAATTAGTTCCGACACCCGTGCCGGAAGAGCTAAGGGAGGCATTACGGCTCTATGCCGAACCTACTTGATAGTTTACTGTCTCCGTTAGGGTCTGAGCGATCGCTAATTCGTGATTTACTTGAAACATTCTTTTTTTAGGATAGGAGCTGATTATGCAAGCTAATAGTCTGGTACTAGATCCCCACTACGACCACAAAACTGTGCCGTTACATTACCACGCAGTTGAACGAGTAATTCTAGCCATGCACGAGAGCCTAGATGAACCCCTCTCACTAGAAGACATGGCTTCAATCGCTTTACTTAGCCCCTATCATTTCAACCGTATTTTCCATCAAATTACAGGAATTCCTCCTTCTCGATTTTTGTACGCTCTTCGTTTGGAAGTCGCCAAGCGCCTCCTCTTGACAACTCAGCTCAGTGTTACTGACATCTGCTATGAAGTGGGATATAACAGCTTAGGGTCTTTTGTCACTCGTTTTACCCAACTGGTGGGTCTCTCACCCGGCTCTCTGCGCCGCTTAGCTGCCAAGCTTGACCCATCATCTCTCAAAGAATATTGCCAACACTTAACCTCTCTGGATCGTGTCGTTCCGCTCGCACCGAGTCTCATGGGACAGATTGAGACTCCTGAATCTTTTACAGGGCTGATTTTTGTTGGACTTTTCTCAACGTCAATCCCCCAAAGTCAACCAATTCGCTGTACTCTGTTGACTGCGTCGGGGAGCTATCGCCTTACTCGTGTTCCGGATGGACTCTACTACGTTTTTGCCGCTGCTTTTACCGGGATTGACAGGACACAGTCTTACTTGCTGCAAGAGACCTTCTTACATGGGTATGTTGGACCTGTGACAGTCCATCAAGGTCAGAGCAACCAACCTCTCGATATTAGTTTACGAGCCAAGTCCTTGACCGATCCCCCTATTCTTACTGCCCTTCCATTTTTATTAAACCAGTATCTGACAAAAGTTGAGTAATATCAAATATCGATTTACCACCTGCTGGAATGGCGATCTTGTCTTAGGCATCCCAACACTTTATAGGTCGAAGGTTGCTGAGATGGGGGCATGATCCGAAGCGGGTTCGCCGCGTCTTGTGGCGGGATTTGTGCCGACTGAGGGTAGTGCCCCAAATACATCAATATGGTTATCGACGGTAGGAACCTGGCGCGGCTGACCAGGGAGTAGTTCCTGGCTGACGAGGATGTGATCGATGAGTTCTTTGTTGCCCTGATTGATACGGGAAAAGCGCCTTTCTGCTGGAATCAAGGGAGCCAGATTGAATAATCGCGTATCGTCTCCTCGATCGGGGCGATCGAATCCAGTCGTGCCGATTTCACTCCCAGCAGGGCCGTTGAGGATCTGGGTGGTAGCCGCATTCGTAACATCGTTCAGATCTCCGAGCAGAATCAGGGCTTTTCTATCGTTACCTTCCAGGAGTTCGTTGGACTTAACGCGCAGGGCAACCGCTTCTGCCGTTCGCTTTAAAAGTGCCAATCCTGCAACTCGGGCACGCTCGTTTTCGTCCTTTGGGTCAAAGCCTGATCGCCCAGAAGCCTTGGGAAAGCTGAGTAGTTTGGATTTTAAGTGGGTGACGATCACATTGAGCGAAAAATCCTGTTTGGGTTCTACGAGGATGCGCAGGGCTCCTCGACTGAGACGTGTAACTTCGGTCAAGTTTCCATGCGAGTCTATTCCAGGTATAGTCGGTAGTCCGCTCTCAGGAAATTCTACAATCTCTTCGTGTTCCTTAATCTCTAGCTTTGAGAGGAAGCCAACGCGGATGCCACGGGGGTCTGGATTGTCCGAAATTTGCATATGCGGGTAGCGATTTTGCAGGAGTTCTACGAGGTCGTTTAGGGCGGCGGAGCTGCCAATTTCCTGAAGCCCCAGAACATCTGGTTCCAGTTGCAGGATTACTTGTGCCAGGCTTTGCAGTTTTTGAGTATATTCGACCTCTGTTTTTGGACTCGATTCTTCACCAAACTGAAATAGATTTTCAACGTTCCAGGTCATGACTTTGAATTTAGGCATAGTGGGTTCAGGTAGGGTTTATCGTCGGGAGGATGTGAGGTTGTCTGGGAATTAACTGCCAATTGTTGCTGGTCTGCTGGTGGGAGGGAAGCGGTGGTAGTAGAGGGCAATGAGCATTGGAATTAGAACCAATGTCACAGTAAGCTAAAGCTCAGACGAGTTCAACGCTGAAAGCCACTCTCCAAGAAGCTTTCCCAAAATGTACCCAGTTAAAGGATTTTAGCGAAAAGCTGAAACCCTCATTTCACATTAATTACAGAGACAAAGTAGTACATTTGAATGAGGAACTTCCGTAATATGGGATTAATATGGGTTATCTCGATATTGCCATCTTACATGAGTTTATTTACGACTTCCGCTCAACGAGATTGAAACGATTGCCATCCGGATCGTGAAACCATATCTCCAATCCCCAGGGCTGCTCAATAGGCTGAGGAGTTTCAAATTCCACTCCTTTTTCACGCATTTTCTGAAAGGTCTCCTGAAGATTGTCTGTCAGAAAGACCATCCCCGTCCAGGTACCGATGCGCTTTTTTAAATCTTCTGAGTCTTCTGTAAAAGAGATTGGACAGTACAGGCAAAGCTCAGTTTGAGCATCGGGTGCAACAACTGTCAGCCACCGAAATTCTTCATTAAGTTGATGATCGGCTACTACCTTAAAACCTAACTTATCACGGTAAAACGCAAGCGCTTGTTCAGAATCACTTACGAACACAGGTACGGTACCTAAACACTTAATCATTGCCTTTTTCCATCTGAAGAACGCTAAATGTCGAGAAGGTAAACAGACTAAGCAACAAATACAGCCGTTCAAGCAGTTACAGCGGTTTTCAGTAACTCTCAAGAAACACGGGGTGTTTCTTCCCTTCATAATGGGTGCGATCGCGCCCGTGGGGGGCTTCTGGGACTCTGGCAAAAGTCTTACCGTCTCTAAACTCTATAGCGCTACGCGCAATTAAGAATGCAGAATTAAGCTATGATTAGGTTTCAAGCTTTATAACTGTCCTAACATTAATGCGTAGCGCTATAGCTCTCTTGTGGGGTAAGGCTTCAAGCGATTGCTAACTAACACAAACTCGAAAATTGGGTTGGTATCAGAAAAAGAGTTAGCGATCCGCGAAGCGTATCTGGCGAAGCCAGCGCGATTGTTGAGCCAAGATTTCAGCATCTAGATTTGGCAAGAGGTTTCCGACAGTCCCAGAAGAGCGGTAGCCTAGGGCAGAAAACTACTTGGATTCCCAAGAGATGAAGCGGATTTGCTACATCAAGAATCTTAGTAAACCTGCCTTGATTGTAGAGCACCGATTTCAGTCAGGGTTCTACGAGTTGCAGCAGACACCTGGCTGATCTGGTATGCCGTCCATATCTGTATCAACTTCTCCTTCTACGGTAGAGTAGACGTTACGGGAGTTGAGATCGATCAAACCATCGCCGTCCCAATCATTCAACTTGCCCTTAAACGTCCCGGTAATAAACACATTGGTAAGAGGTCCCGCCACAGGATCGTGAAGGGTGGAAAGAATCCCATTGCCAGGCTGGATAATCTCCTCTAGGGATTTTCCGACTAAGCTTGCCAGATTGCTATAGCCCCAACCTTGAAAGCGCCCACGCACATACCGAATGGCATCAACCCCTCGAATTTTAAAACGATTGTCCAAATACCAGCAACCTTCCCTCATAAACCCAATGTGGCTGTCAACTTTTCCTTGAGAGGGATCGTTGGCTCGACCTGACATAAAGAAGGGACGGTTTACATGAGACTCAAAAAAGAAGTTGCCACGTTCGGGACGGGTACGTTCAGTAAAGCCACGGAATAGGTAATTATCGATATGAAGGCTGCCATCAGCGTGTAATCCTTCGATTGTCTTAGCGATCACCAGTTGATGTTCCCGCGTCTCCACATTGGGACAAGCATGAGCCTGTCCATAGATCCGTGCAAGTCCTTGAGGGGCAAGAGAGAGTTTGCCCCACAGTTGGTTGTTAGGAGCTAGCCGGAAATAGAGATCGCAGTGAATCAGTAAGAAGATTGTCTCGTCAAAGGTTCGCCCTGGAGTATAGCGACATTCCCGATTATCAAAGCCAGGATCGCCCGTCTCAAGTTCTGAGAGGAATAGACCTGCCCATTCAGCAATCTCTGGATCGGCATCCTGCTGAAATTTACGCAGAGCTTGAATAGCAGGAATTCCGCCGAGTTTTTCAATTGCCCACAGGGCATCCCAGCGTAATTGCTGGTCTTTATCTTGGGAGATCGCTTCAGACAATAGGTCGATCGCATCAGATTCATTGCGATCAGCATATTCATACAGTGCTTGCTCACGCATCACCGGATCGAGATGATTCAATGCCTGATGGCGTAAGTCGTCGCTAGAACGGTTATCCAAACGGATAGCGACTCGATCTAAAGCATGACCAAAGTTACTTTCCCAAGCCGCCGGATCTCCCATCACACGCATCGAGTAAGTCAGAGCTTTACGATTCAACTCATCGCTAGGGTGAGCATCAAGTCGCACCGAAACTCGGTCGAGGGCTTGCCCAAAACTCTGCTTCCAAGTAGACGAATCTTCAAGATAGGTACACTCTAACTTGTTACGAAGGTCAATAGCCATTGTTTTACCTCAGCGAGTTAAATTAATTATGCAGAAGGTCAGAAGTTTCTCCCTGGGTACGAAATGCTTTACCTTCAGCTTCGGTAAGATATCCCCCCATTATGAAGTCGAGCTTTGTGATCCACGCAATTGGACTTCCGTCAGGCTCTGCCAAATTGTAGAGAGGAAGCACATTATGAAAACGCCCAATCCCATGAGCACCACCGGGGGGCATCGTGGTAATCCCATCGATACAAAGCATGATCGGCTCCTTATTAAAGAGGGTAAGTTCCATCTTGGGAATATCAAAGTAGATTGCCACCGCAATCCGGCAGTTTTTAGCTGGGGATTCGACACCAATCTCTCTGGTATTGAAGGGAGTCATGATCTGACCGGCACACAAAACATTGGGATTGATGCGGACGTGAATCGGTCCAACCACATCGGTTTCTGCCGTCATCTGCATATCTAACATATTGGTGTAAACTTCTGAGGTAGCCCAGCAATCTGTCGTGGCACTAGCCCGAGCTACTCGCACATAGCCTTTAAAAACTGCCTCAAACTCCTGATTCATTCCCCGAAAAACAAACCGATCAACCGTAGTCATTGCTAGGTTGTCAATGCCACCTGGAATGTCTTTGAACCGAGAAATCTCACGAGGTGCATACCAATCTTCTAATTGGCTGTAGTCTACACGAGGTCCCCACAGCATACCTGGAGTCGGTTGTTTTTGCTGAGCTTTGACTTGATTAACATCAACGAGCGTTGTCATGGCTTGTCTCCTTAATGATTTCAATGTTTGACTGACAAAGGTTTATCAAGGCAATTTCTGTTATCAATAACTCTAGGCAAAAGCAAAAATCTTTTCTTCTTCGATTTTGCTCAGTTTGAGTGGTAGTCATTTAACTGGCAGGGGGACAAACTAGGCTGAATGTCTTGTACAGTAAGCTTTCCAGGTAATAGACTTCTGTAAAGATTGGTGGGATTTAATAGCGATCGCCAACGGCACAATAGGGGTTTCAGCCTTTGGGAATCAGAAAAACGGCTGATAATCTCCTCCATCTTTCCCAAGCCAATTCGCCCCAAAATCCTGCCCTGTCTGTGTTCTAGGCTCTATGTCCCCCTGTCAGGTCATTTAAGCAACCTGGAAGAAGAAATCAGATCTTAAATTCAGCTATGCTATTCCTGTTAAAAAGGATTGAAGTCAGCAAACAACAATTCTTGTATCAGTTTTCAGGCAAACCAGGAGCAATGCGAAATGGCAAACGACGTTGAACTCACCTTAAAACTCACTGCCGATTCACTAGGTCAGGCGTTAAAAGAACTCACAGAGATTCTGGCTAGTCAGACAACCACGGGTTCTTCAGAAGAGAGCCTGAAAGTTGTTAATGAACATATTGAAGGCATCAAAAGGCGGGATATAAGCCGAATTGCAGCGACGGTTGCTGATTCCTTTGCCCTAACTTCAGACACTCTACCCACTTATGGATTTTCCTCACGCACTACTGATCGTCAGGGCTACATGCAGTTGTGGCAGCAGTTATGGAATTCTTTTCCAGATACTGAATACGAGATAGAAAGAGAACCCTTTGCAGTTGGGGATTTAGTGGTGTATCTCTGGAAAGGTGCGGGAAACCACCAGGCAATGTGGGCTGGGGTGGAAGGAACTGGCAGGCAACTGGATGTTCATGGCTGTAGTATCTTTCAGGTCAGAAATGGCAAAATTGTCGCCGACCACGAATTCTTTGATACCGGTAAGCTCCTGCAATTAATGGGAAAATTGACTGTGCCAGGCTCTTTCTATTCCGGTGCTCCAGCCAGTGGCAGTACTCCAGCTAGTGGCAGTCCCAAACCTCAGCTAACTAGCGAAGTCTTGAACAAAATAAAACAGCTTGAAGATGCGCTTGTCCAGCTTGCTAAGAGCCTAGGAAGTCAAAACGCTTAGAAATACTTGAAAAATTAGAGGAAGATCAATGTCAGAAACGAGTATTGGGTCAACCTCGGGGACTGGCTCAACAGACTATCGCGCTTCCCCGAGTACGGATGGCTGGAAAACTTTCTCCAGCCTAGAGACGGCAGAAACCACGTTACCCCGTCTCGGTGTATGGGGAGGCCGTTCTCTCCAGCGCGATCGCTGGGAACGCCTAGTCACAAGTCACGATATGCCTGCCAGTCCTGAAACTGTCTGGCAGGCATTGAGCGATCCAGCCGCGTTGAAGTTATGGTTAGGGACTTGTCACGGTTTACCTGATCAGCTTCACAAAGAATACATCCTAGATTTTGAAGATGGGGAGTTTTTTCTCTGCTGTCCTGTCGAGGTAAGAGCCCCCTTCTACCTGCGCTATCTTTGGCGATGGTTGGGCCTTGGCCCAGCCACTTCAGTAACCTGGCAACTAGAAGCTCAAGAAAATCAAACAAGGGTAACTGTGATCGAAGAAGCTTGTAACCCTCCCAGAGACTGGCAAGCCTGGCATGGTGATGGTTGGCCCGGTATATTGGATCAGTTAGCAGCTTACCTGAGGACTGGACTCGAATGGCGTTGGCCTTGGCGGCGTATGGGCCCCTATGCAGTCGTGGAGTTATCGGTGCCGGTTTATGAGGCTTGGAACCGACTCTTTAGCTCTGCTGGGCTTCGAGCTTGGTTATTCACCATGCAAGGCAACTTGACCCCGCAACAATCGTTAACGATTTTGATGGGCGATGCCAGTGGGATGGTCGAAATGCTCGTTCAAGAGGTAGTACAACCGGGACAATCGCCGCCTTCGTTCCTCCCTTATGTTAATTTTACGCTGAGAAGACACGCTTGGCAGGGAGAAGTCGGCGGGCGATTATGGCTTGAACCAGCCGGATGGGAGCGCAGTCTCTTGCAGGTTTTCCATTACAACTGGGAAAATCTAACGCCAGGGTTACAACTGTCCGAGCGTAAACTTCTTGCCAGTTTCTGGGCAAACGCTATGAGAAGAGCCAATCTAATCTGTACTGGTCCAACACTACCAACAATGATGCCTACCTAAAGAGGAGAGTTTTACATGATTGCATCTGCCAGTGAAGCCAGGGTGAGTGTTAGCCCCGATCCAAGTAGGGTGATAGTGACCTTAGCGACGAGTGTCTCAGCCGCTCAGGTGTGGCAAGCCTTAACAGAAACTAGCTCCGTAGCCATGTGGTTCGGCAGTTTAACGGCTGAGCTTCGCCCCGGTTCTCCAGCACGGCTCGACTTTGGAGATGGAGATTTCTTTACCCTAGACGATATTCAACTGAATCCTCCCTATGGTCTGCAATATACCTGGCGTTTTTTAGGGATTGGACCGAAAGACGCGATTACGTGGCGTATCATACCTCAAGACGCTGGCTGTCTAGTAACTGTGTCTGACGACGAACCAGAGCGCTCCCTGGAGTTATTCCAAGACCTTCAGGAAGGCTGGCTGGATTTTATTCAGCGTCTAGAGAGATTTCTAACAACAGGTCAGGTCACTCGCTATGATTGGCGTCGAGAATTTGAGGCAAGTCTCGAACTGCCCGACAGACTTCCAGATATTTGGGACAGCTTATTCGACACCCAAGAACAAGCGCATTGGTTGCCGTTGGTGGACACTCCCCTCGCATCTGATGCTCATTTCGAGATAGACGATGGGTTAGATCCGACTAGATGGCAAATTACAGAGGTGCTCTGGAATCCCCCGACAAGCGTTCAGTTTCAACTGTCTTGTCCTGACTGGCGGCAATTCACCCGATGTTATTTAGAATTGTTTCCCCGTCCCCAGACTACTCTACTGAGGGTCAAACATTTAGGCTGGGAAGGTATTAGCAGGAATGAGCAGGAAGCCAAACGACAACGGCAGCGCTTTAGTGAACTTTGGATTAAAACCCTACAACAGGCTCGTCAGATAGTTGAGCCAATTCAGGAATAGAAATCTGGAATATCAATGAGGAAAACGACGATGAAGGTATTATTGACTGGCGCAACGGGCTATATTGGCAGTGCGATCGCTGATAAACTACAAAAATCCGGCTATCAAGTGATAGGACTGGCGCGCTCCGATGAAGCCGCCCAACGCCTACACCAGCAAGGGATTCGGGTTTGCCGAGGCGATTTACACGACCCGCAAGAGATCGCTCTCGCCGCCAGAGAAGCAGATGCGGTCATTCATACTGCGTTAGTCAAGGGACCTGAGATGCCACGGCTGGAGAAAGCGTTTGTAGAAGCGATACTCCCATCCCTGGAGGGGACGGGTAAACCGTTTCTGTTGACCAGTGGCATCTGGGTGATAGGTGATACGGGCGACCAAATCGCTGATGAGAACAGTCCTCTCAATCCAACCCCCCTGGTAGTCTGGCGTCCAGAGATCGAAGAGTTAGTTCTGTCGGCTTCTAAACGGGGGGTGCGCTCAGTCGTGATCCGGCCAGCAATAGTCTATGGTCGTGGGGGAGGGGTAATTGGGATGCTCATGCAATCAGCTCGGCAAAATGGCTGCGTGCGGTTCATTGGTACAGGGGAAAACCGTTGGACGCTCGTTCATGTTGACGATCTCGCCGATCTCTATGTCCGCGCCCTGGAAAAAGCCCCTGCTGGAACATCCCTCATTGCGGCCAGTGACTTAATCGTCCGAGTCCGGGAAGTGGCTGAAGCACTAAGTCAGGCACTAGGGATTCCTGGACAGATAGAAGCTTTACCGATTGAACAAGCCCGGCAGACCCTAGGACTCTATGCCGACGCCCTCGCACTTGACCAGCAAGTTTCAGGTGCAAAAGCCATGGAACTACTAGGTTGGAAGCCCAAAGCGCTCTCACTGTTTGAAGAGCTGAGGAGACTACCAGCAACAGCAGTCAGGTGTTAGGCATAGAGCAAAAAAATTTTAAGCGCGTTCTTGTAGGCGATCACTTTAGACGACATTGACCCGATCACTTAAGGCCATCTGATGGATAAACTCCCCAGATACGGACTCAATAATCTATTGATTATGAAGACTTCATATGCCAGAAAACATCATTGCTGCGGAAATAGAACCCTTGCCCAACCAAGCGGAACAAACCGCCTTGAGATTGCAAGAACTCGGCTTTCAAGTGCTAGATGTGGGTTTAACGATTAGCGTTCAAGCTCCTCAATCCCTTTGGGAATCTTCTTTTAAAGTCTCATTTGAGACACAGGAGCAACCCTCTATTGAACCAGGTATTCCTTCAACGACTTTTCAAAGAGCGATAACAGACAATTTACAAATCCCCGAGACCCTTCAATCTTCAATCCGTAATGTCTTCTTTGTAGAACCTCCAAGATGGTTCTGAAACCTATTAATTATCATGAAATGAGGAATTTCAGATGTTAGATCAACCCAACACTAGAAACGATATAGTAGTCTTCGAGGCAACTATCCCTTCAGCCACTGGTCGTTCAATCTTCCTTTCCGATGTCCCAACCGACGCTTCTAATTTCATGGATTTCGCCCCACCGCCTGGACGACCCGAGCAAGCGGCGGCAAGACTGCAAGCCCTTGGCTTTCGAGTGGTACAGATCGGCAAATTTTCCATCAGCGCCGAGGGTTCGAGAGATATTTGGGAAAGAGTTTTCAATACTCGGGTCGAACTGCGCGAGCAGTTATTAAACCCGGTCCATCCCGAACTCGGGCAGGTGAGTTTTTTTTCCTCGATCGCCGGCGCTCCTTTTATCGTTCCGGATGACCTATCGGAGTTCGTAGAACGAGCGTACCCTCAACCGCCGGCTATTCTGTATGAATCTCCCACTCCTCCTTCCGTTCCCTACTATCACCTGCGCGCTCCCGAAGATATCGCGAAAATCTGTCGTTCCGCTCCCGTCCACCAGTTAGGAGTGACCGGAAAGGGAATCAAAGTCGCTATGGTAGACTCCGGCTTTTACAAACATCCTTATTATGAAACCCACGGTTACAATTACAGTGCCATCCTAGCCAAGGACGCTTTTAATTTAGAGCGCGATGAAGTGGGACATGGAACGGCTGAAGCCGCCAATATTTTCGCTAACGCACCAGATGTCAGTTTTTTTGGGGTCAAAGCTGGCTTGAACTTTACCCTTGCCTTCAAGACGGCCGTGAGTTTACAGCCAGACATCATTACTAATAGTTGGGGCTTCGATCTAACTGGCTCCAGCACCCTACCCAACTATCTCAAGCCCTTAGAGTTAGCGATCATCGATGCTGTACAGAACCTCAGTATTACTGTTTGCTTCGCCGCTGGTAATGTTACTCGCGATAGACGGAGTGGGGTGTTTTCTTTTCCGGCGATGATGCCTCAAGTAATTGCTGTTGGAGGGGTCTATGCTCACGATGCCAGAGGGGGGGATGACTTTTTGCTGGAAGCATCTAACTATGCCAGTAGCTTCGATAGTCAAATTTATCTGGGAAGACACGTCCCTGATGTCAGTGGGTTAGTAGGGATGAAACCTCAAGGCATCTACATCATGTTACCTGTCGACCCGAACAGCCAAATTGATCAAGGATTAGGAGGAGGTTCATTCCCCGATAAGGATGAAACGGGAACAAACGATGGCTGGGCAGTCTTGAGTGGTACCAGTGCGGCGACTCCTCAAATTGCCGGGATCTGTGCTTTGCTTAAGCAGGTACGTCCCGATCTTTCCCCGTCGGAAATCAAACGGATTTTGCAAACTTCAGCCCGAGATGTCAGTCAGGGAGTGAGCGCGACAGGACAACCCGCAGGACAGGGCGCGGATAGCGCGACGGGGGCGGGGTTGGTGGACGCTCACGCCGCCTATCAACAAATTCAAAAAGTGCCTCCCCACCCCCCTGACAACCAGAAGGAATCGATCGCGAAGGCTATCCAAAATCTTTTGCAGGATCTCCAACAACTTCGCGCTATTCTCGCCGCGACCGATCGGGATGAACTAGAACTGAAGCGATTAGATAGTCTGTGGGACGATATTTTAATGCGACAGGACGTACCGGCGATCAAACAACTTTTGTCCGATGATTACATCTCGATTAATCCCTACGGAGGAATCAACAATAAGGAGGAAGAGATCGCAGCGATGACCAGAGGCGATTTTCTCTATGAGTCGATCCAAACCAGCGAAGTCAATGTGCGCGTCTATGGCAATACTGGCGTGGTACTCGGTCGCCTAAGGATGAAAGGTCGCTTTCGAGGGGAACCCGTAACAGGTGACTACCGCTATTCCGATGTCTATGTCAAGCGAGAGCAAGGTTGGCAGGTTGTTTCCTATCAAGCTACGCCCATTCTACCCCCTCAACCTCATCTGTAATTTGTGTTATTGGTAACGGAGGAAAAATTCATGTCTCGCCTTACCCCGCCTGTTGTCCCTGGTCTGCCTTTGTTAGGAAATGCTTTAGATTTCCGCCGTAATCCTGTTGAACTCTTGCAAAGAGGCTATGAAACTTTCGGTTCGATCTTTTCTATCCGCTTAGGACCGAAACCGGCGGTCGTGATTATCGGACCCGAAAACCAGCGTTTCTTTTTTACAGAAACGGATCGTATTCTCTCCATGTCAGAGGTGTATAAAGCGTTTATTCCCATCTTTGGCAAGGGTTTTACCCTAGCTGTTGAATCAGAAGAATATAAAGAGCAACGTGCCATCTTACAACCGGTTTTCAGTGGGAGAAAGATGAGTGATTATCTTGAGGTCATGCGACAAGAAACGCTCGCTTGGCTAGAAACGTTAGGCGATGCAGGTCAGTTTGAACTTTGTGAGTCATTTGAACAACTATCTCTAAACGTTTTTGCGAGTCTCCTGATGGGATCGGACTTTCGCCAGAGGATGGGGAGTGAATTTTGGTCTTTGTATCGGGATGTCGTCAATGGAATTGACTTCTTGCTCCCTCCCTTTCTTCCGTTGCCTCGTTTTCGTCGCCGCGATCGAGCCAGACGCACATTGCACAGTAAGATTCGTGCCATGATTGCCGAACGCCGTACCCATCCCAACGGACATAATGATTTCTTGCAAACGCTTGCTGAGGCGCATTATTCCAATGGTCAGCCTGTTCCTGAGGATACCCTAGAAAGCATGATTCTATTTTTGGTGTTTTCTGCTAGCGAAAGCACTCCACTGCAAACCAGTTGGACTCTGATTGATTTACTCCGACATCCGAAATATCTTGACCTCGTCTTGGCTGAACAGGAAACTATCTTGGGCAATCACGTTGAGAATATTAGTATAGAGACAGTTGAACGCTTAGAAACGTTAGAGTGGGCAATCAAGGAAACTGAACGGATGCGTCCGATGACAACAATGCTGTGGCGTTACACGCTTCAGTCTTATCACTTAAACAATTATTATGTGCCACGAGGCTGGATTACCATTATCAGTCCAGCTATTTCACATCGTCTTCCTGAAGTTTTTTCTAATCCTAACGTCTATAATCCGATGCGTTTCTCGCCTAACTTGGCAGAAGATCGCAAAACCCCCTTTAGTATGGCTTGCTTTGGCGGTGGGAATCATAAATGTCCAGGGATGAGTATTGCTTACACGTTTATGAAGGTTGTTTTCAGTTTGTTGTTGCAACGTTATACTCTGACGTTGGTGAATCCCGATCCGAAGCCTGATTACAGTACAACCATTACTCGACCAGAATCCCCCTGCCCGATCAAATACCAACTTCGCGAATATGCCAGTCTTGCCAACTCTGGAATCTCCCTAACAACCCCTCAGTAGGGTTAACCTAAGCAGGCAGGTTACCCCACTCAGTTGGGTGCTATACCGAAACTAGCAAAAGATAGTGTTTACTCAGAGTTTGCACCAACACCAAAAAGCTGAAAAAATCCGATTTTTAGACCGTGAACCCCTTATTTTTTCGTTGAAATTTGAGCAAAAAATCGGATTTTTAGATCAGGTGCAAGATCTGAGTTTACACTTTAAGCCCCCGATAAGGCACATTGAGCAGGTCGATCCCCCGTTTCTTCGCTGCCTCTCCCCGATACACCCGTCTTATCTTGCCAATGCTGCCATCACAAACGGCACAGATTCTTGCTGGAAGTTGAGATCGGGGAACCGCTGTTTAGCTACACCTTCAAAAACTAGCAGAGAGAGAATTGTAAGCGTGAATTGATTAGTGCCGTAGATACCGTGCTTGTGCTGGATCGCAAACAATTCTCCGACAAAACCTACAACCTGAAAATCCCTGGCTTGTAGCCCACCTACTCGTTCGATCAAGTTGGTGATGTCATCATCGAACGCTTTGACATCGAGACTGGGAGGCAGGTACTGAGCAGTTTCCCGCACAATGCGGGCTGCGGTGCTGCCATTACGGAAAGCGATGGACAGAAAGAATTTAGCAAAACTGCGACGGGTTGAGTCATCAAGCTGAAACATAAATCCTGCATCTAAAATGACTAATCGACCATCCGGAGCTACCAGGACATTGCCTGGATGCATGTCGCAATGGATGAACCCTTCCTTGAAGATCATGGTGTAAAGTGCGCGCACTCCAACAGTAAGAGCTTTTCTGGCGACCTGTTCTGGCAATGCCGGATCGCTCAACTTTCGCAGCCCTGGAATGAATTCCATCACCAGAATTTCTGGTGTGCAGAGCTCCTCGTGAAGCAACGGCACGACAACATCATTACTGTTAGCAAAGAGAGAATGGAGTCGCTTTAAATTCGATGCCTCACGGGCAAAATCAGTCTGACCGATCAGGATATCACTAGCTTCTTTCAAGGCATCCTTCACCGGAATACTCTGCATCGCAGGCAAACTTGCGATAAATCGTCCAAAGAACTGAATAATCTGGCAATCACTCTCAAGTTTCCTCTGCACACCTGGTCGCATTATCTTAAG
Organism: Rhizobium sp.; assembly: GCA_027533385.1. Classification (GTDB taxonomy): domain Bacteria; phylum Pseudomonadota; class Alphaproteobacteria; order Rhizobiales; family Rhizobiaceae; genus Allorhizobium. Next base: position 2,225 of record JAPZUE010000092.1, on the reverse strand, counting down.
AGCGACTTCTCGACCATTATCAATGCGGATACAGTTATGCACTTGGGCGATGGTGGCGCTGGCGATCGGAGCGAAATTAATATCCTTGATATTATGGCAGAGGTTGTCTTTGCCAAGAATCCTCTTAGTTATGATTGGACTGAGAGCCTTCACTCGATCCTGTAAACAACTCAATGCCTCACATACATCCAGAGGCAAGAGATCTGTCCTGGTAGCAAGGATTTGTCCCACTTTTGGAAAAGCACCTCCCAATCGTTCACAAACTAGTGGAAGATACTTAGCAAAGTACGCGCGGAGAGTCAGGCGTTTCCCCAGATATGAATTGAAACAGAAAGCCAGAAAGAAGCGAACCCCTTCGATTCCAACAACAATAAAGATAGTTAGAAATCTTATTATTACCATAAGATTCATCTTTCGCGAAGTTTGTGAAATTGCAAACTATGATCAGCTAGAACTGCAACATCAATAATTTTCTGACAGAGAGATTTGTCCTCCATCAAGAATACAACGTTTAATTCTCGCAATGGAGGACAAGTTTTGACTAGATAATCAGTTAGATCAACTGACTGAATACAATCCTGTGACTCTAACCATTGAACAAAGTCTTCTAAAGAACTAGCTTGCTTAACAGCATCAGACAAGATTATTTCTATTTGTCCCCAATCACTAACTGTAGGCGCAATACTACATAGTGCTCCTTCTATTGTCATTGTTGTGTACGCTCTAGGGCAGCTACAAATTCAGTCGTACGGGTAGCATCTTCACCCCTACCCCCTGTGGAGGGAAATATCACAGAAATGTTGCAGCTACCATTTAAGGCAAAGTCTGGTCCGCTCTAACAAGGATCCCTTCAACTTGATGAGTTTGAGAATTAAATACTGGCGATCCAGAATTTCCTCCATAGGTATCCAAATTGGCCACAAAAAATGACCTTGGTGAATTATCTCTAACATTTGCCCCCCCAGCAATTTTAATGGGCAATCCAGCTGGATGACCAATGACATGAACAGCTTGATTGTCTGGGATGACACCAGTTTGTCGAATTTCTGTAACGCGGTGATTAGTAACTTTACGATCTAATTTAACCAAAGCCCAATCAGGTCCATCACCCGTTAGTTGACGATCAATAATTTCAGATCCCTTATAAATTTCACTATTAGAAATAATAACTTGAGCCTCAGACATATCTTTCATACAAAAACCGAAGACAAAGCGTATATCTGTAACATTGGAAGTCATGAAAGTACAATGTCCAGCGGTAGCAACAATGTCTTGCGTAACTAAGAAACCAGAACAGAATGCTCCTGTAGGTTGGTCTTTAAATGCCTCACTAGAACACAGGTTAAGTTTTGTGCCAAAGTTTTCTGTTTTTAAAGTTGAGGTGCCGTCCCCATTATCGATAACGTTTGAAGCCATAAAGAGACTAACTACACTATCTGCATCTGATTTAAGGGCTGGATCGGTTATTTCAAAGAGATCTTGTCGATCATCTACTCCATATATGCCCTTTTGTGAAGCTTTGACTGCTTTGATAAGAGTCTCATTATCAATAGTTTTTAAGAGGGAACTACCCATGTTGGGTGTAGCTAGTCCTCTTTTTCTAAGTTCTCCAACAAGATGTTCTAAAGGCAATGCTCTTAGCTGATCATCGGGATTGGTAGAATTGTGCAGCATTATTGCTCCTTAATATTTTTCATTGTTAATTTCAACCGGCTGGTATAGCAGGTGCACCTGAAGAACCAAAAACCCACGTTGACACGAATTCGGGTTCCATGTGGATTGTATAGAGTCCATTTGGTATCTTTGCCACAACCTTTACCCAGTATGGATTAGAGAGAATCAGCCAAAAAGCCTGTAATTCTTATCAGCTAAGCGTTACAAGAAAAATACCAAATAGGTTCTATAGAGCGGCATATCGACTGGGTTGACCATCGGGGTTCTCAGCTCTGAAGTAGCTTTCTCAAATGAATATGGCATTAGGTTCTCCTGTGATTAAGATTAGGTTGAGATAAATCGCTTTTTAAATAGCTAACAAATTGTCTTACCTTTCTTCATTACTTGGCTCAACGGTTGTAGATGCTTTCTCAGGGTGAGCGCATCTCAAACGCTATTGACAATTAGCCAATTTTGTGATCTGCTTGCTGTGTGGGCATTTCAAGTGATACCAGTCAATCAGAATAGTTACGAAATCTTAACATTGGGTCGATTTTTGCTTAACAATTGAG
>JAPZUE010000003.1 GCA_027533385.1 Rhizobium sp. | reverse complement strand
TCGCGAGACCAGCGCCGCCGGCGCTCCACAGACGTGATCACTTCAATCGGATGCTTGGTCATAGGACTACTCCTAGTGTTTGCACTAGGACTTCCGATGTTCGCATCAACCTCGCAAGACGGCCCTCACCGGGGGCTTACGAACCTTTTCGACCTCGCTAGGCTGCTCTTCCACACACGGGCTTACTGCTTGCATGGCTCTTTCTCCTCCGGCTTCTTCCGAGCGAGCACAAAGACCGACTGGCGAACGGCCATGCCGCTGAACGTCTGGCGCCTCTGCGCTTCATTTCTCTCCCTCCAACCCCGCGCCTTGGCAACCTCGGCAAGAGCATTCGCAACGACATCATTCGTGCTCGTAGTGGTCATGTTTCACCTCGTTTGTTCGCTTTATGTTCTTACTCTCTTGATGTAGTGTCAACTGTTCGTCTTTGAAGGGAGCGGCTCTTGCGACGGCGAATAATCGAATCCTAAGACCCTGGCGGGGGCCTGAACGAGAGTTGCCATGGCAAGCCGCAGCGTTCAGGAACGACTACCGATCATTTACGAAGCCAGTGCGTTGGGCGTGGGACACACGCGGCTCATTTCCTATGAAGCGGATGCGACCTGGCTGCTGCACAGCTTCGCCGACCGTGACATCGCTCTTCGCTTCCGTGCTTGTCATCGGGGCGAACTCGCCGCTTTGACGTGGGGAATGCCGTCACCAAGTTTCGTGACCAAAGGGAACCCGGACACGGGTGTCACCAATATCCGCAATATCGAATACAGACACTGGCAGCCTTGGCGGAGTGTCGAGCACCGCTGCCATGTCCCCTGGACAACTTTTTGCGAGTGGGAAGATTCGAAGCCCAGGAAAACGAAGCGCTGGTTCGCGATCAATGGGGAGAAGCCACTGGCCTTCTTCGCCGGGGTCTGGACGACGTGGACTGGCGTTCGTGGCTCACAGAAAACGCCGCGGCCAGGCACCCACGAGCTGTTCGGTTTCCTGACGTGTGAACCGAACGAAGTTGTCGCCCCCATTCACCCGAAGGCGATGCCGGTCATTCTCACGACAGAAGAAGAGCTCGAGACCTGGATGACAGCACCGTGGGACGAGGCACTCAAACTGCAACGAACGCTTCCGGCCACAGACATGATCCTGCTTCCTCTTGCTGACTAGTTTTTGAGATGCTTGCGATGTTCGTTAGCAACGTAGCGAGCTTCGACCTCGGCCATGTTGATAAGATATGCAAGGAGCGTGTGGCCGTTATCATCGGCCATCTCCATCAGGCTCTGCAGGCGCTGCGCGATTTCGTCCAGCCGCCTAGTGGCTTGCACCCGCTCTTCTGTTGTCCATCCTTGCGGAGATGAAGCACGGCCATTTCGATAAGATAGCATAGGAATTCATACCTGCTTTCCTTTGCAAGCTTCAAAGCAGCTTGGAGCATGTCAGCGATCAACTCGTCATGTTTCATGACAGTCCCCCCATCGCGCCGCAGGCATACTTTACCATAAATTAGTAAGATGAATCTCCCGTAGAACTTGAGGGGTCTGCAACGGGCAGGGAAGAGAATTTGACAACCAGACGCCGTTCAGGAACATTCCATTGGGCACGGGGGGCATTGTTGATGCTCGAGTAGCCCCACGCTATTTGAGTTTTCGTCGGCGAGGCTGAAGTAGCATTAGAGCGGTTCCCTGACTGATTGAATCTGTCGGGGCTTCGCAAATCAGGCGCGTTCTGATTCAAACTATCTGCCGATGGAGGTCGGCGGATATGTCAAAGGCTCTCTCTATCGATCTGCGTGTTCGCGTGCTTGCTGCTG
>JAPZUE010000082.1:2500-6176 GCA_027533385.1 Rhizobium sp. | reverse complement strand
GCGTCCCCCCTCCAATGCCAGAGGCAAAGTCGGGGCCGGGCTGCTTCGGGGTTCCGTCTAGCTGGACAGCTAGACCCCTCGTCCCTTCGGGTCGGTGCCCTTCGCATCCCTGGCCGAGGTTTTTACAGCTTAACAGGTTTCCTTCAAGCTGCTATTTTTTCCAAGACTTGATGATTGGTCTATGAAGTATGCATCCGCTTGTGCTTTCGCATTAATGAGGCATATAAAATCTGTATTTCTTATATGCACAGACCGACTATAAACAAAAAAAACCTGACTGTTCTCACAATCAGGCTTTGATAAAAAAAGGCAACGACTTACTCTCCCAGGTTTTATCCAAGTACCATCAGCGCTGGTGGGCTTAACTGCTCTGTTCGGAATGGGAAGAGGTGATCCCCACCGCTATAGTCACCTTAAGATCTTTAATGACATCACTAAAAGAAGAGTATAGTTCGATTTATGTTTTCGTAAAGTTCAATCTTACAAGCAAGCCTGCAAGCACACAGGCATGGTGTTTCGGCAGGAGTCTGTTTACATGCAAACAAACTCCCACCTCGTGAAGCGTTTGGATTATTAGTACTGCTCGGCTTTGCCATTACTGACTTTACACCTGCAGCCTATCAACGTCATAGTCTTTGACGATCCTTATATGGAAGTCTCATCTTGAGGTGGGTTTCGCGCTTAGATGCTTTCAGCGCTTATCCACTCCCAACGTAGCTACCCAGCGATGCAACTGACGTCACAACTGGCATACCAGCGGTTGGTCCAACCCGGTCCTCTCGTACTAAGGTCAGAGCCTCTCAAACTTCCTACGCCCATCACAGATAGGGACCGAACTGTCTCACGACGTTCTGAACCCAGCTCGCGTGCCACTTTAATAGGCGAACAGCCTAACCCTTGGGACCTTCTCCAGCCCCAGGATGTGACGAGCCGACATCGAGGTGCCAAACCTCCCCGTCGATGTGAGCTCTTGGGGGAGATCAGCCTGTTATCCCCAGCGTACCTTTTATCCTTTGAGCGATGGCCCTTCCATGCAGAACCACCGGATCACTATATCCAACTTTCGTTCCTGATCGACTTGTCAGTCTCACAGTCAAGCATGCTTATGCTATTGCACTCCACGTACGGTTACCAAGCGTACTGAGCATACCTTTGAAAGCCTCCGATACTCTTTCGGAGGCGACCACCCCAGTCAAACTACCCACCACACACTGTCTCCCGAATCTATCGGGATTAGACATCAAGTAAATAAAGGGCGGTATTTCACCGTTGACTCCCCTACGACTAGCGCCGCAGGATCAATGCCTCCCGCCTATCCTACACATCATCTACCCAATGTCAATGTGAAGCTATAGTAAAGGTGCATGGGGTCTTTCCGTCCCGTGACGGGTACACGGCATCTTCACCGTGACTACAATTTCACCGAGCTCGCGGCTGAGACAGTGCCCAGATCGTTACACCATTCGTGCAGGTCGGAACTTACCCGACAAGGAATTTCGCTACCTTAGGACCGTTATAGTTACGGCCGCCGTTTACTGGGGCTTCAGTTCAATGCTTCGCCTTGCGGCTAACATCCCCCCTTAACCTTCCAGCACCGGGCAGGTGTCAGGCCATATACTTCATCTTTCGATTTCGCATAGCCATGTGTTTTTGTTAAACAGTCGCCTGGGCCATTTCTCTGCGACCCTCATTGCTGAGGGCACCCCTTTTCCCGAAGTTACAGGGTTAATTTGCCTAGTTCCTTAGCCACGACTCACTCGAGCACCTCAGGATTCTCTCCTTGACTACCTGTGTCGGTTTACGGTACAGGTACCATTGTAATTAACGCTAGCGGATTTTCTCGGAAGTCTGTTTACATCCTCTATCCCTTTGGCCGAAGCCTCCAGGTACTATTGGGCCTCAGCATTCAGTACGGATTTGCCTGTACTAAATATACCTAAACCTTTTAACGCCCACTTTCGTCCGGGCGCGGGATTATCACTCCTCCTTCCCCACTTCGCTCACAACGGTAGTATCGGAATATTAACCGATTATCCATCACTTCTCGCCTCTCGGCTTAAGCTTAGGCCCTGACTGACCCGCGGTTGATTGACATTGCCGCGGAACCCTTAGTCTATCGGTGGACGGGGTTCTCACCCGTCTTATCGTTACTTATGCCTACATTTGCTTTTCTAACCGCTCCACAATCCATTACCAGACTGCTTCTCCGCTGTTAGAATGCTCCCCTACCAATTTACATCGCTGTATATTCCAAAGCTTCGGTACTAGATTTAATGCCCGATTATTATTGATGCCCTGTCGCTCGACCAGTGAGCTGTTACGCACTCTTTAAATGAATTGCTGCTTCCAAGCAAACATCCTGGCTGTCAAAGCAACTGGACCACCTTAGTTCAACTTAATCTAGATTTGGGGACCTTAGCTGTTGGTCTGGGTTCTTTCCCTCTCGGACACGGACCTTAGCACCCATGCCCTCTCTGCGGAATATATTTAATAGCATTCGGAGTTCATCAGGATTTGGTAGGATGTGACTCCCCCTAGTCCTATTGGTAGCTCTACCTCTATTAAACTTAACTTCCACGCTGCCCCTAAAGGCATTTCGGGGAGTACGAGCTATTTCTCAGTTTGATTAGCCTTTCACCCCTACCCTCAGCTCATCCAAAAACTTTTCAACGTTTACTAGTGCGGACCTCCATCAGGTGTTACCCTAACTTCATCCTGGCCAAGGGTAGATCACAAAGTTTCGCGTCTACTCCCACTGACTATGCGCCCTATTCAGACTCGCTTTCGCTCCGGCTGCCCACCTCTAGGTGGTTAACCTCGCCAGTGACAGTAACTCGTAGGCTCATTATGCAAAAGGCACGCCATCACTCCATCGCGGAGCTCTGACCGCTTGTAGGCGTACGGTTTCAGGTTCTATTTCACCCCGTTATTCACGGTGCTTTTCACCTTTCCTTCACAGTACTGGTTCACTATCGGTCTCTCAGTAGTATTTAGCCTTACCAGATGGTGCTGGCAAATTCAAACGGGGCGTCTCCGACCCCGCCCTACTCAGGATACTACCTCTCCCTGCAATCTTACTCTTACGGGGCTATCACCCTCTATGGCCGGCTTTCCCATACCGTTCAATTTCCTTGCAGTTCAATTATGTAGTCCTATAACCCCTAAACAGCCTTAACTATTTAGGTTTGGGCTCTTGCGCGTTCGCTCGCCACTACTGGCGCAATCACTGATTTGTTTTCTCTTCCTCCAGGTACTTAGATGTTTCAGTTCCCTGGGTTCGCTCACCTTGCGGTGTATCCCGTCTTCAACGGGATGGGTTGCCCCATTCGGACATCTGCGGATCAATTCGTATTTGCCAATCCCCGCAGCTTTTCGCAGCTTATCACGTCCTTCTTCGCCTCTGAGAGCCTAGGCATTCCCCATACGCCCTTATTTACTTCTCTTTTTAATATTGACTATGATATTGCAATCATAGCCCCCATTACCTATGTGCTCGCTTATCATCTCCAAATATGTTGTCGCCAACTCCTCTTCGATGACTTGCTTATAATTTTAAGATAATTTCTTAAACCTCATCTTACGATTACAGTCTAATCCATCATCCCTTTACTATTCTTACTCTTCTTTCAGTATGTCAATGAACTCCTTTGCTCAGTAATTTTTGCTGGTATCATAT
>JAPZUE010000086.1 GCA_027533385.1 Rhizobium sp. | reverse complement strand
TCGCGAGACCAGCGCCGCCGGCGCTCCACAGACGTGATCACTTCAATCGGATGCTTGGTCATAGGACTACTCCTAGTGTTTGCACTAGGACTTCCGATGTTCGCATCAACCTCGCAAGACGGCCCTCACCGGGGGCTTACGCTTGACGGGATTGGGGCGTGGCAGCTCAAGCATTGGATAAACATATGACGATCATTAGGTGAGAGTTACCTAGTGGCGCCCACCTTGGAGCTTACGGCGACGGGGATCGCGTGCTGCTGACCGATATTCCGATACCAATGAAGGGTATCCCGAATCGTGTCCTGGACGGGCCGGAATTGCAGCCCCAACTCCCGCTGGCTCTTTGCATGATCATAGTGGGAGCGACCGTCTTCCTTCGCCAACAGTTTGACCGTGGCAAGGCTGAGCAGGACGGGCTTTCCAGTAACGCGAGCATAAGCTTCCTGAACGACAGCAAGTGTATACAGAATTGCGAACGGGAGGCGGGTTTTCGGTACCCTTACTTCAGCTTCGCGGCCGATCAGCGGGACAAGGTCAGCCATAGTCATATGACGACCTGCGGCAAGATAGCGTTCGCCCGCACGTCCCCTTTCGCAGGCCAGGATAACGGCACGCGCGACATCGCGTGCATCTACAATCGAGAAACTGCCAGGCGGGATACCTGGCAATTTTCCACGAACGATATCCAGAAGCGTCTGGCCAGAAGAAGTCGGACCGGCATCGCCTGGACCCCACATCCAGCCCGGAAGAACGTAAGTCACATGCATATCAGGATGGGCGACAGCGACCTGCCTAACAGCCCTCTCCGACAGGATCTTACTCCTGTAATAGTCGTCCGCGTCCTTCTCTGGACGATCATCCGCTTCCGTAATTGGCCGCCCGCGTTGGCCGATTAATACTGCAATGGACGATACGTGCACGAAGCGTCGCACGCCTGCCTTATAAGCTGCCTCCGCCAAAGCTGCGGCCCCGTCAACATTTATGCGCTTGAGTTCCTCCCAGTGTGAGCCTCCTTTATAGCTGTCACGAAAGTAGGCGGCAGTATGCATCACGGCGTCACATGCTGCCAAATGAACAGCGAATGCTGGAACATTCGACATGTCACCGAGCACAATCTCCACGCCGTCAAGGCCCTCGAACTGTGTTTCCGCCTTGTGTCGATCGCGTACAGCCGCCTTCACACGCACACCGTCAGATACGAGCTCGCGAACAAGATTGTTTCCAAGCAGGCCCGTCGCACCTGTTACAAACACCGTTTTCAAAACCATCACCTTCACCATATCGCTCGATATTCTAAATTCAGTTGATATCTCTATCGCACTTTTCATTTGGGATATCAACTGATATGTTCAGGCATGGCCAAGATTGCTCCAAGAACCCGCCTAACCCGCGAAGATTCGCAGAAGCTCACGCGCGCCAGGTTGCTGGAGGCAGCGCGCGAGTTGTTTATCGACAGAGGTTACGGAGGAACGTCACTTCGCGACATAGCGGCTGCTGCGGGCTATTCGCAGGGAGCCTTCTACTCAAACTTCCCGAGCAAGGAAGCCTTGTTGCTGGAGCTACTTAAAGAGCACATGTCCTTTAAGATGACACAGCTTCGCGGTCTGCTCGACACGGCTGCAAATGCGGCGGAACTGATGACAGCAATCGACGACTGGGCGTCAGGAATCAACGATCTTGCGGATTGGTCGATACTGGCAGTCGAGTTACGCTTACATGCCAACCGCAGTGCCGAATTTGCTGAAGCTTATGCGCCTATGGAAGCCGCGCACCGAGCAGATCTCGCGAAACTGCTCGCGCTGCTTTTCGAACGGTGCGGTAAACAACATCCGGACAATTGTGATGTTCTTGCTGAAGGGCTCATCGCGCTCACTGATGGCATGGCTTTAAACCGGGAAGGCGGGAGAGCGCCGCCTGTTGGACCCGCGATCGTCAGCCTGCTACGGACGCTGATTTCAGCGGCACCTTCAACAAACTGAGTTGTAAGGCGACGCAACATCACAACGGGTAGAGCTGATGGCGGTAGATCTGGTGATCGTACGCCGTAAGAAGCGGACAACCTCGAACTGGAATCTGCCAGCGTTTCTGCATTGTTCTCGACTACCAACCTGATTGCAGAGACCCTTGCAGCACGACCATGAACGAAAGCTGTTGCAGAATAAAGCTCTGGGATCATGGCTGACTGTTCTCTCGTACCTTCATGACATGGTCCCAAACACTTGAGATAACAACAGAGCCCTCGCCCACTGCCGAAGCGACACGTTTGACTGAGCCAGCCCGCACATCACCCACGGCAAAAACACCAGGACGCGACGTGCAATGACCTGCATGTGTCAAGACGAAGCCTTTGCTGTCCAGATCGACAAGCCCCTCCAGCCACCTGGTGTTCGGTGCCGCACCGACCATGATGAACAGGCCTGCTAGCGGTAGCTGCATCTTGATGCCTGGTTTGGCCAGTGTCACCGCCTCCAGTTTTGTAGAACCCTGCAGCTCAATCACCTCCGCCTGATAGTGGATCTCGATGCGGTTATTGCGGCGGATCCGGTCGAGGAGATAATCCGACATTGAAGTGGCAAGCGATGGCCCGCGCACCACCAGATGGACGCGTGCGGCTCGGTTGCTGAGAAACATAGCAGCCTGGCCCGCTGAGTTACCGCCCCCGATGATGGCAACCTCGCGGCCTTGAACATAGCGGGCTTCGAGCTCTGTCGCGGCATAAGAGATGCCTGCACCTTCAAACTCTTCCAGACGATCGAGTGGCAAGCGACGATATTGCACACCCGTTGCAACGACCACAGAAAGTGCGTTGACCGCCACCCCGTCATCAAGCGTAAGCTCAAATCCGCCAGCCATTTGCCGCAGTCCCGTGACGCGCCTTGGCACAGCAAAACGGCTGCCGAACTTTAAGGCCTGAATTTCACCGCGTGTGCATAGATCCGCGCCGGAGATCCCGGTTGGAAAGCCCATATAGTTTTCAATTCTCGATGACGTCGCCGCCTGCCCACCAACTGCGAGCTCATCAACCACCAACGCACGCAGCCCTTCGGCTCCGGCGTAAACTGCGGCGGCAAGTCCGGCAGGCCCGGCCCCCACGATCGCAACATCAAACGAGGCTCCCTCTTCAACGGCAAGATCCAATCCCAAGCGTCGGGCAAGTCCTTGAGGGCTGCAATCAGTCAACACACTGTTATAGCCGATGATTGCCGAGCCACTGTCATGTGGGATACCGCATCGTTCAGCCAAGGTTTTCGCCTCATCGCTGCCAAGGGCGTGAGTTCGAAACGGGATCCGGTTTTGCGTCGCATAGGCCTCTAGTCGACTAATGGAACGGTCTGCTTCGGCACCGATCAAAGTAAGGCCAGCCTGTCCGCTCTCGATCAGCCGTCTACGCCGCGCGGCGAAAACCGTAATCACGATGTCACTCATTTCGGGTATGGCAGCCATGGCTTGGAGCATCTGGGGGCGCCCGACCTTAATGGCTTTCAATGGAGTCATGGCACGATTGGTCAATTGCGCAACGCCGCCACTGAGGAAGCTCATCTCTCCGGTGAACTGTCCCGGGCCCAGCGTTGCGTTCCCGTACCGATCACCTGAGACCTCATCAAAAGCTGCTGCCTCTCCTTCCAGTATGTAGAAAAAGGTGTCGCTCGGCTCGCCGAACGCCACAACGACATCACCGGGCTCAAACGCTACGACTTCGCCGATCGTTCGCAGATGCGTCACATGGACATCGGAAAGAGGCGTCCGAACATAGGTGTTCAAGTCGACTGCTGAATTTTCCATGGATGCGCTTTCCCCTAATCAGCGAACGGTCGCGAACAGACTAAACCTCAACTGAAGTGACGTAGTGCTGTGAAGCGCCTATGACTATCTTACCATGACTGCGCCCTCCAATCCCCGGCGGACAGACCTACTTGCCGTCGAAGACATACTCGACGAGCGGTTCTGCAGCCGTATGAGCGGTCCAAAACGTTGCAGCGATCCGGTCCGGGTCGAACGGCGATCCCGATTTAACCTGACCCGCGATCGTCACGGTTGCAAGGCGAAGATTCTTTTCAGCAAAACCGGGAGCACTGGCATAAGCAAAGCCGCGCAGCGCAGATTTAACGGCAGTGAGTGCAGGAACGGCACCGCCGTATTGAGGCGCAAGGGCCAATCCACCGCCAGTCAGCAGGACTGAACCGCGTCCCCGAGCCAGCATTGCGTCACCGACAACATTCACAGCCGTCAACGCAGCAGTCAGGCCGAGCCGCATCTGGCGGTCGAAGTCGAGTGGATCAAGGTCCAGAGCTGGCTTCTCGTCCCAGATCGCTGCATTCCAAACGAGGACTTCGGGACTACCTTCATTCTCAAGGATGGATGTGAAAACCGTCCGAACCTGCTCGTGATCAGAGAGATCAGCGGAGTACGAAGACGCAACTCCGCCTGTCGTATTGATGCCAGAGACAAACTCCGCGAGGCGTTCTGCATCTCTGGCAATCAGAACGACGTGATATCCTTCTTTTGCAAAACGGCGAGCGACTGCGGCTCCGACACCTGGGCCGACCCCGGCGATGATTGCAAGAGGCTTGGTCATGGGCTTGATCCTTCAAAAATTTGCCTGCGATAGATTTGATGATGCGTCAGGAAATTGCTATGCATGGTATTGAATAGAACCTATTTATGAGACGAATAGGATATCGGTGGATCTCAACCTTTTGCTGGTATTCGAAGCTTTAGAGAAAGCCCGGAGCGTATCTGGTGCCGCAAAGCTGCTCGGGCTTAGTCAGCCAGCAACGAGCGCGGCCCTTTCGCGTTTGCGGCGAAGCCTATCGGACGAGTTGTTCACCTATTCTGCCGGCGCGATGCAACCCACTCCAACAGCCATTCGGCTCGCGCCCGTTCTATCCAGAGCACTGACTGAAATTCGGGAGGCAATCGAGCAGCAGAAGACCTTTGATGCTCGCGACACCAGACGCACCTTCGTAATAGGGGTTACAGACTACGCCAGCGCAGTCATTGGCCCGACGCTTCTCGCCCAAGTTGGGACGGAAGCCCCAGGGGTGGATCTTCGGCTACAAGCTTACGAGAAAGCGGAAATCGGAACATTACTCGAGCAGGCGGCTTTTGATGTGGCAATCGGCACTTTTGGGGATCCGCCCGCCAGAGCTGTTGTAACGCCGCTGTTTCAGGAACGCTTCGTCGGAGTTGCGCGCATTGGACATCCAGCTCTCGGTAAACTCCTGGATCCGAAGCACTTCGCTGAGCTCGATCACGCCCTATTCACACTCGGCCGAGACAATCACGGGGTGATTGACGACGCCCTCTTGGCGATTGGCCTTCGGCGGCGCGTTCGGCTTAGCGTAGCGCATCTGATGTCGTTACCCGAAATTCTTAGGTCAACCGATCTGGTTGCCTGTGTGCCAAGCAGAGCCGCAACGCGAATGGGCCCGGACATCGGGACATTTCCGCTCGATTTTCTTGAGCTGACACCTTGGACCGTCCAAATGTTGTGGTCCCCGGTTTCACGTCAGGACCCAGCGCACATCTGGCTGCGCCAATCTTTGAAACACGTCAGTCAGATGTTGTGAATCCAGATCCGAAGACGGTGCTTGCATCTCGGTGCCGGACGAGACCGCCAGCGGCCAGTGGCCAAGTGAGAGTTTCGTCATAAGCAGATAGCTCTCCAATGCGCTGCCGCACCCCCGGCTTCACAGGGCAATCCAATCATACGGCCAGACACGAGTGCCGTTGTGAGAGCAGATTCGTTCAGGATGAGGCAACGTCCTTCGCAAGGAGCGCACGAACTCAAAGCTTCCAAGTTTTCCGATCGTGTCCCGGCGAGTGGTGTAGCTTCGGCAATCGCCGTGCCTTCCGGACAGAGCCGGGAATTGGTCAGCTTGCGGCTGGCAGGCTGATGAGCGGATCATCGCTCATTGCTGCTATGGTCTCAAGTGTCATGTAGC
>JAPZUE010000059.1 GCA_027533385.1 Rhizobium sp. | reverse complement strand
TCAGACGGGAAATGACCGCTGCCAAAAGGGCCCCTCCCATGCCGGGGTGCCAGTCTGCGCCAGCCGAGAGCTTCAGGCCGCAGTGGCAAGCGGGGCCAGGAAGACTGTCGAGCCGATCAGCAGCCAGTCGTTGATGATATGCGCACCGGTGCTGACCCAGATATTCTTGGTCCAAACATAGGCCCAGGTCAGGATCAGTCTGGCGCAGCCGATCACAACAAAGCATTGCACAAAGTTCCAGTCATAGGTCGGCAGGTGCAACATCCCGAAGGTGACCGCCGACAAAAGCCACGCAGCCAGCACCGCTGCATTGCGGCCCATACCCGCCTTGTTGTGCAGATAGGCAAGAATGGCGAGAAAGGGCAGGATTGTGATCAACTCCTCCCCGAGCAACTGGAAGCCGACCTTGGCAAAGAAACTCGCCAACCGCGCGCCTTCGAGGTCGGCTGCATCCGCAATCGCTGCATTGGAGTTCACCGTGCCAAAAGCCTGAACCAACGCTCCGACGGCAAGGGTCACGATGATGTTGAGGATGGCGAAGCCCAACATCAGCAGCACGTCGCCAATCCCAACGCACCGGAAGATTGCCCGCCAGTGACCGGGGGCTGCGATGGCGAGAGCGGCGAGCGGTAAAGCCACGAAAGCAACGGCCCTGAGCCAGCCGGTCAAGATGTTGTCCTCAAATGGCAACGGAACACCCAGCGCAGCAAATCCGGCCCCTGCAGCCGCGAGAACCCAAAGCCATGCGGTCCACGACACGCTCGGTGGTTTGTCTGAGTAAAATGGAAAATCAGGCCCTTTGCGCTCCAGCGCCAAGCGCTGCGATGCAGATGTCGAATGATCCACGAATGCCCCCTAGCCCTGAATTAGAAACTACTGCAATTCACTTTATGAGCAAGTCTATCGTTCTCATCAGGCGACATAAATCACGGAGGTCTACGGAAGCTTCGCGGTGGCACACTCCGCAGGGCGATCGGCTGCTGGCATCACCACCTACCCACAAGACCTTAGTGCGCCGAGATGACCGCGAGGCAGCGTGGCGGACTCCTGCGTCGTACATGGAAAGTGGCTGTATACCGTAGTGCCCGCTTCGTCACTTCGGCCCGAAATACTAACGGCGTACGGGGTCCCCAGCCAATTTTCGCGAGGCCCGTTTCAGAACGACGTATGGCCTTGAGAACAGGAGCCAGGATTGCTCAAGTTGTTGAGAAGGCGTCGCTTTTTTCTGTGAGAAACGGACGCCAATTTTCGGCGGAGAATTGACCAAAAATCGCTCGCCTGGAGAACCTGGATTCTCACATGATTTCAGAGGCTTAAGAAAATCGCCTTTGGTTTTCCTCTGTTTTTCTGCCGCGAGCGACCGTGGATGCCATGTTTGTGCCCTGGCTTTGGGTCGACGTCAACGTGGCGGCAGCGCGGCAATAATTTCCGCTATCCAACACCAGGCTCTTGCGCTAGGGCAGCCGCATGCGATCGTTCGCTTTACGATCGTGTCCCGGCGAGTGGTGTAGCTGGGTGATAGCGAAGCCGCTCGCGAGCGCGCCCTCCAATGTGCTGTAGGGAGCGGGCGGCGTAGCGGTGGTCACCAGTGTTTTCCGGTAGGGTCGGGTTGCTTAGAGCCAACCT
>JAPZUE010000015.1 GCA_027533385.1 Rhizobium sp. | reverse complement strand
GTCGTCCTGCAGAAGGACAAGCACCACAAGTCGAGCACCTATGACGATGCGCCGATGCCGAACATGAACCGGCTGACCTGGTCCGGGATCGCGCTGCATGCCGGCAATCTGCCGGGTTTTCCGGCCTCGCATGGCTGCGTGCGCCTGCCACTCGCCTTTTCCGAACGCCTCTTCGACATTACCCATCTCGGCACTCCCGTCATTATCTCGGGTGCTGCCGCCGATCCGCAGGAACTCGTCCATCCCGGCATGGTGCTTGGTGCCTATGCCGCCCGCGAGTTTAGCGATGCCGTGACGGCGCTGCGCGGCAGAGAGCGGCCGAATGACTGGACCGACCTCAAGAAGCAACCCGTCGTCTCGGTCATCATGTCGACTTTCGATGGGCGGGCCTTGCTGGTTGAAAACTCCGAGATCCGCGCCGAGGGCCGGATCACCGTCAACGGTCGGGACAAGTTCGGCAGCCACGTCTTCCTGCTCGATGGCCTCGACGAAGCGACAAGTGGCATGCGCTGGATCGCCTTTGCCAATCCGAACGATGATGAAGGCGTGGTCAACATGGCCGCAAACCTGCTTGCCCGGATATCCGCCGACCCGGCCTTTGTGTCGACCATGCAGAGGGTCCTGCACCCCGGCGCAGTGCTCATCCTGACCGATGCACCGCTGGCGCCCGACACCCGCACAGGCAAGGACTTCGTCATCATGGCGTGAACCGTCTACCGGTGTGCCGCAGAGCTGGCCATGGAGAAACCCCTAAGTCGAGACTGGGAGAGGACGCGATGAGACTACTGACGGCCATGTTTGCCATAGCGTGCTTGGCCAGCCCCGCTCTCGCTGGTGCAGCAGGCAAGCCTTCGACCAACCCCATGCCCGATGTCAGGATCGATGGCGACACCCTGATCTATATCGGCGGGACCAACGACCATGGCCTGCAGGCGCTGAAGGCGGTGCTGGCCAAGGTTCAGGATGGCCAGATCACGAAAATGCTGGTGAATTCCGGCGGCGGCGACACCAAGGCCGCCATCCAGATCGGTTTTATCATCGCCGACCTGAAGCCACATCTGACGATCGATACGGGCTGTTTTTCATCCTGCGCCAATTTCATCGCACCCACTGCGGCGACGATCGCGATCCGCGAAAACGCCTTCCTGGGATGGCACGGCAATGATCGTGGTTTCGCCATTACGGCTGCCGAAGAGGGGGTGACATTGCGCGAACACCTGCGCGCCATGGTGGCCCCGCAGGCGAGCGACGCCGTTGGGCCAGATGGCAGACCGGTCGACATCGAAGCCTTTCTCGACGAAGCGGTCACAGCCGCCGAGGCCCGGATGACCGAGGAGGCGGCACTTTATGCCAGGATCGGACTGCCCAACGATACCTTCGCTGTTTGTGGCGTCGGCTCGCGCTTCGACAATCGCTTGAGCGGTGACCAGCGTGGCTGGGGCTTTTCGCTGGATGATATGGCCCGGCTGGGCCTGCCACCCGTGCGTTATGAAGGGGCCGGACGCTATGAGGACAGCCCGGCTTTCAGGCGATGGCTCATTGTCCTGACACCCGAAGACTGCAGAGGGTGAGTTTCATCCCGTCTCCGGCTTGGATGTATGGAATAAGCGGCTTCAGACGGGAAATGACCGCTGCCAAAAGGGCCCCTCCCATGCCGGGGTGCCAGTCTGCGCCAGCCGAGAGCTTCAGGCCGCAGTGGCAAGCGGGGCCAGGAAGACTGTCGAGCCGATCAGCAGCCAGTCGTTGATGATATG
>JAPZUE010000126.1 GCA_027533385.1 Rhizobium sp. | reverse complement strand
TGCCGCACCGCCGGTTCTAATACGCTCCAGCAGCCGGCGGACCTGACGCTCACTCAGGTCAAGCACATGCGCCGCTGAAACCGTGGTCATCAGCCCGGCAGCCACCTTCGACAGAATCTCGATCCGCTGCAGATCGCGCTCGCTCATCGCTATCAATCCCATCTGCAATCTCCCAGGCATCGTTCAGAGCCGGGGAGTGTGACATTCCAACTTTGCAGAAACAGGACATTCTAACTTTGCGGCTACACATAGAAATCAGGTAATATTAATTATGGAACTAGTCGCTGTACGAGAGCTGCCTTAACTCGCCCAAATGATGGCTCAATTTTCAATGGAAATTACGCGACTAACCGGCTCAGTTCTGCGTGGAAACCAACAATCAAACCTAGTCTGATTTGATCAGAGCACCGAGTGCCGCTTGGGCATAACCTGCATAGCCGTCAATTGCTGTTGCTCAAACGACGAGTCCGCGACGAATGGTCTTGGCAACAAAACTCAGTCTGTTTGTGGCCCCCATTTTCCGCATTCCTGAGCGAATGTATTCGTTGATCGTGTGCTCGGAAAGACCGAGGATCACCCCGGTTTCCTGCGATGTCTTGCCCTCGGACACCCATCGCGCCACCTCAAGTTCACGTGGGCTCAGTATGGCCGCATGAACCTCTGCTGATGGGCTTATCAAGGCGAGGATGGCATCAAATTCTATCGAGCAATCGGCTGCCTGACGGGTATCGATGGGTAGCGCTGCAATCAGAAGCATTGGCGGGGTTGATGGCGCATCAACCACATATTGAAGCTGAACGAGTTCTTTGTTGACGTGGAACGAGGGGCCCTCAAACGTATGAGACCTTCCACTGTGCAATCTGAACCATTGAGACTGCAGGATTATCGTGTCATCGGCATCAGGTCTCTGAGGTCGTTGAGCGTCCTTGGCTTCGGTACAGTAAAGGACTCGACCAGCATCAACTTTCCCGCTGACAGCAGATATTTGGTAAACGGCGAAACTACTCGCGTCGCACGCGCGTGCCGCGGCTGCGAGCTTCGAATACAGGTCCTCAAGTGGACCAGTTTGTACCTTTAACGCCCCATTTCCTGACATTGGCTGCACTCCTGACTGGAGGGCCTGACCCTCAAAACTCGTGGATTGCGAAGTGCAAGAAAGCTGGCACTATGAGGGGCACTGAGGGGACAGGGTTTTCCGTTGGCGTAATTTCCTTGGAAAACCGGTGCGGCGGCGATCTGTCCCCTCAGCGCTCCCTTTCGAGGAGCCCCACAATTTTTGTGCCAAGGGTTCTAAAAGTGTTGGGTGACACCCAGACGGAACCTGCTTTGGCCTTCACACCGTGGAGGCATTCAAAGTGTCAACTTTATTTTACACACAATCCACCAACCAGAAGTTCGCGGACGACTTAATTTTAGAATCTGATAAAACGCAATTTGGCGTTATTTTAGGGTGTGAATATCGCTGCTTAGAAAAGCGCGTGCCGGACTGAGAAAAGGGTAATGGCGATCAAGATGGCCTGACGCACTACCTTTGGTTGCATTTCATGAGCAGGGCTATTACGCAGCCAGAAGGGGCCTATGCCGAGATTTCACATCAAGGTGCTAGACAAGTTTAAGCGCGTGCTTGGCGAAGAGGAAATCACCGAACGTGATCTTGCGGCGGCTTGTCGCTCCGCCACGCTCGCTGCTGCCCTATTCTGTACTAGCAGCGGCGGATATCCGGGTGGGGAGATTGTCATCGAGGACGAGCACAGGATGCAGGCAGCATCGGTGAACCTAGATGGTGCATCTTCCAGCATGGGTGACATTTGACCGATCCACCGGATTGCGAGCGTCTGGCAGGTTAACTTGTCATCGCGCTAAGCGTACCGTTCTTCTGAAGGATAGGTCCAAGCGAGATAACTGCAAGGAGTGACGGTGCAAAGAGCGGCTTGCTCACAGAGGGGCCGAAACCGAAGCGAATACTTTCAGAGCGAAGACACCAAGAGCGGGCAACAGGCAGGAAAATTGCGGCAGCGATTGAGTTGCTGCCGCAATTGAAAGCTTCAATCACTGGCCGCCGGCTGCCGGATCCTTCAGATAGGCGATGACATTGGCAATCTCATCGTCCTTCTTCAGGCCTGCAAAAGCCATCTTGGTGCCCTTCACCACGGTCCGGGGCGCCTTTAGATAAGTAGTGAGCTGCGCCTCATCCCAGACCTTGCCCTGGCCGAATTCGGTCATTGCCTTCGAATACTTGAAGTCTGCGATCGAAGCGACCGGGCGACCCACAACGCCTTGCAGGGTCGGGCCGACCTTGTTCTTCGCCTCGGTCGCGATGTGACAGGCGGAACAGACCTTGAAGGTCTTGGCACCGGCGACCGGATCGCCAGCAGCGAATGCTGAAAGGGGGGCGGCAACTATCGCAAGTGTCAAAAGCAGGGAAGACGGCTTCGTGGAAACTCCTCCATCCATAGAACGGCGCCAGCGCGTCGCGTGCTCATGACATCACCAATTGGAAGAACAATCAATTGCTGCGACCGCGTGTAAGAGCTTGGTGGGGGAAGCACACTGCCAAACGCGCTCAGAGCGCCTGCCAGCTCAGCTCACGCCGACTTTCGCCACTGTGTCACGGTGGCATCCCGGGCAGAAACGGAACCCGTCCGGAACCGGCTGAGCAGCCTTGCAAGCATCTGAGCGCGCTCAGCAAGTTGCTCGCTGGCCGCGTTCTGCTCTTCGACGCTCGCCGCATTCTGCTGAGTTCCTTGGTCGAGCTGGTGAACAGCGTGACCGATCTCTTTGACACCTACCGACTGTTCGCGTGCCGCCTCGACAATCGCGAGCACGTTGCGATCGATCTCCTGAACCCTGGTAACAATTCCTTCAAGGGCGGATCCCGTCTGGCGGACTAGATCGACGCCGGATTGTACTTGCGCCGCAGATTTTGAGATGAGCTGCTTGATCTCTTTGGCAGCCGTCGCGGAGCGTTGGGCGAGTTCTCGAACTTCCTGAGCGACGACGGCAAAGCCCTTGCCCGCCTCTCCCGCGCGCGCGGCCTCGACGCCAGCGTTGAGTGCCAGAAGGTTGGTCTGGAACGCAATTTCGTCAATGACACTGATGATCGACGAGATTTCCTTGGAAGATGCTTCGATCTCTCCCATAGCCGTCACCGCATCCTTGACCACGCGCCCGGAGTGTTCAGCACTCGATCGGGTTTCCCTCACGAGGCTGCCAGCCTCAGTCGCTCGCAAGCTGGAATCACTCACCGTCTGGGTGATCTCTTCGAGGGCCGCCGAAGTCTGCTCTAGGGCTGCAGCTTGCTGTTCGGTACGCTTGGCAATCCCGCCTGCACTCTCCCGCAGCTCACTCGCGGTCTGGGCGATTTCTCCCGCCGTTCCCGAGATGTCGCCGATCAGATCAGCGAGGCTTGCGATAGCGGCGTTGAGATCGAGCCGTGTTGTTTCCATGGATGGGTCGATGGGGGTGGAAACTTGCGATGTTAGGTTACCCGCCGCGAGCTCGCGGATTGCATCTCCCAAGATGCCGACGGATACCATGCGTTTGGTAACATCGGTCGCGAACTTTACGACCCGATAGATCTCGCCCTTTGAATTGTAGACGGGATTGTAGGTTGCCTGAAGCCAGATCTCCCGGTTGCCTTTGCCAAAACGCCTGAAGGTGTCCGCGATGGTCTCGCCGCCGTTCAATCGCTGCCAGAACTCACCATAATCCTTGCTGTCCGCATAAGTAGGGTCGCAAAACATCCGATGTTTCTTGCCAACGATTTCCTCAAGCGTGTACCCGGTTGCGCCGAGAAAGCTGGAATTGGCGGTTACAATCGTACCGTCGAGATCGAACTCGATAACCGCCACCGATCGCTCGAGGGTCTTCAGGATATTCTCGTTATGCAGAGACGCAATCTTGGACTTTGTGATGTCGGCGGCAATCTTGACCACTCCAACCACTCGGTCACCACGGATCACTGGATCGTAAGAGGCCTCGATCCAGACGTCTCCTCCAGTCTTAGACACCCTTCGAAATTGCCCTTTTTGAGCCTTTCCGGATGCGAGGTCTCGCCAGAACTTATGGTATTCCGGTTTTTCGACTTCCCGCTTCTCGATAAAGATGACGTGATGCTGCCCAACGATCTCACTCAGGCTGTATCCGAGCGTCTGACAGAAATTCTGATTGGCCCCTTTGACCACACCATTCGTGTCAAACCAGATGATGGCATGGGACTGCGAGATGGCGTTAAAGAACGAGACTTCCTGGTTGTCGGTGAACGGAAGGCGAAACATCGTCATGATCCTCACGGGTTGATCACACGATTGTTACGCCTAGCCGGTTAACGCATCTTAATCAGCCATTCTAAAGTAGTAACTACTACTGCGGCCGAATGCCTCAATCAACTCACTCTCAAAATGCCCTGCAAATTAGAGGCTCCTCGCATAAGGAACTGATTTTTTCCGACAAAAACAATTCCGATTAAGGCACCTCTCCTAGAACCACCCCTAACGAAGCTCGCCTGATGATCAGGGGAACTTCCTGCCGGTCAGCATGGCGACGAGTTGGTGGCGGTTACGGATCCCGCTCTGAAACAGGTTGATCAGTAGCTTGGCATTCTCTGATGCTTGCGCGGAGTTGGGGTCCAGTCGCTTGAACGTACATACAGCGTGATGTGCGCGCTCAAGCATTGCAAGGTCTTCCGAACGGAGCGGCGGTTCAACTTTTTTCGCGACATGATCGAACATGGCCGCAACGTAGTGCGGCACTCACCATTGGCAATGTCGTTCTAGGTGGGTTTCTGGGGATTGATCAGTGTTCTCGTGCAAGTGTTACCATCTAGTCGAAACACAGCCACTGACAGTGCTGACTGATGATGGTGATGCGCTGCAGCTCCAACCATGGCACCTGTCTGCGTTCAGGTACGAGCGAGGACGAAATTTACGGCCGAAATGACGGCGCAAAGCTGCTACGATAACATGCTCGCCTCATCTCCAGCTCGGCGCTTAGGCGCTCTCCGAAAGGGATAGAGATCGTCTTCGCCAGTGTCGTCTTCCCTGATTGTCGGGGACCATCGATCAGCACAACTCGCGTGTCCGACATGGCATCGGCTACGCGTTGCTGAACGAGCCTTGGATAAAGCGCCACAGCCATACTCTTTCGATGACCATTCGAAATTCCGGCTGTGAACAATTGAAAGTCAAGCTATGACCATCTGAAAGTTTGACATCGTCATGTTGCAATCAAAAATTGCGTCCTGCAGCATGGCGGATGCCAATGCAACCCACGAAAACGCTACTGTGGCGTAAGGCTAAGATATGGAACAAGCGGTCTCCACAAAGCTCAAACACCGGCTCCGTCAACGGTCTGCCCTGGCCTTGACAGGCCACCCGGCGGATTTAAGGTACTGGTGATGTATGGCAGCAATCTGCGCAAGCCGGCTCTCTGCCGTCCGTTGTGCCGAGCGAACGGTTGATGGGGGTGGCATGGGAAGACCTGTTTTTTTGGCAAGCATCATGATTTTTGGCTCAGCTTGCGCGGCACATGCCGATCAGGTTGAGGACTTTAATACCTTTGTTCAGGTCCTCGCCATTCCGGTTTATGCGCATCATTGCGAGATCATGCTGGACGAGGACGTGATGGATACGATCAATGCGGACGTCCTCAGCAAGATGGAAGTGGCAGGGATATCGGAAGAAAAGGGCGTCGAGATTCAGTCACAAATGATGGAGCAGTTCGCTGCCAACGCTGATTGCACGGAAGGCTCTAGTGACCGAACGAATTTCGAAGCGGCACTCCAAGCGTATGCGGCGAATTGAACCCTCGCAAACTTTCCACTCACGAGGGGATTTCCCATGAGCTTGCAGAATAGTGTGTTCCGCGCAGCCTGCCTAAGCCTCGCGCTATCGATCGTCCTCTTGCCAATCGCAAGCAGCCGTGCGCTTGCCGATGCCTGCGAGCCTGCGCATGATCCCTCACCAGCCTCGGACGAAGCGACAGGCATCGCCTTCTCGAACGATACCGCCTATGCCTACAAAGTGTTCTGGATCGATTTCGAAGGCTTTCTGCAAGACTACGGTTTGGTGCAGCCCGGCGAAACGGCAAGCTTCGACACCTTCATCGGCCACCAGTGGATGGTCGAACTCTATGCATCGGAAGAACGCACAGAGTGTTTCGGTCCGATCGTGCCGCGCGATCCCGAGACCTGCCAAGCGCGCATCCTCTGGAACGACGGGATCGGCATCGACGCCGGCTTCTGCGATTTCTGATGCATTCCGGCCAACCGCCCGTGTGGACCAGACCGTCCAGTCCTGGATGGGCTGGCCGGGCCCTCTATCAAGTCAGCACATGTTGTTTCTGACGATGATGAGGAGCGCAAAGCAACAGGTGGCATACCAAGTGCCCAAGTGCTCTCCCCTTCGTCGAAACCTCACGTGTTCAGACGATCGGCCAAGCGCCCCACCAAATCCAGTCGTTCAGCAAGAATCGCCAAGCTGATTGGGGATGACTTCGTCCTCCTGCGGCATAAAGAAGATATAGTGATGTTGGCATCGCACCATCAGCAACGCGCGATAGAACGCGCCAACATGAACGAGGCGAAGAAACCCGCTCAATTGCACGCGAAAACTGCCGGCTCGACACTAACAAAAGCCGTCGTCTTGGACTAGGTATTGTGCTGTCCAGGTCCTTCTCCCTAGCCGTATCCTGAGCATCAGCAAGAATGGGCAGGAGCGATCGCAGGACGAGCTCGCCGAAAAACCACGGATACCCCATGCGCAAACGACATCAACTCGATAAAGCCTCCATGGAAGAAATTCTTCAACACTATGCGGCGGGAATTCCCGCATCCGAATTGTGCAAGAGATATGGCGTTCCAAAATCCACGCTTTACACCTGGTTGGCGAAGGTAACCGATACAGGATCAGTCAAGAACGATCGGCTTCATGCCTTGAGGATCGAAAACAAGAGACTGAAGCTGCTCCTGGCGGACGGTGTCCTGCAACTCATTTTCGACCGAGCTGCAATGCCGATGGATCAGGACTTGGCGCAGAAACTGCAGCAGGTTCTCGCAAGGGCTGACGAGGATGTCGCTCCACCCCTATCAAAGCCGCCGTCACGAACAGCACGGCATACAAGCACTGGAACAAAAAAGGCTGGAAGTAGCCTTCTGGAATAGGATAGCAGCCCTGCGGCTTGATTGCTCCCTGATTGGCGCCCTGCAAATATGCGAGACACCAATTTGCGGGCATATCGAAGCCGAGACCCGACAGGCCTGCCGGCAGAAGGCAGGGAGAAGGTCCCTCTCGAACCTTAGCCTGCCCAGTTTCAAGCAGGGGGTCGCATCTCTGGTGTCCGTCGTTTGAGCCCACAATGCCCAGACAGCCCCGAAGTGATTGGCGATTGATTGTTTGCGCATGGTTCCGGGCCTGCCCGCTTCAGACGGTATCCTGCGGCACTACACTTCGGCGCACTTACACTTCGACGCACGGGCGGTACGCTCGCCGGGCGGATCAAAGCCGCGCTTGCGCGAGATCCGGCAAAAACAATGAAGAATATCGGAGCTTTCAGCAAAGCGCCGTACGAAGAACGGGAAAGCGGGCATTCTCGTCACGTCAGGGCCGGAATGAGGGAAGCCGCAGGAGCCTGAGCATAGCGACCCCGGGGGGCAGGCGGGACCGACTTCCCCCGGCCATGGCGTTCCGCAAAACCGTGATCATAAACGCCAAGAGTGCCTCAATGCTCTCTCCTGCTGGCGTCCAAAAACATCCGGGCGATGTCGAACATATCACAGCGGGCCACCCCTCGCCTGTTTCTGCTTGCGGGCACACCGAACCCGATCTTCAGGTCGATAGCTGAGAACCTCTTGGGGGTGACAAAGCTGACTGGCACATCCCATCCCTATGCCGCAAAGGTGACACCAAGAGCCTCCAGAGGCAGACGAGAAGATGCAAGCCGCGATCCCATACCGTAAGCGGCAAGCTGCGGCCGTTCAGCCCGCGTAATTCCACGGCATGAGCGTCTCGAGATCGCTGCTGGGCCAGCCGTTGGCGATGCGCTCAAGGGTCTGGGTGAGCCAGGCCTGCGGATCTACGTTGTTCATCTTCGCTGTCTGAAGGAGTGTGGCGATTGTCGCCCAGGTCCTTCCACCGCCATCGCTGCCAGCGAAGAGACTGTTCTTTCGCGTAATTGTCTGGGGCCTGATGGCGCGCTCAACGATGTTGGAGTCGAGCTCGATGCGGCCGTCAGTGAGGAAGCGCTCGAAGATGGAGCGGCGCGAGGTGGCATAGCGGATCACCTCGGCGAGCTTCGACTTGCCGGAGATCCGCGGGAGGGTCTTCTGCCAGAGGGCGAAGAGCTCGTTGATTACAGCAGCAGATGTCGCCTGGCGCGCCGCGACACGGGCGTCAGGGCTTTGACCGCGGGCCGCTGCTTCCACCTCCCAGAGCTTTGCCATCAGCTCCACCGTCTCGGTGGCGATCCTGGAGCTATCCGAAGCGTGGAGCTCGTAGAACTTGCGCCTGCTATGGGACCAGCAGCCGGCGAGTATCACGCCATCATTGCCGCCGTCGGATCTGACCAGCTTGTTGTAGGCACCGTGCCCGTCCACCTGAAGGATACCGCGATAGCCACTCAGATGCCGGGCGACGCGATCGCCCGCGCGGCTATCTTCGAAGCGATAGGCGACCATCGGCGGACCACTGCCTCCGAAGGGTCTGTCATCCCGGGCATAAGCCCATAGCCATGCCGTCTTGGCCGATCCGGATCCGGGCGCGAGTGTGGGCAACGTCGTCTCGTCAGCGAAGATGCGCTCCGCCTTCTTGATCTCGGCGAGGATGTAGTCGGCCAGGATATCGAGCTCAAAGCCGAGCTTGCCCATCCATTGGGCCATCAGCTTCCGGTCAAGCTCGACCTTGTCACGGGCATAGATTGCCTCCTGCCGATAGAGCGGAAGGCCATCGGCATACTTCGAGACGGCGATCTGGGCGAGAAGCGCTTCCGTCGGAATGCCGCCCTCGATGATATGTGCAGGCGCGGCTGCCTGGATGACGCCGTCTTCGTTTTTGAAGGCATACTTCGGTCGGCGGGTGACGATGACGCGGAACTTCGCCGGCACGACGTCCAGCCGCTCAGAGACATCTTCTCCGATCAGCACCTTTTGTTTGCCGACATGCTCGGGCAGTTCATCGGGCTCGATCACGACTTCGACCCGTTCCAGATGAGGTGCAAAGCCCTTGCGTGGCCGGGGTGCACGTTTCCCATCAGGATCAGCGGCACCTTTGTTCACCTTGGCTCGGATTGCAGCGATGCCGGTCTCGATTTCCTCGAAGACAAAAGCCTGCTGCTCATCGTCAATCGGTGGAGATGCGAGCTTTTCCGATCGCCGGCCAAAGCGGGCACGATCGAAGGCCTTCAGGATCTGGGTCAATCGCTCGATGCGCTCATCGGCATCTGCGTTTTTCGCCTTCAGATCGGCGACTTCGCTCTCGAGAGCATCGGCGCGCGCAGCCTTCTCGGCCATGGCAAGGACCATGGCTTTCAGGGTCTCTACATCATCCGGGAGCTGCAAATCGGGCGGCGTCATAAGGCCTACCAGAGCATATTTTGCTCCGATTTTCCTGCCCTTTCAGACGGTTGATTCACTTCGCCGCAGGCCTTTACCCAACAATCTCCGGCGGTTTTACCGCCACCGAGCGGACCCGTTTCCAGTCCATGCCGTCAACGAGCGCCATGAGCTGGGCATGGTTGAGCTGCACCCGGTTATGGCCGATCCGAGGCCAGCAGAACTGTGCCTTCTCCAGCCGCTTCGAGTAGAGGCAGACCCCTGATCCATCCCACCAGACGATCTTGACCCGGTCGGCCCGCTTCGCCCGGAAGACATAAAGAGAGCCGTTGAACGGATCACTGCCGGCATCCCGCACCAGCGATAGCAAACTGTCCGGCCCCTTGCGGAAGTCGATGGGATGGCTGGCGAGGAAGACCTTTACACCTGCGGGGATCATGCTGAGCGAACCGCCCGGATCACGCGCTGCAGATGAGCTTCTTCCACATGCTGGCCGGCCCGCACGACGATACCGCCAATGACGATTTCGACGACGGAGTCGGGTCCAGGTGCTGCGCTCTGCGGTTCAACTGCCGGCGCTGCTTGTCCAGGCTCATCACTGCCCAACAGTTCTCTGCGCCAGCGGTAGAGTTGAGATGGCAGGATCCCAATCTGCCGCGCGATTGCCGACATGTTCACACCGGGCTGACAGGCTTGCTCAACCGCTGTGGCCTTGAACTCGTCGGACCAGAACCGCCGCAACTGTCGCGGCGACCCGTCAAGGCGATCGGGCACCGCCTCGATCATCCGCATCAATCCAAGGCTAGCCGCAGGCCTAGACATAGATCCTCACATTCAGAGAACTCGTATGTCCGCAATACCCTGCCAAGTATCAGCGACGCCAGATGGGGTCTCCTTGCCGCTTACCCCATACCTTCGAGCCGATCCTGACCGCAGCACCCCACCAGAACCCGTCAATCCACCGCCAAGTGGAAACACGGCTAACTCAATCCAAGGCAACGGGAAATCGGCTGAATGTACGGCTGGCAACAGACCTCAAGATGGCTACGAAGCCCGCAGTTTGGAAAACCCGCCCTATGCTGCGCCCGGCTACTGTGACATCCTGACATCACGATTGAGCGGCAAACTCAAAGCCAGACATGCATGCAATGTCCAGGCGCCTGTGCGATTGTCTGCGCGGGCAATCTGCTTCTTGAGGGACCAGGCCACCGCAAAGACATCAACACTTGGTCGGTCGAAATGTCCATTCTGCGGCTTAAGGTGGTCATTGACGACCTTGGAACCGACCCATAAGGTTACAGCGCAGCAATTTTCCTGCAGGCAAACCGATCTCAATCAATCTGACGTCAATCACTGGCCTCATCCAACTGTCTAAAGATAAGGCCCGGGGCATCATCGATGATGTCATCAGGTCTCAGGAGAGCATTGACGGCAGGCACCCAAACCTGGGGAACAACCACAAGAGACAATCCCAACACGCGTCCGATCGAAATCAAGGTCTCCGTACGCGGAGCACTGTTGCCTGCTTCGATGCTCTGGTAGTGCGGGCGTGAAACACCGGCAAGCTGGGCCACGCGTTTTTGGGAATAGCCGAGTTCCTTCCGCGTCTCCTTGAATTTCTGAACAATCAGCTGAAGCTCTTCTGATCCTGCCGCCACTGCGCTGCCTTGCAAAACCTGTTTCCCGCTCACAGTGTTTGAAGTGTTGCCGCGTTTGTCAACTGGCGCATAACCTGTCTCCTGTCTCCTGGCGCCGTAAAGAATTGATCAAACCCTTGAGGGGCTGGATCTGGATCGCCCAGAGCGGACCCGGTCTCAACACATTGATCGAAAAGAAAACCTTGCCATTATCGGAGCACGAGCCTTTTCCTGCAGTTTCCTACGCGGCGCTCGCGCAAGCAGCAACACATGCGATCCAGCCTTTTCGAAGAAGCGAATAAGGACTTTTCTACGACAAAAAACGCGATAGATGAAAAAGGAGCCAATCTGGAGATACATGTGAACATCAGCTTCATTCTTGTGACCGTACAGATCTTGTCGGGTGGAACCAGCACAAATCATCAACTGCCATTCGAGTCGCAAAAGGAATGCATTCTGGCCGGAGAGCGCTGGCTTGAAGAGGAGCGCACCCGTCTGGGCCAGCAAGATCAACATGCTGTTGGATCCATCTGGTTTTATTGTCAGCCAGCACGTGGCGAAACGCTTTATACCAGTCGTCGGTAAGTTTGACTCTCTTTGGGATTCCTAAAAGCGGACGAATCTGAATCTCTGGCGCAAACGGGAGGTTTGCGATGGGTTCAGCCCTTTCTTTGCGGTCGGATTTCGACGGGTCCATGGTGCGGCG
>JAPZUE010000020.1 GCA_027533385.1 Rhizobium sp. | reverse complement strand
GAAAACCGCCTAAAGTCGCTATCGTCGCCGCCATGCGAAAACTCATCACAATGGTCAACACAATCGTCAAAAGACAGGTGTTCTGGGAAAATCAGAAACACGGTTGCTGAGGTGCCCGCGCACCGCGCGGGCCTCGAAGGGTCCAGGCCACCCATTACATCCGCGCAGCATCCTTCGAGGCCCCTGCCTGTGCAGGGGCACCTCAGAATGAAGGCGTTCACCCACCCACCTTGTCCCCCGCCCGGCCCGTCAGCCGCACCAGGACACCGAGCCCCCACCAGGCGGTAAACGACGCCAGCGTCGCCCCCGCCAGCATGATTTCCGCCGTCGAGAGCCGGCCCTCGAGCCCCAGCTGCCCGGCGCCCCAAACGCCGGTCGGCCCGCCGAAGATCAGCCCGCAGGCAACGCCGGTCAGAAAACGCACCGCCGCCTCGCGGCGGTGTTTGGGAAGCAGATAGACCAGCGAGATCGCGGAGCCCGCGACAGCACCGATCAGGCGCGCGGAGGTCACCCCGCCGTCATGGCCGAAGTCAGTCATTTGTTCATCTTTCGCGGTTAGCTTTTGGGTGAGCGCCGGCCGGAACGATCCCGCCCCAAAGGCTGCGGCCGGCGCCCCGCTTCCTCTTCAGCCCAAGTCGAGCCCTTCACCCGTCAGGTGAAGTCGGCACAAATTTCCGAATCCCTGGAATCGCTTGGCCGTGAAAGCTCACAGTCTGATTCCGCCGGTTGAATTGATGGATGAAGCCGCGCCAGGTCCCGCCTGACAGTGCCTTGCGTCAAAACCGCATGGTCCGAAAGGTCAGCGACACCCGCCGCTGGCGCATCACCCGCAGCCCGTCAATCACGTCCGACTGCCGCGCCGGGATCGCATGCGTCCAGTCCCGCCGCCCCGGCCCGGCGAGCACCAGCAGCGAACGCGGCGGCAAAATGACCGCCCGCGTCTCGCCGCTCTCAAGGCAATCGAACCGCATCTCGCAGGCCGCGAGCAGACTGAGCGAGGCGATCACCTCGCCGAAACACGGCTCGCAATCGACATGCGCGCTGATCCCCTGCCCGGGCCGATATTCGTTGGCGATCACCTGGTCCGGCACGGCTAAGAAAAACCCGTCCGCCACAAGCCGCTCCGCCAGCCCCTGCAGCATGCCCGCCAGCGGCCCGATCCGGCTCTCCGCCGTGGCGCGCCTCGCCCGGTAGTCATAGCGATAACCAAAATGCCGAACCCGCCGCTTCAGCTCTCCACTCCACGCGCCAGCGTCGAGGAAGGCGGCAAGCACGGCTTCCTGCTGAGGGGTTATCCAGTCGGCGGTGAGACTGGCACCGGGTGGGAGGTGGGGCTGGGTCTCCATGGGCGGGTGTCCGTATCGGTCGAGCGAGCATCCTAGCGTGGACGCGCTAGGCCGGCATCCGTATGATGCTGGGGTATTGCCAGTGGAACGGATCCCCTCACTTGCGAAATCTGAAGTTTAGGCGGCTTGCGCTCGCCTAAGCCTTCGATTTCGCTTTCTCCCCAACAGAGGGGGGAGAGGGAACGCGCCGCCAGCCGCATCGACACCTCTCCCCCTTGTGGGAGAGGTTACAAAATCGAGGGCTTAGCCCGATCAGGGCTAAACCTCAGATTTTGTTGGTGAGGGGATCAGCGCTTTTGGCACAACAAACCCCTCAATACCCCACCGCCTCACGCTTCTCCTCATCCGTCAAAAACCCAGCCGCGCCAACTCTCGCCCAAAGCGCATCGCGCTCCACTGACAGCCCCGCCACCGTATCGAGATCCGGCACCAGCCTAACCCCCTCCCCGGTCAAGTCGCCCAGAAACACCGAAAGCGACGCCCCGGTCCGCGTCACCAGCGGCAGCACGGTGAGCCGATAGAAGGCGCGGTTGGCCTCCTGGTAATTGGCATAGGTGTTGTCGCCGGGAATGCCGAGCAGCATGGGCGGCACGCCGAAGGCGAGTGCGATGTCGCGGGCAGCACCATTCTTCGCCTCGACGAAATCCATGTCCTTGGGCGAAAGCCCCATCGACTTCCAGTCGAGCCCGCCCTCGAGCAAAAGCGGTCGCCCGGCGCGCATCGGGCCGGAATAGCCCTCGTCGAGCTCCACCTTCAGCCGCTGATACTGGTCGGCGGAGAGATTGCCGCCCTCCTTCGGCTGATAGACCAGCGCGCCGGAAGGCCTTGCCGAATTGTCCAGAAGCGCCTTGTTCCAGCGCCCCGCCGCATTGTGCAGATCAAGCGCCACCTGCGCTGCCGCGAGCGGCGCAAAGCCCTCGTGATCATCGAGCGGATGAAAGAGCTTCAGATGCAGGAGCCCGTCCAGCGCGATCCGCCTGGCCTTCGTGCCGGCGCGATAGTCATAAGCCAACGGCCAGCCATCCGCTCCGGTCACAACGCTCACCCGGTCCGGCCTCAAGAGATGCAGTTCCGCCCTCCCAGCACCGATGGCCACCGCCTCGACGTAAGAATTGCCCGAAAGCAGCAGCTGGCCATACAGCGTTTCGAGAAAATCCGCCCCCGTCATCGCCCCGTTCGGCCGCGCCAGCAGCGCAAGCGCCGGATGCATGTCCCGTTCGGCAGGTCCCTGATAGGCCAGAAAACCGATGCTGGCGGCCGCTTCCGACACCAGACGCACGCAGCGATGCGCCACCGGGTTCTTCATGAACCCCTCCCGCGACAGCGCCGCATAGGACCTGCCCGTCCACCGCGCCTCGCCCTCGCCCGCAATCAGCGCCAGGGCCGTTCCGGGTCGGGGGTTGAGCGCCTTTTCTTCGGGCAAAGAGGTGCGATCCCGGGCCACAGCCCAGGGCAGACGGAAGGGGAGTTTCATCGGGGTGTCCTCTGGAATGGAGGTCGAAACACGGGCCGCGCGGCAGTGCTCGTCAAAACACCAATCCTGCGCTATACTCTTCCTATGAGTTCAAAAGCGAAAATCGGTGGTTTGGACGAGAGGCGGAACAGCGATGACCGCAAGGCTTCGATCGCGTCTTCCGAAGGTGTCGTGTTGAAGACCGCAAAGCCGGTTGCCGCCAGGCCGGATCTCGACGATTTCGTCGAAGACCTGCTCGTCACCGACAAGATCATCCTGGATCATCTGGCCAAGTGAGCGCATGAGCGAGCCCCTCTGGATTGCAATCGAGGATGTGATTGCGATCAACAGACGGCTGCTTCTCGGCACATCTGAGAACCACTTCCTGCGCGATCGCTCCGCCCTCGAAGGCGCCCTGCACCGTCCGCGTTTCCAGGCAGAGTATCGCCAGATATCGTCGGTTTCCTGGCTCGCCAGCTGCATCATCCAGTCGATCGGCAAGGCGCATGCCTTCGAACAGGGCAACAAGCGGACAGCCTGGCTCGCTGGCCGATACTTCATAGCCATCAACGGCTACCGATTGCTTCTCGATGCAGAACAGCAGGAGCGCCTCAAATATGTGATCGAGGCGCTGATCATCGGTAACGACGACCCGTCCCTGCTCGCGGACCGGTTGGAGCCTTTGCTAAGCCCGGCCTGAGACGCCCCTCACAGCCGCGCCCGCACCGCATCCTCCACCACATAATCCGCCGCATAGCGTTCCTCGCGCAGCGGCTTCACCCGGCGGATGCTTTCCTCATAGAGCGGATGCGCCTTGTAGGCGGCAAGTGCTGCCTCATCCTCGAATTCACCGTAGACCACGAGGTCGATGCTGCGGTGAAAACCGTCGGTCTTCACATTCGTGCCGATTTCCAGCCGCGTCGCGCTCGGGATTTCCGTCAGGATCGAAAGCCCCGCCCGCACTGCCTCGAGATGTTCGGGGCTGACGGTGAAGAAGACGATGTGGCGGATCATGGGGCACCTCGAAGAGCTGTTGCAGCGCACCAGCCGATAGCATCGCGCGGCCTGCCGCTCAATGCGCCGCTTGGCCGCTTCACGCCATGAGCCCCGCCCTGACAGCCGCGTCGAAGGTCCTCGCCGTCACCGCGATCTTCTTCGCCCGATCGGTCCCGTTGACGATCTTGCGCGCCCCCGTCCAGTCGGCCTTACTGCCGGAAAAGAAATCCGCAAGCCTTGCGCCCGAAAACAGCCCCTCGGTCATGCCAACCACCAGGATCGTCGCCGATACATCCATCCTGAGCGCCAGATCCGGTTCGGCGACGAGGTCGAGCCCGGTCACCCGGCTCATCCTCGCATAATTCTCGCGATGGGTGATCTGCACCAGACCCCGGCCATAATAGCTCCGCCCCGCCGCGTCTCGCCGCCAATAGGGCGTCTTCACCGTCGGCAGCCTGCCCGCCCGCCAGGCCCGCTCCAGCCGCGCCACGGCCTCCTCGTCGGTCTCCGCCAGCGTCTCGCGCACGGCCTGCATGGTGCCGGCCGTCTCGTGATGCGCCGTTGCCAGCATATAGGCGAGCCAGCGCGGATCGGCCCAGCCGCGCGCGGAAAAGCGCGTCAGCACCGCCTCGATCCCCTCCACCTGGCCCTGGCTGAGCCGCCCGCCGAACACG
This sequence comes from Rhizobium sp., assembly GCA_027533385.1. GTDB lineage: Bacteria > Pseudomonadota > Alphaproteobacteria > Rhizobiales > Rhizobiaceae > Allorhizobium. The sequence goes on along the minus strand of JAPZUE010000020.1, from coordinate 121,457 downwards.
GCGTTGCGCAGCCCCGCGAAGACGATTCGCCGGTCGATCCGCATGGTCAGATCCTCAATGTCGGTGACAGAACAGCCGTCCCCGGCGCGACGGGCGCGGTCGGGCCATGAAAAAAGTTCGGAATTAAAACGATTGAAGAAATTTCAATCGTTTAGAGCTCGTTCCGTTCATATTTACAAAGGTTTAACGCTGTGGAACTTTCCGCTCACAGACACGTTTGGAGCGCAACACTTCCAAACCGAGGAGGGAAGAGATGCAGACGAACACCACGACCAAGACCGCAGCCACCACTTCAGTACCCGGCACGATCCCGGCCCATGTCCTGCAGCGCCTCGAAAACGAATGGCGCCAGGTCCGCCAGCCGGCCCCGCCGAGCAGCGAGTCCAAGTAACCCGATCCACCGCATTGCAGTGTGAAACCGGCGCTCGAAAGGGTGCCGGTTTTTCGTTTGGATGCCAATGGAACTGATCCCCTTGCGATTTCTGAAGTTTAGGCGGCTTGCGCTCGCCTAAGCCTTCGAATTCGCTTTCTCCCCCACAGTGGGGGGAGAGGGAGCGCGGGGCCAGCCGCATCGACACCTCTCCCCCTTGTGGGAGAGGCTTCGGAGCGGTGGCCGAAGGCCAGAAATCGATCCAGTGAATCGATTTCAGCGAACGGAGGCCTGAGCGCAACGCCGCGCGAAGGCTTTGAGAGGGCTTAGCCCGATCAGGGTTAAACCTCAGATTTTGTTGGTGAGGGGACCCGTTCCGTTGGCGCCACACCTCTTGCCACCACAACCCAAAGGCGCATACTGACCCAATCCGACAGGCCAGTCCCATGCGCCACGAACCAAAACCCCTTGATCGAGCCAGGGCGCGCCAGATGCGCGCCGACCCGACCACGCCCGAAGCCATGCTCTGGCGCGCGCTGCGAGACCGCCAGCTCGCCGGTGCCAAATTCCGCCGACAGGTACCGCTGCGCGGCTATATCCTCGATTTCGTCTGCTTCGAAGCGAGGCTGATCATTGAGGTCGACGGCGGCCAGCACGGCGACAGCCTCCACGATCTTAACCGCGACGCCCTCTTCCGCGGCGAAGGTTTCCGCATCCTGCGTTTCTGGAACGACGAGGTCCTGCAGCATCTCGATGATGTCTGCCGTCACATTCTCTCAGAACTGCGCAATTCGGGCGAGTGAGAGTGCCCACTGAACCGATCCCCTCACCCACAACGGGGAGAGGTGCCGATGCGGCCAGCCCCGCGCTCCCTCTCCCCCCACTGTGGGGGAGAAAGCGAAATCGAAGGCTTAGGCGAGCGCAAGTCGCCTAAACTTCAGATTTTCGTAAGTGAGGGGATCAGTTCCGTTTGCACCATCATCACCGATCCCCTCACCAACAAAATCTGAAGTTTAGCCCTCAATCGGGCTAAGCCTTCGATTTTGTAACCTCTCCCACAAAGGGGAGAGGTAGCCCCACCTCACACCCCCCGTATCCGGGGCTCGCCCCCGCCCTCCAGCATCAGCGCCGTCAGCGCCCAGACCAGCGCATCCAGCCGGTCCGGCGAGCGCCCGCTCGACAAGCCCTCCGGGCCGAAATCGCACATCTGGTCCTCGAGCTCGACAAACCGCCCGGCATGCAGCACCCGCCCCTGCTCGTACAAGGCCGCCACCGGTTCGGCGCGCAAGAACTTGCCGCGTGTCGCCCGCACCACCGTCACCGGCAGCCGCGCCTCGATGCCCTCCAGCACGGCGCGCACCATGTCGCCGCCCTGGTTCACCTCGGCCACCACCCGGTCGGCCTCGAACCGTCGATACGCTGATACCACCGCCCGCGCCCAGCCCGCCGGACCGGCCCCCTCCACCGAACAATCTGATAGCACCACCGCCTGGCCATTCTCCTTCAGCCCCGCGACCACAATGCCGCAGCAGGCGGACACGCCACCCGCCGGCGGATCGACCGCCACGACGATGCGGCGCAAGGGTTCGGCCAGTTTCACCACGATCTCGTCGAGCCGCGCCCGCTTCCAAAGCGCGTCCGGCCGGTCCTCGATCAGTTCGCCGTCCAGCTCTTGCCGCCCGAGCCTCGTCCCGCCATAGCGGGCGGCAAGCGCGCTCAGAAACCCCGGCGCCAGATGCGCCGCATTGGCCGACGTCGCCATTTTCGTCATCCGCGTCGCCTCATCCGCCATCAACCGCTTCAACAGCGGCACCGGCCTTGGCGTCGTGGTCACCACCTGGCGCGGATCATCGCCCAACCGCAGCGCAAATTGCAGCATGTCAAAGGTCTCGTCGGCATGTTTCCATTTGGCCAGCTCGTCGCACCAGGCGAGATGAAATTGCGGCCCGCGCAGGCTTTCGGGGTCTTCGGAGGAAAAGATCTGCGCAATCGCCCCGTTCGGCCAGACAAGCCTGCGCCGCGAAATCTCCACCTCCGGCCGCATCCGCCTGGCAATCCGCGCCAGCCCCGAGGCCCCGTCGATCATCACCTCGCGCGCATCGCCGAGCGTTTCCGCCACCAGGGCAATGCGCAAATCCGTCCGCTTGCCCGCCGCGATCACCCGCGCCTGCACCCATTCGGCCCCCGCCCGCGTCTTGCCCGATCCCCGCCCGCCGAGGATCAGCCAGCTCCGCCAATCTCCCTCCGGCGGCAATTGCTCGGGCCGCGCCAGAAGCGTCCAGTCCCGGGCGAGAAAAGCGAGGTCGGCGGGGGTATGCCGCGAAAGGTCGAGTGGTCCCTCAGGGCGGATGGCGACACCTTCGCCATCCCTCACCGCCCCTGCCGCCACCCGCATGTCCCGCACCCGATGCCTTGTCACAGCCTCCGGCGCATCAAGTCCCGCCGCCGCCCAGGTCTCGGGCGCCATCGTCGTGGCAACAGTCTCCGCGCCGGCCTTGACCCTGCTAGCATTCACGGCGACCGCCTCAATGTCCTCCGCCATTTTGCCGATCACCACAGACGCGGCGCGCTCATTCTTCGCCCCCCGATCCCGCATCCGCCGCCCCAGGGATTTCGGCGTCATCGGCAGTCTCCTTGGGCGGTCATGCAAAACAGCTCAAAACCTCACGGCACCCCTCAAGCTGAGGTGCCCGCGCCAGCGGGCCTCGAAGCATCCGTTTGATCCGGTGCCTGTGTACCGATCCCCTCACTTGGAAAATCTGAAGTTTAGGCGGCTTGCGCTCGCCTAAGCCTTCGATTTCGCTTTCTCCCCCACAGCGGGGGGAGAGGGAACGCGCGGCCAGCCGCATCGACACCTCTCCCCCTTGTGGGAGAGGTTACAAAATCGAGGGCTTAGCCCGACCAGGGCTAAACCTCAGATTTTGTTGGTGAGGGGATCCGTTCAGGGAGCAGAACACGAACCTCAGGCAGCAGCGGGGCCTCAGTAAAGACTGGCTTCCTCGAAGGCTTGGCTCAATGACCCCTCACGGCGGCCCCCGCCCCTCGGCCAGACCAGCCACATCGGCCATCCTTGCCGCAACCGCCTGTTCCAACCGCTCAGCCAACGCCGCCTCGACCCTTGCTGCAATCAGCGCCTCCACCTCGCCGCGCAAAACCTCCGGATCACGCGCCTCGATCAGCCGCTCCTCGGCATCCTGGCGGTCGCGCTCGAGCTGGCGCAAGAGCGCATCGATCTTTTCCAGCGTGCGCACGATCAGCGCAATCGCATCGGTCGCCGCCTTGATGTCGGCCCGCGCCTGTTTCGCCAACCCCTCGTCAGCGCCGTCGATCAGGCTCTCGGCCCCAGCCCGCAAGCGGCGAAACAGGTCGAACTGGGCGCGCATCTCGGCGGTGAATTCGTTGAGCAGCGCCACCAGATCCCCCGGTCCCGCCGCCTTCACCTCGATCACCTCGGGCAATGCCTCGTCCATATCCGCACCCAACATGGCAGCCCCCGAAACGACAAAGGGCCCGTCAAGCGGACCCTCTCCAAAACCTTTGCGGAAGTGCATGAGGCCCTCCGGCCACAACTTTCCGATCATGCAGAAACCCTAGCAAACGACCGTCACGGCGTCAAGGATTATTTTCCTATTTCATCCTAAAACGGCCGGCGGATCCCGATCTCCCCCCTTGAGGGGGAGATGCCCGGCAGGGCAGAGGGGGGGCCGTGTAACGGGAGAGGGTCCGCCGAAAGGACCGCGCGTTGTTCAGAACATCAGCGACAGATACCGCGCCGAAGATCTTCTTCGTCAGGCTCGCGACAAACGTTTGACCTATCGGCGGATTGGTGAAGAGGGTCGCGCCTAAGCAAAAGGCGCGCAAGATTCTCAGCAAACGGAAGAAACGCAACCTGTGAACAACGGGTATTGCGCATACAACCTATTGTGGCCTTGTGAACAATACCGGAACATTAGGGATGACTATCCACTGATTCTCTCGCCAGAGGCGTGGTTAGCCATCCCTGTAACCAAGCCAAAGGACGGCTCGATATGTACACAGCGACTTTTAATCTGCGGATGAGTCCCGTCAAGCTATCCTTGGCAAACATGAGGACTAAATACGCATGGCATGGTACGCACTAAGCTACGATCTTCGTAGAGAACTCAACTCAGATGACTGGAAACGGCTATATGAAGCCCTGAAAGGATCTGTTGATTATTGCTGGCCCCTTCAATCCTTCTGGATCATTGAGACACCGCTGAAACCCAGCGAAGTGATCAAAGTGCTACTTGGGTTCGGCATCCTTGACGATAACGACGGCATCATCGTCCTTGAGATAACCGGCATTGGGAATTTCAGACGGGTTGTCGATAAGGATACGGCCCATTGGCTGAATAGCCATCTCACTCTCCTTTAAGTGCCTTTCCCTTCCCAGGCTTTGGCTTGGGAGGGGTCTTCGGTTCGGGCGGGGTCTTCAGCATAAGCCGCAAGACCTCGTCACCCTTCTTTTCATTTGGCTTGGGAGTCTCATTCATGCCGCCCGTACCTCTAAGCAAAGTCGACCAATCAAGCCCTATATTGTTTCACCCAAAAGCCCTTACTGAGCGCCCTAAACTCGCGCCACTTGTTGCTAGGGCAATGGCTGGATGGTCCGAAATAGAGGGCCAGATGGGCACCTTGATTGTCAACATGTTAGGCGCAAACGCAACGCCTACGCTTGCTATGTTCTCAGCTCTCAATAGCGCTGGCACTCAGATAGATGCACTCAAAGCGGCGGCGGCTTCCGTTCTCGACCCAGAACGGAAACAGGTGTTTGACGCTGCGCTCGCCCTTGCAAAAACCAGTGCGAGCGCCCGCCACCGCCTAGTCCATCGCATATGGGGATACTCCGAAGCCCTCCCCAATGCGCTCTTGCTAATAGAAAACGAACACCGGTCAAAGCACCTGCTTAAGACCAAAACAGAGTTTGAGTTGTTCACGCAGGGGCGGCCATCTGGCTCAACTGATTGGCCCAGAGACAAAATCCTCGTGTACACCGAAGCAGATCTAATCCAGATCATTGCCGAGATGGATGCGCTTTATGAGATCTTTTATAACCTTAGCTTTCTTGTGGCAGGCGGATACCCTGAACCGCAGCGGCTACTAGACTACCTACGTGCAGAGCTTCGTCTTTCGTGAAGCAAGTAGCCAAACGGTCGTCTGCGTCGAAGTATTCGAACAGCACACTCGCCACCGCCTCAGCTATGGAGTACCCAGTTTTTTTGATTTCCTGAATGCCGGCCTGTCGCGACTCAGTATCCATTTTGCAGCTGGAACGTCACGCACATAAATGGGATTATCTTCTCATTCCAATGACAAGCCCACCTCCCCCCTTGCGGGGGAGGACGGAAAATCGAAGGCTTAGGCGAGCGAAAGCCGCCTAAACTTCAGATTTTCCAGGAGAGGGGCGCAGTTCCGTTGGCACACACCTTAGCGAGCCCCCCGCTTGCGATTTCTGAAGCTTGGCCCTGAGGGCCCAACTCTCTCATCGCCTTCGCGCGGCGTCGCGCTCAGGCCTCCGTACGCTGAAATCGATTCACTGGATCGATTTCTGGCCTTCGGCCATCGCTCCGAAGTCTCCCCCAAGGGGCGAGATAAAAGCCCCTCACCCCGCCTTCGACCTATTCCGCCCGGCACTCTTCGCCTCATAGAGCGCCAGATCCGCCCGGGTCACCAGATCGCGCGCATCGCGCAGCCCACCGTCCGTGGTCCCGGCATAGCCGACCGAGACGGTGACATGGGTCAGCCCGTCGGCGCGGGCCGGATGGGGAATGGCAAGCTCGCGGACCGTGCGCACCAGCCGGTCGGCGAGGAAAGCGCCGCCGGTTTCCAGGTCCACGGGAAACAGCAGGGTGAATTCCTCGCCGCCATAGCGGGCGGCAAAGCCGTCGTGACGGGCAGCGAAGATCGACAGCGCATTGGCAATACGGCGCAGGCAATCGTCGCCGGCGACATGGCCGAAGCGGTCGTTGAAGGCCTTGAAGTGGTCGACATCGACCATCAGCAGCAGCACCTCGCCGCGCCTGTCGAGCCAGGTGTCGAGCGTCTCGTCGAGATGCCGGCGATTGGCAATCCCGGTCAGCATGTCGGTCAGCGTCAGGTCGCGCAATTCGTCGCCGCGGCGTTCCGCCCGGTCGGCCCGGTTTTCGGCGTCATACTGGGCGAGATAGGTCAGACAGCGCTGCCGCTCGACATGCCAGTTGCCGTAAAGCGTGAAGAACAGCCCGGTCACGACCTGAACGGTCAGGGGAAAGATCAGGTTTTCGTCCAGCCCCGGCTTGTTGTGGACCACCCAGAGCGCCGTCAGGCAGGTGACGCTGGTGAACACCAGCGCGAACCGAAAACGCAGCACCAGCAGCATGTTACCGAAGAGCAGCACCAGCGGCAGTTCGCCCAGCGTGTAGCTCGCATAGGTCGATTGCGAGATGTAGAGGAGGTAGAGCGGCAGGAGGCTGGCGACGAACATGCCGCCGAGCAGCAGCAATTCACGGATTGCCGGCGGCACGCGCGGGACGAGCAGAAAGATCAGAAGCGAACCGGGTACCAGCACGAAGAGACGCATCGCCACCGTAAACGGCTGGATGTCGGCCATCAGGTAGAGGCTGGTCAGGTTGTAGATGTTGTAGACGATCAGGCCAACGATGATCGCATGCCGCAGATGTTTCACCCGCTCGGCGCCAAAATCGCGCTCCTCGGCGCGCTCCACCTCGGGCGGCATCCGCAACAGCCAGTTCAACCGCCCCTTTACGCTCGTCTCTGCCTGCATGCCTTCCATCGCCCGTCCGGCCGCGACCCCACATCGCACCCCGGGAAAGCATGCCCAGATCTTGCAAATATTCTGCTAATTTAGCGCTATCATGACCCCATTGGGCGGGCATTTTTTGGGCGGGCGGTCTCCCCGCATCGCCTCGCGGCGCTCGCGGTCAGGCCTCCGGTCCGCCAAACTGCTCCCAGGCGGTCATGGCATGGCCGGCATACATCAGCGAGGGGCCGCCGCCCATATAGACCGCAAGCCCCAAGGTCTCCTCGAACTCGGCCTTGGTGCAGCCAAGCTTGATCAGCGCTTCCGTGTGAAAACCGATGCAGCCATCGCAGCGGGTTGAGATGGCAATGCCGAGCGCCAGCAGTTCCTTGACCTTCTTCGACAGCGCCCCGTCCTTCGTCGCCGCCCCCGCCATGGCGGAAAAGCCCTGCATCACATCGGGAATATCCTTGCGCAGCGTCTTGATCCCGCTCGAGATTTCCCGGGTGATGGCGATGTAGTCCTTGCTCATGGCGCTGCCTCCAAAATATATACGATACTTCATATATATTGAGGCTTGCGAGGATTGCAAGGGAGCGAGGAGCGAGTAGCGAGTAGCGAGTAGCGAGGAGCGAGGAGCGAGGAGCGAGGAGCGAGTAGCGAGGAGCGAGGAGCGAGGAGCGAGTAGCGAGGAGCGAGTAGCAAGGAGCGAGGAGCGAGGAGCGAGGAGCGAGGAGCGAGTAGCGAGTAGCGAGGAGCGAGTAGCGAGTAGCGAGTAGCGAGGAGCGAGGAGCGAGGAGCGAGTAGCGAGGAGCGAGGAGCGAGTAGCGAGTAGCGAGTAGCATTCAAGTCGCCGATCGGCCGGTCAAGCCCTTGCCCGTTCGACCTGGCCCCTCCCACTATTCGCTATTCGCTATTCGCCACTTGCCCCTCCCTCACTCACCCTTCCCGCACCGGCGTATAGCCCGCCTCGCGGATCGCCTGTTCGGCAAGCACGGCATCGCCCTCGACACAAGCCTTGCGGGCGGCGAGATCGATGGTGACGGCCTTGCCCGGCAGCACCTCGGCCAGCGCCTTGACCACGGTCTTTTCGCAGTGACCGCAGGTCATGTCCTCGATCCTGAAAATCGTCTGTGCGCTCATAGTGTTATCCTTCCTTGTTCCCGACGGGTTTCACCCGCCGCCTTGTTGTTTCTGGCTTGCGCCATCCCGGCGCAGCTCTGTCTGCACGGCACTTCGCAAGCGCGACCCACCCTGGCCCCTTACGGGGGCGCTGCCGGCGAAGCCGCAAGAGCGTGTCGCGCTTGGCACCTCGCGTCCTTTCTGCACCTTCCCATAGGGGCAAGGTCAATCCCCGCAGCAATCGCCAGCGGCACCTTTCGTAGTGGTCTTTTGCCGCAGCGGTCTGCCCTCGAGGTCGGCGAGGATCGGGCAGTTCGGCCGGTCATTGCCTTGGCAGCGTTCGGCGAGATGCGCCAGCGTGTCACGCATCGCCTGCATCTCGGCGATCTTTGCTTCCAGCTCCTCGACATGGGCGAGCGCCAGGGCCTTCACCTCGGCACTCGCCCGCGCCTTGTCATCCCAGAGCTTCAACAGCCGCTCGGTCTCCTCCAGCGAGAAACCGAGATTGCGGGATCTCCGCACAAAACGCAGCCGGTTGACGCTGTCACTATCATAGACCCGGTAATTCGAGGCCGTCCGCCCCGCCGGCGATATCAGCCCGATCTTCTCGTAATAGCGGATCATCTTGGCCGAAACGCCCGAGGCGGCAGAGGCTTCGCCTATGTTCATCGACATGGTTGTTTTCTCCTTCAGTTCCGATCCCTCTTGTGGGAGAGGCCGCGGTACCTCCCCCCATGCGGGGGAGGACGGAAAATCGAAGGCTTGAGGTCCGCGCAAGCCGCCTAAACTTCAGATTTTCCTGGAGAGGGGCACAGTTCTGTTGGCACTCACCTCACCGAGCCCCCCTCTTGCAAAATCTGAGGTTTAGCCCTGATCGGGCTAAGCCCTCCCATCGCCTTTGCGCGGCGCCGCGCTCAGGCCTCCGTTCGCTGAAATCGATTCACAGGATCGATTTCTGGCCTTCGGCCATCACTCCGAAGTCTCCCCCGCAAGGGGGGAGATAATCCTCCACCCTCCCCTTGAGGGGGAGGGTCGGAGCGAAGCTCCGGGGTGGGGTGACCCGGCGACGCACACCAACATCACCCCACCCGCGCGTTCCGCGCGACCTCCCCCTCAAGGGGAGGTCAGGACCCCGTCACCTTCGCCGCCCTCAACCTGAGCGCATTGGTCAACACAAACACGCTCGACAGCCCCATGGCCGCCGCCCCGAGGATCGGCGAGAAGGTCACGCCGAAGAGCGGATAGAGCAGCCCCGCCGCCACCGGGATCAGCGCCACATTGTAGCCGAAGGCCCAGAACAGGTTCTGGCGGATATTGACCATCACCCTGTCCGAAAGCTCGATGGCATGCAGCGCGCCGATGAGATCACCGCCAACCAGCACGACATCGGCACTTTCGATCGCCACATCCGTGCCCGTGCCGATCGCAATCCCGGCATCGGCCGTCGCGAGTGCCGGCGCATCGTTGATGCCGTCGCCGACAAAGGCGACCTTCTCACCTTTTGCCTGCAGGTCCTTGATCGCGCTTACCTTTCCCTCCGGCAGCACTTCGGCGACGACCGCATCGATGCCTGCCCTTCTCGCCACGGCCTCTGCCGTGCGCCGGTTGTCGCCGGTCACCATCATCAGCTTCAGGCCCCGGGCCTTCAGCGCCGCAATGGCCTTGGCACTGGTCGGCTTGATCGGGTCGGCCACCGCAATGGCGGCGGCCAGTTTCCCGTCGATCGCGACATAAAGCGGGCTTGCGCCTTCATCGGCAAGACGGGTCATTACAACTGTGAGACTGGAGGCAAAGTCCCCCTCTGGCCTGCCGGCCATCTCCCCCACAAGGGGGGAGAGACCGTGTGGCCGAGCGTCGGCGGGGTCAGCCCCTCCCCCCAAGGGCGTCAGAATCGGGGAGGGGTTGGGGAGGGGATTTTCTGAGTGACCATGTGGCATCACCCCCAACTTCACCATGAACCTATCAGCACCGGCCGCCACCCGCCGCCCGTCAACCATCCCGGTCACGCCAAACCCGGCCACGGCCTCGACCTGATCCACGATTGCCAGCGCAATCCCCCGCCCTTCCGCCGCTCTTACGATGGCATCCGCCAGCGGATGCTCCGAGCGTGCCTCAAGGCTTGCGGTCAGCCGCAGAACCTCCGCCTCCGCAAAGCCCTCTGATGTCACGATCTCCGTCACTTCCGGCTTACCGGCGGTGATCGTGCCGGTCTTGTCTATCACCACCCATTGGATGTCCGCCAGGCTCTGCAGCGCCTCGCCCTTGCGGAAGAGCACGCCGAGTTCGGCGGCGCGTCCCGTGCCGACCATGATCGAGGTCGGGGTGGCAAGCCCCATAGCACAGGGGCAGGCGATGATCAGCACGGCCACCGCCGCCACCAGCCCATGCGTATAGGCGGGCTCCGGCCCGAGCAGCAGCCATAGGAAAAAAGTCATAAGCGCAATGCCGATGACAGCGGGCACGAACCAGGCGGTCACCTCGTCGACCAGTTTCTGGATCGGCAGTTTTGCCCCTTGTGCCTCCTGCACCATGCGGATGATGCGCGAGAGCATCATGTCGGCGCCCACGCCGGTTGCCTCGAAACGGAAGGAGCCGGAGCCGTTCACCGTGCCGCCGATGACGGTGGCGCCCGGCCCTTTTTCGACCGGGATCGGCTCGCCCGAAATCATCGCCTCGTCGACGGCGCTTGCCCCATCCATCACCCGGCCATCGACCGGAATGCGCTCGCCCGGACGCACCACGACGATATCGCCGAGCTTCACCTCGGACAGGGCCACGTCGCGGGTCACCCCGTCGCGCTCCACCCGGGCGGTCTTCGCCTGCAGCCCCGCCAGCTTGCGGATCGCCGCCCCCGTTCGCCCCTTGGCGCGCGCTTCCAGCAGTCGTCCGAGCAGGATCAGCGAGACGATGACGGTCGCCGCCTCGTAATAGACGAAGCGCGCGGTTTCCGGCAGCAGGCCGGGCGCAAAGGTCGTCACGAGGGAATAGAGATAGGCCGCCCCGGTGCCGATCGCGACCAGCGAGTTCATGTCGGGGGTAAGCCTCAAGAGGGCCGGAACACCCTTCACGTAAAAGCGCCTGCCAGGACCGACGAGCACCGCTGTCGCCAGGGCAAACTGCAGCAGATACAGGCTGTTGCCGGGGAAAATACCCATCAGAACATGATGCAGCGGCGGGTAGATATGCGCGCCCATCTCCACGACGAAGAGTGGAAGGGTCAGCACCAGCGCGATGAGGAAATCGCGCTTCAGCCCCGCGATCTCCTTCTCGCGCCGGATCTCGCGGCCATCGACGGCCTGACCTGTCGACCCCGCCGGATGATCTGACGACGCGTCATCGATCCCGGCATGGCCGCTGGCGTCCTGCCCGTTTGTCGCAGCGGCGCCGCCCGCCTGCGAACCGCTCTCACCACCGGACAGCCTGACCGCATAACCCGCCTTGGCCACGGCTGCGGAGAGCGCAGGCAGGGCGGAGACACCACCCAGCACCGTCACCACCGCCTCGCCGGTCGCCAGATTGACGCTCGCCGTCTGAACCGACGGCACCGCCTTCAGCGCCTTTTCGACCCGCAAAACGCAGGAGGCGCAGGTCATGTCCTCGACCTCCAGCACCAGCGTCTCTGCCTTCGCCTCGTAACCGGCCTTGTCGATCGCAGCCAGCAGAGCCTCTGCCGAAAAGCCCGGCCCCGGTTTCAGGACAAGGGTTTCACTGGCAAAATTCACAGAGCTTTCGGCCACACCCGGCACGGCTGCCACAGCCTTTTCCACCCGCCGCACACAGGATGCGCAAGTCATGCCCTCGACAGGCAAGAGGATGGTATCGTCAAGGTTCTTGGCCTGATCCGGCCTGGACTGCATGTTCATGGCGGTCACCTCCGCCATTATACATGGACCTTCCCATCATGGGAGGGTCAAGGGGTGGGGTGAGGATTTGTTGCGGAGAAATCTGGAATTGCGGTTTATACAAAATTTTGTATGATCCCGCCATGAAAGCCGTGCTCTTCGTCGGCAGCGCTCTTGATGACCTCCGGCAGTTCCCTGCCGGAGCCAGACGTGATGCGGGCTATCAGCTGGATCGCGTGCAGAACAATCTGGAGCCGAGCGACTGGAAACCCATGTCCAGCATAGGATCGGGCGTTCAGGAAATCAGGATCGGGGATTTGGGCGGCGCCTTCCGGATCATCTATGTCGCGAGGTTCGTCGAGGCGGTCTATGTCCTGCATTGCTTCCAGAAGAAGAGCCAGAAGACGGCGCAGCGGGATCTCGAACTTGCTGCGAGGCGCTACGAGCAATTGATGAAGGAGCGAAAGGCATGACCGGGGACAGCGGCACGAGCATTTGGGACGTCCTTGAAGACAGCCCGGCGGAAGCCGAGACCATGAAGCTGCGGTCCAAACTGATGATGGCCCTGGAACAGCACATCAAAGCCAAGAACTGGACCCAGGCCGAGGCCGCCCGGCATATGGGTGTCACACAGCCGAGGATCTCCGACCTAAAGCGCGGCAAGATCGATCTCTTCGCACTCGACGGTCTCGTCCAGATGGCCCTTGCTGCCGGCCTGACGGTCGACCTGCAGATTCGCGACGCCGCCTGATGACACCCTCCCCTTGAGGGGGAGGGTCGGAGCGGAGCTCCGGGGTGGGGTGACGGGCACGACGTCAGCGTTGCTCAAAAAGGTCCGAACTCGTAGCCAAGTCACCCCCACCCGCCGCTTTGCGGCGACCTCCCCCCTCAAGGGGGAGGTGGGGTGCGCACATCCCTTTGTACATTGATGGGCTTGCCGCCACGCCTCGCAGCACCTAGGCATGAGCGCACATCGGAGGAACGACATGTCCGTCAGCTTTACCATCGGCGAGACCGCGCCTGCAGATGAGCCTCGGATTTCCCCGCTCTACGCTTCCGCTTTTCCAGAGGAAGAGCTTGTTCCCCTGGTCGAAGCGCTTCTGCCAGAGCCTGGCGTTCTCTCCCTGTCTGCCAGGATCGGCGCGGCTCTCATCGGCCATGTTCTCTTTACCCGTGGCGCGCTTGAAGGACGCCCCGAAATCGTGGCGCTGCTCGGCCCGCTCGCCGTCCACCCCGATCATCAGCGGCGGGGGATCGGCAAGGCCCTGATCGCCGAGGGGCTCGCACGATTGACGACCGAAGGTGTGACGCAAGTGCTAGTGCTGGGCGACCCGGCCTATTACAGAGGTTCCGGCTTCCGGCCGGCAAGCCGGGTGACGCCACCCTATCCGCTCCCCGCTGAATGGACGGAGGCCTGGCAGTGGCAAAGGCTTGATGGTGGCGACGACAATCTGGCGGGTCGCCTGCTTCTGCCAAAGGCCTGGATGCGGCCGGAATTGTGGGGTTGAGGGCCCTGCCACCCTCCCCTTGATGGGGAGGGTCGGAGCGCAGCTCCGGGGTGGGGTGACGGGCGGAACCGATGCGACAATCTCCAAGGCGAACTCGTGGATATGTCACCCCCACCCGCCGCTTTGCGGCGACCTCCCCCCTCAAGGGGGGAGGTAGCTCTCAGCCCGCCTCCAATGCGCGCAAATGCTCGATCCGCTCGGGCCCACAGGAGAGTTTGGCGGCGAGCTTGTCCTTCGGCTCGATGATGCGCCAGAAGGGCACGACCTCGTCCATCGGCTTTCCCGCCTCCAGCTCGTCCAGCGCCACTTCGGCCACGACGCGCAGATAGATCGCGGTGGTGACGGGGCACATGGCATCCGCCTTGGCGCGTTTGGCAAGATCGCTGCGCAGACGGGCGATGGAACGGGTTTCGCCGGAGGGAATGGCGGCGACATAGCGGGCGATCTCGCCCGGCGAGGAGATCAGCATCATCGCGCCTGAGGGCACGCCGGCAAAGGGCGAGGACAGCATCACCACATGCGGGTCCTTGGCGGCACCAAAACGCTTGCGCCAGTCGGTCGGTTTCTTCGGTTTGTCGCTCTTGGCCATGGGGCTCCTCCTTTCAACGCTCGGCTTCTGTTTTCAGCGCTTGCAGATAACGGGTGGCAAAAGCCTGCGGATCAAACATGATCCGGGCGATGATGCGACCGAGCGGATTGTCAATCGTGGCGCGCTCCACCACCGTCACCCGCGTGCCGCTCGCCTGCGGCTGAAGATCCGCCTGCCAGGAGCCATGATAGCCGGCATCGGAGCGGAATGTCAGGGCCAGCTTCAAGGGTTCGCGCTCTGCCCAGGCAAAGCGGATCATCTCGCCGCGCGTGGTCGTCTCGACCCAGCCATCGCGGTCTACCTCGATGGAGGCTAGACCGTCGCGCCATTCCGGCTGGCGGGCGACATCGGTGATCACGGCGATCACGCGCTCGGGCAGTACTGCAATTTCAATCTGCGCCCTGCCCTCGCGGGTCGGCGGCAGGGAAAGCCCTGCGACAAAGACAAGGGCGGCAAGCCCGATCATGGTAAGAGACAGGATCAGCAAGAATTTCACGCAAACCTCCTTGGGCCGAGGAGCACGTCCTAGCGAAGAACCGCGCCTGAGGAAGTATCTGGTGGAAAATCCTTGAGGATCAGAAGCTTGCAGGCGAAGCCCCGCTTCTGGCAGCGTTTGCCCGATCCGGCGCATGACATCGCCTCGTCCATAAGCAAGACGTCAAACTGTGACCAACCGGGCGCCTCGCCCCTGATCTGTCGAGACAAGGGGATCGTTTCATCCTAGCCTTGAGGTCCGAACGCCTGCAGTTGCGGTCTTTGCACCCTCGCGAAGACACCGAGACGGAGAGAACCGATGTCTTTCATGCGTGCCTCGCTTGCCCTCGCCTCTCCGCTCGGATGGCTGCGTCTTGCTCTTGCCGTCGCCCTCCTGTCTCTGCTTGCGGCCTGCCAGGCGCCACCCGCGCCGCAGATCCAGAGCGTTCTCGGTCAGTTTTCGCTCGCCGAGATCACGGTCGATTATTCCAGGCTGAACCAGCCGCTGCTGGTGTCGGATCTGGAGGGCGACATCAACCGCTCGGTTTCATCTTCGGCGGTCGATGGGCTCGGAACGCGGCTCGGGCTGACCAACCAGGCGGCCAAGCAGACCGCGATGCAGCAGGCGATATCAGCCCATATCACCCCGCATCTGCGCGATCAGCTGACGCCCCTCTTCAAGGGCACGCGCCCGGCGCGCGCCGAGGTTGTCGTCTATTCCGTCTTTATCCGCAGCCAGCTCAGCCTGCAGCGGCTGACCGGGGCGGAAGTCACCATCGACGGGGTCCGGCGACCGGACGGGCCGCAGCTGGTGGCGGGGCTTCGCATCTATGACCTGCAGACCGGCCAACCGCTGCAGGAAATCCCGCCGATCACCAAGACCGATGACGGCTCGATCACGGTGACCCTGAGCGGGCCCAAGGCGCCCGAATACGGCGCCTCCCCCCGGCTGAACAAGCTGGCCTTCGACTTTGCCCGCGAGGCGGCCTACGCGCTTGCGAACGCACCTCCTGCGGCCGGTTTCGGCCCCGGCACCGTCCCCGGCCCTATGTTCGGCGGCCCAGCGATGAGGAGCGATGTGCGGACGCTTTGGTCGACGCAGACGGTGGAGTGAGAGGGTAAAGAGGAAATCCAGCCTGCTGTTTTGTGAACGCTACTCGTCTGGGGAAGCGTCCTCTCCGAAGTCCGCTTCGTAGTTCCGACCGCCGTAAAAGATGCCCAGGATTGTAATTGTTTCCTGCGACACCTCGAAGAGGATCGTCACGCGCCTGCGGAAACCAAGCGTTCTCAGCCCTGGGCGAAGGTCATCTCGTTTCGTGCCTCGCTGCGGGAAAGTGCGAAGCTTTTCGCAATGGTCCACGATTGCATCGACAAATTCCGCTGCCCGTTGCGGCGATGCAGACTGCGCGATGTAAGCCTCCAGCGCTTCAAGCTGCTCCAATGCTTCTGGGGCGAACCGCAACGCATGTGTCACCGAATGCCAGGACCTTCCCGCTTCGCCCGCAAACGCGCCCTTACCTGGTCGATACTCAAGGCCCTGCCCGGATCATTCTGCATCCGGTCGTAGGCAGCAACACCGTCCGCACGCAGCCAGGTTTCAAGCGATGCCTTCTCCTGCGCAGCGTCTTCCAGATCTTCTATATGGGCGACGATCGCCTCTTCTACGAGCGCGGCCTTGCTCATGCCCCTAGCACGGGCGAGATCATCAAGACGCGTATCAATGTCCGCAGGCAGGGAAATGGCCAGCATGGCGATCGTCTCCTTTGTCGGCATAATACCACCGACATTGCCGAATCGCGAGGCCCCTACCCCCGTTCCGACCCCACCTTCAGCGGCCAGTCGACGACGTAATCCTCGAGATCCTCGACATCCATGCCCTCTTCCGAGATCGTCCGGCCGCGGGCCGAGACGCCGGCCGCGTGCACCGTTTCGGGATCGCCCGACACCAGCGGGTGCCACCAGTAGAGGTCGTGGCCTTCGTCGATCAGGCGGTAGCCGCAGGTCGGGGGCAGCCACTTGATTTCGCGCAGGCCCTTCAGCGTCAGCTGGATGCAGTCGGGTACGGTTTCCTGGCGGTTTTCGTAGTCCTTGCAGCGACAGCTGTCGCCGTCCAATAGCTTGCAGGCCACCGAGGTGAAGACCACCTCGCCGGTGTCCCAGTCCTCGAGCTTGTTGAGACAACAGAGGCCGCAGCCGTCGCAGAGGCTTTCCCACTCCGCGTTGCTCATTTCCGCGAGTGTCTTGGTCTTCCAGAAAGGCTGTTGCGTCATCGTCTCGCTCAATTGCGTGTTCCTGGTTTTGGCCGTCCCTGCACAGCACAGGACCGGCATCGGGGCCGGCGGTGGCAGGCTTGCAACGCTCAGGCCCAAAAGCTTTCGCAAGGCCCTGTCCGAGTTCACCATGGTCAGCGAAAGCGCTTGTTCTTTGTCGGCAAATCGCCCATCACTCTGGGATGACGACATGCCTGTTTCCCCTGGGTCCTGATCCCAATCGGCGGGCGCGTCAAGGGAGCGGACAACAAGTTTTCGGGAAAAGCCACGGTGGCCGACAGTGACAAGCCTGACGATCTGGAGCCGGTCGAGCGCCTGGATGGTGCCGACGGGAACGATCGGCTGGCGATGGCATCGGGCACCAAGGGCGAAAAGCCGCCGAAGCTCAAGCGCCATATCTTCCTGAAGATCGACAGCTGGCTCGATTCGACCCTGTGGAATGCCGGTTACGATCTGGTCGAAACCTGGGAAGAGATCACCATCTTCTTCCGCCGTTTCCGCGTCCGGGGGCTGAAGAAGCTTGGCTTCGAGATTGCCGGCGAAGCGATGACGCTCGGCACCGCGGGCATGGTGGTGCTCCTGGCGCTCGCCCAGCCGGCTTTCGAGGAAACCAAGAAGGACTGGCGCAACCACGACAATTTCGCCGTCACCTTCCTTGACCGCTACGGCAATACGATCGGCCATCGCGGCATCATCCACGAGAATTCCGTGCCCGTCGACGAGCTGCCGGACCATCTGGTCAAGGCGGTGCTGGCTACCGAAGACCGGCGCTTCTTCGAGCATTTCGGTATCGATTTCTTCGGCCTGGCGCGTGCCATGAGCGAGAATGCCAAGGCCGGCGAAGTGGTCCAGGGCGGTTCGACGCTGACACAGCAGCTCGCCAAGAACCTCTTCCTCACCAATGAGCGATCGATCGAGCGCAAGATCAAGGAAGCCTTCCTGGCGCTCTGGCTCGAGGCGAACCTCTCCAAACAGGAGATCCTGTCGCTCTATCTCGACCGCGCCTATATGGGCGGCGGCACGTTCGGGGCGGCGGCGGCCTCGCAATTCTATTTCGGCAAGAACATCACCGAGGTGACGCTGGCGGAAGCCGCGATGCTGGCCGGCCTCTTCAAGGCGCCGGCGAAATATGCGCCGCATGTCAACCTGCCGGCGGCGCGTGCGCGTGCCAATGACGTTCTCACCAACATGGTGCAGAGCGGGCTGATGACCGAGGGCCAGGTGGTCGCGGCACGGCGCAATCCAGCCTCCGTCATCGATCGCGACGAGAAGGATGCGCCCGACTTCTTCCTCGACTGGGCGTTTGAGGAAGTGCAGCGCATTGCCGCCCGCTTCAAGGATCACACGCTGGTCGTACGCACCACAATCGATCTCGGCCTGCAGCAGGCAGCCGAAGAGGCGGTCGCCTCGTCGCTGCGTGAGTATGGCGAAAGCTACAACGTCAAGCAGGGCGCGCTGGTGATGATCGAAAACGGCGGGGCCGTGCGCGCCATGGTCGGCGGTCGGGACTATGGCGAAAGCCAGTTCAACCGCGCCACGCGGGCGCTTCGCCAGCCGGGCTCGTCCTTCAAGGTCTATACCTTTGCGCTGGCCATGGAGAACGGCTATACGCCGGAAACCGTTGTTGTCGACGCACCGGTCGCATGGGGCAATTGGAGCCCGCAGAATTACGGCCGCAGCTTTTCCGGCCGCGTGACCATGGAAACGGCGCTGGCGAAATCGATCAACACGATCCCCGTTCGCCTTGCCAAGGAAAAGTTCGGCATCGACGCGATCATCCAGACGACCAAGGCGATGGGTGTGGAAACGCCGATCAAGAAGGACGTGACGATCCCGCTCGGTACTTCGGAAGTCACCGTCATGGACCAGGCGACGGCCTATGCCGTGCTGCCGGCCGGCGGTAATGCCTCGCGCCGGCACGGCATTGCACAGATCATGAACTATGCCGGCGACGTGCTGTACGATTTCGATCGCGATGCCCCGCCGCCCGAACGCATCCTGTCGGAACAGGCGGCGCGCTCGATGAACCAGATGATGAGCAAGATCCCTTATATCGGCACGGCACGGCGCGCGGCTGTCGACGGGATCCTGACCGCCGGCAAGACCGGCACGACGCAGGCCTATCGCGACGCCTGGTTCGTTGGCTATACCGGCAACTACACGGCCGCCGTCTGGTTCGGCAATGACGACTATACCTCGACCAACAACATGACGGGCGGCTCGCTGCCGGCCATGACCTTCAAGAAGCTGATGGACTATGCCCATCAGGGCATCGACATCAAGCCGATCATCGGCGTCGACCAGCCAATGCCGGAGAAGGTCGCCAAGCCGGAAGTCGCCGATGCCGCCAATCCGGATGCGCTGCCGCCGATGGTGCGGCCGCGCTCGCTGTCCTCGCAATCGACCCGGCTGATCCGCGATCTTGCCGCGCGCCTGAAGGCGGCAGATGCGCTGATGGCACCGACCGGCACGGCGCAGGTGGTGCGCGAGCCGGACACCACCGGTTCGACCAAGCGTTAAGACAATCAAAGGTTTACTCACGGGTAAGGATGCGGCGCGCGAATCACGACGCGCCGCGGTCGGTTTCCGACGTCGATTTGCGCCTCACCGGTCCCGGTCCGGACGCTGGCCGGCCGGACTATCCTGAATTGAAACAGGTTGTAATGCGCGACGTCCGACATGACCGCAGGCTTTACCTGCGGTTAACCATGCCAAATGTGTTCATCTATGATTTCTCGTATTGGGACAGGTCCTTCATCCCAAATTAAGGGGGTCAACGCTACCGTCCGGGTGTTTTCGAAGGATACAATATTTCAATCGGTGATTGGACATCCATGATGCGATGGCTCGGACTTCCCGCAAGACCTCGATTGACTGAGGAACAATATGCGGCCTTTCTCGATGAGCGAGCACCCCTGCGCAGCCGCATGCTCAAGGCAGCCGTGGTTTGCGTCCTGCTTTTCTATCTCTGCTGTTTTCTACTCGATCTGTGGTTGCTCGGCGACGTCACCCTCCTGTCGGCGACATTGCGCTTCGGCGTGATCCTGCCGATCGCGGTTGGCCTCTATGTCTATATCGATGGCGATTACCCGATCGAGAAGAAGGAGATCGCCGCGATCCTGGTGGCGCTGTTTGCCAATATCTGCTGGTGCATCATCCTCGTCTCCAGTTCGAGCCCCGGCGTGCTCACCTATTTCTATGCCGCCGCGAGCTTCCAGATGGCGATCACCATTGCCGCCGCCTCGCCTTTTCGCCCGGCCCTGCGTGCCAGCGTCTTCACCTTCTGCCTGAACTATTCGGCCATCTGGTTCCTCGAGGGGGCGACGCCCGCCTATGTGATCCAGCATCTCGTGGTCTACATCCCAACCGTCGTGATGACGCTGCTGGTGTCCTACCAGATCGAGGTGGAGGCGATGTCGAGCCATCTGCAGATGCAGGAAAACGAGGCGCTGAAGCGGGAACTGTCCCGCCAGAACAAGGATCTGGCCCGGCTTTCCGTCACCGATCCCCTGACCCGGCTGTCAAACCGGCGCGGAACCGAGATGGAGCTGATGCGACTGATGACCGAAGTGCCCGCCGAGGGGCGCTATGCCGTGCTGCTGGTCGCCGATGTCGATCACTTCAAGGCCTATAACGACGCCTATGGCCATGGCGCCGGTGACGATTGTCTGAAACGGGTCGCGCGCGCCATGCGCCGGTCGCTGCCGATCGAGGCGCATCTTGCCCGCCATGGCGGCGAAGAGTTTGTCGTCATCCTGGCCGGCGGCAGCAGCGATCTGGCTTCCACCCTTGCCGAAAGCCTGCGCCGCGCGGTGCGCCAGCTCGGCATTGCCCATGACTTCACCGGCGACCGCAACGGCTTCGTGACGATCAGCGTCGGTGCTGTCTGCGGCATGATCCAGGCGGACGGCGATTTCGAACGGCTGCTGGAAAAGGCCGACCGCGCCCTCTATTCCGCCAAGGCGGACGGTCGCAATACCTGGCGCGTCTATGTGGACGAAGATGCCGCACGCGTGGTGGCGTAACATCATGTGGCGGGGCTTCGAGGGCTGTTCCGCCTGACAGCATGACAGACGGGTGAAGGCGAACGCACAGGCACTGCTTTCCAGATCTTCCAGGGCCTGGATCAGAACCGCCACCCCGGTCTCCCACAGGCCAGGCAGACACAGCCAAAGCCTGCACGGTCTGCCGCAACGGAGCCTCCAGACAGGGGGCCGTAAACCTGTTTTAAATCCCGCTGATATATACCGCCAGGACTGACAAGACGTCGGGGCGTATCGCCATTGCACGCGTTGCTGGCACAGGAAGAAACGGGACAAATCTATGCGTTTGCCTCCATCAGAGCACCGACCATCCGGCTCACGCGAAAACAAAACCCTTTCCCCATGACCATCGACGGGCTGCTCAACGCGTTCAGGAACTCGAACGACCCGACACGCCAGCAGGCCATGGTGGATGCCTATATCCCAATTCTACGGCCGATCCTGATCCCTGCGGGCTGCTATTACCTCTTCGTGACCTGGGAGCACTGGCAGACGCAGACCGGACTGATGCTGGTCGGGTTCTCGCTCATCAGCATGACGACGGCCCTCGCCTTCTTTCTGTTTCACAGGCTGCTGACGACCAATCGCACCATGTCTCTGGCCAGGCTCGAGATGCATAACCTGGCCATGCATCTGTTCATGTATCTCAACCTCGTGAGCTACCTGCTCGTTTACAATGTCGAGACGCGTTACATTTACTTCGTGTTGCTGGCCTTCATTTTCGCGATCACCGGCGCCACGACGCGCACGGTCATGATCAGCGTTCCCCTGACATTGGCCACGCTTTACTGGTTTTCCACCTCTCTTCCGGCCGACCTTTACGCGGAATATGTCTCGATTGTCGTTGCGACCGCTTTTGCATCGGTCAGCATGACGGGGCTGCTCAGGCATGCGATCATTCGTCAGATCGATGCCCGCCTGCTCGCCGATGAGCTGACGGTCAAGGCGCGGGCGCTGGCCGATGCCGACATGCTGACCGGGATCCCGAACAGGCGCGCCATCTTCGAGAAGGTCGACCGTCTGATCGAGCAGCGTACGCCGTTCTGGCTCGGCATCTTCGACCTCGACGGCTTCAAGGGCATCAACGATGTCTATGGTCACTCGATGGGCGACCGGCTGTTGCGCGCCTCCGTCGCGCGGGCCATGGAACTGCATTTCGAGGGGGCGATGATTGGCCGGATCGGTGGTGACGAGTTTGCCGTCGTTTTGACCGGAGACGTCTCCGAACCGCAGGTCAGGGAGCTTGCCAGCGGCTGGCTGAAGGCGGTCACAGCCCCCTATATCATCGACAACCAGGAACTTTCGGTGGGCGCTTCGGCGGGGTTCTCGCATTATCCGGACATGGGAACCGACAGCACCCAGCTCTACGAGCAGGCCGACTTTGCCCTCTACAAGGCCAAGGCCCGGTTTCGCGGACAGTGCATCCTTTTCGACACCACCGACAGCCAGGAGATGGAGAACGCCATCGCCATCGAACGGGAGCTGCGCGAAGGCGATCTCGAGCAGGAACTGTTCCTGCTGTTTCAGCCGCAATATTCGCCCAGCAGGCAGCGTGTTGTCAGCTTAGAAGCCCTGGCCCGGTGGCAAAATCCAAGGCTCGGGCTTGTGCGTCCGGACGATTTCATCCGTGTCGCCGAACGCTCCGGCTTCATCCAGAAAGTCACCGCCATCCTGTTCCGAAAGGGCCTGGCGGAGCTGAAGACCTGGCCCGAGGATATCAGTCTCTCCTTCAACCTGTCGGCACGCGACATTTCGGACCAGACCTTCGTGCTCTCGCTGCTCGGTCAGATCATTCAGGAGGACATCTCGCCGAGCCGTCTGGAATTCGAAATCACCGAAACCGCGGTAATGTCTGATCTGGCGACATCGAGCAGCGTTCTCGAGAGACTGAGAACCAGCGGCTGCAGGGTGGCCCTTGATGATTTCGGTTCCGGCTATTCGAGTTTCGAGTATCTCGACCAGCTGCCTCTCGACAAGGTGAAGATCGACCGGAGCTTCATCCGCAAGGTGCCCCACAGCACGACATCACGCGAAATCGTGGCCGCGATCATAGCCCTGTGCTTCAAGCTCAACCTGCGCTGCGTGCTCGAAGGCGTCGAGACTGAGGAGGAGATGGCTGTTCTTGCCGGTCTCAAGCCGGATCTCATCCAGGGATACCTGTTCGGTCGCCCGATGAGCGGTCAGGATGCCGGCCAGCTGATCGCAGATCAGCAGCTGGCAGACGCACAGCCAACCGTGTTGCAGATCCAGTCCGCCTGACGGATCCCGGTCGGCAAGCGGCACAGGGTCCCCCCTCGGTCCCGTGACAACCTCAACCGTCTCCGCCGGGTGGCCGGAGGGCGGGGAAAGCCGCCTCTGGCGTTCGTCGCCCTTCAGGCCGGCGTCTGCTCCACTGCTTTCCCGATCGGATAGAGGAACAACCGCGTCTTGCGGCTGTCGGAGAGTTCCCAGATTTCGTCGGGATCCACGCCAGGTACGGCAAAACTGTTGGAGACAAAGAGGCTGCCGGGCTTCATTTCGGTGGAGAGTTTCTGCCAAAGGGCCGGCATCGGCGTCGGCGAGAGGAAGGCGTAGACCATGTCGGCGTCGGAGACATCCGTCTTCCAGAGGTCGCCGCGGCGGATTTCGCCCTTGCCGGCGATGACCGAGAGAAGGCGGGCGGCGAGATAGACGGCAGGGGCGTTTTCCACCCCGCGCGCCTGCCTGCCTTCGCCATCCAGCGCCCGCACCACGCCGCCAAGACCGCAGCCGAGATCGAGCATGCTCTTCGCATTGCGGTCCCTCATCAGGTCCTTGAGCACCGAGGCCGTCTCGGCATTGGTGAGATAGAGCGGCACGCGGCCGCGCGTAGTGTTGGAGAAGATGAGCGCCAGAATGAGGAAGGCAATGCCGAAGGGCCAGGCCGGCAGGTTGCCGAGCAGCATGGCCGAACCCATGGCCAGCGGAAAGAGGAAGGCAATCAAGAGCCACCAGCGCGGAAGTCGGAAAAGCGCGCAGAGCAACGCCGCAAGCGCCCCCTGCAAAACGAGGGCGATCACAATCAGCGGCAGGCGCTCCACCGAGGTCGAGAGCGGCCCCGTGACCGCAGCCACCACCGGCAGGGCGATGACCTGGGCGAGAAGCGCGCCGAGGATCGGCGTCTTGCGGAAGAGGGACAGCATCGGGTCTCCGGGGTGATGACAGTGGCCGCGACACTGGCAGGGGGTGGCGCGATTCTCAAGGGTCGCCATATCCATCCGCCCGCTTGAGGGGCATGGGCATGGCCATAGCGCGGCTACGGGAGCAGGTGAGCATCCGGTGCGAGCAAACGCGCCTGCCTGCCGCCCACGCTTCGCCGCGAGCTTGCCCGACCGTCGCGCGGCTGGCATCTTCGCTGCCATATTACCAGGTGTCGATGATAGAGGTTTCTGCCATCGACACCTGGTACAAGCCGAGGCAGGGGCTGCGTGGCGTCGGTCTGCAGGGGAGACGGCATGGATTTCATGAGGCTTTTGAAGTCGCTGGAGGAACTGCTCTACGAGCTGGTGTCCTGGCTGATCTTCTATCCCCTGACCTTCTGGCGTGCGCTGACTTCGCCGCTGGACATGATGCGTTATGCCGATGTCGAACTCGAAGACCGGCCGGAGGATCAATATGAGGATACGGTGAGCCCGCCGCTCTTCCTGCTGATCACGCTGCTTATTTCCCAGGCGCTGTCATCGGCCTTTCCGACGGCGGCGGCATCGCGCGAGATGACGGAGGCTCTGACGCATTCGAGCGCCAATTTCCTGATTGCCCGCGGCGTGATCTTCGGCATCTTTCCGATGGCCATGGCCGTGACGCTGATCCGCCACAAGGGCGTACGGCTGACGCGGGCGAGCCTCAGACCACCCTTTTTCAGCCAGTGTTATGTGGCGGGTCCCTTCGTCTTTCTCACCGGACTGACGGTCGATTTCCTGATGATGCCCGGCGGCCAGGGTATCGTCTATGGCACCCTGCTCTTCGTCGGAGCCATCCTCTGGTATGGTCAGGCGCAGATCCGCTGGTTCCGCCGGGATCTCGGCATAGGCATAGTGAGGGCAAGCCTGCTCTTTCTGACGACCTTCCTTTTGGCCCTCTGTGCCGCCCTTGCCGTCACGCTGGCTGTCGCCACGCAGCTGCCGCGCTGGGCGGCGTGAGCATCATCGATCAGTGATGGCGGCGGCGGGGGCCGGATGGGCCGGCGGCGTCCCAGCCATCGGCTCGATGCATCAGCTGCCGATCGATCTCAGCCTCAAGCAGCGTCCTTTCGCGCGGATCGAAATCGCCGAAGCCATGGATGGCCGCGTGCGACCAGAGGATGCGGCCCGACAGGAGCGGCGCGTCGATCGTCGAGATCACATAGCCGTTCATCGCCACGTCGAAGCTGACGAAGTCATGGCCGCGCACCTCCATGCGCGCGACATTGGCGATCTCGATGCGCTTGTCGGACAAGGCTCCTCCCCTGATACTCCGATCCCGCCGGCCTGAAGGCCCTGACATTCGTATACCGTCATATACGAGCGCGATGGAATGCGGCGGGTCAT
The DNA here is from genome assembly GCA_027533385.1 of Rhizobium sp. Taxonomy (GTDB): domain Bacteria; phylum Pseudomonadota; class Alphaproteobacteria; order Rhizobiales; family Rhizobiaceae; genus Allorhizobium. The sequence goes on along the minus strand of JAPZUE010000020.1, from coordinate 95,935 downwards.
TTTGGGGTTATGCCCCGCAAAGTTTGCAGGCATTCCCCCCGATGACCGCCGCAACGGTCGAGGGCCGGTTCATAGCTTCACATATTTGCGCCAGTCATGCTCCTCCTTGAAGCCGAGGACCTCGCGGATCTTGGCATTGGAGAGCGGCGCCTCGAAGCCCTGGATGTCCCGGGTGATCGGCGTGTTCGGCGCCCATCGAGCGAGGAAGTCGCGGGTTGGAACGGTGGCCGTGATCGTATCGTTGACGGCGTTGAAGACCTGGAAGCCGAGGCCGTCCTTCTTGATGCAGAGATCGACGATCTGACCGAGGTCGCGGGCGTCGATATAGGACCAGGCATTGCGCTTGCGGCATGGGGGATCGGCGAGATAGCCGGGGAAAGCGGCGTAATCCTCGGGCGCAATGACATTGCCGATGCGCAGCGCATAGACATCGATGCCGTAGCGCATGGCAAAGGCGCGGGCGGTCTTTTCATTGACCACCTTGGAGAGGCCGTAGCTGTCCATCGGGTCGGTGTCGTAATCCTCGGTCAGCGGAAACGCGTGGTAATCCTTGTCGCCTTCGGCAAAGCAGACGCCATAGGTGGTTTCCGAGGAGGCGATAACAACCTTCCTGATGCCGAGCTTGGCGGCGGCCTCAATGACATTGTAGGTCGAGACGGTGTTTTCGGCGAAGGTCTTGTTATCAGGATGCATCAGGATGCGGGGGACGGCGGCGAAATGCACGACGGCATCGACCTTTTTCGGGCCACCGGCCTCTTCATAGCCGTCATAGCCGAAATGGCAGGAGAGCGCGTTATAAACCTGGCCGCTGTCGGTGACGTCGGTCAGCAGCGTGTGCACGCCGGGCACGTCGAGCACGGCGCGGTCGACATTTAGCACCTTGTGCCCCTGCCCCAGAAGATAGGGCACCACATGGCGTCCCGCCTTGCCGCTGCCGCCGGTGAACACGATCCGCTTGCCCATGGTGATCCTCCTTCAGATTGAGTTGTCGGATGACCAGATAGCGCGGCAAGGGCAATAGCGTAAGGGGGGACATGCACCAGCTTGGCAGCGGCGTCTTGACGCCCTGCCCGCCGCTTCCCATCTGCTCATCCAACACCAATGGAGGATGACGATGGGATTGTTTGACGGATTGCTGGGCCATGGATCGAGCGTGGACCCTTCCGATCTCGCCAAGCGGCTGGATGGCGTGTTGATCGAGGGCGAACGGGTCTCGCTGGCCTACAAGGTCATCCGCGACGTCTTCGTCTTTACCGACAAGCGGCTGATCCTGATCGACGTGCAGGGGATCACCGGCTCGAAGGTCGATTATACCTCTGTACCCTATCGCGCCATCACCCGCTTTTCCGTCGAAACCGCCGGTACCTTCGATCTCGACAGCGAGCTGAAGATCTGGGTGTCGGGCGCCCATGAGCCGGTGACGAAGACGTTGAAGAAGGGCACGGATGTGCGCGGTATCCAGCGGGCGCTGGCGGCGGGGGTGTTAAGGTAGCCGTTTGGAACGAACGGTTCCTCACACGTCACTTGATGTAGTTTCTGCGCCTCACCCTATCCTCTCCCCGCAGGCGAGGAGAGTAGGCACGCGCGGTCGAGGCTAGGCCTTCGCCGGTTGCGGGGGGACGGTGCCGCCCTTCGTCGGGCTCGGGAGGCGGATGACAGGCTGCCGACACGGGCTTTTGCAGCAATCCATTTGTAACTTACGATTGAATTTCTATAAGAAGCGCCACTATGATCACTAGTTAGGCGCCATTGGCAGCCAGCTTGAGATTCATAGCACCGAGTGCTAGACTATGATCGATTACCGCGTATTCAAGACGGCATGGTTTTCGCGTGCCGCGCGCAAGGCGCGGATAGAGGATCGGGCCTTGTGTCAGGCGGTGGCCCAGACCGTTCTGGGGCAGGCCGATGATCTTGGCGGGGGCGTATTCAAGAAGCGGTTGAGCGACAACAGACATCGCGCGATCCTTCTGGCGAAAGCGGGCGAGTTCTGGGTGTTCACCTATCTGTTTGCGAAGCAGGACAGGGCGAACATCGAGGAAGACGAATTGAAGGCGTTTCGCGCATTGGCCGCACTTTACCGGGGCAAGTCGAGCACGGAGATCGCAGCCGAGCTGGCAAGCGGTGCCATCATGGAGATCTGCAATGACAGTTAAAGCCGTTTACAAGTCTGACGCCTTCGAGGCGATCCACAGCGCCGTTTCGGATATGCTGGAGGCAGGGACCATCGACAAGCGGACGATGCGACGCTTCGACGAGACCTGCCTCGTTGCTCCGGGTACCATGTCACCTGACGAGATCAAGGCGCTGCGTGAGCGCAACCATGTCAGCCAGCCGGTCTTCGCACGTTATCTCAACATCAGCGCATCAACTGTCCAGAAATGGGAGAATGGCTCGAAACGCCCTAGCGGCCCGGCGCTCAAGCTTCTGGCCATCGTGGAGAAGCATGGGATTGGGGTTCTGGGATAAGTGTCCCGATTCATACGAAAGGGCCGCTCACATGAAGTGCCTCAGAATCTATGCCGACGCCGACGGGGAATCGCATTTCGATGAGGTCGAATTGCCAACGACGCAAGTCTCGGTGCATCCCGATGCCGCTCCCTTCGACGTCACTGCAAGCTACCCGGCTTCGCGCGTGCGGATCACCCATATCCCGGCGGGCATTCGGGAGGTCGCCTGGCACAGGGTGCCGGAGCCCGTACTGACTGTCCGGGTCGACGGATCGGTCGACTATGAAACCAGCGACGGTGAGCGACGCCATGTGCCAGCCGGCAGCTTTGTTCTGGTCGAGGATACGCATGGCAAGGGCCATCTGTCGCGCCATTCGCCCTAGGCGCAGGCCGTGATCTGGATCTCGCTGCCGAACGGGCTGGAAGTGCCCAAGGCATAAAGACCGCGCCCCTTGGGGAAACCCAACAGATGGGTTGGTGTCTTTTCTGGTTGTCGTCCATTGCGCTTTCGGCCTTCGTTTCGTGATCTACACGCAAGACCACGAGCCTACGCATGTGCACATTACCGGTGCAGGACAGGCGAAGATCAATCTGCTGGGCCGGGACGGTCGACCGGAACTTGTCTACAGCATCGGAATTAGCCGGGCCGACCTTCGACGCATCATGACTGAAGTCGTGGCGGAACAGGCTCGGCTCCTGGAGGAATGGAAACGGATCGATGGCTGACGTCGACGAAGCACAATTCCAAGCCGCAGAAGAGCGTGGCCAGACAATACTGGCGAGCGAACCGAGAGCCGTTGCCGCGCGATACGACAATAAGACGGGGCGTGTTGTGCTCGGCCTCACCAATGGCTGTGTCTACGCCTTTCCCACGGTTTTGGTCGAGGATCTGCAATCGGCATCGCCGGAGGCGCTTGCAGCGGTGGAGGTTGGTGGGCTCGGCTTCAATCTTCACTGGCCAGATCTCGATGTGGATCTGTACGTCCCCGCGCTGATTGCGGGAATATTCGGGACAAAGGCTTGGATGGGCCGCGAACTGGCCCGCCGCGCGGGGAAGGTTACATCCGAGGCCAAGGCCGCAGCAGCCCGGGCCAATGGCGCCAAGGGCGGGCGGCCACGCAAGGCGATTTGACGAGCCGGCTGTGGCATGGTGGCTCTCTCTCCACACCCCCAAACTTCCCTCTCCACCGAATCAGTGATACCCCTCGGGCACTGCCGCATGGCGCCGTGCGCCGCTACTCCAAGGTCTCGTCCCGTCCGTGTTTCGTGTTCCGCTCATCGTCGCCATTGCGCTGATCATCGCCTTCGGTGGCGGGATCCTGTCGGCGTTGTCGATGCTGAATGCTTCCGTGGGTTTCGGGGCCATCGAAGTGGCGGGGTGGCGGGCGTTTCCGGCGGCGCAGACAGCGTCCGCCGATCCTTATGCCAAGGCGCATCGCGCCAAGGGTGGCCGGCTTCTCTATGGATCAGCCGAGGGGCTGCAGTTCACCGCATCGCGCGACAAGGACGGGCTGACGCTGACGGGCACCTGCACCTACCGGATGAGCGGCCGCACGCCGACCACCCGGCTCTGGACGCTCTATGCCGCCGATGCCGCAGGCAATCCCTTGAATGCCGGTGCCGACCTGCCGACGGCGACGAATTCGCAGACTGTTCTGCGGCGGCGCGACGGCTCGTTTGATCTCGTCATCTCGCGGACGGCCAAGGCCGGCAACTGGCTCGCCATTCCCGACACAGGCGCCTTCCAGCTGGTTCTGACGCTGCTCGATACGCCGGCTGCCGCCTCCACAGGCCTGTCCGGACTTGCCATGCCGGTCATCGAACAGATCGGGTGCGGCCAATGAGCAAGCTTCTCTATGCCGTTCTGACCGGAACCTTCGGCGCCGTTCTGCTGCATATCATCATCATTCTCGGCGTGCCGCATTTCACCGGCCGCGACGCCTATACGCGGGTGACGGCGGAAGGTGCGCCCTTCGTCTTCCATCCGCTGCAGGCGACGCCGGATCAGGTGGGCTTGTCCAGCCTCGATCCCTATCTCAGAGTGGCCGTCTGCCATTTCGACATCTCGCGGCAGCCGCTGTCCTTGATCGCACTCGGCGGCGGCGTCGATTTCTGGTCGGTCGCGATCTATGACCGCGATGCCAACGAAGTCTTCTCGATGAACGACCGTACCTCGGTTGCCGGTGATCTCGACGTGCTGGTCGCCACGCCGGTGCAGGTGGCACAGCTCAGAAAGACGCCGATTGCGGCGCTGGCCGAGACCATCCTGGTCGAACATCCGGGCATGGAAGGCTATGTGGTGCTGCGCGTGCTCGCACCCCAGGCAAGCTACGAGGCGGAGGCCAGGGCCTTCCTCGCCGATGCGGAATGCCTGCCGTTTACCGGGCGCTGAACGGAGATCAGCTGATCGGCTCGTCGCTCAAGACACTGCCAAGCCTGATGACCATCTTGCGATCGAAATGATGCGGACGGGCGAACATCCAGTCCAGCGCCTCTGTCGTCGACCAGGGGCGTTTGTAGGGACGCACGGATGTCAGCGCCTCGAAGACATCGCAGACGGCGCTCAACTGCACCGGCAGGCTCAAGTCCTTCTGCTTCAGGCCCAGGGGATAGCCGGAGCCATCGAGAACCTCGTGATGCAGGCGGCAGATGTCCAGCACCAGCTGCGGCACCTCCGGATAGGTCTTCAGGAGCTGATAGCCTGCCTCGGGATGGTTGCGGATGATGATCCGCTCGGCATCGGTGAGCTGGGCGGGTTTGCTGAGGATCTCACTCGGGATCAGCAGCTTGCCGATGTCGTGCAAAAGGCCTGCGACGCCGAGCATGCGGACGGTGTCATCATCCATCTGCAATGAGCGCCCGAGCAGCGTCATCATTCCGCTGACGGCCAGCGAATGCAGGTAGGTGGTCTCGTCCTTGCTCTTCAGCCTGGTGATCTTCAAGGCTATGACAGCGCTATCAGACCACAAGTCGGAATTCTCTTCGGCCGCATTTGCCAACCGCACCATGTCGACACTGCCGCCGGCGACCAACTCGCCAAGGCTCGTCCGCAGCAGGACCGCAGACTGGCTGATTGCGCCACGCACCGCCTCGACCCGCGGACCGCGATCAACCCCGGTGTTCGTGTTTGATGCGTTCGACTCGCTCTGCCGACCGCCCGGCCCAAGACCGAGCGCGACGTTGATCGCAACCTCCGTCGCCGAGGAGCGGAGAATGGCTGCGAGATCCTGGTCGCTTCTCAGAAGGAAACGTCGCCGAGCGAATTCCCGACTGGGACAGTCAACGCTTTCGACGAACATTCCCTTGCGCAGAGTGTGCTTCTCGATTTTGACCAGCATGCAATTCTATGGTTTCCGCATGGCGCAGGGCAAACAGCCCTGTCATTCGCCAGATCGAGGTTAAATACCACGATTTCGTCTTCTTATCTTATTCGGCATAACTAATTGAGAACTGGTAAAGGGAGGAGGAACGAGGGGTGATCGGAGATCAACAAAACGTTTGACCGGGGATCGGGCGCTGAGGGTGTGGGGGCGGGCGGCCATGCGCGACGGTGCGGAGGCTGCGAATGGTTCAGCACAGCAGGGGGAGGCAAGGCTGGCAGCGCCTGCCAGAGTCAGGGCTTGTGGACCTGGTGGACACGCTCAGCAGGGTCGGCGGTCGGGGCCGAAGACGGGGCCTTGGGGTGCCGGCAGCGCTGGCAATGTCGGCAGTTCCACCCGCGGCCATATGGCGTTGGGGTCCAGCCGCTCGTAACGGATGCCGGTAAAGAACAGGATCTCCGCCTTGTGATATGCCGGACGGGCCGAACGGCGCGAGGGGTTCAGCCGGTCCGAAATCCTGATGATATCCGCCATGCTCGTCTCCTTTCGAGAAGAAAGATCGAGAGGGTCGAGAGGGTCATCTCGCCCTGCCCTCCTGTTACGAGGGCCGGCACATTCCGGTTCATGCTGCGGAAAGTCTCGCACGCACCGGGATCATCTGCGCCTTTCTCCGACGCGTAGCCCCTTGTCGCGGTCCACCCCACGAAACGGGGTACGCATATGCCTAATATCGGAATCATGCGGCGAATCGTCTGGTTTGACCATCCACCTGCCGACAAGAAGCCATAGGTTAGTTAACAGCTTGCTAACACATTCGTTCTAATCTCGGACACGTCTATCTGTATTGCGTTGGAGTGGGTTTGTCGTGAGCGAACAGTTCAGGGAGCTTGAAAAGCCGGCCGGCGCGCGGAACAAGGATGTCGTTCTGATGGCCACGGTCACGAGTTTCCAGGCGCTCTCCTTCCCGGGCAAATCCGAACTTCGACAATTTGCCGAGCTGTTTCAGCCGCTGTTTGCCGGTTCCTCGATGGAAGCCCGTCGCGAAGCGGTGGCGGCGCTCTCCCAGAGCCCGAGCCTGCCGCTATCGGTGGCAGCCTTCATTGCCAGCCAGCCGATCTCGATCGCCGCTCCGTTTCTGGCGTCTTCGCCGGCACTGTCCGACGACATGCTGATCATGATCGCGCGGACGCAAGGGGCCGATCATGCCCGCGCCATCGTCAAGCGCGAGCGGCTGTCGCCGACGGTGATCGATGCGCTCGTGTCACTGCGCCATGCGCTCCCGCCACGACCTGAGAAGGCAGCGACCAGAGCGGCCCAGGCCGAGCCCTCGCGCTTCGACCGGATTATGACGGAACTGACCATGGCGGATCTGCCGGGCGCCGTCACGGAGGTGGTTGCCGCCCGCCAGCGGGCCACGACACCGCAGCCTGCCACCACCGCAGCCCGGGAACCGGATGGATCGGCGCGTGAGGAGGCCCTGCGCCAGACGATCAAGCGCATGGCCTATCAGCAGCGCCCTGCGGCCAGCGACCGTCTGGGACGGCGTCAGGCAACGCCGCTGCAGACGGCGCTTCTGGTGCGTTTTGCGCGTTCGCATGATGGCGGACTGTTTGCGACCACGCTTGCGGACCTGCTGACGGCCAGCCGCTGGCTCGCCGAGCGCATCCTGCTCGACATTTCCGGACGTCAGCTCGCCACGACGCTTTCCGGCGTGGCGATGGAGCCGGCTGATGCGATCTTCATTCTCGAACATATCTATCCGCATCTTGCGCGCCGCGAAAACGGCGCAAGCCGTGCGGAGAGCCTGTTCTTCGGCATGGATCCCGATCAGGCGGAAGACCGGATCGACAGCTGGATCCGCGCAGACCGCTACACCTTTGCCGGCGAGGAGCCGCAGGGCGGCACCCGCGAGACCGGATCCGGCGCGGGCAATACGCCCCCCGGCATCGCCGTCGCCAATCAGGCCTCGGCCAAGCGCCAGCCGGTCGGCGACGAGCATGCGCGCCAGGTGCTCAGGGCCCGAAAGCGGTAAGCGGCAGGATTTGGGCAGTAGGTGTCTCTGCCTACCGCCGGCTCCTGAACTCCGACATCAGGTGGTCACCCCACCCCGGAGCTTCGCTCCGACCCTCCCCCTCAAGGGGAGGGTTGGTGTAAGCTCAGCCTGCGTCATCCGTGAGGGTGAGATAGGTGCCGAGATCGTCGACCTCGATCTCGACCAGCCAGAGATCGCTGTCGAATTTCCGCTCGCGGGCAATGAGAGCCTCCACCGCCTCCGGCTCTGATCGCATCAGGCGCGGCTCGAAAAGCCTGATGTCGCGATCCCCCTCCCCGATCATGGCCTGCGGCGCCGGGCCATAAAGCGTCTCCAGTCCGTCGCGAAACCGCTGCCGGACGAAGATCGCGCCCGAGGCTTCGGAGCCCTTGTGCACGACAGCGGCATAGCCGCCATCAGAGAAGACGCGACGGGTCAGGGCGGAGACGAAGATGTCGGAGCGGATGCGCATGGGTAGCGTTTAGGGGATTGCGGAGGCGACGTCGAGGGTGGGGTATGGATCCCGCCGACAGCTCAGACCGCAGCCTTGTATGGAGCTACCACGATCTCGTGTGCACGGCGCCTTGCTGCCGCGATGTCGAAGCTGTTCTGCATGCGCATCAGGGTATCCATCGACACACCAAAGGCCTTCTCGATGCGCAGGGCCATCTCGGGGGAGAGGCTCGCCCGTTGATTGAGGAGCGCGGACAGGGCAGCTCTCGTGACACCTAAGGCGGCGGCAGCGGATGTGACGTTCAGGCCGAGCGGTTCGATGATTTCATGACGGATGAACTCACCCGGGTGTGCCGGCGATTTCATGCGATAGCCCGCGTCCATATTCATCCCTGGCTCCTAGTGATAATCTTCGTAGTTGAGATCGACGATCTCAATGGTGTCTCCATCAATGCGGAAGGTCAGCCGCCAGTTCTTGGTGACGAAAAGGCTCCAAGTGCCCTTCCGGTCTCCGGTTAGCCGGTGGGCCTTCCAACACGGGACATCATGCAGTTCGTCTTCGCGCTGCATATCCTGCAGGAAGGACACCATGCGACGGAGTTTCGGCACGACGGCGGGCTGAAGGCCGGACCCGTCATCCGCTTCGATCAGACGACGCAGTCCCTTGTGCAGAACGGACCTTATCCTCATGCCCGAAGATAGATCTGGAGGCGTATCGCGTCAAGCGACGCTTTACACCCAGTCTCGATGATAGGGGCCTATGGGATCGGTTCGATCGTCCCTGCTGGCGTCGTGGAGATCTGGGGCTACACCTTCACCGCCAACCTCAACCCGCCCCAGTGGCGGCCGGCGACGAAGATGGGGGCGGAGATGTCTTTCATCAGGACGAAGTTGCCGCCGCCCATGTCGCGGCGGTAGGTCTGGACGAGGAAGGGGGCCGTCGAGCGGCCGGCGGCCAGGCCGACGCGGTCGTTGAAGATGCGGCGGTTGCGGCAGTTGGCGGTGTTCCAGACGCTGTCGCCGGGACGCTGCGGCGCGGAAAACTTCTTGTTGTGGGTCGGCAGATAGCCGTTTTCGTCAACAGCGGCACAGAAGCCGATGCGGTCGGAGGAGGCAGCGATCGGCTCGATGATGGCAGGAAGCACCTGATCGGTGAACTCGGTGAAGCCGGTCATCATCTGGACGGGATCGGTGCCGGGGATAGGCCGGTAGTTGCGGTCGAAAAGGTCGCTGGTCCTGATACGGCCGCTGTCCACGGCCTGCTGGAAAACCTGCGAGATGCGCGCGGCGACATCGACGGCGGTGTCGATCCAGTCGCTGTCTGCCGTGCGGATGCCAGCACTTGCGGTCAGCTGGATCAGCGTTTCCGACAGCGCAACGACCTTGTCGACACGGCCTGCCGTCTGCTGCAGGTGGTGGTCGGACTGGCGGACTTCGCCGGACATATTGTTCAGCGTCGCGACGAATTCCGAGCACTGCCGGTCGACCTGGTCGGTCGTCTGGGCCATGGCCGAGGAGCCGTCGAGAATGCGGGTGATGACCTGCTCCATGGCCGAGAAGGACTGGTTCATGGCCTGGGAGGTCTCGCGCACATCGCGGGCGCTGGCAGTGGCGCCGCGTCCCGCTTCGTTGAGGCGGACAATCTTGTGGCGGATCTGGTTCAGGGTTTCCTGGATGGCGCCGGTGGCCTGGGAGGTCTGGAGCGCCAGAGCACGGACTTCCGCAGCCACGACCGCAAAGCCCTTGCCGGCGTCACCGGCACGGGCCGCCTCGATGGCGGCGTTGAGTGCGAGAAGGTTTGTCTGGCGGGCGATGGTGCCGATTTCCTCGGCCACCTTATCGACCTCGGAGAGCGACTGGGAGAAGCTGCCGATTTCCGTGCCGATCTCCTCGGAGGTCGAGACCATATGGTCGATCTTGTCGACGGCGCCCGTGAGGCGCGTCGCGCTGTCGGTCAGCATGCGGCGCGCTTCGCCGGCGGTCTGGTCCGTCTCGCGCAAAGTGGCGGCAACGTCGCGATTGGTCTCGGCGATGGACAGCGCTGTCCTGGTGATGCCATCGAAGGTGACGGAATGGCGCTTCGAAATCCCAGCGACGTCCTGGATGGCGCCGGCGATATCGACGAGATCCACGCCGAGTGTGGAAGCCTCCTCGGCAAGACGCTGGATGATGCCGCGCAGCTTGACCGTATCGGCTTCCGGTGCCCGCGCGGGCTCCGGCACCGCAGGCTGTTGGTCGTCGTAGCGCAGGTTCGTCGCAGCAGTCATGGATCATCCTCCCCCAATCGCAGGAGCCTAGCACTGGTATGATTAATGAGGCCTTTCTTTAGGGGCTGCGAAAATTCACCTAGACGAAAGTCGTGGAATGATGCGAGAACTGCCGATGTCCGGGGGGAACAGCATGATCGTGGCATGCCAATGCGGTGTGCTGGCTCCGCCGGAGCTTTCCGCAGGGCCCTCATGCATATCGTTCTTGCCATTCGAACCCGTATGCCCCCACGCTGCTATGGCGGCACGGAACGCGTTATCCTGTGGCTTGGGCGAGCCCTGTCCGAACGGGGCCATGTGGTGGGTCTGCTCGCGCCCGCCGGATCGACCTGGGCTTATGGACCGCTTTCCGTTCTCCAGCCGGCTCTCCCGCTCGAAGCGCAGATCCCGCGGGCGGCAGATGTCTTTCACAGCCATGTCTGCCTTGATCCTGATTTCGACGGCAAGGCCTGTCAGACGGTGCATGGCAATGCAGCCGGCCAGCGCCTGCACCGCAATTCGATCTTCGTTTCGGCCGATCATGCGGCGCGCCACGGCGGATCGACCTTCGTGCATAATGGTCTCGATCCGCGAAGCTATCCGGAGCCGGACTTGACGGGCCGGGGCGGCTCGCTTGTCTTTCTGGCAAAGGCAGCCTGGAAGGTGAAGAATGTGCGCGGTGCGATCCGCGTTGCCCGCAAGGCGGGACGGCGACTTGAGGTGCTCGGGGGATCGCGGCTGAACCTGAAGATGGGGTTCCGGCTGACGCTCGATCCGAATGTCCGGTTTCACGGCATGGTCGACGATGCCCGAAAGGCGGCCGTGCTTGGCCGGGCGTCGGGCCTTGTCTTTCCGGTCCGCTGGGATGAACCGTTCGGCATTGCCCTGATCGAGGCGATGTATTTCGGACTGCCGGTATTTGCCACGCCCTATGGCTCGCTGCCTGAACTCGTGCCGCCGCAGGTCGGCTGCCTGTCAGACAGCGGTGAGGTGCTGGCCGAGGCGATCCGGGCTATCGATCGTTTCGACAGGTCCGTGATCCATCAGCATGTTCGTGCGCATTTCACCGCCGAGCGGATGGCGCAGCGCTATCTCGACCTCTATGAGCGGATCGAAGCGGGAGAGAGCCTTAATCCCGCAGGGTTCATCGCCCCGCCGAATCCACGGCAAGGCCTCCTGCCCTGGATCGACTGAAACAGGTCGCAACCTGGCGTCAGAGTGCGCCGATGTCCTTGAGTTTCTTCAGCACGGCTGCACTCGGCTCGCCGGTTTCGGGCAGCTGGTAGTGGCGCTCGAAGCGACGGATGGCGGCGCGGGTGTCGTCGCCCGGGACGCCGTCGATGCGGATGTTCTTGTAGGCCATGTTTGACAGGCCGCGCTGGATTTCCATGACGAGGCCCGGATCGAAATTGGCCTGCTGGACCGGCGGCGGTGCCGACGGCTCGACGGCCTTTGGCGGGACCGGCTGGACCGAGGCGATCGGGCGCCGCGGGGCGGTCACGACCTGGGTCTCGGCATTGCGGATGGCGGCGGCAACGGGGTCTTCGCCACCGGCATTGACATCCATGGCAGGCCGCTGGGCCGGCACGGCTGCGGTGATGCCGCGATCAAGGGCAAGGGCCGCCAGAAGTTCCGGCGTCACAAGGCCGTTCGCCTCCATGCCGACGGTCTTCTGGAACAGGGCGATGGCGGTTTCGGTGCGGGGACCGATGACGCCGTCAGCGTCACCGTCATAAAGGCCACGGCGCAGGAGTTCTGCCTGGACCTGGCGAATGAGGCCCGCCGTTTCCTCTGCATTGGCGGGAAGTGCGGCGGATGCGGGAACGGCTGCCGTCGCCGTCGGCGCGGGTTCTGCCGCAGGGCCGGCCTCGGGGGCATCGGCGGCCTCTGTCTCAGAGCCCGGCTTTTCGCGCTCGATGCGGAAGGTGGTGACGTTTGTGGCGTTCTCGTCGCTCAGCAGCGGCGTGCGCGGCACGCCTGCCAGGGCGGTGAAATCGGTTGCGTCGCGGGTGCGCAGGAAGGGCGAGGGATGCTGGCCCGGCTGGTACCAGAGGGCGTTGGCGGCGATCGTTCCGAAGACGAGCGTGAAGCAGAAGGCGCCGCCGACGGCGCGCGGATGGCGCCCGACAAGCCGCGCAAGAGCGCCGGCACCCTTCGACAGAATGAGGAGGACCGTCGAGCCCCCCTTCTTCTTCTCAGGCGATTTTCGCTTCCGCTTTGTCATGCCCTGGTGCTTTCCCACCCGTCTTCAACTCACTCCCCGCATCGGCAAGGCGCGGCGGGAATTCGACCATATTGGTCTCGCCGGCGACTTTGGCACCCGAACCATCGGAGGGCAAGGTCACCATCACCACCGTCCCCTCGCCGGCACGGCTCTCGATCCGGAACGTGCCCCCATGAAGGGCCGTCAATCCCTTTACCAGCGAAAGACCGAGCCCGGAACCCTCGTAGTTGCGATTGAGATCGTTCTGCACCTGTGTGAAGGGGCGACCGATGATCGCCATCTTGTCCGGCGAAATGCCGATGCCCGTATCGCTGATGCTGACAGTCACTTCATTGCCGTGACGCATGGCATCAATGATGACGGCGCCGCCGGCATCGGTGAACTTGATGGCATTGCCAACGAGATTGATGACGATCTGGCGCAGCGCCCGGCCATCGGCGGTGATTTCGCCGAGACCCTTGGGCAGGCGGCTCGTCAGCTTCACGCCCTTGGTCTGGGCCTGGAGCGAGAGCATGCGCTCGCATTCGGTCAGCGACTGTGCGAGGTCGACATCCTCGAGCATCAGTTCGTAGCGGCCAGCCTCGATCTTCGACATGTCGAGCATGGTGTTGACGACAGAGAGCAGATGGGCGCCGGACTGGCGGATCAGCTGGACATATTCGCGCTGGCGGTCGTTTTCGAGCTTGCCGAAATACTCGCCGGCCAGGATGTCGGAAAAGCCGAGGATGGCATTGAGCGGCGTGCGCATCTCGTGGCTGACGGCGGCGAGGAAGCGGCTCTTGATCTCATGGGCCGCCGTTGCCTCGGCCTGCTTGCGGGCCACTTCTTCGCGCATCTGCATCTCGCCCTCGATGTCGAGCATCTGGGCGCGCACGCCCGACAGCGAACCGTCATCGGCGCGGACGGCCGTCATGTCGAGGCGGACATTGAGGAACTGCGCCTGATCCAGACCGATGACCGGGCGATCGAGCCGCAGGTCGGTGACAACAACATCGGCGCCGAGGCGCAGCTCGTCGAGCGCCTGGACGAAAGCCAGACGGTCGGAGACATGCACCTGTTCGACGAAGGGGCGCGACAGAGGCTCGCGCAGGAAGGAGAGGAACATCTGGCGGTCGCGGCCGCCGGCGGCGCGCACGACGCCGGTGACATCGAGCGTCAGAAAGAGGCCCGGGCAATACTCATAGGGGTCGGCGGTGTTGCTGGCCGTGCCGGCATTGGCTTCGACGGGACTGCCGAGACGCAGTCCGGAAACGAGCACGACAGCGGACAGCAGATAAAGGGCGGTGACCAGGGCAAAGCCGATCGGCAGGCCGGTTGCGATGCCGAAGACGAGGCTGAGAGCGATCGACACGGCAACGACGGCAAAGAGCGCGGCAAAGGTCAGCCGGCGCAAGGCACCGATTTCGCCACGATCCACCGGGCGGCCGGCAGCATGACGCGACAGCAGCCGGGTCAGAAGCCCGTCCATGGTCCCCGTCAGTGCATCCGACATTTTACGCAATACAACCACGCCAGAAATCCGCGATCGGTTCCTCTGATTTACCGGGGGAAGATAGGCCGCACGCGCTTAAGGAATAGATAAGGCTGAGGCCCGCAAGGCGCTCCAGGAGCCTCTTCTGACCCGAAACAGGACAGCCGAAGCGGGCTTTCCAAATCATGGTTAACGGGGCGTAAGCGCTGAAATCATTCAACTTTTCTGAAGTGCGTTAAGATTTGTGTCGCGTCTTGCGCTCAAGAACCGATGGATTGCGGGCACTCGGCCACATTTATGCTTAACAGGGGTCGCTAAACTTTTAGACAAGCGTCCCGAAACGGCGAGATCATTCAAATTTTAGTCGAATTCGCGTCAAAACCGAGCAGCTTTCGCAAATCGATTTTCGCGAATCAAACCTAGGGTGGCATTCACGAGTTCGGGGAGAAACCCGGGCCGTTCCGGCAAAGACCGGCAACAGGGATTTGGTGAAGACCATGTGGTTTCTGATCAAGGGAACTTTCTACTGCACAGCGACGCTTGTTGCGCTGTCCTTCCTCGCGGCGCCGCCGGCCGAGGAAAAGGAAGGCGCCGGCTTCGACATGGGTGCGGCCATCACCGCCGCCAGCGGTGCCTATGACTATGTGACTTCGCTCTGCGTCGAAAAGCCGGAAGTCTGCGAAAAGGGTGCGGCGACCTTCCAGGCACTTGGCCAGCGGGCCCGCGAAGGGGCGCTGGTCGCCTATCAGCTGCTCGACAATCAGTTCAGCGAGGGCGGCGAGACGGCGGTGGCCGGCGAAAGCCCGGCGCCGAAGGCCGGCGGGATCGAGATCGTCAAGCCTGCGGTCGAAACGCCTCAGCTCGCCACGGCGGAAGCCGAGGCGCCGATCGTGACGGGTACGGTCTCCCCAGAGGCGCGGCCGAAGCATCTGCCGAAACCCTACCAGCCGCCGAAGCCGTAAGGCCTCGGCAAAACCTGACCGTCATAACGCGGTCACCTCAAGAATTCCGGGGCGAACACCCGCCCCTCTCCGCTTGCAGCCGTTCTGCCATGGGCGGTTGCCTGTCTGCCTGTCCCTGACTGAATTCGGCAGTTGCCGGGCCGCGTAGCGCAAGCTGCGCGGCTTTTTTCTTTTCCCTTGCTCCATTTGTCATCGGTGCAGACCTGTCTTACAGTGTCTTGCACAGCAAAGGAGAATGCGATGTCGGCCGGCAAATCGACAGAGTCCGTAACGCTTCGGATTCCGGGTGAAATCCTCACGGATATCGACAGAATTGCGAAGGCGACTGAACGCTCGCGCAGCTTCATCATTCTGCGCGCCTTAAAGGGCTATCTCCTCAATGAGGGGGCTGACATGCTGGCCGCGATCGACGGGCAGATTCAACTGGATGCCGGTGAGCATGAGGACTTCGATGCGGTGCTCGCGGAGATGGACCGTCTCATCGCCGGCAAGGTGGCATGAGATCCGTCCGGCTTTCCCGCACGGCAGCAGACTATCTGCGCCGGGAAAGCATCTATCTGAGAGAACGCAGCCCTGCCGCAGCACGCGCATTGTCTGAATCGATGAAACGCGCCCGCGCGTTGCTGCAACAGTTTCCGGAAGCCGGTAACACTCACCACGGTTTGCAAGTTGCCGGTTTTCGGACGCTCGTCGCCGGCGAATATCTGATCGACTATCGGCTCACAGAGAGTGCCATCGAGATCGCAAGCATCCGGCATGGCCGCATGCAGATACCGATGCCCGAGCTGGACGATCCTGATGCCGGTGACCCCGGCTAACCCTGCTTTGCACCGCTTCAAGGTCTCCGACAGGTTTCCTTGCCGCAGGCGGTTCAAAAGCGTCGGCGTCTCAACTATATCGGTCCGACGTAACAAGCGGGTGCAGCATGGCGACTTTGAACGAGATGATCGACGACTTCGGCTTCCTTGAGGATTGGGAGGACCGGATGCGCTATGTCATCGAGCTCGGCAAGGCGCTGCCGGATCTGCCCGACAGCGAGAAGACGGCTGACAACAAGGTGCAGGGCTGTGCAAGCCAGGTCTGGCTTTCGGTCTCGGCCGGGGACGGCGGCGATCCTGAGATGCGTTTTCGCGGCGACAGCGATGCCTTCATCGTGCGCGGTCTCGTCGCCATCGTGCTGGCCGCCTATTCCGGCAAAAAGGCTTCGGACGTCGTCGCCTTCGACGCGCTCGATCTCTTCAAGCAGCTGGGGCTTCTGGAACACCTGACCGCCCAGCGCGCCAACGGGTTGCGCTCGATGATCCAGCGGATCCGCGAAGAGGCCGCACGCCGGCTGGTGTGATAGCTTCAAGCTTGACTGATATCACATATGATATCATCATTGACCAATGATCGTGGTCGATGTGAATGTCATCCTCGCGGCACTCCGTTCCTCACTTGGCGCATCGCATGTGGTGCTCCGGGCAATGATCGATGGGCGCGTGGCATTCTCGATTTCTCCCGCTGTGGTGCTTGAATATGAGGACGTGCTCAAGCGGAGAGGCATTCTGGGGCCTTACTCTCCGATCACGAGCGAGGATATCGACACCCTTCTGAACGCTCTGCTCAAACGAGCGAAGTTGGTGTCTCCAAGCTTCCGGTATCGTCCCCTGCTGAATGACCCCAAGGACGATCTCTATGTTGATTGCGCCATCGCCAGTGGCGCCACGCGCATTGTGAGCAACGACAAGCATTTTCGGCACCACGCGCTTGCAGACTTCGGCATTGCCGCATGCCCTGCTGCCGAGATTGCCAATGAACTCAAAAGGAGAACCGAGACATGAGCAGCTATCCGCTTCGTCTGCCAGACCATGTTCTGGAGGAGGCGCGCCGTGCCGCCGCCGAGGACAATGTTTCGCTGAACCAGCTGCTGTCGAGTCTCATTGCCGATGGAATTGGCCATCGCCGGGCCATTCTGACATTGCGGCAGCGGGCGCAGACAGGTGATCCGACGGCAGCCCTGACTGTCCTCGACAAGGTGCCGCCGGCAACACCTGACAGAGGGGACGAACTGGTCTGAGCTTTACGTCGCCGAGCCAATCTCCGGCCGATACCCCTCGTCGCCCCAGTGGCTGGGACGGGGGCGCGGGGGTGGCGGGGTGTAGTGGCGAGAAAGCGCAAGAAGGGCGGCGCGCAGCATCAGTTTGGCGGATCGCGCCGGCCACTGGCGTTCACGCTCGACGGTTTCCAGCCCCTTGCCGAAGCAGCAGATATCGAGCGCCACGCCTGATAGTTCCGGCCCCATGGCCTCGATGGCGCGTGTCACGCGGGTTCGCGCGGCAAGCCTGTCGTCAGCCAGATCGGCGGCTTTCGGCGGGGCGCCCTTGATGCGGCTTGAAAGACGCGGCTGCCAGCTGGCGGTGATCCTCGGCTGCAGGCCGGCGAATTCGAAGTCGGCAGCGAGCCGGTCTCCGGCAGCGACAGCCTCCTCCGGCAGGAAGGCGCGGCCGTCCTTCTCCTTCAGGCGCAGGAGCGGAAACAGGGGGGATTCCTGCAAGTTGCGGCGCACCGCCTGGCGACCTTCGGCCAAGACGAGCGTCTCGACGCGGATGGTGCGGTGCTGCTCCGCATGGGCTTCCTCTGGCAGATCACAGAGATCGCGCCGCAGCCAGGCCGTGGTTTCGGCAGTCGGCATCAGGCCCTCGGCAGTCCTGGCGAGCAAGCCGTCCGCGACGAGGCGGGCGAGCAGCTCTGCCGGTGCGTCGATGCCGGTTTGATCCGCAGGGCGGGCTCTTGCGGCGGTGGCCGCCCCAGGGCGCCTCTGAGGCGAGGCGAGCGGGCCGGCGAGCGCCTGGCGGAGGATCCTGCGGATCTGCTTTCTTTCGCTGCGGGTCATTGGCCGCCCTCTCCCGTCAGATGCGTTTGCCGGCGAGCAGATGCACGGCACTTGCCATGCGCTCGACGATCGCCACGAAGGTGTCATAGGCGCGGTCGTCGCGGCGATCCTCGACCATGCGGCAGGCATGGCCGACGGTGGACCGGTCGCGACCGAAGGCCTGAGCCACCTCCCCCATGGGCATGGAATAGGCGACGTGGCAGACATACATTGCGACCTGCCGGACGTGGTTTGTTGCCCGACGACCCGGCTCCTGATCGTGGTCGAACCCCGTGGCGCGCAGCAATTCCTCGGTCAACTGCCGGACGATCATGCAGAGCAGCCGTCGCTCCGGCGTCAGCGCCTGTTCGGCAGGCTCGTCTGCATCGGCATCGGGCGACCATTCCACCGGTGGCGCAACGGTCATTGCAGGCTTGTGAAGGCTGGACGGGTCGGGGCTGGACATATGGCGCGCTCCAATAAAGGATTTTATTCCTATTCAAGCTAACAGAGCGTGCCGCGATTTGAACCCCAAGATTTCAGGGTATTCGGTAATTTCTGCCAATGACCACAAACAGGGCTTTCGAAGATCGGCAAAGGCCGTGATTATTTTCCTACATCGCGATAAAGAAAAAGGCCGGTCGCGTGACCGGCCCTCAGCGTTTTATGCCGACACGCGGCAAAGGCTTACTTGGCGCGCTTGCGGCGCTGGCCGAGGCCCATTTCCTTGGCGAGGCGCGAACGGGCTTCGGCATAGGCCGGAGCGACCATCGGGTAGTCGGCCGGCAGGCCCCACTTCTCACGGTATTCTTCCGGGGTCATGTTGTAATGGGTCATCAGGTGGCGCTTCAGCGACTTGAACTTCTGACCATCCTCGAGGCAGATCAGGTAGTCGTCTTCGATCGACTTGCGGATCGGAACCGGCGGCTTCGGCTTCTCGACGACGGCAGGCGCCGGGGCGGGCGAGGCAGTGTTATTCAGAGCCTGATGGACATCGGCGATCAGGTTGGTCAGATCGCTGACCGGGACGACATGGTTGCTGACATAGGCAGAGACGATGTCGGCGGTCAGTTCGACCAACAGCTGCTGGCTCGGACCCTGTTGTACTTCACTCATAGACTTCTCCTGTTCAGAATCTGCAATGGCCGCCGCCCTTGCAGGCAATAGTTCATGGATCTTCCGCACCGCTCACACGGATCCGGAAGATGAAACACCCCCAAGAAGATCACCAATTTTGCCGCAACGGCCCCAAACCGCCCGGCGCTCTGCAACGTCGACTTCAGCGAAGATCAGGCCTGAGCCATGCCCAATACCGGATAGTCCACTTCGCTTACAAAGCGCGAACGCAACAGATCAGCGCCCTCAACAGTGGATTATCATCCCCGCCACAAATGTCCACATCATAATTCTACTAGATATGACGGGTATAAATCTTTTTATTCGTTGGCCACAGGTAACGAAGTGGCAGACAAAGCTCAGATTTCAAAGCAGACAAGCATTCAACCCACAATATCATCCGCTTCACTTTACCATCATATCATCACGTACCGATACGGCGGAGAGCTTGTAACCGACCTTGTGGGCCGCACGGGCCAGAAGATGAGCGGAAATCGGCGCCGTGAGGACGAAGAAGACGATGCCGGCCACGGCGCGCCCGAAGGTCGCGGTATCGGCGGCATGCAGGCCAACGGCCAGAAGCAGCAGGCCGGAGCCGACCGTTCCCGCCTTCGAGGCGGCATGCATGCGCGTGTAGAGATCGGGAAGACGGTTGACGCCAATTGCGGCGATCAGCGAGAAAATCGCGCCGCCGATGGTGAGGATCGCAATCCCTATGGCTGCGAGAAGCGAGATCATTTGGCCTCCTTGCCGGGCGATGCGGCCGATTTGCGGGTCTTGCCGGACTGAGCGCTTTTTGACGTGCCTGCAGGCTTCGGGCGCGAAACTCCGGGCTGGACCTCCTCCCCTTCTCCAACGCGGCCACGGGCGAGGATGAAGCGGGCAAAGGCGACGGTGGCAAGGAAGCCGACGAGCCCAAGGGCGATCGCAATATCGATATAGAGCGTGTAGCCGGTTCTGAGCGCAATCACGGCGATGAAGCCGATGACGATGCCGACCAGCATGTCGAGGGCAATGATCCGATCCGGCAGGGTCGGGCCGACCACGGCGCGATAGACAGTGAGGAGTAGCGCGACCACCAGAATGACGATGGCGATGACGGAGGCGTATTCGACGATGATGTCCGGAGTCATCAGGCAAAGGCCTCCATGATCTTCTTTTCGAAGCCTTCCGCGATGTCACGGCGGGCGGCCTCGACGTCTGAGCAGTCGATCGCGTGGACATAGAGCGTCTGGCGATCCTCGGAGACATCGACCGAGAGCGTGCCGGGGGTGAGCGTGATCAAATTGGCGAGCAGCGAGATCTCCCAGTCGCTCTTCACCGTCAGCGGATAGGCAAAGATGCCGGGCTTCAGGTCCAGGTTCGGCTTCAGCACGAGGATTGCGACGCGCCAGGCGGACTTTGCGAGCTCGACAAGGAAGAGAAGCACCAGCGACAGCACCCGCCGGGTGCGGCTGGTATAATCGCGGCCGACGAAGCGTTCGCGCAGCAGGTAGAGCGTCAGCAGCGAGAGAACGAAGCCGAAGATCAGGTTGAGGAGCGTGAAGCTGCCCGAGACGGTGGCCCAGATCACCGCCATCAGGATGCCGATCGCATAAAGGCTCATGGGGCACCTCCTTCAGGGAAGACGGAGCGGATGTAAGCGGCGGGATCGGAGAGGCTGGAGGCCGCCTGCTGCGTCATGACGATCAGGCTGTCCGGGAACAGGCCGAACCAGACCACGAAACCGGTGAGGATGGCGATCGGCGCCATGCGCCAGCCGAGATCGCCGGCCGGCATCACCGCGGCCGCAGCGCGTCCCTCGCCGCTTGCGGTCGCAAGCGGGCGCCAGAAGGCAAAGAGGAAGACGCGCCCGAAGGCAATCGTCGTCAGGAAGCCGGAAACGAGGATCGAGGCGGTCAGCCACCAGGCGCCGATGTCGATCGAGGCCTTGACCAGAAGCGCCTTCGGCCAGAAGCCGGAGAAGGGCGGCAGGCCGCTGGCGGCGAAGAAGAGAGCCAGCGCCATCGCGGCAAAGGCCGGTGCCGTGATCCAGAGCCCGCCGACGCGATCGAGACGGAAGCTGCCGCCAATACGGCCGATCTCGCCAGCGACCAGATAAAGGGCGGTCATCAAGAGGATCGAGTGCAGCGCGTAGAAGATCGCCGCGCCGACCGCCATGTCGCCGCCGATCGCGATACCGGCCATCATATTGCCGATGCCGGCGATGACGACGAAACCGAGGAAGCGGCGGATATCGTTCTGGGCAAGCGCACCGATGGCGCCGACGATCATGGTCAGGGCCGCTGAAATGGCAATGACGAGGCTCAGCGCCTCTCGCTCGACGGGGAAGAGCATGACCATGACGCGCAGCAGGGCATAGACGCCGACCTTGGTCAGCAGGCCGGCAAACAGGGCCGACACGACGACGCGCGGCGTATGATAGGAGGCCGGCAACCAGAAATTCACCGGGAAGGCGGCGGCCTTCATCGAAAACGCGAGGATGAAGAGCGCCGACAGCGTCATCAGCGGCGCCGTTTCGGCATATTGCGGCACCTTGAGCGCGATATCGGCCATGTTGAGCGTGCCGAAGATCGCATAGAGATAGCCGACGGTGATCAGGAACAGCGTCGTCGCCATCAGGTTCAAGACGGCATATTTCAGGGCACCGTCGAGCTGCTCGCGCTCGGAGCCGAGGATCAGCAGGCCGAAGGAGGAGATCAGCAGGACTTCGAACCAGACATAGAGGTTGAAGATGTCACCGGTCAGGAAGGCGCCGCTGACGCCGGCCATCAGCAACAGAAGCAGCGGATAGAAGCCATAGCGGCGGCCGCTGGTGTTGATCTCGACATGGGCATAGAGCGCGCCACAGAAGGCTACGATCGCCCCCGCCAGGGCCATCAGAACGCCGGTCAGGTCGGCGGTGATGGCAATGCCGAAGGGCGGCAGCCAGCGCCCCATCATCATTGTCACGGGTCCATCGTTGAGGACCTTGATGAGAAGCAGGACATTGTTGAGGACGAGCAGTGCCAGCGCCGTCAGCGCGACCGGCGGATGCCAGTCGGTGCGATGGCGGATCATCATCAGGATGGCACCGAAGGCGATGCAGAGCGCCATGGGCATGACGGCGAGCCATTCGGCAACCGTCGACGGCTCCATGACATAGGCGCTAGCGTAGTTGGCAGGTATCGATGTAGGGGCAGCCATGAGGTCCTCGTGTCTCCCGCTCAATAGCCGCTCGGCGGCAGCGGCTCGTCCAGCGGCTCGGCCACACGCATTTCACCCGTGTCGTCGGTGCCGAGGTCCTGATAGGCGCGATAGGTCAGCACCAGCAGGAAGCAGAAGAAGGAGAAGGAAATGACGATTGCCGTCAGGATGAGCGCCTGCGGCAGCGGATTGGCGGTGCCGGCCGGCAGCACGTCCATGCCGCCGGGAATGATCGGCGGAATGGCGGGCGTCAGGCGGCCGGTGGTGAAGAGCAGCATGTTCACCGCATTGCCGAGCAACACGATGCCGAGCAGGATGCGCACGATCTTCTTCGACAGCATCAGATAGACGGCGCCGGCGAAGAAGATGCCGACAACGAGGGCGAAGATGAGTTCCATCAGCCGTCATCCCTTTCTTCCAGTGCAAGCGCGATCGAGGCGAAGGTGCCGACGACCACGAGATAGACGCCGATATCGAAGGAGATGACCGTGGCCAGCGGCACTTCGACGCCGGCCAGGCTCGGATAGACCCAGATGCCGGTCATGTAGGGATAGCCGAGGGGGGCCGAGATGAAGCCGGAGACGGTGGACACGAGAAGGCCGAAGCCGGCGATCGACATCGGATGAAAGACCATGGCGCGGCGCACGGCCTGGACGCCGAAGGCAATGCCATAGACGGCAAAGGCCGATGCGCCGATCAGCCCGCCGATGAAGCCGCCGCCGGGCTCGTTGTGGCCGCGCAACAGCACGAAGATCGAAAAGACCAGCATCAGCACCGTGAGGAAGGGCGCGAAAGTGCGGAAGATCAGGGTGTTCACTGGCGGGCCTCCGGTCGATCTACACTGCGGCGTAGAATTACCCCCCTCTGCCCTGCCGGGCATCTCCCCCTCAAGGGGGGAGATCGGACCCCCGCAGGCTCCAGTGTCCGCAGCAGATGTTGCAATTGTTGGGAGGCGAGCGAAACGGTTACGGCCAATCTCCCCCCCTTGAGGGGGAGATGTCGGCGTAGCCGACAGAGGGGGGTAAGCCGCAGTCACGATCATCTGAGAAACGAGACTCATTTGCCTGCCCCCTTCTTCTTCTTCGCCGGCGCCGGCGACGGGGCGACGGCGGATGGTGACGGGGCGGGAACGAGCGGTGCGCCGACCCGGATGCGGATCAGCGCGAGGATGGACAGACCCGTGATCATCACCACGGCGATTTCGCCCAGCGTATCGACGCCGCGATAATCGACGATGATGACGTTCACGACATTGGCGCCATGGGCGATGATCTTGGAATACTCGCCGAAGAAGGCGGAGAGCGAGCCATCGAAGGGGCCGGATGTCGAGGCAACCAGCATCAGCGCGAAGCCGAGTCCGCAGGCGATGGCGAGCGAGCCGTCAAGCAGCCGCGCAAGCATGGGTCGATGGTCGGAGAGCGACAGGCGCAGGCGGGTCATGACCAGCGCCAGGATGACCACCGACAGCGTCTCGACCATGAACTGGGTGAAGGACAGGTCCGGCGCGCCATACAGCAGAAAGATGACGGCGACTGCAAAGCCCTGGATGCCGAGGCAGACGATCGCCGTCAGGCGGTCCTTGGCGGTCAGCACGGCGACTACACCGATGACCGCGATGACGAGGATTGCCATCTCATGCAGGTCGAAGGCCTGCGGCAAAGCGAAGCTTCCCGGCAGCTCGCCATAGACCAGGGGCGTGACCAGAAGCACGAGCGCGACGGAGATGAAGGAGAGCGTGATATAGGTCTCAAGCCGTCCATTCTGGACGAAGCGGGTCACGGCTGTGGAGAAGCGGACAAGGCCGGAGACGAAGTGGTCGAAGCCACGGTCGGGGCTGATGCCGAGGCCGGTGACGAGCCGATCAGCTGCGGCGCGCAGACGATCGAGCCTGAGATAGAGGACCAGGCCGATCACGACCGTCAGCACCGAGAGGGCAAGGGCTGCGCCAAGATGCGGGATGAGGCTGATGGTGACCGCCTGCGCCTCGCCATCGACGGCGCTCGCCATCGGCGAGGAGATGAAGCGATGCGCGAGGCCGGAGAAAAGCGCGCCGAGAAGCGAGAGCACGGCGAGCGTCAGCGGGCCGATCCACAAGAGCACCGGGCCCTCATGGGCATGTTTCGGCGTCTGAGCTTCCTTGCCGATGAAGGGCTTGAGGCCGACGGCGAAGGCGATGACAAACATCAGCGCATTGCCAACAACGGCAACGGATGTGAAGAGGATGGAGCGCGGATCGGAGCCGGCCAGCGCATAATAGATCTCTTCCTTGGCAAGGAAGCCGAAGAGCGGCGGCAGGCCGGCCATCGAGATGCCCGCCAGGATGGCGGCGGCGAAGGTGATTGGCATAAGCTTGCCAAGTCCCCCGAGCCGCGTGATGTCACGCGTGCCGGCCTCGTGGTCGATGGCGCCTGCGACCATGAAGAGGGCGCCCTTGAACAGCGAATGGGCGACCAGATAGAGCACCGCGGCCTCGATCGCGCGTTCGGTGTCGAAACCCGTGAGCATGACGAGCAGGCCGAGTGAAGCCACCGTCGTATAGGCGAGCATCAGCTTCAGATCCGTCTGACGCACCGCGAGCACCGCACCGACTAGAAGCGTGATGCCGCCGAAGAAGGGCAGCAGGATCTCCCAGGCGGGCGTTTCACCCATCACCGGATTGAGGCGCATCAGCAGATAGACGCCGGCCTTCACCATGGTGGCCGAATGCAGATAGGCCGAAACAGGGGTCGGCGCTTCCATGGCGTTGGGCAGCCAGAAATGGAACGGGAACTGCGCCGACTTGGTGAAGGCGCCGCCGAGGACGAGCAGCAAGGCTGCCAGATAGAAAGGGCTTTCGCGCAGCGCGTCACCGGTGGAGAGCAGCAGCGAGAGCTGGCTGACGCCGGTGATGTTCCAGATGAAGATCATGCCGGCGAGGAGGATCAGACCACCGCCACCGGTGACGACAAGCGCCTGCAAGGCAGCGCGGCGCGAGGCCTCACGGGTGTGATCGAAGCCGATCAGCAGGAAGGAGGTGATCGAGGTCAGCTCCCAGAAGACGAAGAGCATCAGGAAGCTGTCGGAGACGACGAGGCCGAGCATCGCCCCCATGAACAGCAGGATGAAGCCGATGAAGCGGCCCTGCTGCGGGTGGCCCTTCATATAGCCGCCGGCATAGAGCACGATCAGCATGCCGATGCCGGTGATCAGGAGCGCAAAGGTGAGCGACAACCCGTCGATGAACCAGGAGAAGGAAAGGTTCAGGCTGGGCACCCAGGCATAACCGCCCGTGATCCGCTCGCCGGCGGCAATCTCCGGAAGGAAGCCGAGGAAATGGAGGAAGGCGAGCGCCGGCGCCAGCGCCAGGATCCAGGCGGCATTTGCGCCAAGGCGGGCCGTCAGCCACGGGGCCAGAATGGCCGCAGCAAAGGGCAAGAGCATGGCGACCCAGGTGAGATCGCTCGTCATCTCGGGCATTCCGTCTCCTCATGAGCTTCGATGGTCGATCGTCTCGACGATAAAAGGCGTTTCCCTGTTAGGACATGCCATCCCCAGCCTCAAGCAAAAACGGCAGCAGCCACCTCACAGACCCGTCAAGTGCATGTTTTTCTGGAAAGACCGCAGGAATTTCGGTCGTCCGTGTAAGGCGCATCTGAGTGCCACGACGAAAGCGGCAAGGGCATGATTGCCGCCCGATGTGTCGGACCCTATCTATCGAGCAGACCCGGCCCAGCCTGTGCTTTCCAGGCGACCGACCCCGACGAGGAGCAGAGCATGAGCACTTCAAATCCCGCGCCGAAGATCGTCAAGTCCGATGCCGAATGGCGCGAGCAGCTGACGCCTGAGCAATACCGGATCCTGCGCGAACACGGCACGGAACGCGCCTTTACCGGTCCCTACTGGGACAATTTCGAGAAGGGCCTTTATCGCTGTGCGGCCTGCGACGAACCGCTGTTTGTCTCCGATACCAAGTTCGACGCCGGTTGCGGCTGGCCGAGCTATTTCGAGCCGGTGAAGCCGGATGCCGTGACCGAACATCGGGACGTGTCCTACGGCATGATCCGCACGGAAATCCGCTGCGCCAATTGCGGCGGCCATCTCGGTCATGTCTTCCCCGATGGTCCGAAGCCAACCGGTCTGCGCTACTGCATCAACGGCCATTCGATGGTGTTTGAGCCGTTGAAGTGACTGCCGGGCCTTCCTCCTTGCGAGGGAGGCACAGCCCCATCCACCTTTGGTCGTGGATATCCCGCGCTGCGCCATATGGCTGCAGATTTTGCATTTGACGCCGGCGCCCACTGATGGAACCGCTCTCTGGTCAACAACCGGGGGTTTCCATGAATACCAAACACATCGCCGCCATCGCTCTCAGCCTTGCTGTCGCTCTCTCGTCCTGCGCCAGCAAGCCGCAAGACATCGAAGCGGCCTATGTCTCGCCGGCGCTTTATGAAAGCCTCACCTGCGACCGCCTGCGCGAAGAGGCAACCGCCGTTTCCGCCCGCGCGATCGCGGCCAGCGGCGCGCAGCAGAAGAAGGCCGACAATGATGCCGTCGCCGTCGGTGTCGGCGTGGTGATCTTCTGGCCGGCGCTGTTCTTCGCCAAGGGTGACGGCGCGACCGCTGCAGAAGTCTCGCGCCTCAAGGGCGAGATGAAGGCGATCGAGATGGCATCGCTGAAGAACAATTGCGGCATCCGGTTTGAAGATCCGACGGCCAAGCCGGCGGCGAAGAAGGGGTGACGGGCTGATAGCCTGTCCTTGAGCGGGAGGCTCAGGCGGGGCGCGGGGCGCTCCGCTTGTGGCGGGAAAGCCGGACTGCGGCTCGGGGCGGTCGTCTGCGCAATCGGACGACCGGCTCGCTGCCGATGCCCGTTGCCGGCGCAGCGATTTCGCGCTTTTATGGCCTGGGGTCGCATCACGCACAGGGGGATGGCATGCTGCAACGTCTGGGGATCGTGGTTTCGCTGGTTCTGGTGGTCACAGGCTGCTCGGCAGTTGCCGAAAAGGCGGAGGTCACGGCGAACCGTTCGTTCACCAGCTATGCTCTGGGCAAGCCTTATCAGCAGGTTGCGGCGATCGGGCAATCGCCACTCGAACAACTGGCCGGCAATGACGGCGCAACCTTCGGACCGCTGATCGGCGCAACGCCTCTGTCCAACGGCATGACCATCTATCGACACATGGCGCCGGGCGCCCAAACAGAGCGCGGCAGCGACATCATGGGGCTGGCCGGGCGGCAGAGCGTCTCGACCCGCAACCGGCTCTCCTATTTCCTCGTCGGACCCGATGGGATCGTAAAGGATTGGGCAACCGGTTCGGTGCAGGGCTCGACCACGGACTGCATCAGTTACATCGGCGGACTGATCAATCGCTGCACCGATACGCGCCAGGTGGAGATGGCGCTTTCCATCTATGACAGCATGGTCCTGACGAAGGGCGGCCAGCAGATCAGCGTCTGGGGTACGCCGGCAGCAACAGCCGGCGGGACCGCGCCGGCAGCAGGCGGGACCGCACCGGCGTCGTCTCAGCCCTCACAGCCAAGCCGCTGATATCAGCCCTTCTCCGCCAGCACCTTCAGGCATTCCTCAAAGCCCGTCAGATCGTGATAAAGTCGCTCGGGGCTTGCCTTGTGGATGGCGATGTGGCCGCCGCGCCTGATGACACCGCCATGCAGCATCAGGTTTTCGATCATCTCGAAATCCTCAAGCGAATGGCCGTCCGAACCACGCCGGACACCCTTGTCGTCCTCGGTGAGCTGTCCACCATACCAGGCGAGCGTGCGGTCGAAATGGCTCTCCACGACATTGGTATAGGCCGAGACGATCTTGCCCGCACCGCACATATAGCCGAGCTCGAAGACCGTGCCGGG
Source organism: Rhizobium sp. (assembly GCA_027533385.1). GTDB lineage: Bacteria > Pseudomonadota > Alphaproteobacteria > Rhizobiales > Rhizobiaceae > Allorhizobium. The sequence goes on along the minus strand of JAPZUE010000020.1, from coordinate 67,777 downwards.
ATCGGCGGCGATGCCGCGAAACGGGGTGAGATTGGCAATCACGCCATCGGCGCGGTTCATGAAGCTCTCGTCGATCTCCGAAATATTGAGACCGAACTGGTGCTTGGTCGGCGCAGGCGGAATGACGAGATCGCCGGGGCAGATCGGCTCGAAACCATAGGCGCGCGTCATCGCCGCCTTTTCGTCGAGCACGGCGCGGGCATCGGGGAGAAAGACTTCGGGGCCGGCGAGATAAAGCTTCAGGGGGGAGGACATGACTGGTGCATCCGATTTCTGAGGAGAGTGACCGATCAGGAGCAGCCGGAGGGCGGGCTTGCAAGGCGGCAATGAACCTTCTCCACCGGGAAACTCGGCATGCCCGTGGCCATCCCCTGCCCTGTCGGCTAGACCTTTCACCATGTCGACTCAATCCCTCACCGATCCCCTGTTCTCTGACCAGGCCCATGAGAGCCCGCTTTCGGTGCTCAAGCGCGTCTATGGCTATTCGGCCTTTCGCGGGCGGCAGGCGGAGGTGGTTTCCCATGTGGTGTCAGGCGGCGATGCCGTGGTGCTGTTTCCCACAGGGGCTGGCAAGTCGCTTTGCTTCCAGGTGCCGGCACTCTGCCGGCCGGGCGTCGGCGTCGTCGTCTCGCCGCTGATTGCGCTGATGCGTGACCAGGTGGAGGCGCTGAAAGGTCTCGGCGTCAGGGCTGCGGCGCTGAATTCGACGCTGAGCCGCGAAGAATATGTCGAGATCCGCCGGGCGCTTGATCGCGGCGAGCTTGATTTCCTCTATGTGACGCCGGAGCGCACGGCGACACCCGGTTTCGTCGAGATGATGCAGGGCGTGGAAATCGCGCTCTTTGCCATCGACGAGGCGCATTGCGTCTCGCAATGGGGGCATGATTTCCGGCCGGAATATCGCGAGCTCGGCAAGCTGGCCGATCTCTTTCCCGGCGTGCCGCGCCTGGCGCTGACGGCAACCGCCGATCCGCATACGCGTGAGGATATCATCGAGCGGCTCCGGCTGACGGAAGCGCAGGTTTTCACCACCTCCTTCGACCGGCCGAACATCGCCTATGAGATCGTCGAGCGGGACCAGCCGCGCCAGCAGCTGCTCAGGTTTCTCTCGCGCCACAAGGGCTCGAGCGGCATCGTCTATTGCCTGTCGCGCGCCAAGGTCGAGGAGATCGCCACCTGGCTGGACGAGCAGGGCATCCGGGCGCTGCCCTATCACGCAGGCATGGACCGGGCTCTGCGCGACGCCAACCAGGATGCTTTCCTGAAAGAGGAGGAGCTCTGCCTCGTCGCCACGGTTGCGTTCGGGATGGGCATCGACAAGCCGAATGTTCGTTACGTCGCGCATCTCGACCTGCCGGGCTCGGTCGAGGCCTATTATCAGGAGACGGGGCGTGCGGGGCGTGACGGCCTGCCCTCGGAGGTATGGATGGCCTATGGCATGGCCGATGTCATCCAGCGCGGGCGGATGATCGACGAGGGTGGAGCCGCCGACGAGATCAAGCGGGTGGAGCGGGCGAAGCTCAATGCGCTCTTGGCCATCTGCGAGACGCCGGGCTGCCGACGCCAGGCGATCCTCAAGCATTTCGGCGAAGCGCATTCCGGCCAATGCGGCAATTGCGATACCTGCCTCAAGCCCGTCGAAACCTGGGACGGGCTTGACGCCGCGATCAAGGCACTGGCGGCGATCTATCGCACCGGTGAGCGATTCGGCACCGGGCATCTGATCGACGTGCTGATGGGCACCGAAAACGAGAAGACTCTGCGCTTCGGCCATTGCGACATGCCGGTCTTCGGGGCGGGCAAGGATATCTCCGCGAAGACCTGGCAATCAGTGTTCCGCCAGCTTTTGGCCGCCGGCTACATCAGGGTGGACCATGCAGCCTTCGGCGCCTTGAAGCTCGAGGACACGGCGCGCGCCGTTTTCAAGCGCGAGGTCGAGGTGCGCTTCCGCAAGGACCGTCCGACGACGGGCAAGGCGGCGCGGGCCCAGTCTTCCCGGACGGCGCAGGCCAAGGCCGGGCTCGACCAGGCGGATCAGGCGCTGTTCGAGGCCTTGCGGGCTCGGCGCATGGAGCTTGCGAAAGAACAGGGCGTGCCGCCCTATGTCGTCTTCCCCGATACGACGCTGATTGCGCTCGCCACCGAACGACCGATGGACGAGGACGAGATGCTCGGCATTTCCGGCATCGGGCAGTCGAAGCTCGAGCGCTACGGGGAGGCGTTTCTTGAGGTGATCACGGCCTATTCACGGTGAGCTTCACCCTCCCCTTGAGGGGGAGGGTCGGAGCGAAGCTCCGGGGTGGGGTGACCGGTAGCACGCTTGCCCGTGATTGAAGGCTCTAACTCGCAGCATGGCTCACCCCCACCCGCCGCTTTGCGGCGACCTCCCCCCTCAAGGGGGAGGTGGGTGATTACCAGCCGATATCCGTATGGACGAAGTCGTCGCCCTTGTAGGCGACGCGGGTGTCACGCGCGGCAGCGCAGGCATAGGTGAAGCAATCGCCCATGTTGAGCCGGGCCGCGTGGTTGACGATCTTGCCGAAGTGCTGGGCGGCATCCAGAGCCTTCGTGCCGATATCGCCGGAAATGGGAACCTCAATGGCTTCCAGGTCCACGATGAACTGGTCGACAAGACTGCGCGCCGTCTGGACCATCTCCGGCGCTGTCGGGCTGTCGGGCCCGGCCAGGCGGCGGGCGATGGAAAGCGTGGCTTCCAATCGCATGATTGCGGAGACATAGAACGGGCCGCCCTCCCGCTCCAGGCGTTTCATCAGGGCCAGGCAATCGGCTTCCCGGGTGATGATGGCGACGGCGACCGAGGCGTCGATGAAGACCATCAGTCGTCCTCGCCCCACATCTCATCGGTTTCATGTCTGTGATCGCCGGGATGGAAGGGGCCGGCGGCCTCGGCCATCTGAAGGGTCCTGGCAAGGCGTTCCTCGATCGGCAGTCTTGCCTTCCGGCTGGCAATCGCGTCCTTCAACGCATCCCTGACGGCATCGACCTTGCTGGTTTTCGTGAGCCCGATCAGTTCGCTGGCGAGCCTGTCGACCTCGGGGTCCTTGATATAGAGCGGCATGGCGAGAATATCCCTTTGAGGATATGAGCATATCCTCTTTCGCATATCATGGCCAGTCCAGGCCCTTGGGCGCTGTCATGCGGCGCGTCTCACCCTCCCCTTGAGGGGGAGGGTCGGAGCGCAGCTCCGGGGTGGGGTGACAGCTAGCACGCTGCCACCGCCTGATCGGTCGAACTCGCAGCATGGCTCACCCCCACCCGCCGCTTCGCGGCGACCTCCCCCCTCAAGGGAGAGGTGGGAGTGCTCGCCGTCGCCAGTCGCTGGGGTTTTGGCCGGTGACGCGCAGGAATTCGCGGTTGAAATTGGATTTGGTCATGAAGCCCGCTTCGAAGAGGATGCGGGTGACGGGCATGTCGGTGTTATCAAGCAGGCGGCAGGCCTCGGTGATGCGGTGGTTGTTGACGTAATGCGAGACGCTGATGCCGTGGACGCGATTGACGGCTTCGGAGACGGCGCGGGCGGGTGTGCCAAGGCGGCGGGCGAGACGGGCGAGGTTGAGGTTCGGGTCGGACCAGAGGCGCTTTTCCACCATCAGCCGATCGAGATCGACGGCGAGGCGGCGGTGGTCGTTGCTGGCGGATTTGGGAACAGCCGGACCTGAAGTGCCAAAAACGTTTTGCGCGGCAGGCAAAGCGGTGGCGGGCGATGGGACAAGCGCAGCCGTTTCGGGCGCCTCGGTCGCATGCTTCGCCGGATCTTCCCCCTCCCCCTCGCCGATCTCCTCCTGGCCGGCGCTGACGGCGCCGATGCCGAGCAGCAGCAGGATGAGCGTCGTGGCGGCGGAGACGACCATCGGCGAATAGCGGCCGCCCGACCAGAGCATGTCGAGGCTGATGGCGACATCCGTGAGCGCGGAGGTGACCAGTGCAATCCCGGTCAGTTGCAGGGCCCGGTAGGAGCGCAAGGCGCCATCCAGGCGGGCGGCAATGAGGCCATCCGGCCCCAGCCGCGCGAGCCAGAGCAGGGCAATGCCATAACCAAGAAAGGCGCCGATCAGGACGAGATCGACCGGGATGCGCAGGACCGGAGGGATGCCGAGACCCCAAGGCAGCCGCGCCAGGATCAGGATCGCGCCGACCAGCAGTGTCGGCAGGAGATGCGGCCAGTCGGCGGGGACAAGCCCCTGCCGTTCGCGGGCGAGATCGCGGAAGGCGAGGTAGGAAATCGACGGAATGAGGCTCGCCATGACCGGCAGCACGGAGAGAACCTGCATCACGCCATAACCCCAGCGCAGCCCGACCAGCAGGCTCTGGACGATGTGCATGGCGATCAGAACGAGGAAGAGCCCATGTGCGCCCCAGCTGGCGCGGCCCTCGCGCAGCAGGCGCACGAGAAAGACGGCGAGGAAGAGGGCGACCAGGAAGGAGAGCGGGACGAAAAGCATCAGGCGGTTTCGGGTGCGGGAGAGCAATCGGGACGATGCGACCATGACCGAAAGCGCGATCCCGGTCGACCAGGATCGCGATCAAGGTCGCGGGTGATGCGTTGAAGGCGGCAGATGAGGCATCGAAACCGGCTCCCGCAAGATCTGGGCAGCCAAACCAGGAGTGCCTCTCATGCGCAAACGGACCATCCTTCTTTCCATTCTCGGCGGGCTTGTCGGGCTCGCGATCATCGACGGCAGCGTCCAGCTGATCCGAGCGAGCGATCAGATCTCCGGGCCGATCGACCTTGCCGGCGTCACACGGCTGGAGGTGACGGGGGCGGCAAGCGACATATCCATCTCCACCGTGGAGGATGGCGCGACAGAGGCCGTTCTGTCCGGCACCCGGCGCGGCTGGGGCGCGGTCTGGCGCTCCGGGTGGTTTGCCGGGGATTGCGCCGGGCAGGCCAGCATGAGCCGCGACGGCGAGACGCTGCGCGTCGACATGGGCGAGCGCGGCGGCTTCTTCGGCTGGAACGACGGGGACGACTGCACGCTGACGCTCAGCGCGCAGCTTCAGCCAGAGGCAAGCGTGTCGATCCGCCAGAATGCCGCCCGCATGCGGCTGTCAGGCGACTTTTCGGACCTGAGGGTCGACAGTGATGCCGGCGACTTCGCCTTTACCGGGCATGCAGCCAAAATCGCCGTCTCAGGCGCAGCACTTCGCGCACAGCTTGCCTTCGAGCGGGTCATCAACACGGAGGAGATCCGCATTTCCGGTCGGATGCTCGACGCCACGGTGCGTTTCCTCGTGCCGACGCCTGTTTCCTACGGCGTTGAAGCCGTCGCCTCCTATGTCAACAGTGCGCTGCCGAATACGCCCGGCGCCAAGCCCGACATCCGCATAACGGGCGAGATGGCGCGGGTGCGGATCGAGTGAGGTGGCGTGAGAGCGCGGCGTTTGCAGCCACCCTCCCCTTGAGGGGGAGGGTCGGAGCGCAGCTCCGGGGTGGGGTGACAGGGCGCAACCTTTCCCCTGCTTCATGTATCGAACTCGCAGCCTGGTTCACCCCCACCCGCCGCTTTGCGGCGACCTCCCCCCTCAAGGGGGAGGTGGGCGGGCGCCTGACGCCCTCGCGGTTCAAGTCCCCGAGCGCAGCGTCGCGGTGGCGACGCCTGCGCCGATCAGAAGCGTGCCGCCGGTCTTGTTGAAGATGCCGATCGCCCTTGGGCTTTTCACCAGATTGCGGGCGCGTGAGGCGATAAGGGCGTAGGTTGCGGCATTGAGGAAAGCCAGCACCAGGAAGGTCGTCTCGAAGATCAGCATCTGGGTGAAAAAGTCGCCGTGCTTGTCGAGGAACTGCGGCAGGAAGGCGACGAAGAAGGTGATGCTTTTCGGGTTCAGCGCCGTGACCAGCCAGGCATGGGCAACCATTTTCATCGTGCTTGCCGCGTCGGTCTTCGGCTCGACATCGAGCGTGCCGCCGGCGCGAAAGAGCTTGATGCCGAGATAGATCAGATAGGCGGCACCCGCCCATTTCAGCGCGGTAAACACGGTGGCCGAGGTCGCGAGGATCGCGCCGACGCCCAGCATCGACAGCGTCATGGCGGTAAAATCGCCAAGCGCCACGCCGATCGATACGGGCAGCGCGCTGCGCCAGCCCTGGCCCAGGGCATAGGAGACGACCAGCAGAATGGTCGGTCCGGGAATGATCAAGAGGACCGCCGAGGCGGCGGCGAAGGCAAGCCAGGTTTCGAACGTCATGGGGATCTCCTGCCAAAGAACAGGATAAATCCCGAGGTGCGGACCTTTGTAAAGAGCGCTTGCGGACAATGCCGGTCGGCGGCACGGCGGGATCTCCACCCTCGCCTTGAGGGGCGGGTCGGAGCGGAGCTCCGGGGTGGGGTGAACGGTGCCACGCTTGCCCCTGCTTGATAGGCCGAACTCGGAGCCCTCTTCACCCCCACCCGCCGCTTTGCGGCGACCTCCCCCCTCAAGGGGGAGGTGAGGTTCAATCCAGCTTCAGCTCCATCATCGTCAGGTCCAGCCAGCGGCCGAATTTCTGGCCGACTTGGTGGTGGGTGCCGACGAGGCGGAAGCCGAGGCTTTTGTGGAGGGCGATGGAGCCGGTGTTGCCGGCTTCGATGGCGGCGATCATGACGTGGATCTTGCCCGCCCTCGCCCGCTCGATCAGCGCGGTCATCAGCGCCTTGCCGAGGCCCCGGCCATAGAAATCCTTCTCGACATAGACGGAATGTTCGACCGAATGGCGGAAGCCGTCGAAGGGGCGCCAGTCGCCATAGGAGGCGTAACCGGCGATCTTGCCCTCGACTTCGGCGACGAGGATCGGGAAGCCTCTGGCCTGGCGCAGCTCGAACCAAGCCTTGCGGTTGTCGAGATCAACAAGCGTCTCGTTCCAGATCGCGGTCGTCTCTGAGACGGCGTGGTTGTAGATGGCGAGGATGGCGGGGAGATCGGCGGGCGTTGCGTCGCGAAGGGTGGCGGGCGTGGACATCAGCGGATTTTTCTGTTTTCCGGCGGAAAAACCGCCATGCTGGACTGAGATGTGACGGGCGATACTTCGCCGCATCGACACATCGGGCAACAAGGAGCGAATACCAAGTGTCGATGATAGGAACCCATAAGATCAGCTCGACCGCCCTGTCCGGGTAGGAGAGGTCCGAAGAGCGATGCTGTCGCATCGGTCAAGGAGCTCGACGACGCCGGAACGGGCGGGAAGCCGACCAAAGGTGGCCTATAGGTTCCTATCACCGACACTTGGTATAAAGGCAAGACCCACGACTTTCGGAAACCGACACGATGACATCTCTTCTTCCAGGCCTGATCATCCGCTACATGCTCGTGCTGATCGGCGCGCAATTTGCGATCTTCCTTCTGGCGCTGGTGCTCGACGCCTATGGCTGGGGCGACAGCCTGTCATCGGCCGCCAATGTGGCCGTGCTGATTGCGGCGGGTGCGGCTGCGGGCTCTCATCTGGCTGGGAAACTGAAGGCCCGGCCGGGCTGGGGGACCAGCCTGAGGCTCTCCGGCCTGCTGGCCCTCGTCGCCGTGGTGACGGGATCGCTGCTACTGCTCGGGATCGTGTTTCTGAACGGCATCACAGAGGCGGAACTGGCCCTGCTCGCCGCGCAGATGGGCATGACGCCACCAGTGGCGGCGCTGATGCTGGCGGGCGTTTCGCTGGTGCTGACCTATCCGGTGACGCTCGCCGGCTTCCGGCTGGGTGCTGGCGCCACGGCCAGGCAGATCGAGCGGCGCGGGCCGCTGACGGGGATCTGAGGCGTCCGACGTTCCGTCTGCCCGGACGTGTTGCGAGGATCTATCGCCGCTGCAGCGGGTTCAGCGAGAGGGGCAGCGTCGAAGCCCTTGCCGGCCTTGGCAGATCCTCGGCACGCAGGCCGAGGATGACGGCCTGGGGGCGAGGATGACTATTCTTGCGCCGTCGGCGTCCCTCAGCCCAGGCTGATCGCCGTGAACACCGCCGAATAATGCACGATCGACGCGGTCACCACGAAAGCGTGCCAGATGGCGTTCTGGAAGCGCAGGCGTTCCCAGACATGGAAGACGACGCCGGCGGAATAGATGCAGCCGCCGATGATGATCAGCGTCAGGGTGATTTCGGGGATGATCTCCGACAGCGGCCCCATGGCGAGCGCGCCGCTCCAGCCCATGCCGAGATAGAGCAGGATGGCGAGGCGGTCGAAGCGGCCGGGGAAGCGGAATTTCAGCCAGATGCCGACAAAGGCCGTGGCCCAGATGCCGAGAAGCAGCGCCAGGATCAGCGGGCGGTCGGCGCCCTGAACGAGAAACGGTGTGTAGGTGGAGGCGATCAGGATGAAGATCGCCGAATGATCGAAGCGGCGCAGGATCCACTTCACCCGGGAATGCGGCCACATGTTGTAGGTGAAGGAGACACCGAGCGCGATGATCAGGCCAAGCCCATAGATCCAGCTGGCGGCGATATCAGCATAATCCGAATAGACGGTGGCATAGAAGATCAGCGCGGTGGCGCCGACCAGCGCAAAGACGACACCGATGCCATGAATGATCCCGTCGGCGACCAGTTCGTGCAGGTCGTAGGCGCGGCCAAACTTGAACGGGTCGGTGCTCATTGCGTCTCTTCGTCTTCTCTCTTGGGCGGCCCTGCAGGACCGCGAAACATTGCCACCTGATGATGGCGGAATTGGTTGCGCTGAACAAGCGCCTGCTCATTCACAAAGGCAGACAGACCGTAACCTTGCTTGCTTGCTTGCTTTCGCATGACAGCCTACCAATGCTTCGTTAACCATCCCTCCCCTGCCCGGATTTTCTTCATGCGTTTCACCATTCTGGCGACCTTTTCGGCCCTGCTCGCCTATTGCTGGTTTCTTCTGAAAGTGGGGCAGGCGCGCAAGAAGTTTGGCGTCGAGGCCCCAAGGACGACCGGCAATGCCGACTTCGAGCGGATTTTCCGGGTGCAGCAGAACACGGTCGAGCAGATGGTGCTGTTTCTGCCGTCGCTCTGGATCTTCGGCACCTATGTGTCCGACATGCTCGCGGGACTTCTTGGCCTCGGCTGGACGGCAGCGCGGGTCCTCTATGCCGCCGAATACTATGCCGATGCCAAAAGTCGCGGACCGGGCGCCGCACTCACCTTCCTCATCGGCATCGTGCTCCTGGTCGGCGGCACGATCGGCGCGCTGATCAAGGGCGTGTGAGCAGCAGCCTGCAAGGGCGGCATTCCACAAAAACCGGTTCTGGCCGGGTGTTCACGGCTTTGTGCGCGCTGAAGTTGCGAAATTAAGAAATCGTTGTTCAGAATCTGTGCAAATACTCACGTACATGGCGCATTTGAAGGCATAAATTAGCAAAGCGTAAACGGGCGACCCCTAAATCTCGTAAGGGGTCTGCGACGGCGCAAGCGTGTTCGCAGCGGACGAATACGCATGCCGCCCGTAACGGACCCCTTGGCTGCACCTGCGGCCGGTCCAGAACCCGTGACGCCCTCTCTGCGCCGTTATGCGTTCAAACCGTGAAGGCTTTCGAGGCACTGATGACCATTCGATTGAAACTCCTGTCCTGCATTTCGCTTCTGACAACCGTGATCTTCGTGATCTCGGCCTTCGCCTTCTATGCGAAGAGCGAGCAATCGAAGCTCTCGAATTCGATCGTCGCCGACCGGGTGATCCCGATGGAGCAGCTCAAGGTGATCTCCGACGCCTATGCGGTCGAGATCGTCGATGCCGTGCACAAGGTGCGCTCCGGCGCCTTCACCTTCGAACAGGGGCAACAGAGCGTCGATACGGCGATGGGGAAGATCGAGACGAAGTGGGGCGAGTATATCGTCACCTACCTGACCCCAGAGGAGAAAATCATCGCCGATGAATTCCTCAAGGTGCGGCAGAATGCCGATGCCGGGGTCAAGGAATTGCAGGCGCTGCTGGTCGCCAGGGACATGGAGGGGCTGGCGCGCTTTGCCGACACCAAGCTCTATCCGACCATCGATCCGCTCGGCACCGAAATTTCAAAGCTGATCGAATTGCAAATCCGGGTCGCCAAGGAGAACCTCGCGGCCGGCAACGCGCTCAAGGACATGCTGACGACGCTGATGATCGCGCTGTCGCTTGTGGCCGCAGGCGTTGCGGGCTTTTCGATCTTCACCATCGTTTCCGGCGTCATCCGGCCCGTCACCTCGATCACCTCGGCCATGAACCGGCTCGCGCATGGCGATCTTGATGTCGCCATCTATGGCGAAGGCCGCCGTGACGAGATCGGCGTGATGGCGTCAACGGTTGCGGTCTTCCGCGACAATGCCCGCGAGCGGGTGCGGCTGGAAAAGGAGGCCGAGGCAAACCGCGCGGCCGCCGAGGCGGAGCGCCTGGCGCATGAACGCCAGCAGGCCAAGGAGGCAGCCGAGGTTCGCTTTGCGGTGGACAAGATCGGCCATGCGCTGGACGCGCTTTCCGAGGGGCGGCTGACCTATCGGATCACCGAGGCCTTTGCCGAACGGCTGGACGCAATCCGGGTGAACTTCAACGAGGCGGTGGGCAAGCTCGAGGATGCCATGCGCCGGGTCGGCCAGAATGCCCAGGCGATTGCGGCGGGCTCCAGCCAGATCCATTCGGCTGCCGACGACCTGTCGAAGCGCACCGAGCGCCAGGCGGCATCCGTCGAGGAGACGGCGGCAGCGCTCGAGCAGATCACCACGACCATCAGCCAGACCAGCCACCGCGCCCGCGAGGCCGGTCGGCAGGTGCATGAGACGCGTGCGGCGGCGGAACGCTCCGGCGCGATCGTCGAGCGGGCGGTTTCGGCCATGCAGGAGATCGAGGGCTCGTCGAAGGAGATCACCACGATCATCAGCGTCATCGACGAAATTGCCTTCCAGACGAACCTTCTGGCGCTGAATGCCGGCGTCGAGGCCGCGCGCGCCGGGGAAGCGGGCAAGGGTTTTGCCGTCGTTGCACAAGAGGTGCGCGAACTTGCGCAGCGCTCGGCGAGTGCCGCCAAGGAAATCCGCGCGCTGATCGGCAAGTCCGGCGACCAGGTGAAGAATGGCGTCGATCTGGTGGTGGCCACCGGCAAGGCGCTGGAGGACATCGTCGCGCAGGTCCAGGCCGTGAGCATCAACGTCACCGCCATCGTCGAAGCCTCCGGCGACCAGTCGATCGGCCTAAAGGAGATCAACACGGCCGTGGCCATCATGGACCAGGGCACGCAGCAGAATGCCGCCATGGTGGAAGAATCGACCGCAGCCAGCCATTCGCTGGCGAAGGAGGCGGAGGCTCTGTTCCAGCTGATCGGCAAGTTCGACATCGGCGGGCAGAGCAACCAGGGCCAGCCGGGCACGCGCCGGGCGGCGTGAGGCTCCAGGCAAGATTCCGGCAGTGAACGAATTCGGGGGGCGGTGCGGGCAGGCATGGCCCCTTTTCATATGAGCGGGATGGCAAGCGCCCTGAAATCGTCACTCGCCTTCCCCTTCAAAGGCCTTCGTGATAGGTTACATGTAACCCATGGAGTTGATCATGCCGTCCGGACCGAAGTCTTCCGTGCAAAAGGTGAGCAAGCACCGCGAGCGTCTGCGCGCCCAGGGTCTTCGGCCTGTCCAGATCTGGGTGCCGGACATGCGCACGGACGCGTTCAAGGCTGAGGCAAAGCGCCAGTCGATGGCCGTCTCTCGAAGCGCCGTGGCCGAAGAAGATCAGGCGTTTATCGAGGCTGTGTCGGACTGGTCAGACGCATGAGACGAGGCGAGATCTGGACCGTTGCCGGGGCCGGAGACTACGCAGGCAAACCGCGACCTGCGGTGATCGTGCAGGACGACAGTTTCAGCGAGACCGGGTCCGTAACCATCTGCGGTTTCACATCGGATGAAACCGAGGCGCCCCTCTTCAGGATTTTGGTAGAACCGAACGAGCAGAATGGGTTGCGGGCCTCCTCTCGTCTGATGGCAGACAAGATCACCACCGTCGCCAGACAAAGGCTCGGCCACCGCATCGGCCAATTGGACGCTGGCGACATGGTACGCCTGGACAGGGCAATGCTCGTATTTCTCGGGCTTGCCGGCTCACCACGCCAAAAGGACTGATCCCTAAACGAAAACGAGGGAGCTTTCGCCCCCTCGCCTGTCTCATTTCACTGTCTCTCGACTCACGCCGTCTGCATGGCGCCCGGGCCCGGGATTGCACCGGGGGGGCACTTGCCGAGGATGATCATGCCGAGCACTTCGTCCTTGGTGACGTCTTCGGTGCGGGCATGGCCCACCACGCGGCCGTTCTTCATGACGAAGACGCGGTCGGCGAGGTCGAAGACGTCGTGGATGTCGTGGCTGATCAGGAAGATGCCGATGCCGTCCTTCTTCAGCTGGTGGATGAGCTCGCCGACCTGGGCGGTTTCCTGGGGCCCAAGAGCGGCCGTCGGTTCGTCCATGATCAGGATCTGGGCGTCGAAGAGGATTGCACGCGCAATCGCCACCGACTGGCGCTGACCGCCGGAGAGCGCCTTGACCGGCTCCTTGAAGCGCTGGAAGTTGGGGTTGAGGCGCCCCATGACTTCACGGGCCTTGGCTTCCATCGCGACGTCGTCGAGCGTGCCCCAGGCGGTGCGCAGCTCGCGGCCGAGATAGAGGTTGGCGGCGGCATCGACGTTATCGGCGACGGCGAGCGTCTGGTAGATCGTCTCGATGCCGTATTTCTTGGCGTCGCGCGGGTTGTTGATGTCGGCAAACTCGCCTCGGACCAGGATGTCGCCGCCGTCGCGCTTGTAGGCGCCCGACAGGATCTTGATCAGGGTCGACTTGCCGGCACCGTTATGGCCGAGCAGGGCCACGACTTCTCCCGGGAAGAGATCGATCGAGGCGTCGTCGACGGCGTGGATACCGCCGAAGGAGATGGAAACGTTGCGCATTTCCACGAGGGGGGTGCGATTTTCAGACATGAGTTCAACTCCCCTTACTTCGCACGAGCGCGGTAGACGGTGTCGAGCCAGACCGCGACGACGAGCACGATACCAATAACGATGCTCTGGAGCGGTGTGTCGAGACCGAGCAGGACCATGCCCGAATTCAGAGATTGCATGACGATGGCGCCGAGCATGGCGCCGGCGATGGTGCCCACGCCGCCGGCCAGCGACGTGCCGCCGATGACGGCTGCGGCAATGGTGTAGAGCTCGTCGAGCGTGCCCTGGGCGTTGGTGGCGGCATTGAGGCGGGCCGTCGAGATGGCTGCGGCGATGGCGCAGAGTGCACCCATCAGCGCAAACAGCTTGACGGTGACCCACTTCACCTTGATGCCGGCGAGTTCTGCGGCTTCCGGGTTACCGCCGATCGCGAAGACATAGCGGCCGAAGCGGGTGCGGTTGGTGATGAAGGCCATGACCATGGCAATGCCGATGGCGATCAGAACCGGCACGGCGATACCGAGACCAATCTGCAGGCCACCTTCCGGCCAGGCGATGCCGTGCTCCTCGGCGTATTTGCGGGCGAGGTTGACCGGCATGTAATAGGTGTTGGCGACCCAGACAGCCGAGAGGATGGCCACGCAGCCAGAGGCGACGAGGAAATACTCGGCCCAGATCGGACGCAGCGGGAAGCCGAAGCGACGACGCTGGCGACGGGTGTTGAGGATCGACAGCACGATGACAAGGCAGGCGATCAGGCCGACAATCCAGCTGGCCGTGACCCCGATCGAGCCATCCGCACCACCGCCCATCAGGCGGTAGGTGGTGTCCATCGGTGCGACGGTCGCGCCTGAGGTGACCATCCAGGCCGCGCCGCGCCAGACGAGCAGGCCGCCGAGCGTGACGATGAAGGAGGGCACGCCGAGGAAGGCGATGATGACGCCATGCAGGGCACCGATCGCAGCACCGACGAAAATGCCGGCCGAAAGCGCGATGATCCACATCATCGGATGTTCAAAGCCGATGATCGGCGGCAGGATGCGGGCCTGCAGCACGCCCATGATCATGCCGACGAAGCCAAGAATGGAGCCGACGGAGAGGTCGATGTTGCGGGTCACGATGACCAGCACCATGCCGGTCGCCATGACCGATACGGACGCCGCCTGGACCGAAAGGTTCCACAGGTTTCGCTGGGTCAGGAACAAGCCGCCCGACAGAAAATGGAAGCCAATCCAGATGAGGCCGAGCGCAATGACCATGCCAAGCAGGCGCGTGTCGATCTCGGTGGCTTGAAAGAAGCGCTTCAGCGCTGAAACATTGGATGCCCGGGCTCCATGCGCGGGCGTGGCAAGGCTGTGATCCGCCATACGAATTATTCTCCCCAGTCGTTTGTCGGCTTGCGAAGGGCCGCGCCTTGCGCGGACTTGCGGGCATGAGGCCCGCCATGCGGATCGAGGCATCTCTCATTGGACTGCGGATCATGGACCCCGCATCCGGCCCCTTAAAACCGGTTGTGGCGTCCCGCCGCTATGCTCCCGATCAGTCGAAACGCCGCAGCGCACAGGGCTGCGGCGTTCCGGCTCAAGCTCTAAAGCTCAGTCACTCGATCAGTTGCAGGCTGCAACGGAACCGGCGGCAACGCCCTGGCAAGCCTCTTCCTTGGTGATCCAGCCAGCGTCGATGACGACGTTGAGGTTTTCCTTGGTGATCGGCAGCGGAGCGATGAAGTAGGAGTTCATTTCGACGCCCTTCGGGCCGCCGGAGAACTTCACGGTGCCTGCGATCTCGTCCATGGACTTGCCAGCGGCAAGCTCATTGGCGATTTCGCCGGCCTTCTTGCCGAGTTCGCGGCTGTCCTTCCAGACGGACACGGTCTGGGTGCCGAGTGCTACGCGGTTCAGAGCGGCCTTGTCGCCGTCCTGGCCGGAGACCGGAACCGAACCGGCAAGACCCTGGGCTTCGAGAGCGGCGACAACACCACCGGCCATACCGTCGTTCGACGAAACAACAGCGTCAACGGCGTTGTTGTTGGCGGTCAGGAACTGCTCCATGTTCTTCTGGGCAGCTTCCGGCTTCCAGCCGTCGGTATAGGCTTCGCCGACATTCTTGATCTTGCCAGCGTCGATGGCTTCCTTCAGCACTTCCATCTGACCGGAGTACAGGAAGTCGGAGTTCGGGTCGGTCGAGGCGCCCTTGATGAACACGTAGTTGCCTTCCGGCTTCACCTTGAACACTTCGCGGGCCTGCATGCGGCCAACTTCCTTGTTGTCGAAGGTGATGTAGTAGGCGTCCGGGTTCTCGATCAGACGGTCATAGCCGACGACCGGGATACCTTCAGCAACGGCCTTTTCGATGGCCGGGCCGATGGCTTCCGAGTCCTGCGCCAGAACGATCAGGGCGTTTGCGCCCTGGGCGATCAGGCTTTCGATGTCGGTCAGCTGCTTGGCGGCAGAGGTCTGGGCGTCGGCAGAGATGTACTTGTTGCCGGCGGCTTCGAGTGCTGCCTTGATCGCAGCCTCGTCCGTCTTCCAACGCTCTTCCTGGAAGTTCGACCAGGAAACGCCGATGGTCAGACCTTCGGCATTGGCAACGGAATGCAGGCTCACGATGACGGCAGTCGCTGCCATCAGCTTCATAACGGATTTCATTTTTAAAACCTCCCAAGGTGAGAGCGGACCGCCGGAAGACCTCCCAACCGAACGACCCGCTGCGAAACTGCCCTTACCCCATGGACCCCCGTCCAATGGTTTTTCTCGACAGTCGAGAAAATAACTGGCAGAAGATTCTCACGCTGTCAACACGGGCCGGGGGAGGCTTGCAAAGACAGTTGCCAAATGCTTTGGGAGGAGCATGCGGTGGACCAGACAAGACCGGGCGACAAGCCCAACATGACAGCCAGTCCTAGGGCGAGCACGGAGGCCGTTCGCCATCAGAACAACGGGCTTGTGCTGAAAGTGCTGCGGCGTGAAGGGCCGCTGGCACATACGGATCTGTCTGCGGCGACGGGGCTTTCCTCGGCGACCGTTTCGGCAATTACCTCGCATCTCGAGAAAAATGGTCTGCTCGAACGGCGCGAGGTAACAAGTGCCGGCCAGCGCGGGCGTCCGCGTGCCCTCTTCGCCCGCAAGCGGGACGCCGCGCATGTCATTGCGGTCCGGATCTCCTCGCATGCCGTGCAATATTCGCTGGCCGATTATCGCGGCACGATGATCGACCGATTCGAGGAGGCCCGCGAACAGGGGGTGGAATCACCGACGCGATTCCTCGATGGGTTCCGCGCGGCGATCGAACGACTGATCCAGCGCTCGCGCCTGCCGGCATCGGCGATTTCGACCATCTCGATTTCCAGCAAGGGCCTGGTGGACCGGGAGGGGGCAAAACTGCTGTGGTCGCCGGTCTTCGGTTATCAGGAACTCGACTTCGCGACGGCACTGACGGGCTTCAGCGGCAGCCGGATCCATCTCTTCAACGAAAGCCTGCTGGTCACCCATGCGCTGGCGCTCAGGCTGGAAAAGAACAGGGGGGCACCGCTCGCTTCGCTTGCGACGCTGTCGCTCGGCCATTCGATCGGGCTCGGGATCGCCTATCGCGACCAGCACGGGGAACTCGAAATCCGGGCACCGAATTTTGGCCATATGCTGCATGCGAGCGACGGCAAGCTCTGCCGCTGCGGGGCGATCGGCTGCATCGAGGCCTCGGCCGGCTTCTACGGCATCCTGCGCATGGCGTTTGAAGTGCCGCCGGATACGATCCCGGCGAAATTCGTGCCGCTTGCGGAAATGGAAAAGATCGCAAGCCGCGCCCGCCAGGGGCACCGCGCCTCGGAATATGCCTTTCGCCAGGCGGGGCTGGCGCTCGGCCAGGGATTGTCGCGCATGCTGAGCCTTGCCGAAGAGACGATGCCGATCGCAATCACCGGTCCGGGCACGCGCTTCATGGATCTCTTGACCCGCGGCCTCGACGAGGGGCTTGGCCAATCGCAGCATGTGCGGGTGCGCGGCGCGCCGGAAATCCTGATCATCACCGAGGAAGAGACGCTGGTCTTCGAGGGGCATGTCGACCGGGCGCTGACGGAGATCGACCAGGATCTGGGCGGCTGACGGCGTGCGCATTGCGCGCCTATGCGCGGCAAGGTAGAATCTTCAGCATTTCCTGCTGGCCTTGGGTCAATTATTGTAGTAACAATAATGGATATTGTTTTCGTTCCCGAGAAGCGCCTGAAGGCGTTGAACGAGCGAGGGCTGGATTTCGCTCGGGCAAACGAGGTCTTCGAAGGCCCACACCTGACAGTTCAGGATGACCGGCGTGATTACGGTGAAGTGCGCTTCATCACCATCGGACTGCTGGATCAGCGGATGGTTGTGATGATCTGGACGCATCGCGAGCCGGCCATCCGGGTGATCAGCATGAGGAAGGCAAATGACCGGGAATACGCCATCTACTCCGGACGACTTCTCGGACATTGACGACGAAGCGCCGGATCTGTCGACCAGCCCATGGGTCGAAAAGTTCAACGCCGCGCCCGTACGCAGCGGGCGGCCGAAGAGCGCTGCGACCAAGGTTTCAACCACGATCCGACTCGATCAGGAGGTGATTGAGGCCTTTCGCTCGGATGGGCCTGGGTGGCAATCGCGTATCAATGCCGCCCTGAAGGACTGGCTACGGACGAAGCGCTGACAGGAAGGGCTAAACTGGCGCTTTCAGATCGACACCCGCAGAAAGCTCAGGCATAGCTCCCCGAACACATCAGATATTTGCGGGCCTCGCACTAATCATCCTGCCGCAGCGATCTGCGGCTGCGAATGAAGCGGGCATCCCAGAGAAAGACCCCGATGATCAAGATCATGGTATTGCTGCATGCGGCTCAGGGCCGGGACTGGCAGACGCCGCCGAAGGGCACCAGCCTGAAGACGCTGACCGAGGCCGAGGAACAGGGGCTGATCGAGGTGCGCGGCGAGTTTCAGAAGCGACAGTTCCGGCTGACGACGCGCGGTTTTTCGACCGTCGAACACGATCGGGGCCGCCTGGCCGCCCGGCGCAGCTGACGGGCCTCGGCCTCGACCTCGCGCCCGCGGCGGATAATCCATGAGCGCTTGAAGCTCGGAGCCCGGCGCCCTACCCTCCCCCGGGGAGGATGTTAGATGACAGACGCAATCGCATCGCTGGCGGAGGGCGGGCACGATGCCGGGCCCGAGGACGGGCCACGGGCCTATGTGTTTGATGCCTATGGCACGCTGTTCGACGTGCATGCGGCGGTCCGCCGGCATGCCGAGGCGATCGGGCCGGATGCCCGAGCCTTCTCGGATCTCTGGCGGGTCAAGCAGCTGGAATATACCTGGGTGACGAGCCTTATGGGCCAGTATCGGGATTTTCGTGTGCTGACCGAGGATTCGCTGGATTTCTGCCTCGCCCGCTTTCCGGATGTCGACCGGCGCCTTCGGACCGATCTGCTCGACGCCTATCGCAGGCTCGACTGTTTTCCCGAGGTGTCTTCCGTGCTGGCGGCACTGCGCAAGACCGGGGCGAAGATCGCCATCCTGTCCAACGGCACGCCCCCCATGCTCGACGAGGCCGTTTCGGCAGCGGGGATCGGCGGGCTGATCGATGACATCTTCTCCGTCGATGCCCTCAAGGTCTACAAGACGGTGCCGGCGGCCTATGCGCTGGTCACCTCCCGCTATCGGACCGCCGCACCCGACATCGCCTTCCAGTCCTCCAATCGCTGGGACATTGCCGGTGCGAAGGCCTTCGGCTTCACCTGCCACTGGATCAATCGCGCCGATGCGCCTGAGGAATATGCGGATTTTGCGCCGGACAAGGTCCTGTCATCGCTTGACGGGCTGGTCGAGGCGGCGGCTTGAGCCGGCCCGTGGACGAGCCGGCTTTGAGCCTTGTTACAGCCAGCCCTTCCGCTTGAAGAGGAGGAAAGGCAGGAGGGCCGAGAGCAGCATGATGCCGAGCGCCATGGGATAGCCGACCGCCCAGTTGAGTTCCGGCATGGACTGGAAATTCATGCCGTAGATCGAGGCGACCAGCGTCGGCGGCAGGAAGGCGACCGAGGCGACGGTGAAGATCTTGATGATCTGGTTCTGCTCAAGATTGATCAGACCGAGTGTCGCATCGAGCAGGAAATTGATCTTGTCCTGCAGGAACTGGGCATGGTCGCCCAGCGAGCCCGCGTCGCGTTGCAAGAGCTTGATCCTCTGGCGCGCGTCCTTTGCCGTCTTGCGGGCCGGCGCTTCCAGCGCCGCGTGATAGGCGACGAGGCGGGAGATCGAAACGAGGCTTTCTCGGGTGGCCGTCATCAGATCGCCCTTACGGCCGATCTGCTCGATCAGGGCCTGCAGGTCGCGGCTGGTCGCGCCGGCCTTCTCCTTGCCGCCTGCCCTGCTCCCTGTCTTGCCCACAGTCTTGCCCCCGGTCTTGCCATGGACGCTTCTGGCACGAAACACTTCGCGGGAGACGGCATCGATCTCGTTGCCGGCACGTTCCAGCACGTCGGCCAGGCGGTCGATGATTGCTTCCAAAAGACCGAGCATGACCGTCTCGCCGCTGACGCAGGCAAGACCGTTCGGCCGGCAGGCGCGGGCGCGGAAGGCGACGAAGGGTTTGGGATCCGCATAGCGGATGGTGACAAGGCTCTGCCCCTTGAGGATGAAGGTCACCGGCGTCTTGACCGGATCATCGCCATCGAGGCCGGCCAGAGCGGTCATGGTCATGAACTCGGCCCCGTCCTCCTGATAGAGACGGGCCGAAAGCTCGATCTCCTCCATCTCGTCGCGGGTGGGCAGGGCGATCGTCAGGGCCTTTTCGACCAGATGGATTTCCTGGGGCTCGGGATTGGTGAGGTCGAACCAGATCGGCGCGGGCGTGACCTGGGCTGCCCTGATGTCTTCGTCTCCCCCCTCGGCGAGAACGGGAAGGGACGAACGGATCTTGCCGAGCACGGCGGCATCGACGGGCACGAGATGATCGGCTTCGCGGGAAAACAGGCGCAGCATGGGGCTCTCCTTCGGCGGCTTTCAGGGCCGCCCCGCCCATGCGCGAGGCAAGGACTAGAGACGGGCCATTGGCCAAATGTCTGACGTCGAACTTCGACTGTCGGGGTTCATCTTTCTGGTCCTTTTTGAACGGCGCATCCCACGGGATGCCCATGGAAAAGAGATGTTCCCCAACCGGCCAAAAGTCAATCTGCAGGGGTGGGACGGCAGCCATGCCGAATTGCCGCAGCTGCAGGGCCGAGAGTGTGTGAAGGTTGCGGCAAGGCGTGGCGATGTCGAACATTCTCGGCTATGGAGACGCGATCAACACCGCTTTGGCGTTATGCGGATGAGAAACCGAGAGAGCGAAACCGAATGAGCAAGACCTGGAGCAAGCCTGTCATCCTGCACGGGATCGGCGAAGAGGGCGAGGACGTGGTGGTCGACAGCTCGCTGGGCGCCTCCTGGGCGCTGATCGAGGACTGGCCGGAGGAGGAGAGCGAGGTGCTGGACAAGGCGCTTCTGGTGCTTGGCGCCGTGGCCCAGGGCAAGGCCAAGGAAGAGGATGGCCGCAAGGCCCTGATTTCGGCGGCGATGGCCGCCGGTGTAAAATTCACGGCGTGACTGCCGCAGCCCGGGCGCACAGGCTTCGGGCCAACACCTGATATGCCTCAGGAATGCAACGATTGCCGCCCGGAAAGCGTCGACACCCAGTGCCTCGGCTCTTTCTCATACCTTGAATTGCAGATATTGCGTTGACGATCTGAACGGGGATGATGCGCCCCGCATCCATTTTCGACACTCGATTTTCATCACCTACTGACGAGCACCTTAGATGTTCAATCTCGCCGAAGAGCGGCCGTTCCATCTGCAAATCAACATTGCTGCAACGATTGCGGTGCTGGTTCTGGTGTTCGGCCGGCTGATCCGGCAGGAGACCGGCGAGTTTGGCACGGTTTCGCATATCGCCTCGGTGCTGCCGCTCGGCGTCTGCTGGGCGATGCTCAACAGAACCCGGCGCGACGTGACGTTCCGGATCTTCGGTGCGCTGAGCATTCTGAGCTGTGCGATGGCGTTCCGGATCTTTCTCGATAAGCTCGGAACGCATGGAGACTACTGGCGGTTCTTCGTCGTCGCGCTCATTCTGGTGCATGCCGCCGTGCTTTTTTCCCGCATCGGCGACTATGTCGCGACGGCGCTTTTGTGCGGCGCGATCTCGTTCATCGGCCTGCCGGGCGACTATTTTGCTGCGACCGGCCATGCGGAATTTGCCATCGCAAGCGGCACGGCTGCAGTAATCGGGGTGATGCTGAACATCATCGTCATGTCATCCTATCGCAAGCTCTTCGAGGCCAAGGAGAAGTACAAACGGCTTTCGGGCACGGATCCGTTGACCCGGCTTCTCAACCGGCGCGCCTTCCTGGCGCGGTTTTCCGAGGTGCAGGAGGAGCGCGGCCAGCAGGCGCTGCAGCTTGCCATGATCGACCTCGACCACTTCAAGCAGATCAACGACCATTACGGCCATGATCGCGGTGACACGGTGCTGATGGCCATGGCGCAATGCCTGCAGCGGCATGCGCCGGGGCTTGCCGGGCGGCTGGGCGGCGAGGAGTTTGCCGTACTCTTTCCCGGTTGCGGCCGCAACGAGGCGATGCAGCAGCTTGACATGCTGCTGCGCGAGGTGCGTGGCCTCGATATCGATGGCGTCTCGATTACCTTCAGTGCGGGTCTCGTGGCGGCAGAGGCCGGCGAAAGTGCAGAAGAGGCCCTGACGCGGGCCGACCGGGCCCTCTATCAGGCGAAAGCCGCCGGCCGGAACCGCATCATCTGCGGCGAGATGCCGTCGCTCGCTGGGGAGAACGGCCTTCGGCCGCTGCCGATCCTGCCGGCGTTTGCCGAGTGATCGCAGAACTCGCTGATGCTCAGGTCAGGCCGAGCGTGATGGCGGCGAGCACGATGTAACGGCCACCCTTGGCGATCGTCACCAGAAGCAGGAAGGTGAGGAACGGTGTGCGCAGCACGCCGGCAATGACCGTCAGCGGATCGCCGATGATCGGCACCCAGGACAGAAGCAGCGACCAGATGCCGAAGCGGCGATACCAGGCCTCGGCCTTGGCGAGCCTTGCCGGCGAAACCGGAAACCAGGGCCGGTCGCGAAAATGCTCGATGAAGCGGCCGAGCAGCCAGTTGACCACCGAGCCCAGGACATTGCCGGTCGTCGCAATCAGCAGAAGCAGAAGCAGCGGCTGGTCCTTTGCGAGGATCAGGCCGACCAGCACGGCCTCGGACTGCGCCGGCACGATGGTGGCGGCGAGGAAGGCGGCAAGGAAAAGGGCGAGATAGGCGGCGAATGCTGTGATCACCAGGCCGGTCTAGCCTGAAGGGACGAAGCTGGCAATGCGGTGGATCGCGCCTTCTGCGGGAGGGACGACAACCGGCACCTTCACATCCGAGCTGGGTGCATCAGCATGTAGCGGCACGCCACCCAACGCTGGGAAGGCCGCCATGCATCGGGGGGCGACACATGACGGCCCACGATGGCCGATAGGCTGGCCATCGAAGCTCGGTTGC
Organism: Rhizobium sp.; assembly: GCA_027533385.1. Lineage (GTDB taxonomy): Bacteria > Pseudomonadota > Alphaproteobacteria > Rhizobiales > Rhizobiaceae > Allorhizobium. The sequence goes on along the minus strand of JAPZUE010000020.1, from coordinate 45,386 downwards.
GGTCAGACGATGCGGCGGGCGGCCTTTTCGATGTCGGTCTCTGCTGCCTCATCGGCATCGATCACCCGATTGCCGACAACGCGGGCACCGGGCTCGAGGCCTTCAGTGGCATAATCGCGCACCTGATGCGGGGTCGGCGTGGTGATGGCTCCATGGTCGGGGTCGTTGACATCCTGCCCCCGCAGACCGTCCACGGTTGTCAGACTTTCCTCGGGCGTGCGGCGGATCTGGCGTTCGCGGGTCGCATCGGAAATCAGGCGGTCGAGTTCGTCGGTGCTCATGGCGGTCAGATTGAAATCCTGCATCGGGTCTCTCCCTCGTCTTCGGTGATGAGATGTCTTCTCCTCTTCAACGCGCCAGCGGGCGAAAAGTGCCCTCGGCCTTCATCGCCCCGGATGGCGGCGAGATGACCCGCAGGTTGGATGGCGGCAGGCGCCATGTGATCCGGTTTGAGGTGTGAGGGATCAGTCGTCGCGGCGGATCATGCCGGAGATGGCGGCAGCGGCGATGGCGGTGACGACCCAGCCGAGAACGACGAACATCTTTTGGAGGTAGAACAGCCGGTCGCCCCAGTCGCCACGCGCCGGGGACGGCGCCCAGGCGTCGGTCTGGCCGAGATCGAGGACAGGGACCACGACATCGAGGGCATAGGCGAAAGAGTAGAAGGTTTCATAGTCCTTGCCGGGGGCAAGGGGATCGGACCAGGCGCGCGCCGGTGTCATGTCTTGGACGATTTTCTGCTTCTCTTCATCAGGGGCGGATGCATATACCTCGGGTAGATCTGCCAGGGCTTTCCACTCGGAAGATGTCAGGACGATCGCAGAGTTGGGGGCGAAGTCGCCGGCGTTCCACGTGAATTTCGCAGCGAACATCATGATCAGCACCAAGCCGCCAAGCCAGCCGAGGCTGAGCCAGGGTTTGTAACCATAGCCGGCGATGTATCGGATAAGGATATCCCAGATCCAATTGCAGCTTATCCTCACCCACCGCCACACATGGAAATGGAACCAGCGCCCCACAATATGCTGCGACCAGGACAAAGCTGTTTTCACTGAGAACGGTACATCGCTTTCGGCCTTACGTCTGCTTTTGCGGATTGACGCCCGGACGGCCTTGCGCTGTTCCTTCTCCTTTTCTATCAGAATTTCCCGCGCCTCATGGCGATGGCCGGTTTCGCGGTAGAATTTGGCGAGTTGCTGGTAGGGCTGGGGGTGGAACTGGCCGTTGAATTGGGCTCCTTTTTGGAGCCAGCGTTTGCGGAAGGGGAGATCCGAGGGGAATACTAAGTTTTCATATGTCATGCCGACGACGCTCAGGGTGGTGACCTTGTTCCAGCTTTGCTCGTCGTCCACCAGATCGCTCAGATGGGCAGCATTAAAATCCACGTTTCCAACGATGGTATCAATGTCTTGCCAGAAAAGGCTCCCGCGGACGATCATCCGTTGTCCGCTCAGAGCACCGCCCTCCCCTCCATTCAACTCAGCGCCAACAAATGACATTTGACCGCCGATCTCGGCACCGGCAAACGAGACTTTTCCGTTACTCTTCAGATTATCAAGAAACACGCCGTCCCTGATCGCCGCAGCCTGCGCATTCAGGGCTTTGCCCCCTTCCCCATTTAACCTGGCGTCGTTTCCACAGAGTTGACCGCCAATTTCAGCACCGACGAAGGAGACTTCGCCGGCGCTCTCCACGTTGTTCAAAAAGGCGCCTCCGTTGATCGTAGCGCCTTCCGCATTCAGAGCATCGCCTCCCTTCCCATTCAGTTCGGCGCCGTGGCAGGAGAGTTGACCGTCAATTTTAGCGCCGGCAAAACAAATTTCGCCGGTACTTTTCAACTTATCGAGGAAGACACCGCCCCTTATTGTTGTGCTCTGCGCATTCAACGCACTGCCCTGACCGCCCTCCAACTGGGTACCACAGCAAGAGAGTTGTCCACCGAGTTCGGCGCCAACCAATGCGATTTCGCCAGTACTATTCAAATCGTCGAGGCAGGCATCGCCCTTTATCGTGGCGCCTTCCGCATTTAGCCCAGGTAGACTGCTGCCTTTGAGGTCCAAGCGTTCGCAAGAGGCCTGATATGCGACGATTGGTTCAGCAAAACCACATCTGCTCAAGTAAACAGCACCACTTGCTCGTGAAAAACTTAGATCCAGCAGGCCTTCGATCCAGGCTCCCGACAGCTGCACGCCTTTCTCGTGAACACGGCACTGCTCGCAGCCACCGAGGATTAGATAGCGTAGCAGGTCGGCACGGATCTTCCGTGCTTTGCTGGAGCGGTTCGGCCGGCTCCCATTGCCAAGGATAGTCAGTTCGCCGCATTTGCAGTGCTCGATCAGTTTCTTCTCGGCGGGGCTGAGCGCGTCCTTGCCCTTGAGATTTTCGATATCGGCATAGGTTCGGATCAGCATGGTCGCCCCGCAGTTCAAGTGATCCTAGAGACTAGCTGCGGGCGTCGCCAGCCGCAACCATAGGGCGGCGATGTGCGTGTGGTTCCCCTCACCCGGCCTCCGCTTCGCTCGGCCACCCTCTCCCCGAGGGGAGAGGAGCAGTCGCCAGCGCTGCGGCGCAAGTGACCAAGACGCAGAAAAGCCGCCGGGTTGCCCCGACGGCTTTTGTCACTTCAAACCGTGCTATCCGCCTCAGACGAACTGGCTCAGCCCCGGGACCGAGGCGACGACTTCGTCGACGACGTCCGAGCCGGCATATTCGCGGGCGACCGCGATGGTTTCCTTGGCCAGCGTCGAGATTTCGCCCATGCCGAGGCCCTGGGACATCAGCTGCTGTCCCAGCCCCATGATGCCGCCGCCGCCGATGGCGCTCATAAGGCCGCCGAGCAGGCCCTTGCCGGCGCCTTCGCCGTTATGGGCTGCGACCAGTTCGGCTGCACCCGGGATGGCTTCGATCATCTTGGCGACCGGGCCGTCAGCGGCTTCGCGCTGCAGGAAGCCGAGCATCATGCCGAGCGCGGTCTCTGCCTTTTCCGGGGAAATGCCGACATTGTCGGCGATGCGGGTGACGATTTCGCTCATTCTCGAAGTCCTCCTGAGGCGATTTTTTGACGTTAACGTCAACGTAATGGATGTTCATTCCGAACTCAAGCGCCGCGACCGGGATCCGGCGAAAAATGCCGGGGAGTGCCGCCGCTTCATCTCTTTGGTCCTGTTCTCCAGCCTGCCCGGCTTGCAATCGCCCCCCTGCCTGACGCGGCAAGGACTTGCGGGCTTAACGGAGCGTACCGAAACGGGACGGTCGACCGTTGTCGATGTTCCACACTCCTCCTATAAGAGCAAGCTGAAGTCCGGTTTGACGATGGGAGAAACGTCCGCATGCTGCAAGAAGGTTCGCTCTATCTCGGTTCCAGCCGCAATCCCGACGACAGCCTGAACAAGGCCGAGTATCTGGCGCTGAAATACGGCAACCGCCATGGAATCGTGACCGGGGCGACGGGTACCGGCAAGACCGTGACGCTGCAGGTGCTGGCCGAGAGTTTTTCCGAGGCCGGCGTTCCCGTCTTTGCCGCCGATATCAAGGGTGACCTTTCCGGCATTGCCGCCATGGGCGAGCCGAAGGACTGGATCACCCAGCGGGCGACGCAGATCGGTTTCAAGGAGTATGCGCCGGCGGAATTCCCCGTCATCTTCTGGGATATCTATGGCGAGAAGGGCCACCGGGTGCGCACCACCGTCGCCGAGATGGGGCCGCTTCTGCTCTCGCGGCTGATGAATGCCTCGGAGGCGCAGGAAGGTGCGCTCAACATCGCCTTCAAGATCGCCGATCAGGGCGGGTTGCCGCTGATGGATCTGAAGGACCTGCAGGCGCTGCTAACCTATATGGCGGAGCATGCGACCGAGCTTTCCAGCCAGTTCGGCCTGATCTCCAAGGCCTCAATCGCCACGCTGCAACGCGGGCTTCTGATCCTCGAGCAGCAGGGAGCGCAGAACTTCTTCGGCGAGCCGGCGCTTGCCGTCACCGACATCATGCGCACCACGCATGACGGGCGGGGCGCGATCTCGATCCTGGCCGCCGACAAGCTGATGATGAACCCGAGGCTCTACGCCACCTTCCTGCTCTGGCTGCTCTCGGAACTCTTCGAGGAGCTGCCGGAAGTGGGCGATCTCGACAAGCCGAAGCTGGTCTTCTTCTTCGACGAGGCGCATCTTCTCTTCAATGATGCGCCGAAGGTGCTGATCGAGCGCGTCGAGCAGGTGGTGCGGCTGATCCGCTCCAAGGGGGTCGGCGTCTATTTCGTCACGCAGAACCCGCTCGACGTGCCGGAAACCGTGCTCGCGCAGCTCGGCAACCGCGTGCAGCATGCGCTCCGCGCCTATACGCCGCGCGAACAAAAGGCGGTGAAGACGGCGGCGGATACCTTCCGCCCCAACCCGGCCTTCGACTGCGCCACCGCGATAACCCAGCTCGGCATCGGCGAGGCGCTGGTCTCGACGCTGGAGGCCAAGGGTATTCCCTCCATGGTCGAACGCACGCTGATCCGCCCGCCGTCGGGCCGGGTTGGCCCGCTCACCGATGCCGAACGGCAGAAGGTGATGGGCCTCTCTCCTGTCGCTGGGCAATACGACATCGATTTTGATTCGGAATCGGCCTACGAAATCCTCACCGCCCGCGCCAGGAAGGCGGCGGAGGCGGAAGCTGCCAAGCGCGCGGCAGAGGAAAAGGCCAGTGGTGGCGACAGCGCTGCCGGTCGCTGGACGCTGCCGGGCTTTGGCGACGAGCAGGCGGCGGAAGATGGTGGGCGCAGCACGAAGCGCAGCACCGGATATCAGCGCGAAACGGTGATCGAAGCGGCGATGAAGAGTGCCGCGCGTTCCGTGGCGACATCGGTCGGGCGGGCGCTGGTACGTGGAATTTTGGGTAGTCTCAGACGTTGAGGCTGCCGATTTTCTGCAAAACACAAGAACTGAGTGACGAAAGCTCGTCCTTCTCGGTCAGATTTGTTCATTTCTGCGCAACTATCCCTGATATATATTGTGCGTCGCCACAATTACCGGGTCAGGGCTCGGGCATTGTCTCATGGGGTTGAATGTGGACAGCAGTCTGGATCACATCGTTCTGGTCAACAATGCGAAGCGCGCGCTTGAACGCGGTCGCTTCGAGCTGATCTATCAACCCATCTATTCCGTCGACCATCGCGAAGTGGACAGCGTGGAAACGCTGTTGCGCTGGCGCATGGGTCCCGGGCGGCTTGCCGCGGCCCAGGATTTCCGTTCGGTTTTCCACGACCCCATGCTGTCGCTCTCGATTCGTGACTTCGTGCTGTCGACCACGCTGCGCCAGGCGGCGCGCTGGCGCGCGGAAGGCCACCACATGGGGCGGATCAGCGTCAATGCCACGGCGTTTGATCTCTGTGCCGGCGATTTTGCCTTGCGCCTGAGCGACATGGTGCAGAGTTTCGGCCTCACTCCCGACATGCTGGAAATCGAAGTGGCGGAACCGGCCTTTTATGGCCCGCTGGCCAAGCCCGTGAGCCTGGCTCTCGAAGCTCTGCATTACTGCGGGTTTGCACTCGCCATGGACAATTTCGGCGCGACCCATGCCGGGCTTGCCGCCCTGCGCAACCATACGTTCCGGCGCCTCAAGATCGATCATTCGCTGATGCGCAGTGCGCTCACCAACCCCGTCGACAAGGCGATCGTGCGCCATGTGATTGCGCTTGGCCATGATCTCGGCATGATCGTGACGGCAGCGGGTGTCGAAAACGAAGACCAGATGGAAACCGCCGTGCAGCTTGGTTTCGACAGCGTACAGGGTTTCTTCGTCTGCTTCCCCAAGGAAGCGGAGCTTCTGCCGCGCGTCTGCCATGTGCTGAACCTGCAGGGCCGCACCGGCTGACGCCGCCCCTGCCCTTCCGTCTTGAAGCCGGCCATGGCAGGATCGGTCCATGACTTTTGTGATCTATCCGCTTGCAGCCCTTGCCGAAATTGCCGGATGTTTTGCCTTCTGGGCCTGGCTGAAGCTTGACCGTTCGGCGCTCTGGCTGGTGCCCGGCCTCCTGTCGCTCGCCGCCTTTGCCTGGCTTCTGACCCTTGTGCCCTCCGAGGCAGCGGGCCGGGCCTATGCGGCCTATGGCGGGGTCTATATCGCGGCGTCGCTCACCTGGCTCTGGCTGATCGAGGGGCAAAGGCCTGATCGCTTCGACCTGATGGGCGCTGCGATCTGCCTGATCGGGGCTGCGGTGATCCTGCTGCCGCAGAGGGGCTGAGCGAAAAATCCCCCAGATTGGCAGGATGCCGGCTTGCGGAATTTCCGTATATACATAAACTATGATCATCGTCTGGGATGAACCGAAGCGGCAGCAGAATCTGGCGAAGCACGGCCTAGACTTTGCCGAGCTCGATGAGAGCTTTTTCGTCGAGGCCAGCGTCCGTGCGGCGAAATCGGGTCGGACGATCGCGATCGGCGAATTGAACGGTCGCATCGTTGTTGCCGTGGTCTATACGCCTCTGGGTCGTGAAGCCCTGTCGATCATCTCGATGCGGCCGGCCAGCCGGCGGGAAAGGAGCCTGATATGAGCGGGAGATTTTCGTCCAAGAGGCCGCTGACCGACGAGGAAGAGGCCGAGATCCAGGCGATGATCGCCTCCGACCCCGACAATCCCGAAGTGACCGAGGAGGAGTTGAAGGAGTTCCGCCCCTTCCGCGAGGTGTTTCCGGATCTCACCGAGGCCATAGACCGCAAGCTTGGTCGACCCAAGGCGGAGAGCCCGAAGAAGGCGATCAGCATCCGGCTCGATCAGGAGGTCATCGACCGGTTCAAGGCAACCGGCGATGGCTGGCAGTCGCGGATGAACGAGGTCTTGCGCAAGGCGGTGGGACTTTAGGGGGCGATGTCGCCCTGTCGGGCCCCTCACCAACTGCGCCAGCCCTCCACCAGCATCAAAACCGCCACTGCGACCAGCAGCCAGCCGGCGGCCCGGCCGATCCAGATGGTGACGTCAGGTTTCGCGACCAGCGCGTCCCTGCCCCTGGCTGCGGCAACGGCAAGCCCGCCATAGACCAGCGCCTGCAGCACCATGGTGAGTGCGCCCATGACAAGCGCCTGCTGCCAGAAGGGGCCGTATTCGGGGCGCATGAATTGCGGATAGACGGCGAGGATGAAAGCCCAAGCCTTCGGGTTGAGCAAGCAGGTAATCAGGCCCTGGGTGAAGATGCGGGCGGTCCGGTGCAGTTTTGACGCTTCGATGCCGTCGATGACGATGGCGCTCTTGGCCAGCGTATAGCCGATCCAGATCATGTAGGCGGAGCCGATCACCAGCATGGGGCCGGCAAGCTGCGGCACCAGCGTCGAAAGGGCCGTGACCGCGACCGTGCCGAAAAGCGTGTGGAAGGCGCCGCCGAGCATGATGCCGGATGTGGCGGCAATGCCTGCGCGACGCCCGCCGGTCAGGCCATTGGCGATGACGAAGATCATGTCCATGCCGGGCACGATGATGATGCCGGCCAGAAGAAGCGTGAAGAGCCAGAGGTTTTCGGCATAGGACATGTCAGTAGGATCTCCTTCAATAGGCAGGCTTCCCGCAGGGAATGACCTGTTTTCAATGCTTTGGAGATGCTTTAGACAAGGGCTACTGACAGAGGTGTGTCAGTTGAGGTGAGGTCTGACCCATGCGCAAGGCGTCCCGGCTGTTCGAGATCATCCAGATCCTGCGCCTTGCTGCCCACCCGATAACGGCACAGCAGATCGCGGAAAAACTGGAGGTGACGCAAAGGTCGATCTACCGCGATATCGCCGCCCTTCAGGCGATGCGCGTGCCGATCGAGGGGGAGCGCGGGATCGGCTATATCCTCAGACCCGGATTTCACCTGCCGCCGCTGATGTTCACGCCGGAGGAGACGGAGGCGATCGTGCTCGGCATGGCGCTGACGAAGCGGACGGCGGACCCTGAGCTGCGCGAGGCCTCGGCGCGAGTGCTCGACAAGATTGCGGCAGCACTTCCCGACCCCCTGCGCGAGGCAATGGTCTCGCGCACGCTCTATGCCTGGGGGCGGGTGGCGGAGGCGCCCGAGACCATCGATTTTGCGATGATCCGCCGGGCGATCCGCGACGAGGAAAAGCTCGAGATCGACTATGTCAACGAACAGCAGGAGCCGACGACGCGGCGGATCCGGCCGATTGCCGTCATCCATTATGCTGAAGCGGCGGTGATCGTCGGCTGGTGCGAGCTGCGCGAGGCGATCCGCAATTTCAGGGTCGACCGGGTCAGGGACTGCCGGGCGACGGGTGCGCATTTCCGCCGCGAGGGGGATCGGCTGCGGAAGTTGTGGGTCGCGGGGTGGGAGAGTTCCGGGCAAGGCGCGGGGCGCGGCTGACCAGAACGCCGCCTATTGCGCCGCAGCCCGATCCGCCTGACTTCGGCCATCATAACCCCAGTCGCTGGCCGGCAGTTCGTGCACCACGACATAGGTCGCGGCAGGAAGCTCCGGCCATTCGGCGCGCAGCAGGGCCATGGCTCTCTTTAGAAACTGCCGTTTCTGCTCGACCGTGTTGGTGCCGGCGGTGACGAAGACTTCGAGATGCGCGGTCTTTGGCTGCCGCTCCCCGCCGATGGTCCAGGTTTGCGCGGGCGTCGCTTCGATCTGCACCGAGGTCAGGTCGTGGCGCTTGGCGAGATCATTTGCGACGAGGTCGGTCAGAGCGCGAGCGAGATCGTGTTCACGCTCAGGATGGGGCGGGTGATAGGTCAGGCGGGCAAAGGGCATGGTCAATTCTCCGAAACAGGGTGACGGAGGCAGGATAGTCGCGTTATGCTCAACTTATATCGGCAATGAACGCAATCTGACTTGAGGAAAACTCATGCTTCCTGATCTTCCCTCGCCGCTCCTGCGCAGTTTCGTCGCCGTGGCGGATTGCGGCTCGCTGGCGGCGGCGGCGACAAGGGTCAACCGCAGCGAATCGGCGCTCAGCCTGCAGATGCAGCGGCTGGAAGATATTGTCGGCCAAGCGCTCTTTGACCGGGACGGGCGGGCGCTGAAGCTCAACAACACGGGCAGCTGGCTGCTCGCCCATAGCCGGGCGATCCTGGCCCGGATCGATGCGGCGCGGGCCGAGCTCGATGCGGCTGCTCGGCTACCGATCCGGCTCGGCGTGGTCCAGGATTTCGTCGGCCAGGTGCTGCAGCCGACCCTTGCCGACCTGCGTGGGGACGACGGCGCGGCACGGTTTTCGATTGTCATCGGCAGCAGCAGCGAATTGCTGCAGGCGATGAGTGAGGATCGCATCGATACGGCGGTCGTTGCCGGCGATATGGCCGGCGGCGGGGCGGGCGGGACAGTTTTTCCAATGGCGTGGTTCGGTGATGCGCGACTGCTGGAGGATGAGGTGGTGGCGCTGATCAGCATCACGCCGCCCTGTCCCTTCCTCTCTGCCGCGACCCGAGCGCTGGACGCGGTTGGGCGGCCATGGCGGCTGGCTCTGGTCACGCCGAGCCTTGACGGGGTGAAGGCTGCTGTTGCGGCCGGGCTCGGGCTTGCCTGCCGGACTGAGGCGGGCATGGGTCAGGCTGCCCTGACGGGGGACGGATTGCCTGATCTTTCCGACATCCGTTACTCGGTGATCGAAAAACGGCCCGGGAAAACCGGGCCGTCAGAGGCAGCTCTCAGAATGGCGGCGCATCTATCGACGCTTGGCCGGGTCTGACAGGTTCAGGCGACCGCCAAGCGTCGCGCTTCGCGGAACGACACAAGCCGTCCGCGGGCTTCGTCCCAGAGCACGAGCTTCACGCAGGCGAAGCTTTCCTTCAGCGTGATGCGGCTGATGGTCTTCAACTCCGGGTGGTCGCGCAGGACTTCCGGCAGACGATAGAAGGGGATCTTGCTCGACAGGTGATGCACATGGTGCACGCCGATATGGCCGGTCAGCCAGCGCAGGCCCCAGGGCAGGTCGTAATGGGAGGCGCCATGCAAGGCCGCGTGCTGGAACTGCCATTCCGGCGGGTTGGACCAGTGGGTGTCTTCGAACTGGTGCTGGACATAGAAGAGCCAGATGCCGAGCGCACCGGCCAGCAGGACGATCGGCAGATGCACCACAAGGAAGGCATCGAGGCCTGCAAGCCAGATCATCAGCGCGGCGACCGCGATCATGCCGGCATTGGTGGCCATGGTCGAGACCCAGGGCAGAGCCCCGTCCTTCATCATGCCGAAGGGCAGACGCTGCTTGAGCAGGAAGACCCAGATCGGGCCGATGCCGAAGAGCACGACCGGATTGCGATAGAGGCGATAGCCGAGGCGGCGAAGCGGCGAAAGCGCGCGATATTCGGCAACCGTCAGCGTGGTGATGTCACCGACGCCGCGTTCCTCGAGATTGCCGGCTGTCGCATGGTGTTCGGCATGCGCCCGGCGCCAGTAATCGTAAGGCGTATAGGTCAGGACGCCGAGAAGACGACCGGTCCAGTCATCGGCGGCGCGGCGGGCAAAGAAGGCGCCGTGGCCGCAATCGTGCTGGATGATGAAGAGCCGCAGCAGGAAGGCGGCTGCCGGAATGACGAGCACGAGGCCCGGCCAGAAAGAGAAATGGAAGCTCGCCCAGGCACCGAGCCACAGCAGAACGAAGGGCACCAGCGTAACACCGAGCTCGAAGCTTGAACGGGTCAGATTGGGCTTGCGATAGGCATTGACGATCTTCAGCCAGGCCTTGGCATCCGGTGTCTCGTCTTCGGGCGCGATATCGTCGCGATAGTCGATGGCGGCGCTCATGCGGCAACTCCGGAGAGACGGTGGCACGTGTGCACATGGGCGGGGAGAAGTTCAGCGCGCGGTCGAGGCGCTGGTGACACGGGGCATCCGGAGGAGAGGCCCGCAGCAATGGTCATGGTCGGCTGGCTTTCGTGACGGGAGAAATCGGCCCGCCTTTTAAAGAACGGGTGCGTTCTCCTAACAGATCGCAATGTCTTTGTCGCCATGGAACGCTGGCGCGCGAAGGTCTGCGGCAATTTCGCCGGGCGTGACATGCTGGTCGCCCGGAAAAGGCCGGCGCACCGTCGGCGGCCGGCCTTTCCTTGGCTTATTCAGCCGGCTTCAGAGTGGCGAGGATCTTGCCGACTTCCGGCATGTTCTTCGCTTCGGTTTCGGTCGATGCCCAATAGGTGACGATGGCGATCTTCTCCTCCGAGAGGCCGATGATGCCGACGCCGATGGAGACCGGGCCGTGCTTGTCGGTACCCTTCCAGTCGATGGTCTGGAACGGCATGCCGTTCAGCTGGTCCTTCGATTCGTGCTGGGTGGCCGGATCGGCGGTCACGCCGTTCTCTTCCAGGAAGGCGAAGACATCGGTCATCACCTGCTCCATGTCCTCGGCACCTGCGACGTCGAAGGAGATATAGGTGCCGGCATCGGGAGAATTGGCCTCGACACCGTAATCGGTCGCGGTCGGCTGCCAGTCAGCGGGAATGTCGACAATGGCGGCCGGTTCATCGGCGGGGAAGGTGAAGCTGTCGGCGAAGGATGCGGTCGCGGAAAGCAGGAGGATTGCCGTTGCGGCGAGAAACTTGTTCATCGGATGAGCCCGTTGATGAGTGAAGATGGAGTGCCGGTGCCTGACGCTGAGGCAAGGCTGCCGGCCGCCCCGTCCTATCAACAGAGCGTGAAGATTGTCGTACTGTTTTTGCGTAGAAGCCCCTCGCAAGGCCTCGATTTGAAGTTTCTTAGCAATATGGATAATACCGCGCGAAGAGGGCAATCGACGCTTTATCACGCGAATTTTTTCGCATTGGGGAGCAGGTAAATTCCTTCAACGTTATCAGCCGGTTCCAGCGTCCGTGCGGGACGCCCGCGCGGCGCAAATCCCTGAATGTTCCGGTTTGCGCTTGTGTCGGAAGGAGCGAAGCCCTATATTGCCGATATCGAAGATTGCGAGCGACTTTGTCTACGCGCTACCCGCGCACGCCAGATTTCCCTTCAACGTCGATAGAAAGCCGGACGAATGTCTCTCCGGCGAACCCAACGATTGAAAGGATATCGTTATGAGCACAGGTACCGTTAAGTGGTTCAACAGCACCAAGGGTTTTGGTTTCATCCAGCCGGATGAAGGCTCGGCCGACGTGTTCGTCCACATCTCCGCCGTTCAGCGCGCTGGCATGCGCGACCTGGTCGAAGGCCAGAAGATCGGCTACGACATCGTTCAGGACAAGCGTTCGGGCAAGAGCTCGGCCGACAACCTGCGCGCCGCTTAAGGAATTGTCGCTCGCCCCGCTGACCATGGATGTACCGGCAGCAGGCGCTGAGTGACGAGAGGAAGGTCGGGTTCCGCCCGGCCTTTTTTGTTTGCGCCGATCGCGGGTCGCCTTCGGTCTTTCATCTGTCCCGACCCGATCGGGATCTTCGCCGGGGCGTGGCGCGTCAGCCTGCCGTATCCCCTGTTTCGCAACTCCAGATCAATCGGGCGCATGCCCGGAAAGGAAACGACCGTGCAAGTTCTCGTTCGTGACAACAATGTCGACCAGGCACTCCGGGTGCTCAAGAAGAAGATGCAGCGCGAAGGTCTCTTCCGCGAAATGAAGGCCCGCAGCGCTTTTGAAAAGCCGTCTGAAAAGCGCGTGCGCGAAAAGGCAGAAGCCGTTCGTCGCCAGCGCAAGCTCGCCCGCAAGAAGCTGCAGCGCGAAGGCCTGCTGCCGGTGCCGAAGAAGGCAGCCGTTCGCGGCGCTCGCTAAGCCGAACCTTGTCCGTGCGCCCCAGGGCGCGCGGACCCGCCCGCCCCGCCCGGCCGGCCCCATGCCGATGAGGACGCAGGCGATGACACGACATGCCGAGACAGGCAGCCCCGCTGCGGGAAGGATCCGGACATGACCGCTACCAAAGACGCTTTCTTCAAACCCGAAAAAGTTTCGCCGCAGGACAAGGCCGCGACCACCGACAGCGTTGCCCGCTCGCTGATCGCGGCGGAAGCGACCGCGCGCGAACGCAAGACGGAAGCGCTGAAGGCGCTGAGAATGGAGCGCGAGGCGCTGGAAGCCGACAAGGCGCCGGCACCCAAGAAGCGCGCCGTCAAAAAGGCCGTGAAGCGCGGCTGAGCAAAGCGCGATCTTTCAGCTTCGCTTTCCACGCTTCACCCGGTTCGCCCCCACTGTCGGCTACGCCGACATCTCCCCCACTGGTGGGGAGATTGCCATCAGGCGCTGAGGCCGGCCCCATTCAGCCCCATTTCAACGCGTTGCCGCCGTCAGGTTAAAGAACGCACCCTGCGGATCCTGGCAGGCTGCGATCCAGGAGCCGCCGGGGACCTGGTGCGGCTCCATCAGCACCGTGCCGCCGAGTTCAGTGACCTTTGCAGCGGCCGCATCGATGGCCGGCACGATGAAGTAGAAGCCCCAATAGGCCATTGGCATCTCCGGCATCTTGGTCATCATGCCGCCGAGCGGTTGATCCCCGAGCTTGAAGGTCTGGTAGATGCCCATGGCATCCATGTCGACGGCCATGTCCTTTTCCCAGCCGAAGCGGGCGGCGTAGAAATCCCAGACCTTTTCCCAGTCTCCCGCCATCAGCTCGTTCCAGCCGACGGTGCCAACCGCGCCCGGGGTGGGCCAGTTGCCGGTTTCACCCTCGGGCATTTGCGGGGTCATGATGCAGACGACGGCCCCTTGCGGATCGGCGACCACGGCGAAGCGGCCGATGCCGGGGATGTCTTCGGGGGCTTTGTGGATCGCCCCGCCATTCGCCTCGTATTCACCTGCCGTCCTGTCGACGTCATCGACTTGGATATAGCCGGTCCAGTTGGGCGGGAGGCCCTGCCCCGCCATCTCGGGCGTGAGCTGCATCATGCCGGCCACGCCGGAGGGAAAGCCCGGGACGGCGAAGGTGGTATAGGTGAAGCCTTCCATCTCCATATCCGTCGGCTGCCAGCCGAGCAGTGCGCCGTAGAAGGCCTTGGCGGCGGCGGGATCGGGTGTCATCAATTCATGCCAGAGAAATGTGCCATGCATGGAAAAGTCCCTCTCTTTTGAAATCAGCCGATACGTTTGGAAACACTGGTCATGAAGGTGTGAAAGCTGCCGTCAGGCTTCCTGACGCTGCCGGAAAAGCGCCTGTTGTCATCATCGATGAAGTGGATGACATCGCGATAAAGCTCGGTGCGTTCAGGGTCTTCCATGCTCGGGCCTTCGGCCTCCAGGACGAGCGTCTGGCCTTCGTCTTCCAGCCAGCCCTTGTAGACCCAGAACTTGTCCATCATCGAGCCGATCCAGCTGCCGACATAATGGCCGACACGCGGATCGTAGCCCAGGGTGATGATCATGGTGCCGCGCTCGCCCTCGCCCATACCGCCCTCCGCTTCGGCGACGATCCAGAGGCCGCCGATGGAACGGACCTTCTCGGTCCAGCGCTTGAGGGGATCCTCGGGGTCGTAAGCCTCGTGGCCGGTGGAGGCGATGTAGAGCCAATCGCCCACCAGGCGGTCGAGAAAGCGATGATGTTCGCTCGGTTTTGAAGATTCCATGGCCCATCCTCCTCAGTGGCAGCAGCCGGCCTTTTCAGCCGGCTTGGCGAAATATTCGTCCTTGCGTTTGACGAAGCTCAGCGTGCCCGTCTCGTTGCGGCCGAGCGGCGCGTGGTCGAGGACCATCAGGGCACCGAGGGTTTCCTCGCCGCCGCGGGCATATTGCGAATAGGTGTGGAAGATCTCGCCCCTGTCGTTGCGATAGAAGGCGGACATGCCGGGCAGTTCGTCGAAGGCCTGTTCGCTCGGGGTCTGGCGGAAATTGTAGTTCACCGATCCGGAAGCCAGCTCCTCCTTGGTGAAGGAGACGTGGAAGTCGTAATTGAAATCGCTGCCTGATGACGAAAACCAAGGGAAATGCCAGTTCATGCGGCGCCTGTAGGCCTCGATCTTTTCAAGCGGCGCGCGCGATACCGTGACCAGGGTGACGTCGTGATTGTTGAGATGTGGCAGCATGCCGTCGATGTGATCGGCGAAGAAGGAGCAGCCCTCGCAGCCGGCATCCCAATCCGGATGGAACATGAAGTGGTTGATCATCAGCTGGCTGCGACCACCGAAGAGATCGGCAAGCGAGACCTCGCCCTGCGGGGACTGGAAGCGATAATCCTTCTCGACCCTCACCCAGGGCAGCGCCAGACGCTCGGCATTGACGCGATCGCGCTGGCGGGTGAGTTCCTTCTCCTTGGCCAGCAAGGCCTTGCGGGCTTCGAGCCACTCTTCCCGCGAAACAACGGCATATTCCATTATCCTGTTCCTCCTCTTGACATTTACGTTGATATCAACATATTTATGGCATGTCAAACCAGCAGTTGATTCCCTATTCCACCACACTCCATGTCAGAGATACATGCCTATGCCTGCATGCCCAGCGAGCGGCCCGCGCTCTGGCGCGGCGCTTCGATCTGGCGCTCAAACCCACAGGACTGACGAACCAGCAGTTTTCCCTGATGATGGCGCTGAACCGGCCGGAACCACCGCCGATGGGGCCAGTTGCGAAGCTGCTCGCCATGGACCGCACGACGCTGACGGCAGCATTGAAGCCCCTGTCCGCGCGCGGCTGGGTGGCGATCGAGCCCGATCCGAAGGACAAACGCGGCAAGCGGCTGAAGCTGACGCCGGAAGGCATGGCGGCGCTTGCCAGTGCCGTGCCGATCTGGAAAGCGGTTCATGCCGACATCGAGGCCGGCATGACGAGCGCACCGGAGGCTTTGCGCAAGGGGCTGATGGAGATTAGTGGCTGAAAGCCTCATCCCCCGAAACCGAGTGGCAGGGCAATCAGTGGGCCGATCAGCATCACGGTTGCGAGCAGAAGCGCGATGCGATCGCGCCCCTCTAAAAGCGGGCCGCGAAAGGCGGATTCCGGATAGTGGCGGCGGATCGCAAGGCGCGTGTCCTCATGAACCGGTGTGTCGGGCGACAGGCGATCGTCTTCATAGATCTCGTTGGCAATGGTGGTATCCATGGGTTCGTCCTCGGTTGGGGGTACCAAGGTCGAACCCGCGTCCGGGGCGAAGTGTTCCCCATTCCGTCTTTCACCGCCCAAGCGCCTCGATCACCAGTCTGGCGGCTGCGGTGCCGGAATTCTGTTGCTGGCCGGTGATCAGCCGGCCGTCGCGGATGGCGAAGGGTTCGAACTTGCCGTGGACGACGAAGTTGGTGCCGTCGAGCTTTCTTGCCTCCTCCTCGATGCGGAAGGGCTGGATGCGCTTGCCGACAAAACTGTCGGCGAAATCCTCCTCGCTGTCGGCAAAGCCGGTCCAGGTCTTGGCCCTCACCAGAAGTTCGCCGGTCGAGAGCTTCGTCTTCAGGAGCACGCAGGTGCCGTGGCAGACGATGGCGACGATCTTGCCGGCCTCGTAGGCGCGGGCGACGAAGGCGTGCAGGGCCTGGTCATCAATCATGGTGACCATCGGCGACTGGCCGCCGACGAGGAAGATCGCGTCATAGCCGGCAAGATCGACATCGGCGATGGACTTCGTGCCCTTGAGCAGGGCCGAATGACTGGGCGAGATCTTGAAGCCGAGCGAGAGGATGTCATGGGCGGAATAGCCCGAGGCATCCTCCGGATCGGAATAGGCGTCGGCGACGAGATCGCCACCTTTGGGGCTGACGATGTCGATTGCGTAACCCGCCTCTTGGAAGGCCCAGTAGGGATGGGTGAGTTCAGCCCACCAGAAACCGATCGGCCAGCCCGTCGTGGGCGAGATGCCGGGATTGGCGGCGATGATGAGAATACGGCGCGCAGGGGCATTGCCAGCGGAATGGCTCATGGCGGTCTCCAATGGTGTTGGGGGTGGCGGATTTTTGACGCTCAGGTCGCAACAGCCGGCAGGTCGTACCAGTCGGGTTTCGATTCGGCCCAGAGGTTCCTGATGATGCGGCGGCCGGTCGGGCCTTCGATCAGGCCGGCGGAGATCAGCCAGCGACCGGCCTCCGTCACCTCTTTCAAGACGCGGGCGCCGCAGGTGGCGCAAAAGGCGCGGCGGGCGGCGGCAGACGACTGGTACCAGACCAGATGTTCGGTGCCAGACGCCTCGACGTCCACGACAGGAACGGCAAGGAAGGCGTTGAAATTGCCGTGCATCTTCTGGCAGTCATCGCAATGGCAGGCGAGCACGCCGGCGGCCGTTGCAGGCAGCGTCATATGCACCTTGCCGCAATGGCAGCGGGCATGCAGGCGATCGGTCATGGTCTTTTCCCCTTGTGGGTTCTCTCGTTGAATGGGCCGGCTCAGGTCGCCGGGCTGACGGCGGCGAGCGCCCAATTCCGCCCCTTGCCGCGCAGCAGGGCCTGGTTGATCCAGACCATGGCGAGCGGCTCGAGGAGGCGCGCGCGTTTGAGTGCTCCGGCATCGAAGGGTTCGAAGCCCAGATCCCGGAGCAGGATCGATACGGCAGCCTTGGCCGCCTCGTCGTCGCCGGCCATGAACTGCGCCGGGCGGTGCGGGAGGCTCTCATTATCCTGCATGATTTCGGCGCCGACCTGGTTGAGGGTCTTCACCACGCGGGCGCCGGGCAGCCAGGACTGCACCTGTTCTGCGCCGCTCGTTGTATGGCCGAGCGCAAGCGACAGGGTGCCGTCGATCATGGCGAGCGGGTTCATGCAGTCGATGACGATCTTGCCGGAGAGATCGCCTAGCGCCTTTACCGCGCGTTCGGCCTTGTCCCAGGGCAGCGCGAGGATGACGATCTCGGCAGCCTGGGCCGCCTGGACCGTATCGAGAAGACGGGCTTCGACTTCCCCTGCAAGGGTCACGAGGTCGGGGCGGGTGACATCGCGCACGCCGAGCGTTACCTGATGGCCCGTGCCCTGCAGACCGCGGGCGATGGCGCTGCCGACATTGCCGGTTCCGATGATGGCGATCTGCATGACCTTCTCCTTGCGCATCTGATGGAGAAAGAGATAGGACATGGATGATTGGCGTAAAATCGAAATCGGATCATGTCTGACTTAAGTCAAACCGAACTCAGAAAGCTCGACCTGACGCTGCTGCTGGTGTTCCTCGGCCTCCTGCGCCATCGCAAGGCTGCCGCCGTGGCCGGCGAACTGGGGCTGACGCAATCGGCGATCAGCCAGGCCCTGAAGCGGTTGCGGGATGTGTTTCGCGACGAACTTTTCCTGCGCCGGCCCCATGGCATGGAGCCGACGGCGGCAGCGCTTGCGCTGGAAGTGCCGGTTGCCCAGGCGGTTGCCGCGCTGCGAAGTGCGCTGACGGTGACCCGCAGCTTCGATCCGGCATCCGCCGACGGCGTGGTCCGGATCGCCGCGCTCGATTCCGAACAGGCGGTCATCATGCCGCGCTTTGCTGCCCGTATACGGCAGATGGCACCGCAGCTTCGGCTCTCGGTGCTGCCGCTCGGGCGGCGCGACGCAATCGAGGCGTTGGGAGACGGCCGGGCCGAGATGGCGCTCGGCTTTCTCTGGGATGCGCCGGACAGCCTTTCCAGACGCAATCTCTATCAGGAGAGTTTTCTGGTGGCGGGCCTGGCCCGTGCCCTGCCGGAGGCGCCACGGATTTCACTCGATGCCTATTGTGCCGCCGACCATGTGCTGGTTGCGCCTGGAGGCGATCTGACCGGCATTGCCGATCGGACACTGGAGGCGATGGGGCGGAGCCGGCGGATCGTGCTCGGCCTGCCGTCCTTCCTGCCGGCGCTGGCAGCCGTGGCACAATCCGGCGCGATCGTCACGCTGCCGCGCAGGGTGGCGCAGGATTTTGCCGCCGGCTTTGGCCTGGTCACCGCAGAGCCGCCGATCGAGATCCGGCGCTTTCCCGTCTCTGCCTTCTGGCATCGGCGCAATGACAGCGACCCGCTGACGCAATGGCTGGTGCAGGAGCTGGTCCAGGAGCTGGCGCCGACGCTCGATCCCTGAGCCTGGACGAGAAAAAGGCCGGCGCGAGGCCGGCCTTCTGGGCGGTGGATGGAATGGCCGGCTGTCCGCCGATCAGATGACCGAAACCGGCACTTCGGTCGAGGTGCGCATGGCGTGGCTGTAGGGGCAGACGATGTGGGCTGCGGCGACCAGCTTCTCGGCCAGTGCGCGCTCCATGCCCGGGATTTCGACCGAGATCTTCACCTCGATACCGAAGCCGGTGCCATCTTCGCGCGGGCCGATGCCGACATCCGTGTGGACCTTGGCGTCTTCAGGTATCTTCACCTTTTCCTTGCCGGCGACAAACTTCAGGGCGCCGAGGAAGCAGGCGGAATAGCCGACGGCAAAGAGCTGCTCGGGATTGGTGCCGGTGGCGCCGTCGCCGCCCAGTTCCTTCGGGGTGGTCAGCGTCACATCGAGAACGCCATTGTCGGAGGCGCCGTGACCAGAGCGGCCGCCGGTGGCATGACCGTGCGCGGTGTAAAGAATTGCCATGAGGTGTTCTCCTTGTTTTACGGTTGATGCGTTTCTATATAGAGCGCAATTGAATTGCGCGCAATTGTTTTTTGCGCGTTGAAATGTGGGCCGTTTTTGTCCACTGTGGAAACAATAGATGCCGAGAGAAGTTCATCAAGGACCATGACCGACGAAATGCTGGAAAACGATTTGCGGCTGGACAAGCAGCTGTGCTTTGCGCTTTACGGCGCAGCACATGCCTTCACACGCGCCTACAAGCCGCTTCTGTCGCCGCTTGGGCTGACCTACCCGCAATATGTGGTGATGATGGCGCTGTGGGAGGAAGACGACCTCTCGGTGAAGGCGCTCGGCGAGAAGGTGGGGCTCGATTCCGGCACGCTGTCGCCGCTGCTGAAGCGCCTGGAGCAAATGCATTACGTTTCGCGTCGCCGCGATGCGGCCGACGAGCGCGTGGTGTTCATCACGCTGACGGCGGACGGGCGGGCGCTGAAGGGCCGCGCGCTGCAGATCTTCTCGACGATCGGCAACCTGACCGGCTGTGACATCGCCGAGATCGAAAGCCTGAGGGACAGCCTGAAGCGGCTGAAGATCCAGCTGGAGGCGATCAGCCAGGATTGAGGCGGATCCGGATCAACTCGCCCCCTTTCCTCAGCCTGAGCAAGAAGACGGCACGCCGCCCTCAGACTGCAGACAAGCGCTCCGAGAGCGAACCACTTGAGACGATCGCAAACGTGAACCCGTAATCTTCGAATATTATCATATCCTTTACCGACACTGCGGCATGGAAGAGGGTGACGCGGACTGGAATGCTCCGCGATGAACGCCCTCAAGGATACCGTGATGAGCACGTTTCGCCGACTTTCCCTGGTTCAAAAGCTGCTGCTGGTCAGCGCGATTGCCATCGGCCTGCTGATGGCCGCTACATTCACCGTGGTGATACGACATATCCGGACCGAGGCAACGTCGATGACGTTGTCACAGGCGGAGATGCATGCTGCGGCGACGGCACAGAAAATCGGCGCGCGGATTGCCGAACTCTCGGGCGCAACGCTGGGAATGGATGGCAGCATTGAAACGGGCTTGAAGAATGGCACGCTGGACCGCAAGGCGACCACCGCGATGCTGACCTCATTGATCGGCACATCGGACCTCGTTTTTGGCGCCTGGATGGAGGAAGAGCCGCTGGGATTTGACGGACAGAGGGCGGCGGGCCGTGACGAAACGGCTGGCACGAATGCGAATGGTGAGTTTATCGTCTACTGGACACGCGGTAGCGATGGCCTGGACCTGTCGATTTCCGACGAGGTCGACCGTAGCAAGGAGTATTATGCACTGGCTGCGACGAGCCTCAAGAGTGCAGCAACCGAGCCCTATGTCGAGGCTGCCGCAGACAATATGCTGATGATGAGCATTGCCCAGCCGGTCATCGTCGACGGCAAGCTGCGTGCCGTCATGGGTATCGATATCGGACTGGAAAGCCTGGCTCGGTCACTGAAGGACGAGCGACCGTTCGACGTCGGCCGTGTCTATCTGGTCTCCGGCGGCGGCAAGTGGCTGACGGCTCCCAACGACTCTCTGCTGATGCAGGACTATGCCGCCGAGGGAGCGGATCAGCTGCGCGGCGCCCTGGGATCGGGCAAACCTCTGGTCATTGAAGGTGTCGTCGGGCAGGACGGGGACGAAGTCTATCGCATCGCCTATCCCTTCGACCTGCCGGGACTGAATGCCCGCTGGATGGTGATCGAGGATGTGCCGGTGAGCGTGATCAGCGCTGCCGTGAACCGGCAGACCACTGTGCTGGTGATCGGCGGGCTGGTGATGCTGGTTGCCGTCATCGGGGCGCTCCTTCTGGCGGCGCGCCTGCTGATCCAGAAGCCGCTCGGCACCGTGCTCGCGGAGGTCTCCCGCCTAAGCGATGGGGCCTATGACCAGAAAGTCGAGGCCCCGGGCAGCGACGACGAGATCGGGGCGCTTTCGACGGCGCTGGAAAACTTCCGTATCCGGCTTGCGGAAGGGCGTGCGCTTGAAGGTGTTGCCCTGCGCCAACGGCAAGATGCAGATGCGGAGCGCGACAGAAGCGAAAAGGAGCGGGCCGCGACTGCCGAGACGCAGCGTCGTGTGGTCGACGCGCTCGGGATCGGCCTATCGAAGCTTGCGGAGGGCGACCTCACCCACCGCCTGCATGGCGATTTCCCCGGCAGCTACGCAGAATTGCGCGATAACTTCAACCGGACCGTCGACAGCCTGCAGGAGACGATCACACGGCTCAATGCGACGGTCGAAACGCTGAATGCCGGGACCCATGAAATCAGCCGCAGTTCCGACCAGCTGTCGCGCCGCACCGAACAGCAGGCGGCGAGCCTGGAGGAAACGGCTGCCGCCCTCAACGAGATTGCCGAACAGCTATCTGACAGCGCCCGCAATGCAGGCGAAGCTGCGGGCAAGGTCGGCAGCACGAGCGACGAGACCCGGCGCTCCGGCGAGATCGTCGAACAGGCGATCGCGGCCATGCAGGGCATCGAAGGCTCCTCGCGCCAAGTTGCCCAGATCATCGGGGTCATCGATGAGATCGCCTTCCAGACAAACCTTTTGGCGCTCAATGCCGGCGTCGAGGCCGCACGCGCAGGTGAAGCCGGAAAGGGTTTCGCCGTCGTTGCCCAGGAAGTGCGCGAACTTGCCCAGCGTTCGGCGAATGCAGCCCGTGAGATCAAGGACCTCATCTCGGCATCGACACGCCAGGTGGATCAGGGCGTGACCCTGGTTGGCGAGACCGGTCGGGCACTTGGCCGGATAACCGAGCAGGTCGAGGCGGTGAACGGGTTGATCCAGCGAATTTCGCAATCGGCCTCTGAACAGGCGTCCGGGCTCAAGGAGATCAACATCGCCGTCAACCAAATGGACCAGATGACCCAGCAGAACGCAGCCATGGTAGAAGAAACCACAGCCGCATCCTCGGTGCTCAACGACGAAGCCTTGATCCTCAAGGAGATGGTCGCGCGGTTCCGGATTTCGGCGGCGTATGGCCGGACGACCGGCCGGGCGGCATGAGGCCGAAGACCGATCGCCTGACGTTTCGCAGCGCATCAGCCCCTTTTCGGCCCGGTCTTTGGAGCAAGGAAGCGTGCCGTCGCGATGCGAGATCGCGAACGAAATCACCGGGTGCCTCGCTCTCGCCTTGATCGCCCCTGATTCAGGGCGCGCTTGAGGGAGATGCGTATGAGAAAGACACAGTCCGCCGTCTCAAACCGGCCTGTGGCCCGTCTGGTTGCTGCCTCGGCGCTGACCGCGACTGTGCTCAACAGCGGCCTGCTGGCCCATACGGCAAGCGCTTAGGACGGGCTGGCCGACACGGTCAAGCATATCGAGACAAAGTTCGGCATGCGGGTCGCACTTTCCGTCATCGATACGGGCAGCGGTGCCATGACGGCCTATCGCGAGAACGAACCTTTCGCCATGGCGAGCACGTTCAAGGCGCTCGCCTTTGCCGCAGCACTTTCGGCCGGAGAGGCCGTGCTCGGGAAGACGACACGGATCGGACCCGAAGGGCTGTCGGACGGCTTTCTTGCCGAAAACCGGCGCTATATCGAAAGCGGTTGCCTTGCGGATGTCAATGCCTGCCCGCAAACGGACAAGGACATTACGATCGCCAACGGGCTGACGATCGCCACCATGAATGCCGGCGCAGCCTCGACCTTCAGCCCGTTCCGCTGCCGGGCGGAGTGAGGCGTAAAGAGAATGTCGTCTTGCGGGGAACCAATCCCACGCCGCCAGGGTTCACCCCAGGTCAAGCGTGGCATCGACACATGTCGTGCATGCCGCCCAGACCAGCAAGGAGACCATTCATGCAAGTGCCTCAGAACACCGTCATTGCCGTCGCCGACGGCGAGAAGCTGAGCCTGTTCCAGAACGAGGGCAATGCGTTGGACGTCAGGCTGAAGGCGATCCCCTGCGAGGAGATTGACGGTTCGAAGATCTCGTCCGGCAGCCGCCATCAGAGCAGCGCGGCCAATCCGGACGACAGCCAGCAGCAGGAAGACGGTTTCGGCAGCGGCATTACCGACATGCTGAACGCCCATGTGCTGGATGGCACGATCCAGAATCTGGTGATCATCGCGGCGCCGCGGACGCTCGGCGAAATGCGCAAGGGCTACCACAAGCAGCTCTCTGCGGTGCTGATCGGTGAACTTGCAAAGGATCTGACCGGCCATTCGCTGCAGGACATCGAAAAGGCGCTCGACGCCGCCTGACCGGGATAGTCGCCATTGCGCTCAGGGCGCATCGGACACGAAAAGAGGCCCCGCCATGTCTGGAGGGGCCTCTTCTCGTGGATGGCAGCAGCCCCGAAGGGCGCGCCCTGCTACTGCCGGACGATGATGCGGGCCCTGTTCGGCACGCGCTCGTAGAGATCGATGATGTCCTGGTTCATCAGGCGCACGCAGCCCGAGGAGACGGCCTTGCCGATGGAATTCCATTCCGGCGAGCCGTGCAGGCGGTAGAGCGTGTCCTCGCCGTTCTGGAAGATGTAGAGTGCACGGGCACCGAGCGGATTGTCGATGCCGCCGGGCTTGCCGCCGTTGCGGACGGAGTATTTTTCCAGTTCCGGCTGGCGGGCGATCATTTCATCCGGGGGCGTCCATTTTGGCCATTTCTGGCGCCACTGGATGACGCCCTGGCCGCCCCATTCGAAGCCGTCACGGCCAATGCCGACGCCGTAGCGCATGGCGGTGCCGCCGCGCTCGACGAGATAGAGGAAGCGGTTCGGGGTGTCGACGACAACGGTGCCGGGGGCTTCGCCGGTGGGGTCGATGACCTGCTGGCGATAGAAGCGATCGGGGATTTTCCAATAGGGCACGGCGGGAATGACGAAACCGCCGTCATAGACTTCGCCATACATGGCATCGAGCTCGGGCGTCCGGCCCTTCGGCGCCTCGGGCACGACAGGGCCTTCGAGGCGGGTGCCGGGCGGAAGCGGACGGGAGGTTGTGCAGCTGGCGAGAAGAGTGGCCGCGCCGAGGCCTGTCAGCGACAGGAGCGAGCGGCGGGTCAGATGCGGAATAGAGGACATGAAGATATGGGTTTCCTGTGGCAATGCTGCGGAGGAAGACGCTGGGAGGTGCGCTTTGTTCCGCGATGATGCGATGCAAACAGGAAAGGTTCAATTAAAGCAACGCTGCCCCCCTTTCACGTTTTGGAGAGAGGCGGAAGTCGCAAATGAGTGTCGCTAAATGACAACAATGGGCGTGTTCTCAGGTACGCGATCGAAGAGATCGATGACATCCTGATTGAACATGCGCACGCAGCCGGACGACGTCGCCTTGCCAACCGACTGCCAGTCCGGCGTTCCATGCACGCGGTAGAGCGTGTCCTTGCCATCCTGATAGATATAAAGCGCGCGGGCACCGAGCGGATTGTTGAGGCCTGCGACCAGGCCACCCCGGGCAGCTGAAACGGGTTTCAGGTTCGGATTTTTCTCAACCATCTCGTCGGTCGGCGTCCAGTGCGGCCACTTGGCCTTGCGCTGGATGACGCCCCTCCCCGACCAGGCATAGCCGTCACGGCCGAGACCGACGCCATAGCGGATCGCCTTGCCATTCGCCTGAACCAGATAGAGGTAATGGGCCTTGGTATCGACGACGATCGTGCCGGGGGCTTCCGTGGTCTGGTAGCTCACCTCCTGGCGGAGCATATCGGAACGCACCCGGTCCAGCGGAATGGCGGGCAGCGTATGTCCATCATCGACCATCATGCCATAGAGGGTGCGATGCAGGGGATTGGTGACCGGTAGGCCATAGGTCTGGTGGAACTGGGTCTGGTACAGATCGCGCTTCTGGGGCGCTGCCTGATCGGCGGCCGGCGGCGTGCGGGCCGGATCATACCAGACGGGCGCCACCTCGTCCTGAAACACCTCGATGTTCATCCGGCTGGTATCGGTGACCAGAATGCATCCCGAAAGCGACCCGACCAGTGCTGTGCCGAGACCCAGCGAGACAAGGCGCTTCGACAGGAGTGAGGCCCTGGCGGACCGGCCGGACGGGAAAGACTTGGACATGCTGCACCGATTCGAACTGACGTCGTTGCAATACCCTTTCAGCCCCGGCTGGCGCGAAGCTTATCTTTGGGGGCGATTGCGAACCAATGTTAGCGCGATCATTTTTGGGCGCGCATTTGAAAGACATTCTGCATGCGGACATTAGCCCTTGAATTTATTTGATAATTCTCACTCAACTGCAAAATGAAAAAGGCTGCGCACCAGCACCTTGGTTAACCATGCATAAACTTAATTCGTCAATTTCTGGATGAGTAGTAAATGATCAATCAGGATTGCAACAATGCTGAACAACATTCACATAGGAAAGAATATATACATTGGCTTTGGAATTTTACTGTCACTTTTGACAGTATTATCGGCCACCTCCATCTATTCGAACCTGACCAATGCTGGCTACTTCGGCGAGTACCGCAGTGCGGCGCGCCTAACAAACGAATCCGGGCGAATCCAGGCCAATATGCTTGAGGCCAGACTGTCCTTCCTCAAGTATCGCTCCAACCAGACCGAAGAACTGCATCAGGAAGTTTTGACCCGCCTTGCAACCACCCGGCAGTCTATCGAGACAACGCTAACGATGCTGTCGACTGACCAGGAGAAGGCCGTGGTGCAGGGCTTCCTGACTCAGGTCCAGACCTATGAAGAGGGCTTCAAGAAAATCTCCGAACTCCAGGAGCGACGCGCAACGCTGGTGACGGAAACGCTCAATCCGCTGGAATCCAAGATTGCCGAAGAGCTCGCCTCGCTCGGTCAGGCCTTTATCGATGCTGGAAACCAGGAAGCGGCCTTCGCCGCAAGCCGGATGCAGTACCAGGTGGCGAACCTGCGCCTGTCGTCCAACAAGTTCCTGCTTGACAATAACGAAGCCAACTACACCGCAGCATCGGGCTCCGCAGCGAAGGTTTCGGAAGAGGCAGCCAAGGTTGAAGCCCTAATCGTCGATCCGCAACGCGCCGAGCGCTTCAAGGCGATCACCGCTGATGTGGCCACCTATGTCGACGCCTTAGGCAAGGTTCATGGTGTCATCACCGAACGCAACAGCATCATCAAGAATACGATGGATGTCGCTGGCCCTGCGGTGACGACGTCGGTCGAGGCGCTGAAGCTGGAGCTGAAGAAGGAGCAGGACACGCTTGGCCCGATGATCGCGCAGACCATGAACGGCTCTGTGACGACTGCTGTGATACTCGGTGCCGTCGGCATTGTGTTAGCGCTATCGATCGCCTTTGTCATCGCCCGCAGCATCACCGTGCCAATCGGCCAGATCACCGGCGCGATGGGTGCACTCGCCAACAACAAGCTCGACACCATCATCCCCGGCCTCAACCACAGAAGCGAAATCGGGCTGATGGCCAAGGCGGTCGACATCTTCAAGCAGAACGCCATCAAGATCCGCGATCTCGCGGCCCAGGAGGCGGCGCTGCAGGAAAAGAATGCCGACCTTCAGTCGAACATTGCGACGGTGGTTGATGCGGCTGTTGCCGGCGACTTCACCCGGCGCATCACCAAGCGCTACGACAACCCCGATCTCGACCGCTTTGCCTCCAACGTCAACACGCTGGTGGAATCGGTCGATACCGGCATTGCCGAAACCGGCCGCGTCATCTCGGCGCTTGCCAAGGGCGACCTGACGGAAAGCATGGAAGGCCACTACCAGGGCGTCTTTGCCGATCTGCAGGCCAATGTGAACGAGACCATGTCGAGCCTGCGCAAGCTGATGCAGGAAGTGCGTCAGTCGGCAGATGCGATCAATGGCGGGGCGGACGAAATCCGCCAGGCCTCCAACGACCTGTCGCGCCGCACCGAAACCCAGGCCGCCTCGCTGGAGGAAACCTCCTCGGCGCTGGAGGAAATCACGGTTGCCGTGAAGACGTCGACCGAAAGGGCGCAGGATTCCAGCAAGATGGTGACGGAAGCCCGACAGTTCGCCGAGGCCTCCTCCGGTGTCGTCGGCGAAGCGACCGCGGCGATGAGCCGGATCGAGCAGGCGTCGAAGGAGATCACACAGATCATCAACGTGATCGACGAGATTGCCTTCCAGACCAACCTCCTGGCGCTGAACGCCGGTGTCGAGGCCGCCCGTGCGGGCGAAGCCGGCAAGGGTTTTGCCGTCGTCGCCCAGGAAGTGCGCGAACTCGCCCAGCGTTCGGCAACCGCAGCCAAGGACATCAAGACGCTGATCACCAAGTCGTCGCATGAAGTGCAGACCGGCGTGAAGCTGGTCAGCTCGACCGGCCAGGCGCTTGGCGACATCCAGGCGAAGGTGGTCGGCATTGCAAGCCAGGTGACCTCGATTGCCACCGCCGCCCAGGAGCAGTCGACAGGTCTCACCGAGGTCAACATGGCCGTCAACCAGATGGACCAGATGACCCAGCAGAACGCGGCGATGGTCGAAGAGGCTGCCGCCAGCACCGCCAAGCTGGCGGAAGAGACCGCGCATCTGCGTGCGCTGGTCGCCCGCTTCAAGGTGCAGCGCGA
Organism: Rhizobium sp.; assembly: GCA_027533385.1. Lineage (GTDB taxonomy): Bacteria > Pseudomonadota > Alphaproteobacteria > Rhizobiales > Rhizobiaceae > Allorhizobium. The sequence goes on along the minus strand of JAPZUE010000020.1, from coordinate 17,569 downwards.
GGGTGGCGCCCAGCGCTACGCCGCCTGAGTTTGGGAAGATCAAAACCCCCGGTCGCGCTGCGGCCGGGGGTTTCCTGTAGCAAGGCTGGCGCGAGCGCGCGAGATACAGCGCATCGCACGCTCATCATCAAGCCGAGACGATGTCCAGCAATTCATTGATCTGGTCCCTCTGCGCGTGTTCCGCACCAACACTCGGGCCAGTCTCTGACTTGTTCAATAGCTCGAGGACCCGATCGATGAAGCTGTCCGTGCCGGGTGATATGTTGTAAGCCGCCAGTATGGCACCGATATTCTCTGAGGTCAGGTCTCCCTCGAAGTAACCTTCGGCTCGACAAAGAGTTATGTGGGTTATGAAATCGAATGCTTGCTTAACCGACGCTTCATCGGCTGCTGCCGGCGGAAAGCCGTCGTCATCCAGCACTACGGGATGATCCCCTAGTATGAGAAGGTTGTAGCCGGTCAACTGCTTGAACAATTGGGCATCAGAATCAGATGGCAATATCCAGCCTTCTGTCCCGATGAGGCTGAAGCTTTCGCCGTTCAGTTCGGTGATGATTGCATGCGCTGCGAAGGTCTTTGCGGTCCGTATGTCAGCCCCTATGCTATACTCATAGCTGCCGTCTTCATTTTCAGTAATACGGGCATCGATCGCGGGATCCTTGCGCAGATTTTCGAGCATCTGCTCCAGATCTGGTCTCTCTTCTGACGCTGCGGTGCTGGCCGGCTTCGTGGTGGCCGAGTAGGACGATGCACCATAAGCGGATTGTATCTGCATACCTGAAACCTCGAAGGCTGATTGTTAGGCCGAGACGATGTCCAGCAATTCGTTGATCTGGTCCGTCTGCGCGTCTTCCGCGCCGACACTCGGGCCAGTCTCTGACTTGTTCAATAGCTCGAGGACCTGATCGATGAAGCTGTCAGTGCCGGGTGAGATATTGTAAGCCGCCAGTATGGCACCGACGTTCTCCGAGGTCAGATCTCCCTCGAAGTAACCTTCGTTTCGAAAAATCATTACGTCAGATATAAAGTCTAATGCTTGCCGAACGGAAGACTGATCAGCCTCTGCCGGCGGAAAACCATTGTCATCGAGCACCACAGAGGCGTCTCCGAGCCTGAAAAGGTTGTAACCGGTCAGCTGCTTGAACAACTGGGCATCTGAATCAGACGGGAACATCATGCCTTCGGTCCCGATGAGACTGAAGCTTTCGCCATTGAGTTCGGTGATGATTGCGCGCGCAGCGAAGCTTTTTTCGGACCACCGATACCCTTCCAGATTGTAGTCATAGCTGCCGTCTTCATTTTCAGTGATGCGGGCATTGATCGCGGGATCTTTGCGCAGATTTTCGAGCATCTGCTCCAGATCTGGTTTCTGTTCTGACGCTGCGGTGCTGGCCGGCTTGGCGGTGGCCGAGTAGGACGATGCACCATAAGCGGATTGAATCTGCATACCTGAAACCTCGAAAGCTGAAAACTTGCGCGAATCATGCTTATGCACGCAGCATATGGTTGCAGGCTTGCCCGAGGCGTTTGGTGGCTGTCTTCAGATCTCCTGAGCCAGATTGTTGCAGTTATCCCTCAAACCTCACTCCGCGACGACCGCCTCCGTCAGCTTGCCCTCGCCTTCGCGGGGCAGGCGGATGTTGGGCAGGAGCAGCGCGCAGATGAGGCCGATGACCATCATGCCGGAGGCCGTCAGGAAGAGCGGGACGAAGGCGTCGGAATAGGCGTTGGCGACGAGGGTGCGGGCGGCGTCCGGCAGGGCGGCCAGGGCCTCCGGCGTCAGGTTGCGGAAATCGACGCCGCCGGGGAGCGCGATCTGGACCTTGGCGAGGCCGGCGCTGACGATGGCGCCGTAGATCGAGATGGCGATCGCGGCACCGCCCATGCGGGTCAGCGTGACGGTGCCGGTCGCGGCGCCGACATCGGCTTTGGAGGCGGCGTTCTGGACGCCAATCACGGGAACCTGCTGGCCAATGCCGACGCCGACGCCCTGCAGCAGCATGACGAGCGCGATGACGATCAGCGGTGTACCCGCATGCAGGACGGAGAAGATGCCGAGGCTGATGACGCCGAGCGCTGCCGAGGCAATCGAGAAGGGCTTGTAGCGGCCACTTCTGGCAATCAGGCGTCCGGCAGCAATGGAGCCGACGGCGATGCCGCCGGTGGTTGCGACGAAGAGCAGACCGGCCATGGAGGGCGAGAGGCCCGTGGTCGTCTGGAGGTAAAGCGCGATGTAGTTGACCGAGCCGATGCCGATGGCGCCCGAGACCAGCGAGATGATCAGCAAAAGGTTGATGGTCGGCTTGGCAAAGAGCGAGAGCGGCACGACGGGTTCGGGGGCGCGGCGCTCGACCAGCACCCAGCCGATCGCGCAGAGCACGCCGAAGGCGACGACGGCGAGGCTTTCCCATGACATCAGCGAGCCGAAGATCTGGCCGCTATCGGCCCAAAGGACGACGGAGGCGACGGCACCGGCCAGCAGGATCGCGCCGGCATAATCGATCTTCGGCTTGCGGTCGGGCTTGCGATAGGGGAGCAGGACGGCGAGACCGATCAGGACGGCGATGCCGATCGGCAGGTTGACGAGGAAGATCGAGCGCCAGCCGAAGAGATCCGACAGCGTGCCGCCAAGCACGGGACCGAGGGCGCCCGAGGCCATCAGCACGAGGCTCGAATAGCTCTGGTAGCGGGCGCGTTCGCGCGGTTCGAAGAGATCGGCATTGATCGAGAAGATCGAGACCATGATGCCGCCGCCGCCGAGCGCCTGCAGCACGCGGGCGGCAATCAGCGTATCCATGGAGACGGCAAGGCCGCAGACCAAAGAGCCGATGGTGAAGATCGCGATGGCCGCCATGATTACGTATTTGCGGCCGAAGAGATCACCCAGCTTGCCGTATAGCGGCATCACCGCGCTTGTCGTCAGCAGATAGGCGGAGCCGACCCAGCCGAAACGTTCAAGCTCACCGAACTCGCCGACAATGGTGGGCAGTGCGGTCGAGACGATCTGGTTGTCGAGGGTGGCCATGAACATGGCCGACATCAGGAGGAGATAGACGAAGAGGCGCAGGCGGGGATCGGTGACCAGGGGCGTGCTGCCCGAGCCCGCCGCGCCACCCGTTGCGGCTGACGGCGCATTGGGATGCGGTTCGAAGCGTGTGTCGGGCCCGGACTGGGCAGCGGTGGTGGATCTGGTCATGGATCGGGGGCTCCTGTTCCCCTGCAAAATGTGCCTCTCGCATTTATATGTCAATAGCACATATTTGCTGATCGCATCTATTTGGCTTTGCCGGGCCTGACCGATCTGCTATGGTCAAAGCCATGACATCTGCTTCGCACCTGAACACCGCATCCTCGCCCTCCCCGTCAGACGACACCTCCGTGTCGCACGGTGCCGAGGCGTCGCTCGTGGAGATCGGCCAGGCCATGACCCGCATGCGGCTTCTGATCGGCCGCCGCTTCATCGGCCGGATGGCCTTGAAGCGGATCGGCACGGGGCTCGAACTCTCGGATCTCGATGCGATCGGCGTCATCAAGCGGATCGGCAGCCAGCAGGAAGTGACGGTCGGCACGATCGCCGAGCAGTTGCGGATAGACCCCTCGCGCGGCAGCCGGATTGTCGCGGAGCTTGTGAAGCAGGGACTGCTGGAGCGCGCGGCCTCGCAGGAAGACGGGCGCCGCAGTCTGGTCAGGGTGACGGCTGCGGGCCGGAAGGTGCTCGACGACATCGAAGCGATCAAGCGCGAGACGATCCTGGAGGCGACCGCCGGGTGGTCCGCCGAGGATGTGGAGGCCTTCGGGCGGCTCTATGCCCGGTTCACCGAGGGCCTGGAAGCGCAGTTCAGCCGCTTCGAGCAGGACGAGGATTGATACCCGATCTCGTGGACAGCAACCCATGGGATGGTTTTTGGCGGGGCGCCGGCTCGGCGCGACGCGCCTAAGAGGCTATCGGGCGCTTGGCATCCGACGCAATACGACCCGGCCGGCACTCCCTCCCCCGAGAAAATGCCGGCCGGTCGTCATGGGACCGGTTCTTCACCACCCTCCCCGCTCCGCCAGGACAGGAAGGGCATATGCCCCACGCCGAAGTGAGCAATCAGACCGGTTTCGGTCCCTGCAAAGCATTGTAGATTTTCCGTCCGAGGACGGCGGCGATCGGGATCGCGACCACGAGACCGGCGGCGAAGGCTGCCCCGATCTGCCAGCCCTCGCGCATGTCGAGCGTGAGGACGGCAATGACAGCCGCACCCGCCACGGCACTGGCGACAAGGATGTAGAGGACTGCAGAAAGACGAAGCATGATCTTTCTCCTTCTCGTTCATGTCTATGGTTATGAGAATATGACAATTCGCAGACATTTCCTTGATCTGCCTCAAGTCCTTGGAGTGGAAAGCTTAGACAAAAGGCGAAGGGCTTCAGCCGCCGCGTTAACACTGTTTTAAGCCTGTTGTTGCCGCAGCTCCCCTCTTCCGCCAAGCTCCCGGCCCTGAAGCGCCACCCGTAGACGGAACCGACAGCATGCTTTCTCGACGCTCGGTCATGATCGGCCTTGGCGGGCTCTTCGCGATGGCGGGGTGGCCCGGCGGTCAGTCGCGGGCATCTGGCCAGACGCTCGCCATGGCCGAATTGCGCGGCGGGTTCGATGCGGCCGATGCCGGCATTTTGCCGGGCACAGAAGACGACCAGAGCCGCAAGCTGCAGGATCTGATCGACCGGGCAGCCAGCGTCGGCCAGCCCGTTTTCCTGCCGGCGGGGACCTATGAAGTCGCCAATCTCGAACTGCGCGACGGCAGCCGGATCGTCGGCGTTCCGGGCCTTACCCGGCTCGTCTATCGCGGCGACGGTCATCTGATCGCGGCCCAGGACATCGGTCGGGTCAGCCTGTCGGGGATCACCTTCGACGGGGCAAACCGCTGGCTGGCGGACTATACCGAGGGGCTCTTGTCCTTTCGCAGCGTCAACGAGGCGGTCGTCGAGAATTGCGAGATTGCCGGCAGCCGCAAATGCGGGGTCTATCTGGCGCGCTGCGGCGGGCGGATCGACGGCAGCCGCATCACCGGGGCGGCCGAGGCCGGGGTCTGGGCGATCGAGGGCAAGGGCTTTTCGATCCGTGACAACGAGGTGTTCGACTGCGGCAATGGCGGCATTCTCGTCCATCGCTGGACGAAGGGCGAGGATGGGACTGTGATTACCGGCAACCGCGTGGCACGGATCGGCGCCACCAATGGCGGCACCGGTCAATATGGCAACGGGATCAACGTCTTCCGCGCCGACAACGTGCTGGTGTCACACAATCACGTGTCGGACTGCGCCTTTTCCGCGATCCGGGCCAATTCCGCCTCCAACATCACGATCAGCGGCAACCAGGCCTTCCGCTCCGGCGAAACCGCCGTCTATGCCGAATTCGAGTTCGAGGCGGCGCTGATCACGGGCAATATCATCGACGGTGCGGCGATCGGCATTTCGGTTGCCAATTTCGACCATGGCGGACGGCTGTCGACGGTCAGTGACAACATCGTGCGGCGGCTCGTCAACAAGGGCCCTTACGTGCCGACGATCAGCAGCTTCGGCTTCGGCATCTCGGTAGAGGCCGATACGCTTGTGACCGGCAATCTGGTCGAGGATGCGGAGACGGCAGCGCTTGCGATCGGCTGGGGTCCCTATCTGCGCAACGTCATCGTCAGCGACAATATCCTGCGCGGCAGCCCTGAGGGGATGCAGGTGAGCGTGGTGGAAGGAGCCGGGCGGACCATGATCCGCGGCAATATCGTCGAGGGTGCAGCGCGCGGTGCCATTGCCGGCTATCGGTGGAAGGAGCGCGTGGTCGACGAGCTCGAGGACGGCAACAGCGGGTATGGCCATCTCACCCTCACCGACAACGCCCGGATTGCGCCGTAGTACAGCACAGAGCGGCTGCCAGCATTCACCATCCGTAAACCAAGGCGCTTGTTTTCGCTCAGTCGTAATTACTGTTTAAGGGGTGGCTGATCTACTTGCCGGGATCCCTCATGCAGCGACGCCAATGTACCTGAAACTGCAGAACATCATTCTCGAAATGATTGCCACAGGGCAGCCTCTGGCGGAGACGGTTGACGTGCTCTGCCGGGAGGTGGAAGCGATGCGCGACGACATCGTCTGTTCCGTGCTGCTGCTGGACGACGAGATGCGGCTCAGGCATCTGGCGGGCCCTTCCCTGCCGCTCGAGTATACCTCGGCGATCGATGGTGTTGCCGCTGGACCGGGTGTCGGATCCTGCGGGACGGCAGCCCATGTCGGGCAACCGGTGATCGTCGAGGACATCGACACCCATCCGTACTGGCAGGCCTACAAGCAGCTTGCCCTGCCGATCGGCCTCAAGGCCTGCTGGTCGACACCGATCATCGGTGCCGGCAAGGTGCTCGGGACCTTCGCCTTCTACTATCGGGTGCCACGCGGGCCGAGGAAGGAAGAAGAGGAGGTCGTCGAGGCCTGCGTGCATCTTTGCGCCATTGCGATCGAACGCGACCAGCGCATTGCCGAGCGTCGGCGCATGGCCCAGACCGATCATCTGACCGGCCTGCCCAACCGAAGCCGGTTCAACGATACGATCAACGATGTCGCGCGTCGTGGGCCGGACTGGGCCCTGATGCTGATCGACCTCGACAATCTCAAGATGGTCAACGACACCTTCGGCCATGGCGCCGGCGATGATCTGATCCAGATCGTCGCCCAACGGCTGAAGGAGATTGCCCCTGCCGACATGACCTTTCGCATTGGCGGCGATGAATTTGCCGTCATCGTGCCATGCCTGCAGACCATGGATCCCGGCCAGCTTGCGGAAAGACTGATCGACCGGATCAAGGAACCGGCCGACTGCAACGGACATCTGGTCTATCCCGCAGCGACGCTCGGGGGTGCCAAGGCGGGGACGGAACGCAGCCCGCAGCAGGTTCGCCAGAACGCCGACTATGCGCTCTACCACGCCAAGGAACGGGCACGCGGGCGCTATCTCGAATATGCGCCGGGGCTCGGGACCTCGATCGTCCAGCGTTTTCGCGCGGTCCAGGAAGTCGACCGCGCCCTGCGCGAGGACCGGATCGACGCACATTTCCAGCCGATCATCGAGCTTTCGACCGGACGGATCATGGGCTTCGAATCGCTGTGCCGAATGCAGATGGCCGATGGCACGATCGTTGCTGCAGCCCATTTTCACGAGGCCATGAAGGATGCGCATGTGGCGATCGAGATCACCGATCGCATGCTGGAGCGCATCGCAACGGCGGCAATCGAATGGCAGCAGGCGGGCCTGTTGTTCTCGCGCGTGGGGCTCAACCTCTCTGCCGCCGACTTTCACCGGGGCGGCCTGACGCGCCGCATTACCGACGCGCTCGCCAGGGTCGGCCTGCCGCCGACGGCGCTTGCGGCCGAAGTGACCGAATCCGTCTATCTTGCCCAGAAGGACAATGTCGTTGCGGACGAAATCCATGCCCTGCGCGAAGCCGGGATCAAGGTCGCGCTCGATGACTTCGGCACCGGCTTTGCCTCGCTCACCCACCTTCTGACCGTGCCTGTCGATATCATCAAGATCGACAAATGCTTCGTGCGCCGGCTGTCAGATGTCGGCGGTGGCGCCGTGATCACCAAGGGTCTGCTGGAAATCGCCCGCGGGCTGGGGATCTGGGTCGTCGCCGAAGGAATCGAAGAGCAGTCCCAGGCCGAGCACCTGCTGTCGCTCGAATGCCGGGCCGGCCAGGGCTATTTCTTCTCTCGCGCCGTCGACCGTCATCAGACGGCAGCCTTCCTGCGGAAGAACCGCTTCCATCCAGAATGGAGCCAGATCCTGCAGCAGCAGAGCCCGGATCTCCATCTGCCGAAGGCGGGCTGATGCCTGGCGTCAGCTCCCGCGTCTACCGCTGACAAGCCGGATCAGTTCGCGCGCCTCCGGCGGCGGACGCTTCTCCACACGACGATAGAGCCGGCAATCGCGGGTGCGGGTCATCAGCCCCATATTGATGAGCTCGCGGCGGATCAGCACGTGATCCCCAAAACCGTTATGGCGCATCAGCACAGCGTTGACGGCCTTTTCCGGCATGTCCTCGCCTGCCGGCAGGAAGGACCAGAGCACCCAGAGCGCCAGCTGCTGCTGGTTGAGCTTGCCCGGCCAGCGGACGAGCACATCGGTTCCGGCGAAGCAACGGGCGGTCAATTCGACGCGGCGGAAATCGGGGGCTGGTTCCGCTTCGACCACCGCCGGATGGGCCAGGCGGTCTTCGGCCGCGCGGCTTGCCTTGAAGTGCTGGTAGTTGCGATAGCCGACGGCGCGGGTCAGCATGTTCAAGAGCTCGACATGGCCGGGCAGTTCCGCCCGCGCTTCGAGTTCGCGTTTCAGGTTTTTGGCGAGCGCCGACAGATCGGGCGCAGAATAGGCATGTGACGTCCTCGACATCTCATTTCTCCTGGACGTGCCCGGTCTTTGAAAGGACCACAAGGCCGGTGGTCACCGACTTCCGACGGGGCACGGGAAAACGAGCTTCGTCGATCAGAAGAAAGGCAGGTTTAGCTCCCCTCATCGGGGCGGTGACGCCTGGGTGAACTGCAGACCCTGGAGGCGCAGAGATACGCGCGGTCGCGCCATCCTGTCAATCCAGGGAGCGATCAGCAAATTTCATCGGTCCCATCAACGCGGGCCGCTTTTCCCTGACACGTCGGCACGATAGCCTCCCGCCCAGCAATCAAGGGAGACCGGCATGCTGAAGATCTACGGCGTCTACAAATCGCGCGCGACGCGCATCCTCTGGCTGGTGGAGGAGCTCGGCATGCCCTTCGAGCTCAAGCCGGTGATCCAGGCCTACAAGCTGAAGGACCCGATGGCGCCGGACGCGCGGCTCAACACACGCTCGCCGGAATTCCTCGCGGTCAACCCGATGGGCAGCATTCCGACGATCGAGGACGACGGGCTGGTGCTGAACGAGTCGCTGGCGCAAACGCTTTATGTGGCGAAGAAAACCGGCGGACCGATCGGTCCGCGGGATCTCCACGAGGAAGCGCAGATGCTGCAATGGTCGCTGTTTGCGGCCACCTCGATCGAGACCGACGCCTTGAAGATCTCGATGGCCAATGCCAGCGGCAAGCTGGCTTCGGCTGAGGGCCAAGCCGAGGCGGCTGAGGTCGCAAAAATCCTCGCGCGGCCATTCGGGGTGCTTGAGGCGCATTTCTCGCACAATGATTATTCGGTCGGCGGACGCTTCACCGTGGCCGATATCAACCTGGCCGAGGTCGTTCGCTACGCGCAGGCCTATCAGCCGCTGTTCGACGCGCATCCGAAGACCGCCGAATGGCTCGCCCGGGTTCAGGCCCGTCCGGGCTTCAAGGCGATGTGGGAGAAGCGGCTGGCGGAGGTGGAGTGAGGGCGTTCAATCTCGCTCCAAGGCGAATGAAAACGGACGCGCCAGCACCCAGTATCCGGTTTGATGGTAAACTAGCCATGTGACCACCACGAGCCGGATCAGCTGCACGAGAACCATGGCGGCTGCAGCGCCGATGATGCCGTAGAGCGGCACGAGCACAAGCATCGCGGCGAGGCAGGCTGCGACCGAAGTCGAGACGATGGCAAGGCTCAGGCGATAGCGGCCCTGGACGACGAGGAGTTCGGCCGCCTGGCCGGTGGCGGCGCGGATGACATAGGCAAGCCCCAGCAGGACAAGGCAGGGATAGGCCGAAACGAAGGCCTCTCCGAAGAGATGCAGCAGCGGATAGCCGGCCACAAGTGTCAGCGCCACCGAGGGGATGGTGAGCCAGAAGGTGGCATTGGTGGAGCGGGTGATGCGGGCCTGCAGCCCTGCCCTGTCGGCAGAGGCGAGCGACAGCGAGAAGCCGCGGGCGGCGACCAGCATGAAGCCATATTGCACGAAGGCGGCAAGCGAGAGCGAACGCTGGGCGGCGAAATAGAGCGAGGCCTGATCGGGCGGCACGAGGAAGCCGAGGATCAGAACGTCGATCCAGACGAATAGCTCTTCCGCCGTCATCGCCGGCATCATCAAGACGGAAGCGAGCAGCCAGAAGCGGCGGCGGCCCGGCGCTTTTGTGGGTGGAGATGGACTTTTCGGCAGACGGGCGCGCAGGAGGAGCGCCTGGACGACAAGCACCAACACGGAAGCGAGCACGACCAGCGAGAGGACCGTCACGGCATCGAGGGTGAGGCCGGCGAGCTCGGCGATCCCGACGCCCAGCATGATCAGCACCGGCCTCAAGATGAAGCCCGGAATGGTCGAAAGCGCATACCAGCCGAAACCACGGGCGATACCGGTCAGGTAGGTTTCGAGCGAGAGAACCGGAAAGCCCAGCGCCAAGACCCCGATCGGCAGCAGGAAGGCCGGATCGACCAGCTCCGGCAGCAGAAAGAGGAAGGCCAGGGCTGCGGCGGCCAGAAGGCAGGATCCGAGCAGGACCGCACGAAAGCCGGTCGCCAGATAGCCGGCGAGATGGGCCGGCTTGTCGCGCCGGCCATAACGCGGGATGAAGCGGGCGGCGGAATCATAGAAACCGAGCACGCCCACCTGTCCGACGACGCTGACCCAGGTCCACAGGATGACGTAGACGCCGTAGTCCCCGAGCGCCATGAAACGGGCGAGCAGGATCTGCAGGCCAAGACCGACAAAGGCTGCGGCGATGCGGACGGATATGCCGGTCAGCGCGCCGCGCAGGCCGGGATCGCGGATCGCATGCTGCGCCTTGCGGAGGGCCCCGGCGATCACGGGAAACAAATCAGCACGAGGCTCAGGCTGCCGCTGTTGCGACCGGCAAGGCGTCGAAGCGCACCGAAGACCGGGAAGATACGTGCGCGGGTTTCCGGGCCGATCCGGTCATAGAGGGCACGCAGGCGCGGGCGAAGACCGGCCATCCAGTGACGACAATAGAGACGCCCGAGGCGGGTGAAGGGAATGTAGGCGGCGGCGAGCGGCTGCGTGGTGTTGGTCCAGCTCGACTTGTAGGTGGAGGGATCGTTGAGGAAGTCGAAACGGCGGATGCCGGTCTCGATTGCCCAGCGTTGGGCGCTTTCCATCTGCACCTTGCCGGGCGAGTATTTCTGGTAGGCGAGGTCGATTGCGCCCATGAAGCAATAGTAGTCCTGCCGGAAGCGGATGCCGAGTTCCATGGCGATCGGCGCTTCGTCGAGCGTGAGGGCATGAAGATAGACGCGGCCCTCGTCTTCGCCGGCGACCTGGCCGAGGCCACGCAGGAAGGCGGCAAAACGCGGGTCGAAGACATCGCGGCCTAGACGACCCGTGCCCTTCAGCCAGTCCTGCTTCATCGCAAGGCAGCGATCGACATGATCGGCATAGGCCTCGCTTTCAGGCGTGAGAATGCGATAGTCGAGGCGACCCAGCTTCTCCAGCCGGTTGCGGCGGCTGTTGCGCTGCAGACGCTGCTTCTTGGGCAGCGCGCGGTGATGGCTTTCCCAGTCGTCAATGTCCGAGAGGTCGAGGATGGAGGATTGCTGGGCGACACCCGGCGCATGGCCTTGCCCCTCGATGATGCCGGCAAGCAGGGCGCTCTGCGGCACATGATCGAGGCAGATGGCATCGCGTCCGCCACGGCTGCGGATGGCGCCGAAAACGGCGCGACCGAGGGCGAGGTCGAAGCCGGAGGGATCGTAAAGCAGTGAGGCATACTGGTTCATCGGCGCCGTCAGCGGCACGAGCACGGTCAGGGAAGCCCCGACGCGTCGCGTCATCAGCGGCCAGATCATCCGGCACTCTGCGCCCTCCCAGAGGACGTAGACCTTGGGACGGGCGCCGCCTGCCCCCTCTTCCGCGAGGAAGGCCCGGCACCAGCTGACACACCAGTCGTAGCTCTGGAAATAGGTGAAGGGTTCGGGGCAGCGGCTTTCCAGTGCCTGCCATTCGTCCTTCAGGCCTTGCAGGTCGGCCAGGTTTTCCCGGCATTCGAGCTCGAGCATGCGGCCGTTCCACGGGATCGTCACGGTCCAGGGACGGCCGGAAACGGCGCCGATGGCCCGGTCTAGCCCTCTGGTCGAAACATCCATGAAACTCGGCCTCGTCGATTGCGCGCGATGGGTCGGAGCCGAAGTCTATCCGCCAAGGGTTAAACCTCCCTTGAGGCGGAGCGAGGCGAATGCGACCGATGGGCCTTTCTGGCGCCGCTCAGGCGAAGAGCACATCCGTGACCCGCACCGTGCCGACCGGCAACCCGTTCCAGTTGGTCATGCCGTGGCGCGACATGCCGATCAGGGCGGTGTGTTCGTCGCTGCCCTCGTCGAAATGGCGGGCAAGCAGGGCGGCGATCATGGCTTCTGCGGCGCGGCTGGCGCCATCCTCGCATTTGACGGCAAAGGACAGGCCCTTTTCCGGCAGGAGCGCGCAGAAGACGCCTTCGGCACCGGTCTTGGCGAAGATTTTCCCCGGTGCCACCTGCATCAGCTTCGTGCAGAAGCGTTTGGTGCCGGCGACATAGAAGGGTTCGGCCATGCAGGCATCGATCAGGCGGCGGGCGGCTGCGGCGCGGATGGGTTCAAGCCCCCTGCCCGTGGCGAGCTTGCCGAAGCCTGTGGCGAGACCGATAAGCGGTACGGCATAGGTCGGGATCGAGCAGCCGTCGGTGCCGCAATTTTCGCGCGAGAGCACGGCGCCCGTCAGATCCGACATGATGGCGCGGATCGCCTGCTGCAGGGGATGATCAAAGCCGGCATAGCCGCGCGGGTCTTCGCCGGTATGCACGCAGGTGCAGACGAAGCCGGAGTGTTTGCCGGAGCAATTGTTGTGAAGCGCATTAGGCTTGTCGAGCGTGCGGGCCTGGTCGATCAGCACGGGCTGGTGCGAGGACCAGTGGGCGCCGCATTCGAGCACGCTTTCATCCCGCCCGGCGGCCTTCAGCATGGAGGCGGCGGTCGCGACATGCTCCGGCTCTCCGGAATGGGAGGAGCAGGCGAGCGCGAGTTCCCGGTTGCCGAAGCCAAAAGCATCCGCAGCTCCGCTTTCGACCAGCGGCAGGGCCTGCATGGCCTTGCAGGCGGAGCGCGGGAAGACGCCCGCCTCGACATCACCGGCGGAGAAAACGGTCTTGCCCTCGGCATCGACCACAACGGCAAGCCCGCGATGGCGGCTCTCGACGAGTTGACCGCGTGTGACCTCGACCGTGACTGGATTTTCCATGCTCTGCCTCAAAATACCAACAATGTCAGAGTTCTTTTAAATCATGCATCGCTCCAATCTTCGAGGTCGGGATTGAAATTTCTGCTGCGCTTCCTCTCCGTGGTCGTTCTCGTCTTCATCCTGCCGACCCTGGTTTCGGCCGGGCTCTGGGTGTCGAAGGACCGACCGCAGCGCTGGAGCGAGGCGAACTGGGGCTCGTCCGGCCTGCTGCCGACGGCGGAGGAGAGCCCGGAAGCGGCGATCTATGTGTTTTCGGCGATGACCGGGGGCCTGAAGGGCGCGATTGCCAGCCATGCCTGGATCGTCACCAAGGACGAGAACGGCGCCTATCAGCGCTATGACAAGGTGGGCTGGGGCTCGCCGATCCGCAGGAACCATCGGGCGCCGGATGCCTTCTGGTACTCCAACCCGCCGCGGCTGGTCGCGGAGGTGAAGGGCGAGGCGGCAAAACGGCTGATCCCGAAGGTGGAAGCGGCAATCGAGGGCTACCCCTATGGCCAGCCGGGCGGATACCGCATCTATCCGGGGCCGAACTCCAACACCTTTGTCGCGCATGTGCTGCGGGAGGTGCCGGAACTTGGCGCCGTGCTGCCGCCGGATGCCGTCGGACGTGACTATCTGCCGGGTGGTGCCTTCTATCATCTCGATGAAGACGGTCGCGACCTGCATGTGAGCCTTGGCGGGCTTGCCGGCTTTTCGGTCGGCGTGCGCAGCGGGCTGGAGGTGAATTTTTTGGGGTTGGTGGCCGGGATCGATGTCGTGCAGCCGGGCATCAAGGTGCCGGGCTTCGGCACGGTCGGGCTTTAGGTCACTCGTGGTTGACTTGCTAAGTCGCCATACAAGCATATTCTGGCCGGGTGAGAAGTTGCTGAGGTAGGCACAATGCCCAAAGCCCTACAGTTGTTCATTACATGGGCCCCCACGGCGACCGGAATCATTGCGCTCTACATCGCATATGTTCAGCTATCGTCTGCCAATATGTCGCTGAATGCGGCAAATACAATCTCAATCTCTCAAGAAAGCAGACAGATCGCAGACGAGATATTCGATGCTGCAGATGACTTGGTTCGACTGAATAACGCCTACGATCGATACGGCGACTTTATTGCCCATGCCGGTTATCTTGCTAGCCAAAATCAGCTACCTGTTAGTTATTGGGAGTATCTAAAGGCCGATTTTTGTCGACTGTACGAAGAAATCAATTTCCAGGTTTGGTACGCTAGAAACATAAATGCAGATCATATAAAATTGCTCTATCCGGATTTTGATCGAATGAAAGATCATCCAAAATGCAAGCAAAGAAAGCTATAATAGCATCTTTACTCATTCTTCTAGCTGGCGCAACAATCGCTCAATTTGGCTCCAGATTTGAGCTAAAGTACCGCGGGTCATATTCCGACATAAAGATTGCAAAAGACAACATAAATGCGCTTAGGGTGGAGCTGAATCAAGCATCCGCTGCCGACATCTCAAGCAATGAAGAACAGTTTGAAAATCTTATAAACAGCGACCTGCCTCTTCAGTTCAAGATGGTTGAGACTGCAATATCGAAAGAGCTTAGTTCGACAGATATCAACCTTTCATCCCTTCGCCCTGAGCAACTTCAGGAACTACGGTCCACTATCAATGCAACCTCACCTGATTCAGTCGCGCAATTCGAGGCTATGGTAAGCGGCGAGAATTTCGCATTGTATATCACTTTGTCTATGAAGGATATTTCAGCAAAGGGATATGATCTTCTTGAGTCGATCGATAGGGGGTCTTCGGACAGGATCCAAATCGCAAAGTCAGAGTTGTCACTCGCCTTGGCTAGATTCGATATACTCACGGCTTATCTCGTCATCGGTATAGAGAACGGTTCCAGAGACCTATAGTGTAGAATCAGAAGAGCCACCCGCGAGGGTGGCTCCCATGAGCTTTAGTCCTTGTCCGGACCCGGATGGCGAAGCATCCGAAGGAAGGCTGGATCAGGCCGAGGGCTGCCCCGTCAAAACCGCACCCTTTCCAAAGTCACGCACGCAGACCGAAATCTCACTAGACATTGGATCACCTTCCTTTCGTTACGTTGCCGATAGAGTTAAGGTAGGCGCGTCATGGGGTTCCGGCAAGGCACGAAATATGACGAAGCTCGAAATAATGTTACCCGAGGCCTTGAGCGGCGCCGTCGATACGCTGTCGCGGCAGACGGGACAGGCGCGCGAAGACATCATCGCCCGTGCCATCGAACTCTATCTTAACGGTCGCAGCCGCTGGCATGCTGACATGCAGAAAGCTCTTGATGATGTAGACCAGGATCTCGGCCATGACGGCGACGCGGTGCTGGCCTGGATGGATCGGTGGGGTGAGGAACCCGGGGCGCCGCCGCCTCAGTCCTCGTGACATGTCGATGCGGTTGCGGTTCACGCGCGATGCCGTTCGAGATCTTGAGGATCTCAGAGACTGGCTTGTTCCGCGATCTCCAACCGGTCACAAACGCGTGGTTGCAGCCATTCAGGCGGCGCTCAAACGCATCCGTGAACAACCGCAAAGCGGACGGAGGACAGAGCATCCGGACATTCGCGAAGCCATCGAGCCGCGCTATGGCTTCATTATTCCGTATACGATCCGTGGAGACGTGCTCTGGGTGCTGAGGGTCTACAATGGCCGACGGCATCCGATGATCTGGTCCGAGGAGGGCGTCACCTGACGCGGCCACATCCCCGCAATCCGGGTTGACCGTCCCCGCCCCGGCGGCGACACTCTCTCTGCAATGGGAGGACATATCATGGACGATAGCATCCGCTGGCGGAACATGCGCTCGGCGCCGCGCGACGGCAGCCGCATTCTTGTGACCATACGGGCCACCGAACAGGGGCCGGGTGCGGTCGATCTCGTCTACTGGTCGAAGGGCGACCGGTTCGGGGCCGATGGCTGGCGCTCCTCGGATTCGACGCCGGGCGCGATCATTTCCTATGCCGAGCCGGAGCTGAAATGCTGGATGCCTCTTCCGGGCGTCAACATGGATGCGATGGTGAGACCGCCGGCCTGGGAGGGCGTCGACGAAAAGGAGCTGGATGGCTCGGGGATCTGAGGGTGGCGGGGTGGTGACGTTGCGGGGAGTGCGGTAGGGCGCCATATCTGCATGGGGATACGGTCGCTTCGCGCCTCCCATTCGGTCGTAACCGTCTTTCTGTGCCTAACCTGAAAGCGGACACTGCCCACAGTGAATTTTCCTGTGCGCGCGCTGAATGACTACGAATTGATCGTAAGATTTGCGTTGTGACCACAAAGGCAATCTTGCCGTTAGCCTCAAAGACCAATATCGAATTGCCTCGAATTCCAGTTTTCAACATTCAAGCGCAGAGTTATTTCAGTGAATGTTGTTTCCGCTGTTTCGTCGCCTCAGCCGACACCTGACAACTCGCAACAGGTCGACACTGGGCTGGAGTGTCTCGCCACTATCGGCGCTCGCTACCGTCGCGCGGTGGATCGGGAGCACCTCAAACATGAACTCAATCTGCAGGATAAGCTGATTGGAGTTCGCGACCTCGCGAAAGCAGCCCATATGGTCGGCCTCAAGGCAAGGCTATTTACCTCTAAATCCTTCCAGAGCCTTGCCGTAGCCCCGCGTCCTTCGATCGTAGAGGTCGGTGGCGGATTCGCAATTCTGGTAGCGACAGAGGGGGGCGTTTGCAGTTGCTGCACCCCCATCAGCGCGCAGCGCGGACCTTGAGCGTGGACGAGTTTAAGGCCGGCAGTCAGTGAACGTCTTCCATAATAGCGGAAATTTTTGAGGCGAAAATGATTGCGATTTTGACAGTTGTTGCTGTTATCTTCCTGGCTACCCAGATATACAGAAGGCAATACTTCGCTTCGTCGACAGTTTTTTGGGCGCCGGCAATTGCTGCTCTCATAGTTAGTAACGTTGTGTACTTTCACGGCATTCAAACATCTGGGAATTTACTGCGATCTTTATCTGTGAATGTATCTGGATTTATTATTTCCTGTGCGCTTGCCGCAATACTTTTCTTTCCTCTTCGTAAAATCAATCGAATTTCTCCGATGAAGATCGCAAATGAGCGCAAGGCCTGGGTATCTATCTTTTTTTCACTTTTGATTGCAGTTGGCGCTACATTTAGTCTCAGTGCCGGCGATGTCGTGTGTTCAGACGCTAAATGCCATAGATGGATAGATCTATTTGGCGGCGATGCTGCATATTCTAATCTATATGTCTCATTACTACTTTTCAACTTCTCAACGTTCGGGCCTCTTTGCTCGGCCGCAACCATGATCAGTCGTACCTTTAGAGCGTTTCCCCCTCATGCTGGATCGTATCCGCATGATGTGAAGAAGTTTCGGGCCTCCTGAGGCTCGACGAGGTCGAGTAGTTTCCCGATCCTGTCCCAAAGGCCGGTTACGGTGCGCTCTGCCGCTTTGCGCAG
>JAPZUE010000048.1 GCA_027533385.1 Rhizobium sp. | reverse complement strand
TGAGCGACTGTGCAGGCGGTCAAGTGATTTTTGGTTGCCATGGCTGGTTCTCGCGGATCATTGCGTTGAGGATGGTGAGGAGTTTTCTGGCCATGGCGATGATGGCGACCTTGGGCGGTTTGCCAGCATCGAGAAGACGTTTTCGGAAGACCTTGAGAACGGGGTTGTAGCGGCAGGCCGCCATGGCGGCGAGGAACAAGACGCGTCTGACCGTCGAGCGCCCACCGCTGGTAAACGCCTTGCCTCGCCACTTCCCCGATTGCCGCGTGTAGGGTGCCAGACCCGCCAGCGCGGCGATCTGCTTAGGCGACAGGCGGCCCAGTTCCGGCAGGTCGGCGATCAGCGTGCGCGCGGTGATGGGGCCGACACCGGGCACTGATGACAGAAGGTCTTCTTTCGCCTTCCACAAGGGCGAGGAACGGATCTGCTCATCGATTTTGATATCGATGTCCGACAAGGCCCGCTCAAGTGCCATCTTGAGCTGGGCGATGCTCTTCTTCAGCGATTTGTCGGTGACGGAGCGCTCGCGATGGGTCTCGGCGACAATCATATCAATGATTTGCCGCCGCCTGGTGATGAGCGCAGACAAAAGCTGCGTGGCCTCGTCATCAAGCGGGCGCACATCCGGTTTGGTGGCTTCGGCAAAGCGGGCGATCACGAAGGCATCGATCGGATCGGTCTTGGCACGCTTGCCGAGCGCCTGGGCAAAGTGCCTGATCTGCGCTGGATTGACGACAGCGACAGGAAGCCCGGACGAGGCCAGAGATGCCGCCACGACCGTCTCGAACCCGCCGGTCGCCTCGATGGCGATGACACCAACCGAAAGCCCCTTCAGCCGCTCGGCCAACTCCGAAAGACCTGCGGCATTACGACTGACAACAAACAGGTCTCCAGCGGGAAGCAGGCAGACATCCAGTCTGTCCTTGGAGACATCGATACCAACAACGACCTGATCCATCATCACCCATCCTTGCTTAAGCGGGCTCGCTTTGCGGCCCCGGCGACTGTGCGGGTTCAATGGATTGCCGGATGGCGCTCCTTGCTCACTTACGGTCTCAAGCGACCGGAGGGGGATCGGGCTGCCATCCAGAGCCGCTGGGATCGTTCTATCACAACGGGCCGAAGTTTGCTTACAAGGGGG
>JAPZUE010000001.1 GCA_027533385.1 Rhizobium sp. | reverse complement strand
CAACTGATCGGGTCCGATCGCAGGAGCAGGTGGCCGATCATTGGCGTGAGCGACGGGAGCCATGGCAAGACAGAGCAGCAGACTGGAGGTGAACGGTCGCACGGTAATCCCCTTGGCTGATTTTCCTGAAACGCGAGGTCGCAAGCTTGGCCTGATGGCTCGGCTTAAGCGACCTAGAGGCTGCCCTCGTTCGTCATCGACACTTGGTATCAGTTGCTCGCCTCGATCAGAAACCGACCCGCAGCCCATCCGGCATCGCTGCCATCGGGCCGCGAAACCCTGCACCAGCGCGTCTGCCCAGTCATCCGGCAGCCGCCATTGCGCAGGATTTCGCCGTTGACGACGCGGGTGATGATCGGGCTCTGGGCGCTCGGTCGGCTGCGGATGTTCAGCGCATCGCCACGCGATACGCCGGCCACCTGGAAGAAGTCCGGGCCACCGGACAGGCCGTCGGCAAAATCGGGCGAGGGCGGCACAACCGGCCTACCGCCTGTGACCTCGATGCGGAGCGTGAAGCGCGCCTGTTCGTTACGCCGCGCAGCATTGCGCATCAGGTAGACCTGGACGGTGTATTCACCGCTGTCGGGAACGATGATGTCAGCGAAATCGCCGGAGATCGACCCGTTGAACAGGGCCTCACCGCCGCCGGGACCGAGAATATTGAAGTAGTTGCTACCGTTCGAGGTGTTCATCGTCACGGCAAGTCGCTGTCCTCCACGAACACTCACACGGTAACTGACACCCTCATAGCCCCGGACCGTGCCACGGATGACCGTCGAGCTCTGGCCGCGTGAGAACTCGACCCGGGCGCTTCGATCCTGTGCCATGGCCGTCTGAGACCCGACATTGGCAGTGATGCCAAGCATCACTGCAACCATTCCACCCACGCACGCCCGCCACCAACGCATCGCACATCTCCCGCTCGCAAAGCCTGGATCGATTGCCCCGCAGCCCGTCGATGTCTTGAGACTGGCACGCTCGAAGAGAAGGAACCAGTGAATTAAATTAGTCTAAAGTGAAATTGCCTCATGGTTGCACGAGCCGCAGCCGTTCCCGCTGCGGCAGCCTGTCGTCTTTTGCCAACTCCTGCCGGAACCATCGCACCAATGCCTCCAGCGCAGGTTCGGACCGGCGGCTCTGCTTGATGCAGAGATGATAATCCTCGTGTGTCGGCATCGCAGCCTCTTTCAGAAGGCGGAGGTACCCCGCTCTGATGTCGGGCTCGACCAGGAAATCGGGAAGCAGTGCCGCACCAAGGCCCATACGAACCATATCGAGCGCGACGACGTAGTGGGATGCAAAGAGCCAACGACCGCTGGGCGGAATGAGGTCGGTACGTCCGCTGTGTCGCGCATAGGCTTGCCAGTCCGAACCGATCCGACCAGGCAACAATTCGGTGGTGATGTAGCTGGGCGCTGTCTTGCCACAGGGGAGTGCCGACGAGACGACGGGCACCAGAAATTCAGGCCAGAGAAGCTGCGCGTGATAACCGCGGTCTTTCGGCAAGGTCGTGACGAAAGCGTCGCCGGTGGCATCGCTGAGCTCCGGATCCTGCGCATACATCATGATCTGCAGGTCGATGTCGGGATGCGTTGCATAAAAGGACTTTAGCCGCGGCACGAGCCACGCGCTGGCAAAGCTGCTGCAGACGGCAAGCCGCACGCGATCACGAGACCCGCCGATCGCCTCGGCGAGCGAGCGGTCGATTTCGGCGAAAGCCGGTTGCAGGCGCCGTGCGAGATCGCGACCAGCATCGGTCAGAACAATGCCACGCCCATTCTTCTGGATCAGCCTCTCGCCCACGATTTCTGTGAGTATCCGCAACTGGTGACTGACAGCGCTTTGGGTGACGCCGAGTTCTGCGGCTGCAGCCGCAACGGAGAGATGGCGGGATACCGTTTCGAACGTGTGCAGCGCGCGCAGGTTATGCCGACAATCCATGCTTTGATCACCTCGATGCAGGCCCCAGGAATCCGCAGCGCTTCACGCGCGCTTCGGCTGAGGTGGCGGAACGATACAACGTTTCATGAGAGATTTTTGAAATACAAGCAGGAAACTCATTGGACAGCTGTGACCAGCCCTGAAATGGTCTGAGCAAACGCGAATGTGAAGGCGAGATCGGCCATGAAGGGAAAGGATCAGCGCAGGCGATGTTTCATCTCCGGTCTGGCAGCTTTTGCCGCTCTGGCAGGCCCGGCCCGGCCATTCGCCGGCGAGGTGATGAAGGAAATTGCCGCGCTGAAGCCCGGCGAATTCACCTGGCATCCGGAGCGGCAGCGCACGGGACCGGTGGCGGTCGTAGTCTCTCTTCCGGAACAGCGCGTGCATGTCTATCGCAACGGCATCCGCATTGCCGTTTCCACCTGTTCGACCGGCAAGCCCGGCCACGAGACCCCGACCGGGGTCTTTGTCGTCCTGCAGAAGGACAAGCACCACAAGTCGAGCACCTATGACGATGCGCCGATGCCGAACATGAACCGGCTGACCTGGTCCGGGATCGCGCTGCATGCCGGCAATCTGCCGGGTTTTCCGGCCTCGCATGGCTGCGTG